>JAKFDI010000086.1:0-8205 GCA_036676235.1 Rhizobacter sp. | reverse complement strand
CGGCGGTCCGCTTGCAGCGGACTGCTCTGCGGTGCTCGGACTTTGGCGCTCGCGCAGAACTCGCTACGCGCCCTGCGGGCGCTGCGCTCAAACAGCCGCGCGAAGTCAGTCAACGAAGGCGCTCCTCGACGCCTCCCACGGGGACCCCGGAACACCAGCCACACCTCGCTGCGCCTCGGCTTGGTGGGCGAAGCCTTCGGGCGATGCGCAGCGAGCCGTGTCGCTTCCCGTAGGCGTCGGCGAGAAGCGCAGGGCTTTGCAGCCGGGCGCGTCAGCGCCCCTCCACTTCTGACTTCGCGCAGCTGTTTGAGCGCAGCGCCCGCAGGGCGCGTAGCGAGTTCTGCGCGAGGCTGCAAAGTCCGAGCATCGCAGCGCACCCCTCGCGCAGCGAGGGGCGACGCCTCCGGGTCGCCTCTTCTTGGTCACTTCTTCTGGCGAGACAGAAGAAGTGACTCGCCCGCCGGGGCGAGACCCGGCCGGCCTCAACAGCGCACACCGCTTCGATCAAGCAACCAACGCGTACCAAGCAGCGCTTCGACAGGCTCAGCGCAAACGGGTTTGCAAGCAACGAACCCCTCGATACCTCAGCGCGAACGCGGGACGGGAAACCAGCGCGAGCAGTCTCTGATTCGATCAGTGCCTGCCCAACCCCCCCGCCACCGCCGCTTCGCCCGTCACCATCGGCAACTCCTCCATCGCCTCTCTCACCGGCGCCAGCGCACGCTGCCGGTCCGCGTTGGCATACGCCTCGAGCCGGTTGTAGAGCGTCTTCAGACTGATGCCGAGAATGCGGGCCGCCGTGCGCTTGACGTGGCCGCATTGCGCGAGCGTCGCCATGGTCACGCGGCGTTCCACCTCGACCAGCGGCGTGCCCACGCGCACCACGACCAGCCCGCCTTCCTCGGCCGCCGTCGTGGCTACCAGCGGCGGCGCATCCACGTCTTCGATGACCTCGTCGGCGAGGATGTAGGCGCGCTGCACGTGGTTGCGCAACTGGCGCACATTGCCCGGCCAGGGCATGGCGTACAGGCTCGCCAGCGCCGCAGGCGCGAAGGTCTTGGCCGTGCCTTCGTCGCGGTTCATCTCGCTCAGGAACTGCTGCGCCAGGAGTTCGATGTCTCCACCGCGCTCGCGCAGCGGCGGCAGGCGGATGGGAAAGACGTTGAGGCGGTGGTACAGGTCTTCGCGAAAGCGCCCCTCGGCCACGGCCCGTTCGGGCGCGCGGTTGGTCGCGGCGATGATGCGCACGTCGGCCTGCACCGGTTCGGTCGAGCCCACGCGCATGAAAGTGCCCGTCTCGAGCACGCGCAGCAGCTTGACCTGCAGGTCGCGCGGCATCTCGGTCACCTCGTCGAGAAACACCGTGCCGCCGCGCGCCTGCTCGAAGAAGCCGCGGTGCTGGCTGTCGGCACCGGTGAAGCTGCCCTTCTCGTGGCCGAAGAGTTCGCTCTCGACGAGGTTGGGCGCGACCGCACCGCAGTTGATCGCAAGGAACGGGAAGCGCCGGCGCCGGCTGAGTTCGTGGATGGTGCGTGCCGCCAACTCCTTGCCGGTACCGCTCTCGCCGGTGAGCAGCACGGTCGCGCCGGTCGGCGACACGCGCGAGATGGCTTCGTAGAGCACGCGCATCGGCGGCGACTCGCCCACCATGTGGCCGAAGCGGCCGTTGCGCAGTTCCTCGCGGCGCGGCTCCACCTCGTCGCTGGCTGCTCCTGCGGCGCCAGGCCGGCGCAGCAGCGCGACCAGTCGCTGCGGATCGACGGGCTTCACGAGGTAGTCGGCCGCATGCAGGCGCACCGCCTCGATGGCGCTTTCGACGGAGGCCTGGCCGGTCATCAGCACGACCGCAGTGTGTCGCGGCGACTCGTTGCCGAGGTCTCGCGCGAGATCGACGCCACGGCCGTCGGGCAGGTGGAGGTCGGTCACCAGCACGTCGGGCGCCTGCCGCACGAGCTGGACGCGCGCCTGGCGCAGCGAATCGGCCTTCGCGACCGTGTAGCCCTCGGCCGCGGCCAAGGTCGCGATCCATTCCAGCGTGTCGGGATCGTCGTCAACGATCAGCGCGTGCGGCATGCGCGAATCCTCGCGTCGTATCGGCGTGGCGGCCGCGCTGGAACACAAGAGGCGAAGCCCGGCGTGCGGCCGCCGGTGCCGGACTTCGCCGTCTGTCAGTTGCTGCCGGAGCGAACCACGATGTTGTTGCGCACACGGGTCACGTTGTCCACGCTCCGCGCGATCTGCCCGGCACGCTCCTTCTCTGCCTGGCTCGCGGCAAAGCCGGACAGCTGCACCTCGCCCTTGAGGGTTTCGACCTGGATGCGCATGGCGCTGACCTGCTTGTCCTCGGCGAACTTGGCCTTCACCTTGGTGGAGATGGCGGCGTCGTCGACGAACTCGCCCACGGTGCTCTGGTCGTCGGTTACGGCGCAGCCGGTCACGGCGAACAGGCTGGCGACGGCGATCGAGCTGGCAACGAACAGGTTTCTCATGGAGTTCTCCTACGTGACGGTGGAATCGGCGCCGGCGAGAAAAGCCTCGCGCAAACGGCAGCGCCTGTTTGTGTGCGCCCGCTCCCGAGGAGGGAGACATCCGGGCGTCCGCTCCATACTGGCAACGGGCGTGCCCGCTCCGCACACGATCACGCGCCGCGCAGCAGCAGTGCGGCGCCTTGCAGCAGGTAGAGCGCGCCGATCGCCGTGACGATCCAGCGCGTGAAGCGTTTGAAGTTCACGTCGTTCATGCGGTCGAGCAGGCGCCCGCCAGTGGCCGTGCCGAGCATCGACAGCGGCACCGCCAGCGCGAACACCCACCACGGCGGCAGCCCGCCCGCCGCGTCGCCCCACGAGGCGGCCATCGGCAGGCCGTACACCGCCACCTTGGCGAGATGGCTGAACACCTGCGTGGCCGCCTTGGTGGCGACGATGGCGTGCCGCCCGAGCGCGGTGCGCACGAAGAACACGTCGAGCAGCGGCCCGGCCACGCCGGCCAGCAGGTTGACGCTGGTGACGACGAAGCCCGAGGCCAGCGCATGCGGGCGGCGGGCCGCATCGAGCGCCAGCAGGCCGGGCGGCAGCCACACGAGCAGCGGCACGAGGCCGAGCAGCACGTAAAGCACCGGCTTGGACGGCACGAAGGACAGCAGCGCCACCACCGCACCCGCAGCCAGCGAAGCGATGGCGTAGTGGCCGACGATGCGCCACTCGATGTGCCCGCGCAGCAGGATCGCGCGCCAGGCGTTCGCCACGATCTGCAGCACGCCGTGCGTGACCATGGCGGCCGAGACCGGCAGCACCAGCGCCAGCGCGCCCATCAGCACCAGCCCGCCGGCCATGCCGAAGATGCCCGACAGCAGGGCGGTGGCGAAGGCGCTGGCGACGATGAAGGCGGCAATGAGCGCGGTCATGGCACGAGTGTCGCCGCGCTTCGCCACGCCACCCACGCGGCCTTGCCCCGGTGCCGCGGGAACCGCGGTACGGTTGCGCGGCCCTTGTCGACGGAGAACGAAACCCGTGGATGCCTTGCTGCTCTCGCGCCTTCAGTTCGTCTGGGTCATCGCCTGGCACATCCTGCTGCCGGCCTTCACCGTTGGCCTCGCCTGCTACATCGCCACGCTGGAGGCGCTGTGGTGGCTCAAGAAGGACGACATCTACCGCCGGCTCTCGGCCTTCTGGATCAAGATCTTCGCCGTGTCCTTCGGCATGGGCGTGGTCTCGGGCATCGTCATGCCCTTCCAGTTCGGCACCAACTGGAGCCGCTACATCGACGCCACCGGCAACATCACCGGCGGGCTGATGGCCTACGAGGTGCTCACCGCCTTCTTCCTCGAATCGGCCTTCCTCGGCGTGCTGCTGTTCGGGCGCAAGCTGGTGCCGCAGTGGGCGCACGTGATGGCGGCTGTGATGGTGGCGCTCGGTACGCTGCTCTCGTCGTTCTGGATCATTGCCGTCAACAGCTGGATGCAGACGCCGCAGGGCCACACGCTGGTCGACGGGCGCTTCTACCCGGAAGACCTGTTCGCCATCATCTTCACGCCCTCGTTTCCGTACCGGCTCACGCACACGGTGATCGCCTTCACCGTCACCACCGGCTTCGTGATCCTGGCGGTGGCGGCGGGCTACCTGCAGCGCGGGCGGCACGTGCCCGAGAGCCGCGTGATGGTGAAGATGTCGCTGATGTTCCTCACGATCATGGTGCCCCTGCAGGTGCTGGTGGGCGACCTGCATGGCGTGAACACGCTCAAGTACCAGCCGGCCAAGCTGGCGGCGATGGAAGGCATCTGGGAAACGCAGCGGCGCGTGCCGGCCTCGCTCTTCGCCATTCCCGACCAGGAGGCCGAGAAGAACCATTTCGAGATCGCCATTCCCGCGCTCGCCAGCCTCTACCTCACGCACGACATCAACGGCGAGGTGAAGGGGCTGAAGGAATGGCCGCCCGAAGACCGACCGCCGGTGGCCATCGTCTACTTCGCGTTTCGGGTGATGGTGGGCATCGGCGTGCTGATGCTGGCGGTCATCGCCATGGGCTGGTGGCAGAGGTGGCGCGGCGCGCTCTACACCTCGCCGTCCTTCCTGCGCGCGGCGCACTGGACGATGCCCATCGGCTTCATCGCCGTGCTGGCGGGCTGGACGGTCACCGAGGTCGGGCGCCAGCCTTGGGTGGTGTACGGCCTCATGCGCACGGCCGATGCGGTCACGCCCTCGCTCACCACCGGGGACGTGGCCCTGTCGCTGTCGGCCTACATCGTGGCCTACCTCGTGATCTTCGGCGGCGGCTTCGTGCTGCTGCGGCGCATGGTGCTGCGCGGCCCGCCTGCGGCCGAGGAGGCCGAGGGCCGCGAAGACGCCGAGGCGCGCGCCGCACGGCCGCTGTCGGCGGCGAGCGAAGCCCATGTGGCGCAACCGAACGCCACATCACCGAAGGGAGCCGGCGATGCATCTTGATCTCGTGCCGCTGTGGGCCGGCATCCTGGCGCTGGCCGTGTTCATGTACGTGCTGCTCGACGGCTTCGACCTCGGCGTGGGCATGCTGTTCGCCTTCCGCCGCGATGCGCACGAGCGCAACGTGATGATCTCGTCGGTGGCGCCAGTGTGGGACTTCAACGAGACCTGGCTGGTGCTCGGCGGCGCCGGGCTGCTGGCGGTGTTTCCGCTCGCCTTTGCGGTCATCATCCCGGCCGTCTACTTCCCCATCCTGCTGATGCTGCTGGGCCTGCTGTTTCGCGGCGTGGCCTTCGAGTTCCGCGAGGTCGAGGGAGCGCGCAAGGGCATCTGGGACCGCGGCTTCTTCTGGGGCTCGCTGCTGGCCACCTTCGCGCAGGGCGTGGTGCTCGGCCAGTTCATCACCGGCTTCGAGGTCGAGGGCCGGGCGTTCTCCGGCACCAGCTGGGACTGGCTCGCGCTCTTCCCATTGCTGGTCGGCGTGGGCCTGGTCTTCGGCTACCTGCTGCAGGGCGCGACCTGGCTGGTGATGAAGACCGAAGGCGAGCTGCAGGACTGGGCGCGCGTGATGGCGCGGCGGTGCCTCTGGGGCGTGCTGGCCTTCATTGCGCTGATGAGCATCTGGACGCCGCTCACCGAGCCGCGCATCGCCGAGCGCTGGTTCAGCCTGCCCAACATCTTCTGGTTCGCGCCGGTGCCGGTGCTCACGCTGGTGGTGGCCGGCGTGCTGCTGCGCAGCCTGCGCCGCGGTGCCGAGGTGCTGCCCTTCCTGTGCTCCTTCGGCCTCTTCTTCCTCGCCTTCACCGGCCTCGTGATCAGCCTGTGGCCCTACATCGCACCGCCTTCGATCACGCTGTGGGACGCGGCGGCTTCGCAGAAGTCGCAGGCGTTCATGATGGTCGGCACGCTCTTTCTGCTGCCGATTCTTCTGGGCTACGTGACTTACTCGTATTGGGTGTTCCGCGGCAAGGTGAAGGGTGGGTATCACTGACCCCCCTACGCGCTTCGCGCGCCCCCAGGGGGCACACCAGCGGACCGGCGGAGCCGGATCCGCGGTGTTGCTTGGGAAAGGCCGCGTCTGGTGTTGTGGCGCGTCCAGCTGTTTGAGGGTGCATCCATCCGGTCGGCTCGCGCGTAGATGAAAGGGTGTCGCCGCTGCAAGCGGTGGCCCGCTCATCCACCCGAACCGGAGTACCTCATGAACACGTCCATCCGCCTCGCTCTCGCTTCCCTCACGTTCGCCGGCGCCGCCGGTTTCGCCCAGGCCGCCGAGTCGCTGCCGCTTCCCGCGGCGCCGCACTCGATGCTCACCCGCGCCGAGGTGCGGGCCGAGGCCGAGGTGCAGCACCCGGCCACCGAAGGCGCTTTCGGCTTCATCGCATGGCAGGCCATGCCGGCCCATGACTCGGCCATGACGCGCGCCGAAGTGCGCCATGAAGCAATGCTGGGCGCCGACATGCCGCGCGCGATGCACCGCATCGACTACGTCGGCGGCTGACGCAGAACGCTGCGCACAAACACCAAGGGCCCGCGACTGCGGGCCCTTTTGCATGGCGGCGTGAAGCCGTCGCTCAGCGCCTCTTCGACGAATCGTGCATCGCTTCCTTGGCGTCGCCGAGGTTCTTCTGCGTGCGGCCTTCGACCTGCTTGGCCACGCCCTTCGCTTCATGCTTGGGGCTGTCGACCGCGCGGCCGGCCGCTTCCTGCGCCTTGCCTGCCACTTCCTTGGCGGCGCCCTTCACCTGGTGCTTGTTCATGCGTTGCTCCTGTTGATGAACGATGACTGCACGGTACGCGGGCGCCGGGGCGAATGTCAGCGGACGAACGCGCGAGCCCATGTCGGCGCCGTCCGACAGCCGCGCCTCAGCTGCAAGGCACGATCTTGAATTCGACGCGGCGGTCCAGCGCATCGGCTGCGTTGTCCGTGCCGCTGCCCACGATGTTTTCGCGAAAGCCCATGCCGACCGCCTTGGTGCGCGAGGCGAGATGCGGCGCATCGGCCGTCAGCCGCTGGCGAATGATGGTGGCGCGCTGCAGCGACAGCACCTCGTTCGACTGGTCGGAGCCGGTGCGGCTGGTATGGCCCACCACATCCATGCACACCTTGGCGGCGGTGCTCTCCTTGGCGATCTGGCGCAGCCACATGCCGTACTGGCCGCTCACGCGCGGGTCGGCCCAGAACTCGGTCGAGCCCGGGTTGAAGAGGAACTTCACGCCGAGCTGGTTGTAGGCGATGCCCAGCGCCACCACCTTGCCGAAGGCCTGCTCGGCCTCGGCCGTGCGCCCGAGCTTGGCGTTGGTGAGGTAGATGCCGTTGAGCACGCGCAACTGCTCGCCCGCGGGCGTGGCAAGGGCGCTGCGGTATTGGCCCAGCGCGTCCTGGTAGCGCGCCGCGTTGTAGAGCGTGGTCGCCTCGTTGATCAGCGTGGCGGTACCGATGCGCTCCAGGTAGAAGGCGTCCGCGCGCTGGCCCGGCGCCGCGGCCGTGGTGCGGATGTAGCCCTCCAGCACCTTGTCCTTCACCAGCACGGGGCTGTCGCGGTAGTAGGGCAGCGGCGTGTCGTCCAGCCCGTCGCCCTGCGCCAGCGCCGAGGCCTGCGCCACCACGTTGCCGCTCTTCAGCTCGGTCAGCGCGAGCTTGATGCGATACGCGGCCCGGCCGCCTGCGCGCGCTTCGCGGGTGGTGGTGCCGGTCAGCAGGTACTGGGCGCGGGCGAGGCTGGCCGAGTCGAAAGGCAGCAGCTCGAACTGGTCGTGCTTGGCGGCCATGTGGTCGGTCACCGAGCGCTGCAGCAGGGCGGTCACGCCGGTCTGCTCGCCGGTGGTGGCGTCGAGCATGGGGTCGAGCACCACGCCGCGCTTGGCAAGCTTGGACTCCACCTTGGCGAGGAAGGCCGGCAGCTTCTGCGTCTGGCCGACGAGGCCGTCGGTCGCCTCCTGCACCGCCTGCGGGAACGGCAGCTCGCTGGCCACGGTGGTGGCCTGCGGCGCGGCGCAGCCGGCCACGAGCAGCGCCAGGCCCGCAGCGGCAGCGCACAGCCAGCCGCGCGCGGCGGTGTGCACGGCGCGCATCGAATCGGTTCTTGTCATTTGCATTCCTCCTTCAGGTAGGTCGTCTCGGCGGGGGTCAGGGGTTCGAGCGACGCCTTCATCAGGATGTCGCTGCAGCGCGCCGGGTTGGCGCGCGGCGGTGTATCGGGCGTGGCCGCCGGCGGCGGGCGGGCGATTCGCACCGGCTCGGCGGGTGCGGGTGCGGGTGCGGGCGCCG
>JAKFDI010000085.1:0-128583 GCA_036676235.1 Rhizobacter sp. | reverse complement strand
CGGAATGATCCTGGGCATCGGGCGCAAGTGGTGACGCACGCGGGCCGCGTGCGGGCGCGCCAATGTACGGGCCACGAAGAGCCGCGACGCCCGGGCTACAACTGGAAACGCCAAGCTTGGGGGGCGAGGCGACCGGCGATTCAGAGATTGCTGATGCCGGACGCGACGTGGCCCGCCGGCACGTGCGGCGCGGCGTTCTCGATGTGGCCGGTCTGGTCGTCGAAGAAGAAGTCGGGCTCGAACTCGCGCAGGAATTCGCCCTTGGGCAGGCCGCCGAGAAACATGGCCTCGTCGATCTCCACGTTCCAGTCCATCAGCGTGCGGATCGCGCGCTCGTGTGCCGGCGCGCTGCGCGCGGTAACGAGGGCCGTGCGGATGCGCATGCCCAGAGACGGCGCATGCTGCAGCCGCTGCAGCGCTTCGAGCAGCGGCTTGAAGGGGCCGGCGGCGAGCGGCGTCTCGGCCTGGTCGACCTCATGCGTCTGGAAGGCCGCGAGCCCGGCGCGCTGGAACACACGCTCGGCCTCGTCGGAGAACAGCACGGCGTCGCCATCGAAGGCGATGCGCACTTCGTTCGGGTGCGCGTCGGAGGCGCGCTTGGAGTGCGGGAACACGCGCGCCGCCGGCACGCCGCATTCGAGCGCCGAGCGCACGTCGGCCTCGTTGGTGGAGAGGAACAGGTTGGCGGAGAGCGGCCGGAGATAGCGCCACGGCGACTGCCCGCGCGTGAACACGCCGCGCTGGATCGCCATGCCGTAATGCTTGGCCGAGCGGAACACGCGCATGCCCGAGACCGGGTCGTTGCGCGAGAGGATGACCACCTCCACGCGCGGCGCGTCGGCGCCGTTGAAGGCGAGCAGCTTGTTGACGAGCGAGAAGGCGACGCCCGGCTTGGCGGGCGTGGCGACGCGCTCCAGCTGCAGCTGCATGTAGGCCCGGTCGTCGGTCGACTCGAACAGCTCGTTCTCTTCCTCGAAGTCGAAGAGCGCACGCGAGGAGATCGCGACGACGAGCTGGCCATTCAGGGTGACGGGCATGCGGGGATGATGTCAGAAGCGGCGAGGCGCCCCGAGAGGCGCCTTCACGTCGCAGGGTCAGCGCTACTGCACGAACCCAATCGGGCCCTTGCGCGGCCCCGCCTCCGGCAGGTCGCGCACCTGCACCTCGCCGCGGCGCGCCAGCCGCGCGTTGCCGAAGGCCGTCATCCAGGCGCGGCGCATCTCGCGCGGCGCCATCTCGCTCATGCGGTCGAGCACGTCGCTCGCGGGCTCGGGCTCGAAGCGCGAACCCCAGTCGTGGTCGGTGCGGATCGCGCGGTACAGCTTGGCGGCGATGTGGCGCGCGGCCTCGCGATCGGGGCTCGCCACCTCGTAGATGTTCATGCGGTTGAGGATGGGATCGGGAATGCCGCGCGCATCGTTGGCGGTGGCGACCCAGATCACCTGGCTGGCGTCGATGGGCACCTCCGCAAACTCGTCGATGAAGCTGCCCGCCGTGTCTTGTTCGAGCAGGCTGTAGAGCGCGCCCAGCGGGTCGTAGGCATGTTCGCCGCCGGCCTTGTCGATCTCGTCGACCACCATCACCGGATTCGCGTACTGCCCGTCGACCAGCGTCTCGAAGATCTTGCCGGGGCGGGCTCCCTTCCATTGGCTGGACGCGCCGCTCAGCACCCAGCCGGCGGTCATCGAGCTCATCGAGACGAAGCCCATGCCGGTGCCCAGCAGCATCGACAGCGCTCGTGCGAAGTGCGTCTTGCCCACGCCCGGCGGGCCGAGCAGAAGCAGCGGTGTGATCTCCAGCGCATCGCGGCTGTCTTCGCACAGCGCGAGCTGGCGGCGCACGTCGTCGAGCACCTCGCCGAAGTTGGGCAGGTCGTCGTAGAGATGGGCCATCACCGGCAGGCCGGAGGGCTTGACCTGAAAACGCTCCGGACCTTTTTCGAGCATGCGCTCGTAGGTGGAGCGCAGGTTCTCGTGGTCCTTGGCGGGCAGCCGGTCGAGCTTGCGGCCCACATCGCCCACCTGGTAGACGCTGCGCATGCGCGCGATCGGGATGCCGCTGTGGGTGGCGGTGACCGGAACCAGATCGTTCGACGCACTCATGAGAACTCCATCAGCCGTGGGTTCATTCAAGCAAAGCGACCGCGCGCGGGTACCCGGAATAACGCGCAATTGAGACCGCACATCTCCAGGGCATGAGCGACTTCGGCAGGAAGTCACGAGCACACATCGTGCCCACCGCAAGCTTCAGGACGCCAAGCGGTGCGTTCCCGCAGGAGCGAAGCGAACTGCCACATCAAGCCACGCCCGCGGATCCGGCTCTGCCGGTCCGCCAGGCGGCGCCTTGCAGGCCGCGCCGACGCGGAGCGTCGGCCCTTCGCCAGGCACGAAGCGTCCGCAGGGACGCTTCGTGTCCGGGCTCAGCCCCTCGGGGGCAGGAGCGAAGCGACTGGGGGGCCTTATTTCACCCAGGTATTGAGTTGGATGATGGGCAGGAGCACTGCGAGCACGATGAGCATCACGATCCCGCCCATCGCCACGATCAGCAGCGGCTCCAGGATGGTGGCCATCTGCATCGCGCGCCGCTGCACCTCGGCCGAGAGCTGCTTGGCCGCGCGTTCCAGCATGCGCGGCAGCTGGCCGGTCTGCTCGCCCAGGCGCGAGAACATCGCGAGCAATCCCGGGAAGCGCTTCTTGCCGGCGAGCGCCGAGGCGAGCGGCGCGCCTTCGCGCACCTGCACCAGCGCGTCCATCGCATCGGCGCGCATGGCGCGGTTCGACAGGGTCTCGGCTGCGGCCTGCAGCGCCTTCAGGATGGGCACGCCGGCGCCGGCCAGCATCGCCAGCGTGCCGGCAAAACGCGCCGCGTTGTAGCCGCGCGCCAGCCGCCCGATAAGCGGCAGCTGCAGCCACGCGGCGTCGAAGCGTTCGCGAAAGGCCTCGTTGCGCAGCATCGATAGCAGCAGCATCCCGCCGCCGATCAGCCCCAGCACCACCAGCCAGCCGTACTGCCGGATGAAGGCGCTGATCGCGAGCATGGCCACAGTGAGCGCCGGCAGCGCGCGCTTGGAGTTGGTGAACACCGAGGCCACCTGCGGCACCACGTAGGTGACGAGAAAGATCACGATCACCACGGCGATCAGCGACACGATGGCCGGGTAGAGCGTGGCGCCGATGAGCTTGGCCTTGAGCGCCTGGCGTTCTTCCAGGTCGTCGGCCAGGCGTTCCAGCACCTGCCCGAGCGCGCCGCTCTGTTCGCCGGCGGCCACCACGCCGCGGTACACGTCGTCGAACTCGCGCGGCGCACTCGCCAGCGCCTGCGCGAAGGGTGCGCCGCTGTTGACCTCGGAGCGCAGGTGGGCGACGAGTTCGCGCTGGCGGGCGTCTTCGGCTTCGTCGCTCAGCGCCGTCAGCGCACGTTCGAGCGGCAGGCCGCTGCCCACCAGTCCCGCGAGCTGGCGCGTCCAGATCGCAAGGCCCGTGGTGCCGAACACGCGGCGCTTCCAGCGCGATGCGGCGCCGGTGCCGGTGTCGCTGGCGATCTGCGTGACGTCGAGCGGCACCAGCGCCTGTGCACGCAACTGCGCGCGAGCGGCGCGCGGGTTGTCGGCTTCGACGAGGCCCGTGACCGATTTGCCGGCGGCGCTCAGCGCCTCGTACTTGAAGGCCGGCACGCTATGTGGACCCCTCGGTCGCGGAGTACCACGACCGGCCTTGCAGGCCGCGCTGGACCTTGCGGTCCAGCCCTTCGCCAGGCGAGATCAGCCCACTGGGCTGTTCACGTCCGGGCTCAGCCCCCAAGGGAATCGAGCCCGGCTTGGGGCGGCCCGGCGCTCGGGCTCGCGACGAAGTGGATGCGGGAGTTGGCATCACGTGGCTTCGCGCGTCACGCGCATCACCTCTTCGGCCGAGGTGATGCCTTCTTCGACCAGCCGCTCGCCGTCCTCGCGCATCGAGCGCAGGCCGGAGCGCTCGGCCGCGGCGATGAGATCCGACTCGGCAGCGCGGTTGTGGATCAACCCGCGCACGCCTTCGTCGGCCACCATCAGTTCATACACCCCGGTGCGGCCCTTGTAGCCGCTCATCGCGCACACGGCGCAACCCACCGGGTGAAAGCGCCCGTGCTCGTCAGCGCGCTTGCAGGCCGGGCACAGCTTGCGCACCAGCCGCTGCGCCAGCACGCCCAGCAGGCTGGAGCTGAGCAGGAAGGGCTCCACGCCCATGTCGGTGAGCCGCGTGACGGCGCTCGGCGCGTCGTTGGTGTGCAAGGTGGCGAGCACCAGGTGGCCGGTGAGCGAGGCCTGGATGGCGATCTGCGCGGTCTCGAAGTCGCGGATCTCGCCGATCATGATCACGTCCGGGTCTTGCCGCAGGATGGCGCGCAGCGCCTTGGCGAAGTCGAGATCGATCTTCGGGTTCACCTGGGTCTGGCCGATGCCCGCGAGCTCGTACTCCACCGGGTCCTCCACCGTCAGCACGTTGGTGGTGCTGGTGTCCACGCGGCCGAGCGAGGCGTAGAGCGTGGTCGTCTTGCCCGAACCCGTCGGCCCCGTCACGAGCACGATGCCGTGCGGCTGCTGAATGAGTTTGTCGAACTTGTGCAGCGTGTCGCCGCTCATGCCGAGTGCTTCGAGCGTGAACTTCGATTCGCCCTTGTCGAGCAGGCGCAGCACCGCGCGCTCGCCGTGCTGCGAAGGCAGGGTGGAGACGCGCACGTCGACTGCGCGCCCGCCGATGCGCAGCGAGATGCGCCCGTCCTGCGGCAGGCGCTTCTCGGCGATGTCGAGCTCGGCCATGATCTTCAGGCGCGAGATCAGCGCCGCGTGCAGCGCGCGGTTGGGCTGCACCACCTCGCGCAAGGTGCCGTCCACGCGAAAGCGCACCGAACTGGAACGCTCGTAGGGCTCGATGTGGATGTCGCTCGCGCCGTCTTTCGCCGCCTGCGTGAGCAGGGCGTTGAGCATGCGGATGATGGGCGCGTCGTTGGCCGATTCCAGCAGGTCTTCCACCGCCGGAAGGTCCTGCATCATGCGCGTGAGGTCGACCGCGCTTTCCACCTCGCCGATCACCATCGCGGCGCTCGATTCACCGCCCGCATAGGCGGCCGAGATGCGGCTGCCGAGCGTGGCCGCGGCCTCGCGCTCCAGCGTGTCCACCTCATAGAGACGCAGCAGCTCGGAGAGCGCGGGCAGCGACACCGTCTCGGGCGCCCACAGCACCATGCGGGCGCCGTCGTCTTCGAGCAGCAGGTTGTTGGCGCGCGCGTAGCTGTAGGGCAGGGGATGGCGGATGGCCATGGCGTTCGCCTTGCGCGTCAGTTCGGCAGCAGCACGCCGGGGATCGGCGGCGGCGGCGTCCAGGCCGGCGCGGGTTCGGCGGGCACTGCAGACGCGGCGGGTGCCGGCGCAGGCGCAGGCGCCTGATCGCGCGGCGATGCGGCTCCCGGCGACGACGGCGGTACCGCCAACGGCTGCGTCGATTCCTCCAGCGCCGGCAGCGGCGGCAGCACCGGCGATTCGTTGATGGGCAGCAGCACGCTCGGGCGCGGCTGCGCGGCCTGCTGGCGCGAGCGGATCATGTCGTAGCGGTCGAGCGAGAGCGTGTTGCTCACCTCGCCGTCACGCATGATCACAGGCCGCAGGAAGACCATCAGGTTGGTGCGCGTCTTGGTGCGGTTCTCGCTGCGAAACAGCGCGCCGAATCCCGGTATGTCGCCGAGCAGCGGCACCTTCGAGTTGTTCTCGGTGTAGCGGTCTTCGATCAGGCCGCCCAGCACGATGATCTGGCCGTCATCGACCACCACCGTTGATTCGATCGAGCGCTTGTTGGTCGACGGGCCGGCGTTGGTCGTGCCCGGCGCCACCTGGTCGGACAGGCTCGACGACTCCTGGAAGATCGTCATCTTCACCGAGCCGTCTTCGCCGATCTGCGGCTTGATGCGCAGCGTGATGCCCACGTCCTTGCGCTCGATGGTCTGGAACGGGCTGGTCGTGCCGGTGCCGGTGTTGGTGAACTGCCCGGTGACGAAGGGCACGTTGCTGCCGACGATGATCTTGGCTTCTTCGTTGTCGAGCGTGATCAGGTTCGGCGTGGAGATGATGTTGGTGTTGGTCTGGCTCTGCAGGATGCGCGCGATCGAGGCCAGCGCATACGTGCCGCCGAAGTTGCGCACGAGGCCGATGTTCAGGCCTTCGCCGACGGCCACCTGGCCGGTGGCGGCGCCCACCGAGATGTCGATGATGTTGCCGCTGCCGCCGGGCGTCGTGAAGTTGGTGCCGGCGCCGATGATGTTCTTGTCGCCCTTGCTGCCCAGCAGCCCCTGCCACTGGAAGCCGAAGTCGGCCGCGTTGTCGCCCGACACCTCGACGATCATGCTTTCGATGTAGACCTGCGCGCGGCGCGAATCGAGCTGGTCGATCACTGCGCGCAGTTGCCGGTACATCGGCTCCGCGGCGGTGATGATGAGCGAGTTGGTGGCTGGATCGGCCTGCACGAAGCCGCCGGTCGACGGTCCCGCCGACGGCGTGACGGGTGCCGCGGCCTGGGCCGACATGCCGACGTTGGTGCCGCCCTGCTGGTTCTGCAGGCTGGCGTTGAGCGGCGATGCCTGACTCGCACCGCCGCCGTTGCCGATGCCGCCACCGCCGAACGGGCTGGATGAATCGCCGCCCGCCGCAAAGGCGGCGCGCAGCACGGCCGCGAGGCGCACCGCGTCGGCGTTCTTCAGGTGCACCACCCAGATGTTGCCGAGCTGGCTGTTGCCGCCGATGGGCCGGTCGAGCTTGTCGATCAGCTCGCGGATCGAGGCCATGCGCGTCGGGCTGCCGGCGCGCACCAGCAGCGCGTTGTTGCGCGAATCGACCACCACCGAGACGGCCTCGGAAGCCGTAGCCGCCGCTGCGGCGGGAACGTTGGGCGCGCCGGGCGTGACCGGGCCGCCCTGCACCACGCGCTGCACCAGCGCCGCCACGTCGGCCGCCACCGCGTGCTTGAGCGGTATCACCTCCACGCCGCCGCTGGACGGCGTGTCCATGGCCGCGATGATCTTGGCGATGCGCTGCAGGTTGTCGGCGTAGTCGGTGATGACCAGCGAGTTGCTGCCCGGGTTGGCGTTGATGGTGTTGTTGGGGCTGATCAGCGGGCGCAGCACGGGCACGAGGCTGTTGGCGTTCTCGTGGTCGAGCTTGAAGATCTGCGTGATCACCTGGTCGCCGCGGCGCGACACGCCGCCGATCGACACCGTGCCGGCCTGCAGCTTGGCATCGGCTTCGGGCACGATCTTGTAGAGCCCGCCCACTTCCACGACCGTGTAGCCGAGGCCGCGCAGCTCCGACAGAAAGGTGAGGTAGGCCTCGCGCGGCGACAGCGGCGTCTCGCTGTAGAGCGTGATCATGCCCTTCACGCGCGGGTCGACCACGAACTGCCGGTTCAGGATGGCGGCCATCGCCCGCGCCACGCCGTCGATCTGCGCGTCCACGAAGTTCAGCGTGACCGGTTCGCCGCCGCCGAAGCGGGCGTTGGCCGATTGCGCCAGCACGGCCGGCGGCGCGGCGAGTGCGGCGCCCAGCACGCAGACGGCGGCGCGCGCCGCAAGGCGGGCCGCGCGCCGCGAGCGCGTTGGCGAATGGCGTTCAGTCATGGGGTCACCCGATCGAAATGACGGTGCGTGCGCCGTCGCGCCGCCCGATGATGTTCAAGAGATTGGACAGCGCCGCTTCGTTCCCCGGCGCCGCGCGGCCTTCGCCGCGAAAGCGCACGCCGGCGGCACTCCAGCTTCCCGCGCCGCTGAGCTGCAGTGCGCCGTCCAGCGTGGCGAGCGACAGCGTCGCGGTGCCGGGGTTGGCCGTGTCGCCTTCGAGCGTGAGGCGGTAGGTGCCGAGCGTGGGCAGCGTGGAGATGCGCGACGACACGCCCAGCAGCTCGAGGTCGGCGCGGCCCTGCATGATCCAGCGGCCCTGCACGGTCTCGAAGCTCAGTCCGCGCGAGACCACGCGCATCGCGCCGCCCAGCTGCAGCGTGTTGAACGGCGTGCCCAGCCCCCCGAGCCAGGCGCTCGGCCACTGGCCCATCCAGCCGTCGGGCGGCGGCACGAGCGCCACGCTCAGGCGGCCGAAGCCGGGGCGCACGAGCAGGCTGACCGTGCCGTTCAGGCAGCAGGCATGGCGCAGCCGAACGCGAAACGCTGCGCCGTCGAGCCCGGCCGTCCACGACAGGCGCCCGGGCAGCGAACTGGCGTCGCGGCTGTCGGGGCCGCCGGTGAGCACGAGGGTCGCGCTGCCCGACCACACCGTGCCGCGCGCATCGGCGAGCAGCAGCCGGCCGTCGGTGGCCGAGGCCACGGCATTGGCAAGCCAGGCGGCCGGCGCGAAGGCGACCGCGCCGATGATCAACCCGACGATGGCGCCGGCAATCGCCCAGCGCAGGGCCGCGCCGCGCGAGCGACCCCACTGCACCTCGGCCTGCGTCGATTCGGCCCAGCCGGTCGCGGCCACGGTGTTCGTCCAACCGCGGCGGGGGCGCTTGCCCTTGTCGCGGCGGAGCAGGGCGAGCGTCATGGCCGCTCCCCGAAGCTTGCGACGATGCTGCCGCTGAAGCCTTGCGCGTTGCGCGTGAGCTGCACATCAACGACGCGCGCGCGAGCCGCGGTGCGCGCTTCGTTCAGCCACGACTGCAGCGCCTCGCCGTCCACATGGGTGAGCGTGAGCGTCGCCCGGTCGGAGAGCAGGGCGATGCGCCCCGCGCCGCCCAGCCGGTCGGTGGCCGCACGCAGCGCCGCGCCGGCCTGCGTGGGCGACACCGGCGTGGCATTGCGCAGCCCGCGCGCCTCGCCGGCCAGGCGCTGGATGTCCTGCAACTGCGCTTCGAGCGTGTCCAGCATGGCCGGCGCCTCGCGCACCGTGCGCAGCGCCGGCTGCACGGCCACGCTCCACACGGCGTAGAACAGCAGCACCGCCGCCGCTGCGACCACCAGCAGCCGCTCGCGCGGTGCCAGTGCGCGGTAGCGTTCGCGCAACTGGGTCTTGAATCCGCCGACCTGCGCCGCTACCGGCATCGGACTGGTGCTCATCTTGCTGCTCCGGCTTCACCGCGCGTGAGCGACACCCGCCCGTCGCTGCCCGCGTCGACCCGCCAGCCCAGCGGCTGCAGCGTGCTGCGGAACTGCGCGATCTGCGGTTCGCCCCAGCGCTGCACGCCGAGGGTGAGCTTGCCCGGTTCGTAGCGCAGGCTGTCGGCCGGCGGCTGGTCGCTCGGCCAGGCGAGGGCCGCGGCCTGCAGCATCGGCTCGAAATCGGTCTCGGCCGGCTTGCCGGCGGCCAGGCGGAGGGCGTCGACCTCGCGCTGCATGACCAGACGCATCGCGCGCTTGACGTCGTTCTCGTTCAACCGCGGGAAGGTTGCCTTCACCACCGACTCGGCGGCTGCGCGCCGCTCGTCGATCGCGCCGCGCAGATGCAGCGCCCAGAGATTCAGCCCGACGATGTGCGCCACCACCAGCGCCGCCAGCCCGATGCGTGCCGGGCGCCATTCGCGGCTGGCCATCTGGCGCAGCACGTCCATCACGGCGCGGCTGCCGCGGCTGCGCCGGGCGAGATCGAACTGGCGCAGGTTCCACAGCGTGCGCGCCGACTGCAGCAGGCGCTGCGCCGGCGGCATCACCGTCACCGGCGCGCCGAGCCAGCGCTCGGCCGCGGTGGCGGCGCCGGGCGTTGCGCTCCAGCGTGTGCCCGGCGGCGGAGGCAGCGGCACCAGCGCGCGCGCGAGGCCGCCCAGGCGCACGGTCGCCACGCCGTCGGCATGCGACCAGGTCAGCGACACATCGCCGGCGTCGGCCGTGGCGGCGTCGCCGCTTTCGGCGAAGTGGCCCTGCGGCGGATCGTCGGGCCACGAGGCCGGCACGACGCGATCGACGAACACCTGCGCCTTCTGCAGGCGCGTCAGTTCGCCGCGCAGCCAGGGGCGGTTGATGGCCGCGATCCACGTCGGCTGGCCGGCCACGGCCTGGGGCGCGATGGCGAAGTGGGTGGTCTCCGTGTCTTCGAGCAGGGCGTCTTCGAGCACGCCGACGATGGCCGCGCGCAGCCGGTTCGCCGGCGCCTTGGGCAAGGTGATGCGGTGCCAGGAGACATCGGCATCCGCCAGCACCGCGACCACCGTGTCGGCCTTGGGCAGCGCCGCCGCGGCCGCCCGCCCTTGCGCGCCGAGCGCCAGCCCATCCGGCGACAGCGCATGTGCGTAGTCGGGCAGCGCGTCGGCCTCCGCCGCCGGCATGGCGCCCAAACCGCCCGCGCGCAAGCGCCGCCGGGGAGGGATCTGGATGACGAGGGTGGACATGCGGATGGAGGCGAGGGCGCTCAGGCTAGCGCGATTGTAGGGAGGGGGCAACAGCGAATCGCCGTCAAATCAATGACTTGCGGTGCATTGTTGCAGTCGGCTCGCAGGAGTTTCACTGCACGCCCGCCGCCTCGCGGCTGCTGGCGCGCTGGCGCTGCAGCGCGATCACGTTGTTGCCGTTGCGGTGCACCAGCCACACCTCGTCGAGGATGCGGTCCTCCAGGCGCAGGCGGCCGTGCAGCTCGAAATAGCTGGACGAGGTGTCAGCGCGGTTCGGGTCGAGGGTGATGCCGCCGGGCAGCAGCGCCTTCGCCGCGTTGATGTTGCTGAACGGCGTGCGCTGGCGCGCCTGGATCAGCCGTTCGGCACTGCCGGCGTCCAGCCCGTCGATGGCCGCCATCAGCACTTCGCGCGAGGCGGTGTTCAGGTTGACTGGGGTGGGGGCCGGCAGCAGCACCACGTACGGCGACATGCGGCGGATCGACTCGGCGTCGACGCCGAGCCAGCCGAGCTGGTCGACCGATTGCGGCCGGAGTGGGGTCGGCGCACCCGAGGCGGTGGCGGCGGCACCGCCCGGTGCCGGACCGTCGCCCTGGGCGCCGACCGCCGGCCCGGCCGCATCTCTCAGGCCGTTGGCAATGCGCCCCGCCAGCGCCGATTCGAGACCGATCGATTCGAGCAGCCGGCCGAAGGCCAGCACCTCCGTGGCGTTCACCTTGCCGCCGTCGTGGAGCCGGCGCAGGTTGTACTTCGACTGCGCATCGACGATGTGGCCGGAGAGAAAGGCGTCCGGTGCGTCGTCCACATTGGCGTCGTCGACGGCGAGGAAGGTCGACAGCCGCGCCTCGGCCAGCGGCAGCGCCCAAGGCTCGCCGAGGTGGTCGGCGCCGCGCGAGCGGCTGTCCTCGCGCAGGATCATGCGGCCCCAGTCGAGCGCGCCGTTGAGGATCCACGCCGCCTGCGCGCGCGCCCGCTCGGCCGATTCGACCTGCACCGCGCGCCACTGCTGCCAGATCATCGACGCGGCCGCGGTGGCGATGAGGGCGACGATCATCATCGCCATCAGCAGCGCCGCCCCACCTTGTGTGCGTCGCTTTGTCATTAGAAAGACGGCGGCAGGGCCACGTCCCGCGTCAACTCGCCGGTGAGCCCGCTGCCTTCGGCGAACGAGAGCACGAGCCGCAGCCCGCGGGGCAGGGCGATGCGGGCGTCGTCCTGCACGTTGCCGGTGGACTGGCAGTTCGCCCAGCTCGTGCCCTGGTGGCAGTAGAGCTGCCAGGTCACGACGCCGTCGAGCGCATCGACCTGACCCGGCTCGTTGCCCTGGAACTGCTGCGAGCGCATCCACATCTCCTGCAGTTCGTCGACACCGGTGACCGGCGGACCGGCCCAGCGCTGCAGCACGCCGGCACTTCCGCCCGCACCCGGGCGCAGCGACCACACCACGAGCTGCATGCCGCGTTCGGCGCGCCGCGTGAGGCGCAGGCTGGCGCCGTCGAACGCGAGCGCGCTCGGCAGGGCGCTCGTTTCCTGCAGCGCGGCGAGGTCGCGCTCCCACTGTGCGATCACGGTGCCCAGGCGCAGGGTCTGGTCGAGGCGTGCCTGGCTGGCGTTGCGCGTGCGCATGATGCCGTCCACGCCCTGCCACGCCATCACGGCAAGGATCGCCATGATCGTCATCGCCACCAGCACCTCGATGAGCGTGAAGCCGCGTGTGCGCCGCATCGTCAGCGTCGTCACCATCGCGAAACCACCGTCGACAGGTTGAGCACCGGCTGGCCGGCCGCATTGAACATCTGCGCGTCGACGCGGCGGAAGTTCGGGTTCGGCGTCGGCCGCACCTGCAGCCGGCCGCGGTACACATGGCCGAGCTGCGTGCAGGCGAATTCCGCATCGCCGATGCTGGGCAACTGGCGCTGCGTGGGCAGGCGCAGCGCCGTGAGCTGGTTGTCGGCGCACCACTGCGCCTCGGTGATCTCGGCCATGCGCTCGGCGTTGTTGGCCAGCGCCCCCGCCGCCTTGATGCCGGCACCCAGCGTGACGGCGACGATCGAAAGCGCCACCAAGACCTCGATCAGCGTGAAGCCACCGTGTTGGCTGGGGCGCAGGTTCATTGCGTGTCGACCGCGAAGGCGCCCAGTCCGTCGGTCGCGAGCGTGAGCCGCCGATCCTCGAGGCTGAGCACGATGCGCTGGGCGCCGATCATCGGCTCGGGCCCGAGCACCACGGCGCGTGCACCGACGACTTCGGCGCTCACGCCCTCGGCCAGCCAGCGCTGCGGCAACTTCACCGACGGCGGCAGGCCGATGAATTGGAAGCCACTGGCGTCGGCATCGGCCGGGCGCGGTTCCCAGCGCACGGCGAGGCCCGAGGCGCGTGCTTCGGCGCGGGCCGATTCGAGCAAGGCTGCCAGGCGCGCCGCCTCTTGTTCGAGCTGCGTGGCGCTCGGGTCGCGCAGGGCCAGGGTCACGGCGGCGGAGGCGACGGCAATCAGCGCCACCACGACCATCAGCTCGATCAGCGTGAAGCCACGACTACGGCGCTTCACGGCGAGAGCTTTCATGGGCGCTCGCGGGTGGACACGGCTACTGCCACGAGCCGATGTCGGCGTTCCTGCCTTCGCCGCCGACGGTGCCGTCGGCGCCGTAGCTGTAGACGTCGATCTCGCCCTTCACGCCCGGGTTGGCGTACTGATAGGGCTGGCCCCAGGGGTCGTTGGGCAGCTTGTCGAGGTACGGCTTCCAGTTCGGCGGGATCGCGCCAACGGTGGGCTTGGCCACCAGCGACTGCAGGCCCTGCTCGTTGCTCGGGTAGCGCAGGTTGTCGAGCCGGTACAGCTTGAGCGCCTGCATGAGGTTGTTCACGTCGGTGCGTGCGGCGGTCACGCGGGCGTCGTCGGCACGCTCCAGCACGTTGGGTGCGATCAGCGCGGCGAGCACGCCGATGATCACCAGCACGACCATCAGCTCGATCAGCGTGAAGCCGCGAAGGCGCCGTTTCAGGGTTCTCGTCATGGGTGGTTTCCGGTCGGCGGCGAGCCCGCCGCATCGAGGGCGCTGAATGATAATCGCCGCATGCCGGCACGTTTTTCCGCGTTTGTCATCTGGGCGTTGGTGGCCACTAGCCTCGCCTTCTGGGGCATGCGGCTGGCGGTCAGTTCGCCGCGTGCGCCGACGCATGCCGTGCCCGTCGCCATGGAACTCACGGCGCAGGGCGACCTGAGCCGCGTGATCGGCTCGGCGCCCGCCACCATGACCGCGGCGGCGGCTCCGGCACCGGAGATCGCCGCCCGTTTCAAGCTCACCGGCATCATGGCCGCCAAGCCGCCCGCCACCGAGGGCTTCGCCCTCATCACGGTGGACGGCAAGCTGCCGCGCGCCTTTGCCGTGGGTGCGCCGCTGGACGACGAACTCGTGCTGCAGTCGGTCAGCCTGCGCAGCGCCGTCATCGGCCCGGCCGGCGGGCCGGCGGTGGCGACGCTCGAGTTGCCGCTGCTTCCACCGGTAGCGACCGGCACGCTGCCGCAGCCGGCTCGCCTGAACAGCAGCGGCCGTGCGCCGCCGCCGCGCCCTGCCGTGGCGCCCGCATCGATCGCGCCGCGCCCCGCCGCCCGAAGCGTTGCGCCAGGCGCGCGTCCGCTCACGCGGCAGTAGCCCGGCCTTTTCCGAGCTTTGGCGGCGGCTCTTTACCGGCTGCTGACCGGGCTTTCGCTGTCGACCGCCGGCGGCGCGGCGGACAGGCCGGGTGCCGGCGTGAGGCTGGATGGCAATGTCGGCCCCGGGTCCTCACCGTCCGCCACCTCGCTCAGCAGCGCGGCGGCACAGCGGATGAGCGGCCAGGCGAGCGTGGCGCCGGTGCCGTCGACGCTCTCCATGCCCAGCTCGAGCAATGCCGAGGCATGGAACAGGCCGAGTGCCTGGTCGAGCCCGTCGCCGCCATGACTGCGCGCGTAGACGCAATAGTCGGTGACGGGCGGGGCGATGCGCGAGGCCACCATCAGTGCGGCGAGCGCGGCCATGCCGTCGGGAATGATGAGCTGCCGCTTGCTGCCGGCCACCAGCATTACGCCCACCATCAGCGCCATCTCGAAGCCACCGAGCGCGGCCATCACCTCCACCGCGTCGGTCACGTCGTGATGGCGCGCGAGCGCCGCGGCGAGCACGTTGTGCACATGCGCCCAGACTTCCGAGGGCACGGCGCGGTCCATCGGCAGCAGTTCGCGGATGTCCAGGCCCGACAGGCGCGAGAGCACGAGCGCGGCGCTCTCGGCCGAGCCGACGCCGATGCCGCCGCAGGCCACCACGGTGCCCGGCAGCGTGTCGGCGATCTCCATGCCGGCGCGGATGGCCGCGTGCGCCTGCTCGAGCGACATGGCGCAGGCGACGCGCGCATTGCGCGTGCCGTGGGCGATCTTGCGCGCCAGCAGCCGCGCATGCGGCGGCACCGCCGCGGCCACGCCGCAGTCGACCACCGACAACTCCAGCCCCTGGATGCGCGCGAACACCGACACCGGCAGCTCCGAGGCAAGCAGGCTGGTCACCAGCTTGTCGGTGTGGCGGCATACCTGGCTGCCGATGCCCTCGACGGCCAGCCCGTGATCGGCGGCGAAGAGCACGATCTGCGGCGCGCGAAAGCGCGGCTTCAGCGTGTTCTGCATCAGCCCGAGCCGTACCGCCAGCGGTTCGAGCTCGCCCAGATCGCCGGTGGTCTGGCTGCGGCGCTTGAGCTTGTCGCGAAGCGCGCGCTCGAGCACCGGGTTGGTGGTCGGCGAGATCAATGAGCGGTTGACGGACATGGCAGCCGGGCTAGGGTCTGTTAACGCTATGGGAGGGCTCGCGCCGATTGTGGGGCCAGCGGCGCGCGCCGCGCAAACCGGCAAACCCGGCCGGCCCGGCTCACGCTTCAGCGCAGGAAGAGCCGGTAGCCCGGGTTGTCGGTCTCGTCCTCGCAGGGGTAGGCCAGTGTCTGCAAGAACTCGCGAAACACCTTCTTGTCGCCCACTGGCACCTGGATGCCCACCAGGATGCGGCCGTAGTCGCCGCCCTGGTTGCGGTAGTTGAAGAGGCTGATGTTCCAGTCCGGCGACATGCTGGACAGAAAGCGCATCAGCGCCCCCGGCCGCTCGGGAAAGACGAAGCGGTACAGCCGTTCGTCGTGCGCCAGCGCGCTTCGCCCGCCAATCATGTGCCGCACGTGTTCCTTGGCGAGATCGTCGTGCGTGAGGTCGAGCGCGGCAAAGCCGTGACGCTCGAAGTTGCGCGCGATCTTTTCGGATTCGCCCCGATTGCTTGTCGCAAGGCCGACGAACACCTGCGCCTGATGCGCGTCCGAGATGCGGTAGTTGAATTCCGTGACCGCGCGCGGCCCGATCAGGCCGCAGAAGCGCTTGAAGCTGCCGCGCTCCTCGGGGATCGTCACGGCGAAGAGGGCCTCGCGCTCCTCGCCCACCTCGGCGCGCTCGGAGACGAAGCGCAGCCGGTCGAAGTTCATGTTGGCGCCGCTGGTGATGGTGATCAGCGTCTGGCCCTTGATCTTGTGCGTCTCCACGTACTGCTTGATCGCCGCCACGCCCAAGGCGCCCGAGGGCTCGAGGATGCTGCGCGTGTCCTGGAACACGTCCTGCATCGCGGCGCACACGGCGTCGGTGTCGACGACCACGAAGTCGTCCACCAGTTCGCGGGTCAGGCGAAACGTCTCCTCGCCGACCAGCTTGACCGCCGTGCCGTCGGCGAACAGCCCCACATCATTCAATTGCACCCGCTTGCCGGCGCGCACCGAGCGCAGCATGGCGTCGGAGTCGGCGGTCTGCACGCCGATCACCTTGATCTGCGGGCGCACGGCCTTGATGTAGGCCGCCACGCCGGAAATCAGGCCGCCGCCGCCGATGGCGACGAACACCGCATCGATCGGCCCCTGGTGCTGGCGCAGGATCTCCATCGCGATCGTGCCCTGGCCGGCGATGACGTCCGGGTCGTCGAACGGATGCACGAAGGTCAGGCCCTGTTCGCGCTCCAGTTCCAGCGCGTGCAGGTAGGCGTCGGAATAGCTCTCGCCGTGCAGCACCACTTCGCCGCCGAGAACCTTCACTGCATCGACCTTGACCTTGGGCGTGGTTACCGGCATCACGATCAGCGCCCGACAGCCGGCCCGCTTGGCCGACAGCGCCACGCCCTGCGCGTGATTGCCGGCGGAGGCGCAGATCACGCCGCGCTGCAGTTCTTCCGTCGAAAGCTGCGCCATCTTGTTGAAGGCACCGCGCAGCTTGAAGCTGAACACGGCTTGCGTGTCCTCGCGCTTGAGCAGCACCTGGTTGCCGAGCCGCTTGGACAGCGTGCGTGCCGGCTCCAGCGCCGATTCGATCGCCACGTC
Organism: Rhizobacter sp.; assembly: GCA_036676235.1. GTDB lineage: Bacteria > Pseudomonadota > Gammaproteobacteria > Burkholderiales > Burkholderiaceae_C > JAKFDI01. The sequence goes on along the minus strand of JAKFDI010000085.1, from coordinate 111,883 downwards.
GTAGACGCGCGCGTTCAGAATCTTCTGCAGATAGCCGTTGATGGAAAGCTTGGCCGGACGTTTCGTCGATTTCTTTCGGCTCGTTGTCGAACCGCCGGTGCCGGCCATGGTGTCTCCTGGAGAGGGCGGATGGATGAAGCCGGGCATCTTACCGACGGGTTCGGCACGCCCGTGCCCCAAGAAAAAAGCCCAAGGCCTTGCGACCTTGGGCTGAATCCACCAATGGAGGAGGTGGAGGAGACAATCGTCCGGGACCGGCGCACAGCGCAGTTCGATCCCAATGGCCGCCAGTGTAATGCGAGCTTTGCTGCGGTGCAATATCAACGATGCCACAGCCGTCGATCGATGTGCCGCTTTGCTCAAAACACACAGGGCAAAATTCGCGCCCTCTCGATCTGTCAGCGGTGCTCCGCCGCGCACCTTCGGAAACGACCATGGAATGCACCGTGAACTGGGTTCCCGCCACCGGCATGGGCTTTGTTGCCGAAACCGGCAGCGGCCATGTCCTGACGATGGACGGCGCGCCCGATGGCGGCGGCCGCAACCTCGCCCCGCGCCCGATGGAAACCGTGCTGGCCGGAACGGCCGGCTGCACGGCCTACGACGTGGTGCTCATCCTCAAGCGCGGGCGGCATGACGTGACGGCTTGCGGTGTCAAGGTGACTTCCGAGCGGGCGCCGGTCGATCCAAAGGTCTTCACCCGAATCCACATGCATTTCACCGTGAGCGGACGGGCCTTGAGCGAGGCGCCCGTCGCGCGGGCGATCCAGATGTCGCACGAGAAATACTGCTCGGCCAGCATCATGCTCGGCAAGACGGCCGAGATCACCACGAGCTTCGAGATCGTCGCCGGCTGATTTCGCCAAGCGCCCGCGTCAGATGTAGTGCGCGGTGGAGGTCATGACCTTCGCCGCCGCGCGCATCGCCAGACGCACCGGCAGCGGCAGCGCGGCGGCGCCCGCTTCGCGCGCATTGCCGGCATGCCGTGCTTCGTCGTCCTTCATTTGCCGCACCACGGCGCGTGATCGCGCATCGCCTGCCGGCAGCCGGGCGAGGTGGCCGTCGAGGTGCTGCTCGACCTGGTCTTCGGTTTCGGCAACGAAGCCCAGGCTGATGGCGTTGCCCAGCCGCCCCGCCATCAGCCCGATGCCGAAGGCGCCCGCATACCAGAGCGGATTGAGCCGGCTGGTGTGTGTGCCCAGCTCGCGCAGGCGCTGCTCGGTCCAGGCGAGATGATCGGTTTCCTCGCGTGCGGCCTGCTCGAACTGCCGCTTCAGATCCGCCCGCGGGGTCGTCAGCGCCTGGGCGTTGTAGAGCGCCTGCGCGCAGACTTCGCCGACGTGGTTGACCCGCATCAGGGCGCCCGACAGCCGGCGATCCGGCGCGTCGAGCGCGCCGTCGCGCACAACGTCAGCCGGGGAGATGCGCGAGGGGTGCGACGCGCCGGACAAGGTACGCAGCGCGTTGTCCGCGGTAGCCAGCAGCTTGTCGATCATGTCGGTTCCAAGGGTGGAGCGCGCGAGGATAGCGCCGCTGCGGCGCGTTGTTCGTTGACAACAAACGGGAGCCTTTGAAGGCTCATTTCTTTGCCACGGCCGGGACCCTCTGGTGCAATACGCCCAACTTCCGCTGAGGGGGTTCGGCCTGATCTGCCCCACGGGGATAACCGAGATCGGGACCTCTTGTTCAACCTAGGAGATAGTCGCAATGAAAAAATCTCTTCTCGCTCTCGCAGTTCTGGGCGCGTTCGCTGGCATGGCTTCGGCTCAATCGTCGGTCACCATCTACGGTATCGTCGACGCGAACCTCGGCAAGGACATCGGCAGCGATAACAAGCGCATGGGCCAAGGCGCTCAATCGCGTCTGGGCTTCCGCGGCACCGAAGACCTCGGTGGCGGTCTGAGCGCCTACTTCCTGTTCGAGCACCGCTTCAAGCCCGCTGACGGCCACCTGGTGAACCCGAATTCGTTCTGGCAAGGGACGTCCATCGTTGGTCTGCGCGGTGGTTTCGGCAGCGTTTCGCTGGGCCGTACCTACACCACTGCGTTCTTGGCCAGCCAACTGCGCGCTGACCCGTGGGGTTGGGACACCGTGGCGAACAACGGTCTCGCGACCGGCGGTGGCATTGCAGCGGTTCGGAACGCCAGCTCGGTGACCTACAACTTCGCTATGAGTGGTTTCAGCTTTGGCGCGCAGATCTCCGACGCTGATGCCAACGCGGTCGGTGGCGTTGCCGAGGATCATCCGTGGAACGTGGGTATCGGTTACGCGGCTGGCCCGCTGACCGCTGGTTTCGGTTACGAGAAGCGCTCGATCGACGACACCCACTGGATGACCTTGAACGGTGCCTACGACCTGGGCATGGTCAAGCTGGGTGCCTTGATTGGTAACGGCGAACTGGCCAACGTCAAGCACAAGAGCTTCCTGCTGACCGCGACCGCTCCGATCGCCGGCGGCGAACTGCGTGCAAGCTATGGTCAGTTGAAGATTGCCGACGTGAAGTACAGCAAGCAGGCTGGCATCGGCTACTTCTACCCGCTGTCCAAGCGCACGACGGTCTACGCGAACTTCGCGCATGACAGCGGCACGCGCACCGACGCTTCGGACGAAGAGAGCGGCTACGACTTCGGCATCAAGCACACGTTCTGATGATCCGAACTCGCTCTCGGGCGAGTTCGCATCGGTTCGAAGGCCACCCTCGGGTGGCCTTTTTTTGTCCGCGCACCATTCGGCAAAGCTTGACGCACATCGCCATGGTTCACGTGCTCAGGACATTCCCCTTTGACGCGGAGCACACACTTTGATGTCATGGCGGCTTGGCGTCACCGTCGTTCGAAACGTTCGCCGCTTAATGGGAAACCGCAATCCGCGCTGAGCGAAATCGGCCTGCCTGATGTTGATCTTTATCCTTCGCCGTCTCGCCCAGGCCGTGGTCGTGATGCTCGTCGTCGCGTTCATCGCGTTCATGCTTTTCCAGCATGTGGGCGATCCCGTCACCAACCTGCTGGGCCAGGACGCCACGCCGGAGCAACGTGAACAGCTTCGCGCCGACCTGGGCCTGGACAGGCCATTCTTCGTGCAGTTCGCCCATTTCGTGGGCAATGCAGTGCAGGGCGAGTTCGGGCTCAGCCTGCGGCAGGGGCGGCGAGTGTCGGCGCTCATCGCCGAGCGGCTTCCGGCCACGGTGGAGTTGTCGCTTGTGGCTGCTGTCCTGGCACTGGTGGTGGGCGTGCCGATGGGCGTCTATGCCGCCCTGCGCCGCGGCACGTTCATGTCGCAATTGCTCATGATGGTGTCGCTGCTCGGCGTCTCGCTGCCCACGTTCCTGATCGGCATACTGCTGATCCTGGTGTTCGCTGTGATGCTGAAGTGGCTGCCAAGCTTCGGGCGCGGCGAGGTTGAAACACTCGGTTTCTGGACCACCGGCATGCTGAGCGTCGACGGTTGGAAGCACCTCATCCTGCCGTCGATCACGCTTGCCATCTTTCAACTCACGCTGATCATGCGGCTCGTTCGGTCCGAAATGCTCGAGGTGCTGCGCACCGACTACATCAAGTTCGCGCGGGCGCGCGGCCTGTCCGACCGCGCGGTGCATTTCGGCCATGCGTTGAAGAACACGCTGGTGCCGGTGATCACCATCACCGGTCTGCAACTCGGGTCGCTGATCGCGTTCGCCATCATCACCGAGACGGTGTTCCAGTGGCCGGGCATGGGGCTGCTCTTCATCCAGGCAGTCACTTTCGCCGACATCCCGGTGATGGCCGCGTACCTCTGCCTCATTGCGCTGATCTTTGTGCTGATCAATCTGGTGGTTGATCTGCTGTATGTCGCGGTCGACCCGCGACTGCGCATCGAAAGACCCGGCGGCGCGCACTAGCGGCGACGCCGGTCCCCCTTCCCTCAACAGAATCACTCACGACGAGGAACGAAGCGATGAACACCAGGAAATTCAAGTCGGCGATGGTTGTGGCGGCGCTTGCGATGGCGCTCGGAACGGCGCACGCCGTCACCCTGCGGGTGGCGAACGTGGGCGACGTGCAGTCGATGGACCCGCACTCGCTCAACGAGACGCTGCAGATCAGCTTTACAGGCAGCGTCTACGAGCCACTGGTGGGGCGCGACAAGAAGATGGGCATCGTGCCCGCCCTCGCGACCAAGTGGGCGCAGAAGAGCCCGACGGTGTGGCGTTTCGACTTGCGCCGCGGCGTGAAGTTTCACGACGGCACGCCGTTCACGGCCGACGATGTGGTGTTCAGCTTCAAGCGTGCGGCCGGTGAAGGCTCCGACATGAAGGGCTACACCTCCTCGTTCAAGGAGGTGCGCAAGATCGACGACTTCACGGTCGAGATCGAGACCGTGACACCGTTTCCCATCCTGCCGGACGTGCTGACCAGCGTGTTCATGCTGAGCAAGAAGTGGTGCGAAGAGAACAAGGCCGAGCAGCCGGTCGATCGCCGCAAGGGCATCGAGAACGCCGCCAGCTTCAGGGCCAACGGCACCGGTCCTTTTCGGCTGAAAGAGCGGCAGCCTTCGACTCGCACGGTGATCGTGCGCAACCTGAACTACTGGGACAAGGTCGAGAGCAACGTCGATGAAGTCGTGTTCACGCCCATCGGCAACGACGCCACCCGTGTGGCCGCGCTGCTGTCCGGCGAGATCGACGTGATGGAGCCGGTGCCGCTGCAGGACGTGGAGCGCATCAAGAGCTCGGGCAAATTCGACGTGCTGCAGGGACCGGAGTTGCGCACCATCTTCCTCGGCATGGACCAGCGCCGCGACGAACTGCTGTCGAGCAGCGTGAAGGGCAAGAACCCGTTCAAGGACAAGCGCGTTCGCCAGGCCTTCTACCAGGCCATCGACATCAACTCGATCAAGTCGCGCGTCATGCGCAACGCCTCCACGCCGACCGCGCTGATGGTGGGTCCCGGCGTGCGTGGTTTTCAGGAAGACATGAACAAGCGCCTGCCCTACGACCCGGACGCGGCGAAGAAGCTGCTGGCGGAGGCGGGCTATCCGAACGGCTTCGAGGTCGGCATGAACTGCCCGAATGACCGCTACGTCAACGACGGGCCGATCTGCCAGGCTGTGGCGGCGAACCTGGCGCGCATTGGCGTGAAGGTGAATCTGCAGACGGAAACCAAGGTCAGCTACTTCCCGAAGATCCTGCGGCGCGACACGAGCTTCTACCTGCTTGGCTGGACGCCCAGCACGACCGACGCGCACGACGCCCTGACCAATCTGATGGCCACGCCCACCGACAAGGGCCAGGGCCAGTTCAACCTCGGTGCCTACAGCAACCCGAAGCTCGATGAGCTGACGCTGAAGATTCAATCCGAGACCGACGATGCCAAGCGCAACGCCTATATCCGCGAAGCCTTCAAGATCCACCAGGACGACGTGGGCCACATCCCGCTGCACCAGCAGGCGCTGGCCTGGGCGGTGCGCAAAGGCGTGACCCTCACCCAACTGCCGGACAACCGCATGTTCTTCAAGTGGGTCACAGTGAAGTGAGTGAGGCATCGGGCGGCGCGCCGGACACTGCCGTCGCCACGGTCTCTGCCGAGCGCGGCCCCGGCGCGCTCGGCCGTTTCTTCGCAGGCGACGTGTGGCACAGCTTCACACGGTCGCCGGTGGCGATGGCGGCAGCGCTCCTGGCGTTCGTCTTCGTGTTCTGCGCGCTGTTCGCCAACGTGGTGGCGCCGCACGACACGCAGGATCTCGCCACGCTCGAGCTGGCCGATTCGCGCCTGCCGCCGGCGTGGGCGGAGGAGGGCCGCATTACCTACCTGCTCGGCACTGACGACCAGGGTCGCGACATCCTCTCGGCGCTGATCTTCGGCGCGCGCATTTCGCTCTTCGTCGGGCTGGCTTCGGTGCTGTTGTCGGTGGTGGTCGGCGTGGGGCTGGGGCTGCTGTCGGGCTTCGTCGGCGGCAAGACCGATGCCTTCATCATGCGCGTGTGCGACGTGATGCTGTCGTTTCCGTCCATCCTGATCGCGCTGCTGATCGACGGCGTGGGCCGAGCGCTGTTCCCGAATGCGCACACCACGCTGGCCTTTGCCGTGCTGATCATCGCCATCGCGCTGCCCGGCTGGGTGCAGTACGCACGCACGGTGCGCGGCTCCACGATGGTGGAGCGCAACAAGGAATATGTGCAGGCCGCGCGCGTGATCGGCGTGTCGAACTGGCGCATCATGCGCCGCCACGTGCTGCCCAACGTGCTCGGGCCGGTGCTGGTGCTGGCAACCATCCACGTCGCCACGGCCATCATCACCGAAGCGACGCTGTCGTTCCTCGGCGTCGGCGTGCCGCCCACGTCGCCGTCGCTCGGGACGCTCATCCGTGTCGGCAACGACTTTCTCTTCTCGGGCGAGTGGTGGATCACCATCTTTCCGGGCCTCGTGCTGGTGATGATCGCGCTCAGCGTGAACCTGCTCGGCGACTGGCTGCGCGACGCCTTGAACCCCCGCCTGCGCTGAGAGTCTGAATCGCCGATGACGAATGCCCTGCTCGAAGTCCACCATCTCCGCGTCGAGTTCCCTACGCGCCACGGCACGCTGCTGGCGCTGGACGATCTATCGTTCGACATCGCGCCCGGCGAAATTCTCGGCGTGGTGGGTGAGTCGGGCGCCGGCAAGTCGCTCACCGGCTCGGCCATCATCGGCCTGCTCGACGCGCCGGGCCGTGTGGCCGGCGGCGAGATCCGCTTCGACGGCCGGCGCATCGACAACCTGCCGCCGCACGAGATGCGCAGGATCCGCGGGCGGGGCATCGGCGCGATCTTTCAGGACCCGCTGACCTCGCTGAATCCGCTCTACACCATCGGCCGTCAGATCACCGAGACGATCCAGGCGCACCTGGACGTGAGCGACGCCGAGGCGCGCCGGCGGGCCATTCGCCTGCTCGAGGAGACCGGCATCCAGGCGGCCGAACAGCGGCTCGATCAATACCCGCATCAGTTTTCCGGCGGCATGCGCCAGCGAGTCGTGATCGCGCTGGCGCTCGCGGCGGAGCCCAAGCTCATCGTCGCCGACGAGCCCACGACGGCGCTGGATGTGTCGATCCAGGCACAGATCATTTCGCTGCTCAAGGGCTTGTGCAAGAACCATGGCGCGGCGGTGATGCTCATCACCCATGACATGGGCGTGATCGCGGAGACCTGCGACCGGGTGGCGGTGATGTATGCCGGGCGCATGGCCGAGATCGGGCCGGTGCAGGACGTGATCCACGCCCCGGCGCATCCGTACACCGTGGGTCTCATGGGCTCGATTCCCTCGATGGATGGGGATCGCGAGCGCCTGCTGCAGATCGACGGCAGCATGCCGCGTCTCAACGCCATCCCAGCCGGCTGCGCGTTCAACCCGCGCTGCCCGCGGGTGTTCGATCGTTGCCTGGTAGAGCGGCCGGAATTGCTGGCCGCTGGCGCCACGCGGGCGGCCTGTTGGCTGCACGATCAGTCGCCGAGGGCTGCAGCATGAGCATTGCCGCGCCTTTGCTGGAAGTGGCCGATCTGTCGCGGCGCTTCGACGTCTCCGCGCCCTGGCTCAACCGCGTGGTCGAGCGCAAGCCGCGCCAGTTCGTGCATGCGGTCGACGGCGTCAGCTTTTCCATCGATGCCGGCAAGACGCTGGCGCTGGTGGGCGAATCGGGCTGCGGCAAGAGCACGGTGGCGCGCTTGCTCGTTGGCCTGCATGCGCCGTCCGGCGGGCGGGTGCGCTTCGAAGGCGCAGATATCCGCGAGACGCTCGCGGGACCGCAGGCTGCCGTCTTGCGTCGGCGCATGCAGATGATCTTCCAGGACCCGTACGCGAGCCTGAACCCGCGCTGGAAGGTGCTCGACATCGTTGCCGAGCCGCTGATCGAACACCGCCTTGTCGCCGGGCGCGCCGAGTTGCAGGAGCGCGTGGCCGCGCTGCTTCGATCCGTCGGACTGTCGGCCGCAGACATGACCAAGTTTCCCCACCAGTTCTCCGGCGGCCAGCGCCAGCGCATCTCCATTGCGCGCGCGCTGGCCACTCAGCCAGAGTTCCTGGTGTGCGACGAGCCGACTTCGGCGCTCGACGTCTCGGTGCAAGCGCAGGTTCTCAACATCATGAAGGACCTGCAGCGCGAGCGGGGCCTGACCTATCTCTTCATCTCGCACAACCTGGCCGTCGTGCGGCACGTGAGCGACGAGGTGGGGGTGATGTACCTCGGGCGCATCGTCGAACTCGCGGCCAAGGCGCAGCTGTTCTCACGCCCGCGTCATCCGTACACGCGCATGCTGCTCGACGCGATTCCGGACATTCGCATGAGCGGGCGCGCACGCACGCCGGTGCAGGGCGAGGTGCCGAACCCGCTGAGCCCGCCGAGCGGCTGCTCGTTCCATCCGCGCTGCCCCCACGCCAATGCGCGCTGCAAGGTCGAGCGGCCGATGTTCACGGCCGTCGAGGGCACGCGCGTGGCCTGTCACGCGGTGGAAGAAGGGCGGATCTGAGCGCCACGCGTTCGGCTCAGCGTGCCGGTGCGGACGCCGCTGATGCCGCCGGGGCCGGCGCCGCAAGCGTGAGCGGTCCTTTCTGCCCGCAGGCGGACAAGGCGCCCAGGCTCATCGCCAAAAGGATCACCGCCAGCGTTGGCACCCGTGGCGAGACTAGACTTCCTGCCCGCTGAAACATCGCTTCCTCGCTCCTCATGACATCTGCTCCCGACGAAACGCCCCTGACCGACCGCGAGTACCTCACCCGCACTGCCGCCGTGCTGGCCGCGGTGGAGGCGGCCGCGGACCGGTGGCTGCAGCAGGACGTGGTGGACATCGATACCCAGCGCACCGGCGGGATGCTCGAACTCGGGTTTCCCAATGGCAGCAAGATCGTTCTCAATACCCAGCCGCCATTGCACGAACTGTGGCTGGCTGCGCGTGCGGGCGGCTACCACTACAAGTATCGCAACGGGCAGTGGCTGGACACGCGAGACGGCCGCAGCCTCTTCGATGTGCTGTCGGCCTGCGCCAGCGAACAGGCCGGCGTGGCACTCAGGTTCGAGCCGCCGCCGCCCTGATCAGCGCCTGAAGAGATCGAGGATGCCCTTGCGCTCTTCTTCGCCCGGCGCGTTGGCCGGCGGCTCCTCCAAGCCCAGGCTGCTGACGCCGCTGCCGCTGGCGTATTCGTCGTAGTACCACTCGCCGTTGACCTGCGTGACACCGGGCGGCGGGGTGAGTTCCGCCACCGGCACGCCCTTCAGGGCATGTTCCATGAAGTCGATCCAGACCGGCAGCGAAAGCCCGCCGCCGGTTTCGCGGCTGCCGAGCTTGCGCGGCGTGTCGTAGCCCATCCACACCACAGCGGCGATGGTCGGCTGGTAGCCGGCGAACCAGGCGTCGAGCGAATCGTTGGTCGTGCCGGTCTTGCCGAAGATGTCGGGCCGCTTGAGCTCTCGCTGCGCGCGCGCAGCGGTGCCCGAGCGCGCAACTTCCTGCAGCAGACTCGACATGACGAACGCATTGCGTGCGTCGATGGTGCGCGTCGATTCATCGAGCGGCGGCTGCTTCGGATCGCTGAGCACCCGGCCGTTGGCATCGGTGAGCTTGGCGATCAGCACCGGATTGACCCGGTGCCCGCCGTTGGCGAACACCGAATAAGCCGACACCATCTGCAGCGGCGTCACCGACCCGGCGCCGAGCGCCATGGTGAGGAAGGCCGGGTGCTTCTCGGGCTCGAAGCCGAAGCGGCCGATCCACTGCTGCGCGTACTCGGGTCCGATCGACTGGAGCAGACGGATCGAAATCATGTTCTTCGACTTCGCGAGGCCCCGCCTTAGCGACATCGGCCCGTCGAAGGTGCCGTCGTAGTTCTTCGGCTCCCAGGGCTGGCTGCCGGTGGCGCCGGCGTCGAAGAACAGCGGCGCGTCGTTGATCACCGTCGCGGGCGTGAAGCCCTTCTCGAGCGCGGCGGAATAGATGAAGGGCTTGAAGCTCGAACCCGGCTGGCGCCAGGCCTGCGTGACGTGGTTGAACTTGTTCTTGGCGTAGTCGAACCCGCCGACCATCGCCCGGATCGCGCCGGTGCGCGGATCCATGGCGACGAATGCGCCTTCCACTTCCGGCAGTTGAGTGATGGTCCAGTCGCCCTTCGCCCCCTTGATCACGCGGATCACCGCCCCGCGACGGATTTCCTTCTTCGGGTTCGCCTTCGGCGAGAGGCCGGAAGCGGCCGGCTTCAGCCCGTCGCCCGTGATGGTGATCGACTCTCCGTTCTGCAGCACGGCCACCACCTTCTTCGGGCTCGCTTCGAGCGCCACGGCAGCCTCGAGCTCGTCGTTGGCGGGATGTTCGGCCAGTGCTTCGGCGATCACGACGTCGATCTCCTGCGGCTTGGTCGGCAGTTCCAGATACGCCTCGGGGCCGCGATAGAACTGGCGGCGCTCGTAGTCGAGGATGCCGCGGCGCAGGGCACGGTAGGCCACCTCCTGGTCGGCGGAATCGATGGTCACGTACACGTTGAGCCCGCGCGTGTACGACTCTTCCCCGTACTGGCTGAAGATGAGCTGGCGCGCCGTTTCGGCCACGTGTTCGGCGTGCACCGCGACTTCGGTCGGCGTGCGGTAGCGCAGCTTCTGGGTTCGCGCCAGCTCATGCTGTTCCGGCGTGATGAAGCCGTTCTCCAGCATGCGGTCGATGATGTACAGCTGGCGAATCGTCGCGCGCTTGCGGTTGGCGATCGGGTTGTAGGCCGAAGGCGCCTTCGGCAATCCGGCCAGCATGGCCGCTTCGGCAATCGTGATGTCTTTCAGCGGCTTGCCGAAATAGATCTCGCTGGCGGACGCGAAACCGTAGGCGCGCTGGCCGAGGTAGATCTGGTTCATGTAGATCTCGAGGATCTGCGCCTTCGAGAGCTGACTCTCGATCTTCAGTGCCAGCAGCACCTCGTAGATCTTGCGGGTGAAGGTCTTGGCCGACGACAGATAGAAGTTGCGCGCCACCTGCATCGTGATGGTGGATGCACCCTGCGCCCGCGCCGATTCGCCAAGATTGGCCAGACCCGCGCGAATGATGCCGAGATAGTCGACGCCGCTGTGCTCGTAGAAGCGTGCGTCTTCGATGGCGAGCACGGCGTTCTGCATCACCTTCGGAATCTCGGAGATCGGTGTGAAATGCCGGCGCTCTTCGCCGAACTCGCCGATCAGCACGCCGTCGGACGAGAAGATGCGCATCGGCAGCTTCGGGCGGTAGTCGGTGAGACCGCTGATGGCGGGCAGGTTCGGATAGGCGACCGACAGGGCGATGGCGCCGACGATCAGTCCACCCACGGCCGCGGCCGCGGCAACGCCGAGCACGCGCAATCCAAGTTTCAGCAGCGAGGCGCCGAAGGTCGAACCCGACGCGGCGCGCCCGTCGGGGGCTCTGGCGGGCCGGCCGGCCTCGCTTTTGGGTGCGCTCATGAGACTCCAGGACAACAGACCATGGATTATAGAAAGGCGGTTACACCTGCCCCGAGGGCCTCGTGAACTGGTTGGCAACCAAGCGTGAAAGGGCTCAGGGTTGACCCTCGACGGGCCTGAAAGCGGTTACCAACTCGTGTGAGTTACGCAACGCGAACGCCCGGCGCGACGGGCATTTTGCTATCAGCCACAAAGGCTTTACTGCTAGCATTCAAGTAACTTATTAACAGTTCCGGCGCACTGCGGAGCGCGTTGGGAGAGGGCACCGTGAGCTTTCTGGACACGTTGTTGGGACGCAAGCACCCGCCGATGATCGGGCTGGACATCAGCTCGTCGAGCGTGAAGCTGGTGGAGTTGTCGCAAGACGCATCGGGTGGGTACACGCTCGAGCGTTTCGCTGCCGAAAGTTTCGAGAAGGGCTGGATCACCGACGGCCAGATCGAGAAGTTCGACGAGGTGGCCGATGCGGTGAAGCGCGTCGTCACCAAGAGCGGCACGCGCACGAAGAACGTGGTGATGGCGATGCCGCAGTCGGCCGTCATCACCAAGAAGATCATGCTGCCGGCCGGCCTGCGCGAAGAAGAACTCGAGCTTCAGGTCGAATCCGAGGCCAACCAGTACATCCCCTTCTCGCTCGACGAAGTGAGCCTCGACTTCTGCGTCGTCGGCCCGAGCCCCACGTCGGTGGGCGATGTCGAGGTGCTGATCGCCGCATCGCGCAAGGACCGTGTGCAGGATCGCCAGGGCCTCGCCGAAGCCGCCGGCCTGAAGCCGATCGTGCTGGATATCGAGTCGCACGCCTCCCGGCTCGCGATGGGGCGGCTGGTGGCCGGCTTGCCCAACGAAGGGCACGATGCGCTGGTGGCGCTGTTCGAGATCGGTGCCGACACCACCAGCCTCAAGGTGCTGCGCGACGACGACATGCTGTACGACCGCGACCAGGCCTTCGGCGGCTCGCAGCTCACGCAGCTCATCTCGCGCCAGTACGGCTTCTCCTTCGAGGAGGCCGAGCAGAAGAAGCTGGCGGGCGATCTGCCCGACGACTACGAGAGCGCCATCCTCGCACCCTTCGTCGACAGCCTGTCGCAGGAAATCGGGCGGGCGCTCCAGTACTTCTTCACCAGCACGCCGCACCACAAGGTTCACTATGTGATGCTTGCCGGCGGCACGGCGACGCTGCCGGGACTCAAGGAACGAGTCACCGAGCTGACCGGTTTTGCGTCGATGGTCGTCAACCCGTTCGACAACATGAAGCTCGGCAGCGCCGTGCGCGAAAGCAAGCTGCGTCGCGAAGCGCCCTCGTACCTGACGGCCTGCGGCCTCGCCATGCGGAGGTTTCTGCAGTGATTCTCGTCAACCTGCTTCCTCATCGCGAGGAACGCCGCAAGCGCCGCAAGGCGGCCTACTTTGCCGGCATCGGGTTGTCCGCCGCGGCGGGCATCCTCATCGCGGGGCTCTGGTACGTCGTGCTGCAGCAGATGATGTCCGTGCAGCAAGAGCGCAACGCCTTCCTCGTCACCGAGACGAAGAAGCTCGAAGCGCAGATCAAGGACGTTGCCACGCTGAAGGCGGAGATCGCGTCGCTCAAGGCGAGACAGAAAGCGGTCGAAGACCTGCAGGTCGATCGCAACGTTCCCGTGCACGTGCTCAACGAACTGGTCAGGCAAACCCCCGAGGGGATCTATTTCACCTCCGTCCGCCAGGACGGCAATGCGCTGACCGTCAGCGGCATCGCCCAGACGAACGAGCGCGTGTCGGAGTTCCTTCGCAACACGAACAACCAGTCCGATTGGCTGTCGAACCCGCAACTGGTCGAGATCAAGGTCTCGGGCGCCAAGGCCAGTGACCAGAAGCGCCTGTTCGACTTCTCGATGCGCCTGACCATCAAGCGCCCGCAGGACCGGGCCGCGGAAGAGGCGGCGAACGCTGCCAAGCCCGGCAGTCCGCCGGCGAACAAGGGCTGAGGGCGCAGCGATGGCAACGCACAAGCAAGCGATCAACATCGATCTGAATTCGGTCTTCGAGAGTGCGGCATCGCAGTTTCGCGGGCTGAACCCGAACGAACCTGGCCAATGGCCGCTGCTGCCCCGGCTGGCGACCTGGCTGCTCGCCATCGTCGCCGTCATCGTGGCGGCGTGGTTCCTCGTTCTCTCCGATGCGGACGAAGAACTCGTGGCCGAGCGCGCCAAGGAACCCGGGCTCAAGCAGGACTACCGCAGCAAGCTCGCACAAGCCGTCAACCTCAGCGAGTTGCGCAAGCAGAAGTCGCTGGTCGAGGAATATGTGACGCAGCTCGAGAAGCAGCTTCCCGGCAAGGCCGAGATGGATGCGCTGCTGTCCGACATCAACCAGGCGGGTCTCGGGCGCGGCCTGCAGTTTGAACTGTTCCGCCCGGGGCAGGTGGTGGTCAAGGACTACTACGCCGAGCTGCCGATAGCGATCCGCGTGACCGGGCGCTATCACGACATCGGGTCTTTCACCGCTGACGTGGCGAACCTGTCGCGCATCGTCACGCTGCACAACCTGACGATCTCCGGCGCGAAGGGTCCGTCCGACGTGCTTTCGATGGATGCGACCGCGCGCACCTACCGCTATCTGGATCAAAGCGAGCTCGACCAGATCCGGCAGGCCAATGCCAAGGCGGGGAAGAGGAAATGATCGGCGCTCGTTCAACCTTCGGGCGAGTGGTTCTCGTCGCCGCGGTGATGGCTCTGGTCGGCTGCGGTGCCGAGCAGGAAGAGCTGCAGCAATGGATGGAGCAGCAGCGCCGCGAGGTCAAGCCCAACGTCGAGACGATCTCGCCGCCGAAGAAATTCGACCCGCAACCTTATGCGGCAGCGGATGGCGTCGAGCCCTTCAGCCAGCAGAAGCTCACCGTCGCGCTGCGACGCGAGACACGGCAGCCGAATTCGCCGCTCATGGCCGAGATCAACCGGCGCAAGGAGCCGCTCGAAGCCTATCCGCTGGACAGCATGACGATGGTGGGCAGCGTGATGAAGCAGGGGCGGCAGTACGCACTGCTCAAGGTCGACAACCTGCTCTATCAGGTCAAGCTCAGCGACTACCTCGGACAGAACTTCGGGAAGATCACCAAGATCACCGAGACGGAGATCACCCTCAGGGAGATCGTTCAGGATGCGGCGGGGGAATGGATCGAGCGCATCGGCTCGCTTCAGCTCCAGGAGAACGGGCGATGAAGAACAATTGGGAGAAGCGAATGAGCGGAAACTGGCGGGCCGGGATAGCGGCGCTCGCGATGTTCTTCGGAGCCTCGGTGTCGGCGTGGGCTCAGAACGCGATCCAGTCCATCAACAGCACGCAGCAGGCGGGCGTGGAGGTCGTGCGGATCGAACTGTCGGAGCCGCTCACCGCGGTGCCCAACGGCTTTGCGGTGCAGACGCCTCCGCGCGTGGCGATCGACCTGCCGGGCGTGGGCAACGCGCTCGGCCGCTCCAACGTCGAGATCAACCAGGGCAACCTGCGCTCGGTCACGGTAGCTCAGTCGGGCGAACGCACCCGCCTCGTGCTCAACCTGAAGTCGCCGGCCAACTACCGGGCCGAGCTTCAGGGCAAGGCGCTGGTCATCGTGCTCGAGTCGAGCGGCGCCGCTGCAGCAGCGCCGGGGGGAGCGGGTCCGTCGGTGCGGTTCGCGGAGAACCTCAACAACGACGCGCTGGCGCTCAATGACATCGACTTCCGGCGCGGGCCGGACGGCGCCGGCCGCGTGGTCGTCGACCTGCCCAACAACCAGGTCGGCGTGGACATCCGCCAGCAAGGCCAGAGCCTGGTCGTCGAGTTCATGCGCTCGACATTGCCCGATCGGCTGCGTCGGCGTCTGGACGTGACCGACTTCGGCACGCCGGTCCAGTCGATCTCCGCCACGCAGTCCGGGGATCGTGTGCGCCTCGTGGTCGAGCCGCGCGGCGTGTGGGAACACAGCGCCTACCAGAGCGACAACCAGTTCGTTCTCGAAGTGCGCCCGCAGAAGATCGACCCCAACAAGCTGACCCAAGGCCCGGGCTATCAGGGCGAGAAGCTGTCGCTCAACTTCCAGAACATCGAAGTGCGTGCGCTGCTGCAGGTCATTGCCGACTTCACGAACTTCAACGTCGTCACCAGCGATTCCGTCACCGGCAACGTGACCCTGCGGCTCAAGGACGTGCCGTGGGATCAGGCACTCGACATCATTCTCCAGGCCAAGGGTCTGGGCCTGCGCAAGTCGGGCAACGTGATCTGGATCGCGCCCAAGGACGAACTGGCGGCGAAAGAGAAGCTCGAACTCGAATCCCAGGCACAGATTGCCGCGCTCGAACCGGTTCGCACGCAATCCTTCCAGTTGAACTACACGAAGGCCGAGGAAGTTGCCAAAGGTCTGACCGGGCAGACGGCGGGCCAAGGCGGTGGCGGTTCCTCAGCGACGCGCATCCTGTCGCCGCGAGGCAGCGTCATCTACGAAACGCGCACCAACCAGTTGTTCGTCTCGGACATTCCGTCGAAGCTGGAAGAAGTGCAGTCGATGATCACCAAGATCGACATCCCGGTCCGTCAGGTGCTGATCGAGGCGCGCATCGTCGAGGCCGACGACACCTTCGGCAAGTCGCTTGGCGTCAAGCTGGGCGCGACGGATCTTCGTGGCGTTCGTGGCGGGATCCCTGGCTACTCGCTTGGCGGAAACACTCGCGCGACGATCGGCGGGAACATGAACGCGATTGGGTTCCAGACGCAGCAGACCGCCGGTACAACGCTGCCGCTCAATGACTCGCAGTTCGTGAACCTCCCCGCAACGCCGCAGGGTGGCTACGATCCGGCCACCTTCGCGCTGTCGTTGTTCAGCGCGGGTGCGAACCGCTTCCTCAATCTGGAGATTTCGGCGCTCGAAGCCGACGGACGCGGCAAGGTGGTCTCGAGCCCGCGCCTGATCACGGCCGATCAGATCAAGGCTGTCATCCGCCAGGGTACGAAGATTCCGTATCAGCGAGCCACATCCAGTGGCGCCACGGCCGTCGAGTTCGTCGATGCCACGCTCAAGCTCGAGGTAACGCCGCAGATCACGCCGGAAGGCAACGTCATCATGGACGTCAAGATCAACAAGGACAGTGTCGGCGCGGCATCTGCCGGTGTGTTCTCCATTAACACCAAGGCAGTCGAAACACAGGTCTTGGTCGAGAACGGTGGAACCGTCGTGATCGGCGGCATCTACGAGCAGACCGATCGAACCGACGAAACCAAGGTGCCTGTTCTTGGTGATGTGCCCGTACTCGGCAACCTGTTCAAGTCGAAGTCGCGTACGGTGAACAAGACCGAATTGCTAATCTTCCTAACGCCGAAGGTGATCACTGATCGCACCGCGGCGCGGTGATGCGGCGCACCACTTCTACCAAGACACTTCATATGAAAATGATCTCTCTTCATTCGGTCGTGGCAGCTATCGCTTCTGCCGCACTGTTGGGCGCCTGCGGCGGTGGCGGTGACGAGGCGGGCTCCTTGACCGAATTCACCGTATCACCGGCGGAAATCAGCTGGACGGGTCCCACAGGCTCGTGCTACCAAGGCGTCGCTGGTTTGGTGAATATTTACGGGGGAGCGGCGCCCTATCAGATCTCCGTCACTTCGCCCGCCGGGGTTGCGGTGCGAGCCGCAGGTGCTACTGATGATCCTGTGAACAATCGGCAGTCGCTGCAGGTCGATCATCCCACTAGCGGCTTCATCGTTGTCTACACGAATGGCGCTATTTGCCTAGACGGCGCGATCATCAACGTGACCGACAAGCTTGGTCGCCTTGTGACCGTGGATCTGACGAACGAGGAGGGAAGCTGACTGCTCCCGTGTGAATGCTGATTGCGCTCGTCTCCATGCCTGGGGGTGGTAAATCCACCGTTGGAAGACAACTGGCCAGAGCACTGTCATTTGGCTTCGTAGATGCCGACACGGAAATCGAGCGCAGGATCGGTGGATCGATTCGAGAGTTCTTCGCGCGCGAAGGCGAGGCGGCATTCCGTGACGTTGAGCAGACCGTCATTTCCGACATCGTTCATGACTTGCCGAGCGCAGTAATCGCTACGGGCGGTGGCGCTGTTCTTCGCGAGCCGAACCGTCGCGCTTTGCACGGTGCCGCCACCGTCTTCTACCTTCGCGCCACCCCCGAAGAGCTCTTTCGTCGTTTACGCCACGACACTCAGCGCCCGCTGCTTCAAGTGCGTGATCCGCTGGGGAGACTGCGTGAGCTTTACGCGCAGCGGGATCCGCTGTACCGGGAAACCGCGCACTTCGTGGTCGAGACCGGTCGTCCGTCGGTTCCGATGCTGGTCAACATGATCCTCATGCAGCTCGAACTGGCCGGCCTGGTCGATCCGCACGCCGTCGCGCCGCGCGGACCGCATCGCTAACCCGCCGCGGCCCGCCCGTACACTGTTCGCATGAGTGCAGAGCAAGTACAGGCCGGCAAGGTACGCATCGATCTGGGTCAGCGAAGCTACGACATCGTCGTCGGGTCCGGCGTGCTGGACGACGCAGCGAGCTACCAGGGCTTGCCCCCGGCTGCCGCGGCCGTGATCGTCACCAACACCTCCGTTGCGCCGCTCTATGGCCGTCGTTTGCAGGACGCTGTATCGCGGCAACACGGTCAGGTTTCGGTCGTCGAACTGCCGGACGGCGAAGAGCACAAGAACTGGCAGACGCTGAACACGACCTTCGATCGCCTGCTGCAAGCGGGCTGCGATCGTCAGACCACGCTGTACGCCTTGGGCGGCGGTGTCATCGGCGACATGACCGGCTTTGCCGCCGCGTGCTACATGCGCGGCGTGCCGTACGTTCAGGTGCCGACCACGCTTCTCGCGCAGGTCGATTCGTCGGTCGGCGGCAAGACGGCAATCAACCATCCGCTCGGCAAGAACATGATCGGCGCGTTCTACCAGCCGGTGCGGGTGATCGCCGATCTGGATGTGCTGAAGACGCTGCCGCAGCGCGAGATTGCTGCCGGCCTGGCCGAGGTCATCAAGTACGGGCCGATTGCCGACGACGCCTTCCTGAACTGGATAGAAACCAACATGGCCGCCCTCGTGGATCGAGATCCCCAGGCGCTGGCGTATGCCGTCAAGCGATCGTGCGAGATCAAGGCCTGGGTGGTGGGGCAGGACGAGCGTGAATCGAACCTGCGCGCCATCCTCAACTTCGGCCACACTTTCGGCCACGCCATCGAGGCGGGCCTCGGCTATGGCGAATGGCTGCATGGGGAAGCCGTCGGGTGCGGCATGGTGATGGCCGCGGAGTTGTCGGCGCGCCTCGGCATGATCAATCGCACCAGCGTCGAACGCATCGAGGCGCTGGTGCGCCATGCCGGCCTGCCGGTTCGCGGCCCGCGCCTGGGCGCGGCGCGCTATATCGAGCTCATGCGGCTGGACAAGAAGTCCGAGGCCGGCGACATCCGTTTCGTCCTGCTCGACGGGCCGGGGAAAGCCGTGGTCCGTGGCGCGCCCGATGCGCTCGTCGCGGACGTGATCGAGAGCTTGTGCGACGGTTGAGGCAATGACCGAGATGCATCCCGCGGCTTGCCGCGCGGAACAGAGCCGCGGCCGTCGTCATGCCGAGCCGCCGGCGCCCACCCGCAACGACTACCAGCGCGACCGGGATCGCGTGGTCCACTGCACGGCCTTTCGGCGGCTCGTCTACAAGACGCAGGTTTTCCTCAATCACGAGGGCGATCTCTTTCGCACGCGGCTCACGCACTCGCTGGAAGTGGCGCAACTCGGGCGCTCGATCGCTCGCACGCTCGGCCTGAACGAGGATCTGGTCGAAGCCATTGCGCTCGCGCACGACCTCGGCCACACGCCGTTCGGGCACGCGGGGCAGGAGGCACTCAACGATTGCCTGCGCCAGCGCGATGTGCAGAGCTCGGGCTTCGAGCACAACCTGCAGAGCCTGCGCGTCGTCGACAAGCTCGAAGAGCGCTATCCGGAATTCGAAGGCCTGAACCTCAGCTTCGAGACGCGCGAAGGCATCCTCAAACACTGCTCGCGCGCCCGGGCGGAGCGCCTGCTCGCCTCGGAGCCCGACGGCCCGGCGCGCCGTTTCGTCGACGACACCCGTCCGAGTCTCGAGGCACAGCTGTGCAACCTCGCCGACGAGATCGCCTACAACACGCACGACATCGACGACGGCGTGCGCTCCGGCTTGCTCAGCGTCGAGCAGCTTGACGAGGTGCCGCTGCTCGCCCGGCTGCGCGGCGAGGTGTGCGCGGCGTATCCCCGGCTGACCGGGCGCCGCGTGCTTTTCGAAACGCTGCGGCGGATGCTGTCGCAGCAGGTGTACGACGTGATCGACGCGACCCGCGCGGCGATCACGGCTTCCGGAGTCGAAAGCTCCGACGAAGCGCGACGTGCACCTCCACTTGTGCAGTTCAGCGCGCGTGCCGTGAGTGAAAGTGCGCCTCTCAAGGTGTTCCTGCGGACCCGGCTCTATCGGCATCCGCAGGTGAGCGAGACCACCAGCCGCGCACGACGCGTCATCCGCGAACTGTTCACGGCCTACATCGACGGCGACGAAGGCCCGGTGAGTGTGCCCGGCGCCAGTCCTTCGCGGCGGGCTCGCGACGTGGCCGACTACATCGCCGGGATGACCGATCGCTTTGCCCTGCGCGAGCATCAGCGGCTGACCGGCGAGCGCCTGTTCGACGATGCGGCGCCGACTGCCGGCGCTGAGCGCGGGTTCGTCGATCGATCTTCCTTCGGCCCGCCGCTCGACGCGCGGGCGCAGGGCTGAGGCCGGCGAGATGGCGCGCCTGCCGCGTCTGGCCGTCGGCGGCCATCTGCATCTTGTTGCGCAGAGCGGTCACGGCGGCCAGCCGGTCTTTCGCGATACGGTCGATCGCTCGAGCTACCTCAGCGCGCTGCGAGACGCGGCGAAGGAATGCCGCGTGGCGGTCCACGCCTACGTGCTGCTCGATGACGAGGTGCAGTTGCTGCTCACCCCCACGGAAGCGGCCGACCTCACGCGCGTCATGCAAAAGACCGCGCGCCGGTACGTCGGGGGCTTCAACAGCCGGCACGCCTGCCGTGGCTCCGTGTGGGGCGGTCGCTTCCGCAGCGCCGTGATCGAGGCCGAATCGTTCCTGCTGCCGTGCATGGCCGCCATCGAGCAGGCGCCCGTGCGCCGCCAACTGGTTGCCGCCGCCGGCGAGTGGAAATGGTCAAGCGCCGACCATCACCTTGGCCGGCGCGTCGACCCCTTGCTGACCGCCCATCCTTGTCTGTGGCGCCTCGGCAACACGCCGTTCGAGCGGGAAGCGCGCTACAAGGAAGTTTTGGAGCGCGTGCTCACACACGGACAAGCCGAGAGTTTCTCAGCAGCGCTCGCGAATGGCTGGGCGCTTGGCTCAGACGGATTCATTGAGGAAATCGAACAGGCAGCCTCACGCCGCGTTCGGCCCGCACCACGCGGTCGACCCAAGACTGTTCCGTTGTAAGTGTCCCCATTTATTTTGTTGCGCCGCTCAAGCGAAATTTAAGTGGGGACACTTACGGCATAAAACCACTTGAGCCCCAGCGCCTCGTCGCGTACGCTTCGCGTTATCCCTAGTTCAACGGAGTCCGCGATGCGCGACGTCGACACCTCTCTGCCCGCTTCCGCCACGCCGCTCGAAGACGCCGAAGCCCACGGCCTGTACCGCGCCGCCAACGAGCACGATGCCTGCGGCGTCGGCTTCGTCGCCCACATCAAGGGGCAGAAGGCGCACAGCATCGTGGAGCAGGGGCTGAAGATCCTCGAGAACCTCGACCACCGCGGCGCGGTCGGCGCCGACAAGCTGATGGGCGACGGCGCCGGCATCCTGATCCAGATTCCCGACGAGTACTTCCGCGCCGACATGGCTGCGCGCGGCGTCGAACTGCCGCCGCCCGGCGAATACGGCGTGGGCATGATCTTCCTGCCCAAGGAGCACGCCTCGCGCCTCGCTTGCGTGCAGGAACTGGAGCGCGCGGTCAAGGCCGAGGGCCAGGTGCTGCTTGGCTGGCGCGATGTGCCGGTGGACCGCGACATGCCGATGTCGCCCACCGTGCGCGAGAAGGAGCCGGTGATCCGCCAGCTCTTCATCGGCCGCGGGCCCGACGTGATCGTGCCGGACGCGCTGGAGCGCAAGCTCTACGTCATCCGCAAGACGGCGTCGAGCGCCATCCAGGCGCTCAAGCTCAAGCACAGCCGCGAGTATTACGTGCCCAGCATGAGCTGCCGCACCATCATCTACAAAGGCCTGCTGCTGGCCGACCAGGTGGGCGGCTACTACAAGGACCTGCAGGATCCGCGCGTGGTCTCGGCCCTGGCCCTGGTGCACCAGCGCTTCTCCACCAACACCTTCCCCGAGTGGCCGCTCGCGCACCCCTACCGCATGGTGGCGCACAACGGCGAGATCAACACCGTCAAGGGCAACTTCAACTGGATGCGTGCGCGCGAAGGCGTGATGAAGTCGCCGGTGCTGGGCGACGACCTGCAAAAGCTCTACCCAATCAGCTTCGAGGGCCAGAGCGACACTGCCACCTTCGACAACGCGCTCGAACTGCTCACGATGAGCGGCTACTCGCTCGCCCACGCCGCGATGATGATGATTCCGGAGGCATGGGAGCAGCACACGACGATGGACGAGCGCCGCCGCGCGTTCTACGAGTACCACGCCGCGATGCTCGAACCCTGGGACGGCCCGGCCGCGATGGTCTTCACCGACGGCCGCCAGATCGGCGCCACGCTCGACCGCAACGGCCTGCGTCCGGCGCGCTACATCGTCACTGACGACGATCTGGTGGTGATGGCCTCCGAATCCGGCGTGCTGCCCATTCCCGAGAACAAGATCATCAAGAAGTGGCGCCTGCAGCCGGGCAAGATGTTCATGATCGACCTGGAGCAGGGCCGCATCGTCGACGACGAAGAACTGAAGAACCAGTTCGCCTCGGCCAAGCCCTACCGCCAGTGGATCGAGAGTGTGCGCGTGAAGCTCGAGGAGCTGCCCGCGAGCGCCGAGGCGCCGGCCTTCACCGAATCGCTGCTCGATCGTCAGCAGGCCTTTGGCTACTCGCAGGAAGACATCAAGTTCCTGCTGAGCCCCATGGCGCAGGCCGGCGAAGAAGGCATCGGCTCCATGGGCAACGACTCGCCGCTGGCGGTGCTGTCGGACCGGGCCAAGCCGCTCTACAACTACTTCAAGCAGCTGTTCGCGCAGGTGACCAACCCACCGATCGACCCGATCCGCGAGGCGATCGTGATGTCGCTCGTGTCCTTCATCGGGCCGAAGCCGAACCTGCTGGACATCAACGCCGTCAACCCGCCGATGCGGCTGGAGGTGCCGCAGCCCATCCTCGGCTTCGACGACATGGCGCGGCTGCGCGACATCGAGCACCACAGCCACGGCAAGTTCAAGAGCCACGTGCTCGACATCACCTACCCGCTGGCCTGGGGTGACGAGGGGGTTGAGGCCAAGCTCGCCTCGCTGTGCGCCGAGAGCGTGGATGCGATCAAGGGCGGCAGCAACATCCTCGTCATCAGCGACCGCGGTGTGAACCGCGAGCACATTGCGATCCCTGCGCTGCTGGCGCTGTCGGCGATTCACCAGCACCTGGTGCGCGAGGGTCTTCGCACCACGGCCGGCCTGGTGGTCGAAACAGGCTCCGCGCGCGAGGTGCATCACTTCGGCGTACTCGCCGGCTACGGCGCCGAAGCCGTGCACCCGTATCTGGCGATGGAGACGCTGGCCGCGCTGCACAAGGAACTGCCGGGAGCACTGTCGCCCGAGAAGGCGGTCTACAACTACGTCAAGGCGATCGGCAAGGGTCTGTCCAAGATCATGTCGAAGATGGGCGTGTCGACCTACATGTCGTACTGCGGCGCGCAGCTCTTCGAGGCCATCGGCCTGGAGAAGGACCTCGTCGACAAGTACTTCCGCGGCACGGCCTCGCAAGTGGGCGGCATCGGCGTGTTCGAGGTGGCGCAAGAGGCCATCCGCATGCACCGCGCCGCCTTCGGCGACGACCCGGTGCTGGCCGGCATGCTCGACGCCGGCGGCGAATACGCCTGGCGCGTGCGCGGCGAAGAGCACATGTGGACGCCGGACGCCATCGCCAAGCTGCAGCACAGCACACGCGCCAACCAGTTCGACACCTACAAGGACTACGCGCAGATCATCAACGACCAGTCGCGCCGGCACATGACCTTGCGCGGGCTGTTCGAGTTCAAGCTCGATCCGAGCAAGGCGATTCCGCTCGACGAGGTGGAGCCGGCGAAGGAGATCGTCAAGCGCTTCGCCACCGGCGCCATGTCGCTCGGTTCGATCAGCACCGAAGCGCATTCGACACTCGCCATCGCGATGAACCGCCTTGGCGGCAAGAGCAACACCGGCGAAGGCGGCGAAGACCCGGCGCGCTACCGCAGCGAGCTCAAGGGCATTCCGGTCACCGCCGGCACCATGGTGAGCGAGATCATCGGCGCCAAGGTGATCGAGGCCGACTACGAACTGCAGGCCGGCGATTCACTGCGCTCGCGCATCAAGCAGGTGGCGTCGGGCCGTTTCGGCGTGACGACGGAATACCTGGTCTCGGCCGACCAGATCCAGATCAAGATGGCCCAGGGCGCCAAGCCGGGCGAGGGCGGGCAACTGCCCGGCGGCAAGGTGTCCGACTACATCGGCATGCTGCGCTACTCGGTGCCGGGCGTGGGCCTCATCAGCCCGCCGCCGCACCATGACATCTATTCGATCGAGGACCTGGCACAGCTCATCCACGACCTGAAGAACGCCAACCAGCGCGCGAGCGTGAGCGTGAAGCTGGTGAGCGAAGTGGGCGTGGGCACGATTGCCACCGGCGTGGCCAAGGCCAAGGCCGACCATGTGGTGATCGCCGGGCACGACGGCGGCACCGGCGCCTCGCCGTGGAGTTCGATCAAGCATGCCGGCACGCCGTGGGAACTGGGTCTCGCGGAGACGCAGCAGACGCTGGTGCTCAACCGCCTGCGCGGGCGCATCCGCGTGCAGGCCGACGGCCAGATGAAGACCGGCCGCGACGTGGTGATCGGCGCGCTGCTCGGCGCCGATGAGTTCGGCTTCGCCACGGCGCCGCTCATCGTCGAGGGCTGCATCATGATGCGCAAGTGCCATCTCAACACCTGCCCGGTGGGGGTGGCGACGCAAGACCCGGTGCTGCGCCGCAAGTTCACCGGCAAGCCCGAGCACGTCGTCAACTTCTTCTTCTTCATCGCCGAAGAAGCGCGCCAGATCATGGCGCAGCTCGGCATCCGCACCTTCGACGAGCTGATCGGCCGTGCCGACCTGCTCGATACGAAGAAGGGCATTGAGCACTGGAAGGCGAAAGGGCTCGACTTCTCGCGCATCTTCCATCAGCCGGCGATGCCTGCCGACGTGGCGCGCCATCACGTGGAAGATCAGGACCACGGCCTGGACCGTGCGCTCGACCAGCGCCTGATCCAGAAGTGCCTGCCCGCGCTCGAGCGCGGCGAGAAGGTGCAGTTGATGGAGGAGACGCGCAACGTCAACCGCACGGTGGGCGCGATGCTGTCGGGCGAGCTGGTGCGCCGCCATCCCGAAGGGCTGCCCGACCAGACCATCTTCATCCAGCTCCAAGGCACGGGCGGCCAGAGCTTCGGCGCGTTCCTCGCCAAGGGCATCACGATGTACCTCATTGGTGACGCCAACGACTACACCGGCAAGGGCCTGAGCGGTGGGCGCATCACCATCCGCCCGAGCATCGATTTCCGCGGCGAGACGACGCAGAACATCATCGTCGGCAACACCGTGCTCTACGGGGCGACCAGCGGCGA
The DNA here is from genome assembly GCA_036676235.1 of Rhizobacter sp. Lineage (GTDB taxonomy): Bacteria > Pseudomonadota > Gammaproteobacteria > Burkholderiales > Burkholderiaceae_C > JAKFDI01. Next base: position 86,656 of record JAKFDI010000085.1, on the reverse strand, counting down.
GGCCTTCTTCCGCGGCGTGGCGGGCGAGCGCTTCGCGGTGCGGTTGTCCGGCGCCACGGCAGTGGTCGAAGGCACGGGCGATCACGGCTGCGAATACATGACCGGCGGCACGGTGGTCGTGCTCGGCAGGACCGGGCGCAACTTCGCCGCCGGCATGAGCGGGGGCCTCGCCTACGTCTACGACGAGGACGGCCAGTTCGCCTCACGCTGCAACATGGCGATGGTGTCGCTCGACAAGGTGCTGACAGCCAAGGAGCAGGAGGCGCAGCTCGACCGCGCGCTGTGGCACAAGGGCACGGCCGACGAGGTGCTGCTCAAGAAGCTCATCGAGGACCACCACAAGTGGACCGGCTCGCTGCGCGCGCGCGACATCCTCGACCGCTGGGCCGAATCGCGCGGCAAGTTCGTGAAGGTGTTCCCGAGCGAGTACAAGCGCGCGCTCGGCGAACTCAATGCCGCCAAGGTGGCCGGCGACACCATTGCCACCGCGAAGGCGAACGACACCAAGAAGTCGAAGACAGTGCCGGCGAAGTAGGGCCCCCCAGTCGCTGCGCTCCTGCCCCCGAGGGGCGCCGCCTGGCGGACCGGCGAAGCCGGATCCGCGGGCGTGGCTTGATTCGGGCTTCGCTTCGCTCGCCCCGGGCGGGCCGCAAGATTGACAACGTCATCGAGATTGAAAAATGGGAAAAATCACCGGCTTCATGGAGTACGAGCGTGTCGAAGAGGGCTACCAGCCCGTCGAACTGCGCCTGAAGAACTACAACGAATTTGTCACCGGACTGCAGGGCGACGCGGCCAAGATCCAGGGCGCGCGCTGCATGGACTGCGGCACGCCCTTCTGCAACAGCGGCTGCCCGGTCAACAACATCATTCCGGACTTCAACGACCTCGTGTACCGCGACGACTGGAAGAACGCCCTCGCGGTGCTGCAGTCGACCAACAACTTCCCCGAGTTCACCGGCCGCATCTGCCCGGCGCCGTGCGAGGAAGCCTGCACGCTCAACATCAACGATGACCCGGTGGGCATCAAGAGCATCGAGCGCGCCATCATCGACCGCGGCTGGGCCGAGGGCTGGGTGGCGCCGCGGCCCGCGAAGGCGAAGACCGGCAAGAAGATCGCTGTGGTCGGCTCCGGCCCCGCAGGTTTGGCGGCCGCGCAGCAGCTCGCGCGTGTGGGCCACGACGTGACGGTGTTCGAGAAGAACGACCGCATCGGCGGCCTGCTGCGCTACGGCATTCCCGACTTCAAGATGGAGAAGTCGCACATCGACCGGCGCGTGGCGCAGATGGAAGCCGAGGGCGTGGTGTTCCGCACCGGTGTGCTCGTGGGCGCAATGCCCGAAGGCAGCAAGGTCATCAACTGGGCGAGGGAGACCATCAGCCCGGATGAGTTGAAGCAGCAGTTCGACGCCGTTCTGCTGACCGGCGGCGCCGAACAGTCGCGCGATCTGCCGGTGCCGGGGCGCGATCTCGACGGCGTGCACTTCGCGATGGAGTTCCTGCCACAGCAGAACAAGGTCAACGCCGGCGACAAGGTGAAGAACCAGCTGCGTGCCGACGGCAAGCACGTGATCGTGATCGGCGGCGGCGACACCGGCAGCGACTGCGTGGGCACCAGCAACCGTCATGGCGCCGCGAGCGTCACGCAGTTCGAGCTGATGCCCATGCCGCCCGAGCAGGAGAACAAGCCGCTCGTGTGGCCCTACTGGCCGATCAAGCTGCGCACCTCGTCGAGCCACGAGGAAGGCTGCGAGCGCGAGTTCGCCATCGCCACCAAGGAGTTCATCGGCGGCGAGGGCAAGGAAAAGGGCAAGGTCAAGGCGCTGAAGTGCGTGCGCGTCGAATGGCAGGGCGGCAAGATGGTTGAAGTGGCGGGCACCGAGCAGGTACTGCCGGCCGACCTGGTGCTGCTGGCGATGGGTTTCGTGAGCCCCGTCGGCACGGTGCTCGACGCGTTCGGCGTCGACAAGGACCAGCGCGGCAACGCCCGCGCCAGCACCGATTTCATCGGCGGCTACGCGACCAACGTCGACAAGGTGTTCGCCGCAGGCGACATCCGCCGCGGCCAGTCGCTCGTGGTGTGGGCCATCCGCGAAGGGCGGCAGGCGGCTCGGGCGGTGGATGAGTTCCTGATGGGGGCGAGCGACTTGCCGCGCTGAGACGGTGCCACCCACAAAGAACAACGGCCGCGAAAGCGGCCGTTGTTGTTGGGCCCAAATGCCGGCCGTCAGCGGTCCCAACAGCTATTGATCAGCGTCTGATCACTCGACGCGGTGCCGCCGATGATCAAGCCTCGTTCGCCTGTGTGGGCCAGCGTCAGAGTGCCGCATTTGTCGCTGGCGTTGTCGGGCGTGGCGGCCAGGGTGAACCGCGTGGCGTCGTGCGTGCCTGTAAAGGCAAAGGTGTAGCCTTTGGCGCCACTCACCTTGGGTTCGGTGAGTGCCGGAAGAACGTTCTTGTTCAGGGTGGTGTTGCGATCGCTCAGCAGGTTGTAGGCATTGCTGAAGCTGTACTGCCGCTCGATCCACTGCACGTTCTTGAGCAGCGCGCCCTTGGCGTCGGCGCGTTTGCCGCGCGCCACACTCTCCATATAGCTGGGATATGCGACGGCGGCCAAGATCGCCACGATCGCCACGACGATCATCACTTCGATCAGCGTGAAGCCGCGCACCGCGCGGCGCAAGGCCTTGTACCTTGAAATGTGCATGGGGGTCTTCATTGCAGTTGGCGCCAGGAGATGCGCGGCTTGCCCGGATCCGGCGGGCAGACCTGTGCCAGCAAAGACTGCAGGCTGGTGTCCGATTGCGCGGCCGTCATCAGCATGTTGCAGTCCCACTTCTTGTTCACCGTGCCGCCGGAGGAGCGCGAGAGTTCGACGCCACCGGAGCGTGCGGCCGATGACTGTCCGCGGTCGAACACCGCGTAGGGCGAGACGGCGATGGTGGGGATCACCGTCGTGCCGGCAGTGGCGGCCACCTGGAAGATCGGCTGGGTGAGCAGGCCGCTGTGGTTGACGCGCACATTGTCGAAGCCGTCCTTCTCGTCGACCTTGCCGTCTTCGTTGACATCGAAGACGCGGAAGCTCAGGCGTTCGCCCGTGACGGGATTCAGGGCGAATATCTTGGAGCTGCCGCCATTGGCGCAGGGGTCATCGGTCTTCGGGGTATTGGCCACGACGAACAGCACGGTCTTGACCTGCTGCGGCGCCAGGTTGACACGTTCGCCGCCCGTAGCGAGATCGATGAACCACCCGCGTTGCGTGTTCCAGTCGGGAGCGCTGCCCGTGGTGCTGCCGAAGACCTGCGGTGCAGCGATAGTCGGCGCGGTGTGCTGGCTCAGTACGGTCGCGCGTGCACCGGTGATGCCGGTGGTTTCGCCCGGCTTGTCCCACACGCTGTAGATGGACTGCCGGTTGAGGTTGACGTTGGTCGACCCTTGCGCAGTGTCCGCCCTCTCGAAGAGCTTGCCGGTGCCGAAGGTGATCATCTGGCCGCCGTTCGGATGTACCGTGATCTCGGGCATCACCGTAATCGGCTGCGCCACCCCGCCGGTAACCTGCGTGCGGAACAGAGGAACACTCGTGCCGAAGGCCGGCCCCCAGTTGGCCGGGCTGGTGTCATCGACATTGAACTTCCACAGATTCCCCTGCAGATCGCCAGCGTAGATGTGGGTGACCTCCCGTTCGGCATTGAGGATGAAGTTCGGCTGAGACAGGCCGTTGTTGCCGGCAGTGCCGACCTCGAACTCCTTGAGCACCGTGCCGGTGGCGACGTCCAGGATGAACAGCTTGGCCTTGCCGTTCACGCTGTCGTAGCCATTGCCGAAGATCGCGGCCCAGGTGCCGTTGCGCATGCGCGCGACGTGCGGGTAGCCGAGCACGAAGCCCATGTCCGCGTTATTGGCCTCCGAGAACTCCCACATCACCTTGCTGGTGTCGAAGCCGCCGATGCCTCCGACCGTGGGATTGGTCACGTCGAGGGCGAAGATGCCTCGCGAGCCGGCGCCGGTCGACGAAACCAGCAGGGTGCGCCAGTTTCCGTTGACGTATGCGTCAGCCACGTTGGGCGGGCCGTCCACGGTAAAGCGGTGCGTGTACGAAAGATCGGACAGCATCTTCAGCTTGCGCTCCGGGTTGCCGATCGAGGTGGAACGCGGCACGTTGTAGATCGAGGCCGGCACATAGGCAAAGCGCTCGCGGCCATCGGCCATATCGATCGCGTGCGCCATGCCGTCGTTGGCGTTGAAGAAGATCGTCTTGCGCAGGTCGTCGAGCTGGGTGCCTAACCGGTAGGTCTGGTAGGCGGCGCGTTCCGCGGCGGCATGCGCGCCCAGTCGGTCATAGCCGGCGCCTGCATCGGGACCCTTGACCGGCGAACCGTTGACGATGTCGCCGAGCGTGCCGCCGGTCTTGCCGTTCAGCGTGTAGCGTGAACGGTCACGGAAGGTGCCGCCCTTGCTTGCTTCCTGTGAGTCGTCGCCGCGCAGGAACGTGAGCACGTTCTGGTCACTGCCCAGGTCGACCTGTTGGCCGCCGGACAAGCCGGCCCAGGTAAACGGGTGGCCGGTCGCCGAGCCGCCACGCGAGGTGAAGATGTTCCGATCCGCGGGCGCAGGCAGGCTCAGCGACGCCTCCCATGCCTGCGTGGGATTGATCTCTCCGGTCTGCGACGGCTTGTTGTTGACGCGGCCGGTGTTGGGGTCTTGATCAAAGGCATACAGGCGCCCATACCAGCGAGACGGGCTGAAGGTTGCCTGGTACACCCGCCCACCAGCCTGCACCTGCGGGGCATCGGCCGCTACCGACGCCTGATCGAGCGGCTGGTCGGCCACTTCCGCCAGCGCATCAGCCAATCCGGCGGCAAGGTCGGTCGGGTTCGTGGCCGAGAAATAGCGCCCGTGCCCGTTCATCGAGGCGTGGATGAGGTCGTCGCCGGTCTGGGCGGAGTCGGCCGAAACCTGGGGCCAGATCAATTGGGTCTTGTTGTCGATGAGTGCCTGCCGCGACGCATCAGTACTGAGGTCCACGGCAGTGCCGTTGGCGTCGGTGACGGAACCCGAGCCGGTGATGCCCAGGCCCACGGTGAAAGTCGTCAGGTGCTGCCAGAACGCCGGGTCGCGCTTCGACGGGACGACGATGTTGTCCATGCTGCTGCGCAGATCGCGTTTCCAGTAGTAGGCGGCGACGTCGGCCAAGGTGTCGGAATACGGGTTGCTCGCTTTGTCGCGGAAGGGGTCGATCGGGAAGCGGCCGACGAGATCGTCAGTGGTGGATGTGAGCGTGTTCGAGTACTCGTACTTCGTCCCGTCCGGCTTTGCCGGCGTGTCGCCGGAGAAGGTGTCGTTGTTGTTCTTCGCATTGCTGCTGGCGGCACTGCCGTTCCAGAAACCGTCGGTGCTGAGAATGTGGAAGGAACGCCGGCAGGCGTGTTCGGTGCCCACTGAACCGCTGGACGGATCCTCGGCCCACGGATTGCCTGCGTTGCTGCGCTCGAAATACGCGCCGACCTTGTCCATGGCCAGCCGCAGCGGCGTGCCGCCCGAACTTCCACGATCGTAGAGTTCCAGATAGAAATCGCGCCGTGCGTCGCCGCTGAATGGCAGCACCCCGCGCCGCACGACGTTGCTCGAGTTGATGGCAGCGAAGCCCACGCGCATGTTCGTGCCCTGCTTGGCGAAGGCGGCGGCGATGCCGCCCTTGGCCATCAGGGCGCGGTTGCGGTAGTACTGAAACCAGTTGGCGAAGTTTTGGATCTCTTCGTCATAGGTGCAGGTGGTACCTGCGCAGTCGGTGCGCTGCACACCCTTGGACGGCTGCGGGTCACTGGTCGACAACTTGGGCGGATAGACCGTCACGCTTGGCTTGATTTCGACCTTCTGCCAATACGTTCTGCCGGTCGAGGTGTCTGGGTTACCGTCTTGATCGGCGCGGCCTGTCGGGCGCAAGGTCTTGCCTGACGGTGCCAGCCAGCGGAAGTAGGTGGCCGGCCAGTAATTGTCGTCCTCGTTGTCTGCTGCGCCACTGCCGCCAGAGTCGTTCACCCGTTGGGTCAGGTCCCGCGTGGTGCCACAGTTGATGGCAGGCGGAGCTGATGGCTGGGGCGTGGCGGTAGAGATCGGCAGCTTCTGCAGCACGTAGCACGCCGCCTTCGGGTCGGCCTTGGCGTAGCGTTTCGTGTCGTCCCCGGCATAGGGCCACGGGTCGTACCGCACGTTCGAGTTGTAGTACAGCGGGTTGCCTTGCGGCGACCGGTAGTAGCGCCACTTTCTGGAACTCAGCTTGAACTCGCCGATCATGCTGCTCCAGTTGTTCCACATGTTGTCGTCGACGCTGTCCTTGCTGTCCGGGATGGTTTCCCACTGCATCGACCCCGAGTCGTCCAGCGTGAACATCACGTTCACGTCCGGCGGCGCGTTGTAGTAGCCCGGCGCCTGCGACACGACGCCGGCATAGCCTGGCGTGGCGTTCGAGTAGGCGTAGGCCGGCGCCCAGCTGGTCGCCAGCATGGAGGCCGCCACGGAAACGGCGACGAGGCGCTTGAGCTTCGACCGATTGGGGGTGATGAGCATGGTGTCCCTCCGTGGACGCGCGGCGCAACGCCGCGTGAATCAGTCTGTGGTGTAAGTCGCTTGCAGGATGACAATCGTGTCGGCCGAGCCGCCGTTGGACCGGCCGGTGACGCGGTAGTTGTCGCCGCCCAGGGTTTCGGCCAAGCACTGCGGATCGCCAGCGAGGCCGGCGTTGGGCATCGCCACCGTGACCGCCGATGCGCTCCAGTTCGCTTCTACCTCCCAAAGCGGCGGGCTTGGCGGCGTGGTCGGCGCAAGCTTTTTGCTTGTGGGGTAGCTCCCGGTGGCGAGGTCGTCAAGACATTTGCTGACGGCCGCTTCGGCCGCCTGCAGCGCCTTGTTGCGATCGCGCGCATTGCCGGCCATCTTTTCGTCCATGGTGGTGGTGCGCACGGTCGACACGGTGACCAGCGTGATGAGTACCAGCATCACCAGCATGAAGATCAGTGTCACGCCGCGCTGAGCGCCGCGGACGGGGGCTTGGAGGCGGGGCGGCATGTGGGTGCCTCAGTGCAGCCGGTTGCGCAGCGCAACGGTGGTGGTGAAGACGCGCCGGTCGAAGTGCGGCGCGGAGGCGGGAAAGCTGACGCTGATGCCATTGACCGGCGCCGAGGCAGCCACCGGGGTGTCGGCGCCGACGGGCGCATCGGCGCGGATGACGAGCGCCATGCGTACGGCGACGACCTTGGACCATTCGCCAACGTCGGACGCAACCACGTAGTCGTCGATCTTGCCGTCGGGGTCGGGCAGGGTGGTGTCGCGGCCGTAGAGCAACTGGAGGTTCTCCACGCCCTCGATGAGTTCCTGCTCGGTGCCGGCGGCGACATCGCCGTCGAACACGCGCCGATAGAGCGAGGTGGTGGTGCCGCTGGACGAGGCCTTGATGTAGTAGGCAATGGTTTGCAGCGGAAAGACTTCCGAAGCGCCCGGCGCGAAGTGCCCAGGCGCGACGCTGCCGAAAGTCGACCCGCCAGTGGTGAGCGCGCCGGTGGTCGCGTCGACCGCGGCGACCGGGAAGACGCGGGCCTCCGTGCAGCTCGCGACCAGCGCCTGGCTATTGACGCAGAAGCCGGACATCTTGTCCGTCGTGCCGTTGCTGCACTTTCCCCCACCGGCAATGTTCTCGATCAGCAGCTGGTTGCTGGCCGTCGTGGCCGCGGTGAGACGCAGCGGCGCTCCCAAGACCGTGCGGATCACCAGCACGTCGCTGCCCGGGGTCAGGCCGTCGCCGGTGGCGCTGCCGGCTAGCGTGGCGATGGGCACAGTCACAACGCCGTTCGCGTCGGTGTTGGTGCGCCATTCGGCGGTCGTGGTGGTGTTAGCCGGCGCGTTGGATGTCATGGCGAACGCACTGCCGGTGGTGGCGTAGTCGTAGCCCTCGATGCCCAGCGCATAGTTCGTCGGCAGGGTCGTCGCGCCAAGGTCGTTGACAAAGCCGGTGTCGCGGCCCGTGAAGCAGCCCAGGTGACCCACCATGCGCGCATCGCCCGCCAGGTACTCGAAAGCCACGCGAACACTTTGCTGGATCGTGCCGATCTGCTCTTGCCGGCGGGCCGATGATTTGGAGAACAGGTACACGCTTGAGATGCCGATCACGACGGCCAGGCCCACGACCATGGCCACCATCATCTCGACGAGCGAGAAGCCGGCCGATCGCGCGGCGCGGCGCGGCGCACGAGACTTGTTGTTCATGGCTCGCATTTCCTTACAGCCGCGTCTGGGTGTCCATCTGCTGGGCGCTGTCGCGCCCGCGAGAGTCGTCCCATTCGATGCGGACCGTGAGTACACCGCCGCTGCGGCTGATAGAGGCCTTGCCCTGCGGAAGCAGCGTCTCCACCTGTGCCTTCCAATCCTTCAGGTCGACCTGGTACAGGTTGGTGCCGGTGATGGAGCTCGCGTCGTCGGTGGTGGCCGTGTCCCACAGGCCATTGGCGGCATTGGCTCGGTCGGCGCGCATGCGGTCGAGAACGTCGTCCGTTAACGCCGTGGCCTGGGAGCGGTACAGCGAACTCTGGCTGAACTCCATGGTGCGGGACTGCAGGCCGGCCAAGCCCAGCATGCCGAAAGCAAAGATCACGAGTGCGACAAGCAGCTCGATCATGCTCGCACCGCGTTGGCGCAGCGGGGTATGCCCAAAGGGGAAAACGGATTGAGCGTTCAGCATGATTCCTTGCGGCTGTCGAGCGAGACACGGCCGATGGACGAAACCTGGAGGATGCGGCCCTTGATCGAGCTGTCGGTGGTGGCGCAGATCTTGAAGAACGCCGCCGCGCCGGCGTTGTTTGCGCCGCGCGAGTTGAAAACGACGTACATGCGGTCGGCCACGGAGCTGTCGAGATCCGTGTAGGTGAAGCTGCCGCTGGAGCCCGCTCTGCTCACGCGCCTGATGGCCAGGCCCTGCGTGGCAGCGCCCACGCGCACCGGCGTGCCGTCCGTGGCGGTGATGGGGCTCGGTTCGTCGCCGTCGCCATCGGCATCAGTGAATACCTTCCAACCGCCCGCGTAATCGATGCCACCGCTGTCCGCACGCAGGGCGACAGGCTGACCTCGTCGGATCGATTCGGCGCGGGCCAGATTGAGCGCCGCGACAAACTCATTCGTCTGAGTAGCGATACGGTTGCTGGCGAACATGCTGGTGAAGGACGGTAGCCCGATCGCGAGCAAGACGCCCAGCACCGTGACGGTGACCATCAACTCGATCAACGTGAAGCCGCGCTGTATCAGCGTCGTCTGGCAAGAACTGGAATAAAGCCTTCGCATACGAACCTCAGGTTGGAGGCGATTCTGAAGAAGCCGCTTGGCGGCGGGAGACCGAATGTCCGCTGCCTTGCGCCGCTCATCTGACTTGGGTGGCCGCGCCGGCGCAAGTGCGAACTACTTCACGGCGCTTCTGATGCGAGAATCGCCTCAATCTGCCCTGCGCCGTTCGGGCAACGAGGCGCGTGCCATCCCCACGCTTCGGCTGCGCGATCAGAACCTGTTTGCCCCCAATGTCGAAAGCAGTTCCCGCCGCGCGTACGGCCCCACTCATCGAAATCGACCGCGTCACCTTCGGCTACGACGCCAGCCGCACGATCCTGAACGACGTGTCGCTGAACTTCGCCCGCGGCAAGGTGACGGCCATCCTGGGTGGCTCGGGCTGCGGCAAGACGACGCTGCTGCGCCTGATCGGTGGCAGCGCGCGGCCGAGTTCGGGCGAGGTGCGCTTCGACGGCGCGGTGGTCGATGCGCGCGACAAGGAGCAGATCTACGCGCTCAGGCGGCGCCTGGGCATGCTGTTCCAGTTCGGCGCGCTGTTCACCGACCTGTCGGTGTTCGACAACGTGGCCTTCCCGCTGCGCGAACAGACCGATCTGCCCGAGGCGCTGGTGCGCGACATCGTGCTGATGAAGCTCAATGCCGTCGGCCTGCGCGGTGCGGCACCGCTGCGCATCTCCGAGATTTCGGGCGGCATGGCGCGGCGCGTGGCGCTGGCGCGCGCCATTGCGCTCGACCCCGAACTCATCATGTACGACGAGCCCTTCGCCGGGCTCGACCTCATTTCGATGGGCGTGGCCGCCAACCTGATCCGCACGCTGAACGACGTGACCGGCGCGACCTCGCTGGTCGTCTCGCACGACGTGCCCGAGTGCATGAAGATCAGCGACTGGGTGGTGCTGATGGCCACCGGCGGGCGCATCGTGGCGCAGGGCACGCCCGATGAGCTGATGAACTCCACCGACCCCGAGGTGCGCCAGTTCGTGCTCGGCGAACCCGACGGGCCGGTGAAGTTCCACTACCCCGCAAAACCGCTGGCTGACGATTTCGGCATGTTCGGCGGGGCCAGGGCATGAGGGCCGAGCGCCGGGCCGTTCCCGAGCCGGCCCGCATCCCCGTGGGGGCTGAGCCCGGACGTGAACAGTCCAGTGGACTGTTCACGCCTGGCGAAGGGCTGGGCCACCAGGCCCAGCGCGGTCTGCAAGACCGTCCGCGGTATTCCGCGGACGAGGGGCTGTCATGACCAACCCCGTCACCTGGCTGGGTGCCCGCACCCTCGGCGTGCTTCGCGCTTTGGGGCATGCGGCGTTCTTCTTCGTTGATCTGCTGCGCGCCACGCCGGCCGCGATGCGCCGATTCGGCCTGGTGGTGATGCAGATCCACGCCATCGGCAACCGATCGCTGGTGATCATCCTCGCCTCGGGCTTGGCGGTGGGTTTCGTGCTCGCCCTGCAGATGTACTACGCGCTCGTGACCTACGGCGCGACCGAGACGCTCGGGCTGATCGTCAACCTCGCGCTGGTGCGTGAACTCGGGCCGGTGGTGGCGGCGCTGCTGTTTGCCGGGCGCGCGGGCACCTCGCTCACTGCCGAGATCGGGTTGATGAAGGCGGGCGAGCAGATCGCCGCGATGGAGATGATGGCCATCGACCCGAAGAGCCGCGTACTCGCGCCGCGCTTCATCGCAGGCGTGGTGTCGATGCCACTGCTGGCGATCCTGTTCTCGGCAATCGGCATCATTGGCGCCTGGGTGGTGGCCGTGCTGCTGATCGGCGTGGACGCGGGCAACTTCTGGTCGATCATGCAGACGGGCGTGGACGTGTTCCGCGATGTCGGCAACGGCGTGGTGAAGAGCTTCGTGTTCGGCGTGATCTGCACGGCCGTGGCGCTCTACCAGGGCTACGAGACGCGCGCGACGCCCGAAGGCGTGGCCCACGCGACAACGCGCACGGTCGTGATCTCGTCGCTCGCGGTGCTGGGCGCCGATTTCCTGTTGACCGCATTGATGTTTTCGACGCCCTGAACGGGCTGTCGAGCGGAGAAATCGAATGACAAAAAAGGGAACGGAAACGTTGGTCGGCCTGTTTGTGCTGCTGGGCATCGCCGGGCTCGTCTTCCTGTCGCTGATGGCAGCCAATCTCGCCTCCTTCGGCACGAGTGCCACCTACACGGTGCAGGCGCGCTTCGACAACATCGGCGGGCTGAAGGCGCGTGCCGCCGTCCGCAGCGCCGGCGTGACGGTCGGGCGCGTGCGCTCGATCCAACTCGACAGCAAGACCTATCAGGGCCTGGTCACGATGGAGATCGACCAGTCGGTGCAGTTTCCGCTCGATTCGTCGGCCAAGATCCTCACCTCGGGGTTGCTCGGCGACCAGTACATCGGCATCGAGCCGGGCGGCGACGAGAAGAACCTCGCCGCCAACGGCACGATCAAGTACACCCAGTCGGCGGTCGTGCTCGAGAACCTGATCAGCCGCTTCCTCTTCGACAAGGCGGCCGATGGGTCGGCCGAAGGCGGAGGAGGCAAATGACCGGGCGCGGCTTTGCGCGTTTGACGCTGCTGGTGGCAACGCTCGCGCTCGCGGGCTGCGCGCACGTCGGCACCAAGGATTCGTCGGCCGCGTCCATCGACCCGTGGGAGAACTGGAACCGCAAGGTGTTCAGCTTCAACGAGGCGCTCGACAAGAACGTGCTCGAGCCGGTGGCAACGACCTACGTCGATGTCGTGCCGCAGCCCGTGCGCACCGGCGTGAACAACTTCTTCGGCAACGTGGCCGATGCCTGGTCGGCCGTCAACAACTTCCTGCAGGGCAAGTTGGGCAATGGCCTGCATGACGTGATGCGCGTGGGCACCAACACCGTGCTCGGCTTCGGCGGCCTGCTCGACATCGCCTCGGAGGCCGGCCTCGATGCGCAGCGCGAAGACTTTGGTCAGACGCTCGGCCGTTGGGGTTTCGCTGCGGGTCCGTACGTGGTGTGGCCGCTGTTCGGGCCGTCGTCGGTGCGCGAATCGGTCGCGCTGCCGCTGGACCGCTATGCGACCGCCTCCACGCTCTTCAGCGACACACCCACCCAGGTGAGCCTGATGGCGCTCGAACTCGTCGACACGCGCGCCAGCCTGCTGGGCGCGACGCGCATGCTCGACGACATCGCGCTCGACAAGTACAGCTTCGTGCGCGGCGCCTATCTGCAGCGCCGGCAAAGCCTGGTGTACGACGGCGACCCGCCGCTCGAGTCCTATGAGGACGAGGAACTTCCGAACTACGACGACGAGCCGTCGGACACGGCGCCACGCAAGTAGCAAGGGGCGGCGGGTACGCGGCTTGCCGCCGTCGTGCCTTCGGTTACCGGCGTCCGCCGCCACGACGAACTTTCCGCGCCGGCGGCCTCTCCAAGCTGTGCCGGCCGCCCTTGGCTGATGCAGCCGATCCAACGAAAGGATTTCTCATGCTTTCACGTCGCCTTGTGCTGACTTTCCCGCTCGCAGCGCTGCTGTTCACTGGGTTCGCCGCGCACAGCCAGACGCAGACGCCGGACGCGCTGATCAAGCAGATGTCCAACGAAGTGCTCGATGCGGTCAAGGCCGACAAGGCCATCCAGGGGGGTGACGTGAACCGCGTGCTGGCGCTGGTCGACAGCAAGGTCATGCCGCACGTCAACTTCGAGCGCATGACTGCGCTGTCGGTTGGTCGTCACTGGCGCCAGGCCACGCCCGAGCAGAAGAAGAAGCTGCAGGACGAGTTCAAGCTGCTGCTGGTGCGCACCTATGCCGGAGCGCTCGCCGAAGTGAAGCCGCAGACGACGATCGAATTCAAGCCGATGCGCCCGAGCCCCGACGAGAACGACGCCATCGTGCGCACCGAGATCACGGGCAGCGGCCAGCCGATCAAGCTCGACTACCGGCTCGAGAAATCGACCGGCGCCTGGAAGATCTACGACGTCAACGTGCTCGGCGTGTGGCTGGTGCAGAACTACCGCAACACCTTCGGGCAGGAGATCAGCGCCGGCGGCATCGATGGCCTCATCGCCAAGCTGGCCGAGCGCAACAAGGCCGCGGCCAGCGGCCGCAACTGAGGCCGGCGCGCCGAACCGCCATGCTGGTGCTTCCTGCCACCCTCACCCTCGACGAGGCCCGCGACACGCTGCGCATGCTGTCGCAGGCGCTCGAGCGCGAGCCGGCCGACGGCGCGGTGGTCGACGCCTCCGGGCTCGACCAGTTCGACTCCTCCGCCGTGTCCGTGCTGCTCGAATGCCAGCGCCGGGCGCAGGCCTCGGGTCGCGGGTTCGCAGTGCGCCACGCACCAGCCAAGCTCACGCAGCTTGCGCGGCTTTACGGCGTGGATGCGCTGCTGACGCTCGAGCCGGCGGCCGCCCTGGGCTGAAAGGCTGAGAGTTTTCGAGGAGCACAAACCCACCCCGTTCGGGCTGAGGTATCGAAGCCCTGTGCCCCGCGTGGCAAGCCCTTCGATACCTCAGGGCGAACGGGTACGGAGCGGTGGAGGCGAAAAACTCTCACGCGTCATCGCGGCGCCTGACCCGCAGGTTTTTCTTGATCTCCTGCAGCACCTGCCGCCGCTCGGCGGGCAGGCGCAGCGCCACCGCCGTGCTGAGGATGTCGATCGTCATCAGGTGCAGCATGCGCGAGACCATCGGGCTGTAGCGCTCGTAGTCCTCGGGGTGGTCCACCGCCAGCAGGATGTGGCCGCGGCCCTGCGCCGTGAGCGCCAGCGGCGAGGCGCTGGCCGTGATGAGGATGGTGACCGCGCCGCTTCTGCGTGCCACCTCGGCGGCATCGAGCAGGTCGCGGCTGCGCCCCGAGTTGCTGATGATGACGGCGCAGTCACCCGCGCCCAGCATGGTGGCGCTCATCACCTGCACGTGGCCGTCGCTGATGGCGTTGGTGTGCACGCCCAGGCGAAAGAACTTGTGCTGCGCGTCCTGCGCCACGATGCCCGAGTTGCCCACGCCGTAGAAGTCGATGCGCCGGTTGTTGATCGCCGCATCGGCCAGCGCCGCGATGGCGCGCTCGAAGGCATGGCCGGCGGCCTCGTTGCGGTAGCGCAGCAGCGCCGCCACGGCGTTGTCGATCACCTTGACGATCAACTCCGCCGGCTTGTCGTCTTCGTCGACCGAGCGGTGCACGAAGGGCACGCCCTCGTTCACGCTCCCGGCCAGCTTGCGCTTGAAGTCGGCCAGGCCGCCGTAGCCCACGCTGCGGCAAAAGCGCACCACGGTCGGCTTGCTCACGCGCGCGCGCTCGGCCAGTTCACCGACGGGCAGCGAGGCAAAGCTGCGCGCGTTCTCGAGCACCAGATGCGCCACGCGCTGCTCGGCCGGCGGCAGCGCCGGAATCGACGCGCGCACGCGCTCGAGCATCGTCGACGCGGCACTGCCGTCGTCGCTCACTGCTCCTCCGACCAGGCGTAGCCGTCGCGCGCCACCAGGGCGCTGGCGGCTGCCGGGCCCCAGGTGCCGGCGGCGTAGGGGCGGGGGCCACCGGCGTTCTCGTTGTCGCGGCGCCAGGTGTCGAGGATGGGCTCGACCCAGCGCCACGCCTGCTCCTGCTCGTCGCTGCGCACGAACAGGTTCAGCCGCCCGGCGATGGCGTCCAGCAGCAGCCGCTCGTAGGCGCCGACGCGGTTCTCGGGAAAGGCCTTGTCGAAATCGAGGTCGAGAAACACCGGCGACAGCGACTCGAACTGCCCCGTGCCCTTGGCCGCGAGCAGGTGCAGCTCGAGCCCGTCTTCGGGCTGCAGCTTGATCACCAGCTTGTTGGCCGCCTGCGCGCCGTGAAAGATGTTGTGCGGCGTCGGCCGGAAGTTGACGACGATCTCCGCATCGCGCTCGGCCAGACGCTTGCCCGTGCGCAGGTAGAAGGGAACGCCGGCCCAGCGCCAGTTCTCGACCTCGGTGCGCAGCGCGACGAAGGTTTCGGTGCGGCTGCCCGGCGGCACCTTGGTCTCATCCAGGTAACCGGCCACCGCCTGGCCGTGCGCGTTGCCGCGGCGATATTGCCCGCGCACCACGTCGCGCATCACGCTCTGCTCGGTGAAGGGCTTGAGCGAGCGCAGCACCTTGAGCTTTTCGTCGCGGATGGCGTCGGCATCGTTGCGCGAGGGCGGCTCCATCGCCACCATCGTGAGCAGTTGCAGCGCGTGGTTCTGGATCATGTCGCGCAAAGCGCCCGTGTCGTCGTAGAACGCGCCGCGTGTGCCCACGCCGAGGGTCTCGGCAATCGTGATCTGGATGTTGGCGATGCTTTCGCGCCGCCACAGCGGCTCGAACAGCACGTTGCCGAAACGCAGCGCCGACAGGTTCTGCACCGAGGGCTTGCCGAGGTAGTGGTCGATGCGAAAGGCCTGCGTCTCGTCGAACACCGAGCGCACGACGCGGTTGATCTCCTGCGCACTCGCGAGGTCGTGGCCCAGCGGCTTCTCGAGCACCACGCGGATCTGCGGGCCGTTCAGCCCGGCCACACCGAGTTGTTCGCAGATCTGCGGAAAGAGGTGCGGGCTGGTCGCGAGGTAGAGCACGGCCGTGTCGGCCTGCCGCTCCTCAAGCCAGCGCTTCAAGGTCTGGTAATCGCCCGGCTTCGACAGGTCCATGCGCCGGTAGTGCAGCAACTCGGCGAAGCGGGCGAACTCCTCGTCGCTCGGGCGCTTGGCGCCTTCCACTTCCTGGAAGCGTTCCTTCAGCCAGGCGCGGTAGTGCTCATCCGTCTGCTCGTCGCGCGCCACGGAAAGAATGCGCCCGCCTGGCGGCAGCTTGCCGTGGCGGAAGGCCTGGAACAGCGCCGGCATCAGCTTGCGCCAGGTGAGGTCGCCGGTGCCGCCGAAGAAAACGAGGTCGAAGGACATGAGGAACCTGTAACTTTGTTTCACACCATGATGCCGCAACTGGCTCCTGCCGCCTACGGTCAATCCACGGTGCGCACGTGGGCTCGCCGGGCGCGACGGGCGCTTGTGTGGCGGCGGTCACGGGCGTGTCGGCCCCGGTGATGTGTCGCCAGAGGGCAAGGGGGTCTAATAGACCCCGTTCCGTGCATCCGGCTTCTCTTCATGAATCAGCTCGATCAACTCAAACAGTTCACCACCGTCGTTGCAGACACCGGCAACTTCAGGCAACTCGCGCAGTTCGCGCCGCGCGACGCGACCACGAACCCGTCGCTGATCCTCAAGGCCGTGCAGCAGCCCGATTACGCGCCGCTGCTGGCTGAGACGGTGGCGCAGCACAAGGGCCGACCGCACGACGAGATGGTCGATCGTGTGCTCGTGCGCTTCGGCCGCGAGATCCTGACCGTGGTGCCGGGGCGCGTGTCCACCGAAGTCGACGCGCGCCTGAGCTTCGACTGCGCCGCCACCGTGGCGCGCGCCCACCGCATCGTCTCGCTGTACGAAGAAGCCGGCATCGCGCGCGAGCGGGTGCTGATCAAGATGGCTTCCACCTGGGAGGGCATCCAGGCCGCGCGCATCCTCGAACGCGAGGGCATTCACTGCAACCTCACGCTGCTGTTCGCCTTCTGCCAGGCCGTGGCCTGCGGCGATGCCGACGTGACGCTCATCTCGCCCTTCGTCGGCCGCATCTACGACTGGCACAAGAAGTCGGCCGGCGCCGCGTGGGACGAAGCGGCGCGCGCGGGCAGCAACGATCCGGGCGTCCGGTCGGTGCAGCAGATCTACACCTACTACAAGAAGTTCGACATCAGCACCGAAGTGATGGGCGCGAGCTTTCGCAACGTGGGCCAGATCGTCGCACTGGCAGGCTGCGACCTGCTCACCATCAGCCCGGAACTGCTGGCCGCGCTGCAGGCGAGCGAAGCGCCGTTCGAGCGCGCGCTGGACCCGCAAGCCGCCAAAGCCGCGCCCGTCCATGCCGAGAGCTACAACGAAGCGCGCTTTCGCTACGCGCTCAACGACGACGCGATGGCGACCGAGAAGCTGGCCGAAGGCATCCGCGCCTTTGCGGCCGACGCGGCCAAGCTCGACACCATGATCGAAAGGCTGTGATGCAGGCTCCACGCTGCGACACGACGACCGCCTGGGCGACGCTGGCGGGTCACTACGAAGCGCATGGGCGCAATCTCGACCTGCGCGAAGCCTTCGCTCGCGACCCCGGCCGCTACGCCGCGATGGGCGTGGATGCGCCGGAGGTCTTCGCCGACCTGTCGAAGAACCGGCTCGACACCGCCACCTTGCGCTACCTGTGCGAGCTGGCGCGCGAATGCCGGCTCGAAGCGCGCCGCGACGCGATGCTCGCCGGCGAGCCGATCAACAGCACCGAGAACCGGGCCGCGCTGCACACGGCGTTGCGCGCGCCGCGCGGGCACGGCCTCTTCAGCGACGAGGTGCACGGCGTGCTCGACGCCATGCTGGCCTACGTGGAAACCGTGCGCGACACCGCGGCGAGCGGCATCCGCGACGTGGTGAACATCGGCATCGGCGGCAGCGACCTCGGCCCGCAGATGGCGGTGCCGGCGCTCGAAGCCTTCGTGCACCCGAAGCTGCGCTTTCATTTCGTCGCCAACGTCGACGGCCACGACATCACGCCGGTGCTTCGCCAGCTCGATCCTTTGAAGACGCTGTTCGTCATCGCGAGCAAGACCTTCACCACGCAGGAGACGATGGCGAACGCCCATGCGGCGAAGGCGTGGTTCCTCGCGAATGGCGGAAAAGACACGGCGAAGCACTTCGTCGCCACCACCACCAACGTCAAGGCAGCAGCCGAGTTCGGCATCAGCACGACCTTCGGCTTCTGGGACTGGGTGGGCGGGCGCTACTCGATGTGGTCGGCCATTGGGCTGCCGATCGCGCTGGCCATAGGCGCCGAGCACTTCCGCGAGCTGCTTGCGGGTGCGCATGCGATGGACCGGCATTTCGCGGCCGCGCCGCTTGAGAAGAACCTGCCGGCACTGCTCGGCCTGCTCGACGTCTGGTATCGCAACTTCCACGGCTTCACCAGCCGCTGCATCGCGCCCTACCACCAGGGCCTGCGTCGGCTGCCGGCCTATCTGCAGCAGCTCGAGATGGAGAGCAACGGCAAGTGCGTGGACGCCGATGGCCGCGCGCTGCCGTACGCGACCAGCCCGGTGGTGTGGGGCGAGCCCGGCACCAACGGCCAGCATGCCTTCTTCCAGATGCTGCACCAGGGCACCGACGTGATCCCTGTCGAGTTCATCCTCGTCAAGCAGCCCACGCACGGCCTGGCCGACCTGCATGCCAAGCTGCTCGCCAACGGCCTGGCACAGGCGCAGGCGCTGATGCTGGGCAAGACGACCGACGCGGCGCTGCGCGAGACGGCGCCTACGGCCTCGAAGCAGCTCGACGCGGACACCATCGCGCGCCACCGCACCTTTCCCGGCAACCGGCCAAGCACCACCTTGCTGCTGGATCAGCTCACGCCGCGCAGCCTGGGTGCGCTGATCGCGATGTACGAGCACCGCGTGTTCACGAGCGGTGCGATCTGGGGCATCAACAGCTTCGACCAATGGGGCGTGGAACTTGGCAAGGCGCTGGCGGGTGATCTGCTGCCGCGGCTGGCCAATGGCGACACGAAGGGACTGGATGCCTCTACGGCAGGACTTCTGAGCCGCCTCAGAACATGAACGTTGTCTTCGACTTCGGCGGCGTCGTCTTCCGCTGGACACCACACGAGTTCATGCCGCGCCTGCTGCCGCGGCGGGCGTCTTCAGCGAAGGAGGGCGCGGCGCTCACGCACGAGTTCTTCCAGTCCTTCACCGGCGACTGGGGCGAGTTCGACCGCGGCGTGCTGTCGGTGCCGGAACTCGTGCCGCGCATCGCCCACCGCACCGGATTGACGGTCGACGAAGTGCAGCACGTGGTCGACAGCGTTCCGGCCGAGCTGACGCCGATTCCCGGAACGGTGGCGCTGATCGAGCAACTGCACGCCGCTGGCCACCGCTTGTTCTACCTCTCGAACATGCCCGAGCCGTATGCGGCGCATCTCGAGACGCATGAATTCATGAAGCGCTTCGAGGCCGGCGTGTTTTCGTCGCGCGTGGGCTGGATCAAGCCCGAGCCGCAGATCTTCGAGGAGGCGGCGCGCCGCTTCGGGGTCCCACCGGCCGAGCTGTTCTTCATCGACGACGTCGCGCACAACGTCGAGGCCGCGCGCCGGCTCGGCTGGCAGGCGCTGCACTTCGAGAGCCCGGCGCAGTGCGCGCGGGCCCTCGCGCCGCTCATCGGCTGATGAGGCCTGCCACGCCCTCGCGCGCGGCCGCAAGGCTCTGTGCGAGGATCTGCTGCTTCCAGTCGTCGGCGTCGATGTAGAAGGCCTCACGCAACTGCTGCTTGATCGCGATGCGCTGGTCGGCGGGTGCCTCGGGATGGTTCTCGAGCCACTGCTCGGCGCGCAGCGCATCGATCACCTCCGGCGTCGGGATCGTGCCGAACTCGAGCGCGATGCTGGTGGTCTGCGCCTGCGGGCATTCCTGCGGCGCCGCGCCCCACAGCATGCCGCTGATGAAGGATGAGCTGGAGCTGCCGTCGTAGATGGAGGTGACTTCATCGCCCCACCAGGCGCGGGCGCGGGCCACTTCCGCAGCCTCGTCCGGGCCGGCGTAGATGCGTTCGCCGTGGCCGCGCCGGCCGAGGCCGGTGTGCAGGTCGATCCAGCCGAGCCGGGTGCAGCGGCGCGCATGGTCGCGCAGCACCTGGCGCAGCGTGCGGTTGCTCCAGGTCGGGTTGCGGCCCGCGAAGTACAGGCCCTCGGGATGGTCGTGCTGGCCGCCGCTCACCGCCGCCTGCAGCGCCGGCATGCCGCGTTCGGCGATGAACTGCTGCACCTGCGCCTTCACCGCGTCCGAGGGCGGCCAGGTCGGCGGCACCAGCAGGGCGGCGATCTCGTCATAGGCCGGGTTCGCCGGCAGCGGCTGCGAGAAGTCGCGGAAATTGCGGTTGAGGTCGACGTTCTCGTGCGTGGTGCGCCGCCACCACGAGAAGCCGTAGGGATTGAGCGCATGCACATGCAGGACGGCCACGCCCGCATCGCGACATTCCGCGCGCCACGCCGCATCGCGCAGCATCGCCACCTGCACGCCCGAGCCGCAGAAACCTTCCACGCCGTGGCAGGCGCTGGAGATCAGCAGCAGCTTGTCGGCATCGGCCGGGCCGTCGCGCACCACGTCCATCGCGAGCTGCTCGTCGTCGCGCCCGCGCATCGGATGCACATGCGATTCGACGGCGAGGCCGGCGTCATCCGCGGCCTGCAGGAACTTGGCTCGCGCTTCGGCGTAGCTCTGTGAAAACGTGTCGACTGCTTGCATGTGCGCGCGGCCTTCAGCGCTGCGGCTGCGCAAGCCACTGCTCGGCCATGCGCACCCACAAGGTGGCGCCGAGCGGAATCAGCTCGTCGTTGAAGTCGTAGCTCGGGTTGTGCAGCATGCACGGCCCCAGGCCGTGGCCGCCCTCGCGGTGCTCGCCGTCGCCGTTGCCGATCAGGAAGTAGGCGCCCGGCTTTTCCAGCAGGAAGTAGCTGAAGTCCTCGGCGCCCATGGTGGGCTCGAAGTCGAGCACGTTCTCGGCGCCCACCACCTCGGCCATCACGCGGCGCGCGAAACCGGTTTCGGCCTCGTGGTTGATGGTGGGCGGATAGTTGCGCACGAACTCGAATTCGCAGGTGGTGTCGAAGGCCGAGCAGGTGTGCTCGGCAATCGTCTTCATACGCGCTTCGATCAGGTCGAGCACCTCGAGCGTGAAGGTGCGCACCGTGCCTTGCATCACGCACACGTCGGGCACCACGTTGGTGGCCTCGCCGGTGTGGATCATGGTCACCGAGATCACGCCGGCGTCGATGGGCCGCTTGTTGCGGCTGATGATGGTCTGGAAGGCCTGCACCATCTGGGCCGCCACCGGCACCGGGTCGATGCCGTTGTGCGGCATGGCCGCGTGCGCGCCCTTGCCGCGAATGGTGATCTTGAACTCGTTGCTGCTGGCAAAGCATGGCCCGCTCTTGATGGCGAACTGCCCGGCCTTCATGCCCGGCCAGTTGTGCGCGCCGAAGATGGCTTCCATCGGGAACTTGTCGAACAGGCCGTCGCGGATCATCTCGCGCGCGCCGCCGCCGCCTTCTTCGGCCGGCTGGAACACGAGGTACACCGTGCCGTCGAAGTTGCGGTTGGTCGACAGGTGCTTGGCGGCGGCCAGCAGCATGGCGGTGTGGCCATCGTGGCCGCAGGCGTGCATCTTGCCGGCGTGGCGGCTGGCGTGGGCGAAGGTGTTGCGCTCGGTGATGGGCAGGGCGTCGATGTCGGCGCGCAGGCCGATCGCTCGCGGGCTGCTGCCGTTCTTCACGATGCCGACCACGCCGGTCGTGCCCATGCCGCGCTCGATCGGGATGCCCCAGTCGGTGAGCTGCTTGGCGATCACGTCCGAGGTGCGCTGCTCCTCGAAGCACAGCTCGGGGTGGGCGTGGATGTCGCGTCGCACCGCGGCAATGGCGGCCGCGTCGGCCAGGATGGATTCGATCAACTTCATGGCACGGCTCCTTGGTACCGCGCCGGTGGTGAAAACCACGGAATCGCGGGCACGGCTTCACTGGATCGAACCAGTTTACCCATGGGCATCTCTCTGCGTGCAGCGCCTGTGCAATAGTCGTTGGCATGAATACCCAGGCCACGGTACGCGGCGCCTGCCCGCACGATTGCCCCGATACCTGCGCGCTGCGCATCACCGTCGAGAACGGCCGCGCGGTGCGCGTGCAGGGCGACCCCGACCACCCGCCCACGCACGGCGCGCTATGCACCAAGGTCTCGCGCTACACCGAGCGCGTCTACCACCCGGACCGCGTGCTGCACCCGCTGCGCCGCATCGGGCCGAAGGGCAGCGCTCAGTTCGAGCGCGTGAGCTGGGGCGAGGCGCTGGCCGACATCGCCGCGCGGCTGGGCGCCATCGCCGCGCGCGACCCGCAGGCCATCGTGCCTTACAGCTACTGCGGCACCATGGGCCTGCTGCAGAGCGAGAGCATGGACCGGCGCTTCTTCCACCGCCTCGGTGCCTCGCTGCTGGATCGCACCATCTGCGCGTCGGCCGGCGCCGAGGCGCTGGCCGCCACTTACGGCGGCAAGGTGGGCATGCACCTGGAGCATTTCGCCGAGAGCCGGCTGATCCTGATCTGGGGCAGCAACTCCATCGCCTCCAACCTGCACTTCTGGACCTTCGCGCAAAAGGCCAAGCGCGCCGGGGCGAAGCTGGTGTGCATCGACCCGCGGCGCACCGAGACAGCGGACAAATGCCACCAGCACATCGCCCTGCGGCCCGGCACCGACGGCGCGCTGGCTCTCGGGCTCATGCACGAGCTGATTGCCAACGACTGGCTCGACCACGACTACATCGAGCGCCACACCGAGGGCTGGCCGAAGCTGCGCGAGCGAGCGCTGCAGTGGCCGCCCGAGCGTGTGGCCGAGGTCTGCGGCATCACCGCCGACGAGGTGCGCCAACTGGCCCGCGATTACGGCACGACCCGGCCCGCCGCGATCCGCCTCAACTACGGCATGCAGCGTGTGCGCGGCGGCGGCAATGCGGTGCGGCTGGCGGCGATCCTGCCCTGCCTGATCGGTGCGTGGCGGCATCGGGCGGGCGGCCTGCTGCTGTCCAGCGGCGGCTGGTTTCCGGTCGACCGCGCCGCACTGCAGCGGCCCGACCTGCTGGCCGGGCGGCGCACGCGCACCATCAACATGAGCAGCATCGGCGACGCGCTGCTGCACGAAGGCTCGGCCGAATTCGGCCCGAAGATCGAGGCGCTGGTGGTCTACAACAGCAACCCGGTCGCGGTGGCGCCGGAGTCGCCCAAGGTGGCGCGCGGCTTCGAGCGCGACGACCTCTTCACCGTGGTGCTGGAGCAGTTCATGACCGACACCACCGACCACGCCGACTATGTGCTGCCCGCCACCACCCAGCTCGAACACCTGGATGTGCATGCGACCTACGGCCACACCTGGGCACTGATCAACGAACCGGCCATCGCGGCGCTGGGCGAGGCGCGACCCAATACGCAGATCTTTCGCGATCTGGCGGCGGCGATGGGCTTCGACGACGACTGCTTCGCCGAGAGCGACGAAACGATGGCGCGCAAGGCCTTCTCTCGCGATGTCGACTTCGACGACTTGCGTCGAGACGGTTGGGTGAAGCTGCCGCTGCCCGAAGCGCCGTTTGCGAAGGGCGGCTTTCCGACGACCAGCGGGCGCTGCACCATCGATTCGCCGCGCCACGGTGTGCCCGATCATGTCGCGAACTACGAATGCGCCGAATCGTCGCCCGAGCGTGCAGCGCGCTTTCCGCTCGCCATGATCTCGCCGCCGGCGCGCAACTTCCTCAACTCCACCTTCGTCAATGTGACGAGCCTGCGCGACATCGAGGCCGAGCCGCTGATCGAGATTCATGAAAGCGACGCACTGCCACGCGGCATTGCTTCCGGCCAGACGGTGCAGGTGTTCAACGACCGCGGCAGCTATCTGTGCCGTGCCGTGCTCAGCAAGCGCGCGCGGCCGGGCGTGGTCAACGGCCTGGGCGTGTGGTGGCGCAAGCTGGGTCTCGCCGGCACCAACGTCAACGAGGTGACGCACCAGCAGCTCACCGATCTGGGGGGCGGGCCGAGTTTCTACGACTGCCTGGTCGAGGTGCGGCCACAGGCGGCCCACTGAACGCGGTGCGGCGAGGGCTCTGGATGGCAGGCATCGGCACGCTGGTCGTGGTGGCGTTCGCCGTGGCGGCCACCTGCCTCACCAGCGGCTGCAGCACGCTCGGCTACTACGCGCAGTCGATCAACGGGCATCTTTCGCTGGTCGCCGCTGCACGGCCGGTGCCGGCATGGCTCGCCGACGCGCAGACGAAACCGGCGCTGAAGGAGCGCCTCGAACTGTCTCAGCGCATGCGCGACTTCGCGGTGAAGGAACTGGCCTTGCCCGACAACGCCAGCTACCGCCGCTACGCCGACCTGCCGCGCCGCGCAGCCGTCTGGAACGTGGTGGCGGCGCCGGAGTTGAGCCTTACGCTGCAGCGCTGGTGCTTCCCGGTGGTGGGCTGCGTCGGCTACCGCGGCTACTTCGACCGCGACGCGGCCGAGGCCTTCGCGGCCGAACTGCGCGCGAAGGGTAAGGAAGTCAGCGTCTACGGCGTGCCGGCGTACTCCACGCTCGGCGCGTTGCCGGGCGACTACTTCGCCGATCCCCTGCTCAGCACCTTCATCAACTATCCGGAGGGCGAACTCGCGCGCCTGATCTTTCACGAACTCGCGCACCAGGTGGCGTATGCCTCGGGCGACACGATGTTCAACGAATCCTTCGCGACGACGGTGGAGCGCATCGGCGGCCAACGGTGGCTGGCCGAACACGCGACGCCGGAAGCGCGCGCCGACTACGAACGCTTCGACGGCCGTCGCCACGACTTTCGCGAACTGACGCTGCGCTACCGCGAGCGCCTGGGCGAGGTCTACCGCCAGGACATTCCGGACGCCGCCAAGCGTGAGCGCAAGGCCGAGCTGATGGCGCAGATGCGCGCCGAGTACGAGGTGATGAAGCGCGAACGCTGGGACGGCTTCGCCGGCTACGACGGCTGGTTCGACCGCGCCAACAACGCCGCCTTGGGCGTGCTGGCCGCGTACAACGAACTGGTGCCCGGCTTCGAGCGCCTGTTCGAGCGCGAGGGCCGCGACTTCCCGCGCTTCTACGCCGAGGTCAAGCGCCTGGCCGCGCTGCCGAAAGACGAGCGTCGTGCGGCGCTGGCCGCTACTTCAGCGACTCGATGAGGTCGACGTAGGACTGCATGGCCTCGTCGCCGGACGTGCCTTCGAGCGCCTTCCAGCCGTCCCACTTCATGCGGCCGACCATGTCGGTGAAGCCGGGGCGCTCGCCCTGCGCGTCGCCTTCGGTCGCCTGCTTGTACAGCGCGTAGATGCGCAGCATCGTCATGTTGTCCGGCCGCTCGGGCAGGTTCTTCGACTCGGCCACGGCTTGCTCGAATTGCGATTTCAGGTCGGACATGGGACGGCTCCTGTTGGGTGAAACTCGGGACGATTCGATCGGCCAGATGGTAGCCACCGCTGCCGCGCACCGAACCGGAAAGACCTGCCCCATGACCGCAGCAAACGAGTTCGCGCCGCAGGGCCGTCGGCCGACGGCAGGGCGGCTCGTGCGCACCGTGGCGCTGGCCGCCTGCGCGTCGACCGCGCAGGCGCAACAGCCGGCGGCTCCGGCCGCGCCGGCCGCGCCGGCGCGCCCTGCCTCCGCCCCCGCCACGCTCGAACGCGTGCAGATCTCTGGCGAGCGGCAGTCGGACGAAACCCGCGCGCGACGCTACGGCACCGCCTCGAAGATCGTCGTCGGGCGCGAGGAGATCGAGCGCTTCGGCGACAGCACGGTGGGCGAACTGCTCAAGCGTCTGCCCGGCGTCACGGTGCAGGGCGCGCCGGGGCGCGGCGGCGCGATCCGCATGCGGGGCCTCGGCAGCGGCTACACGCAGATCCTGCTCGACGGCGAGCGCCTGCCGCCCGGCTTCTCGCTCGACTCGCTGGACCCGGAACAGATCGAGCGCATCGAGATCCTGCGCGCGCCCACCGCCGAAACCGGCGCCCAAGCCATCGCCGGCACCATCAACATCATCACGCGCGAAGGCTTGCGGCGGCGCAGCAACGACCTGCGTTTGAGCCTGGGCGCGGAAGACGGCCGCCTGAGCCCCGGCGTCTCGTGGACGCGCAACGACGTGGCGGGGCCGTGGACCGTCAACTTCTCGCTCACGGCGTTTCGCGTCGACCGCGAGAACGACGGCCGCACGCGCACGCTGGACACGCGGCTCGCCGACGGCGCCGTCACGCTGGACCAGACGGATCACACCACCTCGCGCTACCGTCTCGACGGCGTGCACCTCAGTTCGCGCCTGCAGTGGCGCGGCGGCGCCGACAGCGTGACGCTGAAGCCCTTCATCATGCTGCACGACAGCCGCAGCGACTGGCAGACCGAGCGCCGGCGCAGCCAGCCGACGCCCGACCCGCAATCGCCCGGCCTCATCTCGCCCGCCTTCGACAACGCGCGGGGCCACACCGACAGCCGCTTCAGCCTCGGGCGGATCAGCGCCGACTGGAACCGCACGCTGGCCGACGGCGCCAAGCTCGAATGGCGCGGCACGCTGGGCGCGTGGCAATCGCGCTCGCTGGAGGCGCGGCGCCAGTCCAGCGGGGGCGCACCCAGCCTCGACGGCGACGAACGATCCGAGGTGGATGAGCGCTGGTTCTCGCTCAAGGGCAAGTGGTCGCGCGTGCTGGACAACGACCACCAGCTCGTGGCGGGCGTCGACTGGGCGCGCAACTGGCGTGACGACCGCGCCACCGCCGTGCAGAGCCTGCCGGCGCGGCCCGTGGTCGACGAACGCCAGCAGGCCAGCGGCATGGGCTACGCGCTCTATGCGCAGGACGAATGGGAGCTGAGCCCGCAATGGGCCGTGCATCTCGGCCTGCGCGGCGAGGGCAGCGAGATGCGCGGCGAGAGCGCCGGCCAGCCCGCGCAGACGAATCGCCATTTCGTGTGGACGCCGCTCGCGCACGCGGTGTGGAAGTTCGCGCCCAAGAGCCGCGACCAGCTGCGCATGAGCCTCACGCGCAGCTACCGCGCGCCGCGGCTCAACCAGCTGATCGGCCGCTCCAACCCCTTGCGGCCCAACTCGCCGACCTCGCCCGATCGTGTCGGCAATCCGAATCTGCAGCCCGAGACCGCGCTCGGGATCGATCTCGCCGTCGAGCGCTACCTCGAGGGCGGCGGCCTGCTGAGCGCGAGCGTGTTCCACCGCGACATCAGCGACCTGATCCGCTCGCGCACCGCGTTCGAGAGCGGCCGCTGGGTGTCACAGGTGCAGAACGTGGGCGATGCCGTCACGCAGGGCATCGAGCTCGAGGCCCGGTTCCGGCTGAGCGACGTGTGGCCGCAGGCGATCCCGCTCGACGTGCGGGCCAACGCCAGCCTGTTCCGCTCGCGCGTGAAGGGCGTGGCCGGGCCCGACAACCGGCTGGACCAGCAGCCCGACGGCACGCTGAACCTCGGCGCCGACTACCGCTTTCGCGGCACGCCGCTGGCCATTGGCGGCAGCCTGAACTGGACGCCGGCCTACGACACGCGGCTGTCGAACACGCAGACGGCGCTGCAGGGCCGCAAGCGGCTGTTCGACGCCTACGCCGTGTGGCACTTCGACAAGTCGACGCGGCTGCGCCTGTCGGCCACCAACCTGGCGCCGCTCGACTACGTCACCGGCAGCGGCATCACCGTGCAGGACGCGGGCGGCCTGCCGCTGTACGAGGAATCGGGCCTGACGACCGCGCGTTCGTCGGTGAAGTGGCAGCTGCGGCTGGAGATGAAGCTGTGACGGCCGCGGATCACGTCGTCGTGTAAGGGCCCACCAGGCCGAGCAGATGCGCCTTCTGTTCGGACGCGAGATAAGGCATCAGCAGGCTCAGCACGTGGAAGGCGCCGCGCAGCAGCGCGTCGGCCGCGCTCTCGGGCTCCAGCGCACGGCGCGGGTCGCGCACGTATTCGTAGCTCAGCCAGTAGGTCAGCACCACCACCATCGCGTGTGCGACCGGCTCGGACTCGCGCGCGTCGATGTGCACGGCGCCGTCGCCGGCGAGGCCTTCGAGCACCTGCCGCACTGCCTGCTGCTTGGCCGCGAGCACCAGCTGGAACTGCGTCTCGATGCGGCGGTTCTTCGACAGCAGGTCGTTCAGGTCGCGGTAGAGAAAGCGGTACTGCCAGATCAACTCGTAGAGCATGTGGAAGAACAGCCACGCATCCTCCACGTTGCGCACGCTCCCGGCAGCTGGCAGCAGTTCGCCGAGCGCAATCTCGTAGCGGCCGAACAGACGGTTCACCAGCTCGTCCTTGGCCGGATAGTGGTAGTAGAGGTTGCCCGGGCTGATGTTCAGCTCGGCCGAGATCAGCGTGGTCGACACATTCGGTTCGCCGAAGCGGTTGAACAGCTCCAGCGTCACGTCGAGGATGCGCTCGGCCGTGCGGCGCGGCTTCTTGGCTTGGGTGGCCATCGGTCGGTGCGGACGAAGCTTCGGTGGGCCGCACACTAGCACCAGGGCAAGTCGCCTGCGGCCAGCGGTTTCACGGGGCGCTGCCTACAATCCCGCCCCCATGCCCGCCATCTCGTTCCAGCACGTCAGCAAGACCTTCAACTCCGGCGGCAAACCGGTCCGCGCGCTGGACGATGTCAGCTTCGACATCGAAGAAGGCGAGTTCTTCGGCCTGCTCGGCCCCAACGGCGCCGGCAAGACGACGCTGATCAGCATCCTCGCCGGCCTGGCGCGCGCCAGCGGCGGCCAGGTGTCAGTGCTGGGCCACGACGTGGTGAGCGACTACGCCGCCGCGCGCAAGCGCTTGGGCATCGTGCCGCAGGAGCTGGTGTTCGATCCCTTCTTCAACGTGCGCGAGGCGCTGCGCA
Organism: Rhizobacter sp.; assembly: GCA_036676235.1. Lineage (GTDB taxonomy): Bacteria > Pseudomonadota > Gammaproteobacteria > Burkholderiales > Burkholderiaceae_C > JAKFDI01. The sequence goes on along the minus strand of JAKFDI010000085.1, from coordinate 57,891 downwards.
TCCAGAGCGGCTACTTCGGCGTGCGCAACAACGACGCCTGGATCGACGAGTTGCTCGAGAACCTGGGTCTCGCCGACAAGGCCGGCGCCAATATGCGCGAGCTCTCGGGTGGCATGAAGCGCCGCGTGCTGGTGGCGCAGGCGCTGGTGCACCGCCCGCCGGTGATCGTGCTCGACGAGCCGACGGCTGGCGTGGACGTGGAACTGCGCCAGACGCTGTGGCACTTCGTCGCGCGCCTGAACAAGGAAGGCCACACGGTGCTGCTCACCACGCACTACCTCGAAGAGGCCGAGGCGCTGTGCGGGCGTTTGGCCATGCTCAAGTTCGGCCGCATCGTGGCGCTCGATCGCACGTCGGCCCTGCTCGCGGGTACGGCCAGCACCATGCTGCGCTTCAAGATGGATGCGCCGCTGCCGCCGCAACTGGCCGCGCAGTCGCGTGTGACGGGGCGCATCGTGCAGATCAAGGCGCATGACGCCGGTGAAGTCGAGCAGGTGCTCGCCACGCTGCGCGCCGCGGGCTGCCAGCCTGAAGACCTGGAGATCGGCCGCGCCGATCTGGAAGACGTGTTCCTCGAAATCATGCAGGGCGAAACGCGGCCGGCACCGCTGGTGGGGATGCCGCAATGAGCATCGAAGCGCTGTCGGGTACGCGCACCCTGCTCTACAAGGAAGTGCTGCGCTTCTGGAAGGTCGGCTTCCAGACCGTGGCCGCGCCGGTGCTCACGGCCATGCTCTACCTCGTGATCTTCGGCCACGCGCTGGGCGACAAGGTGCAGGTCGGCGGCGTCGGCTACACCGGGTTTCTGGTGCCGGGGCTGGTGATGATGAGCGTGCTGCAGAACGCCTTTGCCAACAGCAGCTCCTCGCTCATCCAGAGCAAGATCACCGGCAACCTGGTGTTCCTGCTGGTCACGCCGCTGTCGCACTGGGCGTGGTTCGTGGCCTATGTGGGCGCGGCCGTGGTGCGCGGGCTGGCGGTGGGCGCGGGTGTGCTATTGGTCACCGTGTGGTTCGCTCCGCTGCAGGCGGCGCAGCCGCTGTGGATCGTCGTCTTCGCCGTGGCCGGCTCGGCCATGATGGGGGCGCTCGGTCTCATCGCCGGCTTGTGGGCCGAGAAGTTCGACCAGATCGCCGCTTTCCAGAACTTCGTCATCATGCCGATGACCTTTCTGTCGGGCGTGTTCTATTCGGTCAGTTCGCTGCCCGACGGCTGGCGCGAGCTGAGCCACCTGAACCCGTTCTTCTACATGATCGACGGCTTTCGCCACGGCTTCTTCGGCGCGAGCGACGTGTCGCCGTGGGTGAGCCTGGCCATCGTGGCCGCGAGCCTGGCCGTGGTGTGCGGCCTGGCGCTGCACCTGCTGCGCATCGGCTACAAGATCCGCCACTGAATGCCACCGCGCGGGCAAGGCCCGGCAAGCCTCGCCTAAAATCGCCGACATCATGGCCGACCCCACCCCCGCCGAAGTCGAACGCTACATCGCGAACGGCCTGACCTGCGAGCACCTGCAGGTCGAGGGCGACGGGCGCCACTTCTTCGCCACCATCGTGTCGGCCGAGTTCGAGGGCAAGCCGCGGGTACGCCGGCACCAGCGGGTCTACGAGGCCCTGGGCGACCGGATGCGCGAGCAGATCCACGCGCTCTCGATGAAGACGCTGACCCCCGCCGAATGGGCCGCCGATCCCGCTTCGGCCCCCCAGCACCACCACTGAAACCCGCCGCAGTGTTCACTGCGGCTGGCGAATTCGCGCCAGCGGGTTCGAAGGCCGTGTGAGCATTGGGGCCAGCCCGCAGCCCTCTCATGGACAAACTTCTCATCCGCGGTGGCCGAACGCTCAAGGGCGAGATCGCCATCTCCGGCGCCAAGAACGCTGCGCTGCCCGAGCTGTGCGCGGCCTTGCTGACGGCCGAGCCCGTCACGCTGAACCACGCGCCGCAGTTGCAGGACGTGCGCACCATGCTCAAGCTGCTGCGCAGCCTGGGCGTGGCGGTGGAGCGCAGCGAGGCGCAGCCGGAAACCGTGCGGCTCGACGCCTCGGCGCTCACGTCGCAAGAGGCCGCGTACGACCTCGTGAAGACCATGCGTGCGTCCATCCTCGTGCTCGGGCCGCTGCTCGCGCGCTTCGGCGAGGCGCGGGTGTCGCTGCCGGGCGGCTGCGCCATCGGCTCGCGCCCGGTCGACCAGCACATCAAGGGGCTGAAAGCGATGGGTGCCGAGATCACGGTGGAGCACGGCTACATCGTGGCGAAGGCGAAGCGCCTGAAGGGCGCGCGCATCACCACCGACATGATCACCGTCACCGGCACCGAGAACCTGCTGATGGCCGCCACCCTGGCCGACGGCGAGACGGTGCTGGAGAACGCGGCGCAGGAGCCTGAGGTCACCGACCTGGCCGAGATGCTGATCGGCATGGGCGCGAAGATCGAAGGCCACGGCACCAGTCGCATCCGTGTGCAGGGCGTGGAACGGCTGCGCGGCACGACGCATCGCATCGTGCCGGACCGCATCGAGACCGGGACCTTTCTGTGCGCCGTGGCCGCGGCGGGCGGCGACGTGACGCTGCGCGGCACGCGCAGTGATCACCTCGACGCGGTGATCGACAAGCTGCGCGAAGCCGGCGCGGCGATCGAATGCGGCGACGACTGGATTCGCGTGCAGGGCCGCGGCCGGCCGAAAGCGGCGAGTTTCCGCACCAGCGAGTACCCGGCGTTCCCGACCGACATGCAGGCGCAGTTCATGGCGCTCGACTGCATCGCCGAAGGCACCTCGGTCATCACCGAGACCATCTTCGAGAACCGCATGATGCATGTGAACGAACTGCTGCGGCTGGGCGCCAACATCGAGGTCGAAGGCAACACCGCGGTGGTGCAGGGCATCGCAAAACTCTCGGGCGCCACCGTGATGGCGACCGATCTGCGCGCCTCGGCCAGCCTCGTCATCGCCGGCCTCGTGGCCGAGGGCGAGACCATCGTCGACCGCATCTACCACCTCGACCGCGGCTACGACCGCATGGAAGCCAAGCTGCGCGGCATCGGGGCCGACATCGAGCGCATCCAATGAGCACACTCAGCACACAGGAGGCACGCCCCGTGATCACGCTCGCCTTGTCCAAGGGCCGCATCTTCGAGGAGACGCTGCCGCTGCTGCGCGCCGCCGGCATCGAGATTTCCGAAGACCCGGAGAAGTCGCGCAAGCTCATCATCGGCACCAGCCGGGCGGACGTGCGCGTGGTGCTGGTGCGCGCCACCGACGTGCCGACGTATGTGCAGTACGGCGGCGCCGACATCGGTGTGGCCGGTCTCGACACGCTGCTCGAACACGGCGGCGCGGGGCTCTACCAGCCGATCGACCTGCAGATCGCCAAGTGCCGCATGAGCGTGGCGGTGCGTGCCGACTTCGACTACGCCAACGCGGTGCAGCAGGGCTCGCGCATCCGCGTGGCGACGAAGTACACGAGCATCGCGCGCGATCACTTCGCCGACAAGGGTGTGCACGTCGACCTCATCAAGCTCTACGGCTCGATGGAGCTGGCGCCGCTGACGGGCCTGGCCGATGCCATCGTGGACCTCGTGTCGACCGGCAGCACGCTCAAGGCCAATCACCTCATCGAAGTGGAAGAGATCATGCAGATCTCGGCGCGGCTGGTCGTCAACCAGGCGGCGCTCAAGCTCAAGCGCGAGCCGATCCGCGCGGTGCTCGATGCCGTCGCGTCCGCCGTGGGAGCCACCGCATGAGCACGGTCGCCATTCGCACGCTCGATACGACCGCAGCCGGGTTCGAGGAAGCGTTCCAGCGTGTGCTGCATTGGTCGGAACAGACCGACGCGGCCATCGAGGCCAGCGTGGCCGCCATCATCGACGACGTGCGTGCGCGCGGCGATGCGGCGGTGCTCGAGTACACGAAGCGCTGGGACGGGCTGGCCGCCGAGTCGGTGGCTGCGCTCGAACTGAGCCGGGCCGAACTCGCGACTGCACTCGACGCCATCACGCCGGCGCAGCGCAACGCGCTGGAGCAAGCGGCGGCGCGGGTGCGCAGCTACCACGAGCGCCAGCTCGACGCCTGCGGACGTTCATGGCAGTACTGCGACGCCGACGGCACGCTGCTCGGCCAGAAGGTCGCGCCGCTGGACCGCGTGGGCATTTACGTGCCCGGCGGCAAGGCGGCCTATCCGTCGAGCGTGCTGATGAACGCCGTGCCCGCCAAGGTGGCGGGGGTGGGCGAGATCGTGATGGTGGTGCCGACGCCCAAGGGCGAGCGCAACGCATTGGTGCTGGCTGCTGCGGCCATCGCGGGTGTCGATCGTGTGTTCACCATCGGCGGCGCGCAGGCGGTGGCGGCGCTCGCCTACGGCACGGCGACGATCCCAGCCGTCGACAAGATCACCGGTCCCGGCAACGCCTATGTGGCGAGCGCCAAGCGGCGCGTCTTCGGCAAGGTGGGCATCGACATGATTGCCGGGCCGAGCGAGATCTTGGTGCTCGCCGACGGCAGCACGCCGGCCGACTGGGTGGCAATGGACCTCTTCAGCCAGGCCGAGCACGACGAACTCGCGCAAAGCATCCTGCTGTGTCCCGACGCAGGCTACATCGACGAGGTGAAGGCTGCGATCGACCGCCTGCTGCCCGACATGCCGCGCCGCGCCGTGATCCGCGCCTCGCTCGAAGGCCGCGGCGCGCTCATCAAGACGCGCAGCATGGAAGAAGCCTGCGAGATCAGCAACCGCATCGCGCCCGAGCACCTCGAAGTGAGTTCGCGCGACCCGCACCGCATCGAGCCGCTGCTGCGCCACGCCGGCGCGATCTTCCTTGGGGCCTTCACCAGCGAGAGCCTCGGCGACTACTGCGCCGGGCCGAACCACGTGCTGCCGACCTCTGGCACGGCGCGCTTCTCGTCGCCGCTGGGCGTGTACGACTTCCAGAAGCGCTCCAGCCTGATCGAGGTGAGCGAAGCCGGCGCGCAAGGTCTCGGCAAGATTGCCGCCGAACTCGCCTACGGCGAAGGGCTGCAGGCCCACGCGCGCGCCGCGGAGATGAGGTTGAAACCATGATCCGTCCTGTCGACCTGCCCGAACTCATCGAGCGCTGCATCCGCCAGGACGTGCAGTCCATGCACGGCTATGCGGTCCAGCCGAGCGCCGGCTTCATCAAGCTCGATGCGATGGAGAACCCGTTCCGCCTGCCCGAGTCGCTGCGCCGCGAACTGGGCGCGCGCCTCGGCGAGGTGGCGATCAACCGCTATCCCGGCTCGCGCGTCGATGAACTGCGCGTGGCGCTGGCGCAGCACGTGAAGCTGCCCGAGGGCTACGATTTGATGCTCGGCAACGGCTCGGACGAACTCATCAGCTTGCTCAGCATGGCCTGCGACGTGCCGGGCGCGAGCGTGCTGGCGCCGCTGCCCGGCTTCGTGATGTACGAGATGTCGGCCAAGCTGCAGGGCCTGCGGTTCGTCGGCGTGCCGCTCACTGCCGATTTCGAGCTCGACGAAGCGGCCATGCTCGCGGCCGTGGCCGAGCATCAGCCGTCCATCGTCTACATCGCCTACCCGAACAACCCGACGGCGAACCTGTTCGACGATGCGGTGATCGAACGAATCATCGAAGCCACGCCTGGGCTGGTAGTGATCGACGAGGCCTACCAGCCGTTTGCGTCACGCACGTGGATGGACCGCGTGACGCATCACCAGAACGTGCTGGTCATGCGCACGCTCAGCAAGTTCGGCCTCGCCGGCGTGCGGCTCGGCTACCTGCTGGGGCCGAAGGCGCTGATCGCCGAGATCGACAAGGTGCGCCCGCCCTACAACGTGAGCGTGCTGAATGCCGAAGCGGGGCTGTTCGCGCTGGAGCATGCCGACGAATTCGCGCGCCAGGCCGAGGTGCTGCGCAGCGAACGCACGCGACTCGCGTCAGCACTGGCCGCGATGCCAGGGCTGCGGCCATACCCCAGCGAAGCCAACATGATCCTGACCCGCGTGCCCGATGCCGCAGCACTGTTCGAGGCGCTCAAGCAATGCCAGGTCCTGATCAAGAACGTGTCCAAACTGCACCCACTGCTTCACAATTGCCTGCGGCTCACGGTCGGCACGCCGCAGGAAAACGACGTGATGATCGCCGCCTTGGAACAGAGCCTGCCATGAGCACTCCCGCACGTCACGCCGAAGTCAGTCGCAACACCGCCGAAACGAAGATCCGCGTCGCGATCAACCTGGACGGCACCGGTGTCGCCAAGCTCGCCACCGGCATCGGCTTCTTCGACCACATGCTCGACCAGATCGCGCGGCATGGGCTGATCGATCTCGACATCGACTGCCAGGGTGACCTGCACATCGACGGCCACCACACGGTGGAGGACGTCGGCATCACCTTCGGCCAGGCGATGGCGAAGGCGGTGGGCGACAAGAAGGGCCTGCGCCGCTACGGCCATGCCTACGTGCCGCTGGACGAAGCGCTGTCGCGCGTGGTGGTCGATTTCTCTGGCCGCCCGGGGCTGCACATGCGTGTCGACTTCAAGAGCGGCATGATCGGCGCGCTCGACACGCAGTTGGTCTACGAGTTCTTCCAGGGCTTCGTGAACCACGCCGGCGTCACCTTGCACATCGACAACCTGCACGGCGAGAACGCGCACCACCAGTGCGAGACGATCTTCAAGGCCTTCGCGCGCGCGCTGCGCATGGCGCTGGAGATCGACCCGCGCGCCGCCGGCGTGATCCCGTCGACCAAGGGATCGCTGTGAGCCGAAGGGTTGCCGTCGTCGATTACGGCATGGGCAACCTGCGCTCGGTGTCGCAGGCGGTGATGCATGTGGCGCGCGAAGAGGCCGGCATCGAAGTGGTCGTCACTTCGCGGCCCGACGAAGTGTTCGCCGCCGAACGCGTGGTGCTGCCGGGGCAGGGTGCCATGCCCGACTGCATGCGCGAACTGCGCGAGTCGGGCTTGCAAGAGGCTGTGCTGCATGCCGCCGCCAACAAGCCGCTGATGGGCGTGTGCGTCGGCATGCAGATGCTGCTGTCGCGCAGCGAGGAAGGCCCGACCGAGGGCCTCGGCCTCATCGCCGGCGAGGTGCTGCGCTTTCAACTCGACGGCCGCCTGCAGCCGGACGGCAGCCGCTACAAGGTGCCGCAGATGGGGTGGAACCCGGTGTTCCAGGCGCGAGCGCATCCGCTGTGGGCCGGTGTGCCCGACGAGTCGTACTTCTATTTCGTGCACAGCTTCTATGCGCGGCCGGCCGATTCCGCGCACAGTGTTGGTGAAACCGACTACGGCGCGCGCTTTACCAGCGCAGTCGCGCGGGATAACATTTTTGCGACCCAATTCCACCCCGAGAAGAGTGCCGCACACGGCCTCGCGCTCTACAGGAACTTCCTCCGCTGGAACCCTTGATCCCGCGCCTTCTCGGGCGATGATTTCCCACCACCCGCTCTCTCGGCCATGCTGCTGATTCCCGCGATCGACCTGAAAGACGGCAAGTGCGTCCGCCTGAAACAAGGCGACATGAACGACTCCACCACCTTCGGCGAAGACCCGGCTGCGATGGCGCGGCGCTGGGTCGAGGCTGGTGCGCGTCGGCTGCATCTCGTCGACCTGAACGGCGCCTTCGCGGGCAAGCCGGTCAACGAGGCGGCGATCAAGGCCATCCTCGCCGAGGTGGGCGACGAGATCCCGGTGCAGCTCGGCGGCGGCATCCGCGACCTCGACACGATCGAGCGCTATCTGGATGACGGCTTGAGCTTCATCATCATCGGCACTGCCGCGGTGAAGAGCCCGGGCTTTCTGAAGGACGCCTGCACGGCCTTCGGCGGGCACATCATCGTCGGCCTCGATGCGAAGGACGGCAAGGTCGCGACCGACGGCTGGAGCAAGCTCACGGGCCACGAAGTCGTCGATCTCGCGCGCAAGTTCGAGGACTACGGCGTCGAAGGCGTGATCTACACCGACATCGGCCGCGACGGCATGCTGAGCGGCATCAACATTGACGCGACGGTCAAGCTCGCGCAGGCACTCACCATTCCCGTGATCGCCTCGGGCGGGCTGTCGAACATCGACGACATCGAGCGGCTGTGCGCCGTCGAGGACCAGGGCGTCGAAGGTGTGATCTGCGGGCGCGCCATCTACAGCGGCGACCTCGACTTCGCCGAGGCGCAGCGCCGCGCCGACGAACTCGGCGCCTGACGCTGCGCGGCCCGCAGTTCCAGTTTCAGCGGCGCCTGCGTTTCGCCGCGATGCCGACCACGGCCAGGCCGGCCAGCATCAGCGCGTAGGTCTGCGGCTCCGGTATCGGCGTGACGGCCAGGAAGCCGCGCACCTCGCCCCCCGGGAAGGCGTTGGTGTGCACGTTGAAATAGGCCGTGCCCTGGTTCAGGCCCGTGACCAGGGTGCTGAAGGCATTGGCCGTGCTGCCGCCATTGGCCGTCACGAAGGCCGGGTTCCAGCTCGACGCCAGGGTCATGTCGAAGCTGTTGTCGTAGTTGCCGGCACTCACGCCGAGCGGAAAGCCCGCGAAAGTCGGCACCATCGTCGCCACGCCGGCAACGCCGGCGCCGGCGAGGGCCGTGCAGCAGTGGATGTGCGCCGCGGTGGTCTGGCCGCTGAGGTCGCTGAACGTGGCTTGCACGCGCATCGTGAAGGCGTGGTCATCCACCGTCACGGTGGCCATGCCGGTGCCCGGCGATGCGTTGGCCGGCTCCTCGGCAGCGCCCGACAGCGGCGTGGTGTAGACGACGATGTGGGCGGCAACCGGCAGCGAGAGCAGGAGGGCCGACGATGCGGCCAGAAGCGCGAAAACTGCTTTCATCACGTGGACTCCTTGATGCGACGAACGGACTTCGTCAGGGCGTTTACTCCTGGCGCGAGCCGATTCATCCAAGGTCCGGCGGCAGTTCCCGAGACTTAGGGGGAATACCGGCGCCGCGATAATCGCCGTCTCTCACGACTGCCCTCGCCATGCTCGCCAAACGCATCATTCCCTGCCTCGACGTGACCGGCGGCCGCGTGGTCAAGGGCGTCAACTTCGTCGAACTGCGCGACGCTGGCGACCCGGTGGAAATCGCCGCGCGCTACAACGAGCAGGGTGCCGACGAACTCACGTTTCTCGACATCACGGCCACGAGCGACGAGCGCGGGCTCATCCTCCACATCATCGAAGCGGTGGCCTCGCAGGTCTTCATTCCGCTCACGGTCGGCGGCGGCGTGCGCACAGTCGAAGACGTGCGCCGCCTGCTCAATGCCGGGGCAGACAAGGTGAGCTTCAATTCGGCCGCCGTCAGCAATCCGCAGGTGATCCGTGATGCATCGGCGAAGTACGGCGCGCAGGCCATCGTGGTGGCGATCGACGCCAAGCGGCGCACCGGCGACGACCTGGCTGCGCGCGGCCTCGGCTGGGACGTATACACGCACGGTGGGCGCAAGAACGTCGGCCTCGACGCGGTGGCCTGGGCGGCGCAGATGGCCGAACATGGTGCGGGCGAAATCCTGCTCACCAGCATGGACCGCGACGGCACCAAGAGCGGCTTCGACCTCGAACTCACGCGCGCGGTGAGCGATGCCGTGCCGGTGCCGGTGATCGCGTCCGGTGGCGTGGGCGCGCTCGAACATCTGTCCGACGGGATCCGCATCGGCGGCGCGGATGCGGTGCTCGCCGCAAGCATCTTTCACTACGGCGAATTCACCGTCGGCCAGGCCAAGGCGCTGATGGCGCGCGACGGCATTGCGGTGCGCCTGTGAAGCCCGCCGCACCGCGAGGCAAGGCGGCGGGCGGCCCGCCGCGCGAGGTCCGCATCATCGGCGGGCAGTGGAAGCGCAGCAAGCTACCGGTGCCGGACACGCCGGGCCTGCGGCCGACGCCCGATCGCGTGCGCGAGACGTTGTTCAATTGGCTGGGGCAAGACCTCACCGGCTGGCGCTGCCTCGATGCCTTCGCCGGCAGCGGCGCGCTCGGTTTCGAGGCGGCGTCGCGCGGGGCGAGCGAGGTGGTGCTCGTTGAGCGCGAGGCCTATCTCGCCAAGCTGCTGCATGCCTCGCAGGCGCGCTTCAAGGCCGATGCGGTGCGCGTGCAGGCGGGCGACGGTCTGTCGTTCATGCAGCGCGCGGCGCCAGGTAGCTTCGACCTCGTGTTTCTCGATCCGCCGTTCACGGCCGGCATCTACGAGCGGGCGCTCGCGGCGGCGGCCCCGCTGGCGGCGCCGCAGGGCGGCTGGGTCTACCTCGAAGCCGACCACGCCTTCGACGACGAGGCGCTGCAGCCGTACGCGCTGGCCGTGCATCGCCACGCGCGCGCGGGCAACGTGCATTTCCATTTGCTGCAGCGCAAGACCGCCTCCGATGCGGCTTGAACCCGCCGCTACACTGCCCCGATCGATTTCGCCAGGAGTAGACCGTGACCACCGCCAAGCGACTCACCGCCGTGTATCCCGGCACCTTCGATCCGATGACGCTCGGGCACGAAGACCTGATGCGCCGCGCCAGCAGCCTGTTCGAGCGGCTGATCGTGGCGGTGGCGGCTGGCCATCACAAGCACACCATGTTCTCGGTCGATGAGCGCTTGGAGCTCGCGCGGGCGCTGGCCGCCAAGTACCCGAACATCGAGGTTATCGCCTTCAAGGGCCTGCTGCGCGACTTCGTGGTGGCCAACGACGGCAAGGTGGTGGTGCGCGGCCTGCGGGCGGTGAGCGACTTCGAGTACGAGTTCCAGATGGCCGGCATGAACCGGCAGCTGATGCCCGAAGTCGAAACCCTGTTCCTCACGCCGAGCGATCAGTTCCAGTTCGTGTCGGGCACCTTCGTGCGCGAGATTGCCACCTTGGGCGGCGATGTCTCCAAGTTCGTGTCACCCTTGGTGCTCGACATTCTGAAACAGCGCGTCAAGGCCGACCCTGGTTGAGCCCACGACGCGGCAGGTAAAGCCGCATGGCCCTTCTGATCACCGACGAGTGCATCAACTGCGATGTCTGCGAGCCGGAATGCCCCAACCAGGCGATTTCGCTCGGCCCGCAGATCTACGAGATCGACCCATCGAAATGCACCGAGTGCGTCGGCCACTTCGACGAGCCCCAGTGCGTGCAGGTGTGCCCGGTCGACTGCATTCCGGTGAACCCGGCGCACGTCGAGTCGAACGAGTCGCTGTGGGCGAAGTACCGGCGGCTGCAGCAGGCCGCGGCGCCGGCGGCGACTGCGACCGATCCCGGCTGACGCTTGGCGCCTAGCGCGTGCGCGACGCGGGCCTGAGCACGATCGCGCCCGATTCCTTCTGCGGCTTCTTCTTCGTCGACTTGCGATGCAGCCGCGGCTTATGCGCATGCTCTTCGCTGTCGCCCGCGCTGGTCTTGGCCGCGCGCTTCGGCTGCGTGAGCGCCGCCGCTCGCTTGGGCTTGCGTGCGGCTTCATCGGCCAGGCGCGCGCGTTCCATGTCGTCGGCCAGGTGCCGGTCCTGTTCGGCCACGCGCTGCGCTTCGGCCTGGCGCTGCGCAGAAGGCGGCGCGTTGGTTTCGACGAGTGTGCCGCCCGCGCATGGCGTTTGCGAGAACACTCGTCCATCTGGCCCGCAACGGTAGATCGGGCCGGCGGCGGCCGCGCCGCCGACAAGGCCGCACAGCAGGGTGAACGCGAGCACGGCGTGAATCATGGCTTGTTCTCCTCGGTGCTGGATGGGGCCACCCGCGCCGGCGCCGCCGGCTTCGGACGCGGCGGCTTGGCGTGCACCTTCATCATGGCGCGCTCCATCTCGCCGGACAGCAGCAGGTCGATGCCGGCGAGCGACTGCTCGATGGACTTGTCGATGAGTTCGCGCTCGGCAAGCGGCGGCTTGCGCAGCACGTAGTTGATGACCTCGGCCTTCACGCCGGGGTGGCCGATGCCCAGCCGCAGGCGCCAGAAGTCGGCGCTGCCGAGTTGCGCCTGGATGTCCTTGAGCCCGTTGTGCCCGGCATGGCTGCCGCCGCGCTTGAGCTTCGCCTGGCCGGGCAGCAGATCGAGTTCGTCGTGGGCGACGAGGATTTCGTCGGGCGCGATCTTGAAGAAGCGCGCGAGCGCCGCGACCGACTTGCCCGACAGGTTCATGAAGGTCATCGGCTCCAGCAGCCAGATCGGCCCGTCGACGCCGGGGCGCGGCCGGTTCACACGGGCCACCAGGCCGAAGTAGCTGCGCTCCGGCACGGGCGAGGTGCCGAGCATGCGGGCCAGCTCGTCGATCCACCAGAACCCGGCGTTGTGCCGCGTGGCCTCGTATTCCGGCCCGGGGTTGCCCAGGCCCACCAGCAATCGAATCATGGCGTGATTATCGAGGGCCGCTCCCGGCGCAGCCATCGCACCGAAGAGCGAACGCCACCAAGAAAAAACCCCGCCGAAGCGGGGTTGCGGCAGCGGTCCCGAAGGATCACTTCTTGTTCTGCTTCTCGGTCTTCTTGCCCTTGGCCGCAGGTGCCGGCGCAGCGGCAACGACCGGCGCGACTTCCTCTTCCTCGGCCGCTTGAGCCGAGACGGAAACGATCACCGGATTCGGCTTGCCGTGGGTCACGACCTTGGTGCCCGGCGGCAGGGTGACGTCGCTCACGTGCAGCGACTGGCCGCGAGTGATTTCGCCGAGGTCGACCTGAATGAACTCGGGCAGTTGCGAGGCCAGGCACTCCAGCGTGAGCTCGGTCGCCACGCGGTTGATGAGGCATTTGTCGACCTTCACGGCCGGCGAAGTCTCTTCATTCACGAAGCGCAGCGGCACCTTCTTGGTGACGCGCGTGGTGGCATCCACGCGCTGGAAGTCGACGTGCAGCACCAGCGGCTTGAAGGGGTGGAACTGGTGGTCGCGCAGCAGCACCTGCTGGCTCTTGCCGCCGATCTCCATCTCGAGCAGCGACGAGTGGAAGGCTTCCTTCTTCAGCGCGAAGAAGAGGGCGTTGTGATCGAGCTCGATCATGGCGGGCTCACCAGCCCCATAGACAATGCCGGGCACCTTGCCGGCATTGCGCAGGCGGCGGCTCGCTCCGGTCCCCTGCAACGTGCGCTCATAAGCGACGAATTTCATTTGACACTCCAGAAGTGGTGAAGCACCCGCGACCAGGTGCTTCGGTAATAGAGGGCGAGGCCCTCAAGCTAAGAAGGGTTCCGCAAGGAGCCCGCTCTCGTATTCAAAAGTTCGCGTTCTGCTCCGCGAACAGCGACGTCACCGATTCGCCGTCCGAAATGCGGCGGATCGTCTCGGCAAACAGAAAGGCCACCGACAACTGCCGCACTTTCGAGCAGCCGCGGCTCGCGTCGCTCAGCGGAATGGTGTTGGTGATGACGACCTCGTCGAGCGCCGACTTCTGAATGCGCTCGATCGCGGGACCCGAGAACACCGCGTGGGTGCAGTAGGCGTAGACATTCTTCGCGCCCCGCTCCTTGAGCACCTCGGCCGCCTTCACCAGCGTGCCGGCGGTGTCGATCATGTCGTCCATGATCACGCAGTTGCGCCCGTCGATCTCGCCGATCACGTGCATCACTTCGGAGACGTTCGCCTTGGGACGGCGCTTGTCGATGATCGCGAGTTCGCAGCCGAGCTGCTTGGCCAGCGCTCGCGCGCGCACCACGCCGCCCACGTCGGGCGAGACGACCACGAGGTCGGTGTAGCGCTTGCTCTGCAGATCGGACAGCAGCACCGGCGAGGCGTAGATGTTGTCGACCGGGATGTTGAAGAAGCCCTGGATCTGGTCGGCGTGCAGGTCCATCGTCAGCAGGCGTTCGACGCCGACTGCTTCGAGCATGTTGGCGACGACCTTGGCGCTGATCGGCACGCGGGTGGAGCGCGGGCGGCGGTCCTGGCGTGCGTAGCCGAAGTACGGAATCACCCCGGTGACGCGCCGGGCCGACGCACGCTTGAGCGCGTCGACCATGATGCACATCTCCATCAGGTTTTCGTTCGTCGGCGCGCAGGTGGGCTGAACGACGAAGATGTCGCGTGCGCGCACGTTCTGCTGGATCTCGATGTCTACTTCGCCGTCGGAGAAGCGGCCCACGCGGGCGCGGCCGAGTTCGATGCCGAGATGCGTGGCGATTTCGCGGGCCAGCGCCGGATTGGCGTTGCCGGTGAAAAGCACGGTGTTGAAAAGCACGTTTCCTCCGTCGAGGCTTGCGGGCTGCCCCGCGGGCCCTTCGATCCAGCCCCGGGGCGTACCGGCGTTCACGGCTGTTGCCGCCGACCGACGGGCTTCAGAAAGATTTGGCAGGGGAGGAAGGACTCGAACCCTCGCATGTCGGAATCAAAATCCGATGCCTTGACCAACTTGGCGACTCCCCTACACCGGTTGACCGCTTGCGCGATCCACCTTCAACCTTGATCGTCCGAGGCCCATCCGGCCAGCGGATGAATCTCGAGACTGCGGCACATCCTGCCCACCCATCCCACCGGAAGCTCCGGCAGCCATGTCGCCGCGGGTGAGCTCTCGATGCCGCTGTCCTCTCTTGCGTCGACCTCTCTTGCGTCGACTTTTGCAAACACCGCACTGCCCGAACCCGTCATCCGGCTGTTGCCGAAGCGTGTCTTGAGCAGCGCAAGCGCCTCAGTCACCTCTGCGCAGCAACCCTCGGCGGGCGGCTGCAAATCGTTGCGGCCAAAGCCGAACCGATCGCTCGCAAGAAAGCCTGCAAGTGTAGCAGCATCGGTATTTCGGACCAACAGCGGGCTCTCGAAGATGGCGCGGGTTTCGAGGGTTGCGGCAGGCTTCACGACGGCGAACCACTGCGGCGGCAGGTCGATCGGCGTGAGTTGCTCGCCGATGCCTTCGACGAAGGCGTTGCGCCCGCCGAGGAAGAAGGGCACGTCGGCGCCGAGCGCGAGGCCGAGCGGCAGCAGGCGCGACAGCGGCCAGTCCAGCCCCCACAGGCGATTCAGCGCCAGTAGGGTCGAGGCGGCGTCGGAACTGCCGCCGCCCATGCCTGCGCCCCAGGGCACCTGCTTGTCGATCGAGATGTCGGCACCGAGCGTGCAACCGGCCGCCTGCTGCAGCGCGCGCGCCGCACGCAGGCACAGGTCGTCGGCGGGCAGCGCGGCGGTGAGGTCATGGCGGGCGAGGCGGCCGTCGCTGCGGCGCTCGAACTGCAGGGTGTCGCACCAGTCGATCAGCACGAAGGCCGACTGCAGCAAGTGATAGCCGTCGGCACGCCGGCCCATGACGTGCAGGAACAGGTTCAGCTTGGCCGGCGCGGCCACGTCGTGGATGGCGTGCAGCGTCATGGCCGGTCCAAGCGGGCACGCACCGTGACCGTTGGCGCTGCCATACGGCGAGCCACGATCGCGGCATCGTCGAAGCGCGCGAGATCGACCGTCCAGCCGAGCTGCGAGAACCCGCGTTCGGTGGGCGGTGCCGGGGGCGCACTCGGCGCGCCGGGCCAGGGCCGCCCGCGCAGCCAGTCGAACAGCGCGGCCACGGGCAGGCTTTCGCCCAGTACCTCGCGCGTCAGGTCGTCGAGCGTGGCGAAACGTGTTTCGCCCTGCGGCGTGACGAGCGCCACGCTGCCCGGCGCCCAGCGGGCCTGCGCGAGCGTGGTGCCCAGCGGTGTGCTGAGGTCGAGCCGTCCGCGCTGTGGATCGCCGCGCAGCTCGAACGCGGCGGTCATCGATGTCGCCTCGGTGTCACCGCTCGCTTCCACGCGCACCGACATGCGCCCGGACAGCGTGTCGCCGCCATAGGTTTCGGGCGGTGGCACCGTCGCGCAGCCGACCAGCGCCATCGACAGCGCGGCTGCCGAGGTGACGGCGCGCAGAACGCCGTGCACGTTCACAACTCGACCCGCAGGCGGGCGAGGGTCTCGCGCAGCACGTCATTGGTGGCGTCGCGCCCGCGGGCTTCGCGCCACACGCGGAGCGCTTCCTCCTGCTGGCCGCTGACCCACAGCACTTCACCCAGATGCGCGCCGATCTCGGGGTCGGGCCGCGCACGGTAGGCAGAGCGCAGGTGGCGCAGGGCTTCCTCGTTGTTGCCCATGCGGTATTCGACCCAGCCGAGGCTGTCGGTGATGAAGGGCTCGCCCGGCGACAGCTCGAGCGCCCGCAGGATCAGCGCTTTGGCCTCGGGCAGGCGCAGGCTGCGGTCGGCCAGCGAGTAGCCCAGCGCGTTGTGCGCGTGAAAGTGTTCCGGTTCGAGCTCGATCACCCGGCGCAGCAGGCGCTCCATCTCGTCGATGCGCTCTAGCTTCTCGGCGACCATCGACTGCTCGTAGAGCAGGTCGGCGTCTTCGGGCGAGCGTTCGACGGCCGCGGCGAGCACGTCGTAGGCGGGCTGCCACTGCTTCATCTGGCGCAGCAAGCCGACCTCGGCCAGCGCCTTGGTGCGCGCGTCGCCCGGACGTCGCTCGGGCACCTTGCGGATCAGCTCGCGCGCTTCGTCGAGCTGGCCCTTGCGCGCCATCAGCGAGGCGCGCCGGGCCTGCACCTGGATCGCCTGCTCGGCGTTGTCGATCTTCGCGAGCCACGTTTCGGCGGCCGCGTAGTCCTGCTGCTGTTCGGCCGCCTGCGCGAGCATCAGCCAGGCCTGCGTGAGGCCCTGCTCACGCGCGGCGGCCAGCGCCGTGCGGGCGGGCGATGCAGCATCGGAAGGCGTGACGTCCTCCTGCGCCTGTGCGAGTTCGACATAGCGCTGCAGCGCCTGCGTCGCCTGCGTCGGATGGCGCTGCTCGATGTGCAGGGCGCCGAGCGTCAGCCAGGCCGAGGCGGTGTCGGGCGCGTTGGCCGTCACGGCCTCGAGCTGCGCCTGCGCGTCGGCATAGCGCTGCGAGCCGGTCAGCACGCGCGCATACAGGGAGCGCACCGCGTTGCTGGCGGGCGCGGCCTGCAGATGGGCGGTGACGAGTGCCTCGGCCGTCGGGTCTTCGTCCATCAGCTCGAGCGCCAGCAGCGCCGGGCCTTCGCTGGCCGGATCGAGTGCATGCGCCTCGCGCGCCAGTTGCCGCGCGCGCGGCACGTCGCTGGCGCCCAGCCAGGCGCGGCCCTGCGCCACTGTCACGGCCACGCGCGTGTCGGGCGAGGCGGCGTAGGGGCGCAGCACATCCTCGACGAGTTGCGCCGCGGCGCGGCGGTCGGGGCTGCGCGCGAAAAAGCGCGGCAGGTTGGCGATGAGCCCGTCGCGTCCGGCGGCGGGCGTAAGTTCGATCATGGCGCGCAGCGGCTCCACCGTCTCGGGCAGCCGGTTCAGCGCGGCGAGCAGTTGCACGAGGTAGCGCTGCGCGTCGAGCGAGGTCGGTACCGCCTTGCGCCAGGCCTGAACTGCCTGCAGCGCCTGTTCCCCGGCGCGGGCCTGCAGCGCGATCTCGGTCGCGCGCTGGAACAGCGCTTCATCCTTCGTGCGGTTGGCCGCGGCCAGCATCACCTGGTAGGCCGTGCCGGCATCGCCCTCGCGCAGGCCGATCTCGCCGATCAGCAATTGATAGAACAGCGGCGCGTCGAGTTCGGAGTTGATCACCGGTGCCGCATCGGCCGCATGCGCCGTCGGGAGCTGCGCCCCCATGAGTACCGCCGCCGCGAGGGCCAGCGCTCGTGCGCCTTGGGGAAAGCCAGCTGGCATCAGGAACACTCCTCGAATATCGAAAAGATTCTAGTGTCGCGTCCCTCGCGAGGCCCGTGTATCGGGCAGCCGGGACGGCACCGGACGAGGGTTGAGTCGCCATCGCTCACGATAATTCCCCGCATGCCCGAACTGCCGGAAGTCGAAGTCACGCGTGCAAGTTTTGCCGACCGCATCGCCGGCGCGCGAGTCCAGGCGGTGCGGCTCGGCAAGCCGCTGCGCTGGCCGCTGGGCGTCGAGCCCAGGCAACTGGTCGACCACACCGTGGGTGCCGCCAGCCGACGCGGCAAGTACCTGTGGCTGCCGCTCGGCGAGGGTGGCGGGCTGTTGATGCACCTGGGCATGTCGGGTTCGCTCGGCTTCACGCGGGATGCGCCGCTGCCCGGTCCGCACGACCATTTCGATCTGATTACTAACCGCGGCACGCTGCGCCTGACCGATCCGCGGCGCTTCGGCGCGGTGGTGTGGTCGTCGGCCATCGATGCCGATCCGGCCGCCAAGCTGCTCGCGAGTCTGGGCATCGAGCCCTTCGATCCGGCCTTCGGTGGCGCGCATCTGCATGCGGCACTGCAGCGCCAGCGCGTGGCGGTGAAGCTCGCGCTGCTGTCGGGGCGCATCGTGGTCGGCGCGGGAAACATCTACGCCTGCGAGGCCTTGTTCACCGCCGGCATCGACCCGCGCATGCGCAGCGATGCCGTCAGTCGACCGCGCGCCGAACGCCTCGCGGCGGCGGTGCGCGACACGCTGGCGCAGGCCGTCTCGCTTGGCGGCTCGACCTTGCGCGACTTCCGCGATGCGCACGGCATGGCGGGTGCCTTCCAGACGCATGCGCGGGTCTATGGGCGCGAAGGCGAACCATGCGGCGTCTGCGCCACGCCCATCCGGCGCGTGACCCAGGGCCAGCGCTCGACGTTCTTCTGCCCACGCTGCCAGCGGCGCTGAAGTCTGCGGCCGTGACGTTCGGTCACGCGAGCCGGTCACCATCTGCGACACAGTGCACAGACTGAGCACCACGCGCATGGCGGCGTGCGAGGTGCCCTGGGCTACGATGCGCGGACTCCGTTTGCCGCCTCTGCAAAGCATGTTCCAGACCTTCGCCGGAAGCCTCGACGCCTTGGGCCAGTGGCGCGGTGCGCTTGCGGCGCGGGCTCAGCAACTGGTGCATTTCCTGAGCGAGCACCAGCTGCTCGACGAGACCACCGAGGCGCAGCTCGACGCGCTGCGCCAGCGCATCGACAGCGAAAAGCTCGTCGTCGCCTTCGTGGCCGAGTTCTCGCGCGGCAAGTCGGAGCTGATCAACGCCATCTTCTTCGCCGACGCCGGCCGACGCGTGCTGCCGGCCACGCCCGGGCGCACCACCATGTGCCCGGTCGAGCTGGCCTATGACGCCGACGAGCCGCCCACGCTGTCGCTGCTGCCCATCGCCACGCGGCTTGACGGCCTGTCGCTGCACGACCTGCGCGGCCAGCCGCGCGCCTGGACGCACATTGCGCTGAACGTTGCCGATGCGGAAGACCTGACGCGCGCGCTTGCTGAAGTGACGCACACGCAGCTTGTGACGCAGGACGAAGCCCGCGCGCTCGGCTTCTGGGACGACGAGCGCCCCGACGACAACCCGCCGCAGGATGACCACGGCCGCGTCGAGGTGCCGGCATGGCGCCACGCCCTCATCAACTATCCGCATCCGCTGCTCAAGCAAGGCCTGGTGGTGCTCGACACGCCGGGGCTCAACGCCATCGGCGCCGAACCGGAACTCACGCTCAGCCTGCTGCCGAGCGCCCATGCCACGGTGTTCGTGCTCGGCGCGGACACGGGCGTCACCAAATCCGATCTGTCGATCTGGCGCGATCACCTCGGCACGCACGACCGCGCGCGCTTCGTGGTGCTCAACAAGATCGACGCGCTGGCCGACCCGCTCGCCACCCGCGAGCAGGTGGCGGCGCAGATCCGGTCGCAGCAAGAGGCCACGGCGCGCACGCTCGACATTCCGGTGGACCGCGTGTTCCCGTTGTCGGCGCGCCAGGCGCTCGCCGCGCGCGTGGCCGGCGACGCCGACGGTCTGGCCGCGAGCCGGCTCGTGGAACTCGAAGGCGCGCTCTCGCAGCAGCTCATGCCGCAGCGCAAGGATGTGCTGCAGCGCCTCGTCGACGAGGCGGCGCACCAGGTCGAAGTGCAGCTCGCGCGCCGCTTCGGCGACACCAAGCGCCAGCTTGCCGAGCAGATGCTCGAACTGCGCGGCCTGCGCGGCAAGAGCACGGCCAAGGTTCGGCTGATGCTGCAGCGCGTGGACGAGGAAACGGTGGAGTTCGAGCGCTGCACCGCGCGCCTGCAGGCGCTGCGCATGGTGCACACGCGCATGCTGAAAGACGCGCTGGTCGGCCTGTCGTCCGACCGGCTGCGCGAGGAGGTGGAGCAGATGCAGGCGCAGATGGCCGCCTCGCTGCTCAACCTGGGCGCCAAGAAGGCCTTCATCGCGCTGTGCGCCCGCTTGCGCGCGCTGCTGCAGGCGGGGCAGGCGCACGCCGGCGAGATCCGCGAGATGCTGGGCGCCTCGTTCACCAAGCTCAACAGCGACTTCGGCTTCGGTCTCGCGCTGCCCAAGGGGCCGGCGCTCGACCGCTTCCTGCCCGAGCTGGCGCTGATCGAGCGCAGCTACGTGCAGTACCTGGGCCTCACGCAGGCGCTGCGCCTGTCGCAACCCCGATTCATGGAGCAGTTCCGGCGCATGCTGGTGTCCAAGCTGCGCGTGGTATTCGAGAACGCCAGCGGCGAACTCGAGTTGTGGAACAAGACGGCCTCGCAGCAGGTCGATTCGCAGTTGCGCGAGCGCCGCCGCGGTTTCCGCCGCCGCCGCGAGGCGCTCGAGCGCATCCAGAACGCCGCGGGCGAACTGGAGCAGCGCATCACCGAGATCGAGGCGCAGGATCAGCGGGTGAACCTGCTGCTCGGGCGCGTCTCTGAACTCAGCGCAGCGCTGCGCGAGCAGGCGGCGGCTGCGGCCGGCACGCAGCACGCGACGAGCGGCGAGTTGCTCTCGCTCGACCTCGAACTCGAATCCGCGCCGATCCCGTTGCAACGGGCGCAGGCGTGAATGTCCGTTGAGGGATTTGCCGATCGCGTGATCGGCTGGCAGCGCACGCACGGGCGCCACACCCTGCCTTGGCAGCGCACGCGCGACCCGTATCGCGTGTGGTTGTCCGAAGTGATGCTGCAGCAGACGCAGGTCGCTACGGTGCTCGGCTATTACCAGCGCTTTCTGCATCGCTTTCCGACCGTGGCGGCGTTGGCCGCAGCGCCGCAGGACGATGTGTTGTCTCTCTGGAGCGGCCTCGGCTACTACAGCCGTGCGCGCAACCTGCACCGCTGCGCGCAAGCGGTGGTGGCCGAGCACGGCGGCGAATTTCCGCGCAGCAGTGCGGCACTGGCCACGCTGCCCGGCATCGGCCGCTCGACGGCCGCAGCCATCGCGGCGTTCTGCTTCGGCGAGCGCGTCGCCATCCTCGACGGCAACGTCAAGCGCGTGCTCGGCCGCGTGCTTGCCTTCGACGGCGATCTGGCAAGCAGCGCACAGGAGCGGCGGCTGTGGACGCTCGCCACGGACCTGCTGCCGCAGGGCGAAGGCATCGAGTCGTACACCCAGGGCCTGATGGACATCGGCGCGACCGTATGCCTGGTCCGCAGCCCGAACTGCCTGCTGTGCCCGGTGCAGGACGACTGCGCCGCACGTGCCGCGGGCGAGCCGGAACGCTATCCGATCAAGACACGGCAGCTCAAGCGCGGGCGGCGCGAGCATGTGTGGCTGTGGCTGCAGTGGCAGGACCGCCTCTGGCTCACGCAGCGCGGCCAGACCGGCGTCTGGGCCGGCTTGTGGAGCCTGCCGGAGTTCGATTCAGCGCAAGACTTCGAGCGAGCATGCGCCGCTTGGCCGGGCGGCGGCGAATCGCTGACCAGCTTCACCCACGTGCTCACGCACCTCGACTGGACGCTGCATCCGCTGCGCTGGACCTTGCCGGCGCGCGCCGCGGCGCCTGCGCGCGAGCGGGTCACGTCGGCACTGCCGGTGGGGCGCTGGGTCACGCGCGAGGAGGCGCTGGCGCTCGGTTTGCCCGCGCCGCTGCGCAAGCTTCTGTCAGCCTGAAGCGGCGCGAGGCCGGTCAGCTCACCACGCCCTTGCTGCGCAGGAACTCGTCGACCAGTTGCAGCCGCACCGCCGGATCGGGCAGCTCCATCAGCTTCTGCTTGGCGGCCAGCGAGATCGGCAGGATCTCGCACCAGCGATTCGCCACCCAGCCCGCATCGTCGAAGCGATAGGGCGTGAGGAAGGGCGCTGCGCCCTGCGCCTTGAGGGTGGCGATGGCGTTGGCGAGGCCCTTGACGGTTTCGTGCATCGAGGGGGAAGGCGCCAGCACCTCGTCGGCCGGCTGCGCCTGCACGCGCGCGAGCCACAGGCCATCGGGCTCCTGGCGGCTCGATTCGATCTCGAAGCGCTGGGTGCCGCGGCTGCGTACCTGCAGGATGCCGGGCGCGTCGCCGTCCACGTCGATCAGCTCGGCCACGGTGCCAATGTTCTCGAAGCTCACGCCGTGGCCCGGCTTGTGGACTTCGCCGCCCTTGAGCAGCGCCACCACGCCGAACGGGCGCTGCTCGCGCAGGCAGGAGCCCACGAGATCGAGGTAGCGCGCCTCGAACACCTTGAGTGCCAGCAGGCCATCGGGAAACAGCACCGACTGCAACGGAAACAGCGGCAGCTCGAACGGTTCGGGCGACAAGTTCATCGGCGGCGGAGCGCGAAAGGCGGTGGGCTGACGTTGCGGCAAGAGAGGGTGCGACTCACCCGCGCCCGTCGAGTTCACGGTGGCGCACGAGCGTCGCGGCGCGCGCGTCGAAGCGCTGCGCCAGCGTCTCGACGAAATACACCGAGCGGTGCTGCCCGCCGGTGCAGCCGATCGCAACGGTGAGGTAGCTGCGCTGGTCGTCCTCGAAGGCCGGCAGCCAGCGCGCGAGAAAGGTCTCGATCTGGTCGAGCATCTCGCCGGCCTCGGGCTGTTCGGCGAGGTACTGGCACACCGCGGCATCCAGCCCCGTGAGCGGACGCAGCTCGCGGATGTAGTAGGGGTTGGGCAGCACGCGAATGTCGAACACGTAGTCGGCATCCAGCGGCACGCCATGCTTGAAGGCGAAAGACTCGAACACCAGCGTGAGCCGGCTGGCCGTGGCTTCCACCAGTTGGCGCATCCAGGCGCGCAACTGCGCCGGGCGAAGCTGGCTGGTGTCGATGACGGTGGAGACCTCGCGCAACTCGGCCACGAGTTCACGTTCCAGCTCGATCGCCTCGATCAGTGCGCGGTGGCCGTCGGGTGCAATGGCCGGTGCCCGGTCGCTCGCACGCCGGCGCGGCGTGGGCGGTTTGCCCGATTCGTAGGTGAGCGGGTGCGGGCGCCGCGTCTCCGAGAAGCGGCGTACCAGCGCATCGGTGCTCGAATCGAGGAACACCGGGCGGATCGCCACGCCTTCGTCGCGCAACTCGCGCAGCAGCGCCAGCAGGCGTGGCAGCGAACCGGCGCTGCGCGCATCCACCGCGATGGCGACGCGGCGCTCCGAGCGCTGCTGCTGCAGGCGCAGGAACTCGCGCAGCAGTTCGGGCGGCAGGTTGTCCACGCAGAAGAAGCCCGCATCCTCGAGCGCATGCAATGCCACCGACTTGCCGGAGCCGGAAATGCCGGTGACGAGCACCACCTCTTGTGGTGCGTGGTCGCGCGGCGCGTCGGGAGTCGGGGTGTTCATCGCCTCTTCCGTGATGGTGCAGCGCTTGCGGCCGGTGCCGTCGTCGCCACGGCCAGCAGTTCCTGGGCATGTGCGCGGCTGGTGCCCGACAGCCGCTCGCCGCCCAGCATGCGCGCGACCTCGGCCACGCGATCTTCGCCACGCACGGCATTGACGTCGCTGCGCGTGCTGCCGGCCTGCGTTCGCTTGGAGACGACGAAGTGGTGATCGGCGCAAGCCGCCACCTGCGGCAGGTGCGTGACGGCCAGCACCTGGCGCTCGCGGCCGAGCTGCTTCATCAGCCGGCCCACCGTGTCGGCCACCGTGCCGCCGACACCGGCGTCGATCTCGTCGAAGATGAGCGTGTCGGCGGCTTCATCGCCTTGCGCGAGCTGGCTGGTGGTGACGGCAATCGCCAGTGCGATGCGCGACAGCTCGCCGCCAGACGCCACGCGGGCCAGCGGCCGCGGCGTGCTGCCTTCATGGCCGGCGACGAGGAACTCGGCCGATTCGAGCCCGAAGGACTGCGGCTCGGCCTGCTGCGCGAACGCGATCTCGAAGCGCCCGCCCGCCATGCCGAGCTGCTGCATCGCCTGCGTGACGGCGGCGGCGAGCTTGGGCGCGGCCTTGCGCCGCGCGTTGGACACGCGGCCCGCTTCGGCATCGAAGCCGCGCTTGGCTTCGGCCACCGCGCGCTGCAGGCCTTCGGCATCGGCGGCGGCCTCGATCGCGCGCAGCTCCTCTTTCCATTGCGCCAGCAGCGCCGCCAGTTCCGCCGGCGGGCGGCGGTAGCGGCGCGCAAGCGTCATCCAGGCCGACATGCGCTCGTCGAGCTGCTGCAGCCGTTCGGGCTCGAGTTCGGTGTGATGCAGGTAGCTCGACAGCGTGTGCGCCGCGTCCTGCAACTGCGCCTGCGCGCTTTGCAGCACCTCGGCCACGCCGGCGAGTTGTGGATCGATGGCGGCCGCTTCACCCAGCGCATCGGCGGCGCGGCTGGTGAGCGCTTCTGCGTTGTCGTCGGCTTCGCTGATGGCTTCGAGCGCGGCGCGCGCCGCGTCGATCAGCGATTGGGCGTTCGAGAGCTTCTGGTGCTCGGCATTCAGCTCGGCCCACTCTTCCACGCCGGGTGCGAGCCGGCCGACTTCGCCGATCTGCCACGCGAGCCGCTCACGTTCGCGTTCGATGTCGGCCTGCTTCGCCTGCGCGGCCTGCATGGCGTCGGCAGCGGATTTCCACGCGGCGAAAGCAGCGGCCAACGGCTTCGCGTTAACGCCGGCGTAAGCGTCGAGCAGCGCACGCACCGAGACGGGCCGCGTGAGGCTTTGCCACGCATGCTGGCCGTGGATGTCGACCAGCTGGTCGGCCGCCTCTCGCAGTTGCGCAATCGTTGCCACGCTGCCATTGATCCACGCGCGGCTCTTGCCCTGCGCATCGATCGTTCGGCGCAGCAGCAGACGGGCCTCGTCGTGCGGCGCACCGTCGAAACCGGCTTCGACCAACCAGGCGGCGAGGCCGCGGGGCGTGTCGAACTCGACCGTGATGTCGGCGCGCGCCGTGCCTTCGCGCACCACGCCGGTGTCGCCGCGGCTGCCGAGCGCGAGCTGCAGCGCATCGATCAGGATCGACTTGCCCGCGCCGGTCTCGCCCGTGAGCACGGAGAAGCCGGCGGCGAGTTCGACCTCCAGTTCGGTCACGATCACGAAATCGCGCAGGACGAGGCGTCTGAGCATGGCTTCAGCCTTCGTGCGAGCTCGTGCCCGCGTTCCAGCGCAGCTTGCCGCGCAGGGTGGCGTAGTAGCTCCAGCCGAGCGGGTGCAGAAAACGCACCTGGTGCGCCGAGCGCCGCACGGTCACGCAGTCGCCATGCAACAGGCTCGCGAGGCTTTGCATGTCGAAGTTCACGCTCGCGTCGCGGCCGGCCACGATCTCGATGGAAATCTCTCCGGCGTCGGGCAGCACGATCGGCCGGTTCGACAGGTCGTGCGGCGCGATCGGCACCAGCACCCAGGCGGCAATGCTCGGATGCAGGATCGGCCCGCCGGCCGACAGCGCATAGGCCGTCGACCCGGTGGGCGAACCCACGATCAGGCCGTCAGCGCGCAGGCCAGTGACCAGTTCCTCGCCCAGCATGACGCGCAACTCCACCATGCTCGCCGTGGCGCCGCGGCTGACCACCACGTCGTTCATCGCCAGGCCCTCGAAGATCACTTCGCCGTCGCGCCACACGCCGCCTTCGAGCATGGTGCGGCGTTCCTCTTCGTAGTCGCCGGCGAGCATCGGCCCGAGCAGCTCGGCGAACTGGCCGATGGACACATCGGTGATGAAGCCGAGCCGCCCCTGGTTGATGCCCACCAGCGGCAGGCCGTGGCGCGCCACCTGCCGCGCAATGCCGAGCATGGTGCCGTCGCCGCCGACCACGATGACGAGGTCGCAGCGCTCGCCCATCTCGTCGACGCTGAGTGCGTCGTAGCCGGTCATGCCGGTGTTCAGCGCCGTCTCGCGCTCGAGCGACACGTCCAGCCCCTTGCGGGAGAGAAAGTGCGCGATTTCCTCCAGCACATCGCGAATGCCCTGTGCGTGGTACTTGCCCACCAATGCGGCATGTCGGAAGCGGCTGCTCATTCGCGGAATTACACCACAGGGCTTCGCCGCGCAACCGGCCAGAATCCGGCGTCAAATCTACAATCACGCCATGCTTGACGACCGTGCGAAAACCCTGTTGAAAGCGCTGGTCGAACGCTACATCGCGGACGGCCAGCCGGTGGGCTCACGCACCCTGTCGCGCGCTTCGGGGCTCGATCTCTCGCCCGCCACCATCCGCAACGTGATGGCCGATCTGGAAGAGCTGGGCCTCATCGCGAGCCCCCACACCAGCGCCGGGCGCATTCCCACCGCGCGCGGCTATCGGCTCTTCGTCGACACCATGCTCACCGCGCAGCCGATGCAGCTCTCGCGCGCGCCGCAGATCGAGCCGCAACTGCTGGCCGACCAGCCGCAGCGTGTGATTGCCAATGCGGCGCAACTGCTCTCCAGCCTGTCGAGCTTCGTCGGCGTGGTGACGGCGCCGCGCAAGACGAACGTGTTCCACCACATCGAGTTCATGCGCCTGTCCGAGCGGCGCGTGCTCGTGATCCTGGTCGCGCCAGACGGCGACGTTCAGAACCGCGTGATCTTCACCGCGCAGGACTACAGCCAGTCGCAGCTGCAGGAAGCAAGCAACTACCTCACGCACCACTACGCCGGCCTCACGCTCGAAGAAGTGCGCGAGCGCCTGAAGACCGAAGTCGAGGCGCTGCGCGGCGAGATTGCCGCACTCATGCAGGCGGCTGTGCAGGCCGGCAGCGAAGCCATGGCCGACAGCCAGGAGCAGGTCGTCATCTCCGGCGAGCGCAACCTGCTGGCGGTGCACGATCTTTCGGGCGACATGGACGCCCTGCGCAAGCTGTTCGATCTGTTCGAGCAGAAGACCCAGCTCATGCGCCTGCTCGACGTGAGCAGCCGCGCCGAGGGTGTGCGCATCTACATCGGCGGCGAAAGCCGCGTCGTGCCGTTCGAGGAACTGTCGGTGGTGTCGGCACCGTATGAAGTCGACGGCAAGGTCGTCGGCACGCTCGGCGTGATTGGCCCGACCCGCATGGCCTACGACCGCATGATCCAGATCGTGGACATCACGTCGAGGCTGATCTCCAACGCGCTCAGTTCCAAGTAGACGCCGATTGGGCGAGGTAGGCGGCGCGCCATGCAGCCGGCGAAACCTACAATCGCGCCCGCTTCACGCATGCGACTCAGGGGGCCGTTAGCTCAGTTGGTTAGAGCAGAGGACTCATAATCCTTTGGTCGCTGGTTCGAGCCCAGCACGGCCTACCAATCAAAGGCGGGCGACCCGAAACCGCGCCGCCGTCAACCCGTTCTCTGCCGTCCCCGCGTCGACTTCTTTCCGTCGGTCGCGGCACGCGGCCGGTGCTTCATCACCCATTCGTAGAAGCCCTGGGCCGCGATCGACAGGCTGCGGTCGCGCCGGCGCACGAGATAGATGTGGCGCGTGAGGCCCGCCCAGCGCAGCGGGCGGATCGCAAGCCCCGGTGAGCGGAACTGGTAGAGCGTGAGCGCCGGCACCACGCTGATGCCCAGGCCCGCGCGCACCATGCCGGCGACCGTGGCCAACTGGTCGACTTCGAGCACCGACGGCAGGGTCTGCGGATGCGTGGCCGCGTCGATGTACTGGCGCACGCTGGAGGTGCGCGACAGGTGCACGAAGGGCCAGGCGGCAAGGTCGCGCGGCTTGGGCTCGCGCACACGCGCCAGCGGGTGGCCGGCCGGGCACACGAGGTGGAAGTCGTCGCTGCAGAAGCGCTCGGCGCGCAACTCGGGCGTGTCGGCGCGGGTGGCCGCCAGCGCGAAGTCGGCGTGGCCGCTGCGCACGGCCTCGATGCAGGGCTCGGAGAGCACGTCGGCCACTTCCATTTCGATGCCCGGGTACTCGGCCGCGAAACCGGCCAGCACGCCGGGCAGCCAGTCGGCCGCCAGCGAAGGCAACAGGGCGATCGACACCCGCCCGCGGCGGCGCGCCGCGCGGTCCTGCACCCCGGCGAGCGCTGCATCGAATTCGCCCAGCACGCGCTGTGCGGCAAGGCCGAAGTCCTCGCCCTCGGCAGTGAGCGCCACGTGCCGCGTGCTGCGATCGAACAGGCGCACGCCGAGCGATTCCTCCAGCTGGCGGATCAGTGCACTGAAGGCCGGCTGCGACAGGTGGCTCGCCGCGGCGGCGCGAGTGAAGCTGCGTTCTTCGGCCAGCGCCATGAAGGCGCGCAGTTGCCGGGTCGAGACGTTCAGGCTCATGGATCGAAGGCGGGTTTGTTGATCGAGAAAGCGGATCAATTGATCCTGACTTTCGATTTCACAGATTAACGCACTCTCCCTACAGTGGCCTGCGACACATTCACCGCGACGCGCCGCGTCACGCGGTGCCCGAGGAAACGATGACGGATTCACTCTTGCGCGTGGGCTGTGCCGCCGGCTTCTCCGGCGACCGCACCGATGCCGCCGGCCCGGTGGTCGACGCGCTGATCGCAGCCGGCGGCCCGGCCGTGCTGATCTTCGAGACCCTCGCCGAGCGCACGCTGGCGCTGGCCCAGCTCGCGCGCCGCGGCGACCCGGACGGCGGCTACGAGCCGCTGCTGGGCGAGATGCTGCGCCCGGTGCTGGCGCGCTGCCTGGCGCACGGCATCCGCATCGTCAGCAATTTCGGTGCGGCGAATCCGCCCGGTGCGGCGCGGCACATCGCGGCGCTCGCCGCCGAGCTCGGCCTGCGCACGCCACGCATCGCGGTGGTCGAGGGCGACGACCTGAGCGGCGAGGCACACCGATCGCTGCTGGCGGATGCGCTGGGCGCGCAGGCCGAGGGCCTGTCGCTCGTCTCCGCCAACGCCTATCTCGGCGCCGCGCCGATCGCCGATGCGCTGCTGGCCGGCGCCGAGGTGGTGGTATGCGGCCGCGTGGCCGACCCGTCGCTGACCGTCGGCCCGGCGCTGGCGCACTTCGGCTGGGCGCGCGACGACTGGGACCGTCTCGCGCGCGCCACCATGGCCGGCCACCTGCTGGAATGCGGCGCGCAGGTCACCGGCGGCTACTACGCCGACCCGGGCTTCAAGGACGTGCCGGGCCTGGCAACACTCGGCTATCCCATCGCCGAGATCGACGCCGACGGCCACTGCATCCTCACCAAGCCGGCGGGCACGGGCGGGCGTGTGGACGCGCACACCGTCAAGGAGCAATTGCTCTATGAAGTGCACGACCCGCGCGCCTACCTCACGCCCGACGTGGCGGCCGACATCGGCGAGGCCGAGGTCGCCGAGGTTGGGCCGGACCGCGTGCGCCTCACCGGCGTGCGCGGCCATGCGCGGCCGGCCGAGCTGAAGGTCAACGTCTGCCACGAGACCGGCTGGCTGGCCGAGGGCGAGATTTCCTATGCCGGCGCCCGCGCCGAAGCCCGCGCACGGCTGGCCGCCGAGGTGCTGTGCGAGCGGCTGGCGGGGCTCGGGCCGCTGCGGGCCGACCTCATCGGCGTCGCCAGCGTCTTCACCGACGATGCCGGCCGCTGGCTCGCCGCCCAGCCCGACGGCGGCGCGCGCGACGTGCGCCTGCGCGTGGCGCTCAAACATGCCGAGCGCCGCGGCGCCGAGCGCCTGGTGCGCGAGGTGACGGCGCTCTACACCTGCGGCCCCGCCGGCGGCGGCGGCGTGCGCACGGCGCTGCGCCCGCGCCTGGGCACGGTGTCGTGCAGCGTGCCGCGCGAGCGGGTGCCGGCGCGGTATCGCTTCATCACCGGAGATGCGCCATGAGTGCGCAGCCGACGATTCGCGTGCCGCTCTATCGCGCGGCGCACGGACGCACCGGCGACAAGGGTGACCGGGCCAACATCAGCGTGATCGCCTGGCACCCGGACCTGTGGCCGCTGCTGGTCGAGCAGGTGACCGAAGACGCAGTGGCGCGCCAGTTCGCTCATCGCCGGCCCGCGCGCGTGGTGCGCCACCTGCTGCCGCGGCTGCACGCCATGAATTTCGTGATCGACGGCGTGCTCGACGGCGGTGTCAACGAGTCGCTCAACCTCGACAGCCATGGCAAGGCCCTGGCCTACCTGCTGCTGGACCTGCCGATCGACGTGCCCGCCGGGCTCGTCGACCGCCTGGCCGGCGAGTCCTGAACACACACCCACACCCACGAAGGAGACAACAGAGATGACACGCACCACCCGACGCCACGCCCTCGCCCACGCCGCTGCCCTGCTGCTGGCCGCTGCCCTGCCACTGGGCGCTTCGGCGCAGGACTACCCGAGCAAGACCATCACCTTCATCGTGCCCTTCGCCGCCGGCAGCGCCACCGACCAACTCGCGCGGGCGCTGGGGCAATCCGTCGCCGAACAGACGAAGCAGACGGTGGTGATCGAGAACAAGGCCGGCGCGAGCGGCATGATCGCCGCGCAGCAGGCGGCCAATGCCGAAGCCGACGGCTACACCGTGCTCATCACCACCAACACCACGCAGGCGGCCAACGAGCACCTCTACAAGAAGCTGCCCTACGACCCGGTGAAGGACCTCGCGCCCGTCACCGGCCTCGGCAAGGGCGGCCAGGTGATGGTGGTGAACGTCGCCTCGCCCTACAAGAGCGTGGCCGATGTGGTCGAGGCGGCGCGCAAGAACCCGGGCAAGCTGAGCTTCGGCAGCGGCAGCTCCTCCAGCCGCGTGGCCGGCGAGATGCTCAAGCAGCTCACCGACACCGACATCCTGCACGTGCCCTACAAGAGCAACCCGATTGCGCTGACCGACCTGCTCGGCGGGCAGATCGACCTGATGATCACCGACACCTCCACCGGCGTGCCGCAGGTCAAGGCCGGCAAGCTGCGCGCGCTCGGCTACTCCACGCAGAAGCGCAGCGTCCAGCTGCCCGACGTGCCGACGATTGCCGAAGCCGGCGTGAAAGGCTACGACATGGGCTACTGGTTCGCCGCCTACGTGCCCGACGGCACGCCCGCGCCGGTGGTCAACCGGCTCAACGAGCTGCTCGGCAAGGCGGTGAAGGGGCCTGCGGCGACTGCATTCTTCAACACGGCCGGCTCCGAGCCGTGGACGACGACGCCCGAGGAACTCGCGAAGTTCCAGGCGGCGGAAACGCAGAAGTGGGGCAAGGTGATCCGCGCCGCGGGCATCAAGCAGGAATAGCACCCGCGGGCTGGCAGCGGCCCTTCATTTCGTCCCTCGGTCGGCTGCCCCGCGACTCCTGCTTGTGGGGCGACCAGGGCGCGTGGAGCACCGACGCGGCCCGGCATGGCCTCCACTCTCTGGGCGATGCACTGGTGTCGCGGGCCGAGTAGGGACGCAGGCGGGGCGGCCGATAATCCCGGCCGTCCCCGCTCCTTGCGACCCGGCCCTTCGTGCACGCGGCGCTCTGCGACGCCGCCATGCCCCCCGGCCCCATCGACTTCACCCAAGACTCCGCCCTCGTCGCCCCGCACCTGATCGGCGCGATCGTCACGCTCGACGGCGTCGGCGGGCGCATCGTCGAGGTCGAGGCCTACGACCGCGAGGACCCGGCCTCGCACAGCTTCTCCGGCCCCACGGCGCGCAACGCGGCGATGTTCGGGCCGCCGGGGCGGGTGTACGTGTACCGCTCCTACGGCATCCACTGGTGCTTCAACATGGTGTGCCGCGAAGAAGGGCACGGCGCCGGGGTGCTGATCCGCGCGATCGAGCCGCTGCACGGCATCGAGGCGATGCGCGAGCGCCGTGGTGTGCACGATGTGCGGCTCCTGTGCTCGGGGCCGGGCCGCGTGTGCCAGGCACTGGGCATCACGCACGGTCACACCGGGATGCCGGTGGATGCGCCGCCGTTCCTCCTCGAGTGGCCGGCCGAGCCGGTGGAGGTGGTGCATGGTCCGCGCATCGGCATCTCCAAGGCGGTGGATGTGCCGTGGCGCTTCGGATTGGCAGGTTCGCGCTTCGTCAGCCGCCCATTTCGCTGACGCGCCTGCGGCTTCGGCACGCGGCTTGCCGCGTCTGCAGGCTTCCACTTCACACGCAGCCCCGCCATGCCAGACACGCACACGCCAAAACGCCGCGAAGGCGACCAGGTTCCCGACTGCGCTTTCCGCATGCTGAAGGACGGCGACTGGGTCACCGTCACGAGCGACGAACTCTTCGCCGGCCAGAACGTCGTCGTCTTCTCGCTGCCGGGCGCCTTCACGCCCACTTGCTCGTCCACGCACCTGCCGCGCTACAACGAGCTGGCGCCGGTGCTGCGCGCTAAAGGAATCGACCGCATCATCTGCATCGCCGTCAACGACCCGTTCGTGATGAGCGAATGGGGCGCCGACCAGGAGGCGCAGAACGTGCTGCTGCTGCCCGACGGCAACGGCGAGTTCACGCGGCAGATGGGCTTGATGGTCGACAAGCGCGACCTGAACTTCGGCGAGCGCTCCTGGCGCTATTCGATGCTGGTGCGCGACAAGATCATCGAGAAGATGTTCATCGAGCCCGACAAGCCCGGTGATCCCTTCGAGGTGTCGGACGCCGACACGATGCTCGACCACATCGCGCCCGGCACCAAGCGGCCCGACCAGGTGGCGGTGCTGTCGCGCGCGGGCTGCTCGTTCTGTGCGCGTGCCAAGGCCATGCTCACCGAGGCGGGTTACGAATTCGTCGACGTGCCGCTGCCTCACACCGTGCGCACCAAGGCGGTGGGCGCGATTGCCGGTGGCCGCACGGTGCCGCAGGTGTTCATCAACGGCCGGTTGATCGGCGGCACCGACGAACTGCAGGCCTTCCTCGCGCAGCGGCGGTGAATGAGCGGGCCTCTGGCGCTGCGGTCGAACTGCGCTTCTACGCGGAGCTGAACCACTTGTGCAACACGCCGCTCGATGACGTGGACAAGGTCGAGGTGCAGGCGCAACTGCCTGCGCGCACTGCTGCCTGCTTCGATGTCTTCTGGCGCTGCCCGAATTGCCGACGCGTGTACTGGCGTGGCTCGCACTGGCGCCGGTTGTGCGGCGCGATCGAGGCGGTGTCGTCAGTTCCTTGAGCGGCCGGCCACCGGGTCGGCGGCGGTGCCGGCCGATTCGGCGCCGGATGAATCGGCCGGCGCATGGGGCGGCGAGCCGGAACCCTCCGGCAGCGTGGCGTCGTTCTTGTGCGGCCGGTCGAGTTCCGTGCGCAGGCGCGGCAGGAACTGCGGGTACTCGCGCTGCGTGAGGTCGATCAGCCCTTCGCGGATCTTGCAGCGCAGATCCCAGCCGCGGCCGGAGTCGGGCGTGGTCACGATGACCCGCAGCTGGATCGCCCGCTCGCTGGTTTCCACCACCTGCAGCTTGCACAGGTCGCGGTCCCATTCCGGCGCTTCCTCGCAGATGCGCCGCGCCTCGGCGCGCAGCAGCTCGATCGGCATGCCGTAGTCGACCCAGAGGAGCACCGAGCCGATGACGGTGGAGCTCGAGCGCGTCCAGTTTTGGAACGGATGCTCGATGAACCACTGCAGCGGAATGATGAGCCGGCGCAGGTCCCAGATGCGCAGTACCACGTAGGTGCCGGTGATCTCT
The DNA here is from genome assembly GCA_036676235.1 of Rhizobacter sp. GTDB lineage: Bacteria > Pseudomonadota > Gammaproteobacteria > Burkholderiales > Burkholderiaceae_C > JAKFDI01. The sequence goes on along the minus strand of JAKFDI010000085.1, from coordinate 24,517 downwards.
TCGACGCGGCCCCATTCGCCCTCGATGACCAGCACGTCGTCGATGCGGATCGGCTGCGCCAGCGCGATCTGCAGCCCGGCGATCAGGTTGCCCAGCACCGGCCGCGCGGCGATGCCGGCCACGAGGCCGGCCACGCCGGCCGAGGCCAGCAGGCTCGCGCCGACCTGGCGCACGCCGGGGAAGGTCATCAACGCGACCGCTACGCCGATGACGAACACCACACCCATCAGCGTGCGCGCCAGCACGTGGGCCTGCGTCTGCACGCGGCGCGCCTGCAAGTTGTCGGCCACGTCGACGGCGTAGCGGCTCATCACGCCGAGCGCCACGCCGTTGATGGCGCTCATCAGCAGCCACGTCACGGCGGCGACGAACAGCACGCCGTTCAGGTGACTCACCGTGTCGATGCCGGCCAGCGCGTCGGGGCTGCCCTGCCACAGCAGTTGCAGGCCGAACAGCGGCAGCACAAAGCGCGCCGGGCGGCGCGTCTCGAGCACGATGGCGTGAAGCACCTTCGAGGGCTGCGTGATGCGCAACAGCACCACCGAGCCGATGCGGTGCACCACCGCCGCAATCACGATCACGATCAGCGCGGCGAGGGCCACGCCCACCCAGGGATAGTCGGCGAACAGGGAGAGGTCGATGGATTGCATCCGCGGTGTATAGCAAACGTGTTTCCCGCTCGCCCGACCGCTCCACGCGGCGGCGCAGCTACCCGGCTGGCTTGGCCGCTGGTCGCCGCTTGGCCGATGCCTTGGTCGAAGTTGCCGGGCGCCGCTTGCGCGCCGGCGGCGCGGTGCGCGTCTTGGGCGGCGCGGCCGGCGGCAGCGGTGCCAGCACGGCCGCAGTGGTGGCCCCGCCGTGCGCCAGCCGCTCCACCAGCGCCTGCAGCCGGCTGCCTGTCGCGTGCGCCGACGCGGTGCCCGCCGCGTGTTCCAGTGCCTGCTGGAAGAGGGCGAGCAGCGCCACCTGGCGCACCACCGAATCGCGCTCGCGCGGCGTGATGAGCGCATTGCGCAGCACCTCTTCGTAGCTCGCGGCAACGGACTCGAAGGCGCGCTCGCCCGCCGCATCGAGCACCGCGAGCGATTCGTTCAGCAGCGCGGTGATGAGTGTGGCGTCGGCCACCATCGCCACGTTCCAGGGTTGCGGCTCGTCGGCATAGGCAGCATTGGCCGCGGCCACGCAGCGCTGCACGTGCGGCACGTAGCGCTGGCGATCGGCGGCCAGCGCCGTGAGCGACCAGATGAACAGCCAGTTGAGCGTCTGGTAGGGCGCGATGGTCTTGGCGCCCAGTTCGCTCGCCACCGCGCGATAGCACTGTGCGCTGCGCTCGAGGGCGTCTTTCATGCGCCCGAGCTCGCCAGCGCGGCCGGCGAGCGATGCGCGCGCATGCACGGCCGCCTTGCGCTTCCAGGCGCTGCCGAGAAGCCCCGCGCGCTCGGCGTTGACGAGCGGCGCGCCGCCGCGGGCCGGCGCATCGGGCAATGCAGCGCCGGAAAGCTGCACCAGATGCTCGAGCCGCGTGATGCTGCGCGCCACGACGGCCGCGTCGTCGGTCGCTTCGCCGAGGCGCGCCTCCACGTTGGCGAGCTGCTCGATGGTGCGGATGGGCACGCGCCCCGCACCATGGGCCGCGCGGATGGCCTGCTCATAGCAGCGGCAGGCCAGCTCGAAGTGCGCCGGGCCGAGATCGGCGTACAGGTCGCCGAGCGCGCTGTGCAGCTCGGGCCGTTCGATCCAGTCGCGCGGGGTGGTCGCAAACCACTGCTGCACCTTTGCCACGAGGCGCGCGGCCTCGGCCGGCGACACCACGCTGCCGCTGCGCTGGAGTTCCAGGCGTTCGCTCTCCAGCCGGTCGAGCAGTTCTTCCGGCGCCACGCCCGACCAGGCGCTGCCGCCGGTGCCCTGCGCCTGCGGCGCATTCGGCTCGGCACGCCAGCTCGGGTCGCCATAGGCCTGGTAGGCGCCCCAGGTGATGCTGGCCGGATAGCGCTCCCAGGTGGCGCGGCGTGCGGCGAACACCGCCTCCCCGAAGGGCCGGTTGTCGGCCAGCAGGCGGTCGTAGAAAACCTCGGCGAAGTGGCTTGCTGGCATGTCTTCCACCGCCCAGCCGGCCACCACGACGGCGCGCACGCCGATGTCGATCAACTGGCGCGCCACGCTGTAGGCCAGCTTGTTGAAGGCGATCGGCCCGCGGTCGATCTTGCCGAGGTGGCAGCAGTTGAGGAACACCAGCTCGGGCACCGTCTCCATCGCGTCGATCTCGGCGGCGGTGATGAGCAGGCCGTCGGACAGCACCACGCCGCTGCGCTCGCGCCCGTCGATGCCGCATTCGTCGTACACGCCGTGGCCGGCGATGTGCACGATGCGGTAGGGGCGGCGGTACAGGCGGTTCATCACGTCGATGGCACGCTGGCCGGCGCCGACCGCGCGCTCCACCTCGAAGCCGTGGCGTGCGAGTGCGTCGATCACCGCATTCGCCTCCTGCTCGGCGGCGGGCAGGTCGTCGAGGCTGCTCGTCACGTCGAGCTGCGTGGCCTGCGGCGGTGACGAAGGCGCCGTGGCGACGGCGAACACCGTGCCGATGCCCTCCGTCGACGGATTGCCGATCACGTAGGCGCGCCGCTCCATCGACGGGTTGACGCGCACGCGGTAGCTGGCAGAGGCGAGCTGGCGCACCATGGCCGTGCTCACGGCGAGCGGCGTGTCGTCGGCGGCCATCAGTTCCCACGGCAGGTTGGCGGTGGCGTGGTCGAGCACGAACACCATCTGCTGCATCTGCCGCGCGGCGTCCTTGAAGTCGTGCGGGACCAGCAGTTGAAAGAGCGTGCGGCTGAAGTCGGCGTCGTAGCTCATCACCTGCATCTGCCGCGCCACCATGCGCTCCACGAGCTGCGGCTGGCGCTGGTGCACCACCGCCTCGGCGCGGGCGCGCGCGCCGAGGTAGAGGTAGCGCAGGTCTTGCGCGAGTTCAGTGCCGGGGCGCGCGGTCGGTGGCCGGGCTTCGGTGTTCGGGTCGGTTGCGGCGTCGGTCACGATGAGCCGCGGCCAATAGGCCTGGCGCCCGCCGTCGAAGAGCCGGTGGCGCATGCCTTCGCCCTCGTGCAGCGTGGCATCGGCTTCCACGCGGCAAGGCACGCGCGGATCGGCATTGATGGCTTGCGCCACGGTGCGTGCGGCGTAGGTGGCGGTGATGGCGGTGTCGAGGTAGATCTCGACGATGTCGAGCGAGCCGATGCGCAAACGCGACGAGGTGGCCTGCGCGAACTGCCGGTTCGCATCGACGATGCCGCGCAGCAGTGCCTGCACCGAATCGGCGATGGTGAGGTTGGCCGAGGAGTTGTAGCCGATGAGCAGGCTCGCGAGCCGCAGGCCCTGCGCGGATTCGGTGCCCGCGGCCACAGCGCCGCTGTCGAGCACATGCACCAGATAACGCAGCCCGGCCGTGCGGATCGCTTCGGTCAGCTTGCGTGCCGTGAGCGAGCCGTCGTAGCGGCCGAGCCCGGCCACCACGGCGCCGCGCAGCCGGCCGTTGGCGATGTCGCGCGACGAGGCCGGCGCGAGCACGGCGTTGGCGGTGCCGACGGCGCCCGCATACAGCCCGAGCTGGTGGCGCACGGTGAGCTCGCCGTGCACGATGTGGCGGTCGATCAGCGCCTCGGCGCCGGAAATCGCGTCCTGCTCGTAGTGGCCGACGAGGATGGGCTGCGTCACCTGCCGCAGGTCCATGGCGCGCACGCGCACGCGCAGCACGTCGCGCGGCTCTTCGCGCGCCCGCAGCCGGCGGCCGGCGCCGAACAGGCCGCCGGCGAGTTCGTGGTCTGTCGGGTAGACCGGCGGGCCGGCGTCGTATTCGGCCACGAGGGGCGCGGCGCTGCCCTCGCGCACGGCCGGTGGACTGGTGAGCAACCGGCCGCCTTCGCCGCGGTCGAGCAACTCGCAGATCGAGCTGAAGTAGTCGGGCGTATCCGCCAGCGCACCGTGTTCGGCCGGCATGTAGAAGAACTGGCCGATGCCGCCGATGCGCCCGGACGCCCAGGTCACCGAGCCGTCGCCGTGCGAGGTGCCGAGCATCTTCCAGCGCTCGCCGTCGCGCGCGATGCCGCAGGGCGTCTTGGCCGCGCAGCCGAACACATACGCCACCTTGGCCTGGTGCTTCTCGGGCAGGGCGGGTACGGCGCTTCCGTCCTGCTGCCACAGCCATTGCGCGCGCGTGAGCACAGCGGCGGCGGGCACGGCGGCCGTGCCGTTGCCGAACCAGAGGTCGCGCGCCTGCTGCTTGAGTTCGGCCCAGAGGTCGGGCGTGAACCAGTCGTTGGCCGCGTCGTTGCCGGTGTCGATGAAACCCGGCTTGGGCAGCAACTGCAGCGCGCCCGGAAAGCTCGCGATGATGTCCAGCACCTCCTGCAGGTCGTGCGTGAGGTCGAGCACGCCGAGCTTGCGCACCGTGCCGGCCTTGCCCAGCAGCGACTCCACCATCAGGTGCGAGCCTTGGTGCGGCGTGCCGAGCATCACGAGGCGGGCGCCGTCGCGCGCCATGAGTTCGTCCCACAGGGCAGGGTGGCGATGCACCAGCGCCCGCACCACCAGCCCGCCCATGCTGTGCGCCAGCACGCGCACCGGTTGTGCGGTGCCGTCCAGCGCCTCGCGCAGCGCGGCGGCCAGGCGGTCGGCCAGCACGTCCAGCGGCTGGCGCCAGTCGTAGGCGAAGGGCAGCACGCGCTGGCTGGCTTCCAGGTGTTCCTGCAGATCGCCGTAGAACTGGCCGAACAGCGCTTCGGCTTCCACCTTGTCCTGCGCCGCATCCTTCAACTGCAGCTTGGCGAGGCCGCCGAGCGCGAGCGCCGGAATGCTGAACCACACCCGCTCGCTGCGCTGCAGCCACAGGTGAGAACCCATGATGCCGGGCAGCAGCACGGTGATCGGAAGCGCCGCCGCGGCTGCCGCGCCGCCGCGCATCGAGCCGATGGGCGTGGCGACCAGTGGGCGTTCGTCGATGCCGCGCAGCGGCTCGAAGGCTTCGATCTGCGCCACCGAGGCTTCGGTGAGCCAGGCGCGCAGCGCGCTGCGCGTGGCGTCGTTGACGAAGTAGCGGAAATGGCTGACCTGCGGCCCCTGGTCGAACAGCACGCGCGTCTGGCCGGCGCGGGCGATGCCGGCGCTCATCGAATCGGTGTCGACGACGAAATCGTTGTCGGTGTTGTCGAAGAAGCTGAAGTCGGTGAACAGCACACCCAGGCGCTTGAGCCAGCCGCCGCCCTGCACGTCACCGCTGATGACGGCCAGTGCGAGCCCCGCTTGCGGCGTGGCGCACGCGAGAAAGCGCGCCATCGGAGACTCGGGGAGCATGGCCTCGATGCCGGGCACGAGGTTGGGCTTCGTGCGGCTGCGCGCCACTTCCAGCACCACGCGCTTGAAGGCCGAGTAGATGGGGTTGCCCTTGAAGGCAGGCACCCAGCCCATCAGCGACAACAGCGCCGAGAGAAACACATCGAAGTTGCCGCTGGCGAGCCGCGTGCCGCGCGCCGGTGCGGCCACGCGCACGTAGCGATCGATGCGCAGCCGCTTGCGGCGCAACTCGGCCGCGAGTTCGTGCAGTGCGCTGCGCTGCTCGCCGTGCGCCTGCGCGAGTTCCTGCATCAGGCGTTCGCGCTCGGTGGGATCGGCCTCGCCCAGCAGCGCATGGTCGAGCGCGTAGCCGTCGATCAGCGGCTCGAAGTTCTCCAGGCACAGCAGGTCGCCCACCAGGCCGCCGCGCGAGTGCGTGACGAGGTGGACCGTGGCGCCTTCGGGCAGCGCACGCGCGAGCTGCAGCGCGTTGTCGATCGGGCTTTCCGAGAGCGTGCGGTGCTCGAAGGCCAGCACGCGCGCGCCGTAGCGTTGCTCGAAGGGTTTCCAGTAGGCCGGCGAGGCACGCTGCAGCTCGTCGAAGCTGCCGCTGGTGCTGGAGCCGGTGCCGTGGATCAGCACCAGCAGCGGGCCGGCGCCGGCCTCTTTCGCGAGCGCGTCGTCGCCGGGCTCGAAATGCTGGCCCAACTCACCGTTGACCCAGCGGTACAGGCCGGGTTCGCTCTTCAACCGGCTTTCGATGGCCCACATCAGCGCCTTGGTGCCGAGCCAGCTCACGCCGAGGTCGGCGTACTGCGTGATCTTGTCTTCGGCCTTCACGCCCAGCCATTCGCAGGCCTTGCGGCGCGCGGCGTCGGCGATGGGGTCGACGGCGTGGCTCACGCTCAGGGCGTACACGCGCGAAACGATGGCACCGAGCCCGCCCGCCACCGCATCGCCGAGCGCCCCGCGCAGCGCGATGCCGCGCGAGCGCAACGCGCGCTCGAAGACGACCGTGCCGTCGGCATCGACCGAATCGCGGTCGATGCGCGCCAGCGTGTCGCGCAGGTTGGCGGGATGGGTGATCACCGTCACGCCGTCGGGCAGCTCGAGCACCAGCACCTGCGCATCGGCCAGTGCCACGGTGTGCTGTGCGTTGCCATCGTGCGAGCGTGCGGTGGGCGAGAGGTCGAACGCGGCGTCGACGTGCAGCAGCTCGCGCGGCAGGAAGGGGTCGTCGCCGAGGGCGCCGGCGGAGCGCTGCGCGTCCTGCAGCGCACGCGGCAATGAGGGATCGACGAGTTCGGCGGCCTGCAGCCGGAAGTTCAGCTTCTGCGCCATCGTCGTCTCTCCCTGCGGTGCGCTGGATCGGCGCAGTAAAGCACGCAGGGCAGGGCGGCTCAACCCCCACGAGGCCCGTACATGAAAAAGCGCGCCGAAGCGCGCTTTGCACGAAGGACGTTGGGTCAGCTGCGCGGCGACACGACCGGTGCGCGCGTCACGCGCGTGCGCCCGCCGCTGGAGACGAGGATCACTGCGTCGCCGGGGCGGAGTTCTTCGCTGCCGTCGGCCTGCACGATCGCGCGGCGCTCGCCGTTCTTGAGCTGTACCAGGATCTCGACCGCACTTTCGCGCGTGGCGGCGCGCTCGGTCAGGTTGCCGATCACCGCGCCGGCCACGGCACCGAGCACACCCACCGCGATCTGCTCGCGGTGGCCGCCGACCGACGAGCCGGCCACGCCGCCGATCACGCCGCCCGCCGCGCCGCCGACGCCGCTTTGCGTGCCCTCGACGGTGACGGGGCGGATCGACAGTACGGTGGCGTCCTGCACCTGCGACAGGCGCTGTGCGTCGCCGCGCTGGATGACGTCGGGGCTGGTGGTGGAACAGGCGGCAAGCGCCGCCGCGAGGGCGAGGGTGACGAGGGAACGCTTCATGGAAATCTCCGCAGGAACAGGGTCGGCGCGCGATGTTTCGCGTCGGAAGCCGTCATTGTGGGCGCGCCCACCGGAGCCGTCGATGGCCCATGTGGCCCATGCGGGGAATCAGTCAGGCGTGGAGGCGGCTGCTCTTGGGGACGCTGGCCAGCAGGAATTCCATCTGATCGGTGAGGATGCGCCGGCCACGCAGGATCATGTCCTCGTGCAGGCTGGGCACGTAGGGCAGGTACAGCAGCGTCATGTGCGCCTCTTCGGGCAGGCGGTTCGCCTTGCGGCCGTTGCAGGGGCGGCAGGCGGTGATGCAGTTCATCCAGTGGTCGCGCCCGCCGCGCGAGGTGGGCACGATGTGCTCGCGCGTCAGGTCGTCGGCGTGGTGGTGGTGGCCGCAATAGGCACACACATGACGGTCGCGGGCGAAGAGCTTGGGGTTCGACATCGCCGGCGTCTGCCGCCATGCCCGGCTGGGCACCGCGCCGCGCACCGCGACGATGGGATGCACGTCGATGCGCGACTGCAGCCCCGTGCGCCGCTGCATGCCGCCGCGCAGCACGGTGAATGCGTCGCCCAGCGTCCAGGCGATGCCGTCGCAGGCGTAGATGACCGCCGCTTCCCTGGCCGAGATCCATGACTGGGGCCGGCCGGACACATCGAGTTGAAGCACTTCCACGTGAGCACGCTCCTTGCAGGCAAGCGTAATCCAATCCGGGGTTTGCCCTCAATAGCCACGCGGCTTTCGCAGCGTGGCGGCCACAGTCTTCAGGCCGGGTACAGCCCGCGCCGGCGCGCCATCAGCCGTGTGAGGCCGAGCAGGGCGCCGATGTTGGGTGTGGGCACGCCCACGCGCTCGCCGATCTCGTGCACGGCGGCGACCAGCGCGTCGAGCTCCAAGCCGCGGCCGGCTTCGGCGTCCTGCAGCATCGAGGTCTTGAAGGCGCCGAGCTGGCGCGTCACGCCCATGCGCTCTTCACCGGACTGGGTGATGGGGCAGCCGATGCGCCCGCCGATCTCGGCCGCTTCGGCCATGGCGCGCAGCATGAAGGCGGCCACCAGCGGGTCGTCGAGGATGCGGTCGGCGGTGGCCCCGGTGAGCGCTGACACCGGGTTCATGGTCATGTTGCCCCACAGCTTGAACCAGATGTCGCGGCGGATGTCGTCGCTGCGCTCGACCTGCAGGCCGGCTGCGGCCAGCGCGGCGACCACTGCGTCGCAGCGTGCCGACGCGCGGCCGCGCGGTTCGCCGACGATCAGCCGCTCGCCGAAGCCGTGGCGCACGACGCCCGGCTCCGGGCAACTGCTGGCGAAGTGCACCACGCAGCCGAGCACGTGATCGAGCGGCAGCGCCGCGGCGATGCGGCCCTGCGGATCGGTGCTGGTGAGCCGCGTTGCGCCGCCATCGGACTGCGCCTGCAGGAACCACCACGGCACGCCGTTCATGGCCGGCATCACCACGCCGCCCGGTGCCAGCAGCGCCTGCACGCTGGGCGCAGCGGCTTCCAGCGCCTGTGCCTTCAGCGCCACGATGACCAGATCCTGCGGGCCGAGCGCGTGTGGGTCGTCGCTCACGGTCAGCGATGTGCGCAACATGCCGTCCTGCTGCTGCACGCGCAGGCCGTGGGCGCGCACGGCGGCCAGCGTCGCGCCGCGAGCCAGTGCCGACACCTGATGGCCGGCGGCAGCCAGTCGCGCCGCCAGAAAACCGCCCACTGCGCCCAACCCCACCACGCCGATCTTCATCACGCTGTTCCTGTCATGTGAGCCGGGCATGGTACGAGGCGCCTGCGCGAGCGCCGCCCGGCGGGGGCGGCGCGATCAACCCCAGCCGGCACTGGCATTCGTCGGTCGACACTTGACGGTATCTCAAAAAAGCACGATCGTTCGTTTCTTTTCGGGCGAGCCGCGCCCGTTCCTTCCATGCCTGCCGCCGTGAACGAAGCCTTGCCATCCACCGTTCTGTCCGACGCCGATGCCGCCCTGCCGCGCGCGCTGCACAAAGGCCAGCAGACGCGCGCCGTCATCCTCGAGGCCGCGCTCACGCTGGCTTCGCGCATGGGGCTGGAAGGCCTGTCGATCGGCGCCATCGCCGAACTCACGCACATGAGCAAGTCGGGCGTGTTCGCCCACTTCGGCTCGCGCGAGGAGCTGCAGATCTCGGTGGTGCGCGAATACCACCGCCGCTTCGAGGAAGAGGTGTTCTTCCCCGCCGTGCAGGAGGCGCGCGGCCTGCCGCGGCTGCGTGCGCTGTTCGAGCGCTGGGTACAGCGCGTGGCGGTGGAGCTTGATTCCGGCTGCATCTACATCAGCGGTGCCGTCGAGTTCGACGACCGGCCCGGCCCGGTGCGCGACGCGCTGGCCGACATGGTGCGGTCGTGGCATTCGGCGCTTGCGCGCGCCATTCGCATCGCCGTCGAAGAAGGCCATCTGCGCCCCGACACCGATGCCATGCAGATGCTGTTCGAGGTGCACGGGCTGATTCTTTCGCTGCACCACGACGAGCGTTTCCTGCGCATTCCCGGCGCGCTCGACCGTGCGCGCATCGGCTTCGCGCGCGTGGTCGACCACTACCTCGCTTCCGATTCCCTCAGTACCCCTGCGCCCAAGCCCGCCCGCCGGGCGAAGCGCTGACCGATTCCACCCTTCAGGAGAGACCCATGGCCCAGTACACCCCGCCCCTGCGCGACATGCAGTTCGTGATGCACGAGGTGCTCAACGTCGTCGACGAGCTGCGCGCGCTGCCGCCGCATGCCGAGATCGATGCCGACACGATCAACGCGGTGCTCGAGGAAGGCGGCAAGTTCGCCTCGCAGGTGGTGTTTCCGCTCAACCAGAGCGGCGACATAGAGGGCTGCACGCTCGACAAGAACACGCACGAGGTGACGGCGCCCAAGGGCTTCAAGGAAGCCTACGCGCAGTACGTGGAAGCCGGCTGGGCGGCGCTGAGCTGCGACCCCGAATTCGGCGGCCAGGGCCTGCCCTTCCTCGTGAACCAGGCCTTTTACGAGATGCTCAATTCGGCCAACCAGGCGTGGACGATGTATCCCGGCCTGTCGCACGGCGCCTATGAAGCGCTGCACGCGCACGGCACCGACGAGCAGAAGAAGACCTTCCTGCCCAAGCTGACCAGCGGCGAATGGACCGGCACCATGTGCCTGACCGAGCCGCATTGCGGCACGGACCTCGGCCTCTTGCGCACCAAGGCCGAACCCCAAGGCGACGGCAGCTACAAGATCACCGGCCAGAAGATCTTCATCTCGGCCGGCGAACACGACCTGGCGCCCAACATCATTCACCTGGTGCTCGCGCGCCTGCCCGATGCAGCCGCCGGCAGCAAGGGCATCTCGCTCTTCGTCGTGCCCAAATTCCTGGTCAACGCGGACGGCTCGCTGGGCGCGCGCAACCCGATCTTCTGCGGTGCGCTGGAAGAGAAGATGGGCATTCACGGCAACGCCACCGCGCAGATCAACCTCGACGGCGCGGTGGGCACGCTGGTCGGCCAGCCGCACAAGGGCCTGGCGGCGATGTTCGTGATGATGAACGCGGCGCGCCTGGGCGTCGGCATGCAGTCGCTGGGCCTGACCGAAGTGGCCTACCAGAACGCCGCGGCCTATGCGAAGGACCGCATCCAGATGCGTTCGCTGTCGGGCGTGAAGGCGCCGGACAAGCCGGCCGATCCCATCATCGTGCACCCCGACGTGCGCAAGATGCTGCTCACCGCGCGCGCCTACGCCGAAGGCGGCCGGGCGCTGGCGATGTGGACCACGCTGCAGCTCGACAAGGAAGTCTCGTCCGACGACGACGAGGTGAAGAAGGAGGCCGGCGACCTGGTGGCGCTCGTCACGCCCATCATCAAGGCCTTCCTCACCGACAACGGCTGGATCGCCACCTCCCACTGCATGCAGGTCTTCGGCGGCCACGGCTTCATCCGCGAGTGGGGCATGGAGCAGTACGTGCGCGACGCGCGCATCAACATGATCTACGAGGGCACCAACACCATCCAGTCGCTGGACCTGCTGGGCCGCAAGATCCTGGGTGACAACGGCGCCAAGCTCAAGAAGTTCGGCAAGCTGGTGCAGGAGTTCGTGGAAGAAGAGGGCACCAACGAGGCGATGCAGGAGTTCGTCAACCCGCTGGCAGACCTCGGCGAGAAGGTGACCAAGCTGACGATGGAAATCGGCATGAAGGCCTTCCAGAATCAGGACGAGGTGGGCGCGGCGGCGGTGGATTACCTGCGTGTGTGCGGCCACCTGGTGTTCGGTTACTTCTGGGCGCGCATGGCGAAGGTGGCGCTGGCCAAACTGGACGGTGGCGATCCGTTCTACCAGGCCAAGCTGGCGACGGCGCGCTTCTACTTCGCCAAGCTGCTGCCGGAAACGGCGACGCTGATTCGCACGGCGCGCAGTGGCTCGGCCTCGCTGATGGCGATGGACGAAGCGCTGTTCTGACACGCCGCAGTCGGCACAACAAAAAGGAGACGCGCATGCTGAAGATCGCCATCGCCGCGCTGGCCCTCGCCGCCTCGGCCGCGGCCTGGGCGCAGGCCACGCCGGTGGGCCTGTGGAAGACCATCGACGACGACACCGGGAAAGAGAAGTCGCTGGTGCGCATCAGCGAATCGGGCGGCGTGCTCACCGGTCGCATCGAGAAGCTGCTCGACCCCGCCACCAAGCCCGATGCCGTGTGCGAGAAGTGCACCGACGAGCGAAAGAACCAGCCGCTGGTGGGCCTCACCATCATCGAGAACGCCAAGCGCGACGCCGGCGACGCGGCCGTGTGGACCGGCGGCGAAATCACCGACCCCAACAACGGCAAGTCGTACCGCCTGCGCCTGAAGCCCCTTGATGCCGGCAAGACGCTCGAGGTGCGCGGCTACATCGGGCCGTTCTACCGCAACCAGACCTGGATCCGCGTCGAGTGATCGGCGCATTGAAGAAGGAAACACCCATGAGCAACCGATTCCCCGTGCGCAAGGTGGCCGTGCTCGGCGCCGGCGTGATGGGCGCGCAGATCGCCGCCCATCTCGTGAACGTCAATGTGCCGGTGATCCTGTTCGACCTGCCCGCCAAGGAAGGCCCGAAGAACGGCATCGTCACCAAGGCCGTCGAAGGCCTGAAGAAGCTCAAGCCGGCGCCGCTGGGCGTGCCCGAGCTGGCGTCGCGCATAGCGCAGGCGAACTACGAAGAGCATCTCGACAAGCTGCGCGAGTGCGACCTGATCATCGAGGCCATCGCCGAGCGCATGGACTGGAAGCTCGATCTGTACAAGAAGATCGCCGGCGCCATCGCACCGCACGCCATCGTGGCGAGCAACACCTCGGGCCTGTCGATCACCAAGCTCTCCGAAGCGCTGCCCGAAGAGATCAAGCCGCGCTTTTGCGGCATCCACTTCTTCAACCCGCCGCGCTACATGGCGCTGGTGGAGCTGATCGCCACGCCCACCACTGGGCCTGCCATCCTCGACCAGCTCGAAGCTTTCGTCACCACCACGCTCGGCAAGAGCGTGGTGCGTGCGAAGGACACGCCCAATTTCGTGGCCAACCGCGTGGGCATCGCCGGCATGCTGGCGACGATCAAGGAGGCCGAGAACTTCGGCCTGACCTACGACGTGGTGGACGACCTCACCGGCAAGAAGATGGGCCGCGCGAGTTCGGGCACCTTCCGCACGGCCGACGTGGTGGGTCTCGACACCATGGCCCACGTCATCAAGACGCTGCAGGACAACCTGGCCGACGATCCGTTCTTGCCCGTTTACGCCACGCCGCCGGTCGTCGCCAAGCTGATCGAGCAGGGTGCGCTCGGCCAGAAGAGCGGCGCGGGTTTCTACAAGAAGGTCGGCAAGGACATTCTTCGCCTCGACCCGGCCAAGGCCGACTACGTGCCCGGCGGCAAGAAGGCCGACGACATCGTCGCGCGCATGCTCAAGAAGCCGGCGGCCGAGCGGCTGAAGCTGCTGCGCGAATCGAACAACCCGCAGGCGCAGTTCGTCTGGGCGATCGTGCGCGACAGCTTCCATTACGCCGCGGTGCATCTGGAAGCGATTGCCGAAAGCGCGCGCGACATCGACTTCGCCATGCGCTGGGGTTTCGGCACCAGCCAGGGGCCGTTCGAGCTGTGGCAGGAAGCGGGCTGGAAGCAGGTGGCCGAGTGGGTGAAGGCCGACATCGACGCCGGCAAGGCGCTGAGCAGCGCGCCGCTGCCGGCCTGGGTGTTCGACGGACGCGAGGGCGTGCACACGAAGGAAGGCTCGTGGAGCCCGGCGAAGCAGGCCTACATCCCGCGCCGTGATCTGCCGGTGTACCAGCGCCAGTTGTTCCCCGAAGACGTGCTGGGTTCGGGCGTGCAGGCGCCGCTGAAGGCCGGCATCGAGCTGTTCAAGAATGGTGAGGTGCGGCTCTGGACGCTGGACAACGAGGTGGTGATCGCGAGCATCACCGCCAAGCTGCATCTCATCAGTAATGAGGTGGTGGAAGGGCTGCTCAAGGCGGTGGAGATTGCCGAGACGACCGAGGGCTACAAGGGCGTGGTGATCTGGTCGCCCGACGATGTGTTCTCGGCCGGCGCCAACCTCGAATCGATGATGCCGGTGTTCATGAAGTCCGGCTCCAAGGGCATCGCCCCGGTGGTCAAACAGTTGCAGGACGCCATGCTGCGCATGCGCTATGCCGCGGTGCCGGTGGTCTCGGCCGTGCGCGGCATTGCGCTGGGCGGTGGGTGCGAGATTGCCTTGTATTCGGCGCGCCGCGTGGCGGCGATGGAAAGCTACATCGGCCTCGTGGAAGTGGGCGTCGGCCTGATCCCCGCGGGCGGCGGCCTCACCTACATCGCCCGCCGCGCGGCCGAGATGGCGGCGGCCGGCAATGCGAATGCCGACCTCTTCGCCTTCCTGCGCGACAGCTACATGAGCGCGGCGACGGCCAAGGTGGGCACGAGCGCGATCGAGAACCGCAAGAACGGCTATCTGCTGGACAGCGACGTGATCGTGGCGCACAAGGACGAGTTGCTGCATGTGGCGATGCAGCAGGTGAAGGCCATGGCTGAAAGCGGCTGGCGTGCGCCGGCACGGGCGCTGTTCCCGGTGGCCGGGCGCGACGCGATTGCCACCATCAAGGGCCAGCTCGCCAACATGCGCGACGGCGGCTTCATCAGCCAGCACGACTTCCACATCGGCGCGCTGATCGCCGACGTGGTGTGTGGGGGTGATGTGGATGCCGGGTCGCTCGTGAACGAGGAGTATTTGATGGCGCTGGAGCGCAAGCATTTCTGCGGGCTGCTGGACAACCCGAAGACGCAGGAACGGATCATGGGGATGCTGCAGACCGGAAAACCAGTTCGCAACTGACGCTGTCTTCCTCCTTCCCCCTCTGGGGGAAGGCCGGGATGGGGGCGCTGCCTTCACGCAAAGATGCAACACCAAGCGACCACTGCCGCACGCACGAATGCCAAGACGCTTCGCGTCGGCATGACCGACGCCGAGCGCCGCTTGTGGTCGCGTCTGCGTCATGAGCAGTTGGGCGTGAAGTTCCGGCGCCAACATCCCATCGGCAGCTACGTGCTCGACTTCGCCTGCCTCGCCCCGAAGCTGGTGATCGAAGTCGATGGTTCCCAGCACTTCGACCAGCAGTCCTACGACGCGCGCCGCGACGCATGGCTGGTCAGCCAAGGCTTTCAGGTGCTTCGTTTCTGGGCGAACGACGTGCTCGCACAAATCGATGCGGTCGTGAGCCGCATCGTCGACTCGTTGGCCGTGTGCCACGGGCCGGCCCCCACCCCAACCCTCCCCCAGCGGGGGAGGGAGCAATCGGCTTCGTCTGCGTCGCAGGCGGGCGAATCTCGAGAGGAATCAAGATGAAGCAAATCCAGGACGCCTATATCGTCGCCGCCACCCGCACCCCGATCGGCAAATCCGGCCGCGGCATGTTCCGCAACACCCGCTCCGATGACCTCTTCGTCGCCGCCGTGCGCGGCGCGCTGGCCCAGGTGCCGAATCTCGACCCCAAGGCCATCGAAGACGCCATCGTCGGCTGCGCCATGCCCGAGGGTGAGCAGGGCCTGAACGTCGCGCGCATTGCCGCGCTGCTGGCGGGTCTGCCCAACACCGTGGGCGGTGTGACCGTCAACCGCTTCTGCGCCTCCGGCCTCACCGCCGTGCAGATGGCGGCCGATCGCATCCGCGTCGGCGAAGCCGAGGTGATGATCGCCGGCGGGCTCGAGTCGATGAGCATGGTGCCGATGAGCGGCAACAAGCCCTCTTTCAACCCGGCCGTGTTCGAGCGCGACGAGAACATCGGCATCGCCTATGGCATGGGCATCACTGCCGAGAAGGTGGCGCAGCAGTGGAAAGTCTCGCGCGAGGCGCAGGACGAGTTCGCACTGCAGTCGCACCTGAAGGCGCTCAAGGCCATCGAGGCCGGCGAGTTCACGGACGAAATCACGCCGGTGGAGGTGGTCGACCGCTTCCCGAACCTCGCGACCGGCGAGACGGGCACCAAGACGCGCACCGTCAGCATCGACGAAGGCCCGCGCCGCGACACTTCGCTCGAGGGCCTGGCGAAGCTGCGCCCGGTATTCGCCGCCAAGGGTTCGGTCACCGCGGGCAACAGCTCGCAGACGTCCGATGGCGCGGGCTGCCTCATCCTTGCGAGCGAAAAGGCGGTCAAGCAGTTCAACCTGCAGCCGCTGGCGCGCTTCGTCAGCTTCGCCAGCCGCGGCGTGCCGCCGGAGATCATGGGCATCGGCCCGATCGAGGCGATTCCCGCCGCGCTGCGCTACGCCGGCATCAGCGCCGCCGACCTCGGTTGGATCGAACTGAACGAAGCCTTCGCGGCGCAATCGCTCGCCGTGCTCAACACGCTCGATCTCGACCGCAGCAAGGTGAACCCGATGGGCGGCGCGATTGCGCTGGGCCATCCGCTGGGCGCCACCGGCGCCATCCGCGCGGCGACCGTGGTGCATGCGCTGCGCCGCCACAACTTGAAGTACGGCATGGTCACGATGTGCGTGGGCACGGGGCAGGGCGCGGCGGGCATCTTCGAGCGCGTTTGATGCTCGCAGGGTAAAAACGCCGCCGTTCCTTTCACGCCCTTTCACGCTACTTCACGGATTCCTCCAGGAGACGACATGAGCATCAAGACTGCCGTGCTCGACGGTGTCTACACCATCGAGATCGCACGCCCCGAGAAGAAGAACGCCATCACCCAGGAGATGTACCAGGCGATGGCCGATGCGCTCATCGCCGCCAAGGCCGACAACGCCGTGCGCGCCGTGCTGCTGACCGGCCAGCCGGGCATCTTCACCTCCGGCAACGACATCGAGGATTTCGCCGGCCGCCCGCCCACGACAGGCGAATCGTCGAGCTTCACCTTCATGAAGGCGCTGATGGGCTGCGACAAGCCGGTGGTGGCGGCGGTCACTGGCGCGGCCATCGGCATCGGCACCACGATGTTGCTGCACTGCGACTTCGTCTATGTGTCCGACGAAGCGCGGCTCGCCATGCCCTTCGTGAGCCTCGGCCTCGTGCCCGAGTTCGGTTCCAGCTGGATCGTGCCGCAGCTCATGGGCAACGTGCGCGCCGCCGAACGGCTGCTGCTGGGCACGCCCTTCACCGGTGCCGAAGCGGTGGAGTGCGGCATTGCCAGTGCGGTGCTGCCCGCGGCCGAGGTGGTGACGCATGCGCGCCGTGTGGCCGAGCGCTTCAACGCGCTGCCACCCGGTGCCGTGCGCGAGACCAAGAAGCTGCTGCGCCGCGCACGCGAGACGGTGGTGCCCGAAACCATCGCCATCGAAGGCAACCTGTTCCGCGACCGGCTGCAAAGCCCCGAGGCGAAGGAAGCCTTCAGCGCCTTCCTGCAGAAGCGCAAGCCCGACTTCTCGAAGTTCTGACCGGGCCTGGTCGCCAAACCCCGCGCCATGTTGCTGGCCGCCAAGCTGCTGCTCTCGCCGCTGCTGGTGGCGCAGGCGGTGGCGACGCGCCGACGCGCGCTGGCGCTGCCCGAAGCCGACGGCCCGCGCATCGGCCGCTGCGGCGCCGGCCGTGCGCTGCATCTGCTGGTCGTGGGCGATTCGTCGGGCGCGGGCGTCGGCGTGGCGACGCAGGACGAGGCGCTGGTCGGTCATCTGTCACGCAGCCTCGCAGGGTCGCTGAATGTCGAAGTGGTCTGGCAGCTCCTCGCCAAGAGCGGCGTCACCACCGCGCAGGCATTGCCGCTGCTGCAGCAAAGCGCACCCGCAGCGGCCGACGTGGCCGTGGTGATGCTCGGCGTCAACGACGTGATCGACCAGGTGCCGGTGCGGCGCGCGCTGCAGCACCGCGAGGCCCTGGCCGGCTGGCTGCTGGCGCATGCCGGCGTGCGCCATGTCGTGTTCGCGCCGCTGCCGCCCATCCACCGCTTTCCCGTGCTGCCGCAGCCGCTGCGCTGGGCGATGGGCGCCGATGCGCTGGCGCACGATCGCGCCATGGCGCATTGGGCTGCCACGCGCAGCGACGTGTGGCATGTGCCGATCGAACTCGCGCTGTCGGCCGACTGCATGGCCGCCGACGGCTTCCACCCCGGCGAGCCGGTCTACCGCGCCTGCGGCGAGGCGCTCGCCCGTTTCATTGCCGAACAACTTCCATCCCAGGAGACAACCGCATGAACCTCTCAGGCAAGACCCTCTTCATCACCGGCGCCTCGCGCGGCATTGGCCTCGCCATCGCCAAGCGCGCGGCGGCCGACGGCGCCAATGTGGTCGTGGTCGCGAAGACCACCGAGGCCAATCCGAAGCTGCCCGGCACCATTCATTCCGCCGCGGCCGAGATCGAGGCGGCCGGCGGCCAGGCGCTGGCGGTACAGACCGACATCCGCGAGGAAGCCAGCGTGCTGGCCGCGGTGGAGCAGGCGGTGGCGCGCTTCGGCGGCATCGACATCCTGATCAACAATGCCAGTGCCATCAGCATGACGCCGACACCGGCCACGCCGATGAAGCGCTTCGACCTGATGTTCGGCGTGAACGTGCGCGGCACCTATTTGTGCACGCAGGCCTGCCTGCCGCATCTCATCGCTTCGGCGCAGGCGGAGCGCAATCCGCATGTGCTGAGCATGTCGCCGCCGCTGTCGATGCGCGAACACTGGTTTGCGCCGCACGTGGCCTACACGATGGCGAAGTACGGCATGAGCGAATGCACGCTGGGGCATGCGGGCGAGTTCCGGCCTTACGGCATCGGCGTCAACAGCCTGTGGCCGCGCACGGCGATTGCGACGGCGGCGCTGCAGATGATTCCGCAGGCGGATATTTCACGCTGCCGCACGCCGGAAATTTTGTCGGATGCGGCTTATCTGGTCTTGACTTCGGATGC
Organism: Rhizobacter sp.; assembly: GCA_036676235.1. Classification (GTDB taxonomy): domain Bacteria; phylum Pseudomonadota; class Gammaproteobacteria; order Burkholderiales; family Burkholderiaceae_C; genus JAKFDI01. Next base: position 5,924 of record JAKFDI010000085.1, on the reverse strand, counting down.
GAAGACGACGACGGGCAACTTCTTCATTGATGATGAGTTGCTGGCGAAGCATGGGGTCACGGATCTGGAGAAGTACAGCGTGACGCCGGGGACGAAGGAATTCGTCATGGATTTCTTTGTGGACTGATGCCTTCTTCTTCTACACCGGCAACTTCCGAGGCTTCCCTCCGTTGTCGATCGCTACATAGGTGAGGTTCGCCTCCGTCACCTTCACGATCTGCGGCGCAGCCGGATTGCGCTGTGCATGCACCTCCACACGCACCGTCACTGACGTCGTGCCCACCCGCTTCACTACCGCATAAAAGCTCAGCAGATCGCCCACAGACACCGGCTGCTTGAACAGGAACTCGTTCACCGCCACCGTCGCAATGCGCCCCTTCGCAAGGCCGCCAGCGAGTACGCTCCCGGCCAGGTCGACCTGGGCCATGATCCAGCCGCCGAAGATGTCGCCGTTGCCGTTGGCATCGGCCGGCATGGGCGTCACACGCATCACGAGCGTCAGTTCGGGCGCGAGGCCGGCGGGCTCGAACGGGTCTTGCCGATGCGCGGCATTCGTGATCTCGGGCATATTGCTTCTCTTGCGTTCCCTGATCGCCCGATTCTTTCACGATGCGTCGACTCGCCGAAGCCCGTTCCTCACCCACGCCGGCCGATGCCGCAGCGAGCGAGAAGCCGCGCCCGGACAGCGCCACGCTGAAGAAGCTGCTGCCGTACCTGTGGGAATACCGCTGGCGCGTGGGCATCGCGCTGGGCTTCATGGTGGCGGCCAAGCTGGCGAACGTCGGCGTGCCGCTGCTGCTGAAAGAACTGGTCGACCGCATGACGCTGTCGCCCACCGACCCACGGGCCTTGCTCGTGGTGCCCATCGGCCTGATCGTGGCCTACGGGGCGCTGCGGCTGTCGACTTCGCTGTTCACCGAACTGCGCGAGCTGGTGTTCGCGCGCGCCACCGAAGGCGCCTCGCGCAGCATCTCGCTGCAGGTGTTCCGCCACCTGCATGCGCTGAGCCTGCGCTTTCACCTGGAGCGCCAGACCGGCGGCATGACGCGCGATATCGAGCGCGGCACGCGCGCCGTGCATTCGCTGATCTCGTATTCCCTCTACAGCATCGTGCCCACGCTGTTCGAGATGGTGCTGGTGCTCACGCTGCTGGGCGTGAAGTTCGATGCCTGGTTCGCGTGGATCACCGTGGCGGCACTCGTGAGCTACATCGCCTACACCATCGTCGTCACCAATTGGCGCACCAAGTTCCGCCTGCAGCTCAACGAGATCGACTCGAAGACGCACACGCGCGCCATCGACTCGCTGCTGAACTACGAGACGGTGAAGTACTTCAACAACGAAGGCTTCGAGGCGAAGCGCTACGACGAGAACCTGCTGCACCTGCACCGCGTCTCGCTCAAGTCGCAGAGCACGCTGTCGATGCTCAATACCGGCCAGCAGCTCATCATTGCCGCGGCGCTCGTCGCGATGCTGTGGCGCGCCACCGCCGGCGTGGCGGAAGGGCGCATGACGCTCGGCGACCTGGTGATGATCAACGCCTTCATGATCCAGCTCTACATCCCGCTCAACTTTCTGGGCGTGGTGTACCGCGAGATCAAGCAAAGCCTCACCGATCTCGGCAAGATGTTCGCGTTGCTGGAGCGCCAGCGCGAGGTCGACGACGTGCCGGATGCGACGCCGCTCGCCGTGAGCGAGGGCGCGGTGCGCTTCGAGCACGTCGACTTCGCCTACGAGGCGAATCGGCCCATCCTGCATGACCTGAGCTTCGAGATTCCGGCGGGCCGCACGGTGGCCGTGGTCGGCCCATCGGGCTCCGGCAAGAGCACGCTGGCTCGGCTGCTGTTTCGCTTCTACGACGTGAACGCCGGGCGCATCACGATCGACGGCCAGGACGTCCGCCACGTCACGCAGGAGAGCCTGCGCCAGGCGATTGGCATCGTGCCGCAGGACACGGTGCTCTTCAACGACACCGTGGCCTACAACATCGGCTACGGCCGCGCCGGCGCGAGCCAGGCCGAGATCGAGGCGGCGGCCAAGGCGGCACGCATTCACGACTTCATCGCCTCCACGCCGCTCGGCTACGACACCACGGTGGGCGAGCGTGGGCTCAAGCTGTCGGGCGGCGAGAAGCAACGCGTGGCGATTGCGCGCACGCTGCTGAAGAACCCGCCGATCATGATCTTCGACGAAGCCACCTCGGCGCTCGACTCGGCCAACGAACGCGCCATTCAGGCCGAGCTGAAGGGCGTGGCGCGCGGCAAGACGGCGCTGGTGATCGCGCACCGGCTGTCGACCATCGTCGACGCGCACCAGATCCTCGTGATGGAGAACGGGCGCATCGTCGAGCGCGGCGCGCATGCCGAACTGCTGCGCGCGGGCGGCATGTACGAGCGCATCTGGCGGCTGCAGCAAAGCGGGCATGACCTGTCGCCGACGCCCCAGCCGGGTGTAGCCGTGGCCTGACGCCTGGGCCTACACTGCGCCGCCGTGGAAACCAAGTGGCTCGAAGACTTCGCAAGCCTCGCCGAGACGCACAGCTTCTCGCGTTCGGCGCAGCTTCGCCATGTCACGCAACCGGCGTTCTCGCGCCGCATCCAGGCGCTGGAGGCCTGGGCCGGCGTCGATTTGGTTGACCGCTCGTCCTATCCCACGCGGCTCACTCCGGCGGGCGTGACGCTGCACGAGCAGGCGCTCGAGATCCTCGGCGCCCTGCAGGCCACGCGCAACATGATGCGCAGCCACCAGGTGGGCGCGAAAGACACCATCGAGTTCGCGCTGCCGCACTCGCTCGCCTTCACCTTCTTCCCGCATTGGGTGATGGATCTGCGGCGCCACTTCCCGGCGCTGAAAAGCCGGCTGATCGCGCTCAACGTGCACGACGCCGTGATGCTGCTGACCGAAGGCAACTGCGACCTGCTGCTGGCCTACCACCATGCCTCGCAGCCGCTGCAGCTGGCCGCCGAGCGCTACGAGATGCTGAGCCTCGGGCGCGAAACTTTCGCCGCCTATGCGCGCGCCGACGCCAACGGCCAGCCGATGTTTCGCCTGCCCGCGGCGCCGGGCCAGAAGGTGCCGTATCTCGCCTATGCGGCCGGCGCCTACCTCGGCCAGATGGTCGAGCAGATCGGCAAGCTCTCGCCCGAGCCGCTGGGGCTCGATCCGATCTACGAGACCGACATGGCCGAGAGCCTGAAGGCCATGGCGCAGGAAGGGCACGGCGTCGCCTTCCTGCCGGGCAGTTCGGTGAAGAAGGAACTCAAGAGCCGGCGCCTGGTGCGCGCCGCGCCGGCCGGGCTGTGCGAGCTGTCGATGGAAATGCGCATCTACCGCGAGCGGCCGGAGTTTGCGCGCCACGCCAAGCCCGGAGCGCAGGCGCTGTGGGAGTTCTTGCGCGCCGGCGCGTGACGCCTTAGGCCGCGTTCCGAACCCTGCGGCAACGCAACAGGCGCGGGGTTCTACGTGGTTCTGCGCACGGGGGCCGTCCCTAGAATTCCGATCCCTCTCTTTCCAATCTCTCACAAGGAGTCCTGCAATGAAAAAAACCCTGCTCGCGCTGGCCGCGGTGATGGCCGTCGGGCTGGCTCACGCCGACACGCTCAAGAAGATCAAGGACAGCGGCTCCATCACGCTGGGCGCGCGCGAGTCGTCGGCACTGTCGTTCACCGTGGGCGACGGCAAGTACACGGGATTCCACACCGAGATGGCCAAGCGCATCGCCGCCGACCTGCAGAAGCAGCTGGACATGTCCAAGCTCGACATCAAGTGGCAGCCGGTGACCTCGCAGAACCGCATTCCGCTGATGCAGAACGGCACGGTCGACCTCGAGTGCGGCTCCACCACCAACAACCGCGCACGCCAGAAGGACGTGGCCTTCGCCGTCACGACCTATGTCGAGGAAGTGCGCATGGCGGTGAAGGCCGATTCCGGCATCGACAACATCGACGACCTGAAGGGCAAGACGATCGCCACCACCACCGGCACCACCTCGGTCCAGACGCTGCGCAAGCACAAGCGCGCCGAAGGCGTGGACTTCAAGGAGGTCTTCGGCAAGGACCACTCCGACAGCTTCCTGCTGCTGGCCTCGGGCCGTGCCGACGCCTTCGTGATGGACGGCTCCATCCTGGCCGCCAACATCTCCAAGTCGAAGAACCCGGCCGACTTCAAGATCGTCGGCGACGTTCTCAACGTGGAGCCCATCGCCTGCATGCTGCGCCGCGACGACCCGGCATTCAAGAAGGCCGTGGACGACAGCATCAAGGGCATGATCAAGAGCGGCGAACTCGCCAAGCTCTACGACACCTGGTTCATGCAGCCGATTCCGCCCAACAACACCAAGATCGGCCTGCCGATGTCGGCCGCCACCAAGGACGCCTGGGCGAACCCGAACGACAAGCCGATGGAGGACTACGCGCAGAAGTGATGCTTCGGCGCGTGCGGCACTCGGGCAGGCTTCTACGCGCTCTGGCGCGGGGCTTGCCTGCGGTGCATGAGGCGCGGCGCGGGCTCACCGCACCGCGCTTTTTCTTTCGCGCGCAGCGAACGACGATGCCGGGGAGGCAAGCTTGAACATGACATGGGACTGGCAGGTCTTCCTGCAGGACGACGGCAGTGGCCGCACCTACCTCGAATGGCTGATGTCGGCCTGGGGCTGGACGCTCAGCGTGGCGCTGCTGTCTCTGGTGCTGTCGCTGGTGGTGGGTTCGCTGGTGGGCATTGCGCGCACCACGCCGAGCAAGCCGCTGGTGTGGTTCGGCAATGCCTGGACCGAGGTGTTTCGCAACATCCCGCTGCTGGTGCAGATCTTTCTCTGGTACCACGTCATCCCGTCGATGTTCCGCTCTCTGCAGCAGGTGCCGAGCTTCATCCTCGTGGTGTTCGCGCTCGGCTTCTTCACCTCGGCGCGCATCTCCGAGCAGGTGAAGGCCGGCATCCAGGCCCTGCCGCGCGGCCAGCGCTACGCGGGCCTGGCCATTGGCCTCACGCTGCCGCAGACCTACCGCTACGTGCTGCTGCCGATGGCGTTTCGCATCATCGTGCCGCCGCTGACCAGCGAGTCGATGAACATCGTCAAGAACTCGTCCGTCGCCTTCGCGGTGAGCGTGGCGGAGCTCACGATGTACGCCATGCAGGTGCAGGAAGAAACCTCGCGCGGCGTTGAGGTGTACCTCGCCGTGACGGGGCTGTACTTCATCTCGGCCTTTGCCATCAACCGCATCGCGTTGTTCATCGAACACCGCGTGCAGGTACCGGGGATGATCGGAGAAGGCCGGTGAACCTCAATCTCGATTTTTCATTCCTGACGTGGCAGGTCGTTTCCAGCTACATCGCCAAGGGCTTCTTCTTCTCCATCCAGCTCACGCTGATCGCGATGGTGGGCGGCATCGTGCTCGGCACCGTGCTCGCGCTCATGCGCCTGTCGGGCAAGAAGTGGCTCATGGTGCCGGCGGCGCTGTATGTCGACACGCTGCGCTCCATCCCGCTGGTGATGGTGATCCTGTGGTTCTTCCTGCTCATCCCGATGCTGATCGGCCAGCCCATGGGTGCGGAGCTGTCGGCCATCATCACCTTCACGGTGTTCGAGGCGGCCTACTACTCCGAGATCATGCGTGCGGGCATCCAGAGCGTGCCCAAGGGGCAGGTCTACGCCGGCTACGCGGTGGGCATGAACTACCGGCAGTGCATGCAGCTCATCGTGCTGCCGCAGGCCTTTCGCAACATGCTGCCAGTGCTGCTCACCCAGACCATCATCCTGTTCCAGGACACCTCGCTCGTGTATGCGATCGGCGCCTACGACCTGCTCAAGGGCTTCGAGATCGCGGGCAAGAACTTCAACCGCCCGGTGGAGACTTACCTCGTTGCCGCCGCCGTGTACTTCGTGATCTGCTTCAGCCTGTCGATGCTCGTGCGTCAACTGCAGAAGA
>JAKFDI010000084.1:0-1789 GCA_036676235.1 Rhizobacter sp. | reverse complement strand
TATTTCTTCCCGGGCTGGAACGGCGCGGTCAACGGCAAGCTCGCCACGCGCGGCACGGCGCGTGACGGTGGTGGTTTCGATGCCAGCCTCGACGTGCCGCAACTCGGTGGGCGCCTGCGTGGGCGCGCGCTTGCCGGGCACGGCAAGTTCGTCCTGCGTGGCGAGGAAGTCGATGGCGATCTCGCATTGTCCTTGGGCAACAGTCGTGTCGACGCCAAGGGCCACGTCGGCAAGCAACTCGATGTCGATGCACGGTTTGCACCGCTGCATCTGAACGACCTGTGGCCGGATGCGGCCGGCACGTTGCGCGGCACGCTAGCGCTCAGCGGCGCGCGCGATGCACCAAACGTCGCTGCCGACCTCGACGGCAACGGCTTGCGCTGGGGTGACTATCGCGCCGAGTCGCTGCAGGCCCACGGGCGCTTGCCATGGCGCAACGGCAACGGCGCGATCGCGATCGAAGCGCAGGGGCTCGACGTCGGCATCGCCGTCGACAGCCTGCGCGTGAACGCGCGCGGTGCGGTCGAGCAGCTGCAGCTCGAAGGCGATGCGCACAGCGACCTCGGCAGGCTTGCGCTCAGCGGTAACGCCAACAAGCGCGGCAACACGTGGCAGGGCGCGTTGGCATCGCTGCAGCTCGCGCCGGTGAAAGGCGCGACCTGGCGCCTGCAGCAACCGGCGCGCTTTTCGTGGACATCCTCTTCAACAGCAGGTCGCAACGGCGCGTTGTCGCGCGCCTGCCTTGATTCCAGCGGTGGTGGCTCCCTGTGCGCAAGCGCCGACTGGCCGCGGCGGGGACTCGATGTCGACGGCAACGGCTTGCCGCTCACGCTGCTCACGCCTTACCTGCCAGAACGCGACGACGGCCGGCCATGGTTGTTGCGTGGCGAAATCGCCATTGATGGACAACTGCGCCCGGTCGGCAACAGCTGGCGCGGCAGCGCGAAGATCACGTCCGCCGGTGGCGGCCTGAAGCTGAGCGAACGCGCGCGGCGCGAGATCGTCGCCTACGACAATCTGTCATTGGACGCGATCTTCGACCCGCAGCGCATCACTGCCATCCTCGGCACCACGCTCAACACCGATGGGCGCGTCGATGCGCGCATCAGCACTGGCTGGGACGCGTACGCACCATTGTCCGGCGAAGTCGCGCTCAACACCGACGAACTGACCTGGATGGAATTGTTCTCGCCGGACATCGTCGAGCCGAAAGGCCGTCTCGATGGCCGCATCGCACTCGGCGGCACGCGCGCGCAACCGACGCTGGGCGGCCAGGCGCACCTGTCCGAATTCAACACCGAACTGCCGGCGCTGGCGATCACGTTGCAGCAGGGCGATGTGCGCCTAGACGCGCAGCCCGATGGCAGCGCACGCATCCGCGGCAGCCTGAAGTCGGGCGATGGCACGCTCACCCTCGATGGCACGCTGGGTTGGTACGGCAACGACACGCCGCTCGTGCTGAGCGTGCGCGGCGCCAACGTGCTGGCATCCGACACGCGTGACCTGCGCGCGGTGATCGATCCCGACGTGGTGGTGCGTTACACCGCCGAGCAGCCGCTCAACGTGACCGGCACCGTCGGCGTGCCGTCGGCGCGCATCGACCTGGAGCGTCTCGACGAAGGCGCATCCGCCTCGCCCGACGTGGTCGTGCTCGATCCGGTCGATCCCAAGCGTGGCGTCGCCACGCCGCTCGATCTCGACCTGACGCTCGCGCTCGGCGAGGACGTGCAGCTCAACGGCTTCGGCCTCGACGGTTCGCTCACCGGCCGCCTGCGCGTGCGCCAGCGTC
>JAKFDI010000083.1:0-9910 GCA_036676235.1 Rhizobacter sp. | reverse complement strand
TGATGTTGCAACCGGGAACCGGATTGAGCAAGGTCCACCCGCAGCCGGGGCAGGCGGCGCGTGTGGCTCGTCGTAGCGTCAGCCGACTTCCTCGATCGTGACCTTGTCCGGATAGAACGCCAGATGGCCGGTTATTTCCGCCATCGCCGGGAACGGCGTCTCATAGGTCCAGATCGCGTTTTCCAGCGTCTTGCCGCCGTCGCTGACGCTGAAATAATTCGCATCTCCCTTGTAGGGACAGTGCGTCACCCGGTCGGAGCGCGCCAATAACGCCATATTGGCGTCGCCGCGCGGTACATATTGCACGGCGGGGTAGCTCGCTTCCTTCAGGGTCAGGGCATGGGTGGTGTCGGCGATCACGACGCCGCCGGCGGAGACGCGGACCCGCTTGGGGTTCGCCGATATGGTGATGGGGTGGTCGGGGCCGGGGAGTTTCATGGAGGTAGAGCCTCTTTGGTCAGCCTTTGGTCAGCCTGTTGTGATCGTGGGCCACGATCCCGGGATTTTGCAAGGATTGGACTTTGCAAGCATTGGACCTGGAATATAGTGCCGGGGAGCGTGACGTAGAAGGGTGGCCGGGCTAAGTTCTGCCGCGCCGCAGCGAAGCTGGCTGCGATTCGAAACGCCGGATTGGAGACCTGTTGGATGCCGATGGACGCCCACGATATCGAATCGATGATCAAGGCAGCGATCCCCGACGCCGAGGTGACGATCCGCGATCTGGCCGGCGACGGCGACCATTATGCCGCCACCGTGATCTCGGAGTCGTTTCGCGGTAAATCCCGGGTCCAGCAGCATCAGATCGTCTATCAGTCCCTGAAGGGCCAGATGGGCGGGGTGCTGCACGCGCTGGCACTACAGACCGGGGTGCCGGAGGCCTAGTCAGGGCCAGGGCGCGGGGACAGGGCGATGGCGACGGACGGGCACCGCGGCGCGCTGTATCGGGTGACCGCGCCGCACCAGCACAGCCGCGTCACCTATGCCGAGCTGTTCTTCGACCTGGTCTTCGTTTTCGCGGTCACGCAAATCTCTCACACGCTGCTCGCGCACTTCACGCCATCAGGCGTGCTGCAGACGACCCTGCTGTTCCTGGCGGTGTGGTGGGTGTGGGTCTTCACCTCCTGGATCACCACCGCGTCGAGCGGCGGCTTCTTCACCGACTCGATGACCTTGCGCCCGAGGCCGGACACGATGGCGTAGCCCGCCAGCAGGTGCACGCCGATCACCACGGCGATGCCGGCCGTGCGGCCACCGGAGTTCTTCGGCCGCCAGGCGGCCCTGCGTTCGCCCGGCTTCATTCGATGAACTGCTCGCTGCCGATCACGGCGATGCGGTTCAGGCCATGGCGCCGGGTTTCAGCCAGCACGTGGGCGACGGTTTCGTAGCGGGATGCCTTGTCGGGGCGCAGATGGATCTCCGGCAGCGGCACCACCAACGCCGCCTCGCGCATCTTCTGCGCCAGTTCCTGCGGCCCGGCGAGCGCCGCGCCCTGCCAGTGCACCACGCTCTGCGCATCGATGTCGATCTTCACCAGTTGCGGCGGCTCTTCGACGACCGGCGGCTGCGCCACCGGCAACTGCAGGTTCACCGCATGCAGCTGGATCGGGATGGTGATGATCAGCATGATCAGCAGCACCAGCATCACGTCGATCAGTGGCGTAGTGTTGATGTCGATCATCACCTCGGGTTCATCGCCCGCGCCGGGACTGCCGACCTGCATCGCCATCGGGTCAGCCTCCCCGTGCCGGCGGCTCGGTGATGAACGACACCTTGGCGATGCCCGCGCGCTGCGCCGCATACAGCACGCGCCCGACGCCTTCGTAGGTGGCGGCGAGATCGCCGCGGATCTGCACTTCCGGCTGGGGCTGCTGCACGGCGGCCGCCTTCAGGCGATCGACCAGCGCCTCGGTGTTCGGCAGGCGCGCGTCGTGCCAGAACACCGCGCCGCTGCGATCGACCGAGATGACGATGGTCTGCGGTGTCGTCTCGCGCGCCTCGATGCGTTCCTTGGGCAGCGCCACGGGAATCGAGGTCGTCACCACCGGAATCGTGATGAGGAAGATGATGAGCAGCACCAGCATCACGTCCACCAGCGGCGTGGTGTTGATGGTCGCGATCGGCGCGTCGTCTTCCCCGTCGACAGGGCCGAAGCTCATCGCCATGGGAGATTCAGCCCTTGCCCGCCGACGCCAGCAAGACCGAATGCAGGTCGCTGCCGAAGCCGCGCACTTCTTCCATCACGCCCTTGTTGCGCCTGACCAGCCAGTTGTAGCCCAGCACCGCCGGCACCGCGACCGCCAAGCCAATGGCCGTCATGATCAGCGCCTCGCCCACCGGGCCGGCCACCTTGTCGATCGACGCCTGACCCGCCACGCCGATGGCGGTGAGCGCGTGGTAGATGCCCCAGACGGTGCCGAACAGGCCGACGAACGGCGCGGTGGAACCGACGGTCGCGAGAAACGCCAGCCCGCCCTGCATGCGGCTGCCCACGCGCTCGATGGCGCGCTGGATGCTCATCGTCACCCACTGGTTCAGGTCGACGTGCTCGAACAGGCCGACGTGCTTCTTCGTCGCTTCGAGCCCGGCCTCGGCGATGAAGCGGAAGGGACTGCTCGCGTCCAGCGTCTCGGTGCCCTGCTGCACCGAACCCGCGCTCCAGAAGGTCTTGGCGGCAGCGCGTGCCTGGCGGTTCATGCGCGCCTGCTCGAACACCTTGACGATGGTGATGTACCAGCTGCCCACGCTCATGATCAGCAGGATGAGCAGCACCGCCTTGGCGATCCAGTCGCTGCTGCGCCACAGCGTCTCCAGGCCGTAAGGGTTGGCGGCAACGGCGCTGGCCGCGGCATCGGCAACGCCCGCCGCCTGCGCCGCGGCGCCGCTCGACCATCCGACACCCGCCGCGATCAGCAGACACATGAGGCTTGGGCGAAGGCGGGGGAAAGGCATGGTGGTCTCGCGAGGCGCGCTCAGAACTTGTAGGAGAGATTGGCGTAGAAGGTGCGGCCGCGCGGATCATGGTAGCGGGCGTCGTAGCCGATCATGTGACCGCCGCCGGCGGTGGTGAACGAGCGCGGCGGCTCGCGGTCGAAGACGTTGAGCACACCGGCCGTGAGCACGAGTTGCTTCGCCGCACGCCAGCGCGTCTGCCAGTCGAACACGATGTGCTTTTTCACGCGGCCGTCATAGTCGTAGGGCGTGAAGGTGGCGGGGTCGAAGATCATGAAGTCCGCGGCGGCGTAGCGCTGGTCGCGGTATCCCGAGCGGAAGCCGATGCCCAGCGTGTGCGCGAACGCGCCGTGTTCCAGCGTCGTGCTGAGCCGCCCCTGCCAGCGAAAGGTCACGAAGCCATCCGGCCCGTAGCGGCCGAGGCTGGTGAAGAACGGCCCGCCGGCTTCGAGCTGGTAGCTGTCCTTCAGCCAGTAGGTCAGCGCCAGATGCGTGGTGATCCGGCCGAGCCCCGTCGTGAAACGCGCCCGCGCATCGAGGTCGATGCCGCGCTGCACCACCTCGCCGAGGTTGCCGTTGGCGTTGACGGCCGCCAGCAGCGTCTGGCCGGTGACCGGGTCCGTGTAGGTCGTGAACAGGTCGCGCCACTTCAGCGGGTCCGCGAACAGGGCGGCCTCGTCGATGACGCCGATGGCATCGCGCAGCTTCACCTGCCAGAGATCGGCGCCGACCGTCAGCCACCTCGCGGGATCGAGCCGGAAGCCGACACTCCATTGCCGCGAGCGCTCCGGCTTCAACGCCGGGTTGCCACCCGCGAAGACGTTGTAGTTGGCGCTGCCCACCGGGCACATCGCGCCCAGGTCCTGCGCCACCTGCTGCAGCGCCGGAGAGCAGCTGTACTGCCCGCCCGTCACGCCGTAGGCCTGGCGCGATGCGCCGACCTGCGGCACCGACGGCGCGCGAAAGCCCGTGCCCACCGAAGCGCGCAGCAGCAGCGTCTCGGTCGGCTGCAGGCGTGCGGCCAGCTTGGCGGTGGAGTTGCCGCCGAAGTCCGAATAGTTATCGTGACGCAGGGCGCCGGTGAGTTCCAGCGTGCGCGTCACCGGAGCCACCGCTTCGGCGAAGACCGCGGTCGAGCGGCGGTCGGCGCCGTAGGGAATGACGGCCGCCGTGTCGCCCCAGCGCGTGTCGCCGATGCCTTGGGCGAGGTCGCTGGCGCGCTTCTGGAATTGCTCGCGCATGTGGCTTGCGCCGAGAGCCAGCGCGAGCGGGCCACCGGGCAGTGGCATCAGTTCCCGCCGCGCCTTGAACTCCAGCATGTCGAGCGTGGACCGCCCGCCCTCGAAGAAGCCGAGCGCCTGCAGGCTGCCTGCCGCGGCCATCGCGGCCGCCGACTGCTGGCCCACCGGCAGGAACGGGTTCACGAGGCCCGTGTCCACCGCGTTGACGAATGCGTTCAGGCGCAGCCAGCCGCCCGCCAGCTTCGCGGCGTGCGTGTTGCGCGAATGCGTGAAGGCGCTGTGGTAGTCCCACGCGCCGAGCTGGCCTTCCATGCCGAGCGCCAGATGCTGCGCCTCGGTGGTGTCGGCGGTAGTGCGCGGGCCGAAGTCGGCGCTGCGGTAGGAGACCACGGCGGGGTCGACGGCCGCAGGGTTCACCGACAGCACCTCCGACCAGAACGGCGAGCCCGGCCCCACCAGCAGCTCGCCGCCCGTGGGCGCGATCCGGCTGGTGGTGGTGGTCTTCGCGGCCAGCAGCTCGGCGAAGAAGAGGTGGCCGCCGCCGAGGTCCAGATCGAGTCGGCCCGTGAACGCCGCGCGGTCGCGCTCGGGATAGATCTCCAGGTCCTGCACGAAGTCGTAGTAGCACACGCCGTCGAGCGCGCGGTGCTTGGCCGGGCAACTGCCGTTGGCCGCGAAATACGGGCTCACGTAGTAGTCGTCGCTGCCGTCGGCCGGCGTGCCGTTGTCGTGCACCACCGTGCCGGGGGTCGAGCGCTCGCTGCCCGTGAAGAACACCACCGGCACGCCGTTCAGGTCGAAATCGATCATGCCGGTGCGCGACACGCGGCGCTTGGTCGCGGCCAGCGCACTGCGCTTCTCGAGCGTGGCGCCGAGCAGCACGTTGAAGCCATCGCTCTCGAGCCGCCCGAAGCCCTTGCTGAGCGACACGCGCTTTTCCTTCGCGCCGCCGCGCGGGCTGGACAGGCCGACGCTGATGTCGCCCTCGGTGCTGTTGCGACGGGTGATGACGTTGACCACGCCGCCGATCGCGTCCGCGCCGTAGATGGCCGAGGCGCCGTCGCTCAGGATTTCCACCCGCTCCACGGCCGCCAACGGAATGATGCTGAGGTCCACGCCGGCCATCGCGCCGGTGAGCGTCTGCCCGCCGAAGCTGGCGAGCCGACGGCCATTGAGCAGCACCAGCGTGCGCGCCTCGCCCATGTTGCGCATCGACGCGCCGGCAAAGCCCGAGGCGCCGTTGCCCACCGACTCGGCCTCGTTGAAGAAGTTCTGCATCGCGGGCAGGCGCTGGATCAGGTCGACCACCGAGGTGGCGCCGCTGCGCTCGATCTCGTCGCGCCGGATGATCTGCACGGGCAGCGACCCTTCGCCGGCAATGCGCGGCAGCGCCGAGCCGGTGATCTCCACCCGTTCGAGTTCCTGCGCGTGCGCAGCGCCGATCAGCAAGCCCGCGCCCAGCATCGCCGACAGCAGCGAAGCACGTCTCGTGCATCCCAACATCCCGTCTCCTCTTGTTTTTCGTGAGCGGCGAATCGTATCGGCCGCGCCGTCGGCGCCTACCAGCCGATCAGCACGTCGCGCCCCTGCACCAGCAACTGGACGCGCGCGCCCACGGGCATCGTTACCTTGGTCGGCACATGGCCGAACGGCAGGCCGGTGAGGATGGGCGTCTTCGTCAGGCTGCGCAGGTGCTGCACCACGCCCTTGAGCGAATAGCCGCGGTCCAGCGGCGACTTGTTCCAGGCCGTGAAGGCGCCCAGCACGATCGCCTTCTGCGCATCCAGCACGCCGGCGTGATGCAGTTGCAGCAGGTTGCGCTCGATGCGGTAGGGATGCTCGTTCACGTCTTCGAGGAACAGCACGCCGCCCTTGACGAGCTTGGCCGACGGCCAGTGCGGCGTGCCCAGCAGCGAGTTCACCATGCAGAGGTTGCCACCCCACAAGGTGCCGCGCACGCCCAGGCCATCGAAGCCGGCTTCGGTGCGAAAGCCCACCGCCTCCAGCTCGCCGCGCATGGCTTCGCCGAAGCAGGCTTCGGTGACTTCGTCGACCGCGTCGCCGCCGAAATCGCCACAGGCCAGCGGGCCGGCCCAGGTGGTGCCCGTCGCGTGCGCGAGCAGGCCGAGCTGCAGGGTCGTCATGTCGCTGTAGCCGACCCAGCGCGTGCCCTGCTCGACGCTGCGGGCGATCAGCTTCCAGTCGATGCGGTCGAGCAGCCGTGTCAGGCCATAGCCGCCGCGGGCCGCGAGTGCGACGCCGGGCGCCTGCGCCGCGACGCGGTGGATGGCGGCCAGCCGCGTGTCGTCGTCGCCGGCAAAGCGCTGGTGCTTGAGCGTCGCGGCTTCGTCGATCTGCACCTCGAAGCCGAGCGTGGTCAGCCGCTTCGCCGCGCGGCGAAGCACCGGCGCCTTTGCGACCACGCCGGCGGGCGAAAACACTGTGAGCGAGAGCCGCGCGTCGTGCCCGTGATGATGAGGGTGGTGATCGTGGTCGTCGTGCGTCATGGTTTGGGCGTTGGCGTGGCCGGCAGAGGCAAGGTCACCTCGGTGGCTTCACCCGCGGGAATGGGCGGGGTCTCGTCGGCAGCGGGTTGGTCGCCTTCGGCCGCGACCGTGCCGCGCCGCTGGCGGTACAGCTCGCGCCGCTCGGCAAAGAACTCGCGCAGCAGCGCGCCGCATTCGTCGGCCAGCACGCCGCCTTCGAGCTTGGTGTGGTGGTTGAGCTGCGGCTGGGCGAACAGGTCGATCACCGAGCCGGCGGCGCCGGTTTTCGGGTCGGGCGCGCCGAACACCACGCGCTTGAAGCGGGCGTGCATCAGCGCCATGGCGCACATCGCGCAGGGCTCCAGCGTCACATACAGCTCGCACTCGGGCAGCCGGTAGTTGGCGAGCAAGGTGGCGGCATGGCGCAGCGCCACGATCTCGGCGTGCGCGGTGGGATCGTGCTCAGTGATCGGGCGGTTGTAGCCGGTGGCGATCACCTGGCCGTCGCGCATGATCACCGCACCGACTGGCACCTCGCCCACCAGCCACGCATTGCGCGCCTGGTCGAGCGCGATGCGCATGGCGTGTTCGTCGGCGGGTGAAGTCATCGGGTGCGTCGGGGCGTGTGGCGCATGGGTGTCGGCCGGCTCACTGGTCGGCTGCCTCGCGCCGTGCCGCGGTGCCCTGCTCCAGCGCCTTCGTCACGTCGGTGGTGACCTGCTCCTGAAGGCGGCGCGACTGCGCGGGCACGGATGCCTGCGCCGCGTCGCCAGTCGGCGCCACGGAGGAATCGCGCACGGCGCTGAGTTGTGTACTCGCGAGCTTGCCGACGATCACCAGCGCGATCAGCAGCGACACGATGCCCAAGACAAGCTTCATGCGTCCATCCCATTGGATTGCAAAGCCACGAGCATACTGAACGGCCTCTGCCGAACGGTGTCAACCACGCAGCGGCCAGCGCATCACCGGCACGTGCGTGCCGCGGCCGAGCAGGCTGCGCACCAGCACGAATTCGCGCGCGATCCACTCGATCGGCTCGATCGTCTGCTCGGCGACACGGTGATCGTCGTACAGCAGGGTGAGATGCGGCGTGAAGCGCGACTGCACCCAAGCGCCCAGGCCGATGCGTTTCATCGCCTCGCCCAGCGTGCGGTGGAACGCGGTGACGCCGCTGTCACCGTCACCATCACCGACGTTCGTGAGCAGCACGAACGGCGAGTTGCGCGGCTTCGGAAAGCTCGCGGCGCGATCGAGCACCAACGGAAAAGGAGCCGCAACAATCGATTGCGCTGCCTCGCTCGCCGCCGCCAACAGCGCCGGCGGAAGCCCCACGTGGTTCCCGAGGTGGTGCAAGGTGACATGCAGCCGCGGCGCGTCGATGGCCTTGCCCTTCAACCCGTGCTCGCTGCGCAGGGCCTGCGCCAGCCGCTCGATGCGGGCGATGGCGGCCGCGTCTGGGACGAGAGCGAAGAAGAGGCTGTCCGTGGGCTTCGGCGGCGGGTCGAACCCGGGGAGTGACGGCTGGTCGTTCATGGGTTGTTCAGGCTGCTTGCGCGCTTGGCGCACGAGGGCGCCATTCTGATCAAGCGCGCATCGCTCGGTACGCCGATTGCCGAAGCCCGGATGTGCCGCACCGCAATCGCGCGCCTACACGGGATCTTCATGGCACTGCACACACATCGACGTGCAAACCTGGGCCTCGAAAGGACTGCGCGCTGCTTGATCGGCGCTGCGCTGCTGGCCGCCGGCACGGCGCATGGGCAAGGCAGCGACGAACTCACGGCCTTGGTGAATGCCTACCGCGGCGCACCCCAACGCTGCGAAGGAACGCGCATGCCGCCAGCGGGCGTCCTCGCGCCCTCCGAAGCATTGACGCAGGTGCGCGTTCCGCCGGGCACCGGCCTGTCGCAGGGGCTGGATGATGTCGGCTACCAGGCCGCCACCAGCCGCCTGATCTGGGTTTCGGGGCTCACGCGCGCCGACGCCGTGATGGCGATGCTGGCGCAAAGCCATTGCCGCACCATCCTCGATCCGCGCTACACCGACATGGGTGTTTCACGCCGCGGCAACCGCTGGCGCATCGTCCTCGCGCAGCCGCTGCTCGCGCCGGATCTCGGCGACTGGCAGGCCGCGGGCCGCAGGACGCTGGAACTCGTCAACGCGGCGCGCACGCAGCCGCGGAACTGCGGCGACAAGTCTTTCGCCGCTGCACCACCGCTCGCCTGGAACGAACAACTGGCCGCCGCCGCGCGCGCGCACAGCAGCGACATGGCGCGGCGCAGCGAACTCGGCCATGCCGGCAGCGACGGCAGCACGTCCGCGCAACGCGCGACGCGGCAAGGCTACGCCTGGCGCGCCGTCGGCGAGAACGTTGCGGGCGGGCAAGGCTCGGCGGAAAAGGTCGTGGCGGGATGGCTCGCCAGCCCGACCCACTGCGCCAACATCATGTCGCCCGACTTCACCGAAATGGGCGCCGCTTATGCGACGAACCCGGAACGCGGCATGCGCATCTACTGGACGCAGGTTTTCGGCCGGCCGCAATAGACCACGGCCATGTGCGCCGAAACAGCCGAAGCGGCGGGCAACGGCACGTTGACCACTCACTGGCGGCCCATTCGGCACAACGCGAATGCTCGATCGGCTGCCGAGGCTGTTGTCACCAATCGCTGAAACTGGTCTGCCGGCTCTGCAACCACCAGCATCCCAGGGCTACATGCTTGCCATAGCCGACCCAGCTGTCGATCAACACCAACTCATCCACCGTCCAGCGGATCGGCGCTATCGGTTCGGGAGGCACATGCCGCTCGCAATAGAGCAGGCTGACGTGGGGATTGAACCTCGTGCGGACGTGGTCGCCGGCTGCTGTACTTCTCATCGCCGCACCCAATGTGCGCTGAAACAGGCGCAAGGTCTTGAGTTCTGCTGAGCCGGTCAGCGCCAGGCCACCCATCCCCTGCACCGCCCAGGCTGCCCATACGATCGAAGCCGACACCGAACGGCGCCATGTCGACATTGCGAGCCGCGTCCTCCGCTCCGCGTAGCAGTTTCTGCGGCACAACATCATCATGGTCGCCCAGCCAGTGAAGCGTGACGTGCAAACGTTGCTGCGGAACGCTAGTGTCCCGTCCCGCTGATACGTGAGCAAAGTCGATGCAGCTTTTCGAGGATCGAGTCGGCGGTGGCGGTCCACTTGAAGGGCTGGCAGTTCGTGTTATAGGCCGCGACGAAGTGGTC
>JAKFDI010000082.1:0-32646 GCA_036676235.1 Rhizobacter sp. | reverse complement strand
CCCCTCCACTTCTGACTTCGCGCGGCTGTTCGAGCGCCGTGAGCGCAGCGAACAGAGCGAGTTCTGCGCGAGGCTGCAAAGACCGAGCATCACAGCGCACCCCTCGCTCTGCGAGGGGCGACGCCTTCGGGTCGCCTCTTCTTGGTTCCTTCTTCTGGCGAGACAGAAGAAGGAACTCGCCCGCCGGGGCGAGACCCGGCCTGCCTCAACAACGCGCCGAAACTTCGATCAAGCACACAGCGCGTACCAAACAGCGCTTCGACAAGCTTCGACGGGACGGCGCCGACCGAGCGACCCAGCTCGATCTCAACCGTAGCGCGCCACCGCCGCACGCAGCCGCTTCGCCAGCAGGGCAGCGAGCTGCTTGTCGCCCGCCACGGTCACGCTGTCGCCGTGGCGCAGGATGTCCATCGCCAGCTCGGTCGGGTCGCTGTACGGCACCTGCAGCTCGTAGCGCCCGTCGTCGAGCCAGCGCGCCTTCTGCTTCGGGTGCCACTCTTCGTTGGCCACCCATTGCGCCGCGTCGGCATCGAAGTGCAGCACGGCCCACTTCACCCGCGTGCCGGCGCCGCCGTAGATGCCGTAGCCGGCGTCGAGTTCGGCCTCGAGGTCCTTGATCGCCACCGCGCGTGCCTTGGTGTCGAGTGCGCGCGCCTCCTGGATGGCGTCGAGCGCGAAGCGGCGCAGGCCGTCGCTCGAGTGGCACCAGGCGTCGAGGTACCAGGTGTTGCGGTGGTTCACGAGGCGCTGCGGCGAAACGTCGCGCTCGCTCTGGCTGCGGTCGCTGCGCTTGAAGTAGCGCAGCCACACGCGCTGGCGCCGCACGAGTGCGCTGCCCAGCAGCTCGAAGTGTCGGCTCGGCACGCGCCGCCGCGCGGAAGAGAGCACCTTCACGCGGCGCATCAATTCGCGCGCCTCGCTTTCGTCAGCGCCGAGCATGCCCTGCAGCTTGTCCATCATCGGCGCGAGGTGGCGCGAGAGCACGCCGTCGTCGTCGAGCCCGGCGAGCAACTGGTGCATGGTGAGCAGCGCATGGATCTCGTTCTCGCTGAACCACAGGCCGGGCAATTCGTGACGAGCCCCACGGGTCGACGCATCGCCCACCTCGAAGCGGTAGCCGTTGTCGAAGCGGTCGTAGACGATGGGCGCCGCCAGCCGGTCGCGCAGGTACTGCAGGTCGCGCTTGAGCGTGGCGCGCGACACGTCGAGCTCGCCGCGCAGGGTCTCGAAGGCTATGCAGCCGCGGCTGCGCAGCAGCAGCTCGATCTTGTAGAAGCGTTCGGTCCGGTCCATCGTCTGTCTCGCAGGCAAGAGGCTCACCAGATGAGCCAGCGAGGCAGAGCATACGCGAATGCACAGCGCGTTCGCAGGCTCACGCCGTGAGCCACACGGCCGAGACACTGCCTTTCATCGCGGCAATCCCGCCGCATCGATGGAGAGCCCGCATGAGCACCGAACTGTTCGCCACCACCACCCTCACCGCCCACGAGCACATCGGCTTCGAGCTTGGCTGGGACCACGCCCACCACGGCGTGCTGCCGCCGGCGCCCTACATGCAGGAGCCCTCCGCCCTGCGCGACGGCGTGCTCGCGGCCCAAGCCACCTTCGGCCAGCGCACGCTGCTGCCCACGCGCCATGTGCGCAAGTGGCTGCAGTTGCGGCTGCAGGCCTGGCTGCGCGGGCGCAGCTTCGAGACGATGCAGGTCACGCCCCACTACCTGCAGCAGCTCGACGTGTCGCACTGCCCGATCACGCGCCAGCCGCTGTCCAGCGCCACGCTGCAGGCGAGCGATGCCTCCGTCGACCGTGTGCGCAACGACGCCGGCTACGCCGCGGGCAACCTCGCCGTGATGAGCACGCGCGCCAATCAGGCCAAGGCGGCCTACGGCTTTCGCGATGCGCTCGGCTTCGTGCGCCAGATCGAGACCGGCCGGCTCGGCGGCATCGACGGCCTGAACGCCGCCCAGTGGTCGCGCATCGCCGTGCTGTGCAGCTTCGTCGAGCCGCTGGAGCACGCCGAGGCGAGCGCGCTGCCGCTGCTGGTGCTGCCGCCCAACCGGCTGCGCCTCATGAACCCGGCGCAGGCGCTGCAGGCCTACGTCAGCCGGCAGTTGCTGACACCCGGCTGGAGCAAGCGCGCGAGCCGCATCGAGGCGCTGCTGCCGGGCAAGCCGGCGCGCCGGGCGTTCCAGACCTTCTTCCACGCGCTGCTGCCGCGCGTGCTGGAAGCCGGCCGCACCGACGATGCGCAGCGCGCGCGCTGGGCGATCGAGGATGCGTGGCGCAACCCGCTGGTGCTGCGCCGCTGGACCGCCTTCGCGCGCCTGCTCACGCCCGCGCAGTGCGAAGCGGTGGTCACGCGCGCCGCGGCCCGCCGGCTCGGCACGCTGCACATCGAGACCCTGCCGCAGGCCCGGGCCACCGAAGGCTGGAACCTCGAATCGCGCGGCTACGTGCCGCATGCCGTGTTGATGCAGCGCCAGCCGCGCCCGGCCGCACGCAAGCCGTCGTTCACGCCGCAGGTACCCCCGACGCAGCAGCCGTCCCTCTTTCACTGATCTGCCGGGGCGGCCGCACCGCCCGTGAAGCATTTACAGCACTTCGGGCCTCGGCCCGCAGCGCTTGCCGGCGCCCCGCGCCGAACACGCGGGGACGCCCGTCGGCGCCGCTGGGTATGCGTCTTGCCTTCCCCCGAGGACAACACCAAGGCACCAGCACAGGCGGGCACTCCCGCGCGACCTGCGGCGGATGCCTGCCATCCATGTCCGGCCCACCCCCCACAGTCAGCGTCAAGGTCCTCACGGTGAACACCCACAAGGGGTTCAGCTTCTTCAACCGCCGCTTCATCCTGCATGAGCTGCGCGAGGCGGTGCGCAGCGTGGGTGCCGACGTGGTGTTCCTGCAGGAGGTGCAGGGCGCGCACGAGAAGCACTCGGCCAAATGGACCAACTGGCCGGCCGCGCCGCACTACGAGTTTCTCGCCGACAGCATCTGGACCGAGTTCGCCTACGGGCGCAATGCGGTCTATCCGAAGGGCCACCACGGCAATGCGGTGCTGTCGAAGTACCCGATCGTGCGCTACGACAACCTCGATGTGTCGATCAGCGGCCCCGAGAAGCGCGGCCTGCTGCATTGCGTGCTGCAGATTCCCGGCAGGGAGATGCAACTGCATGCCATCTGCGTGCACCTCGGCCTGCAGGAGGGCCACCGCCGTCGCCAGCTCGACCTGATGTGCCGCCGCATCGAGAGCGACGTGCCGCCGGACGCGCCGCTGGTCATCGCCGGCGACTTCAACGATTGGCGCGTGAACGCGCATTCCATCCTGCAGCGCAGCGCCGGGCTGCGCGAGGTCTTCGCGCATGCGCACGGCCGCGCGGCGCGCACCTTTCCCGCGCGCTTTCCGATGCTGCGCCTGGACCGCATCTACGTGCGCAACGCCGGCGTGCATCGGCCGATCGTGCTGCCGCACAAGCCGTGGTCGCATCTGTCGGACCACGCACCGCTGGCCGCCGAGGTCACGTTGTGAAGTCGCGCTGGGTCGGCGGCAACCGCTTCCGGCTGCTGGAGAACGGCGAAGAGTTCTTTCCCGCCGTGTTCGATGCCATCGCGGCGGCGCAGCGCGAAGTGCTGCTGGAAACCTTCATCCTGTTCCAGGACAAGGTAGGGCTGGCGCTCCACGCCTGCGTGCTCGCGGCCGCGCAGCGCGGCGTGCAGATCGACATCACCATCGACGGCTGGGGCTCGCCCGACCTCACGCCGGATTTCATCGGCAGCTTGACCGAAGCCGGCGTGCGCGTTCATGTGTTCGACCCGACCACACCGGTGCTGGGCATGCGCCTGTCCATGTTCCGCCGCATGCACCGCAAGATCGTGGTGGTCGATGCCGAGCGCGCGTTCGTGGGCGGCATCAATTACTCGGCCGATCACCTGCTCGACTTCGGGCCGGAGGCCAAGCAGGATTATTCGGTCGAGATCGAAGGCCCGATCGTGGACGAGATCCACCGCTTCGCGCGCAGCAACATCGAGCCGGTACTGCGCCGCCAGCGCCGCTGGTTCGGCCGGCGCCGCGCCGCGCAGCCGGCGCCCGCACCGCAGCGCCCGGCGGGTGAGGCCGAGGCGATCTTCGTCACGCGCGACAACCACGAGCACCGCACCGACATCGAGCGCCACTACCGCATCGCCCTGCGCGCGGCCCGGCACGAGGTGATCGTCGCCAACGCCTACTTCTTCCCCGGCTACCGGCTGCTGAAAGAGATGCGCCGCGCCGCACGCCGCGGCGTGAAGGTGAACCTCATCCTGCAGGGCGAGCCCGACATGCCGATCGTGAAGGTCGCCGCGCGCCTGCTCTACGACCACCTGCTGCGCGCCGGCGTGCGCATCTTTGAATACTGCGAGCGCCCGCTGCACGGCAAGGTGGCGCTCGCCGACGACGAATGGGCCACGGTGGGTTCGAGCAACCTCGACCCCTTGAGCCTCTCGCTCAACCTCGAAGCCAACGTGATCATCCGCGACCGCGAATTCAACGGCGTGCTGCGCGAGCGGCTGGAACGACTGATGCGCGAGAACTGCAAGGAGATCTCGCCCGAGCGCGCACGCCGGCGCACCTGGTGGCGCATGACGGTGAGCTACTTCGTCTTCCACTTCCTGCGCCGCTTCCCCGCCTGGGCCGGCTGGCTGCCGGCGCACACGCCGGCCATCGCCTCGCCTCGGCCCGTGGTCTCGCCCGACGCGGCAGCCGCCGTGGCCTCCAGCGCCAGCGCCACGGCCGAGACGCTGCGAGCCGAGGTGGGCGCCGATCGTGTGGGCGAAAAGGAGCCCGAGTGCGCGTCGCCGGGCGCCCACTGAGCGCACGCGATGGCCGAAAGCACTGACACCGCCGTCCCACACGCCACGCCGGGCCAGCCCGCGCGCACCGGCCTGTCGTCCAAGCCCTGGTGGCCCTGGACCCGCCGCGCGCTGTGGGCCGTGTTCTTCGTGCTCGTCGGCACGCTGCTGTTCTCGCAGGCGCGCGAGATCGAGTGGAACAAGGTGCTGGCCGCCGTGCGCGAGCTGCCCGCCTGGAGCCTCGCGCTGGCCGCGGCGCTGGCCGCCGTCAGCCACGCCCTGTACAGCACCTTCGACCTGCTCGGCAAATGGTGGACGGGCCATGCGCTGCCGGTGCGCACCGTCGTGCCGGTCACCTTCGTGAGCTACGCCTTCAACCTCAACCTCGGCTCACTCGTCGGCGGCTTCGCGTTCCGCTACCGGCTGTACTCGCGCCTGGGGCTGGACACCAGCGTCATCACGCGCGTGCTCGGCATGAGCCTGGTGACCAACTGGCTCGGCTACCTGGTGCTCGCCGGCGTGGTGTTTGCCATCGGCGCTGTGACGCCGCCGCCCGATTGGCGCATCGGCGCGATGGCGCTGCGCGGACTCGGCGTCGCGCTGGTGGCGGTGGCCGCGGCCTACGTGCTGATGTGCGCCTTCGCCAAACGCCGCAGCTATGCGGTGCGCGGCCACGAGTTCGAGTTGCCGCCGCTGCGCGTGGCGCTGCTGCAGCTCGTCATGTCGTGCGTCAACTGGGCGGTGATCGCCGGCGTGATCTTCGTGCTGCTGCAGCAGCAGGTGCCCTACCCGACGGTGCTCGGCGTGCTGCTCATCGCCGCGGTGGCGGGTGTGCTCACGCACATTCCCGCGGGGCTCGGCGTGCTGGAGGCGGTGTTCATCGCGCTGCTCGCCAGCGACGACATCGCGCGCAGCCAGATCCTCGGCGCGCTGCTGGCCTACCGCTTCCTGTACTACCTCGCGCCGCTGGTGATCGCGACCGTCGTGTTCCTCGTCATCGAGGCGCGCGCGCGGAAGTTGAACGCGGGGAACTCCGAGCCGGCGCCGCCACGGCCGGACTCAGCGTGAATCGTCGGGGCGGCCGTGCAGCGGCAGGGCTGGCGTGTCGGTGACGTAGCCGCTGCGCGCTTCGCCGGCATGCGTCTGCGGGTGCGCCAATCGGTCTTCGAGCTCGCCGATGTAGGCCGAGAGCGTGTTGCCCGTCTGCTCGGTGTGCATGCGCGAGCGCTGCTCGAGCTGCTCGATGCGTGCGATCACGCGGTTCTGCGCTTCGTCGCCCGCCTGCGTCACGCGCAGCAGCTCGGCGCTCATGAAGTTGCGCAACTCGGTGAAGCGCGAGGCCTCGGCGCGGTCGGCCAGCTCGCGCGACGCCTGCAGTTCCTTGGCCTGGCGGCGCATGTCGAGCAGCACCGTGCCCTGCAGGTAGATCACCCAGGCGAGGAACAGCGCGGCCACGATGCCCAGCACCACCAGCATGATCACGCCGATGGGCGCGTAGACGGTGCCGATGCCCATCGACAGGTCGATCGGCGTGGTGAACGCCGTCCAGTTGAGCGCGGCAAAGCCCGCGGTCAGCGCGACGATCGCAGCCAGCAGCAAGGTTCGGAAATGCATGGTGCCTCCTCGTGAGTTGTCGACGAATCCTGTCGATGAATCTTTGGCCGATCGAGGCAAGCGGCGCACCCGCCCCGGCGAAGCCCCAAGCATCGCATGCGCGCGCCGCCGCCTTACGATGGCGCCGACACGACTTAGCCGCCACGCTGCGCCTCACACCATGCCGCTCGAGACCATCGAACACCAGACCGGCGACTCGCCCGTCGCCACCCTCATCGTCCTGCACGGCCTCGGCGCCGACGGCAACGACTTCGTGCCCATCTGCGAGGAACTCGACCTGTCGGCCGTCGGCCCGGTGCGCTTCGTCTTCCCGCACGCGCCGGTGATGCCGGTCACTCTCAACGGCGGCATGCGCATGCGCGCCTGGTACGACATCCTCGGCACCGATCTCGCGCGGCGCGAGGACGAGCCGGGGCTGCGCGCCGCGCAGGCCGAGGTCGAGGCGCTGATCGCGCGCGAGGAGTCGCGCGGCATCGCCCCCGAGCGCGTGGTGCTCGCCGGCTTCTCGCAAGGCTGCGCGATGGCGCTGCTGACCGGCCTGCGCCATGCGAAGCGGCTTGGTGGTATCGCCGCGCTGTCGGGCTATCTGCCGCTGGCGTCGACGACCGCAGCCGAGCGGCATGCCGCCAATCAGGCCACGCCGATCTTCATGGCACATGGGCAGCACGATCCGGTGGTGGGTCTAGAACGCGGCATGGCCTCGCGTGATGCGCTGGTGGCACTGGGGCACCGCGTCGAGTGGCATGAGTACCCGATGCCGCATTCGGTTTGTGCTGAAGAAATCAGCGATCTGAATGCCTGGTTGCTTCGGGTGCTGGCCTGACGGGTCACCGCGCTTCATGCGCCCCCTCACCCCGACCCTCTCCCCCGAGGAGGGGGAGAGGGAGCAGGCCGGCGCGACTCAGGCTGCAGAGCGGTAATCCGCGTCGGACCGTATTGCCCCCTCTCCCGCTTGCGGGAAAGGGCTGGGGTGAGGGCCCGCGCGCAGCGCGGCGAGCCGGCTCAATGCCGCTTGGCCCGCCCCGTCCCGCTCGCCTTCCCCGACGCATCTCCACCCCCCGCTGCACCGCTGGGCGCTGACAGGTTCGAGCGATCCGGCTCGGCCGGCTCCGAGATGCCCGACAGCGTCTCGCCCACGTCCGCATCGCTCGTCGCCGCCTTGGCGGCCACGTCGCCGATGCTCAGGATGCCCACCACGTGCTTCTGCCGGTCGAGCACCGGCAGGCGGCGGATCTGCGCTTCCTGCATCTGGTCGACCACGTCTTCCACCGCCTCGTCCTCGTAGCAGCAGCGCACGTCCGGGCTCATCACGTCGGCGAGCGGCGTGTTCTCGGGCGCGCAGCCCTGGGCCACGCCGCGGATGGTGATGTCGCGGTCGGTCACCATGCCGACGAGGCGGTCGCCGTCGCACACCGGCATGACGCCGACGTCGAGTTCATCCATTGCCTGCGCGGCGAATTGCATCGTGTCGCGCGGCGACATGGTGCGCACGCCGCGGGTCATCACTTGCGATACCTGTGTCATGTCGACTCCTTCGTCCAATTCAGTCCATCGAAAACGGCAAGCGGCATACCGGCGGCGCGAAGCATCACGTACTCGCCTTTAGCATCCCCGCCATGCCCACCGACACCGAACCCGCCCTCTTCTGGCTGCTGATCACGCGGCTCGGCGAGGCGCAGATCCTGTTGCCGATGGCGCTGGCCGTGTCGCTGTGGCTCATGCGCCGGCGGCACGCCTGGCCGCTGGTGCCGTGGTGGCTGATGCTGCTCGGCGGCGCGGCAGGCATCACCCTCGTGACCAAGCTCGCCTTCATCGGCTGGGGCATCGGCAGCGCGGCCTTCGACTTCACCGGCATCTCCGGCCACGCGATGTTTGCGGCCGCCGTGCTGCCACCGCTGCTGGGCCTCACGGCCTCGCGCGCACCGCGCCCACTGCGGCTGCTGGCCTGGGGCGCGGGCGGTGTGCTCGCGGCGGTGGTGGCGCTGTCGCGGCTCGTGATCGGTGTGCACTCGCCGTCCGAGGTTGTCGCCGGCTTCGTGCTCGGCCTCCTCGTGAGCGCGGTGGTGCTCGCCGCGACACACGGGCGGCGCACGCCGCCGTCCGCGCCGCTGTGGCTGCCCGCGCTCATGCTGCTGTGGTTCACCGGCACGCCGGCCGCCGCGCCGCCCATGAACACGCACGGGCTGGTGACGCGCATGGCGCTGTCGCTGTCGGGCCGCGACCAGCCGTTCACGCGCGCCGAACTGCTGGCGCGGCGAGAACAGTAGGTCCCTGACCCGGCCTCACATGCAGGCGGCCGTGCCGCCGCTGCTGGCCCACAGCTCCCGCACGCATTCCGCACGCTGGTCGCGGTTGGATTCGCTGGTGCATTGCGACATCTCGCTGCGGAACGCCGGGTTCTGCGTGATCGGCCGCGTGGTCGTGCCCGCCGCTGTCGGCGCGCAGTCGCGGCTCAGGTCGCTGGCCATGCGGTTGTCGTCTTGCGGCAGCGTGGCGGCGGTGCCCGACGGCGAAGCGGCCGTGCTGCCCTGGCGCATGTGGCGGGGCATGCGGTCCTCGTGCATCGAGCCGCGGTGGCGTGACTCAGGCGTCTGGTCGCGCATGGCCGGCGGCGTGCGCGTCACCCCGCTGCTCTGATCGCCCGTGCCGGCGCTGGTGGCGCCCGGCGTTCGCGTGCCGGAAGTCTGAGCGGCGGCCGGGCCGAGCAGGGCGAACGATGCCGCCAGACAGACGGCCCAGCGCAATGAGGGATGAAGCATGGTGTGTCTCCTTGAGGAAGTGAGCGCGAACCGCTTCGCCCGCGCAGGCCCCAAGGCCGGCAACCCGCATACCGCCCTCGCGCGGCAAGGGATTTCTCCAAGTGCGCGCCGTATCAGCGCGCCAGCGCCTTCTCGAGCTGCGACTTGTTCATGCCCGAGCGGCCCTTCACGCCCTTGGATTTCGCCTCGTTGTAGAGCTGCTCGTAGGTGCGCCCGCCCTCACCCTGATGCGCATGCAGGCCGCCGCGGCGGCTGGCCGGCATGTCTTCGGTCGAGCTGCGGCTGGCCTCGCGGGCCTCGCCGTGCTGCGCCCGCTCCTTGTTGACGGTGCGCGCGGCGATCTCCTCGGCCACCTGGTCGGGCTTGCCGCGCTTCTCGAGCCCCTGCTTGATGTGCTCGTACTGGCGCTCGCGCTTGTCGCTCCAGGCCTTGGGCATGGCGGTCTCCTCAGTGACTCAGTGAAGCAGCCGGCGGCGCATGGCCATCGGCGGCTGGATGCCCGGCGGCTCGTGCACCGGCGGCAGCGGCGTTTCCCCCGGGATCGGGTCGTCGATGTCGGGCGGGACCACGTCCGGCCCGGGCGGCGGAGGCGGCGGCACGATGGGCTGCGGCGTCTCCGGCGGCGTGGGCGGCGTGATGTGCGCCCACAGCGGCACCCGGACGAAGTAGCGGCGCGCGGGCAGATGCTGGATGAAGGTCACGGGCAGGTGGCGGTTGGCGGCGAAACAGTCGGCGCTTGCGAAGCCCTTCGCCGGGTCCGGCTTCGCTCGCTCGGCCGCCGGTGCGGCCCTTCTCACGAGGGCAGCAAGCCACGCGCCCGCCGCATGGGCACAGCCGTTGCCGCCCTCTCGAACCATCACCCCGCAGGAGAAACCCTATGAAGTCGCCCTCCGCGCAGCGGCACAACGAATCCACGCAGGCCAAGGCCCCCCACGCTGCACCCGTGCCCACGCGCGCCGACCATGCGGTGAGCGAAGCCGCACAGGCCACCGGCGACGACGGCACCACGCAAAGCTCCGACTGGATGGCCGAGCGCACGCAAGGCGCACAGCCGGCCCCGGGCGTGCCGATCACCAACGAGAAGCGCGACAGCAGTGCGCGCGGCAAGAGTCGCGAATCACGGCGCGGAAATTACTGACCCCCCCGAAGCGGCCTGCGGCCGCTCCCCCCAGGGGGCAACACCGGCGGACCGGCAAAGCCGGATCCGCGGCGTTTGCTTGACGGGTCGCGATGAAGCGCGAGTCGACGCTGACCGAGGGCGCGCCGGAGGCGCGCTCAGCGTTGAATCTGCGGCGGGGTTGTGAGGCGCTGGTCAGCGCCGACCCGTGCATGACGGGTGGGCGGACGGCGCGGGCTGCCTAGTCGGCAGCGGAAGACAAAGACCACTTCGGACCCACGATGCCCAAGAGTCGGGAGGGACAGCGGAGGGAGGGTAGAGCAACGCAGTTGAATGCCCGAAGCGGAGAAACCGGTGGAAGGCTCGTGAGGGTCGGGGCAAAGTGCCGGGGCCAGTTCGTCGAGCGATCCATGGAACCCATAAAGCAAAGGCTGTACCCGCTGGGTTCGCGCGCTTGGCGAAACCTTCGCACGGAGCGCTTCCCCAGCCCGTGAAAACGCTGCTGACGCCCGGTAGTGCAGGCTTTTCGCAGCATCCGTCGCAACGCCGCGGCGGCCCGCGCAGGCGCTGCAAGACCCTCCGGCAAAAATAGCAAACGCCGCAAGGCTTGGCGCAACTCTTACCGAAGGCGGCGGCACGACCTGCCCTCACGCCCCGCAGGGCGCCGCGGGGCGGCGAGGCATCCAATTTGCCTTCGGTCACACATCCTCGCCGCCATTCACAAGAACCACTGCATGTCCCTTCATCCCCGACGCCGCCTCGCCGCAGGCATGGTTCGCCGCCCCATCCGGCCAGCGTTTCCATGAGCGCCGACCCGACGCCCGTCAGCCGCCGCATCCTTCTCGTCGACGACAACACCGATTCGGCGGAATCGCTGGGCGAGTTGCTCGCGCTGTCCGGCCACGAGGTGCGAACCGCCGCCGACGGGCCGGCTGCACTTCGGGTGTACGACGAGTTTCTTCCCGACGTCGTGCTGTGCGATCTCGGCCTGCCGGGCATGAGCGGCTACGAGGTCGGGCGCACCCTGCGCACGCGCCCGGGCGGACGCGCGCTCTTTCTCGCGGCGCTCACGGGTTACAGCGAAGCCAGCGACCGCAGCCGCACGGCGCAGGCCGGCTTCGACCTGCACCTGGTGAAGCCCGTCGACCCGGTCGAGCTGGAACGCCTGATCGACAGGATTTAGGTCCACCAGGATTTAGGTCCACCCCTACGCGCTGCGCGCGCCCCTCAAGGGGCACACCGGCGGACCGGCGGAGCCGGATCCGCGGTGTCGCTTGGGAAGGCACGACTTGTCGCGAGTCCACTCGCACCGTGAAGGCCAACACCAGCGGGCCGGCGGGGTCCGATGCGCGGTGTTGGCTTGCGGATGCCCGGCTATCGCGTCGTCAGCTTCACTTGCGGCTGAGCCGGCGCGCGTTGGCCGTGGCGCGCGAATGCACCGGCGCCAGTACGCGCCCCGCATGGCGCGCGGCCGCGTTCGACGCGGTCGTCGCATCGCGCCCGGCCGCGGCGGCGGTGCGCCACAGCAGCGCCTGCTGTTCGATCCATTCGCCGGCGCTGCGGCTGCCCCATAAACCGAGCAGCGCCGAGCCCACGCCGAGCGATTGCGTCCACGCCCGCGTCAACGGCTGGCTCATAGCCAGCAAGCCGCCTGTCAGCGCCTGCGCCGACTCACTGGCCGCAGCCAGCTTCTCGGTGCCCATGAGGGTGAACTCGCGCACATCACGCGCGGCCAGTGGATGCCGGGCGTTCGCCATGCGTTGGCTGCGGTGCGCGACAACCTGCGCCGAGGCCAGCAGCATCTGCGCGCTGCGGCCGGCAAGCTGGGCCCACAGCATCCAGGGCATGAAGGGCAGCAGCGCCGCAGGCGGTTGGCGCCGTGACACGGGCGAGTGGACGGATGGGACGGTGCGCATTGGGAAACCTTGAGATCAGCAGACAGGGAAACCGTGGGCCGGCAGCATCGCCGGCGACGGATGAAACTCAGCGCGCCCGCGGCCGGCGCGCCGCGCGACGACCCGCCGCGGCCGCCGGCAACACCGGGGCCTCTGGCGGGGCCGAATCCGGTTGCGGCTCCATCACGCGCGCCAGCGTGCGCAGCACGGCGCGCGAGTCGATGGGCTTGGCCACGTGCTCGTCGAAGCCGGCGCCGAGCGCGCGCTTGCGGTCTTCGAGCCGCGCAAAGGCCGTGAGGGCCAGCGCCACCAGCCGCTGGCGGTGCTCGTCGCCTTCGAGCGCGCGCACGCGGCGGATGAAGTCGTAGCCGTCCTCGTCGGGCATGGCGATGTCGGAGATCAGCGCATCGGGCAGCTCGGCGGGCGACGCATGCGCGAGGAAGTCGTAGGCGCCGGCGGCGCGCGCAAAGCTGCGCGGGCGGGCATGCGCCTCCCGCAGGATGGATTCGAGGATCTCGCGCCCGTCGTCGTCGTCTTCCACGATCAGGATGCGCTTGCCCGCGAGGTCCGCGCTGCCGTCCTCGGGCGCCGCCTCCTGCGCCGGGGCTTGCGCCGCCTGGCTCAGCAGCGCCGCCGGCAGCGTGACGGTGAAGGTGGTGCCGTGGCCCAGCCCGGCGCTGTGCACCGCGATGCGCCCGCCGTGCAGCGCCACGAGTTGCTGCGCGAGCGACAGGCCGAGCCCGAGCCCGTTCTGGCGCCGGCTGTTGGAGCTGTCGCCCTGCTGGAAGCGCTCGAACACGAAGGGCAACTGCGCGGGCTCGATGCCGGCGCCGGTGTCGGCGATCTCGATGCAGAGGTCCTCGCCGCAGCGCAGGCTGCGCACCTGCACGATGCCGTCTTCGGGCGTGAACTTCAGCGCATTCGACAGCAGGTTGCCGAGCGCCTGGCGCATGCGGTCGATGTCCAGCGCCACCGCGCCGATGGCCGCATCGTGCGTCACCTCCAGGCGGATGCCCTTGGCCTGCGCGGTCGGCCGGACGTTGTCCACGGCCTCGTCCACCACGGTCGCAAGCGGCAGCCGGTTCATCGAAAGCTGCAGGTTGCCGCAAAGAATGCGCTGGCTGTCAAGCAGGTCGTCGACCAGGCGCGCCTGGGCCTGCGTGTTGCGGTCGATGGCGTCGAGCGCCTTCTCCTGCATCGTGTCCAGCACACCGCTCTTGCGCAGCACATGCGCCCAGCCGCGAATGGCGTTCAGCGGCGAGCGCAACTCGTGCGTGACGACGGCAAGGAATTCGTCGCGCGTGCTCGCCAGGTCGTCGGCCGCGGCGCGCGCGGCACGTTCGCGCTCGAGCAGCGCCTCGCGTTCCATCTCGTGCGCACGGCGCTCGGTGATGTCTTCGGCCGTGCCGCCGATCAGCGCCGCGCCGGCGGCGTCGCGCGTATTGAAGCGGCGGTCGCGCATCCAGCGCACGCGGCCGTCCTTGCCGTGGATGCGGTACTCCCGCGCGTCGGACGCAGGCTGCGGTTCATCGCAGAACGGCATGGGCAGCAGATGCGCATCGGCCGCATCGACGGCATCGTTCCATTGCCGCGGGTCGGCGAGCAACTCGCTGGCGGGCACGCCCCAGTACTGCTCGAAGCGCGGGCTGACGTACAGCAGGCGCCCACTGGCCGCATCGGCCAGCCAGCACACGTCGTCGCAGCCTTCGGCGAAGGGCGCAAGCTCAAGACAGTCGCCGGCTTCGCCATGGGGCCGCACGTGCGCACGGCGCGGCGGTGGGCGAAAGGGTTCGGGGTCGGATTTCCTGTACTGCATGGAATCGGTGTCGATCGCGGTGCCGCAGTGGCATCAGGCGGCGCCCGGCCAGGTTAACCACCCTGTTCGCAAGCGACGTGCCCGCACGGCGGCGGCAACCGCCACCTGCACAGGCGTTCCGCCTGCACGGGGCGCACGGGCGGTGCGCGCCGGGACCGGGCGGCGACATCGTTGGCGCGCCGCGCGGTGCGGGTGCCGCAGCCCTTACCGGCACTCAGAAAAACTTCCCGCGGTGCAGCAAAGCGCTTGCGGCACGCAGTTTGCCCCGCTGTTGCCGAGGGTGGGCGCATGCGGCGGCTGCCCCGGCAGCCACTCAACCGGAAAGGATCGCTCCATGATCAACTTCATCGTATGGCTCGTGGTGGGCGGCGTGATCGGCTGGATCGCCAGCATGATCATGCGCACCGATGCCCAGCAGGGCATGTTCCTCAACATCATCGTCGGCATCGTCGGCGCGGCCCTGGCCGGCTGGCTCATCTCGCCGCTGGTCGGCATACCGAGCATCAACGAGGCCGGCTTCAGCATCGGGGCGTTCATCGTCTCGCTGGTCGGCGCGGTGATTCTTCTGGGCATCGTCAACCTCTTCCGCCGCGGATCGGCGCGCTAGCGGCGCCTGACCCTTGCATCGGGCCGGTGCATGCGCCGGCCCGTGCTTCGTTTCGCTCTTTCTTCCTCGCGACCTACCACCCAGGAGACACTGTCATGGACCCCAAGGTCACCAACGCCCTGAACGAGAAACTGCCCGACGCGGGCACCGTCGAGCGCGTCGCGCAGACCGCCCACGAAGCCATCGACCGCGTGGCGGCCAAGGCGGCGCCGGCCGTCGAGAAGTGGCGCACCAGCGCCACCGGCGCGGCCGACACGCTGCAGAGCAAGGCCGACCGCTTCGTCGAGATGGAAGACCACTGGATCGAGACCACGCGCGAGTACGTGCGCGAGAACCCGCTCACGGCACTGGGCATCGCCGTGGTCGCGGGTCTGGTGCTGAGCCGGCTGTCGTCCTCGCGCTGACGGGCGGCATGCGCGCCCGGCCGACGTATCCGTCGGACGAGGGGCTCACATGACCGCGGAGCTGTTCGCGATCACCGTGCCGCCGTGGGAGCTGATCCTGCGCGGCACGCTGATGTACTGGTTCCTGTTCCTCGTCTTCCGCTTCGTGATGCGCCGCGATGTCGGCGCCATCGGCGTGGCCGACGTGCTGCTGCTGGTGCTCATCGCCGACGCGTCGCAGAACGCGATGTCCGGCGGCTACGAATCGGTGACCGATGGCGCGATCCTCGTCGCCACCATCGTCGGCTGGAACTGGCTGCTCGACTGGGCGGCCTTCCGCTTTCCGGTCGTGCGCCGGCTGGCCGAGGCGCCGCCCTTGCGCCTCGTGCACCACGGCCGCGTGATGCGCGCCAACCTGCGCCGCGAGCTGATGACGCTCGAAGAGTTGCAGAGCAAGCTGCGCGAGCAGGGCATCACCGATCTCGCCGACGTGGAGCTCGCCTACATGGAGCCGGACGGGCAGATCAGCGTCGTCAAGCGATCGGGCCAACCCGCCGACGCGCCGCACGCCGGCAAGCGCAGCGTGCCTCCATAGCGCTGGCCAAGAAAAGGCCGCCAGGCGATTGCGCGCCGGGCGGCCTGCGGTCAGGCCCGGTGGAGCCGGCCCTGGAAACGATCAGGGGTTGCGGTTGCCCTTCTGCGATCCGCCCGGCTGCTGCGATTCGTTGGTCGAGCGGCGGGCGCTGTCGGCATCCTGTTGTGAGCGGTCGGCGGCGCTGCTGCGCTCCTGCTGCGAGCGGTCACCCTGCTGACTGCTCTGCTGACCGCCCTGCTGGCCGCTCTGCTGA
Source organism: Rhizobacter sp. (assembly GCA_036676235.1). Lineage (GTDB taxonomy): Bacteria > Pseudomonadota > Gammaproteobacteria > Burkholderiales > Burkholderiaceae_C > JAKFDI01. Next base: position 16,783 of record JAKFDI010000082.1, on the reverse strand, counting down.
CGAGACCGCTGCGAATCCTGCTGGCTCGCCTGCCCGCCCTGGTCGCGACTGCTTCCCGGGTTGTTCTGGTTGTTCGCCTGCTGCTGCGGCTGCCCTGCCTGGTCGCCCTGGCCGGCTTGCTGGTTGCGCTGGTTCTGACGGTTCTGCTCGGTCATGAAGGTCTCCTTCGTTGAGTGCGACTCGCGCGAGCGACTTGCGGCAACGCACATGCCCGCGTGCTGCACTCGGCTGCCACCGTGTCGCGCGTTGCCGCCGTCTCTTCAACCGCACTGAAGCTCCTGCCGCGCGATCTCCGGGGCACCCGGATTGCCCGCCATGCAGCATCCCGAAGTCAACGGAGAGACACATGGCGACCAGCAACATCCTCGGCGGCAACCGCACGCCCAAGCAGGCCAGGGGGCGCGATGTCGATGCGCTCGGCCCGAGCGACAGCTCGGACAGCGGCAGCGACGTGCAGGGCACCTTCGACCTGGACGATTCCGAGCAGTTCGACCCCAACGCCGGCGCGCGCCAGACCGGCATGGAAAGCGACAGCGACGCTGCCGGCACCGGCGAGCGGGGCGCGGCGCGCCTGGACGAAGAAGCCGAGAGCGGCAGCGACATCTCGCCCGACAGCGTGCAGACCCTCGGGCCGCTCTCGCCCGAGACCGACACGGTGCCGCTCGAAGGCCTGGACACCGACCTGAGCGACCTCGCCGCGGACGAGGACGACGGCAGCGAAACCGACATCGAGCGCGCCCAGCCCCGGCGAGGGCATTAGAGGGACCACCCCTACGCGCTTCGCGCGCCCCTCAAGGGGCACACCAGCGGACCGGCAGAGCCGGATCCGCGGCGTCTGCTTGATCGACAACTCCCCTCGCCACGATCGGCCCTTGCCGAAAGTTTTACGCCCGTGCCGTTGTCCGCGCCAGCGCTGGTGCGGCGACTTCAATCGATTCGATGCCGGGGCATGCCGATTGCCTTACCGCTTCGCCCTTCAACCCAACGGACGACGCACCATGACCGATGCCCTGCGAATCGCGCTGATCAGCGAACACGCGTCGCCGCTAGCGGCGCTCGGCGGGGTCGACGCGGGCGGGCAGAACATCTACGTCGCCAACGTGGCGCGTTGCCTCGCGCGCGCCGGCCACCATGTGGACGTGCTCACGCGCCGCGACAGCGCCGACCTGCCGCCCGTCGTCGACATGCGCCCCGGCGCGCGCGTGATCCACATCGACGCCGGCCCGGCCCGGTTCGTTCCGAAGGAGCAGTTGCTCGGCCACATGCCGCAGTTCGCGCGGGCGGCCGAGCGGCTGCTGCGCAACAGCCTGCCCTACGACGTGGTGCACGCGAACTTCTTCATGTCGGGGCTGGTCGCGCACAAGCTCAAGCAGAAGCTCGGTCTGCCGTACGTGATGACCTTCCATGCGCTGGGCCTCGTGCGGCGCGAGCATCAGAAGGAGGCCGACGCCTTTCCACCCGAGCGCATCGAAATCGAGCGCACGCTGGTGCGTCACGCCGACGCCATCGTGGCCGAATGCCCGCAGGACCGCGTCGACCTCATGCGCCTGTACGACGCCGAATGCCACCGCCTGTCCATGGTGCCCTGCGGCTTCGACCACGAAGAGTTCGCCCCGATGAGCCGTGCGCAGGCACGTGCCGCGCTGGGCCTGGACCGCAACGAATTCATCGTGCTCCAGCTCGGCCGGCTGGTGCCGCGCAAGGGCATCGACAACGTGATCCGCGCGATGGCGCACCTGCCGGCCGATGTGCCGGCGCGGCTGCTGGTGGTGGGCGGCGAGGCACCGACGCCGGATGAGCGGCTGACGCCCGAGATCGGCCGCCTGCGCCGCGTGGCGCGCGAGGCGGGCGTGGCCAACCGCGTGACCTTCACCGGCCAGCGCCAGCGCCACGAGCTGCGTGCGTACTACGCCGCGGCCAACGTGTTCGTCACCACGCCGTGGTACGAGCCCTTCGGCATCACCCCGCTCGAAGCGATGGCCTGCGGCACGCCCGTGGTGGCCGCGCGCGTGGGCGGCCTGCAGTACACGGTGCAGGACGGCGCCACCGGCTGGCTGGTGCCGCCGCACGACCCGGCGGCACTGGCCGAGCGCATCGCCCATCTGCACGCGAACCCGTGGTCCGCCGCGCGGCTGGGCCGCGCCGGGCTGGCGCGCGCGCGCTCGCTGTTCTCGTGGGAGCGGGTGGCGAACGAGCTGGCCGAGGTCTACGAGCTGGTGCGCCGCCCCTTCGGTCTCGCGCCGCAGCCCGGCTGGCAGCCGCTGCATCTGGTGAACAAGACCTCCCACGTCGCCTCGCTGTCCTGAGGCGCCGTGGCCCGTGCGGGGCACGGCGCGCCCCCCTTTTCCGCAACGCAGTTCCAGACATTCGAGGTGCCGATGATTTCCCTGCAAGACAAGACGGTATTGGTGACCGGGGCCGGCAGCGGCCTCGGCGCGGCCATCGCCACGCGGCTGGTGGCCGCCGGCGCGCGCGTGGTGCTCGCCGACATCGGCACCGACAAGGCGCGGCGCGTGGCCGAGGCCATCGACCCGGCCAACCGTCAGACCATGGCGCTCGCCTTCGACGTGAGCGACGAAGCGGCGGCGCGCTCGGCCATCGCCGCCACCACCGAGCGCTTCGGCAGCCTCGACGTGCTCATCAACAACGCCGGCACCGACGTCACCGCTTCGCTGGACGAGGTAGACATCGGCGCCTGGAACCGCGTGCTCGACACCAACCTGCGCGGCCCCTTCCTGCTGTGCAAGCTCGCACTCGCGGCGCTGCGCAAGAGCGACGACGGACAGGGCGGGCAGATCGTCAACGTGGCCTCCACCGCGGCACTGCGCGCCTGGCCCAACGCCAGCGCCTACCACGCGAGCAAGTGGGGGCTGCTGGGTTTGTCGAAGGCCTTGCATGCGGAGCTGCGGGCCGAGGGCATCCGCGTCTCCAGCGTGATAGCCGGCGGCATGCGCACGCCCTTTCTGCTGGAGCGCTTTCCCGAGCTCGACCCGATGAAGCTGCAGGATCCGGCGAACGTGGCCGAGGCGGTGCACTTCCTGATGACGATGCCGCGCGAATCGGTGGTGTCGGAAATCATGGTGCTGCCGCGGGAGGAGACCTCATGGCCCTGAACTCCACCCTGAACTCCATTTTCGGCGAGCTGGCGCCACCGCCCGAGCGCACGCCCGAGGCGCCGCATGAACGCGCCGTGTTCATCGACAAGGACGGCACGCTGGTCGAGAACGTGCCCTACAACGTCGACCCGGCCAAGCTGCGCCTCACGCCGCACGCGCTCGAGGGCCTGGCGCTGCTGCAGCAGCACGGCTTTCGCCTCATCGTCGTGACCAACCAGCCGGGCCTGGCCTACGGCATGTTCAGCCGCGGCGAACTGGCGCAGTTGCAGCACGCGCTGTTCGCCCTGTGCGCGGCAGGCGGCGTGCAACTCACCGACTTCTACGCCTGCCCGCACGCGCCGCCGCCCGAGCGCATCGGTGCCGCCGGCTGCCTGTGCCACAAGCCGGCGCCGGGGCTGCTGCGCCAAGCCGCGATCACCCACCGCATCGACCTGGAGCGCTCATGGATGGTGGGCGACATCCTCGACGACGTGGAAGCCGGCCGCCGCGCCGGCTGCCGCTCGGTGCTGCTCGACGTGGGCCACGAGACGATCTGGCGCATGTCGCCGCTGCGCACGCCGCAGGCACGTGTGGGCGACCTGCTGCAAGCGGCGCGCTTCATCGTCGATGCGGATGCGGCCGAAGCGCGCGCGGCGCCCATCGTGCTGAACGAAGAACTGGGCGAGGAGCTGCCCACCGCGCCTTCGCGCGACGACACGGCGCGCCGTGCGGCATGGACGATGCGGCGGGCGTGGTCGTTCGCACGGCCGTCCGTGCGCGCGCAGCGGGGCAACGTGCTCACGCCATGAGTGCTGTCGCGCAGCGGGCCGAGCGCAGGGCCGCTCCCAAGCCGTCCCGCGTTCCCTCGGGGGCTGAGCCCGGACGTGAACAGTCCAGTGGACTGTTCACGCCTGGCGAAGGGCTGGGCCACTTGGCCCGGCGCGGTCTGCAAGACCGGCCGATGTACTCATCGGACAAGGGGCTGTCATGACCTGGCGCGAAGCGCGAAACATTCTCGTCGTGCGGCTCGACAACCTCGGCGACGTGGTGATGACCACGCCCGCACTCACCGCCATCCGCCACGCCGCGCCGGACGTGCGGCTCACGCTGCTCACCTCGCGCGCCGGCGCGGCAGCATGCCAGCACCTGCCGGTCATCGACGACGCGATCGTCTACGACGCGCCCTGGGTCAAGGGCGCGCCCTCATCGCCTCGCGGACTGCAGGCCGACCAGCGCATGATCAGCCGGCTCGCGCGCGAGCGTTTCGACGCGGTCATCATCTTCACCGTCTGCACGCAGAGCGCCTTGCCGGCGGCCATGCTGTGCCGTCTGGCCGGCATCCCGCTGCGGCTCGCACATTCGCGCGAGAACCCGTACGACCTGCTCACCGACTGGGTGCACGACACCGAGGTGTGCGAAACCGGCATGCGCCATGAAGTGGAGCGCCAGTTGGCGCTGGTGCGCTCGGTGGGCTTCCATGCCGACGACGAGCGCCTGCTGTTCCGCTATCGCGTGGCCGATGTGCTGAACATGCGCCGCAAGTTCGAGCAGGCCGGCGGCGACTTGCGCCGGCCCTATGTGGTGGTGCACCCCGGTGCCAGCGCCGCCTCGCGCCGCTGGCCCGCCGCGCGCTTCGGCACGGCGGCCGATGCGATTGCCGCCACCACCGACTGCCAGGTGGTGTTCACCGGCGGCCGCGGCGAAGACGCCCTGGTGGCCGAGGCGCGAGCCGGCATGCATCAGCCGGGCTTCTCGCTCGCCGGGCAGTTGACGCTTGGCGAACTGGCGGCGCTGATTGCCGGCGCGCAGGTCACGCTGTGCAACAACAGCGGGCCGGCGCACATTGCCGCGGCGGTGGGCGCGCCGGTGGTGGTTCTGTACGCACTCACCAATCCGCAGCACACGCCGTGGAAGGGCAGGTCGCGCGTGCTCAACCACGACGTGCCCTGCCGCAATTGCCTCCAGAGCGCCTGCCCGGATGCGCAGCATCCCTGCCTGAACCTCGTGCAGTCGGATGAGGTGAGCGACGCGGCCCTCGAGATGATCAGCGCGCTGCCGGGCGTGCCGGTGCATCGCCTCCCGAGCCCGGCGCAGATGACGATGGCGGTGGCCTCATGATCTCGCTCGGCATCAATGCAGCGTTCCACGACTCGGCGGCCACGCTGGTCATCGATGGCCGCGTGGTGGCCGCGGCCGAGGAGGAGCGCTTCACCCGCATCAAGCACGGCAAGCGGCCGCTGCCGTTCACGGCCTGGGAGCTGCCGTTCCACGCCATCGACTACTGCCTCGCCGAAGCGGATCTGACGCTGGCCGACGTGGACCACGTGGCCTACAGCTACGACCCGGCGCGCTTCCTGCGCGACCGCGTGCCCGATGGTCGACTGACCTTGCCCCTGCAGCCTTCAGCGCACGAGAAAGGCGTGTGGGAAAACGTGTGGGATCCGCTCTTCGCAGCCTACATCGTCAACGCCCCGCGCCAGTTGGCCGACGGCGCACCGCATCACCTGAAGAAGCGCTTCGCCGGTGTCACGCACGATGGCCCCTACCGCTTTCACTTCGTCGACCACCACCTGTGCCACCAGGCGAGCGCCTTTCTCGCCTCGCCCTTCGAGCGCTGCGCGGTGATGACGCTGGACGGCCGCGGCGAGGAAGCCACCACCTCCTACGGCGTGTACCGCGACCAGCACTACGCGCCGCTCGGCGAGGTGTGCATGCCGCATTCGCTGGGCATGCTGTACGAGCAGATCACGAGCTACCTCGGCTTTCTGCATTCGTCCGACGAGTACAAGGTGATGGCGCTCGCCGCGCTCGGCACGCCGCGCTTTCGCGGCGTACTCGAAGAGCACATCCGGATCGGCGCGGATGGCCAATACGAGATCGCGCCCATGGATCTCGCGGGGCTGTTCGGCCCGCCGCGCGAACGCGGCGGCGCGATGGACCCGCGCTATCTCGACCTCGCCGCCTCGCTGCAGGTGGTGCTGGAAGAAACCGTACTGCGCCTCGCGAAATGGCTGCGCGAGGCGAGCGGCGAGCCGCTGCTTGCCATGGCCGGCGGCGTGGCGCTGAACTGCGTGATGAACGCGAAGCTGCGCGATGCCCGCCTCTTCGAGCAGGTGTGGGTGCAGCCCGCCGCGGGCGACGCCGGCACTGCGCTCGGGGCCGCGCTGTGGATCGATTCGCAAGCCCGCGTGCGCGAAGGTGCCGACACGCCATGGGCGCATGACGAGAAGGGAAGCCGCATCGCCGAACGCCATTGGCAGATGGACCACGCCTACCTCGGCCCCGGCCACGAAGACGACGCCATCGAGGTGTTCCTGAAATGGGCCAAGCTGCCCTACCAGCGCCTGCACGACCCGGCCGACGCCACGGCGCGGCTGCTGGCCGACAACCAGGTCATCGGCTGGTACCAGGGCCGCATGGAGTTCGGCCCGCGCGCGCTGGGAGGCCGTTCCATCATCGCCTCGCCCATAGCACCGGAGATGCAGGCGCGCATCAACGAGTTGAAGGACCGGGAAGACTTTCGCCCGGTGGCGCCGGCGATTCCGCGCGAGCACCTGGCCGACTGGTTCACACCCGCGGAAGCGAACGGCGGCGACGCGCCCTTCATGCTGTTCATCTACGACGTGATCGAGGCGCAGGCCAAACGCATTCCGGCCGCCTGCCACTCCGACCGCACGGCACGCGTGCAGACCGTCACCGCCGACTCGAACCCGCGCTTCCACGCGCTGCTCGAGGCCTTCGGCGCGCTGACCGGCGTGCCGGTACTGATCAACACCTCGTTCAACGTGCGCGGCGAGCCCGTCGTCTGCACGCCCAAGGATGCGATCGATGCGTTCTACAGCACGCCCATCGACGCCCTCGTGATCGGATCCTTCTTACTGGAGAAAAGCCGTTGAGCTACGACGTTTCGGTGGTAATGGCAACGTACAAGCGGCCCGAGCTGCTCGCGCGCTGCCTGCATGCATTGACGCACCAGACCTTCGACGCAAGCCGCTACGAAATCATCGTTGTCGACGACGGGCAGGACGATGCGACCGAAGAAGCCGTCAACCGTTTCGCCATTGCGCACGAAGGCCGCCCGGCCATTCGCTACCTGCGCCCGCTCGGCACGCGCGGCCCGGCCGGCGCGCGCAACCGCGGCTGGCGCGCCAGCACCGCGCCGGTGATCGCCTTCACCGACGACGACACCGTGCCCGACCGCGACTGGCTGCGCGAGGGGCTGGCCGCGATCACGACGGAGGTGTCGGCCATCGGGGGCCGCATCGTCGTGCCGACCAGCGACGCACCCACCGACCACGAGGTGGTGACGCGCGGCCTGGAGCGCGCCGAGTTCGTCACCGCCAACGCCTTCGTGTGGCGCAACGCGCTGCAGGCGGTGAACGGCTTCGACGAGCGCTTCCTGCGCGCCTGGCGTGAAGACTCCGACCTGCACTTCTCGCTGCTCAAGCACTGCGGCCCCATCGGCTGGGCGCCGGCCGCGGTGGTGGTGCATCCGGTGCGCGCCGCGCCCTGGGGGCTGTCCATTCGCAACCAGGCCAATGTGTACTTCGACGCGCTGCTCTACAAGAAGCACCCGCAGCTGTATCGCCACAAGGTGCGGCGGCATCCGCCGTGGCACTACTTCCTGATCGTCGGCTGCAGCGTGGCCGCCCTCGGCGCCCTGATTGCCGGCGCGTGGTGGCCGGCGCTGATGCTGCTCGCCGCGTCGCTGGTGGGCATCGTCGCCTTCGCGGCGCACCGGCTGCGCGGCACCTCGCATGCGCCGGATCACGTGGTCGAGATGCTGCTCACCTCGGCCGCCATTCCCTTCGCCGCGGTGTACTGGCGCACGCTGGGCGCGCTGCGGTTTCGCACCTTGTTTCCATGACATTGCCTCCCGATCTGCAGCCGGAAAAACTCGAGCGCGTCGCGGTCTTCCGCGCCTTGGTGCTGGGCGACATGCTGTGCGCGGTGCCCGCGCTGCGCGCCCTGCGCCATGCCTGCCCCGACGCCGAGCTGACGCTGGTGGGCCTGCCCTGGGCGCGCGAATGGGCGCAGCGGCTGCTGCACGTCGACCGCTTCATCGAGTTCCCCGGCTACCCCGGCCTGCCCGAAACCATTCCCGATCTGGACGCGCTGCCCGGCTTCCTGCAGCAGATGCAGGCCGAACACTTCGAGCTGCTGTTGCAGATGCACGGCAGCGGCACCATCGTCAACCCGCTGCTCGCGGCCTGTGGCGCGGCGCACCTGTCGGGCTTCGCCCTGCCGGGGCGCTTCTGCCCCGAGCCGGCGCTGTTCGCGCCGTGGCCGAACACGGGCCACGAGATCGAGCGCCTGCTCACGCTCACCGACCACCTCGGCATGCCGCGCCACGGCACGCAACTCGAACTGCCGGTCACCGACAGTGATCGCATCGAACTCGCCACCGCGTGGCCCGGCGCCTTCGGCGGCGATCCGTTCGTGTGCGTGCACGCCGGTGCGCAACTCGCCTCGCGCCGCTGGCCGCCCGAACGCTTCGCCGAAGTGGCCGACGCGCTGGCTGCACGCGGTTTCACCATCGTGCTCACCGGCACTTCGGGCGAGGCGGCGCTCGCCGCGAGGCTGCGCGAGGCGATGCACCATCCGGTCGTCGACCTCTCGGGCAAGACCTCGCTGTGGACGCTCGCCGCGCTGCTCGAACGCGCGCGCCTGCTGGTGTGCAACGACACCGGTGTGTCGCACATCGCCGCCGCGATCGATACGCCCAGCGTGGTGGTGAGCTGCGGCGCCGATGTGTCGCGCTGGGCGCCGCTGGAGGCGCGCCGCCATCAGGTGCTGTGGCAGCCGATGGACTGCCGGCCCTGCGACCACGCGGTGTGCCCCTACGAACACGGCTGCGCCACGGCCGTCGAGGCACAGGCGGCGATCCAGGCCGCCGAGACGATGCTGCATCGAACCAGCGACCGACGCGCGCGCCCGCGCCCGGAGAACCGCCCGCTCACCGACATCGCCGCCGCTCCGCGGCCCGACGAACGGCCGCAACTGCGCGACGACGAGGACACGCTCATCGAGTGGAACAGCGCCGTCGGCGAGCGCCTGGCGAACGTCGCCGACCGCGCAACGAGCTGAGCCTCATGCCGACGACGCGCCCGCTGCGCATCCTCACCTGGCATGTGCACGGCAACTACCTGTGGAACCTGACGCAGGTGCCGCACGAGTTCCACCTCGTCAGCGACGCTGCGCGCTCCACCTACCACGCCGGGCGCACCGGCACGCTGCCGTGGGGCGACAACGTGCACGAGGCGCCGGTCGAGCGCATTCGCGAGTTGGAATTCGACGTGGTGCTGTACCAGTCGCGCGATGCCTGGGAGCGCGAACGCCATGAACTGCTGAGCGAGACGCAGCAGCGCCTGCCGCGCATCTACCTTGAGCACGACCCGCCGCAGCAGCACCCGACGAACACCATGCACTGGGTCGACGATCCCGAGACGCTGCTGGTGCACGTGACGCCGTTCAATGCGCTGATGTGGGACGCGGGCCGCACGCCGACCGCCGTGGTCGAGCACGGCGTGCGGCCGCTCGCGCACCCGCCATACAGCGGCTCGCGGCTGGCCGGCCTTGCCGTCGTGAACAACCTCGACCGGCGCGGCAGGCGGCTCGGGCTCGATGTCTACCGCGAGGTCGCGTCGCAGGTGCCGCTGTCGCTGGTGGGCATGGGCGCCGAGCGTCTGGCGGAGATCGGCGGCGTGGGCGAGGTGCCGAATCACGAACTGCCCGGCGTGATGGCCGAGCACCGCTTCTTCTTCAATCCGATCCGCTACACCAGCCTGGGTCTCTCGATCATCGAAGCCATGATGGTCGGCTTGCCGGTGGTGGGGCTCGCGACCACCGAACTCGTGACCGTGATTCGCGACGGCGAGAACGGCTTTGTCGACACCCGCATCGAGCGGTTGGTGGAGGCGATGAAGCGGCTGCTGCGCGACCCGGCCGAAGCCCGCCGCCTCGGCGCGGCCGGGCAACGCACGGCGATGGAGCGATTCAACATCGACCGCTTCGTGGGCGACTGGCAGGAGGTGCTGCGGCGGGTGACGGCGTAGCGACAAGCCCTCACCCCCACCTCCCACGGCACGGCTTGCAAGCCGTGCCGGCTGCGGCGGGCATCCGTGCGCAGGCACGGATGTCGATTCCCGCCTTCGCCTCACCGCAAGCGGGAGAGGGAGCAACACGGCCGGGCTTTACTCCCTCTCCACCGCAGGGGGGAGAGGGTGGGGGTGAGGGGGCGCCGCTACAAGCGCGGTCTGCGTCCAAAGCGCCTGACGCGCCTACCCCACATCAGCTACCGCCCGCGCCAACCGCACCGCCGACGCCGGCAGCTTCTTCCCCTTCGCCCGCTGCCGCAGCGCCGCCTCCTTCTCGCTGCGCTGCAAGAACGCCAGCAGCGCCTTTTCCGCCACCGACAGCCCGCCAACCCGCGCCTTCACCGGCCGCGCCGGCGAGGCACACAAGCGCACCAGCAGCGGATCGTCGTCCACCGCATCGGCCAGCGCCAGCACGCCCGGGTGCACGTACGACTTGCGGCACACCGCCACCGTGTTGCGCAGTTGCACCGCCACCTCGGCCAGCACCGCGTTCGCCGCGCTGCGCGTGCCGCGCTGCGCCGGATCGAGCCGCGACACGAGCACAAGCGCCTGCACGGTCGCGTGCCAGGTGCGGAAGTCCTTGGCGCTGAAGTCCGCGCCGCCGATTTCGTGCAGGTAGCCGTTCACGTCGGCCGAATCGACGCAGTGGCTCACGCCCGCCTCGTCCTCGTAGCGGAACAGCTCCTGCCCCGGCATCGACTGGCAGCGGCGAACGATGCCCGCCACGCGCGGGTCGTCGAGCGCCACCTCGTGCAGCACGCCGCTCTTGCCGCGAAAGCGCAGCCGCAGCACGCTGCCGCGCACGGCCGCGTGCCGGTCGCGCAGCGTCGTGAGCCCATAGGAGCCGTTGTCGCGCGCGTACTCGTCGTTGCCCACGCGCACAAGCGTGGTGTCGAGCAGGCGCACCAGCGCCGCGAGCACCACCGCGCGGCCCGGCCGACCGTTCGTCGCCTGCGCGAGATCCTGCGCCACGCGCCGGCGAATGCGCGGCAGCGCGGCGCCGAATTCGCGCATGCGCTGGAACTTGTTCTCGTCACGCGCCGTGCGCCAGCCGGGGTGGTAGCGGTACTGCTTGCGCCCGCGCGCGTCGCGGCCGGTAGCCTGCAGATGGCCGTTGTGCAGCGGGCAGATCCACACGTCGGTGTAGGCCGGCGGGATGGCGAGGCGGCGGATGCGCTCGATCTGCGCCCGGTCGCCGAGCGCCCGGCCGTCGGGCTGGCGATAGACGAAGCGTTCGCCGCGGCGCAGCCGGCGGATGCCGGGCATGCTGTCGCTCACGTACACCAGGCCTTTCGGCGCGGGCGCGGCATCGGAATCAAGGGGCTGCGGTTTCTGGTCGGATGAGGGCATGAAAAAGCGCACAGTCCTTTGGCAAGGACCGTGCGCTGGTGTGCCGCCAGACTGAAGGCGCCCGGCGTAAATGCTGCGGAAGCGCTTACACCGCCTGGCGGGCCTGGTCGCGAAGCGCCTTCACCTGGTCATGGTTGCGCTGTGCGCCCATGAGCTGGCGCTCGACCAGCGCGCGCACGTTGGCGGGCAGCTCTTCCTTCAGCGCCTTGCGGTAGCGCGCCACGGCGGCGTCTTCGCCGCGCTCGCATTCCTCCAGCATCGCCTTGTCGGAATAGCCCGCGAGCGTGCCCTTCACCGACACCCAGCCGCGGTGCATCGCGCCGCCGGCGCTGCCGCCGTCGTCGGGCTTGCCGCCGTACTCGACCACCAGGCCCTGCAGTTCCTCGGCGGCGCGCTGGCAATCAGCCGCACGCTGGGTGAACAGCAGCCGCAGGTCGTTCGACTTCACATGCTCGGCGGACGAGCTGAAACCGTACTGGCCGTCGTGGCAGGTTTCGATCAGGTCGTTCAGGACATCAACCACGTCGTCGTTCTTCATGAGGGGTCTCCTTGAGATGAGGCGGCCGCAGGCGGCGCGCCGGAAGGCCGGCACGCAAGGCCCGGCCACAAGTGACGGATCACCCGGAACCACGGGCAGGGCGCGTGCCCGGCACCCCCTAGGCGGCGGCGCTGCGCAGGTACGGGTGTTGCCGGTGACGGACATATGAAATCTACGGCCGAGCCGTCAGTCGGCGCTCACGTGGTGGACGCCACCATGTTCTGGAGCGCCACCAGCGGCGGTGTGCGCCGCTATCTGCGCGCCAAGGGCCAGTGGATGGCCCACCACGAGGCTTGGCGTCACACCATCGCGGCACCCTCGACCAGCGATCCGTCGGTGCAGAGGCTGCCCGGCATGGCGCTGCCCGGCAGCGGCGGCTACCGGCTGCCGTGGCAGCGGGCCGCACTCACCGACCGGCTGGCAAACCTGTCGCCCGACCTGATCGAAGCGGGCGACCCCTACCGCCTCGCCTGGGCCGCGCTCGATGCAGGCCAGCGCTGCCACGTGCCGGTGGTGGCGTTCTGCCACTCCAACATCGAGCGCCTCGCCGCGACCCTGGCCGGCCCGCGCCTGGCGCGCGTGGCCGCCGGCGCGGCGCGGCGCTACGCCGGCCACCTGTACCGCGAGTTCGACCTCGTGTTCGCTCCCAGCGAAGCCATGCGCGAGCACCTGCTCGACTGGGGCGTGCCCAAGGTCGTGCACCAGCCGCTGGGCGTGGACACCGAGGTGTTCCATCCCTCACGCGCCGATCCGGCGTGGCGCGCGAGCCTGAACCTGCCCGAGGGCACGCGGCTGCTCGTGTATGCCGGCCGCTTCGCGCCCGAGAAGAACCTGGACGTGCTGGCCGCAGCCGTCGACCGACTCGGGCCGCGCCATGTGCTGCTCGCGCTCGGCGCCGGCCCCACGCCGCCGCGTGGCGACCGCGTGATCGTGCGGCCCTTCATCGGCGACAGCACGCAGCTCGCCACCGTGCTCGCCAGCGCCGACGCCTTCGTGCACGCCGGCGACCAGGAGACTTTCGGCCTCGCGGCACTCGAAGCCATGGCCTGCGGCACGCCGGTCGTCGCCTGCGCCGCCGAGGGCCTGGCCGAACTGGTCGACGCCAGCGTGGGCATGCCCGTGCATGCGTGCGAAGCCGAGGCCTTCGCGCAGGCGATCTCCGCCCTGTTCACGCGCGACCGCATCGGTCGCGCCATGGCCGCGCGCCGCCGCGCCGAGGCGCACGACTGGCGGCAGGTGCTGCCGACGCTGGCGGGGCATTACCACCGCCTGCTGCATCCGGCAGCAAAGGCGCTGTCGTGACCCCTTCGGTCTGCGTGGTTGTGCATGACGTCGCGCCCGCCACCCGCGCGGCCTGCGAGCGCGTGTTCGCCGCCGTGCGCGAGGTGGCGCCGGTGCGGCTCACGCTGCTGGCCGTGCCGCGCTACCACTGCGATCCGCCCTCGCCCGAGTTCGGGCCGTGGCTGTTGGCGCACCACGAGGCCGGCCATGAGATCGCGCTGCACGGCTACACGCACCAGGACGACGGCCGCCCGCGCGGCGTGATCGACCACCTGCGCCGGCAGGTCTACACGCGCGGCGAAGGCGAGTTCGCAGGTCTCACGCTGCCCGAAGCCACGCGCCGCCTCATCGCCGGGCGCCACTGGTTCCGCCGCATCGGCCTGCCAGCCCAGGGCTTCGTCGCACCCGCGTGGCTGATGGGCGAGGCGACGTGGGAGGCGCTGCGCTGGCTCGACTTCGCCTACACCTGCACGCTGCGCCACATCGTGCTGCTGCCCGACCGGCAGGCGCTCACAAGCCAGAGCATCGTCTACAGCAGCGCCTCGGCGTGGCGGCGGCAGGCCTCGCTCGCGTGGACGCGCGCCGTCGCCGCGCACGAGCGCCACAACCCGGTGCTGCGCCTCGAACTGCATCCGCACGACGCCGACCACGCCGACATCCGCCGCTCCTGGCAACGCCTGCTCGACGCCCAACTCGGCCGCCGCATCCCGCGCACGCTGGGCGCCGTGGCCGAACGCTGGCGGCAGTCGACCGACTGGGACCGGCTGGGCACGCAGGCGGACGAGGAGGAAGAGGGCCAGCCGTATGACCCGGCGTATGCCGATACGCTGCCACCCGCGATGGACTGGCCGGGCGGGGCGCATGAGACGGCGTGGCGGCAGCGCAAACAACCGGCCTCCTGAACTTGCCCTGGCCGCCGGCACTCGGGTCTCATCGCCCGGCGTCACTACAACCTGAAACGCCGACCTTGGGGGCAGCCGGCCACTGGGTGGATGGCATTCCGTCTCGACAATGCGCCTTCACTGCATCCACACGAGGGCGACGGATTCATGCGGACAGAGGGCGGGCGGCCGGAAGCGGCCTTCACATGCAATGGGAAAGTGGCGCGAGTCGGTGTGATGCTGTTGTGCACCGCGCTCGGCGGTTGTGAGTGGTGGGCGCAGCGCAAGGCGCAGGAGCTGGCGCAATCGCCGCAGACAAAGGCGCAAGTCGACGCGCTTGTCGCCAAGAGCCTGAAGAACCTGAGTTTCGTCGAGGGCGGCGGCTTCTGGCTGGGCGACTTCGGCATGCTGATGGACGACAACGCGAAGAAGAACGACATCGCACCCGGGCCGGATGCCAAGCCCGGCGACAACCTGCCCTTCACCATCGACGAGGACAACAAGCCGGCGAAGTGGGTGGAACTCGATGGGTTCTCGATCCAGCAGTACAAGGTGACGTACGGCGACTTCGATGTGTACGTGGCGGCCAACGCGCTGCCGGTGCATCCGCCCGAGGGCGACGACATCTTCCACGCCATCTGGCAGGACGCCCGCAAATCCGATGACGTGCCGGCTGGCGTCTCGTGGCATCAGGCCAAGGCTTATTGCCAGTGGCTGGCCAAGGTGTCTGGGCTCCCCTTTGAACTGCCGACCGAGGCACAGTGGGAATTCGCAGCGAGCAATCGCACCAACAGCTATCGCCATCCTTTTCCGACCGATACCGGCTTGCTGGACAAAGGTCGCACACACCCGACCTTTGAACAAAAAGACAAGCTGATTGGCTATCGCGGGGCGCTTTATCCGGTGGGGCGATACGCCGCGTCACCTCTAGGCTTGCACGACCTGATCGGCAATGGCTTCGAGTGGATGAATGATTGGTATGCGGTGGACGCGTATCAGCATGGGTCCGTGAAGAACCCGCGAGGTCCGGCGAGCGGGACGGAGAAAGTGCTGAGAGGATGGTCGGCGAACGAGGACATCACTGCCTTTCCTCACTTGACCCGCTATCAGATGGACCCGGCGACGTATCTTCTGAAAAGCAGCAACAAGCCGTTTCCATTCACCCGAGAAAGCTTTCGCTGCGTCGTGAACCAGCCAACGCCTGCGCAGACGAAGTAGCCGAAAGCGGCGCAAGCGCCGCCACACTCAGGCCAGCCCGTTCAAACTTGCGCCCCGCCCTTCCAGGGCGAGCGCGTACATCGGCGAAGCGCCGATCTTGATCTGCGCCTGGAACGCGCTGGTGTGGTTCATTGCGACGGCATAGCCCCGAGCCGGCTCGAACGGCAGACGCGCGTACAGTGCTCGCAGCTCGTCGTCGTAGCGGCTGTCCAGTGGGCCGATCTCCATGAAGCGGAGCAAGCCTTCGAAGTTGCCTTTGAAGCCACCTTTCTCGCCTTTCGACTCCATGTGCTGCACCATGTTCTCGAACTGCCGCTTGCATTGAGCCCACCGGCAGACCTGCAGCACCGCCTGCTTTCGTCGCCCCATCAACTCGAACTCCCAGCCGGTGTTGGCCAGTTTCAATGTGGTCAAGCCACCGTGGCGCGTCAACTGGTACAGCAGGATGCCGTGGGCTTCCGGCACACACAGACGCAACTCGGCTGGGTTGCTCAAGACGCGGTTCATCAAGGCAATGCGTTGATCCTCGATCTCAAGACGTCGTTGAAAGTCGTCCCACTGATCCGTCACGTTCGCGTAGACGTTGTCGAGGCCATTGAGCGTCATCACCTGCAATTGCATCGCCGACCTGTAGCAGTCCGACGTCAGTATCTGCAGCAACTCGAAGTTCGCGTTCAGCAGCGCGTGGAACAGCCAGCCCATGAAGTCGACGAGGCATTTGGCATCGACCTCCAATCCGACTTCGCCCTTGGCGCCCGGCCCGAGACACAGCCCCGCCTTCGCCTTCAGCCGGAACTTGCCCTGTGCGTAGTGCACCATCAAGCTAGCCGCCGCACCGACACCCAACTGCGCCTCCACTTTCGGCCCGATGCTCGCCATGTCCACGAACTTGTCGTTCGCTTCGGGACTCAGGTACTGCAGCGCGCCGGTGAACTCGCCGCCGGCCTTCACCCCCGCGAACAGATCGGCACCAGCGCTCGCCTCGCCGCCCAGCTTGTCCAGTGACGCCTTGCGCGCGGTCACATCCGTTCCCTTCGGTCGCCGCGCGCCCTTGACGCCGGCCTGGGTCAGCTGGCTGTAGTCGACTTCCAACTCGAGTTCCGCCGCCGCGCTGGCGCCGGCGGCCGCCGTGAGCCTGGCCCGGCCGAACAAACGCATCGCGCCGACGTGAAACTCTTTGCCCGACTTCACACCCGTCAGCGCCCAGGCCCAGCCTTCGGCACCCGGCAGATAGCCCTCGGCCGAACATTCGCCGTGGGCGATCATCAGTTCAGCCCGGGCGTTGAACTTGCCGCCCACCTTGCCGCCGCGCGGGTTCCACTC
>JAKFDI010000081.1:0-2610 GCA_036676235.1 Rhizobacter sp. | reverse complement strand
GACGCTGAAGTACGGCGGCGTGACCTCCTCGCGGATGCCCTGCTCGTCCAGCGACTGGCCGACCATGCAGCGCGCCGCCACCTTGGCCAGCTGGATGCCGGTGGCCTTGCTGACGTAGGGCACCGTGCGCGAGGCACGCGGGTTGACCTCCAGCACGTAGATCACGTCGCCGGCCTCGCTCTCCTGGATGGCGAACTGCACGTTCATCAGGCCGACCACGTCCAGCGCCTTGGCCATCGCCGCGGTCTGGCGCTTGAGCTCCTCGATGGTCGCCTTCGACAGCGAGTACGGCGGCAGCGAGCAGGCCGAGTCGCCCGAATGCACGCCGGCCTGCTCGATGTGCTCCATCACGCCGCCGATGAAGGTGCGCCGGCCGTCCGACAGGCAGTCGACGTCGCATTCGGTGGCGTCGTTCAGGAAGCGGTCCAGCAGCACCGGCGAATCGTTGGAGACCTTCACGGCCTCTCGCATGTAGCGCTCCAGGTCGCGCTGCTCGTGCACGATCTCCATCGCGCGGCCGCCCAGCACGTAGCTGGGGCGCACCACCAGCGGATAGCCCAGCGCCTGCGCCTTCTCCAGCGCTTCCGCCTCGGTGCGCGCGGTGGCGTTGGGCGGCTGGCGCAGGCCCAGCTCGTTTAGCAGCTTCTGGAAGCGCTCGCGGTCCTCTGCGGCGTCGATCATGTCGGGGCTGGTGCCGATGATGGGCACGCCCTCGGCTTCCAGGCCGAGCGCGAGCTTGAGCGGCGTCTGGCCGCCGTACTGCACGATCACGCCGGTGGGCTTTTCCTTGTCGACGATCTCCAGCACGTCCTCCAGCGTCAGCGGCTCGAAGTACAGCCGGTCGGAGGTGTCGTAGTCGGTGGAGACGGTCTCCGGGTTGCAGTTGACCATGATGGTCTCGTAGCCGTCTTCCCGCAGCGCCAGCGCGGCGTGCACGCAGCAGTAGTCGAACTCGATGCCCTGCCCGATGCGGTTGGGGCCGCCACCCAGCACCATGATCTTCTTGCGGCCGGTCGGCTCGGCCTCGCACTCGTCCTCGTAGGTCGAGTACATGTAGGCGGTGTCGGTGGCGAACTCGGCCGCGCAGGTATCCACCCGCTTGTAGACCGGACGCACGCCCAGCTGCTTGCGGCGCTCGCGCACCGCCTTGTCGCTGGTCTTGAGCAGCTTGGCCAGGCGCCGGTCGGAGAAGCCCTTGCGCTTGAGAAGGCGCAGCTGCTTCTCGTCGAGCGAGGCCAGCGCACCCTCGCCTTTCGCTTCGGCGATCTGGTCCAGCTCGAGCTCGATCTTCACGATTTCCTCGATCTGCACCAGGAACCACTTGTCGATCTTCGTGAGGTCCTGGACTTCTTCGACGCTCCAGCCGGCGGCGAAGGCGTCGCCCACGTACCAGATGCGCTCGGGGCCGGGCTCGCCCAGTTCCTTTTCCAGCACTTCGCGGTCCTGGGTCTTCTCGTTCATGCCGTCGACGCCGACCTCCAGGCCGCGCAGCGCCTTCTGGAACGACTCCTGGAAGGTACGGCCCATCGCCATGACCTCGCCGACCGACTTCATCTGGGTGGTCAGGCGGTCGTCCGCCTGCGGGAACTTCTCGAAGGCGAAGCGCGGGATCTTGGTGACCACGTAGTCGATGGTCGGCTCGAAACTCGCCGGCGTGGCGCCACCCGTGATCTCGTTGCGCAGCTCGTCGAGCGTGTAGCCCACGGCCAGCTTGGCCGCCACCTTGGCGATCGGGAACCCCGTGGCCTTGGACGCCAGCGCCGAGGAGCGCGACACCCGCGGGTTCATCTCGATCACGATCATGCGGCCATCCTGCGGGTTGACCGCGAACTGCACGTTGGAGCCGCCCGTGTCGACGCCGATCTCGCGCAGCACCGCCAGCGAGGCGTTGCGCATGATCTGGTATTCCTTGTCGGTCAGCGTCTGCGCGGGCGCCACGGTGATGGAGTCGCCGGTGTGCACGCCCATCGGGTCGAGGTTCTCGATCGAACAGACGATGATGCAGTTGTCCGCCTTGTCGCGGACCACCTCCATCTCGAACTCCTTCCAGCCGAGCAGTGATTCTTCGATCAGCAGCTCGTTGGTGGGCGAGGCCTCCAGGCCGCGCTTGCAGATGACTTCGAATTCCTCGGGGTTGTAGGCGATGCCGCCGCCGGTGCCGCCGAGCGTGAAGCTGGGGCGGATCACGGTCGGGAAGCCCACGCTCTTCTGCACCGCCCAGGCCTCGTCCATGGAATGGGCGATGCCGGATCGGGCCGAGCCGAGGCCGATCTTCGTCATGGCCTCCTTGAACTTCAGCCGGTCCTCGGCCTTGTCGATCGCCTCGGGCGTGGCGCCGATCAATTCGACGCCGTGCTTGTCCAGCACGCCGTTGCGCCACAGGTCGAGCGCGCAGTTCAGCGCGGTCTGTCCGCCCATGGTGGGCAGGATGGCGTCGGGCTTCTCCCGCGCGATGATCTTCTCGACGGTCTGCCAGGTGATCGGCTCGATGTAGGTGACGTCGGCCGTGGCCGGGTCGGTCATGATCGTCGCCGGGTTGGAGTTGATCAGGATGACCTTGTAGCCCTCCTCGCGCAGCGCCTTGCAGGCCTGCACGCCGGAGTAGTCGAA
>JAKFDI010000080.1:0-114036 GCA_036676235.1 Rhizobacter sp. | reverse complement strand
GGGCACACCCTTGATCGCGGCTTCGACCTGCGTGGTCAGCTTGTCGATGGTGGCGAGGTCCGGTCCCGCCACCTTGATGCCGACCGGGCTCTTGATGCCGGTGGCCAGCATGTCGATGCGGTTGCGGATGGGCGGCACCCAGACGTTGGAGAGCCCAGGCACATTGACCACGCGGTCGAGTTCCTCCACCAAGCGTTCAGGTGTCATGCCGGCGCGCCACGCGTCGCGCGGCTTGAACTGGATGGTCGTCTCGAACATCTCCAGAGGCGCCGGATCTGTCGCCGTGTCGGCACGGCCGGCCTTGCCGAACACGCGAGCCACTTCCGGCACGGTCTTGATGAGCCGGTCGGTCTGTTGCAGCAGTTCGGACGCCTTCGCGGCCGACAGCCCGGGAAGCGCCGAGGGCATGTAGAGCAAATCGCCCTCATCGAGCATCGGCAGGAACTCGCCGCCGAGCCGCGTCAGCGGAATCACCGTGAGCACGAGCAGCACACCCGCCACGGCCAACGTCGCCTTGGGGAATCGCAGCACCGCCTCGAGCGCGGGCCGGTACACGGCGATGAGGAGGCGGTTCAAGGGATTTGCCGTCTCGTGAGGAATGCGCCCTCGAATCAGGTACCCCATCAGCACCGGCACCAGCGTTACCGAGAGCCCCGCAGCGGCGGCCATCGCATAGGTCTTGGTGAATGCCAGAGGCGAGAACAGCCGGCCCTCCTGGGCCTCCAGCGTGAAGACGGGCAGGAACGACAGCGTGATGACGAGCAGCGAGAAGAACAGTGCCGGACCCACCTCGACGGACGAGTCGACCACCAGCGACCACCGCTCGGCATTCGTTGGCCGGCGGCCCCGCTGCGCCTCGAACGCTTCGAGGTGCTTGTGCGCGTTCTCGACCATCACGATGGCCGCGTCGACCATCGCACCGATGGCGATGGCGATACCTCCCAATGACAGGATGTTCGCGCTGACACCTTGCCAGTGCATCACGATGAACGCAGCGAGCACACCGATGGGCAGGGCGACCACCGCCACGAGCGCAGAGCGCAGGTGAAACAGGAACGCCGCGCAGACGAGCGCGACGATGATGAACTCCTCGATGAGCTTGTGGCTCAGGTTCTCGATGGCGCGGGCTATGAGAAGCGAGCGGTCGTAGGTCTCCACGACCTCGACACCCTCCGGCAGGCCGGGCTTGAGCGTCTCCAGCTTCGCCTTGACCGCCTCGATGGTCGTTCGGGCGTTCTTGCCCGAACGCATGACGATGACGCCGCCCACCACCTCGCCCTCTCCGTCCAACTCGGCGATGCCACGCCGCATCTCCGGTCCCACCTGAATGGTCGCGACGTCGCGCAGCAAGATCGGCGTGGCGCCCGATACCGCCAGCGGGATGCCCCGAAAGTCGTCGAGCGACTTCAGGTAGCCCCGTGAGCGAACCATGTACTCCGCCTCGGCGAGTTCCACGACCGAGCCACCGGCGGCCTGGTTGGCCTGCTGCAGGCTGTCGATGACCGTCGCCTGCGTGATGCCGAGGGCACGCATGCGGTTCGGGTCCAGCACGACCTGGTACTGGCGGACCATGCCGCCGATGCTGGCCACCTCGGCGACGTCGGGCACCGTCTTCAACTCGAACTTCAGGAACCAGTCGTTCAGTGCGCGCAACTGACCGAGGTCGTGGGTGCCGCTGCGATCCACCAGCGCGTATTCGTAGATCCACCCCACGCCCGTCGCGTCCGGCCCCAGCGACGCGTTGGCGCCTTCCGGAAGGCGGCTTTGCACCTGGTTCAGGTACTCCACGACCCGGGAACGCGCCCAGTACGGGTCGGTCTTGTCGTCGAAGAGGACGTAGACGAAGGAATCGCCGAAGAAGGAATAGCCCCGGACGGTCTTGGCGCCCGGCACGCTGAGCATCGTCGTCGTCAGCGGGTAGGTCACCAGGTCCTCGACCACCTGCGGCGCCTTGCCGGGGTACGGCGTGCGGATGATGACCTGGGTGTCCGACAGATCGGGCAGTGCATCGAGTGGCGTGTGCAGCAGCGACCAGACGCCGGCCGCAATCAGGCCGAGCGTGGCGATGAGCACGAGGAAGCGGTTGGCGACCGACCAGCGGATGAGCGCGGCGATCATGGCTTGGCTCCCGGCTGCAGGCGCTGCACCGACAGCAGCTGGTAGCCCGAGGGGCCACCTTCCTTGAACTCGAAGCGGATGCTGTCGCCCGGCTTGACGTCGGCAAACGCACTGGGAGACGGTTTGGCGAAGCCCATCGTCATCGACGGCCACTTCAGCGAAGGTACCGGGCCGTGGGAGATCGTGATGGCGTCGGGCTCGACGCTCTCGACCCTGCCCTGCGCCACATGGGTGCCCGAGGCTGTGGGCATGGCAGCCGAGGCGGCGGCAGACACCGAGGCCGGCACCGCGGGACTGCCGAACGCAGACCGCAAACGAGCCTCGGAGTCGATGAGGAATTGGCCGCTTGCGACCACCCGCTCGCCCTCATCGAGGCCGGAGGCGATTTCCACCTCGTCGCCGAACTCCCGGCCCAAGGTGACATCACGCTGCTCGAAGCGACCGTCGTCGTTGCGGACGATGACGACGGCACGCTTGCCCGTGCGGATGACGGCTTCGGACGGGGCCATCAGCCGCATGCTCGCGGGCCCAGCCACTTCGAGCCGCAGCAACATGCCGGGGATCAGCTTGCCGGCACGGTTGTCCACCTCGAAACGAGCCTTCAATGTCCGTGTGCTCGTCGCAACTTGCGGCAGGATCTCCTTCAACTCACCGCTGAACGTCTGGGAAGGGTCAGCCTGCAGCGTCGCCTTCACCTTCTGGCCGCGCGTGAGCCGGACGGCCTGCGCCTCGGGCACCTCGGCGACCGCCCAGACCGTCTCCAGACCGGCGATGCGAAAAAGCGTCGTGCCGGGCGAGACGGCCACGCCTTCGCGAACGCCCAGTTCGGCGATGACGCCGCTGGCCGGTGCAGTGACGACGAAGCGTGCCTGCGCTGTCCCCGACGCCTCGCTGCGGCCAACCAGCGACGCGGGAATCGACAAGGCGCGCATGCGCTCGCGCGCCGCATCGATGAGCTGCGGCGACGCTCCGGCGCTCTTCAGCGCCAGGAGTTCGTTTTGCGGTGCGAGCCACTCCGGCGCGAACACCGTGGCGAGCACCTGACCCTTGCGTACCCGCTCCATCGGCGCACGCACCGACAAGCGCTCCACGTACCCGGCAACGCGGGTCTGCACCGCCACGTTCAAGCGCTCGTCGAACTGCACCGTCCCGATGGCGTCGAAGGAAGAGGCCACCTCGGCGCGGCGCGCCGTTGCGACCCGGATGCCGAGGTTCTGCTGCACCTGCGGGTTGATGCGAACGCCGCCGGCACCGCTGTCGCTGTCTGCGTACACGGGCACCAGGTCCATGTCCATGAAGGGCGACTTGCCCGGCTTGTCGAACCGGTGGCCAGGCACCATCGGGTCGTGCCAGTACAGCACCTTGCGGCTGTCCTTCGACGCGGCTGCCGTGACGGCCTGATTCACGCCCGAGGTGTCGCGACCGGTCGTGCGTCCCAGATAGAAGCCGCCGGCGAGCAGCGCCGCAGCGAGGACGACAAGAGCGGTTGCTTGAGCGGGTTTCATCGAATGCCCTCCGTCATTACCGGCTTGAAGGCGAGCCGTACCTTGGCCTTCGCCAGATCCGCCTGCAGCGCGAACAGCTTGCGTCGGGCTTCGAGTTCGGCGTGTCGCGCCTCGAACAACATGCTGAGCGGCGACTGACTGGAGCGGTAGGCCGCAGTGGCGACGGCCGTTCGCTGTTCGGCAGGTCTGACGACGGCTGTTCGATACCGGGCGATACGTTCCTCGAGGCGGTCGACGTCGCTTCGCAGGGCCCGGTACTCGCCTTGCGCCTCACGTTGCGCCTCGACGAGCTCGCTCTCAGCCTTGTCGACCAGCGCTTGCCTTGATGCAATTTCGCGGTCCTGCCGCTGCGCGGTGGCGACAGGCAACGGGATGCTTACGCCCACGGAAACCATGTCGGAATAACCGCTGCGCTGCCCGTAGGCGACCTGCCACGTCCAGTTGGGCGTGCGGTTCTCAATGCTCAAGGTCGCGGTGCGCCTTGCGACGTCCACCTCGCGTTGCATGACAAGGACAGTGGGATGAGTCGCGACATAGACCGCTTCGGAAGGAACGGCCCAATCGGACAACTCGGCCAACTCGGAGCCCTCGACACCGATCCAGCGTTTCAAGGCCACTTCGGCCGCAGCCTGCGCTTGCCGGACTTCGGCGCTTTCATCGGCCGCCACGCCCCGAGCGGACGCCAGGGCGAGCACTTCCCGGCTGTTCCCGGTGGCTGACGCAAGCCGTGCCCGGGCCGCTTCGAATTCCTCCTGGGCATGGCGCTCATTGAGCACAGTCAGCTCCAGCGTGCGGGCGGCATAGACGGCCCCGACATAGGCGATGGCCGTCTGCAGCCGGACGCTTGCGACCACCGAGCGGGCGGCAACCACTTCCCTCGCGACCATCGCCTCGGCGGCAGACTGGCGCGCGTCGCGCTTCTCGCGGCTCAGCCACTCCTGGCTGATGCCGACGCGCTTCATCGTCATGCCTTCCCGCGTCGTGCTGAAGCGATCCGCGCCGGTGATGGGCAGGTTCTCGATGCCGACCTGCAGCATCGGGTCAGGCAGTTGGGATGCGGCCTTCGCGGCCTCCTGGGCGCTGCCCACTGCAGCGCCTGCGGCGCGGCTTGATTCCGAGCGCTGGACGGCCAGGGCGAGCGCCTCATCGAGTGTGAGCGGGGCCGCCGACAGCAGCAGCGGCCAAAGTGCGGCGGCCAGGACGGCCGCCCGCAGGTGGTTGGTTTTCATGGGAACCCCGAAGACGAACGGAACACGGCCGAACGCAGCCAGGCTGCGTCAGCACCAATCAGTCGACGGGGTTGTCAGACTCTGAGTCTGAGCGTGGAGAGGAAGAGCGGATCCGGAGGTGGTCGCAGTGCGCCAGGTGCGGCGCGCGCTGCATCGCGCTGATCGAGTGGCTCGATGCCCGGCAGAACGATGACCTTCAACACCGCCGGAAGCGACGGGGTGGCGACCTTGGCCTGCTCCAACGATTGGGAGGAGTCGGCCATGAACTGGAAGCACAGGTTCGGCTGGTCGGTGTCCATGCCTTCGCACGGCTGCTCCATCGCGGCCATCTGTGCAACGGCAAGCGAGTCCTTCGGGCAGACGTAGCTCGCCAGCGCCAACTGCGAGAACAGCAGCGACACGACCACGAAGAAGGCGGTCCTGCAACGGTGGAGGCGGTGCCGGTGGAACATGAGCGAATGAAAGTGTAGCGATAGGCTGTAGCGATAGGCGCTGCGTTTGACCGCCACCGCTGGCCGCCGATTGCCCAGGCTGCACGTCCTGAGGTGCCGACATCCGAGCTGCGCTTCGGCGCCGCCAGCCACCCGATGATTCGTTGCGGCGCCCTGGATGCTCGACGCAGCGCATCGGTTGCCGCCGACAACCGCTACTCCACCTTCACAGTGCGCAAGCGCAACGCATTGCCGATCACGCTGACCGAGGACAGCGCCATGGCCGCAGCCGCCACCACCGGCGAGAGCAACAAGCCGAACAAGGGATACAGCACGCCCGCCGCGAGCGGGATGCCGGCCACGTTGTAGGCGAAGGACAGGAACAGGTTCTGCCGGATGTTGCGCATCGTCGCCTGCGACAGGCGGCGTGCGCGCGCGATGCCCATGAGGTCGCCCTTCAACAGCGTGATGCCGGCGCTTTCCATGGCGACGTCCGTGCCGGTGCCCATGGCAATGCCGACGTCGGCGGCGGCCAGTGCCGGCGCGTCGTTCACGCCGTCCCCTGCCATCGCGACGACCCGGCCTTCCGACTTGAGCCGCTGCACGACGGACGCCTTGTCCTCCGGCAGCACGTCGGCGATGACTTCGTCGATGCCAAGCTCACGGCCCACCGCCTCCGCAGTCGTCTTGCCATCCCCGGTGAGCATGACGACGCGCACGTTCTCCTTTCGCAGTGCGGCAATGGCCTGAGCCGTCGTCACCTTGATGGGGTCGGCGATGCCGACGAAGCCCGCCAGGCGCCCGTCGATGCCGACGAAGATGACGGTGGCAGCCTGGGCACGAACGGATTCAGCCTGGGACTGCATGGCGGACACATCGAGGCCCTGCTCTGCGAGGAACTTGGCGCTGCCGCACACCACCTGCACGCCGTCGACCCCGCCGACCACGCCCTTGCCGAGCGGCGAGTCGAAGTCCGTGACCGGAGACAGGGCGAGTTGGCGTTCCTGCGCGTCGGCCACGATGGCGGCCGCCAGGGGGTGTTCGCTGGCCCGCTCCACACTGGCCAGCTTCTGCAGCACGGTCGCCGTGTCGAAACCGGCGGCGGGCTCGATGTGAACGACTTTCGGCCGACCCTCGGTGAGCGTGCCGGTCTTGTCGACCACCAGCGTGTCCACCTTCTCCATGTGCTCCAGTGCCTCGGCATCGCGGATGAGCACGCCGTGCTGCGCGCCCTTGCCGACGCCGACCATGATGGACATCGGCGTCGCGAGCCCGAGAGCGCAGGGACAGGCGATGATGAGCACGGCCACCGACGTGATGAGGGCATACGAGAACGCCGGGCTCGGACCCCAGATGAGCCAGGCGCCGAACGTCAGCAGCGCCACGACGATGACGACGGGCACGAACCAGCCCGCGACCTGATCGGCCATGCGCTGGATCGGGGCGCGGCTTCTTTGTGCGGACGCGACCATGTGCACGATCTGCGAGAGCAGCGTGTCGGCGCCGACCTTCTCGGCCCGCATCACGAACCCGCCGGTCTGGTTCAGCGTCCCGGCGGTCACCTTGGCGCCGGGCGCCTTGGCGACGGGCATGGGCTCGCCGGTGACCATCGACTCGTCCACGGTGCCCTTCCCTTCGATCACCTCGCCGTCCACCGGCACCTTTTCTCCGGGACGTACGCGCAGGAGTTCGCCAACCTGGAGCGTGTCGATCTGCACCGTTTCATCCGAGCCGTCCGACCTGACCCGCACCGCCGTCTTCGGCGCCAGGTCGAGCAGCGCACGAATCGCCCCCGAGGTCTTCTCGCGGGCACGCAGTTCGAGCACCTGGCCCAGCAGCACCAGCACCGTGATGACGGCGGCGGCCTCGAAATAGATGGCCACCGCGCCGTCCGGCGCCCGCAGACTGGCCGGAAACAGCCCGGGCGCGACCGTGCCGACGATGCTGTAGACCCATGCGGCGCCCGTGCCGAGCGCGATGAGGGTGAACATGTTGAGGCTGCGGTTCGTAAGCGACGCCCAGGCGCGCACGAAGAACGGCCAGCCCGCCCACAGCACCACCGGCGTGGCCAACAGCAGTTGGATCCAGTTCGACGCCTGCTGCGCGATGAGATGGTGAAGGTCGATCAGGTGGCTTCCCATCTCCAGCGCAAACACCGGGACGGTCAGCGCAAGACCGATCCAGAAGCGGCGCGTCATGTCGCGCAGTTCGGGGCTCGCTCCGGTCTCTGCCGTCATCAGCACCGGCTCCAGAGCCATGCCGCAGATGGGGCAGTTGCCCGGCCCCATCTGACGCACCTGTGGGTGCATCGGGCAGGTGTATTCGACGTCCTGGCCGCCAGAAGGTGGCACGCTCGAAGAGGTCCGCCGCGCATGTTCGCAAGACACGTTGCCGCCCGCATGCTGTGCTTGACCGGCGTGGCTGTGATCGGCGTGGCCGTGACCTGAGCGGACTGTCGATGAACCGCTCTTCGGGTGGACGTGTTCTTGCATGTTGACCTCCAGGGCTGTCCAGACTGCAGCTCCGCGCCATTCAAACGCCACGGGCGTTGTGCGCAGACCCACTCAGGCGCGAGGCTACTGTCGAGCCTTCCACCGTAGGAAGGTCAACACGGAGACCCCATAGACCACACAGTCGTAGATATTTGCGTTCCGGCCGTTGACCTTCCCACGGTTGGAACCTTGAGCATGCAAACACTGGTCGGAACTTGTCTGTGGCTCTCGCTCCAAGAATCACCTGAGATACTTCGATCCCGTGAAGCACCTTCGTATTTGGCTGTTGCTGCTGCTTGCCGTACTGCTGCCCGTCCGGGGTGCGGTGGCCGCCGCAATGCTGTGTCCACCGGCAGGAGTCGGTACCCAGAACCAGGTTCGTGTGCTTGACCACCATCTGGGCAGCCACCACACCATGGTGCGCGCGGCCGCGGAAAGCGTGGGCCATGACCACGCCATGCATGACCACGGGTCTGCGAGCACCGACGACGGCAAGTCGCTCAGTGTTCAGGACAAGTGCAACTTGTGCTCCGCGTTCTGTTCGATGACTCCGCTCGTGAGCAGCCCGCTCACGATGCCCACGCCACAGGAACCTGGCGCCACGGCGTTCCCTGACCTTTTCGCTCCGCCTCCGAACTTTCTGTCGGACGGCCAAGAGCGACCCCCTCGAAGCACCTGACCCTGCAAGGCCTCCTTCGCGAGGTCTGACAGCACTCGTGCCTGCGCGCGAGTCATGGCTGGCCGGGCATCCCGCCCGTGCCGGCGGTCCAGACGCTTCGAACAATGACAACTCACCTCAAAACGTCGGCCGGCGCCCTCGCGCTGTGCCTTCCCTTGCTCGCTCTCGCCCAACCCCAGGCCGGCGATGCCTCCGGCAGTCCGGAGTCGCAGCACCTGAGCTACCAGTCCGCTTTTGCCGACTACACGCCATGGGTGGACATCAAACCGGCGGACTGGCGCACCGTGAACGACACGGTGGGCGGTACGGCACCCGCCGCCGGTGGTCACGTCGGCCACGGCGCGGCGACAGCTCCGGCGGCGCCGCCGACCGCTGGCTCCGCCGCACCGGTACACCCTCGGAGCGATGGCCATCGATCCCATGGGGGCGCGAAATGATGCGCCTCACCGCCAGCGCAGCAGCGGCTTTGTTCCTGGCCGGCTGCGCGTCGTTCTCTCCCGACGGTGGGTTCGACCGGGTGGCCGACCTGACGAAGGACCGGACCGGACAGACACCGCAGTACCAGCGCGATGCGGCCGGCGAAACCGCGCAAGGCCGCATCAGCGAACTGCTCGGGCAGCCATTGACCGCTGAGGGTGCGGTGGAACTCGCGTTCCTGAACAACCGCGGCCTGCAGGCCAGCTTCGCGGAACTCGGCATCGCCGAATCCGAGCTGGTCCGCGCCGGTCGGCTGCGCAATCCATCGTTCAGCTTCGGGCGCCTGCGTGAAGGCGGCGGCGTGGTGGAAATCGAGCGCTCGGTCATGTTCGACGTACTGGGTTTGCTGGCGATGCCGGTGGCCCGGCAAGTCGAGCAACGCCGCTTCGCGCAGGCGCAATTGCAGGCGGCCTACGACGCGGTGGGCCTGGCGGCAGAAGTGCGGCGAGCCTATTTCGAGGCGGTCGCTGCCGAAGAACTGGTCCGGTACTTCCGGCAAGTGAAGGACGCGGCCGATGCGTCGAACGACCTCGCCAAGCGCATGGTGCAGGCAGGCAACTTCAGCAAGCTGGCGCAGATGCGCGAGCAGGCGTTCTATTCGGACGCAACGCTGCAACTGGCGCGAGCGCAGCACCAGGTGGTTGCCGAGCGCGAGCGCCTTGCGCGGCTGCTGGGCCTGTCTGGCGCGCAGTTGGCGTTCGAGCTGCCTGAGCGCCTCCCGGATTTGCCGAAACAGCCCACCGAACCGCAGAACGCCGAGCAGACGGCGATGGACAAGCGCCTCGACGTGCTGATGGCGAAACGCTCTGTTGAATCCACGGCGAAATCCTTGGGCCTCACCCGGTCGACGCGTCTCATCAACGTTCTCGAGCTGGGCTACAACAACAAGAGCGTCACCGGGGAAGAGCGCGCCAACGGCTACGAGATCGAGCTGGAGTTTCCGCTGTTCGACTTCGGCGGGGCACGCCTGGCCCGTGCCGAAGCGACCTACATGCAGTCGCTGCATCGCGCGGCAGAAGTCGCCACCAATGCGCGCTCCGAGGTGCGCGAGTCGTACTCGGCATACCGCACAGCGTACGACCTGGCAAAGCACTACCGCGACGAAGTGGTGCCGCTGAGCAAGCGCATCTCTGAAGAGAACCTGCTTCGCTACAACGGAATGCTCATCAGCGTGTTCGAGTTGTTGACGGATGCGCGCGAGCAGATCGCAAGCGTCACCGGCTACGTCGAGGCCCTGCGTGACTTCTGGGTCGCCGAGACCCAACTCCAGACCGCAACGACCGGCCGCTCTCCTGGCGCCAGCTCGGCCGCCCGCGCCTCTTCCGCAGCCGCGGCCCCTGCCGCTGGCGGCCACTGAAAGCACACCCATGACGAACCGTAGAACCTTCTTCAAAGCGGCGGGTGCCGTGGCCTTGGGCGCTACCGCCGTGAGCCGCGTGGGCGCGGCCTCGCTCCCCGAGGCCGTCATCCAGACCTCCCCAACCATGCAGCCGCCGCTGGTGCCGAACACCGGACGCCCCTACAACCCGGTCGCCACGCTGAACGGCTGGTCACTGCCCTGGCGCATGAACAACGGCGTCAAGGAATTCCACCTCGTGGCCGAGCCGGTCGTGCGCGAGATGGCGCCCGGCATGAACGCCAATCTCTGGGGCTACAACGGCTCCAGTCCCGGCCCGACCATCGAGGCGGTCGAAGGCGACCGCGTGCGCATCTTCGTGACCAACAAGCTGCCGGAGCACACCACCGTGCACTGGCACGGCATCCTGCTGCCCTCAGGCATGGATGGAGTCGGCGGCCTCACGCAGCCGCATATTGCCCCCGGCAAGACCTTCGTCTACGAGTTCACGCTGCCGCGCCCGGGCACGCACATGTACCACCCGCATGCCGACGAGATGACGCAGATGGCCATGGGGATGATGGGCATGTTCATCATCCATCCGAAGGACGCGCGTCAACTGAAGGTCGACCGCGACTTCGTCTTCATCCTCGCCTCCTACGACATCGAGCCGGGCAGCGCCACGCCGCGCACCGCAGAGATGACGGATTTCAACCTCTGGACCTGGAACAGCCGCGTCTTTCCGGGGATCGACCCTCTGGTGGCGCGCACGGGCGAGCGGGTGCGGATTCGCGTCGGCAACCTGACGATGACGAACCACCCGATCCACATGCACGGCCCGCACTTCGAGGTGACGGGCACCGACGGCGGATGGGTTCCGAAGGCCGCCCGCTGGCCGGAGGTCACGACCGACGTGGCGGTCGGGCAGATGCGGGCCATCGAGTTCGACGCCCTCGCCGGCGACTGGGCCATCCACTGCCACAAGGCGCATCACACGATGAACGCCATGGGCCACGACGTGCCGAACATGATCGGTGTCGACCATCGCGGCATTGCCGAGCGCATCACCAGGCTGGTTCCCGACTACATGGTGATGGGCGACAAGGGCATGGCCGACATGGGGTCCATGGAGATGCCGCTGCCCGACAACACGCTGCCGATGATGACCGGCTGGGGTCCGTTCGGCGCGATGGAGATGGGCGGCATGTTCAGCGTCGTGAAGGTACGCGACGACGTGAAGCCCGGCGACTACAAGGACCCCGGCTGGTACCGGCACCCGAAGGGAACGGTCGCCTACGAGTACCAGGGCGACATTCAGCAGCCCGCGCGCTCACCGGCGCCCAAAGCGGACAGCAAGACGATCAACGTGCGCAAGCCGCCCGGCCACTCCGGACATTCGAACCATTGATCAGGAAGAAGGAATCATGAAGACCCAACAACTCTTGCGTGTCGCCGTGACGGCGTTGGCGCTCGCCGTGTGCGGCGCGTTCGCCCACGGCAATGAGGACCACCCGGCAAGCGTGAAGGCGTTCGACGCCAGCAAGGTCGAGAGCACGTCCTTTGGCCGCCAGGGTGACCCGTCCAAGGTCACGCGCACCATCCGTGTGGACATGGCCGACAGCATGCGGTTCACCCCGGCCGACCTCACGATCAAGCGCGGAGAGACGGTCAAGCTGATCGCGACGAACAAGGGCCAGGTGCTTCACGAGATGGTGCTCGGCACGCCCGAGGAACTGAAGAAGCACGCGGACCTGATGAAGAGGTTTCCCGAAATGGAGCACGAGGAAGCGCACATGACCCATGTGAAGCCGGGCAAGTCAGGCGAGATCGTCTGGCAGTTCGACAAGCCGGGCGAGTTCCAGTTCGCTTGCTTGCTGCCGGGGCACTTCGAGGCAGGGATGGTCGGAAAGGTGGTGGTGAAATGAACCGGCGGTTTGCCCTGAGCGCGAAGGCGGTCGAACTGGCCGTACCGGGGATGCCGCCCAGTTCGCCCGGCATGGACGTGCCCGGACGCGCCGACCCGCATGACGTTTTTCTCATTGCACCGAACGGCCAGGAGTCCGTCCACGCCCACTACCCGAAGCAAAGGAGTTCGCTCATGAAACCGTTCAGTGCTCTCGCCGCCGCCGCTGTTTTTCTGGCTGCCACCGGAATGGCTACAGCGCAAACCCAAGCCGCTCAGACAAACCAAGCGGCCGCCGCCGCTTCGGCTCCCTCCGGATCGATGGCGGACGGCGAAGTTCGCAAGGTCGACAAGGGTGCCGGGAAGGTGACGCTGCGTCACGGCCCGCTCGAGAACCTCAAGATGCCCGGCATGACGATGGTGTTCCGAGTGGCTGACCCCAAGATGCTCGATACCCTGAAGGAAGGCGACAAGGTCAAGTTTTCGGCTGATCGGGTGAATGGCGCATTCACCGTTACAGCTATCGAGGCGGTGAAATAAGAAGGGTAAGCGTCTGCCCGGGGCCGCATTGACGGGCTCTCGGTGATCAGCCGAGCATGCGTCCACATGGAAGCTTGTGGACACACCCCGATATGGCGCGAGCAGCGCATGGAGCGGACCAACGCGGCGTGGGCGCCACATCTACGTGCCGGCATTCAAGCGCTGGATCGTCGAGCAAGTCCAACTGCCCGGCATGTCGCTGGCCGGGGGGCGATGAGCAACCAGGTCAACGCCAACCAACTGCGCCGCTGGGTTCAGTTGCATGGCAAGCATCGCACGGGGCCGGCGGTGGCAACGAGACTGGTGCCGGTGACGGTCGTCGCTGCGCAGGCGCCGGCACTGGTGGCGTCGAGCACCGCAGCAGTGCCCATTGAGATTGAGCTGGCCGGTGCCGTTGTCCGGGTACGCGACGGCGTTGCGCCTGCGACGCTGCGCACGGTGCTGGCCTGCCTGCGTGGCGTAGCCTCGTGATCGGTCTGCCCGCCAACGCGCACATGTGGATCGCAGCTGTCGGCCAAGTCGGAGCTGGCGCAAGCCATCGGCTACAGCCTCAAGCGGTGGGAGGCATTGACGCGCTACGTCGACGATGGCCGCATCGAGATCGACAACAACCCAGCCGAACGGGCGCTGCGCGGCGTGGCCCTGGGCCGCAACAACTTCCTGTTCATGGGCTCGGACGCGGGTGGCGAGCGCGCGGCGGCGATGTACAGCCTGGTGGAAACGGCCAAGCTCAACGGGCTGGATCCCGAAGCCTGCATGCGCGAGGTGTTCGGGCGAGTGGCCGAGCACCCGATCAACCGCATCGACGAGTTGCTGCCCTGGAACATCGGCGCACACCAGCAGCGCCGGGCGGCTTGAGCATGACAACGCGCGCGCTCGGACCGAAGGTGCCGGCCGGTGTGCTGCAGCTGCGCATCGAGTTGCGCGATATCGAGCCGAAGATGTGGCGCCGCGTGCTGGTGCCGCAGACGATCACGCTGCTCAAGCTGCACGCGGTGATCCAGCGCGCCTTCCGGTGGGGCGGGCACCATCTGCACGAGTTCGACGCCGCAGGCGAACGCTACGGCACACTCGATCCGGACTACGACGGGTCCGGCTCGGTACGCAGCGAACGCACGCGGCTGACCCGCGCGATGACCGCGTTGGGCACGATCGACTACCTGTACGACTTCGGCGACAGCTGGCTGCATCGCGTGAAGGTGGAGAAGACGCTCGCGCCGATGCCTGACGTCACCTTGCCTCTGTGCGTGGACGGCGGCGGTGCTACACCGCCGGACGACTGCGGCGGCGCCCCCGGCTACATGGACTTCGTGCACGCCATGGCCGACCCGCATCATGACGAGCATGAAAACATGAAGCGCTGGATCGGCCGCGACGCCTGGCACCCAGCCGCCTTCCACATCGACAGCGTCAACGCCTGGCTCGCAGAGATCAAGCTCTGAGCGTCAAGAGGGTGTTGGGGCAACGCTTACGGCCATACGAAGCGGCCCTGGTTCAAGCGCCGCGCGGCGCACCAGACGCCGAAGCCATCGTGCACGACGAGCTTCACGCGCGTGCGGCGGGCGTTGGCGAACAAGTAGCCGTGGTGCGCCCGGGCCGCGCCGAAGACCTCGACGACACGGGCGAGCAGCCGATCCGCGCCGGCGCGCATGTCGACCGCATCGACCACGAGCCACATCGCGTCGATAGGGATCATCGAAGCAGCTCGCGCATCCAGGCCGCGCAGTCGCTGGTGGCTTCTACCGGCCAACTCAAGCTCATCGATGTCGAGCCGCGGCGTAGCTCGATGCGGATGGCCGGTGGCGTCATGGGTCCCGGCTGCGGCGGCAACTGCAGCGGCACGAAGACGCCGCTGCCGGGCTCGGCAATGGACGCAGCACGCGCTGCCGTCAACGCCTGCGGCGCGCCCGGAACGGTCCTGCGCCACTTGTGCACGAGGTTCGCGTTCAGGCCGTGCGCTTGCGCGACCGCAGCGACCGACGCGCCGGGCTCGTCGCATGCGGCCAGGACCTGCGCCTTGAGTTCTTTGCCATGGCGCCGACGCGGCGCCCCCTTGGAGTGCATAGGTGTCCACCTCAGAGTTAGGTGGGCACCATCGTCCATAGGCGGCGGGTCGATTCAAGATGGGATGACCAGCCGCTTGCGGCTCGCCGGACCTTGCGCCTCACAGCATCGTCCAGCACGTCGTGCCCTGCGTCGAACGTGGCGAGAGTGAACCAGTGGCGCGCACGCGTGATGCCGGTGTAGATCAGTTCGCGCGTGAGCACAGGGCTTGGCCGGTCGGGCAGCACCAGCGCGGCGTGCGCGAATTCGGAGCCCTGCGATTTGTGCACGGTCATCGCGAAGACGGTCTCCACCGCTTGCAGCCGGCTCGGCAGCACCCAGCGGATGCCGGCGCTGCCGTCGCCTGCAGCGAATGCCACGCGCGGAATCCAGCGCACTGCCGCCTCGCCCTCGTCGCGGTGCGGCAGCGTCAGCGTGATGCCGACGTCGCCGTTCACGAGGCCGAGACCCGCGTCGTTGCGCGTGACCATCACCGGCCGCCCGAGATACCAGCCATGCGCGGCGGGTGTCAGGCCCTCGGCGAACAGCATCGCGGCAATTCGCTGGTTCAAGGCCTCGACGCCGTGTGGGCCGCGGCGCAGCGGGCACAGCAGTTGGAAGCGCGCGTGCGCGGCCAACACGGCAAGCGCCCATTCGTCGAAGTTGTCGCGCGCTGCGTCCGCGTCGGGCTGGCTCTCGCGCAGCACGCCGAGGTAGTGCCGGTAGCCGACCGGCGGCGGCAGCGCGCCGTCGCCGCCGGCGGGAAAGTCGCTGCGCGCGCCGTCGAGCACGAGGCGTTTCAGGCTGGCTTCGTGTGGCCCAAGCCGCAGCCACGCAAGATCCGGCGGCGCCTCGGCCTGCAGGCCGCGCACGGCAGCGACATCGCCCGTATTGACCGCATCGGCCAGCCGGCCGATGCCGCTGCCGGCGCTGAAGCGATGGCTTCGGCGCAGCTTCACCACTGCCTGGTCGAGCGGCAGGCCGGCTTCGTCGACGAGCGCTGCATCCAGCGTCTCGCCAGTCACGGTCTGCAGCCAGTCGCGCGTGGCGCCGGTGTAGTGGCCGGCATCCGCACGCCGGCACAGGTCGCCGAGCACCGCACCGGCCTCCACCGAGGCGAGCTGGTCCTTGTCGCCCAGCAGCACCAGCCGGGCCGTGGGCGGCAACGCCGCAAACACGGCGGCCATCATCTCGAGGTCGACCATCGAGGCCTCGTCGATCACCAGCACGTCCAGCGGCAGCGGATCGTGCGCGTCGTGGCGCAGCCGCCGCGTGTCGGGGCGCGCGCCGAGCAGCCGGTGCACCGTGGTGACCTCGCGCGGGATCGCCGCCCGCAAGGCCTCGCCGCCCGGCAGGTGCTCGAGCGGCAGGCGGGCCACGGCGCCGGCGATCGACTCGCCCAGGCGCGCCGCCGCCTTGCCGGTGGGCGCGGCGAGGCGGATGCGCAGGCGGCGCCCGCCGCCACCGAGCGTGAGGTGCTGCAGCACGGCCAGCAGCTTGACGACCGTGGTCGTCTTTCCGGTGCCCGGCCCGCCGGTGACGATGCCGAAGCCATGACGGGCGGCGAGCGCGCAGGCGACGCGCTGCCAATCGGTCCCGGTCTCGTCCGATGCCCGCGGGAACAGCGCGTCCAGGGCCTCGCGCAGCGGCGCATCGTCAGCCGCGCTCATCACCGGCGCGGCCAGACGGACGTCGATGGCCCGGCGCACCGACTGCTCGTATTGCCAGTAACGACGCAGGTACAGGTGCTGGCCCGCTAACACCAGCGGTGCGGCGCCCGTGCCGTCGTCGACCAGCCGCGGGTGGCGCAGGGCCGC
Source organism: Rhizobacter sp. (assembly GCA_036676235.1). Taxonomy (GTDB): domain Bacteria; phylum Pseudomonadota; class Gammaproteobacteria; order Burkholderiales; family Burkholderiaceae_C; genus JAKFDI01. The sequence goes on along the minus strand of JAKFDI010000080.1, from coordinate 97,466 downwards.
CTGCCAGCGCGCGAGATCCACCGCGCCCAGCAGCGCCGCGGGCGCCAGGGCGTCGCCGATAGTGTCGCGCGGCGCGTGTTCCGGCGGCAGCGCCAGCGCCCCGGCCGCATCGTCGAGCGAGGCCTGCAGATCCAGGCAGGCGTGGCCGCGGCCCACCTGGTGGCTTGCAAGCGCCGCAGCGAGGATGAGCAGCGGATCGGCGTCGCTCGCCTCCTGCGCGAGGAAAGCCGCAAACGCACGGTCCAGCTCGCGCAGCCAGCCGTCGCTCACCCAGCGTTCGAGCTGCTGCAACACCTCGGCCAGCGCTGCAGGCGCAGTGAAAGACGTGGGGATCGCGCTCATGCCGTCACCTCTGCCGTGAACAGGCCATCCAGCGCCTCCATCAGCACCTTCGGCGGGCGCTCCATGTGCAGCCCCTGCCCGCCCGCCGCATGGCCGCGCAGGAACAGGTAGACGGCGCCGCCCACGTGACGGTCGTAGTCGTAATCGGGCAGGCGCACGCGCAGCAAGCGGTGAAGCGCGAACAGGTACAGCACGTACTGCAGCTCGTAGCGATGCTGCAGCACCGCCTCGCGCAGCGCCTGCGGCGTGTAGTGCGCATCGCGCGGCCCGAGCCAGTTCGACTTGTAGTCGGCCACGTAGTAGCGGCCTTCGTGCTCGAACACCAGGTCGATGAAGCCCTTGAGCATGCCGTTCAGCCGCGCTGCCTGCAGCGGCGCGCGCGGCGCGGCGCCCAGCGTGTGCCGGCACACCAGATCGTCGAGTGCTCGCGTGTCGACGCGGCTCGCGGGAAACCAGAACTCCATCTCCACCTGCAGGCTTCGCAGTTCCGTCGGGCGCACGGGAGTCGACGCCGGGCTGAGCGCGCGCAGATCCAGCGGCGTGGCCAGCCACGCGCCGAGCCAGTCGCGCAGCGGCGCGATCCAGCCGCTCCAGCCGCGCAGGTTGCAGCGCCGCGCGATCAGATCGGCGAGTTCGTGCGGATCGGCGCTGACGGCAGCAAATCCCTGCCGCCCCGCCCATTCGAGCAGCCCGTGCAGGAAGGACCCCGGCCCGGCACCGCGCGCAAAGCCGTGCAGCCCCGGTGCCGGCACAGCCGCCGGCGCGGCGTCTGCCGCGTCGGAACCTTCCGTTGCGGCATGCGGCGGTGCCGACTCGTCTGCGGTTTCGGCATAGATGTTCTCGGCCGCGCTGTTCGGGGTGCCGCGATGGCCGCGGCCTTCCTCGTTCACCGTGCGAAGCGCGGAGTAGCTCGCCACCCACCACGCTTCGCGCCGCTCGGGCAGCGCAAGTTCAACACCCGCGGCAACCGGCTCGCTGCGTGGCACGAAACGCACCGCCTCGGCCGGCGGCGCCGGCTGCACACGGATCGCTTCGCACTCGCCGCGCAACGCGTGCAGCGCGGGCGCCAGCGCCGCCGGCGGCACGGGCTCGCCGCCGGCCAGCAGATAACCCAAGGCGCTGCGCTCCAGGCTCTTGATCGGCGCGGCGCCCAGCCACGTGGCGAAGCGCGCGCGGGTCAGCGCGACGTAGAGCTTGCGCAGGTCTTCGCCCAGGCGCTCGCGGTCGACGCTTGCCACCACCTCGGCATCACCCGCCAGCGCGACCTGGCGCCGGCCCTGCGCGTCGTGCCAGACCAACGGCAGGTCGGTGCCTCGGGCGGGGCGAAAGGCACACGCGAAGGGCAGGAACACCAGCGGATATTCGAGACCCTTGGACTTGTGCACCGTCACGACCTTGACGAGATCGGCATCGCTTTCGAGCCGCAGCCGGCGTGCGTCGTTGTCGTCGCTCAGGTCGTCGTCCTGCGCGGCGAGGTGGCGGATCAACGCGTGTTCGCCGTCGAGCTGCGCGCTCGCCTGCTGCAGCAGCTCGGCGAGGTGCAGCACGTCGGTCAGCGTGCGCTCGTCGCCGCGCGCCAGCAGGCGCTCGGGCACGCCGAAGTCGTTGAGCAGACGCCGCAGCATCGGCAGCACGCCCTGCCGGCGCCAGCATTCGCGGTAGTGCTGGAACTGCGCCACACGCGATTCCCAATGCAGTTCGTCCTGGTTCAGCCGGTCGAGTTCGGCCCACGACAGATCCAGCGTGGCCGTCGCCAGGGCAGCGCGCAGCAGCCGGTCGTCGTCGGGTTCGGCGCAGGCGGCGAGCCAGCGCTTCAGGTCCGCCGCCACGGCGCAGCGGAACACCGAACCCTTGTCCGACAGGTAGACAGTGCGCACGCCGCCGGCCTTCAGCGCCTCGCGCACGGCGCGCGCTTCGCTGCCGTTGTTCACGAGCACGGCGATGTCGCCCGGGCGCACGGCGCGCAGTGGCTCCCCGGGCGCGGCAAAGCCGGCGCGGCCGCCCTGGCCGGCGCGCAGCAGCCGCACCACTTCGCCGGCGCACACGGCGGCCATCTGCTGCCGCAGCTCGCCGGCCCCCAGTTCGGCCGAGGCGTCGATCCACCAGCAGGTGAGCGCCGGCGCTTCGTCGCCGTCCACGCACCAGCGCTCGGCGCGACCTTGGGCATTCACCGGGGCAAAAGGCAAGGGGTTGTCGCCGCCTTCGCGGAACAGAAAAGCGCCCTGCCCCTCGTCGCCACGCCGCTCGGCCTGGCCGAACACCTGGTTGACGGCGCTGACCATCGGCCGCGTCGAGCGGAAGTTCGTGCCGAGCGTGGCGTGCCGGCCCGCCGTGTCGCGGCGGGCGGCGAGATAGGTGTGGATGTCGGCACCGCGAAAGGCGTAGATCGCCTGCTTCGGGTCGCCGATGAGCACCAGCGCCGTGTCCTGCGCGTTGCCGGCCACGCCGTAGATCGTGTTGAAGATGCGGTACTGCAGCGGGTCGGTGTCCTGGAACTCGTCGATCAGTGCGACGGGAAACTGCCGCCGGATCAGCGCCGCAAGGCGCGCACCGTTCGCGCCGCGCAGCGCCACGTCGAGCCGCGTGAGCAGGTCGTCGAAGCCCATCTGCGCGCGGCGCTCCTTCTCCTGCGCGAGGCGGTCCGCGCACCATTGCGCGGCGTGCACAAGCAGGGCGTCGCGGCCGTCGGGGAGTGTGTCGAGGCGGTCCCTCAGGGTTTCCAGGTCATGCAGCGCCGGATGGTCGGGCGCGGGGCCGGCTTTCCAGGCTTCGGCCAGGCCCTGCGGCGTGAGCCGCGTCCAGCCGGTGCTGTTCGCCGGGAACGGCGCATCGATCTCTCCGGCGGCCCACTGCCTCAGCCCGTCGAGCCAGGGCCGGTAGTAGCGCGCCTGCAATCGGCGCCCATCGACGAGCTTGCGCGCCACGGCTTCGTCCAGCAGCGCCTGCAGTTCGTCGACCCAGCGGGTCCACGGCGCGCGCATCACGGCCAGTTCGCGTTCGCGTTCCTCGCGGGCGCGGGCCAAGGCCGCGGCGGGCGCTGCACCCTCGCCCAGCGCATCGCCCACGTCCAGCAGCCGCGCCACCGTCGACTGCAGCGCATCGGGCGTCGCCCACCAGCCGCGCACCTGGGCCACGGCGGCCGCGTCCAGCGGATAGAAGAAGCTGCGCCAGTAGTCGCGCACCACCTCGGCCAGCAGTTCGCGCGAATCCGCCTCCAGCGTCTGGGTGAACAGGCTGCCGCTGTCGAAGGCGTGCTCACGCAGCATGCGGTTGCACCAGCCGTGGATGGTGGACACCGCGGCCTCGTCCATCCACTCCGCCGCCAGGCGCAACTGGCGCGCGCAGGCCGGCCATTGCTCGGGCGGATAGGCCGCGCGCAGGTCGTGCAGCAGGTCGCTCGCGGGCACCGCGTCCGGATCGGCGAGAAAGCATTCGGCCGCCTGCGCCAGCGCGGCGCGGATGCGGTCGCGCAACTCCTTGGTGGCCGCTTCGGTGAAGGTGACGACGAGGATTTCGGGCGGCGTGAGCGCGCGCGTGAATGCCGCTTCGCCGCCGTGTCCGAGCACCAGCCGCAGGTACAGCGCGGCGATGGTGAAGGTCTTGCCGGTGCCGGCGCTCGCCTCGATCAGGCGGCTGCCGCGCAGCGGGAAGGTGAGCGGCTGCAGCAGTTCGGGGGCAGCCGCCGTCATGCCTCGTCTCCCTTGCTGGCGCGCCCCGTCTTGCCGGCGCCCAGGGCCTCGTCGAGCGGGCGCAGCAGCGCATCGGCCAGCCGCGCGAACTCGCCGTCGCACCACAGGGCGCCGAAGTCGGCAAAGGCGCGGGCGAGATACGGATTGCCGTCGCGCTCGCCGCGGAAGCCGCGATCGGTGTCGCTGTCTTCGTAGTGCGCGCGCGCCGCGTCGAAGGCGTCGTGCGTGGCCGGGGTGTCGGCGCGGCCACCCTTGCCGAGCCACACGAAACCGCAGCCCGCCGCCAACGGCAGCGGGCGCGTGAGGCCTTGCTGCCAAGCACCGAGCAGCGCGGCCCAGTTGCTCCGCGCCTGCTCGACGGACAGCGGCGGCAGCGTCACCGTGCCATTCTTGCTGACGATCACCGTGGTGAGCGGTTCACCGCCGAGGTGCCCGGCCAGGTGCGCCACCCACGCCGGCAGCAGCTTGTCGCGGCGATAGCTCTGGCCCTTCAGCAGGCCGCTGCTCTGGAGCAGCAGCCGACCGCGCGCGCCATCGGCGTTGCGGCGCATGCCGCTCAGCCAATCGTCCAGCCGCAGCGGGGTGTCGGGTGCGGCGATGTCCAGCGGCTCGTCGGGGCAGGCGGTCGGCCAGGCGGCCAGCGCCTTGGCGTATTCCCCGAACAGTTCGGCCATGGGCTCGGCCAGCGTGTCCTGTACCGCATCACCGAAGCCGCCGGCAGGCAGATCGCCGCGCCGCGCGATGCGCGCCAACTGGTCGGCCAGCGCCGCCTCGCGGGAGCCGCCGGCGGCCAGCGCCGCGTTCTGCGCGTCGATGAGTTCGTCCTGCAGCTTCCAGTTCTCCAGCGCGTCGAGGGCGAAGGGCTCCTGGTCCTCGGCCGCGGCATTGCCCTCGTCGAAATGGATGCCAAGACGCAGCTGGAAGAAGCTGCGCACCGGGTTCTTCAGGAAGTTGCCGAGCAGCTTCAGGCTAAGTGGCGAAATGAGTGCGCCGTCACGCGGCAAAGAGCCGAGCGGCAATGGCATCTCGCCGGCCATCGCCTGCGGAACACCCGATCGCCACTCATGCGCATAGCTGAACAACCCCGGCTCCTGCCCGCTGAAGTACGCCGGATGAAACGGCTGCAGCCGATGCATGACGGTCAGTGCGTCGGGCAGCGACGCCTCGCCGCCGCCGGCCAGCCGCCAGCCGGCTGCGAGGTGGTCGCGCAACTGCGCTACCAGCACCGAAGGCGGCAGTGCCTCGTTGTCGCGAATGTCGCGCCCCACCCAGCTGATGTGCAGGTGCTCGCGCGCCGACAGCAGGGCTTCGAGGAACAGGTAGCGGTCGTCCTCGCGCCGCGAGCGGTCGCCGGGGCGGTAGTCGTGGCCCATCAGGTCGAAGTCCATCGGCACGCGGCTGCGCGGGTAGTCGCCGTCGTTCATCCCGAGCAGCGCGACGTGGCGAAACGGAATCGCCCGCATCGGCATCAGCGTGGCGAAGGTCACGGCGCCGGCGAAGAAGGGCTGGTTCAGGCTCGACTCGTCCATCTGCGCGAGCCAGTGTTCGCGCACCACCGACAGCGGCAGCGGCTCGGCGAGGCCGGCGTCTTCGCACGCCTCCTGCCAGGCCTGCAGCGCGGTTTCCAGGCGCAGCAGCGTGAAGCCGTCGGCGCCCTCTTCCGCAAGGAAGAACTCCTGCAGCAGCCCGCGCAGGCGCTCGGCCCACTCGGCCGGCGCAGCCGGTTCGGCCAGGCTGCGCCACAGCCGATCGAGCGCATCGACCAGCCGCAGCAGCGGGCCAAGCAGGGCCGCGTCGAGGCCGCCGATCTCGTCCAGCGGCTCGATGCCCTGCCACGCCGCACCGTCGCCGACGGCATAGCCGAGCAGCATGCGCCGCAGCCCCGCCGCCCAGGTGTTCTGCGTCAGCCCGTCGGGCAGATCGAGCCGGCTGCGCTGCTCGGCGTGCAGGCCCCAGCGAATGCCGGCGGCTGCGATCCAGCGCCGCAGCAGCGGCCGGTCGTCGTCGTCGATGCCGAAGCGCGCCCGCAGCGCCGGCACTTCCAGCAAGTCCAGCACGTCGCTCACGGCCACGCGCGATTGCGGCAGCGCGAGCAACTGCTCCAGCGCGCCGAGCAGCGGGTCGAGGTGGCGGCTGCCCTGGTCGGCCAGCGTGAACGGGATGTGGCGCGCGTCGTCGCCCGGCAGCAGGCCGAACACCGCGCGCACATGCGGCGCGTAGACGGCGATGTCGGGCACCATGACGATCACGTCGCGCGGGCGCAGCGTCAGGTCGGCCGCGAAGGCGGCGAGCAGTTGGTCGTGCAGCACCTCCACCTCGCGCTGCGGCCCGTGGGCCACGTGGAAGCGGATCGAGCGGTCGGCCTGCACATCCACCGCCGGCCAGCGCGCGCGGCTCTCGGCCAGCGGGCGCAGGTCGCGGATGTCGTCCTGCAATTGCTGCAGCAGCGTGCGCGCCGCGTTCGGCTCGAAGCAGTCGATGCGCTGGCCGATGGCGCGAAAGCGCGGCTCGTAGGCCTCGGTCTCGTCGTGCGTGTCGAGCAGACGGATGAAGTCGCGCCCCTGCTTGCCCCAGGCCGCCAGCAGCGGCTGCGCGTGCAGGTGCAGCGCCTCGTCGGCGATGGCGCCGTCGCTGCCCGGCCGGCGCGGGCGGCGAAGGCGTGCGGCGCGCAGCAGATCCTTGTCGGCCACGATGTGCGACCAGTCGTGCTCGCAGGGGTTGTGCACGCACATCAGCACCTGCGTCCAGCGCGCGAGCGCGGCCAGCACCTCCAGCGCCTGCTGCGGCAGCGAGGAGATGCCGAACACGACCAGCCGCCGCGGCAATCCTGCCGGCCGCTCGCCGCCGGCCTGCGCGCAGGCGTCGAGAAAACGCCGGTGCACCTGCGCGCGACTCGCGAGCGCCGCCTGCGGCCCGACGTCATCGAGCAGCGCGCGCCACAGCCGCGGCTGCCAGCGCAACAGTTCGGGCACCGGCTGCCGCCCGTCGCGGGCGGTGGCGATCACGTCCTCGCCGGCCGCCCAGTCGGCGAGCCAGTCGGCGCGATAGACCTGGTACTGGTCGAACAGGTCGGCCAGGCGCTCGGCGAGCTGATGGCGCTTGCGCAGGTCGTCGTCGCGGGCGAGAAAACGGCGCAGCGGCGCGAACACGCTTTCGGCCAGCAGTGCCGGCAGCATGCGCATCAGCCGCCACACGAGCAGCGGCTTGTCGAAGGGCGAGGCGGCCGGCACGTTGGCGGCGCCCAGCACCGCACGGTAGGCCTGCCAGATGAAGCGCGAGGGCAACTGCATGGCCAGCGCCGCCGCGATGCCGCAGCCGCCTTCGGCCGCATCACGCGCCAGCGAGAGCTTGAGCCATTGCGCGACGCCGTTGCTCTGCACGAGCATCACCTCGTCTTCCAGCGGCGCGAGCGGATGCCGCGCGATCCAGGCGAGCATCAGGTCGCGCAAGGCCTCCGGGTGGTTGCCGTGCACCACCATGAAGCCGGGCTGAAGGGACGAGTCGTCGGTCATGGGCGCAATGCTCGCCGCCGGCAGGCTCGCCAGGTGAGCCTGCCGGCGCGAGCCGGTGCCGCTGTCAGGCGGCCAGGCGGGCCAGCCGCTGCGTGATCAGCGCGTTGGCCTCGGCCATGATGCGGCCGATCAGTTCGGCCACCGTGGGCACGTCGTCGATGAGCCCGGCCACCATGCCGCAGGACCACGCGCCCGCATCCATCTCGCCGCCCTGCATGATGCGCGGGTACACGCCACCCACCTCGGCCACGATGTCCTCGAACTTCAGGTCGGCGCCGAGCCGGCGCTCTTTCTCGAGCAGCCGCTCCACCGCGGCGTTGTTCAGCACGCGCTCGGTATTGCGCAGCGGGCGCATCACGAGGCGCGTGTCGAGTTCGCTCGCCGCAACGATGGCGCGCTTCACGTTCTCGTGCACCGGCGCCTCCTGCGTGGCGATGAAGCGCGTGCCCATGTTCATGCCTTCGGCGCCCAGCGCCAGCGCGGCCACGAGCGAGCGCGCATCGGCCATGCCGCCGGAGGCGACGAAGGGAATCTTCAGTTCATCGGCCGCGCGTGGCAGCAGGATGAAGTTGGGCACGTCGTCCTCCCCCGGGTGGCCGCCGCACTCGAAGCCGTCGACGCTCACCGCATCGCAGCCGATGGCCTCGGCCTTCAGTGCATGGCGCACCGAGGTGCACTTGTGGATCACCTTGACGCCGGCTTCCTTCAGCGCCGGCAGCCACTTCTGCGGGTTGTTGCCCGCCGTCTCCACCGCCTTCACGCCACCCTCGATGATGGCGCGCACATAGCCCGGGTAATCGGGCGGCGTGAGCGAGGGCAGGAAGGTGAGATTCACGCCAAAGGGCTTGTCGGTCATCTCGCGGCAGCGGCGGATCTCATTGGCCAGCAGCTCGGGCGTGCGCTGCGTGAGGCCGGTGATGAGGCCCAGCCCGCCGGCGTTGGACACCGCCGCCGCCAGCTCGGCGAGGCCGACATGGTGCATGCCGCCTTGGATGATGGGATGTTCGATGCCGAACAGCTCGGTGATGCGTGTCTTCAAGATCGTCCTCTCGTGTAGATGGCGGGTTGGCGGGTCGGCCGGGGCCGGTGGGCCAGAGGGTACATGCAGGCACCTCATCGCCGGCTCGGGCATGGCCGCACGAAGCGCCTGTCTTGATGCGGGGCGCAGAATGGCCGCCTCTTCTGCGGAGGCTTGCCCGATGACGCTGCGCACGATTTCCACGGCCCTCGCCCTGCTGCTTGCCCAGGCGTTCGCCGCGCCGCACGCGCTGGCCGTGCTCAAGGCGGGCGACAAGGCGCCGGTGTTCACCACCGAGGCCGCGCTCGGCGGCAAGCCGTTCACCTTCGAGCTCGCGCAGGCGCTGGCGAAAGGCCCGGTGGTGCTGTACTTCTTCCCGAAAGCCTTCACCGCCGGCTGCACCATCGAGGCGCATGCCTTCGCGGAGGCGACACCACGCTTCCAGGCGCTCGGCGCCACGGTGATCGGCGTGTCGAGCGACGACATCGAGACGCTCAAGCGCTTCTCGGTCGAGGCCTGCCGCAACCAGTTCGCGGTGGCCGCGGATGCGCAGGCGAAGGTGATCCAGGCCTACGACGCGGCCAGCTTGTTCTCGCGCAACCGGGCCGCGCGCGTGTCGTACGTGATCGACCGCTCCGGGCGCATCGTCTTCACGCACGACGGCATGAGCCCGGAGGGCCACATCGAGCACACGCTGAAGGCGGTCGAGCGGCTGCAACAGGCGCCGCCGCCGGCCGGTCAGGTGCCGCAGAAGGTCCGGTAGCACGCCGTCACGGCGGCAGGCGCCGGCTCGGCGTAAGCCGCGTGTTCCTCGAGTTCGTCGTACGGCCGGCGAAGCGCGCCCAGCAACTGCTCGAACGGCGCGAGATCGTCGTTGTCGGAAGCCGCGGCGAGCGCCTCTTCGACCCTGTGGTTGCGCGGGATGATCCATGGGTTGACGCGTCGCATGCGGGCGGCCCGCTGCGCGCCGACCGATGAACCGTCGCCGTCACTTGCACAGCGCGCATGCCAGCGGGCGAGCCACACTTCCGGCGCCTGCGGGTCCCGGAACAGCGCGCGCAGCGGTTGCTCGTCATTCGCCGCCGCGTCGGCGAGCCGGCGCCACGCCAGGGTGAAATCGACGCCCTGGTCGTGCAGCAGCGTGAGCCAGTCGTCGGCCAGCGCGGCGTCGGTGGCGTCGTCTTCGGGCGTGGCGCGTTCGAGGCCGAGCTTGGCGCGCTGCCCCTGCAACAGCGCCGCACCGTACAGCGCCGGAAACGCCTCGATCACCTCGGTGGCCTGCGCGACGGCCTTCGCCACGGCCGCTTCGCTGTCGCCTTCGGCGATCAGCGGCAGCAGCGTCTCGGCGAGCCGCGCGAGGTTCCACGCGGCGATGGGCGGCTGGTTGCCGAAGGCGTAGCGCCCGTTGTGATCGATCGAGCTGAAGACCGCTAGCGGGTCGTAGGCCTCCATGAAGGCGCACGGACCGTAGTCGATCGTCTCGCCGGAGATCGTCATGTTGTCGGTGTTCATCACGCCGTGGATGAAGCCGACGTTCATCCACTGCGCGATCAGCAGCGCCTGCCTCTCGGCCACGTGGCGCAGCAAGGCCAGGAAGCGATCGGCTGTGTCGACCAGCGCGGGATCGTGGCGAGCGATCGTGTATTCGGCGAGCTCGCGCACGCGCTGCGTCTCGCCGCGCGCGGCGAAGAACTGGAACGTGCCCACGCGCAGGTGGCTCGCGGCCACGCGCGTCAGCACGGCACCGGGCAGCGGCGTCTCGCGCCGCACCGGCTCGCCCGTGGCCGCAACGGCCAGGGCGCGCGTCGTCGGAATGCCCAGCGCATGCATCGCCTCGCCGATCAGCACCTCGCGCAGCATCGGCCCGACGGCCGCCTTGCCGTCGCCCCCGCGCGAAAACGGCGTGCGGCCCGAGCCCTTGAGCGCGATGTCGCGGCGTCGGCCGGCGCGGTCGAGCACCTCGCCCAGCAGCAGCGCCCGACCGTCGCCCAGTTGCGGCGAGAAACCGCCGAACTGATGGCCGGCGTAGGCCTGCGCGATGGGTTCGGCACCTGCGGGAACGGTGTTGCCAGCGAAGACTGCCGCTGCGTCGAGGCCAGCAAGCGCGGCCGCGTCGAGCCCGAGTTCATCGGCAAGCTCGCGGTTGAGGAACAGCAGGCGCGGCGACGGCACGGCGGCCGGCTGCCAGCGCACATGGAAGCCCTCCAGCTCACGCGCGTAGGTGTTGTCGAAGCGGAAGGCGGTGGAAGCAGGCATGGTTTGCGAGCGGAATCGGGACAAGTGTGACCGCTGCTGCCGGGGCATGCCGGCGCCAAGGTCGATACACGAGCCGTCACTGCGCGCGAAAGAAACGAAAAAGCCCGGCTCCTTTAGGAACCGGGCTTATCGCTGTCTATGGTCGGGACGGCGGGATTCGAACTCGCGACCCCTTGCACCCCATGCAAGTGCGCTACCAGGCTGCGCTACGCCCCGATGAACCCGGGATTATACGAGCGGGAGAGCGCCTTCAGACGGACAACAGGCCGCGGATCGAAAGCAGTTCCTCGCGCACCTCGTCCATCGACATCTCCGCGCCACTTGCGAGTGCCGGAACCGCGCGTTCCCTCGGCGCCTCGGCTTCGTCGAACGGGCCGGATTCGTCGGTGTCCGGCACTGAGGTTTCGTCATCGAAGCCGCGATGGTTCGCCGCATGCGCATCCGACAAGCGGTTGCGCGCGCCGCTGATCGTGAAGCCCTGTTCGTAGAGCAATTCGCGGATCCGGCGGATCAGCAGCACCTCATGGTGCTGGTAGTAGCGGCGGTTGCCGCGCCGTTTCATGGGCTTGAGCTGCGTGAATTCCTGTTCCCAGTAACGCAGCACGTACGGCTTCACCGCGCACAAATCACTCACCTCACCGATCGTGAAGTAGCGTTTTGCGGGAATCGAGGGAAGCGCTTTCTCCATTGAAATCAATGAGATCGGGAGAGAAAGCTAAGACTTTACTCGAACTCTTCTCCAGACGGGATGTCGCCTTGCACGACACCTTTCAGTTTGTGGCTGGCGTGAAACGTAACCACATTTCGTGCCTTGATCGGGATGGATTCGCCGGTGCGCGGGTTGCGCCCGGGCCGCGGCGCCTTGCGGCGGATGTTGAAGTTGCCGAAGCCCGACAGCTTCACGTCCGCGCCGGTCACCAGGGTGCCGTGGATGATGTCGAAGAAGGCTTCGACCATGTCCTTGGACTCGCGCTTGTTCAGCCCGAGGCGCTCGAACAGCAGTTCGGCCAGTTCCGCCTTGGTCAGCGTCGGGGTTTCGAGCGTCGGCAACACCACACTGCCGACCGGATCTCGGGATTCGCTCATTGCGCCTTGCCTCGCAGTCTTGTGCCCAGCTTCGCGCCGAGGGTGTCGAGCACCTGCGCCACCACGGCGTCGATGCGTTCGTCGGTGAGCGTCGCCTCGTTGTCGAGCAGTTCCAGCCGCACCGCCAGGCTGCGCTCGTGAGCGCCGATGTCGGCGGCGGGCGCCTTGGGCGTGTAGATGTCGAACAGCTTCGCCGAGCGCACCAACGTGGTCGGCGTCGCACGGATGGCCTGCATCAGCGCGTCGTGCGTCACCGCCTCGTTGGCGATGACGGCGATGTCGCGCCATGCGGATTGCTGACGCGGAATCGGCGCCAGGCGCGGGATGTCGCGCGCCAGCAGCGGATCGAGTTCGATCTCGAACACGACCGGCGCGGCGGGCAGCTCGTAGCCTTGCCGCCAACGCGGGTGCAGCTCGCCGACCCAGCCCACCGGCCGGCCCGCCACGACGATGCGTGCGCTGCGGCCGGGATGCAACGCCGGGTGCTCGGCAGGCTCGAACGCGGCCGCGGCCGGCGCGAACAGCGCTTCCACGTCGCCCTTGACGTCGAAGAAGTCCACGGCACGCTCCTTCACGCCCCACTGCGGCGCTTCGGCGTTGCCGTAGGCGAGCCCGGCGACGCGCAGCGGCTGGTGTACGCCAGCCACCGTCCATGCGCCATCCGGCACCGCCGGGTCGCGCAGGAACACGCGGCCGACCTCGAACAACTGCAGGCGCGTCGCCTTGCGTGCGAGGTTGTGCCGCAGCGCGCCGATCAGGCTGCCGATCAGGCTGGAACGCATGACAGCGAGCGGGCTCGCGATCGGGTTGAGCACGCGGATCGGGTCGGCGTTGCCCGCGAGTTCGCGCTCCGTGCGCTCCTCCACGAAACTGAAGTTGATCGTCTCGGTGTAGCCGAGCGACGCGAGCGTACGCCGCAGCTCGTGCGGTGCGCGGCGGGCTTCGCTGCGCACGCGCGCCGTCAGCGGCGCGAGCGGCGGCGTGAGCGGCAGCTGGCTGTAACCGAGCACGCGGATGACCTCCTCGATGAGGTCTTCCTCGATCTGCAGATCGAAGCGCCAGCTCGGCGGCGTGACGGTGAGCGAGGTTTCGGTGGCGGTGAACGGGAGACCGAGGCGCGTCATCACGTCCTGGCACTGCTCGGGCGTCACCGGCGTGCCGATGATCTTGGCTGCGCGATCGAAGCGCAGCGTGACCGGGCGCTGTTCGGGCAAGGCGAGCGTCTGATCGTCCATCGGGCCGGCTTCGCCGCCGCAGATGTCGAGGATGAGCTGCGTGATGCGCTCGATGTGCGCCACCGTCTGCGCCGGGTCGACGCCGCGCTCGAAGCGATGGCCCGCGTCGGTCGAGAAGTTGAAGCGGCGCGAGCGCCCGGCCACGGCCTGCGGCCACCAGAACGCGGCCTCGACGTAGACGTTCTTCGTGTCGTCGGACACCGCGGTCGCGTCACCGCCCATGATGCCGGCGAGCGATTCCACTGCCTCGTCGTCCGCGATGACACCGACCTGCTCGTCGACCTCGATGGTGCTGCCGTTCAGCAGCTTGAGCGTCTCGCCCGGCTTGCCCCAGCGCACGGTGAGGCCGCGATGGATCTTGTCGAGATCGAAGATGTGCGACGGGCGGCCGAACTCGAACATCACGTAGTTCGAGATGTCGACCAATGCGGTCACCGAGCGCTGGCCGCAGCGCGCGAGGCGGTCGACCATCCAGGCGGGCGTCTGCGCCTTCGTGTTCACGTTGCGCACGATGCGGCCGGAGAAGCGGCCGCACAGGTCGGGCGCTTCGACGGCCACCGGCAGCTTCGCGTCGTGGCGCGGCTCGACCGCCGGAATCTGCGGCACCAGCAGCGGCGAACCGGTCAGCGCCGAGACCTCGCGCGCGATGCCGTAGACGCTCAGGCAGTGGCCGAGGTTGGGCGTGAGCTTGAGGGTGAACAGCGTGTCGTCGAGCGACAGGTGCTCGCGGATGTCCAAGCCGACCTTGGCGTTCGCATCGAGGATCAGCAGGCCGCCGTGGTCATCCGACAGCTTCAACTCGCGTGCCGAGCACAGCATGCCCTGGCTCTCCACGCCACGCAGCTTGCCGAGCTTGATGATGAAGGGCTTCGCGTCGGCGCCCTCTTCGGCCGGCGGCAGCTCGGCGCCCACCAATGCGCACGGCACCTTGATGCCGGCGCGCACATTGGGCGCGCCGCAGACGATGTTCAGCGTCTCACCGGTGCCGGCGTTCACCTGGCACACGTTGAGGCGGTCGGCGTTCGGATGGCGCTCGACCGACAGCACTTCGCCGACCACCACGCGCGTGAACGGGGGTGCGACCGGGCGCATCTCTTCCACTTCCATGCCGGACATGGTCAGCAGTTCGGCCAGTTCGGCGGTGGCGATCGGCGGGTTGCAGAACTCGCGCAACCACGACTCGGGAAATTGCATGGCGTGTGTCCGCTCGAATGACTGGCTCGGTTTACTGAAACTGCGACAGGAAGCGCAGGTCGCCGTCGAAGAAGAGGCGCAGGTCGCTGATGCCGTAGCGCAGCATGGCGAGCCGGTCGATGCCGGAGCCGAAGGCAAAGCCGATGTGGCGCTCGGGGTCCAGCCCCATGTTGCGGATCACCTGCGGATGCACCTGACCCGAACCCGACACCTCGAGCCAGCGGCCCTTCAGCGGCCCGCTCTCGAACATGATGTCGATCTCGGCGCTGGGCTCGGTGAACGGGAAGTAGCTGGGGCGAAAGCGCAGCGTGAGGTCGGTGGTCTCGAAGAACGCCTGGATGAAGTTCAGGTACATGACCTTCAAGTCCTTGAAGCTCACGTTCTCGCCAACCCACAGCCCTTCGACCTGGTGAAACATCGGCGAGTGCGTCGCATCGCTGTCCACGCGGTAGGTGCGCCCCGGCACGATGACGCGGATGTCCGGCATGGCCGCCTGGCCCTCATGCTTCTTCGCATGGGCGCGGGCGTAGCGCACCTGCATCGGCGAAGTGTGCGGGCGCAGGTTCAGCCAGCGGCCTTCTGCGTCCTTCATGTCGACGTAGAAGGTGTCCTGCATCGAACGCGCCGGGTGGTTCTCCGGGTTGTTGAGCGCAGTGAAGCTGTACCAGTCGGTCTCGATCTCGGGGCCGTCGGCCACGTCGAAGCCCATGGAGGCGAAGATTTCCTCGATGCGCGCCATCGTGCGCGTGATCGGGTGTACGGAGCCGGCGCCGCGGCGGCGGCCGGGCAGTGTCACGTCGAGCGCTTCGGCCTGCAGTTGCAGTTGCAGTTCGGCATCGGCCAGTGCCTGGCGACGGGCGACGAGCGCGGCCTCGACCTGCTGCTTGGCAGCATTGATCGCCGCACCGCGCGACTTCTTTTCTTCGGGTGCGAGCGCACCCAGCGCCTTCAGCAGATCGGTCAGGCGCCCTGACTTGCCGAGAAATCGCGCCTTGGCGTTCTCGAGGTCAGCGGGCGCTGCGGCCCGCGCGAAGTCGGCTTGCGCGTCGCTGACCAGTTGGTCGAGGTCGTTCATCGGTTCCGAAAATGAAAAAAGGCCAACACGAGGTCGGCCTTGGAAGCTGGCCGTCGGCGCCTTGCGGCGCTTCGGGCGGTCGTCGATCGGACGCTGGCGCGGCCGACCTTACGACATCAAGCGAGCTGGGCCTTCACCTTGTCGACGATGCTGCTGAAACCAGCCGGATCGTTGACGGCCATGTCGGCAAGAACCTTGCGGTCGATCTCGATCGACGCCTTCTTCATGCCGGCCATGAACTTGCTGTAGGTGAGTCCCAAGCCACGGCTCGCCGCGTTGATGCGGGCGATCCAGAGATGGCGGAAAACACGCTTCTTGGTACGGCGGTCACGGTACGCATACTGGCCGGCACGCATGACGGCCTGCTTGGCGATGCGATAGACGTTCTTGCGGCGGCCACGGTAACCCTTGGCCAGTGCCAGAACCTTCTTGTGACGTGCACGTGCGGTGACACCACGTTTGACGCGAGGCATATCAGTTCTCCTTCAGAAGCAGGTCAAAGACCGGAGCGGGGCAGCATCTGTGCGACGTGGCCCATGTCGGTCTCGTGCACATTGGAGATGCCGCGCAGCTGGCGCTTCGTCTTCGTGCTCTTCTTCGTGAGGATGTGGCGCTTGTACGCCGAACCGCGCTTGACGGTGCCACCCGGGCGAACTCGGAAGCGCTTGGCGGCGCCCCGCTTGGTCTTCATCTTGGGCATGACTGCTCCTTCTTGATTGCTCCTGCAGGCGCCGGCAATGGTTTTGCCGTCTTGTAGGCCTGCAGTCGCTTCTGGCAGCGACCCGGTGACCAGACCGAACCGCTGAACTCTTCAAATTTCGATCTACTTCCGCTTCGGCGCGAGGACCATGATCATCTGGCGTCCCTCGAGCTTGGGCATGTTCTCCACCACCGCCACATCCGCCAGCTCGTCGCGAATGCGCTCGAGCAGCCGCATGCCGATGTCCTGGTGGGTGATTTCCCGGCCGCGGTAGCGCAAGGTGACCTTGCCCTTGTCGCCGTCTTCCTCGATGAAGCGGCGCAGGTTGCGCATCTTGATCGCGTAGTCGCCTTCGTCGGTTCCGGGGCGGAACTTCACTTCCTTGACTTCAATGACCTTCTGCTTGGACTTGGCCTCGGCCGCGCGTTTCTGCTCCTGGTACTTGAACTTGCCGTAGTCCATCAGGCGGCACACCGGGGGATCGGCCGTGGCCGCAATCTCCACCAGATCGACATCAAGCTCGCCTGCCATTCGCAGGGCTTCCAGGGTGCTCACGATCCCCAGCGGCTCGTTGTCGACGCCATTCAGACGGACTTCGGGCGCCATGATCTCCCGGTTGAGGCGGTGCTTGCGCTCCGCGTTGGGAGTACGGCGGTCAAAAAAAGTAGCGATAGTTCAAACCCCTTGGCGGACTCCAAGGCAACGGAATCCAAAACGATCAGTTGTGCGCTGGGCCGACTGAACCTCGGAAGAGCGCTTTCACACTCTGCGGGCGATGTCGTCGGCGAGCTTCGCGGAGAAGTCGGCCAGTGACATCACGCCGAGGTCCTGGTTGCCACGAGCGCGCACCGCAACGGCCCCGTTTGCCTTCTCCTTGTCGCCTACGACGAGGATGAACGGAACCTTTTGCATGGAATGCTCGCGGATTTTATAGGTAATCTTTTCGTTCCGCAAATCGCATTCCGCTCTAACTCCTTGTTTTAGAAGCGTTTTCACCACGTCCTGGGCATATTCCGACTGGGCACCGGTGATATTGAGCACCTGCACCTGCACCGGGGCCAGCCACGCCGGCAGCGCGCCGGCATGCTGCTCGATCAGGATGCCGATGAAACGCTCCATGCTGCCCACGATGGCCCGATGCAGCATCAGCGGCGTGCGCCGGACACCGCCCTCGTCCACGTATTCGGCGCCGAGGCGCTCGGGCATGTTCGGGTCCACCTGGACCGTGCCGCATTGCCAATGGCGGCCCAGCGCGTCCTTGAGCGTGTATTCGATCTTCGGGCCGTAGAACGCGCCCTCGCCCACCGCGATCTCGAATTCGCAGCCGGAGCGCCGCAGGCTTTCCATCAGCGCGAACTCGGCGCGCTCCCAGGCCTCGTCGGTGCCGATGCGGGCTTCGGGCCGCGTCGCCACCTTGTAGATGATGTCGGTGAAGCCGAAGTCCTTGTAGACCTTCTGCAGCAGCGTGGTGAAGGCCGTGCATTCATCGAGGATCTGCTCCTCGGTGCAGAAGATGTGGCCGTCGTCCTGCGTAAAGCCGCGCACGCGCATGATGCCGTGCAGCCCGCCGGTGGGCTCGTTGCGATGGCACTGGCCGAACTCGCCGTAGCGCAGCGGCAGGTCGCGGTAGCTCTTGATGCCCTGGTTGAAGATCAGCAGGTGCCCCGGGCAGTTCATCGGCTTGAGCGCGTAGTCGCGCTTTTCCGATTCCGTCGTGAACATGTTCTCGCGGTACTTGCCCCAGTGGCCGGTCTTCTCCCACAGCCCCTGGTCGAGGATCTGCGGCGCCTTCACCTCCTGGTAGCCGTTCTCTCGGTAGACGGCACGCATGTATTGCTCGACCTGCTGCCACAGCGTCCAGCCCTTGGGGTGCCAGAACACGAGGCCCGGCGCGTGCTCGTCGATGTGGAAGAGGTCGAGTTCGCGGCCGAGCTTGCGATGGTCGCGCTTCTCCGCCTCTTCGAGCATGTGCAGGTACTGCTGCAGTTCTTCCTTCGTCGCCCAGGCCGTGCCGTAGATGCGCTGCAGCATCTCGTTGCGGTGGTCGCCCCGCCAGTAGGCGCCAGCCACCTTCATCAGCTTGAAGTGCTTCAAGCGGCCCGTGCTCGGCACGTGAGGGCCGCGGCACAGATCCTCGAACTTGCCTTCGCGGTAGAGCGACACATCCTCCCCCGCGGGAATGCTGGAGATGATCTCGGCCTTGTAGTCCTCGCCCAGGCTCTTGAAGTGCGCCACCGCCTCGTCGCGCGGCAGCACGCGGCGCTCGACCGGCTCGTTCTTCTTCGCAAGCTCGCTCATCTTGGCTTCGATGGCCGCCAGGTCTTCCGGCGTGAAGGGGCGCTTGTAGGCGAAGTCGTAGAAGAAGCCGTTCTCGATGACCGGGCCGATCGTGACCTGCGCGTCCGGGAACAGCTCCTTCACCGCATAGGCGAGCAGGTGGGCGGTGGAATGGCGAATCACCTCGAGACCTGCCGCATCCTTCTCGGTCACGATGGCGAGCACCGCGTCGTTCTCGATGCGGTAGCTCGTGTCAACGACCCGGGCCGCATCGCCCTGCCCCAGCTTGCCGGCGATCGCCGCCTTGGCGAGGCCGGCGCCGATGGACGCGGCGACCTCAGCCACGGTGACGGGGCCGGGGTACTCGCGCTTGGAACCGTCGGGGAGTTGAATCGAGACCATCGCAGGAGCTCCAGAAACGAAAAAGCGCGGGACATGCCGCGCTTTTGGATGAACGAGAAAAGGAAAACGTCGTGACGCGCCGCGGCCAGCTACACGAAGGTGTGGCTGTGGGGAGTTCGCGGTGTCATAACCGACATGCCTTTCTCGTCCTTGTTTGGAAATGAAGAGCGTCGATTGTAGGCGTCAGCCGGCCCACGGCGCCACGCCGGCGGTGCGTTCCACCAGCCACAGCATGCCGATGCCCAGCGACGCCGCCGACCCGCCGCCGATCGCCCAGGCCGCATAGCGCCGGCTCTCGCGCACGAGAAACAGCCCGCCGATCGCCATCGCCACGATCACCATCTGGCCAAGCTCGATGCCGAGGTTGAACTGCAGCAACGCCCACGCGAACTGCGCCGCCGGGAGATCCAGTTCGCCCAGCACACCCGCGAAGCCGAAACCGTGGATCAGGCCGAAAGCAAAGGTCACCAGCATTCGCCGCCCGCCGAAGATGGGCCGCAGGTTGTCGACGGCGGCCAGAACGATGGTGAGCGCGATCACCGGTTCGATGACCGAGGACGGAACGCTCACCCACTTCATCGCCGCCAGCGCCAGCGTGATCGAATGCGCCGCGGTGAAGGCGGTGGCGATGCCTGCGGCCGGCCACAGCGCGTGCGAGAGGCGCGCCACTGGCCGCCAGCCACCGGCGGTGCGTCGCATCACCGCGGGCAGCAACAGGCACAGCAGGAACAGCACATGGTCGTAGCCGGTGACGATGTGGTGGATGCCTTCGCGCAGGAAGGAAGCGGGCGGCTCCTCCGCCGTGCCGTCGGCAACGGCGCCCACCTGCGCGTTCGGGTCGAGCAAGCGCACGGTGGCCGCGGCACCCGCGTCTTCGATCCGCAGCAGCCCGCGGTGCGTCGCATCCACATCGGCCAGCACGCGATAGCGCACGGCGGGATTGGCGCCCAGCCGGCACGGCGCCGACCACTGAACCGCCGCGTACACACCGTCGCTGCGCCGCTCCAGCGCCGGGCCGGCAGTCGGCGCGAAATCGCAGCCGCCGATCTGCACCCGCGCTGCCAGGTACGCCTCGATCGCCGGCCAGGCCTGCCGCACTTCGCCCCAGCGCAGCGCGCCGTCGCCGTCTGCATCCAGGTCGAGCGCGGCATCCAGGTCACGCAGGGCGACATCGACACGCAGCGTGGCCGCGCCGGCCTCTTCGCGCAGGCTCAGGTAGGCATCACTGGACTTGTGCGCCATTGCTGGCAACGCCCAACCCGCCAGCCAGACGAGCAGCGCGAGGCTAGAGAAGCGAATCGAGGCGTGCATCGTGCAGTCCCATCTGTTGGCGGGCGGCGCGCGCTTCGCGCAGCGCGGCGGCGTCGTCCGCGGCACGGGCGGCCCGCGCGAGCAGCAGCAGGTCGGCCGGCTCGTGCTGACGTTCCAGATTGATCCGCGACAGCGCGAGCGCGCGCTGCGCATCGTGCGCGATCCACAGCGCCGCCATCGCGCGTTCGCGCGCATGAGGCAGGTCACCGGGGCGCTGTCCGGCCGCGGTGAAGCGCTCGGCGAGTTCCTGCGCATCGCGCGCTGCCTGTGCCGAGCCGACTTGGGCACCGGCGATGGCCAGGCGCAGCAGCACCGCATCCGTGCGCGGTTCGTCTCGCAACTGCCGCAGTGCGTCGGCCGCGCGATCGTTCTGCAGCAGGAAGTCGGCATACGACAGCAGCGTGTAGCTCTCACGCTGCGCTGCCAGTGCACGGCGGTAGGCCTGGTCCGCCGCATCGATTCGCCCCGCGCGCGCTTCGAGTTCCGCCCGCGTGGTTTCGAGCCAGTTCCGGGTCTGCGGCGGCAACCCACGCACTGCCAGCAAACCGTCGAGCACCCCACGCGCGCGCTCGAACTCGCCGCGCAGCCCGGCGTTCTCGGCCAGGCAGGCCTGCGCATGCAGCGCGGCGCCGGAGGTCGCCACGCCTCGGCAGGCGGCATCCGACGCGCCGTAGCGGCCCTGCACCCGCTGCACGGTGGCAAGCGTGAGCCAGGCCTGCGCATGCCGCGGCTGGCGTCGCACCAGTTCCTGCAGGTTCGCGATGGCCGCGTCGAACGCATGCAGATGCTGTTCGAGCGTGGCGCGCAGCAGCAGCACCTCGATGGGCGCCGTGGCCGCATCGGGCCAGGCGGCGAGCACGCTCAACGCGCGGCCGGCGAAGCGTGGATCGCCGAGTTCTTGAGCGCGCTCCAGGTATCGGCGCGCCAGCGCCGGAGCGAGCGCTGGGTCGGATTTGTTCGCTGCCCATTGCCGCCGCAGTTCGCGTTCGCCATCGCGGGCACCGTCGTTCGGCAATCGCTCGACGATCTGGTCATCGTGGGTCGGCTGCAGCGGTTCGGCCGACGCGGGCACGGCCAGTGCGAGAGCACAGACGCACGCCGCCAGCGCGAGGTGAGATCGCATGACAAGACTCCTCGGAATGCGCCGCGCCCGGCTCGATCGCGGGCGCGGCGCATGAGCCACGGTCGCCGTGGCTTCAGTCGACGGCTTCGGGCTCGGTGTCGTCCGGCGTCACCGGCTCGAAGCCGGCCACGCTCAGCGGCTCCGCCATCTCGCTCACCGCGGCGGCCAGTTCCTTGAGGAAGGCCACCAGCGAGGCCGACGACTCACTGGCCGATGCCGGCACCACGCCTCCCGCGTCGGGTGGCGCGCCGGAGTCGCCGTCCCCCCCGCCGCAGGCCGAAAGAAGCGCAGCGGTCGACAACACCACCGCGCCGGTCAACGAATGCTTGTTCATCGCGGCTCCCTTCAGTTCGAGCTGGCGCCCGGAATCGGCGTGTTGAGGTACGGAAAGCCCGCGAGCAGCGGCACCACCGCCTGGTCCACCGCGTCGTGCAGCGCGAGCGAGGTGGCGCCCAGCGGCACGTTCGACGGCTTGCAGTCGGCGCCGAGGCCCAGCCCGTTGCTGTCGCCGTTGAGCATGCACAGCCCGCCCATCACCGCCACGAGCGAGATGTCGACCACGTCGTCCTTCGGCCGCCGCCCGTTCGGAAATCCCGCGTTGTCGCCGCCGGCCACGCCCAGGCGCTTCTGCATCGCCGCGGCGGTGGCGGGAATGCTGGTGTTCAGCCGCAGCATTTCCGAGGCCTGCACGTTGGCCGGCTGGTTCAGGCCCGGGATGCCGGTGAGGAAGGTCGTGACGAGGTCGGTGCGCGGCAGGTTCTTGGGCGCGGTGCCGGGCAGGTTGAGCGCGATCTCCAGCAGCGCCGGCAAGGTCGGGTGGGTCACGTAGTCGGCGAACTGACCGTCATCGCGCGGCTTGCTGCTGTTGAAGCGGTCCTTGTCGGGCAGGCCGATCACCACTTCGTTCACCAAGGGCATGCCCAGGCGCGAGACCTGCGTCCAGGCGCCGCCGGCAATGGCCGTGGTCTGCAGGCCGGGTTTGGGCGTCGGGTCGAGCAGCCGGCCCTGGCGCAGGCTGGCCGTGGTCCAGGCGCCAATCACCGGCTCGCTGGCGCCGGCCGTGAGGCAGCTCTTGTGCACTTCGAGCGCGAGCGTGGTCACGTTCTTGTCGCCGATGGTGTTGGGCGCCGCGCCGATCAGCGACGGGTCGGTGATCACGCTCACCGGCGCGTTCACCAGGTCGAAGATGGTGCCCAGGTTCACGGCGAAGGGGTCCTGCCGCTGGCCGACGAACAGCTTGGCCGGTTGGCTGCACTGCGGCACGGTCACGGTGTAGACATGCTTGGCCGCATAGGCCGCGTAGTCGGGAATGGTCTTGGTGCCGATGTTGTCGACCGGCTTGTCGAAGGTGGCGCCGCCGCCCGCGGCATTCACGATCGATGCGCGCTGCCCGCCCCGGCGGTCGCCGCGCACCACGTCGACGGTGAAGCTCTCGTTGACGTTCAGGTTGGCGTCGTTCGGGTTCGCAACCGTGCCGGCCTGGATCAGCGGAATCGCCACCTGCTTGCCGCCGATGTTCAGCATGACCGGCTTGAGCTTGTTCTGGAAGCGGAACTGGAAGCTGATGTCCTCGCGCGCGTCGCCGTTGTTGTCGACGTGGATCTCGTACAGCGCGCTCGGATCGAGCGAGAAGTAGTTCGGGCCGCCGTAGGCGTCCTGCAGCGGCAGGTAGTTGGCGATCAGCGTCACGTAGCCTTCGCGGCCGGGCTCGTAGCTCGAGAACACGTAAAGGTCGGTGGCGTCGACCTTGGGCTGGGTGGTAATGAAGGGCGCTTCGCGGTGACTGGACGCATGCGCGGCGCCGATCAGCGCGAGCGTGGACACGGCGGCGGCCAGCGGCAGCAGCCGGCCGCGGGGCAGGCAGTGGGTTTTCATCGGTCATCCTCTCTTGGCATCGGTGAAGGAAGCCGACCCTTGACCGGCCGGCCGCGGACGCCGGGCAAGGGAATGCACGGCGTCTGAGCGGGCCTTACGCGCGCGCTCGCCGAACGGATGCAGAGAGGATGCAAAAAGATGCGGGCGCCGGCCCGCGCGCAGCGCCGGCCTATGGCTTGGTCTGCAGCTTCGAGAAGGCCGCCGCCATCGCCGACTGCCCCTGCGGCGCTGCCGGCGCCGCCCGCCCGCCACCCGAGCGCTCGCCGCGCGCCGCGGCACGGAAGCTGTTGTCGCCGCCCTGCCCCTTGGGGCCAGGCGGCTTGGCATCGAGCTTCATCGTGAGCGAGATGCGCTTGCGCGCGAGGTCGACTTCCAGCACCTTCACCTTCACGATGTCGCCGGTCTTGACGATCTCGCGCGCATCGGTGACGAACTTGTTGGCGAGCTGGCTCACGTGCACCAGGCCGTCCTGGTGCACGCCGAGATCGATGAACGCGCCGAACTGCGCCACGTTGCTCACCGTGCCTTCGAGCGTCATGCCCGGCTCCAGGTCCTTGATGTCTTCCACGCCGTCGTTGAAGCGCGCCACCTTGAAGTCGGGGCGCGGGTCGCGACCGGGCTTTTCGAGCTCGGTGAGGATGTCCTTCACCGTGATGGCGCCGAACTTCTCGTCAGCAAAGGCTTCGGGCTTGAGCGTGCGGATGACGTCGGTGCGACCCATTACCTCGCCGGCCGGCTTCTTGACGGCTTCGAGAATGCGCTCGACCACGGGATAGGTTTCGGGGTGCACGCCCGATTGATCCAGCGGGTTGTCGCCGCCGCGGATGCGCAGGAAACCGGCGCTCTGCTCGAAGGTCTTGGCGCCCAGGCCGCTCACGTCGCGCAACTGCTGGCGGTTGCGGAACGCGCCATTCGCATCACGCCAGCGCACGATGCCCGAGGCCACGGTGCCGTTGAGCCCCGACACGCGCGCAAGCAACGGCGCCGACGCGGTGTTGAGATCCACGCCGACCGAGTTCACGCAGTCCTCGATCACCACGTCCAGGCTCTTGGCCAGCTCGCTCTGGTTCACGTCGTGC
Organism: Rhizobacter sp.; assembly: GCA_036676235.1. Lineage (GTDB taxonomy): Bacteria > Pseudomonadota > Gammaproteobacteria > Burkholderiales > Burkholderiaceae_C > JAKFDI01. The sequence goes on along the minus strand of JAKFDI010000080.1, from coordinate 73,292 downwards.
TGGTACTGGCCGACGCCGATGCTCTTGGGGTCGATCTTCACGAGTTCCGCCAGCGGATCCTGCAGGCGCCGCGCGATGCTCACCGCGCCGCGCAGGCTCACGTCGAGCTCGGGCAGCTCGCGGCTCGCGTACTCGCTCGCCGAATAGACGGAGGCGCCGGCTTCGCTGACGACCACCTTCTCGATATGCGGCGCCGCCGGGCCGCCCCAAGGCTGCCGCGCGCCCCCTTGGGGGGCAGGAGCCGAAGGCGACGTGGGGGCGCAATCCTTGTCGGGCGCCAGTTGCTGAATGCGCTTGATGAGATCGGCTACCAGCTTGTCGGTCTCGCGGCTCGCCGTGCCGTTGCCGATGGCGATGAGGTTCACGCCGTGGGTTGCGCAGATGCGGCCCAGCGTGTGCAGCGAGCCTTCCCAATCGCGACGCGGCTCGTGCGGGTACACGGTGCTCGTGTCCAGCACCTTGCCGGTCGCATCGACCACCGCCACCTTCACGCCGGTGCGGATGCCGGGGTCCAGCCCCATCACCACACGCGGGCCGGCGGGGGCGGCCAGCAGCAGATCGCGCAGGTTCTCGGCGAAGACCTTGATCGCCACCTTCTCGGCGTCCTCGCGCAGGCGGCTGAAGAGGTCGCGTTCGAGCGAGAGGCTCAGCTTGACCTTCCAGGTCCAGGCGATGCTCTTGCGGATCAGGTCGTCGCCGGGCCGCTTCGCGTGGCTCCAGCCCAGGTGCACGGCGATGCGGCCTTCGGCCAGCGTGGGCCTGCCCGGCACCACCTCTTCGTCGAGCACCAGCTTGGCGTCGAGGAACTCCTGCGTGCGCCCGCGGAACACCGCCAGCGCGCGGTGCGAAGGCACGGTGCGCAGGGGTTCGGCGTAGTCGAAGTAGTCGCGGAACTTCGCCACGTCGGCGTTGTTCACGTCGCGCCCGTCCATCAGCTTGCTCTGGAACAGGCCGTCTTCCCACAGCCACTGGCGCAGCTTGCCCACCAGCACGGCATCCTCGGCCCAGCGCTCGGAGAGGATGTCGCGCACGCCGTCGAGCACGGCGAAGGCATCGGCAAAGCCTCCCTCGGCATTGATGAAGGCGGCCGCTTCGGCCGTGGGATCGAGCGACGGGTCGGCGAACAGCTTGTCGGCCAACGGCTCGATGCCCGCCTCGCGCGCAATCATGGCCTTGGTGCGTCGCTTGGGCTTGTAGGGCAGGTAGATGTCTTCCAGCTCCTGCTTGGTCGGCGCGGCTTCCACCATTGCGCGCAGCTCGGGCGTGAGCTTGCCCTGCTCCTCGATGCTTTTCAGCACCGCTTCGCGGCGGTCTTCGAGTTCGCGCAGGTACGACAGGCGCGCTTCGAGTTCGCGCAGCTGGATGTCGTCGAGGCCGTCGGTGGCCTCCTTGCGGTAGCGGGCGATGAACGGAACGGTGGCGCCGCCATCGAGCAGCTCCACGGCTGCGTTCACCTGGGCCGGCCGCACCTTCAGCTCGGCGGCAATCTGCAGAAGAATCTTGTTCACAACGGCGGGGCCCGCGGGCGGGCGCTGGGGCAAAAGCGGCGCAGTGTGCCATAGGCGCCGCGGGCTTCCGGGCGCGCCGTTTGCCGGGTCGTGACAGGTGTGGAAATGCCCGCGCTTTGTCGAACGCCCCGCACGGAGGGTGCGTCGCGCTCAGCACCGTTCGTGAACCCCGACTGGACCCATGCGCCGCCTCGAAACCTACACCCTCGCCACCGCCGTGCTGCTGTGCGTGAGCGCGTCGGATGCGGTGATCAAGCCGCGACCCGCGACCCCGGCGCCGCGCGCCGAGATCGCGCTCCCGCATGCCGATTTCGCCGGCACGTTTCCGCCGCACGACGTGAAGCAGATCGCCGAATGGGCGATGCGCTCCGGCGACCACGCCGGCCTGCCTTTCGCGGTGCTCGACAAGCTGCGCGCGCGCGTTCACGTCTTCGACCGCCATGGGCGCCTGCAGGGCAGCTCGCCGGTGCTGCTCGGACTGGCCGTCGGAGACGATTCCGTGCCCGGCATCGGCGAGCGCCCGATCGGCAAGATTCGCCCGCATGAGCGCACCACGCCGGCCGGCCGCTTCGTCGCCGAGCCAGGGCGCAACGCCAAGGGCGAAGACATCGTGTGGATCGACTACGACGTGGCGGTGTCCATGCACCGCGTTCGCCCCACCAATCCGAAGGAGCGCCGGCTGGAACGGCTCGCCACGCCGACCGATGCCGACAACCGGATTTCCTATGGCTGCGTCAACGTGCCGGTGGCGTTCTACGAAGCCCACATCGACCCCGTGTTCGGCCGCACCAAGGGCATCGTCTACGTGCTGCCGGAAACGCGCACGCTGCGCGAGGTGTTCACCGACTACCGGGCACCCGAGCCGGTTCTGCGCAGCGCGTCCACTCGTTAGTCGGCTCGTCAGTCCAACGGGCACACATGTGAACGCCCGCCGCGGCGCGTGCCGGAGCGGGCGTCTGAACGTCGTCGCCTAAAGCGGGGATCAGTTGCGGTCGGCGCGCGGCTCACGCATCGTCGAATCGCTGCCGCTGGTCGAGCCGCTGTCACTGCCCATCGAGCCCGAGCTGCCGGTGGTACCACTGGTGCTCGAGCCGGAACTGCTGCTGTCCATCGAGCCGGAGTTGGTGCTCGTGCCCGACTGGCCGGTGGTTCCGCTGGTCGAGCCACTGGTTGTGCCGCTGGTGCCGTTGCTCACGGAGCTGCCTGTCGTTGGCGCGGGTGCTCCCGGCGGCGTGCCTGCGGTGTTTGGACCCGACGTGGCGCCCGAGGTGCTGCCTGATGTGCCCGAGCCCTGGGCGAATGCAGCGCCTGAAATCGCCAGCAGCGAAGCGGCCGCGGCGGCGGTAAGGGTATGGGAAAGCTTGCTCATCTCTCGTACTCCTGTGCAGTGAATGAAGGCGCTGCGCGGCACTCGATGGGCACCGTGCGGCGGCAATTTCATGCGGCAAGGCACGTGCCCGCGACGCGATTTTTCGCGGCACGGGCACGAGGAGCAGGATGAGCTGGGGCGCTACTTTGCGCTGGCCAGTTTCTGCACGCCGGTGGCAATCGTCTTGAGCGGCGTGGCGACCTGCGAGGCCGTGGTCACCGCGTTGCCGAGCAGCGTGAGCGCCGGCGCGAACCGGCCCACGGCCTTCAGGATGGCCTCGCCGCTGAGCTTGCCGTACGCGACCTTCGCTTCGGCCGCAGCGGCCTTCACCTCGTCGATCGCCTTCAGCCTCGCCATGGCGCTGTCGAAGCTCTTCTGCGCCACGAGCACCTGTTTCTCCAGCGTGTCGGCCTCCTTGCTGTCCTTCTTGGCACCGGCGAGCTTGTCGGCCAGCGCCTGGATTTCCTTCAGCCGGCTCGACGTCTTGGCCTGCGCCACGGCGACGAACTTATCGAGCTGGCCCACGTGCTTGTCGAGCGCCTGCACGTCGGCCGACAGCGCCGCCTTGAAGGCCTTGGCCTTGTCCATCGTGCCGGCGGTCTTTTGCATCGCCTTGAGCAAGGCGGTGGTAGCCCCGCCCAGGTTCTTCGCATCCTTCTCGACGGCGGCGATGGTCGAGGCCAGCACGTCGTAGCTCTTGAGCACTTCGCCGGCGGATCCGAACAGCGCCTTGCTCGCCGTCAGGATGCCGGCAATCACCACCGGGGCCAGCGCCGCGCCGGCACCCATCGTCACCACGCTCACGGCGATGGTCACGGCCGCGGCCGTGAGCGTGAGCGCCACGATGAACACCACCTTGGCGATCATCTTGATCTTGGCCTTGGTGATCTTGGCCTTCATCGCCTTGAGCGCCGCAACGAAGGCGCTGTCGTAGGCCGCCTGCGCGAGCTTCTGCACGGTCTCGGTCCAGGTCTTGCACTTCGCCATCAGCGCCGCGTTGCTCTTGTCGACCACGGTCTGCATCAGCTTGGCGCCCTGCTCCTTCGCCTTCGAGCCGGCGGCCTTGATCATCTGGTCGATGGCCGCTTCGGTGGTGTCGATGGTCTTCTGCATGTCGGCGAACCACGTGCCGCTCATCTTCTGGAACGCGGGGGTGAAGCTCTTCTCGAACTGCTGCTCGAAGACCTTGAACTGCTTGTCCGGCATGGCCTTCAGCTCTTCGGCCGAGAACTTGATGTTCACGGCGATCTCGGGCTGCTTCAGATATTTCTTGCGTGAGATGACTGGCACCTTCCATGCCGGAACGTCGATCACGACGCCTTGCTGCAGACTGGCCATTGCGCTATTTCCTTGGACGATCGGGTTGACGACACCAGCCCTTCCCGATGCGGGCGGACCGGCACACGAACCGCACGTACTGCCGCGGCAGCGCGGATGCTAGTGCTGCACCGTGTCGCGCCTGCGGCCTTGTCGGCGCCTGCGCGCGTCGACTGCGCGATTAGTCACGAAGCGCGCTAACGCGCTGCAATTCGGCGCAAGACGGCCTGTGCCGCCGCGCGACCAGTCGCCATGCAGGCGGTCAGCAGGTAGCCGCCGGTGGGTGCTTCCCAGTCGAGCATTTCGCCGGCAATGAAGAGGCCGGGGCAGCCCGCGGCCATAAGGCCAGGGGCCAGCGCCTCGAAGCGCACGCCGCCGGCGCTGCTGATCGCCTCGGCCACGGGCCGCGCCGCCACCAGCGGCAGCGGCAAGGCCTTGATGCCGCGCGCCAGGGCCGCGGGGTCGTCGAAGCTCGCGCGCGGCAGCAGCTCGCGCAGCAGCGCGGCCTTGACGCCGTCGATGCCGAGCCGGCTCTTGAGGTGCGTCGACAAGGAGCGCGAGCCGCGCGGGCGCAGCAGTTCTTCTTGCACGAAGGCGGCACTGCGAGCAGGCAGCAGATCGATCTCGGCCACCGCACCGCCCTGCGCCGTGATGGCCTCGCGCAGCGGCGCCGAGGCGGCATAGACCAGGCTGCCTTCGACGCCGTCATCGGTGATGACGAATTCGCCCGGCTGCGAGAAGCGCGCACCATCGGCACCAGTGAAAGCCAGCGCCACGTTCTTCATCGGCTGACCGGCGAAGCGGCTGCGAAGGTGTTCGCTCCATCCGCGCTGCAGCACGCCGGCTTCATCAACCCGCCCGACGACGAAGCCGCAGTTCGACGGCGCGAGCGGCACGACCTCGATGCCAAGATCGCCGAGCAGCGGCACCCAGGCGCCGTCCGAACCGAGTTGCGGCCAGCTCGCACCGCCGAGGGCGAGCAGCACCGTCGCACTTGCCAGCGTCGATTCACCCTGCGGCGTGGCAAAGCGCAGCGCGAAACCCGCCTCGCCGTCACGCGCCAGGCCGACGAGGCGGTGCCGCATGTGGAAACGCACGCCGGATTGCCGCAGCCGCGCGAGCCAGGCGCGCAACAGCGGCGCCGCCTTCAGATCCTTGGGAAACACGCGGCCCGAAGTGCCGACGAAGGTGTCAACGCCGAGGCCTTGTGCCCACGCGCGCAGCGCCCCGGGGCCGAAGTCGCGCAGCAGCGGTTCGAGCACCGCGTGTCGTTCGCGGAAGCGTCCGGTGAAGGTGTCGAAGGCTTCCGAATGCGTGAGGTTCAGGCCGCCCTTGCCGGCCAGCAGGAACTTGCGGCCGACCGAGGGCATGGCGTCGTACAGGTCGACGGTAGCGCCGGCCTCGGCCAGCACCTGCGCGGCCATCAGACCGGCCGGGCCGCCGCCGACGATCACCACCGGGGTCATCACCTTTACCTCAGCGGAAGCCGCGCGAGGCGACGCCGAACGAGAACACCGCGCCGACGCCGACGGTGCTGCTGTCGAGTTCGCCGCGCAGGGACTTCAGGCGCCCCGCCGTCACGCGCAACGCCACGGCCGGCGTGATGTCGAAGCCCACGTAGGCGGTCGGCTGGATCAGTGCACCGCCGCGGGTGTCCACATTGCCGCCGCCGCCCGTGCCGACCAGCATCTCCGCGCCGGCGTGCCAGCGCGAGCCGAAGGGCACGCGCGCGCCGGCGCCGATCAAGCCGACGACATGGCCGCCCGCATCGCCGCTGAAGGCGCTGCGCGTCTGGCCGGTGAGGTAGGTGTGCGCTGTCATGAAGCGGTTGACCTTGAGCGCGATGGTCTTCATCGGCTGCGTGTTGCCGTCGCGGCGCAGCGCGTCGGAGCCTTCGACGCCGAGCGCCCACTCGGTGCGTGTGGTGCGCGCCGGCACGCGCACGTTGTACGGGTCGTCGAGGATGAAGGTGAGCGAGGCCGAGCCGAAGCTCGCGCGGAAGTCGCCGTTGGGCGCCGCCGCAATGCCGCCTTCGAGCGTCAAGCCGATGTCGCGCGAGAGCCGCAGCGTGCCGTAGACCGACCCCTTGGCGAGCAGGCCGCCGCCGGTGTCCACCCCGCCGCCGCCGCCCATGCCGAGCGCTGCGCGCGTGCCGAACGCCAGGCGCCGGTCCCAGAACAATGCTTCGGTGCCGAGCGTTGCCAGCAGCTCGGCGTAACCCGCCACGCCGCCGCTGGCCGCGCCGTTGGTCTCGATGCCCCAGTACGCATGCCCGCCGAGAGATTGTTCGAAGCGCGCGCCGATCAGGCCGATCTTCGACGGCAGTGGCTCGCCGTTGACGCGCTTGGAGCGCGACGCCGGGAAGTAGCTGCCGACGACCGCCTGCACCCGGTCGACGCCGACGCCGGAGCGGCCGCTGGTGATGCTGTTCGTGCCGATGCGCTCGGCCGGCACGTAGCGGAAGTCGGAGTCGGCCGTCCACACCAGGCCGATCTGGCGGCTGTCGATGCCCGATTGCGCGAAGCGCACCTGCGACAGCGAGATGCCCGCGCGATAGCGGCCGAAGTCCCACAGCAGGTCGACGTGCGGGCGCAGCATCAGACCGTTGCCCGTCGGCGCGCCGCCACCGCCGCCGGCACCGGCGAAGAGGCCGGCTTCGATCGAGATCGGGCCGCGCCCGAAGCGATGGCGCCAGTTCGCCTCGGCGCCGAGCACGAACAGCCCGCCGCGCCGGCCGGTGATGGCGCCATGAACGGTGGGACCGACCGAGAAGCCGTGGCCGATGTCCAGCAGATAGCTCGCGCCGACGAGCCCCACCGATTCGCCGCCGGGCAGCTTCACCTTCTCCAACCCGAGGCGCACGTGCGTGGGCCGCACGGCCAGCGGCTCTTGTGCATCGGCCTGCGCCGTGGCTGCCCCGGCGAACGAGAGGGCGAGCAGCGCCGCGCACAGGCGGGTCATCGGGATCTTCGGCATGGGGAGCAGCAGGCGGGAATCGGCAAAGCGCGGATGGTACCCACAGCCCTTCGCGGCGACCCGCTATCAAGCAAACGTCGCGGATCCGGCTTTGCCGGTCCGCTGGCGTTGCCCCCTTGAGGGGGCGCGCGAAGCGCGTAGGGGGTGGGTCAGTCCACGCGCAAGGTGGCGCGCAACTGCGCGCCGATCTCCGGCCGTGCGGCAAACGGATCGCTCGGGTTGCGCACATTGACGATGTCGTCGAGCCGCGTCTGCACGCCGGCCAGCGCATGCGGGTGGCTGAAGACGTAGAAGCTGCCTTCGCGCACCGCGTCGAACACGCGCTGCGCGATGGTGGCCGCGGTGATCTTGCCGCTGCTCACCGCCTTGTCGGTCATGGCCTGGGCGATGAGCTGGCTCTTCGTCGGCGGCGCCTCGGCGTTGTGCATGGCCGCCGGGCGGTTGCGCTCGCTCGTGTGGATGCCGGTGGGCACGAAGTACGGGCACAGCACCGAGGCGTGGATCTGGTCGGTGACGAGGCCGAGGTCCTGGTACAGCGTCTCCGACAGCGACACCACCGCATGCTTGGTGACGTTGTAGACGCCCATGTTGGGCATGTTGAGCATGCCGGCCATCGACGCGGTGTTGGTGATGTGGCCCTCGTAGGCCGGGTCCTTCTTTGCCGCTTCCAGCATCATCGGCGTGAACACGCGCACGCCGTGGGCCACGCCCATCAGGTTGACGCCGACCAGCCACTCCCAGTCCTTGAGCGTGTGTTCCCAGATCAGCCCGCCCGCGCCGACGCCGGCGTTGTTGAAGACGAAATGCGGGGCGCCGAAGCGCTCGAAGGTGGCCGCACCCAGCGCCTCGACCTCGGCCGCCTTGGACACGTCGAGCCGGAACGGCAGCACCTTGGCGCCGAGCGATTCGATCTCGGGCGCGGCACGATCGAGTGCGTCCTGCTGCACGTCGGCCATGACGACGTTCATGCCGAAGCCGGCTGCGATGCGCGAGGCCTCGAAGCCGAAGCCCGAGGCGGCGCCGGTGATGACGGCTGTGCGGCCCTGGAAGTTCTTCATGCGTGTCTCCGTTTCAGTTCGTGATGTTCTTGATGTGGAATCCGATGCGCGGGAAGTGCACGTGCACCGTGCCCGCGCGTTCGTCGCGGCGTTCGATCACCACTTCGTCGTGGTCGAGGCCGACGAGCGTTCCTTCCACCGGATCGAGCGCGTAGTCGACGGGCGTGACGCTGACGGTCGCGCCGGCCTCGAAGCCGAGGCCGGGCTGCACGGTGCAGGCCGCATGTGATGACGCGGTGGCCGACAACCGCAGTGCCTCGGCGGCGGGCAGCTCTTCCGGCCGGCCCTGGCCGAAGGCCTTCATGCGCTCGCGCCACGCAGCAAGCCGCGTGAACGGATCGAGGATGCCGGCCAGCGTCGGCGCGCGGCGGATGAACCAGAGGCAGTGATAGACCGAGAAATCGGCGATCGATGCTTGCTCACCGAGCAGGAAGGCGCGCCCGTCGCTCAGCATGTCGTCGAGCTGCGGCAGGTAACTCGCAAGCTGGCTCGCGGCCATCGTGGGATGGATGCGCCGCATGCCGCTGCTCATCGCGGCGCGGTCTGCGGCGAAGGCCTGCATCGCCTCCGGCGGCGCACCCTTGAACAGTTGCGCGAGGCCAGCCGGCTGCATGGTGTACGGGATCACCGTCCAGAAGAGCGTGGAATCGGCCCACTGCGCGATGAGGTGCTGCGCGCCGGTCGCCTCCACCGGATACAGCGGCGGCTCGGGATGCAGCCGGTCGATGACGCGGCACATGAGGGCGCTGTCGCAATACACGTCGGCGCCGATCTGCAGAAAGGGTGTGCGCCGATAGCCGCCGGTGAGCGCCACGACGTCGGGCTTGGGCAGCATGTTGGGCACCGTCACCGACTGCCAGGCGAGCTGCTTCAGGCCGAAGACGAGGCGCACCTTCTCGGAGAAGGGCGAGCCGGCGTAGTGGTGGAGGATGAGGTCGTTCATGGAGGCTTTCTCAACGCGGCATCGCGCGCTGCAGGATGGAATCGAAATCGGTGGACGAGGCCAGCGTGCCGAAGGTCTGGCCCCAGTCGGCGCCGAAGCGCGAGGCGCAGAAGGCATCGAACACGAAGTCGGGGGCGTGCTGCTTCAACAGCGCCGCCTGCGCGGCAAGCGCCACGTCCTGCGCAAGGCGGCGGCCATCGCTCTCGGCCGCGGCGGCGTCGATCCGCTGCGGCAAGGCATCGGCGAAACGATCGAAGGTCGCGTTCGCACCCCGCGCCGGCGCCAGTTCGGCGGCCAGCGCCTCGGCCATGTCGCCCTTTCGCAGGGCGCGCAGCAAGTCGAGCGCCATGATGTTGCCGGCGCCTTCCCAGATCGAGTTGACCGGCATCTCGCGGTAGATGCGCGCCAGCACGCCCTCGCCGCCCTCTTCCACATAGCCGTTACCGCCGAGGCACTCCATCGCCTCCTGAGCAAAGGCAGCGCCGCGCTTGCAGATCCAGAACTTGGCGACCGGTGTGAGCAGGCGGCGCATCAGCGATTCATGCGCGTCCACCGGTTGGTCGAGCGTGCGCGCGAGGCGCAGTGCGAGCGCCGTGGCGGCCTCGCTCTCCAGCGCCAGGTCGGCGAGCACGTTGCGCATCAGCGGCTGGTCGATCAGCGGCTTGCCGAAGGCCTGGCGCTGCGCGGTGTGATCGAGCGCAAGCGCGAGCGACTGGCGCATCAGGCCGCTGGTGCCGAGGGCACAGTCGAGCCGGGTCATCGTGCCCATCTCGAGGATCTGCGGAATGCCGCGCCCTTCCTCGCCGACGAGCCAAGCCTGTGCGCCGTCGAACTCGACTTCGGAACTGGCGTTGGCCTTGTTGCCGAGCTTGTCCTTCAGGCGCTGGATGCGGATGGCGTTCTGCGCGCCGTCGGGCAGCCAGCGCGGCAGGAAGAAGCACGACAGGCCCGCCTTCGATTGCGCGAGCACGAGGAAGGCGTCGCACATCGGCGCCGAGAAGAACCACTTGTGGCCGGTGAGCAGGAATCGCTCGCCCCAGTCGTCGCGGCCATCGGCTACGGCCTGGGTCGTGTTGGCGCGCACGTCCGAGCCACCTTGCTTCTCGGTCATGCCCATGCCCATGGTCACGCCGGTCTTGGCCGCGGCGGGCGCGAAGTTCGGGTCGTAGCTGCGCTGCGTGAGCTTGGGCAGCCAGTCGGCGGCAAGGCCGGGGTTGGCGCGCAGGCTGGGCGCGGCAGCGTAGCTCATCGAGATGGGGCACAGCGTGGACGCTTCGGCCTCGGTGAAGAGCATGAAGCCGGCGGCGCGGCGCACGTGGTCGTGCGGGGCGCCGGCCCAGGGCGTGCCGTGCAGGCCGGCGCTGCAGGCGATCTCCATCAGCGCGTGGTAGCTCGGGTGGAATTCGACGCGGTCGGTGCGGTGGCCGAAGCGGTCGTGGGTGTGCAGTTGCGGCGTGTGGGTGTTGGCGAGGCGGGCGTGCGTCTGCATCGCCTCGCTGCCGACCGCCATGCCGAGTTGCTGCAGCTCGTCGGTGGCGAGCATGGGCGCGTTGAAGGCCAGCGCGTCCTGCAGCGGGCGGTTGCCGGTGAAGGCGTTGTAGGCGGTGAGCGGTTCGGGCTGGTTGAAGACTTGGTGCGTGGCGTTCATCTGAACCTCCAACGAAGCTGAAGCCCTCTCCCTCTGGGGAGAGGGTTGGGTGAGGGGCGGCCGATGGGACGCGCTCAGGCGCTGCCGCGTCTCTCACCCCAGCCCTCTCCCGCGAGCGGGAGAGGGGGCAAACACATCAGATCAGCTTGACGAGTTGCTTGCCGAAGTTTCTGCCCTTGAGCAAACCCAGGAAGGCTTCAGGCGCCGATTCCAACCCCTGCGCGATGGTCTCGCGGTACTTCAGCTTGCCGCTCGCCGCCATCGCGCCGAGTTCGGCCAGCGCCTCGCCCCAGACCTCCATGTGTTCGCTCACGATGAAGCCTTCCAGCGTCAGACGCGACAGCAGGATGAGCGACGGATTTGTCATCGGGATCGGCTCGCCGTTGTAGCCCGAGATCATTCCGCAGAAGGCGATGCGGCCGAAGGCATTCATGCGCTGCATCACCGCGTCGAGCACGGCGCCGCCGACGTTCTCGAAGTAGCCGTCGACGCCCTTCGGCGTGGCCTCGGCCAGCGCCGCCAGCAACGACTTCGGGTCCTTGTGCGCCTTGTAGTCGATGCAGGCATCGAAGCCGAGTTCATCGACCACGTAGGCGCATTTGTCCGGCCCGCCGGCGATTCCCACCGCACGGCAGCCGCGCGCCTTGGCAAGCTGGCCGACCACGCTGCCGACCGCGCCGCTGGCGGCGCTCACCACGACCGTCTCGCCGGCCTTGGGCTTGCAGATCTTCAGGAGGCCGTACCAGCCGGTCACGCCCGGCATGCCCACCGGACCGAGGTAGGCCGACAGCGGCACCTTCGAGGTGTCGACCTTGCGCAGCACGCCCGGCTGCGCGGCGTTCACCGCCTGGTAGAGCTGCCAGCCGGCGCTGCCCACGACCTGGTCGCCGGGCTTGAAGCCGGGATGGCGCGACTCGACCACCTCGCCGGCCGTGCCGCCCACCATCACCTCGTTCAGCGGCTGCGGCTGCGCATAGCTCTTGGATTCGCTCATGCGCCCGCGCATGTAGGGGTCCAGCGAGAGGTAGTGGTTGCGCACCAGCACCTGGCCGTCGGCCAGTGTCGGCACGGGCGTCTCCACCAGCTTGAAGTTAGCGGCACTCGGCTCGCCTTCCGGGCGCGAGACGAGGTGGATCTGTTGGTTCACTGCATTCATGGCAAGGCTCCTGCGTGTGGGTGGAAATTCAGTCGGATGCGTTCGGCCGCATGATCTGGCGGCCTGCGGCGGGCAGGCCCTTCAGGCATTTGAAGGTGCCGGTGGCATGCGCCACGATCTGGCCCGCGGTGTCGAAGATGGAGGCTTCGCAGAACACCGTGGCGGCGGTGCGGTGAAGCACTTTCGCCTTGGCGAGCAGCCGGCCCTGGCCGGGGCGCATGAAGCTGGTCTTCATCTCGATGGTGGCGACGCCGCGGCCTTCGGGCACTTCCTGTTCGGGCGGGCGGTTCGGGTCGGGCGGCAAAGGGCTGCGCGCGGCATGGGCCATCGCCACGTCGAGCAGCGTCATCACCACGCCGCCGTGGGCCACGCCCCAGGAGTTGCAGAGGTCGTCCTGCGTGTCGATGGCGAGTTCGGCTTCGCCGCCGTCGAACTTCAGCAGTTCGATGCCGAGCTTGTCGATGAAGGGAATGCGCGCGGGGAATTTCATCGGGTCGTGTCTTTCTCGTATTCGGGCTATTGCCGGTTCAGAAACTCGAAGAAGGCGCGGCTGTCGCTCGGGCGGCCGAGAAAGCGCTGCATCAGCTCGGCCGGCGCCATCTGACCGCCGTTGGCGAGCACGGTGTCGCGATAGCGCCGGCCCGTGGCAGCGTCGAGGCGCTTGCCGTCGAAGGCCGTGCGCAGATCTTCGGCCAGCACCTGGCTCCACAGGTAGCTGTAGTAGCCCGCCGCATAGCCGCCCGCGATGTGCGCGAAGCCGGCCGGGAACATGCTGCCTTCGGCATGGCCGAGCGGCGTGGTCGCTTCCATGCGCTTCCACAGCGCGAGCGGCGCCTCGCGTGTCTTGCCGTGGAGGGCGAGGTCGTAGCGTGCGAACAGATGCTGGCGTGCGTATTGATAACCCTTGCCGAAGTGACGCGCGCGCTCGGCCTGCGCCAGCAGATCCTTCGGCACCGGCTTGCAGGTCTTGCACACCTGCTGCATGAGCGCCAGCACTTCCGGGTGGTAGACCCAGTCCTCGAGCATCTGCGATGGCGCCTCGACGAAATCGGTCTGCACGCTGGTGCCGCCCTGCCCGGCGTAGCGCGTCTTGGACAGCAGCGAATGGAGCGCGTGGCCGAACTCATGCAGCAGCGTCTCGAACTCGTCCAGCGTCAGACCCCGCCGATCAAAGTTGACGACGAGCGCCGCGGCCGGCCGGCGCTCGGCCAGCGTGGACACGTTGCGTAGCGTCCAGACCGCCGCATGGTTGTACTTGTCGTCGCGCGGATAGAGATCGACGAAGAGCGTGCCCAGCAGTTCGCCGCTGGTGCTGTCGCTCACCGCGAAGGCACGCGCGTCGGCATGCCACAGCGTCTGCTGAAGCGATTTGAAGCTCACGCCGAACAGCCGCGCGGCGAGCGCGAACACCGTGTCGAGGCTGGCCTGCGGCGGGAAGTACGGGCGGAATCGCTCCTGGTCCACCGCGAAGCGCGCGCGGCGAATGCGCTCGCTGTAGAAGGCCACGTCCGAGCGCTGCAGCGTCGTCTTCTCCACGGGCTGCTTCAGGTGCCGCGCCTTGGCCTCGCGCAGCAGCGCCAGGTCATCGAGCTCGCGACGTTCGACCGCGTCCTTCACCGTGGCGAGAAAGCGCTGCACCTCGGCCTCGTTTTGCGCCATGCGCCGGCGCAGCACGAAATCGGCGTAGGAATCGAAGCCGAACAGGGCCGCGTACTCGCGCCGCAGATCGCCGAGCTGCTGCAGCACGGCGAGGTTCTCGGTGCCGCCCAGTCGCATGAAAGCGCCGCGCATGCGCGCGCGCGTTCGTGGGTCGACCGCGTTCTCCAGCACCGGCGTGAGCGTCGGGTAGTCGAGCCCGAGCAAATAGCGGCCCTTCGCGTCGCGCGGCGCCTGCTGCCACACCGGCGCCGGCACGCCCTTCAGCTCGGCCTGGGTGAAGGCGAGCCGGGTCTTGTCTTCGCGCAAGCGGCGGCGAAATGCCTGCGACAAGCCGGTGATCTCGGTGCTGATGGCCTTCGCTCGTTCGCGCTGCGCGGGCGGCAGGCCGACGCCTGAGTCCTCGAAGGCATCGAGCAGTTCGCTGCGATAGCGGCGATCGATGTCGTCCGCCGGTTGCGCCTGCTTCAGTCGTTCATAGACCGGCTCGTTCTGCAGGAAGGCGGTGTAGAAGGCGTCGAATTTCAGCGTGCAGGCTTCGGTGGCATCACGCACCGCCTTGTCGGGATGCACGGCAGTGAGCAGCGACAGCGGGCCCAGCGTGTCCTCGTAGCGCCGCGTCATCGCATCGAGGCCGGCGAGCACGTCGCCATCGGCCGCGGGCGCCGCGAGCTGCGCGGCTTGCGCCTTCAGATCGGCCAGCATGCGCCCGCAGTCGGCGGTGACCGCAGCCGCCTCGGTGTAATTCGGAAAGACGTAGGGCTCGGCCGGCGCCCCATGCGCGGCGAAGGCGCTCGCCCATAGCAGCAGCGTGCAGGCCCGGTATGCCATCACGCGCCTTGGCCGGACCGATCGGGCAGCGGGTCACAGATCATCGATCGTCCTTCATGCGCGAGCGCACGTAGATCAGCGCTACGCCCACGACCGCCAGCACGCCGCCTGCAACGATGAGCGTCCAGCCGAATGCAGGTTCGGTGTGCTGCAGCGCGAGGCCGAGACCGACGCCCAGCAGGCCGCCGTACATCAACACCCAGACGAGCGTTTCGACGGTGGCGGGTTTCATGTCAGTGGCGCCCGGCCGCCAGCAGCCACTGACCGCCCCCCTCGGGGGGCAGGAGCAAAGCGACGTGGGGGCTGTTTCATGTCAGAACCAGGACTCCTGCATCGTGCGGCAGGTGTCGTCGCGCGTTTCGACCACACCCAGCCATGCACCGATGCGCGGCAGTTCGTAGCGGAAGAAGTAGCGCGCCGCGGCGAGCGTGCCGTGCAGCGCATCGCTGTCGGCCTGCCCTGCCTTGGCCTGCGCGCACAGCGCGACGTCGAGCCACATCCATGCAACGACGGTGTGGCCGAAAGCCTGCAGATAGGGCGTGGCGTTCGCCAGCGCTTCGTCCGGGTTGCCGGTGGCCCATGCGGCGCGCGTGGCCTGGTCGAGTGCCTTCAGCGCATCGGTCAACGCATTGGCGTGCTCAGCCAGCGGCGGCACCGCGAGCGCACGCTCGATGGTGGCGTTGATCTTCTCGGTAAGCAGCGCAAAGCCCGCACCGTTGTTCATCACCACCTTGCGGCCCAGCAGGTCCAGCGCCTGGATGCCGTGCGTGCCCTCGTGGATCATGTTCAGGCGGTTGTCGCGCCAGTACTGCTCCACCGGAAAATCGCGCGTGTAGCCGTAGCCGCCCATGATCTGGATGGCCAGGCTGTTGGCCTCCAGGCACCACTCGCTCGGGAAGCTCTTGGCAATCGGCGTGAGCATCTCCAGCAGCAGCTTGGCCTCGTCGGCCGCCGCCGCATCGCCGGTGTGCTGCTCGTCAACGAGGCGAGCGCAATACAGCGCCAACGCCAGTGCGCCTTCGCACAGGCTCTTCTGCGCGAGCAGCATGCGCTTGATGTCGGCGTGGCGAATGATGGGCACCTGCGGCTGCGTGGCGTCCTTGCCGTTCGGGCCGTTGGGGCGACCCTGCGGGCGCTCGCGCGCGTAGTCGAGGCTGGCCTCGTAGCCGGCCACGCCGAGCATGGTGGCGCCCAGACCCACGTGAATGCGCGCCTCGTTCATCAT
This sequence comes from Rhizobacter sp., assembly GCA_036676235.1. Taxonomy (GTDB): domain Bacteria; phylum Pseudomonadota; class Gammaproteobacteria; order Burkholderiales; family Burkholderiaceae_C; genus JAKFDI01. Next base: position 57,605 of record JAKFDI010000080.1, on the reverse strand, counting down.
GTGGAACATGCAGCGCAGGCCTTCGCCGGGCTTGCCGACGAGGTAGCCGATTGCGCCGCCGGAACCCCGTACCGGGAATTTGCCTTCGCCGAAGTTCAGCAGCGTGTTGGGAATGCCGCGGTAGCCGAGCTTGTGGTTGAGGCCGGCCAATGCGACGTCGTTGCGCTCGCCGGTGATCGCGCCGCTCGTGTCGACCAACTTCTTGGGCACGATGAACAGCGAGATGCCGCGCGTGCCGGGAATCGGCTTGCCGTCCGCACCGGGGATCTTGGCGAGCACGAGGTGGACGATGTTCTCGGCCAGTTCGTGTTCGCCGTTGGAGATCCACATCTTGTTGCCGCGCAGGCGATAGCGAGGGCCGAGCGGATCGCTCCCGAAGTCTTCGCCATCCGGCTCGGCGCGCGTGGCGATGTCCGACAGGCTGGAGCCGGCCTGCGGCTCGCTCAGGCACATGGTGCCGAAGAAGCGGCCGGCAAATTCATTGCGCGCGAACACCTCCTTCTGCAGCTCGGTGCCGTGCGCCATCAGCAGGTTGGCGTTGCCGCTGGTGAGCATGCCGCCACCGCCCAGACCAATGCCGCCCTTGGCGAAGAAGCTGCTCGCCGCCATCTCGACGAGATAGGGCAGTTGCATGCCGCCGATGTCGTAGTCCTGCGCGGCGGCGAGCATGCCGGATTCGACGTAGGCGCGCGAAGCGGCGTGGCTGCTTTCGGGCAGGTGCACCTTGTCGCCGTCGAACCAGGGCTCTTCGGTGTCGGCGATGCGGTTGAAGGGCGCGAACTTCTCGCGGGCGATCTTCTCGCAGGTGTCGAGCACCGAGTCGAAGGTCTCGCGCGAGTGGTCGGCGAAGCGTGGGCGCTGCACCAGCGACTCGGCGGCGAGCCAGTCGTAGAGCAGGAAGTCGGTGGTCTGGCGGTGGCTCATGGTTCAAGGCTCATGTGCTGCGCGTACGCCGCCGCTCGGGCCGCGACGCACGCGGAATCGGTGAAACGAGGGTGCCGCGGCGAGCGCCCTACTGCTGGGCCGTGCCGTCGCGTCCGGTGCCGTCGCCGCCGATCCGGGCGATGGTGCCCTGCGCCACGGCGCAGAGCTTCTCTTCGCCCGCCTTCACGGCGAACACTTCGCAGCGGCACACCGCCTGCGACCGGCTCACGTGCACCACCTCGGCGCGCGCGACGAGGCGCTCGCCGATGCCGGGGCGCAGGTAGTTGATGGTGAAGCCGGACGTGACCACCGGCACCCGCATCGCCGTCCCGCCGGCATAGGTGAGCGCGTTGTCGGCGAGGTAGCTCACCACGCCGCCGTGCGCGAAGCCGTGCTGCTGCTGCAACTGTTCGGTGATCGGCAGTTCCAGGCGACAGCGGCCCGGCAAGAGCGCCGTGAGCTGCGCGCCGATCAGCACGCTGAACGGCTGTTTGGCAAGCACGGCCTGGCCGTGCATCAGGAACTGCTCGGCCGTGACGCCGGGCGGCAATGGAAGCTCCATGCCGTGCGCTGCATGCAAGGCGTTCAGAGCACCTCGAACACGCCGGCCGCGCCCATGCCTCCGCCGACGCACATGGTGACCAGCACGCGCTTGGCGCCGCGGCGCTTGCCTTCGATCAGCGCATGGCCCGTCAGGCGCTGGCCGCTCACGCCGTAGGGATGGCCCACCGCAATGGCGCCGCCGTTGACGTTGAGCTTGTCCATCGGAATGCCCAGCGTGTCGGCGCAGTACAGAACCTGCACGGCGAAGGCTTCGTTCAGCTCCCACAGGTCGATGTCGCTCACTTTCAGGCCCAGCTTCTTCAGCACCTTGGGCACGGCGAACACCGGACCGATGCCCATTTCATCGGGCTCACAGCCGGCCACCGCGAAGCCGAGGAAGCGGCCGAGCGGCTTCAGCCCACGCTTTTCGGCGAGCGCCTCGTTCATCACCACCACGGCGCCCGCGCCGTCGCTGAACTGGCTGGCGTTGCCGGCGGAGATCAGGCCGCCGGGCAGCGCCGGCTTGATGCCGGCAATGCCTTCGGCGGTGGTGCCGGCACGCAGGCCTTCGTCGGCGCTCACGGTCACTTCCTTGGTGCGCAGGCCAAGCTGCGCATCGGCGAAGCCGGCCGTCACGGTGATCGGCGCGATCTCGTCATTGAACTTGCCGGCTTCCTGCGCCGCGCAGGCCTTCTGCTGGCTGGCGGCGCCGTACTGGTCCATGCGCTCGCGGCCGATGTTGTAGCGCTTGGCTACCTGCTCGGCGGTCTGCAGCATGCTCCAGTAGATCTCGGGCTTGTGCTCCACCAGCCAGGGGTCGGCCAGCATGTGCTTGTTGGACTCGTTCTGCACGCAGGAGATGCTCTCCACACCGCCGGCCACGTACACGTCGCCCTCGCCCGCGATGATGCGCTGCGCCGCGGTGGCGATGGTCTGCAGGCCGCTGGAGCAGAAGCGGTTGATGGTCATGCCGCTGGTGGTGATCGGCAGGCCGGCGCGCAGCGCGATCTGGCGGGCGATGTTGCTGCCGGTGGCGCCTTCGGGCGTGGCGCAACCCATGATGACGTCATCCACCTCGGCCGCTTCGATGCCGGCGCGCTTGACGGCGTGCTCCACCGCGTGGCCGCCGAGCGTGGCGCCGTGGGTCATGTTGAACGAACCCTTCCAGCTCTTGGCGAGCGGCGTGCGGGCGGTGGAAACGATGACGGCTTGGGTCATGGAAATACTCCTTGGGAAAATCAGGCGGCTTGCGCCATCGAGGACGCGGCTTGCATGTCTTGTGCGATCGGGCGGTAGATGCTGTTCACCGGCTTGGCGAACACGCGGCGCAGCATGGGCTCGAACTCGGCCATAGGCAGGAACGAGGCCTTGGGGTCGAAGGCCGGGTTGTCGTAGAGCGCGCAGAACTCTTCGGTGCGCGCGTAGTGCTCGTGGCCGGCGAAACGCTCGCGCATGTCGCGGTCCAGGCCCAGGTGGTGGAAGAAGTAGTAGCCCTGGAAGATGCCGTGGTTCTGCACCATGAACAGGTTGGCTTCGCTCACGAAGGGCTTGAGGATGGCGGCGGCGATGTCGAAGTGGTTGAAGCAGCCGAGCGTGTCGCCGATGTCGTGCAGCAGCGCGCACACCACGTACTCCTCGTCGCGGCCGTCCTTCAGCGCGCGCGTGGCGGTCTGCAGCGAGTGGCTGTAGCGGTCGACCGGGAAGCCGCCGTAGTCGCCTTCGAGCAGCTTGAGGTGCGCCATGATGCGGTCCGGCAGCGACTTGCCGAAGGGCACTGCCTCGGTTCGGATCCTGGCCCAGTCTTCAGCCGTGCTGGTCTCCATGCTCGTGAAGGTCGCGCGTTCGGTCATGACTGCCCCTCGTCCGATGAATACATCGGCCGATCCCCCAAGGGGATGCGGGCCGGCTTGGGAGCGGCCCGGCGCTCGACCCGCGAAGCGTTGATGTGTGTCATGAGATGTCTCCTAGTTATTCAGCTGAAGGTCTTGCCTTCGGCCGCCAGCTTCGCGAGCAGCGGTGCCGGCTTCCAGAAGTCAGGATCGGCGTTCGGGTTCTGCGCGAAGCGCTTCATCGCCTGCACCACGTTGAACAGGCCCACCTGGTCGGCGTAGTGCATCGGGCCGCCGCGATGCAGCGGGAAGCCATAGCCGGTGAGATAGACCATGTCGATGTCCGACGCGCGCAGGGCGATGCCTTCGTCCACGATCTGCGCGCCTTCGTTGACGAGGGCGAACACCAGGCGCTGCACGATCTCTTCGTCGCTGATCTTGCGCGGCGTGATGCCCGCGTCCTTGCGGTTCTTCTCGATCATGGCGACCACCTCCGCGTTCGGAATGGCGTCGCGCTTGCCCGGCTTGTAGTCGTACCAGCCAGCGCCCGTCTTCTGCCCGAAGCGGCCCATCTCGCACAGCAGGTCGGCGGTCTTGCTGTACTTCATGTCGGGCTGCTCGAGGTAGCGGCGCTTGCGGATGTACCAGCCGATGTCGTTGCCGGCGAGGTCGCCCATGCGGAACGGCCCCATGGCGAAGCCGAAGCGCTCGATGGCCTTGTCGACCTGCGCGGGTGTCGCACCTTCGTCCAGCAGAAAGCCGGCCTGGCGCGAGTACTGCTCGATCATGCGGTTGCCGATGAAGCCGTCGCACACGCCGGACACCACGCAGGTCTTCTTGATCTTCTTGCCGAGCTGCATGACTGTTGCCAGCACGTCCTTGGCCGTCTTCTCGCCACGGACGACTTCCAGCAGTTTCATCACGTTGGCCGGACTGAAGAAGTGCATGCCGATCACGTCTTGCGGGCGCTTGGTGAAGGCAGCGATCTTGTTGACGTCGAGCGTGGAGGTGTTGGAGGCGAGGATGGCGCCCGGCTTCATCACCGAATCCAGCTTCTCGAACACCTGCTTCTTGACGTCGATGTCCTCGAACACCGCCTCGATCACGAGGTCGGCATCCTTCAGGTCGTCGTAGCTGAGCGTGGTCGACAGCAGCGCCATGCGCTCGTCGAGCTTCTCCTGCTTCAGCTTGCCCTTCTTGACCTGCGCCTCGTAGTTCTTGCGCATGACGCCAACGCCGCGGTCCAGCGCTTCCTGCTTCATCTCGATCATGACGACCGGGATGCCGGCGTTCAGGAAGTTCATGCTGATGCCGCCGCCCATGGTGCCGGCGCCGATGACGGCCACCTTGGCGATCTTGCGCACCGGTGTGTCGGCCGGCACGTCGGGGATCTTGGAGGTCGCGCGCTCGGCCATGAACACATGGCGCAGCGCGCTGCTCTCCGGCGTGAGCATGAGCGCGGTGAAGAGTTCGAGCTCGTACTTCATGCCGTCGTCGAACTTCATCTTCGTGGACGCAGCCACCGCCTCCACGCACTTCAGCGGCGCGGGGAAGTTCTTCGACATCGCGCCCACCGTGTTGCGCGCGAACTGAAAATACGCTTCGGCGTTGGGGTGAGAGACCTTGAGCTCGCGCACCAGCGGCAGTGGGCGTTTCTCCGCCACTTCCTTGGCAAAGGCGACGGCCGCGTCGAGCAGGTCGCCGTCGACCAGCTTGTCGAAGAGCTTCTGGCCGGGCATCTTGGCAAGCACTTCGCTCTTCACCGGCTCGCCGCTCACGATCATGTTGAGCGCGTTCTCCACGCCCAGCACGCGCGGCAGGCGCTGCGTGCCGCCGGCACCGGGAATGAGCCCGATCTTCACCTCGGGCAACGCCACCAGCGCACCAGGCGCGGCCATGCGGTAGTGGCAGCCGAGCGCCAGTTCGAGCCCGCCACCCATGCACACCGAATGCACGGCCGCGACGACCGGCTTGCCGCTCTGCTCCAGCGTGCGAATCACCGTCAGCAGGTTGGGCTCGGCCCCGGCCTTGGGGCTGCCGAATTCGTTGATGTCGGCGCCGCCCGAGAAGGCGCGGCCGGCACCGGTGAGCACGATCGCCTTGACGGCGGCATCGGCCTGCGCCTTCTCCAGGCCTTCGATGATGCCCTTGCGGGTTTCATAGCCGAGACCGTTGACCGGCGGGTTGTTCAGCGTGATGACGGCAACGGGGCCGCGGACTTCGTAGTTGGCGCTCATGGAGATCTCTCGTGTTGATGCTGACGAGGCAAACAGTCGCACGAAAAGTACGACCGTTCGATTCTATGAACCAAGCAGAAGGCCGGCCTGTCCCGACCGCGACAAGAAGCGATCGAAAGCGGCCGGCCCGATGCAGGGATCGAAACGTGTCGAAGCGGGTTGCTCAGCCGGCGCCGGGCCGCCCCAAGGCGGCTGAGCACCTCCTCGGGAGGTGGCCGCGGTATACCGCGGCCGGAGGTCAACTACACCTCGAGCCACTCCTTGCGAATATAGGCATCGGCGCGCAGTTCCGCAGGAGTGCCCTCAAAGACGATGCTGCCGTGTCCCATCACATAGCAGCGCTCGGAGATTTCGAGCGCGATGGTGAGCTTTTGCTCCACCAGCAACACCGAGACGCCGCGGCGCTTGAGTTCCTTCAGGTACTCGGCCACCAGCTCGACGATCTTGGGCGCGAGGCCCTCGGTCGGCTCGTCGATCATGATGAGATCCGGGTCGCCCATCAGCGTGCGGCACAGCGCGAGCATCTGCTGCTCGCCGCCGGACAGCACGCCGGCTTCGACATGCTGACGCTCCTTCAGGCGCGGAAAGAGTTCGTACATGTCGTCGTACGACCAGCGCGGATTCTTGTTCTTGCGCTTCTCGCCGAGCTGCAGGTTCTGGTGCACCGTGAGCTTGGGAAAGATGTCGCGGTTCTCGGGCACGTAGCCGATGCCTTGGTGAGCGATCTCGAAAGCCTTGCGGCCCAGCAGTTCGTGCTCGCCGAAGCGCACGGAGCCCTCGCCGCGCACCAGGCCCATGATGGTCTTGACCGTGGTGGAGCGGCCCGAGCCGTTGCGGCCCAGCAGCCCGACGATCTCGCCCTCGCCGACTTTCATGTCGACGCCGTGCAGGATGTGGCTCTTGTCGTAGTACGCGTGGACGTTCTCGAGTGTCAGCATGTTCAGTGTCCCGCCGCTTGCTGGTCTGCCAGCACGGAGCCGAGATAGGCCTCCTGCACGCGGGCGTTGGCGCGAATGGCTTCCGGCGTGTCGAAGGCGATCACCTCGCCGTACACCAGCACCGCGATCTTGTCGGCCAGCCCGAAGACCACGCCCATGTCGTGCTCCACGGTCAGCAGCGTCTTGCCCACCGTCACCTCGCGGATCAGCTCGATGAAGCGCCGCGTCTCGCTCTTGCTCATGCCGGCGGTGGGCTCGTCGAGCAGCACCACATCCGCACCGCCGGCGATCGTGATGCCGATCTCGAGCGCACGCTGCTCGGCGTAGGTGAGGTTCATCGCCAGGGTGTCGCGCTTCTTGTCGAGCTTGATCATCTTCATCAGCTCGTCGGCGCGGTCGTTGGCGTCTTTCGATCCGGCAAGGAAGTTCCAGAACGAATACTTGTAGCCGAGCGACCACAGGGCGCCGCAGCGCAGGTTCTCGAAGACCGACAGGCGCCCGAAGAGGTTGCTGACCTGGAAGCTGCGTGCGAGGCCCATGCGGCTGACCTCGAAGGGCTTGCGCCCGTCGATGCGCCGGCCGTTGAGAAGGATCTCGCCACTCGTGGGACCGAATCGCCCGCTGATGAGGTTGAACAGCGTGGACTTGCCCGCGCCGTTGGGTCCGATGATCGCCACGCGCTCGCCCGGCTTCACCGCCAGGTCGGTGCCGCGAATGATCTCGGTCTTGCCGAAGGACTTGCGCAGCGCCTTCAGCTCGACCGCGTACGTTGAGGCCTGCTCAGTCACTGCGCCTCCCTGCGACGGATTTCCTGCTCGATCTCACCTTGCACCTGACCCCACTGGCGCGCGAAGCGGCGCCGCATCCACTCGAACAACGCCACGCCGACCACCATCACGAGGCCGGCGACGAGCCACGCATCCAGCCGTGAGGCATCGAGCGTCACGCCCATGAACTGCAGCTGCGGGCCCAGCGCCTTGTTGATCTGCAGGTGGTAGATCATCTCGATGATCGCGGCCGCGCCGGTCAGCGCCACCGCGCCGGTCGCTACGAGCGCAAGATACGGACGCCAGAACTGCCGCAGCTTGCCGAAGATCGCCACGCGCAGGTTCATCATCAGAAGGCTGGCGATGCCCCCCGGCGCATACATCACCATCACGAGGAATACGAGGCCGAGGTACAGCAGCCACGCATTGGTGAACTCCGACAGCAGCACCGTGGCCAGCACCATGAGGATGCCGCCGATGATCGGCCCGAAGAAGAAGGTCGCGCCACCGAGGAAGGTGAACAGCAGGTAGCCGCCCGAGCGCGCGGCACCGACCACCTCGGCCGTGGCGATCTCGAAGTTCATCGCATACATGCCGCCTGCCACGCCGGCAAAGAACCCCGAGATCATGAAGGCGACGTAGCGCACGCGCTGCGTGCTGTAGCCGATGAACTCCACCCGCTCCGGGTTGTCGCGCACGGCGTTGAGCATGCGCCCGAGCGGCGTGCGCGTGAACGCGTACATGCCGACCGTGGCGAGGAAGGTGTAGACCGCAAGCAGGTAGTAGACCTGGATCGACGGACCGAAGGTGACGCCGGGAATCATCGGCTCGCGCACCATGCGGTTGGCCGACACGCCGGCCTCGCCTCCGAAGAACTCGGGCACCATGAGCGACATGGCGAACACCAGTTCGCCGATGCCGAGCGTGATCATCGCGAACGGCGTGCCGGCCTTCTTGGTGGTGACGAAGCCGAGCAGTACCGCGAACAGCATGCCGCCGATTCCGCCGAGCAGCGGAATCAGCACCATCGGCACCGGCAGCGTGCCGCCCGAGATGGCGTTCATCGCGTGCACGGCGAGAAAGCTCGCAAGCCCCGTGTAGACGGCGTGCCCGAAGCTGAGCATCCCGCCCTGACCCAGCAGCATGTTGTAGGACAGGCAGGCCACGATGGCGATGCCCATCTGCGACAGCATCGTGATCGAGAAGCTGCTCGTGAAGCACAGCGGCGCGAGCAGCAGTACTACGGCGTACAGGCTCCAGGTGACCCAGCGGCCGACGTTGTACGGCTTGAATTCGTATCTTGTAGCAGCCATGGTCGTCATCCTTCGCGCGTCCCGAGCAGGCCCTTGGGCCGGAAGATGAGGATGAGCACGAGGAAGAGGTAGGGAAGGATGGGTGCCACCTGAGAGATCGTGAGCGTGAAGAAGGTGGTTGACGCAATCGCCGGCGCGAGCTTGATACCGAAGTCGGTGAGCACGGTCCCGACCGAGTAGTCGAGCGCCACGGCGAAGGTCTGGATCACCCCGATGAGCAGCGACGCGACGAATGCGCCCGCCAGCGAGCCCATGCCGCCGACCACCACCACCACGAAGATGATCGCGCCGACCGTGAACGCCATGTTCGGCTCGGTCACGAAGGTGCTGCCGCCGATGACGCCTGCCAGCCCGGCAAGCGCACAGCCCGCGCCGAACACCAGCATGAACACGCGCGGCACGTTGTGGCCCAGTGCCTCGACCATCTCGGGGTGGGTGAGCGCGCTCTGGATCACGAGGCCGATGCGGGTGCGCGTGAGCAGCAGCCAGAGCGAGCCGAGCATGAACACGGCCACCAGCATCATGAAGCCGCGTGTGGCGGGGAACGGCGAGCACACGATGCGCACGGCCGCATCGGCCGCGCGGCACATCTCGGGCGCCGCGGCGCCCCACACCAGGCGCAGGCCGTCGATCGGGGAGTTGACGAGCGTGAACGCCGGCCCGCGCAGCACCTCGGGCGGCGAGAACGACACGGCCGTGCGCCCCCAGACCAGTTGCACCAGCTCAAGGATCACGTACGACAAGCCGAAGGTGATGAGCAGCTCGGGCACATGGCCGAACTTGTGCACGCGGCGCAGCGAGTAGCGCTCGAATAGCGCGCCGAGGATGCCGACGACAAGGGGCGCGATGAACAGCGCCGGCCAGAAGCCGACGAGGCTCGCAATGGTGTAGGCCACATACGCGCCCACCATGTAGAAGCTTGCGTGCGCGAAGTTCAGCACGCCCATCATGCTGAAGATCAGCGTGAGGCCGGAACTCAGCAGGAACAGCAGGAGCCCGTAGCTCAGGCCGTTCAGCATCGAGATGGTGAAGAACTCCATCGTGGTGTGGTCGTCAGTCGGTTCAGGATCGGATTGGAAAGTGGCGGCGGTCACTGCGCAAGCGGCAAGTTTGCGCCGCACAAGAGAAAGGGCCCGATGAGTATTCCCCGATCGGGCCCTTCGCGGCGTCGCGCCGCGTGCTGGCTCAGGAAGGTCGCTTCATCTGGCAGCTGGTCGGCGTGCTCGAGACGTAGGACGGGAACTCCTTCACCGGAGCGAGCGTCATGCCGGTGTCTTCCGGGCTGTACGGGTACTTCTCGCTCGCCTTCTGCCACACCGTGATGTACAGCGGCTGCTGCAGCTGGTGGTCGGCCTTGCGCATCGTCACTTCGCCATTGAAGCTGGTGACGGTCAGGCCTTCCAGCGCCGGCGCCACCTTCACCGGATCGGTCGACTTGGCCTTGGCCATGGCGTGGCCGAGGAACTCGTAGACGTGGATCACGGCCGCGGTGAAGAAGTCGTCGTTGAAACGCTTCTTGAACTCGTCCATGTACTTCTGCGTCTCGCCACCCATGTTGTAGTGGCTGTAGGCGACCTGGTACACGCGGCCGGCACCGTTCTGGCCGAGCGCCGTGGGCGTGCCCGACACGCCGGTGTAGTAGGTAAAGAACTTGCCGTTGTAGCCGCCTTCGTTCGCCGCCTTGACCAGCAGCGCGAGGTCGGAACCCCAGTTGCCGGTGATCACCGTGTCGGCGCCGGAGGCCTTGATCTTGGCGATGTAGGGCGCGAAGTCACGCACCTGGGCCAGCGGGTGCAGGTCTTCGCCGACGATCTGGACGTCCGGGCGCTTGCGGGCGAGGTTCTCCTTGGCGAACTTGGCGACCTGATGACCGTGCGAGTAGTTCTGGTTCATCAGGTAGACCTTCTTCACCGACGGGTCATCCTTCATGAAGGTCGTGAGCGCCTCCATCTTCATGGAGGTGTCTGCGTCGAAGCGGAAGTGCCAGTAGTTGCACTTGCTGTTGGTGAAGTCGGGGTCGACCGCGGCGTAGTTGAGGTAGATGACCTCCTTGCCGGGGTTGCGGTCGTTGTGCTTTTGCACGGCGTCGATCAGCGCAGCGGCGACCGACGAACCGTTGCCTTGCACCACGTAGCGTGCGCCCTGGTCGATGGCGGCCTTGAGCGCGTTCAGGCTCTCGGTCGGGCTCAGCTTGTTGTCGAACGGCAGGATCTCGAACTTCACGCCGGCCGGGTTGCTGGCGTTGTACTTCTCGGCGAAGAAGCGGTAGGTCTTCAACTGGTTGTTGCCGACGGGACCCATCAGGCCCGACAGCGGATCGATGAACGCGATCTTGACCGTCTGCCCTGCCAGCGGCTTGGCGCCTTTGGTTTGCGCCCAGCCAAGGGTGGCGGGCAAAACAAGGCCCGCGCCCAGGGACAGCGTGAAGAGGCGCTTGCTCATCGAGGTACGTTTGGATTGCATGCCGTTGTCTCCTGCGACCGTTGGAATGATTGGAAGCGTAGTGGATGCTTGCTGCAATGCACCACGGGACTAGCCCTTAAGAAGGAACCCCGCCGTGCCGCTGCTGCGGGGCACTGCCGGACCGCTGCTATGCGGTCGGCAGCTTGTAGCCGGCGAACTGATCGCGCAGCTTGAGTTTTTGCATCTTGCCGGTGGCCGTGTGCGGGATCTCGTCGACGAAGGCCACGTCGTCGGGAATCTGCCATTTGGCGATGCGACCGTCGAAGAACGCGAGAAGTTCCTCGCGCGTGAGTTTCGCGTCCGGCTTCTTCACCACCACCAGCAGCGGCCGCTCGTCCCACTTGGGGTGGCGGCACGCGATGGCCGCCGCTTCGTGCACCGCGGGGTGGGACATCGCGACGTTCTCGAGGTCGATGGAGCTGATCCATTCGCCGCCCGACTTGATCACGTCCTTCGACCGGTCGGTGATCTGCATGTAGCCGTCGGCATCGATGCTCGCCACGTCGCCTGTCGGGAACCACAACTGCCCGTTCACCTCGACGAGGGGCGAGCCCTCGCCCTGGTAGTAGCTCTCGATCACCCACGGCCCGCGCACCACGAGATTGCCCGAGGCCTTGCCGTCCCATGGCAGCGGCTTGTTGTCGTCGTCCACGATCTCCATGTCGACGCCGAAGACGGCGCGGCCCTGCTTCTCGAGGATGCGGCGCTGCGCCTCGACGTCGACGCCTTCGTTGCGCGACGTGAGCTTGGACAATGTGCCAAGCGGAGACATCTCCGTCATGCCCCACGCATGGATCACTTCGACGCCGAAATCGTCCTGCAGCGTTCGCATCATGGCGGGCGGACAGGCCGAGCCGCCGATCACGGTGCGCTTGAAGCTGCTGAACTTCAGGTCGTTCTGCTTGACGTGGTTGATCAGGCCCAGCCACACGGTGGGCACGCCCGCGCTGAAGGTCACGCGCTCCGACTCGAACAGTTCATAGAGCGACTTGCCGTCCAGGTGCGGCCCGGGCATCACGAGCTTGGCGCCCACCAGCGGCACCGAGTACGGCAAGCCCCAGGCGTTGACGTGGAACATCGGCACCACGGGCAGGATGACGTCGCGCGCCGAGCAGCCGAGCGAATCGGGCAGCGCCGCGGCGTAGGCATGCAGCAGGGTCGAGCGGTGGCTGTAGACGGCGCCCTTCGGGTTGCCCGTGGTGCCCGAGGTGTAGCAGATGCTCGAAGCGGTGTTCTCGTCGAACTGCGGCCAGGCGTAGTCGCCAGTCTCCGCTGCCACCAGTTCGTCGTAGCACAGCAGGTTGGGGATCGAACTCTGCGCCGGCATGTGCGCGCGGTCGCTCATCAGCACGAAGTGCTCCACAGTCTTCATGGCCGGCGCGAGCTTCTCGATCAGCGGCAGGAAGTTGAGGTCGAAGCACAGCACCTTGTCGGCTGCGTCGTTGGCGATCCAGACGATCTGCTCCGGAAAGAGCCGCGGGTTGATGGTGTGGCACACCAGTTGAGAGCCGGACGCACCGTAGTAGATCTCGAGGTGGCGGTAGCCGTTCCAGGCCAGCGTCGCCACGCGGTCGCCCGCCGCGCAGCCAAGCCGCGCGAACGCCTGCGCCAGCTTGCGCGAGCGCAGCTCGGTCTCGCGCCAGTTGGTGCGGTGCACGTCGCCCTCGACGCGCTTGGAGACGATCTCCACGTCGCCGTTGTGCCGTGCGGCATGCACGACGAGCGACGAAATCAACAGCGGCATCTGCATCATCTGGCCCATGAGGGGTGCCATAACTTCTCCTTGCGGGCGCACGGCGCCTCTTTGCTGCGGTGCAGCGATCATAGAAACGGCGATGCGCGCGTGCCTGCTGTTTTTCCCCTAGCGCGAAGTCAGTGCGTGGCGCTGACTACACTGCCGAAGTCGCCGGCCATCGCATCCGGCGGCACGCCGGCACGTGCCGCGCGCTTGCAATGCATCCGGCGAACCTCACATACGCACCATGAGTGACTCTGACGACAACAAGCCTCGCAAGGTCGAAAAGTCCGACGCCGAATGGCGCGCTCAGCTCGACCCCATGCAATACCAGGTGGCGCGCCACGCCGCCACCGAGCGGCCCTTCACCGGCAAGTACTGGGATCACTGGGATGCGGGGCAATACAACTGCATCGGCTGCGGCACGCCGCTGTTTGAAGCGAGCACCAAGTTCGACGCCGGTTGCGGCTGGCCGAGCTACTCGCAGCCCGTCAACGGCGAGGTGATCGAGCGCGTGGTCGACAAGAGCCTGGGCATGGTGCGCGTGGAGGTGCGCTGCAATAACTGCGGCTCGCACCTCGGCCATGTGTTCGACGACGGCCCCGCGCCCACCGGCGAGCGCTTTTGCATCAACTCCGCCTCCATCGGGTTCGAGCCCGGCAAGTAGTGCGCTGCCGGCGCACGGCGCGGCGGCAAAGCGCGCGGCGCAATGGCTAGACTGCGCCCCCACTGCATCACCCTCGCCCGTTCATGAAACTCCTGCTCGACTTCCTGCCGCTGCTGCTCTTCTTCGGCACCTTCAAGTTCGCCGAGCGCCATGCCGAAGCTTCGGCGCAGTTCGCAACCGAGCACTTCGGCTTTCTCGTGTCCGGCGGTGTGGTGGGCACGGCCGAAGGCCCGGTGCTGCTGGCCACGCTGGTGGTCATCGTGGCCACCATCGCGCAGGTCGCCTGGATGCTGGCGCGCGGCCAGAAGGTGCATGCCATGTTGTGGGTAAGCCTGGCCCTGGTCACCGTGCTGGGCGCCGCCACCGTGTGGTTCCACAACGAGACCTTCATCAAATGGAAGCCGAGCGCGCTGTACTGGGCGATGGCCCTCGCGTTCTGGATCAGCCAGGCCTTCCTCGGCAAGAGCCTGCCGCAGAAGCTGATGGGCAGCGAGATCGATCTGCCCGCCTTCGTGTGGCGGCGACTCGGCTTCGCATGGATCGCCTTCTTCAGCCTGATGGGTATCGCCAACCTTTACGTCGCCTATTCGTACTCCATCTCCACCTGGGCGAGCTTCAAGGTGTTCGGCCTGACCGGATTGCTGCTCGTCTTCGCGCTCGGCCAGGGGCTGTACGTCGCCCGGCACATCAAGCCCGACCCCGAAGACCCCAAGGCGGCAAGCCAGCCGGCGGGGCGATCATGAGCGTCAGTGCCGACGACATTGAGCGCGTGCTGCGCACAGCTTTCGAGCCGCTGACGCTCCAGGTGAACGACGACAGCCACCAGCATGTCGGCCATGCCGGCGCTCGCGAAGGGCGCCATTTCAGCGTGCTGATTGTCAGCGAGCGCTTCGCCGGAGCGTCCCGCGTGGCGCGGCATCGGCTCGTATATGATGCGCTGCGCGATCTGATCCCACAGGGCGTCCATGCCCTTGCCATCGACGCACGCACCCCCGGCCAGGCCTGAACCAATTCGCTCCAGCCGCCTCCAAGGCACCACGGCCGCGCCGTTCGAGCGCCGCCTTCTCAACACCCTCCCCGCGTATCCCGTTTGAAAGGCTTTTGCCCATGAAGAAGATGACCCTTGCCTCCCGCATGTCGCTCGCGGTGCTCGCCGCGGCGATGCTCGCCTCGGGGGCCGCGTCGGCCCAGAACGTGGCCATCGTCAACGGCAAGGCCGTGCCCAAGGCGCGCGTCGATGCCCTGATGACACAGGTCACCCGTTCGGGCCAGCCGATGACGCCTGAACTCGAGAAGCAGGTGCGCGACGAGGTGGTGCTGCGCGAGATGTTCATGCAGGAAGCCGAGAAGCGCGGGCTGAACGCCAGCGCCGAGTACAAGACCCAGCTCGAGTTCGCGCGCCAGACCATCCTGATCCGCGAACTCTTCAGCGACTACGCCAAGAAGAACCCGATCACCGACGCGGACATCGCCGCCGAGTACGACAAGTTCAAGGCGCAGTCGGGCGGCACCGAATACCGCGCGCGCCACATCTTGGTCGAGAAGGAAGACGAGGCGAAGGCGCTGATCGCGAAGATCAAGGACGGCGCCAAGTTCGAGGACGTGGCCAAGGAAAGCTCGAAGGACCCCGGCTCGGCCGAGAACGGCGGCGACCTCGACTTCGCCAATCCGAAGGGCTACGTGCCCGAGTTCGGCGAAGCGCTCACCAAGCTCAAGAAGGGCGAGATGACGCAGGAGCCGGTGAAATCGCAATTCGGCTACCACATCATCAAGCTCGAAGACACGCGCGAAGCGCCGCTGCCGCCGCTGGAAAGCGTCAAGCCGCAGATCGAGCAGCGCCTGCAGCAGCAGAAGGTGGCGAAGTTCCGCGACGACGTGCGCGCCAAGGCCCGCACCGACTACAAGTTCAGCCAGTAATCCGAACCGGACGGCGGATGAACAAGAGCGCCCCGCGGGGCGCTCTTTTCGTTTCGGCACGCGCGCGCTCAAGCGTGCGTCGGTGCGTCCAGCGCCACGCGCCCGGCCTCGATGCGCAACTGCCGCTCGCAGCGCTCGGCAATTGCGCGGTCGTGGGTGACGAGCACGAGCGTCGTGCCGGCCTCGCGGTTCAGGTCGAACATCAGCTTCATCACCGTCTCGCCGGTGGCGAAGTCGAGGCTGCCGGTGGGCTCGTCCGCCAGCAGTACAGCCGGCTGCACCACGAAGGCACGGGCCAGCGCCACGCGCTGTTGTTCGCCGCCCGACAGCACCTTCGGGTAGTGCCGCAGCCGCTCGCCCAGGCCCACGCGGCGCAGCATCTCGGTTGCGAGCGCGCGGGCGTCGCTGCGGCCTTGCAGTTCGAGCGGCAGCATCACGTTCTCCAGCGCCGTGAGGTTGGCGAGCAGCTGGAAGCTCTGGAACACGAAGCCGACCTTCTGCGCCCGCACCGCCGCGCGCGCGTCTTCGTCGAGCGTGAACAGGTCGGCGCCCGCCAGCCGCACCGTGCCGGTCGTCGGCACGTCCAGGCCGGCAACGATGGACAGCAGCGTGCTCTTGCCCGAACCCGAAGCGCCGACGATGGCGACGGACTCCCGCGGCTGCAGGCTGAAATCGATGTCGTGGAGAATCGTCAGCGTGCCGGTCGAATCGTTCACCTGCTTGGTGACATGCTCGACGGCGATGATGGGTACGGACATGGTCGATGACGCAAGAGGCGTGCTGAAGATCGGGCGGCGTGTAGTGCTGGGGCACTTTAGCGTGCTGGCATTAGCGGCTCTTAATCCGCGCGGGGCGCGCGCTGCCACGGCGAAGCCGACGATCCTCATCGTCGGCGACAGCCTGTCGGCCGAATACGGCATTGCGCGCGGCAGCGGCTGGGTGGCGCTGCTTGAGCGAAAGCTGGCGGCCGAGAAGATTGCCGCCACCGTGGTCAACGCGAGCATCAGCGGCGAAACCACCTCGGGCGGGCGTTCACGCCTGCCGGCGCTGCTCGCGCAGCACCAGCCGACGCACGTGGTGCTCGAACTCGGCGGCAACGATGCGCTGCGTGGCCTGCCGCTGTCGATGACCGAATCCAACCTGACCGCCATGGCCCGCGCGGCCAAGGCCGCCGGCGCGCAGGTGCTGATCGCCGGCATGCAGCTGCCGCCCAACTACGGGCGGCGCTATGGAGAGGATTTCGCAGCGCTGTTCGCAACCGTCGCGAAGAACGAGGATGCGGCGCTGGTGCCCTTCTTCCTCGAAGGCGTGGCAAACGGTCCGAAGGCTGAAAGCCTGTTCCAGCCCGACCGCATCCACCCGCGCGCCGAGGCACACCCCATCATCCTCGGCAACGTCTGGCCGGTGCTGAAGAAGCTGCTGCCGCGCTAACGCGCCGTCGCCCGATCGGGCGGCCCGCGCCGCCCGCCGCCTGGACCGCGCGGTTCGGAGCGGATCGCCGGTGCCATGCTGGGCCGCGGGTTGTCGATGCCGCGGATCATCGGCGGCTCGCGCTGCTGCTGCGGCCGCTCGCCGTGGTGGTGCCGGCGCGGCTCGCGGCTCTCTTGGCGCGGCGCGGGCGCGAAGCCGGGCTGATGCCCCGGGCGCGGCGCCACGATGACCGGCTCGCGGCCGTCGCGGTGATCACGGCCTCGCGGGCGCGCCTCGCCGTGATCGCGCCAATGCCGCGGCGGCTCCATGCGCGCCGGCGCGGCCACCTGCGGCGGGGCCGTCACGTGTGGCGGCGAGGCGCTGCCGGGATGGGGCGACGACTCGAAACGCCGGCCCCCATCGCGCCTCACGCGCTGCTCGGGCGCGAACCCGCGGCGTTCGTTCACGACCGCGCCGCGCACGGGCGACGGCGGCACATGCGCCCGCCCGCCGCGAGGGTGCTCGCCGCGGAACCCCGCCGGCCGGTCGATGCGCGACGGGGCGGCAATCAGCATCGGCTGCTCGCCGCCGCGCTCGCGCCAGGACCGGCCGTGGTGGCGGAACTCGCCCACCGGCCGGCGCTCGTGCAGCGCCTCACGCGGCACCACGGTCACGGCATGGTGGTGCCGCCGGTTGAGGTATTCGTAGCGCGACACCGCCTGCCCCGGGTTGCCGACGATCAGATCGATGTTGTCGATGCGGTCGACATGGCCGCGGTTCAGGTAGCGCACGTAGCGCGAACTGACGCGGTAGCCGGGCACGTAGATCTCGTGCGGCGCGAGCGGAAACCAGCCGACCGCCGGCCCCACGTGGCCGCTCGAGACCGACACCGAGAAGTTCGGCCCGCCGATCCACGCCACCAGCGCTGGCGCGTACACCGGCCGGCGCACGTAGCGCCCCGGCGCCCAGCCCCACACGTTGTGGTGATGCACCCAGCGCCCGTAGTGAAACGGCGCGAAACCCCAGGGCGCCGCGTCGACCCAGGTCCAGCCCCAGGGCGAGACCCAGGCCCAATGGCCGACGGAATACGGCGCCCAGCCGACGGGCACGACATGCGGAATCCACAGCGGGCCGTACTCGGCGTGCTGCTCCCAGCGGCCATGGTGGTCGAGGTCTTCGACGCCGGTCATCTCGGGCGAGACGTAGCGGGTCGCGGCACTGCGCTCGTGCGCACGGTCACGCGCTTCATTCCAGGCCGCGAACTCGTCGTGCCGAGGCTCGACGATGCTGTACTGCGCGATGCCACGATCCAGCCAGAAGTCGCCGCGCTGCCCGCCGTACAGCGTCTGCGCGCTGAACGGGCCTTCGTACAGCACCTCACCGATGTAAACGGTGGCGTGGGTCGTGCCGTCTTCGCGGTCGAAGCGGTAGCGCCCGGCGCGGTGGGTCTGGAACTCGCCTTCTTCGGTGACGAGCCTGAATTCGCCGGCCGATTCGGCATTGGCGAGGCGCACCGCGGCGCTGCCGCCGTGCAACTGCAGGCGCATGCGCTCGTCATCGATCTGCAGCACTTCGAGTTCACTGCCGCCGTCCAGCCGCACGGTGGTGGAACCGATCTGGATCTCGGCACGCGCCGCGGCGTCGGTGGACAGGCGATCCCCGGTCGTCAGCGGCCGGTTGCGCTCGGCGCGGATCCACTCGCCGCCGTCGGGCGTGTAGAGCCAGGCTTCGCCGCCGCTCACTTGCGCGAGGCGGCCGACGCGTCCCGGCGGGTCGTCTTCAGCCCACACGCCGGCCGACGCGCACGTGGCCAGCAGCGCCAGCAACCCGTGCGCGAAGAAGCGACCCACATTCGGAACAAGCAACGCCATGACAGCCTCCTCGGCAGCCTTCGCCGCAACGGCCGGCGGTTGGCCGGTTTCCGTCGGAGGCCCGCCGCGCCGGCGAGTTCCTGCCGCAGCGCCGATTGAACGCCGGAAACGGCTTCGCGCTGACGGATGAAACATCCTTTTGCCGGCGCTTTACCCTGCGGCAACAGAGGTGCCCGCGCCTTCAGTCGTCGGCGTTGTCGTCCAAGCCCGGAAACAACACGCTGGTGTAGCCGAAGCGGCTGAAGTCGCGGATGCGCATCGGGTAGAGCTTGCCGACGAGGTGGTCGCACTCGTGCTGCACCACGCGCGCATGGAAGCCCTCGGCCTCGCGGTCGATGGTCGCGCCGCTCGCGTCCACGCCGGTGTAGCGGATGCGTGCGTAGCGCGGCACGATGCCGCGCATGCCGGGCACCGAGAGGCAGCCCTCCCAGCCCTCTTCCTCGTCGGTGGACAGCGGCGTGATCTGCGGATTGAGCAGCACTGTCTCGGGTACGGGCGGCGCGTCCGGGTAGCGGTCGTTGTGCTTGAAGCCGAAGATGACGACGGCCAGGTCGACGCCGATCTGCGGCGCGGCCAGCCCGGCGCCGTTGGCCGCGCGCATGGTGTCGAACATGTCGGCCACCAGCGCCGCGAGTTCGGGCGTGCCGAACTCGCGCACCGGCTGGGCGATGCGCAGCAGGCGCGGGTCGCCCATCTTCAGGATTTCTCGAACCGCCATCTCGTGTGCTCCGTCCTGGTTCAGTCGCCGGCCAGGAGTGCTTTCAGGCCCTCCTCGTCGAGCACCGTCACGCCCAGCTCGTTGGCCTTGTCGAGCTTGCTGCCCGCCGCCTCGCCGGCCACGACGTAGTGCGTCTTCTTGCTCACCGAGCCGGCCACCTTGCCGCCGGCCGCCTCGATCATGTCCTTCGCCTCGTCGCGCGTCAGCGTCGGCAGGGTGCCGGTGAGCACCAGCGTCTTGCCGAGCAGCGGCCGCGGCGACGAATCGGCCGTGCCTTCGTCCTCGGCCCAGGTGATGCCGCAGGCGCGCAACTGCTCCACCACCTCCACGTTGTGCGGCTGGTCGAAGAAAGTGCGGATGCTGTGCGCCACGATCGGGCCCACGTCGTTGACTTCGAGCAGCTGCGCTTCGCTCGCTTCGATGATGCGTTCCAGCCGGCCGAAGTGCCGGGCCAGATCGCGAGCCGTGCTCTCGCCCACCTGCCGGATGCCGAGCGCGAAGAGAAAGCGCGCAAGCGTCGTGTGCTTGCTCTTCTCGAGTCCCGCAATCAGGTTCTGTGCGCTCTTGTCGGCCATGCGCTCCAGCACACTCAGCTTGGCGACGCCCAGCTTGTAGACCTCGGGCAGCGTGCGGATCAGGCCGCTGTCGACGAGCTGCTCGACGAGCTTGTCGCCCAAGCCCTCGATGTCCATGGCGCGGCGGCCGGCGAAATGCAGCATGGCCTGCTTGCGCTGCGCCGGGCAGAACAGGCCGCCGCTGCAGCGCCAGTCGGCTTCGCCTTCGGCGCGTTCCACGTCGCTGCCACAGACGGGGCACTTGCCGCCAAGGCGCTGGTACAGGTCGAAGGGCTCGGCATCGGCCGGGCGCTTGTCGGCCACCACGCCGACCACCTCGGGAATCACGTCGCCGGCGCGGCGCACGATGACGGTGTCGCCGATGCGCACGTCCTTGCGCTCGATCTCGCCTTGGTTGTGCAAGGTGGCGTTACTCACCGTGGTGCCGCCCACGAACACCGGCTCGAGCTTCGCCACCGGCGTGAGCTTGCCGGTGCGGCCCACCTGCACCTCGATGCCCTTGAGCACCGTGGTCTGTTCCTGCGCCGGGTACTTGTGTGCCACCGCCCAGCGCGGCTCGCGCGAGACGAAACCGAGCTTCTTCTGAAGCTCGCGCGCATTGACCTTGTAGACCACGCCGTCGATGTCGAACGGCAGGCTGTCGCGCTTGGCGCCCATGCTGCGATGGAACGCGACCAGGCCTTCGGCGCCCTGCACCACTTCGCGATCGGGCGACACCGGCACGCCCATCGCCGCGATGGCGTCGAGCACGGCGCTGTGCGAGGGCGGAATCTCCCAGCCCTGCACGTCACCCAGGCCATAGGCGAAGAAGCTCAGCGGGCGCTTGGCGGCGATCGCGGGATCGAGCTGGCGCACCGCGCCGGCGGCGGCATTGCGCGGATTGACGAAGGTCTTCTCGTTCTTCCTGCCCTGCGCGATGAGTTCACGCTGACGCTCGTTGAGCGACTCGAAATCGTCACGGCGCATGTAGACCTCGCCGCGGATTTCTATGACGGGCGGGGCTTCGACAAGCTCAGCCCCTTCGGCAAGCTCAGGACCCGCGGGGGCTTCGACAAGCTCAGCCCGAACGGAGGTAAGAAAGCGCAGACGCAGCGGAATCTGCGCAATGGTCCGGATGTTCTGCGTCACGTCCTCGCCCGCCTCGCCGTTGCCGCGGGTCGCCGCCTGCACCAGCACGCCCTGCTCGTAGCGAAGGTTGATCGCCAGGCCATCGAACTTCAGCTCGGCGGCATATTCGATCGGCGGGTCAGTCTCGCCGAGTTGCAGTTCGCGGCGCATGCGCGCATCGAAGGCGATGGCGCCCGTGGCCTCGGTGTCGGTCTCGGTGCGGATCGACAGCATCGGCATCGCGTGGCGCACGACCGTGAAGCCGTCCAGCACCTTGCCGAGGATGCGCTGCGTCGGCGAATCCGGCGTCAGCAGTTCAGGATGCGCCGCCTCGATCGCCTGCAGTTCCTGGAACAACCGGTCGTAGTCAGCGTCGGTGATCTCGGGCTCGTCGAGCACGTAGTAGCGGTGCGCGTGGTGATGCAGCTGCTCGCGCAGCGCTTCGGCCCGGACGGCGGGCGACTCAGGCGCGCCCTTGGCGGCGGATGTGCTCATCTGCGCAACGGTCCGACAGCTAGCTGAACAAGCGCCGCGCCGCGAGCGATCCGGCGGCGAGATCGCGCTGCTCCAGCTTCTCGTAGAGCTGTGCCAACTCGCCGCCAATGGCCGCGAAACCTTCCGCGCCGAGCGGGCGCCCGGCATCGTCGACGATCACCGCGTCCATTTCGGCCGCCAGCGCTTGCGCACTCTTCTGCCACGCCGCGAAGGGCTCGGCGCGCCGGTCGGTCTGCGGCACGTCGAAGCTCAGGATCAGCGCGCGCACCGCAGCCAGGTTGGGGTCGTCGGCGAGCGCCGCCTGCGAGTCGAAGGTGAGCGTGAGCACGGGCGGCGCGCTCTCTTCGGCCGAAGGCATGACCAGCCGGCCCGGCACCACGCCGGCGACGAAGCCGTGGCGCTGCGCATGCTGGTGGATGTAGCCGGCGCTCCAGGCCGCGGCGCGGGCCGAAAGACGCAGCGCGAGCTGAGCGTCGTGGTCGCCGGCGAAGGCATCGAGTTCGCGGGCACGGCCGACGACGTCGAGCATGTCGGGAAAGTCGGGCATGGCGCCGATGGCCTCGGCGAAAGCCTGCACCTTCTGCACGAACTCGGAGTACTCGATCTCGTTGATGGCGCCGGTGCGGTTGGCAAGCTGCACGCCGGCCTGGAACTCGCTGTAGCGGTGGCCCGCGGCGATGGCCTCCCATTCGCCGTTGTCGGCGCTCAGGCCTTCGATCAGGAAGGGCTTGCTGCCGGCACGACGTGTGGGCGGCAGGTGGGCCAGCACCGTCTCGCCGGCGACCGGCTGCTCGACGGTGAGCGGCACGATCGCGTCGATCAGCGCATCCAGCCGCGGTGCCGCACGCCGCATGGGGCGCAGCTCGAAGCCGGCCGACGCCAGGTCGATCGAGGGTTCGCGCCGCTCGCCTGCGACCGGCGTGTCTCCGAGAACAGGTTCGCGCGGCTCCTCGCGCGCCGCGCCGGCCGCGCGCCTCGGCCCGGCGCGGCGCGCCTGCCAGGCGCCATGCGCCACCACGCCGCCCAGCACCACGGCGCCGAGCACGCTCAGGGCAATCGTCAGGTCGTTCATCGATCGGGCCTTTGTGCGTCTCGCATGCTCACGCCGCTTCGGCCAGGCTGACCGCCGCTTCCATGTCCACCGCCACGATGCGCGACACGCCCTGCTCCTGCATCGTCACGCCGATGAGCTGGCGCGCCATTTCCATTGCGATCTTGTTGTGGCTGATGAACAGGAACTGCGTGCCCTTGGACATCTCTTTCACCAGTTTGGCGTAGCGCTCGGTATTGGCGTCGTCCAACGGCGCATCCACCTCGTCGAGCAGGCAGAACGGCGCGGGGTTGAGCTGGAAGATGGCAAACACCAGCGCGATGGCAGTGAGCGCCTTCTCGCCGCCCGACAGCAGATGGATGGTGCTGTTCTTCTTGCCCGGCGGCTGGGCCATCACCTGCACACCGGCGTCGAGGATCTCGTCGCCGGTCATTACCAGCCGCGCATTGCCGCCGCCGAAGAGGCTCGGGAACATGCGGCCGAAATGTTCGTTGACCTGGTTGAAAGTGGCGGCCAGCAGATCGCGCGTCTCCAGGTCGATCTTGTGGATCGCGTCCTCGAGCGTGCTGATCGCGTCGTTGAGGTCGGCGTTCTGCGCGTCGAGAAAGGTCTTGCGTTCGCGCGCGGCGGTCAATTCATCGAGCGCGGCCAGGTTCACGGCGCCGAGCGCGTTGATCTCACGGTTGATGCGGTCGATCTCGCCCTGCAGGCCGTGGAGCTTGACGGTATCGGCGGCAATGCCTTGGGCCAAGATCTCCAGATCGACCTCGGCTGCGATCAACTGCTCCATGTACTGCGCACCGCCCAGCTGCGCCGCCTGCTCCTCGAGCTGCAGCTTCATGATGCGTTCGCGCATGGGCGCGAGGCTCTGCTCGTGCGTCAGCCGCTGTTCGTCGGCACGCCGCAGGCGCAGGCTCAGGTCGTCGTACTCGCTGCGCTTGGCGCCCAGCGCCGCTTCGCGTTCGGTCTTCAGTTCCAGCGCCGTCTGCAGGCCCGCTTGCGCCGCGGCGTCCGTGAGGCGGATCAGTTCCTCGCCCAGTTGCTCGGCCGATTGCTCATTCACCACCACCTGCTGCTGCGCCGTCTCGATGCTGCGCTGCAGCTCGCCGCGGCGCGCCGCCAGTGATCGAGCGCTGAACTGCGCCTCCTGCGCCTGGCGCTCGATGGCGCGCTGCTGCTCGCGCGCATCGGCCAGTTTGCGCTCGGCGGTGATCACGCCTTCGTCGAGTTCGGCATGGCGCTCCTGGGTGTTCGCGAGCTGCATGTCCAGCTCCTCGAACTTCGCTTCGCCGGTGGCGCGGCGCTCATTCAGTTCTTCGAGTTGGCCGTCGATCTCGGCGAGTTCTTCGTCGAGTTGCCCGCGCCGCGCGCTGGTCGCTTCAGCCTGCTGCGAAAGCTGCAGCAGTTCGACCTGCAACTGGTGCGTGCGCGTCTGGGCCTCGGCCGCTTCGCGGCGCGCGCCCACGAGCCGCTGCGAGGCCTCGGTGTAGGCCGCTTCGGCGCGCACCAGCGCGCTCTTGGCTTCTTCGGCGATCAGCACCTGCGCGCGCAACTGCCGCCCGAGGTTCTCGATCTCCTGCGCGCGGGCCAGCATGCCGGCCTGCTCGGAATCGGGCGCGTAGAAGGCCACGGCGAACTGGCTGACCGCATGGCCGTCGCGCGTCATGATCACTTCGCCGTGCGTGAGCTTGGAACGCGCGGCCAGCGCTTCGTCGATCGACGCTGCGGTGTAGACGCCTTCGAGCCAGTCGTTGAGCAGCGCCTTCAGGCCCGCATCGCCCAGGCGCAGCAGATCGCTCAGGCGCGGCAGCGTCTGGTGGGTGTTGGCGATGGTGGCAACCGGCGGCGTGTAGAAGGCCAGCCGCGCGGGCGGCCCGTCACTCGCGAAAGCGCGCACGGTTTCGATGCGGCCGACTTCGAGCGCATTCATGCGCTCGCGCAGCGCCGATTCGAGCGCCGTTTCCCAGCCGGCTTCGATGTGGATCTTGGTCCACAGGCCCTGCAGCTCGTCGAGCCCGTGGCGCGCCAGCCAGGGCTTGAGCTTGCCTTCGGTCTGCACCTTCTCCTGCAGCGCACGCAGGGCGTCGAGGCGCGCGCTCAGGTCGGCCTGGCGGCCGCTTTCGGCATTGGCCTGTTCCTGCTTCGCGCGGCGTTCGTCGTCGAGCGCGGGCACCTGCACGCTGAGTTCATGCAGCCGCGCATCGGCCACGCCCTGGTTCTCTTCGGCCAGCGCGTGCTGCTGCTTCAGATCGGCCAGGCGATTCATGTCGGGCGCGGCGAGCTGGCGGCGTTCACCGTCGAGGCGTTCGCGGCGCGCATTGAGCTGGCGCTGCTGGTCTTCGACGTTGCGGCTTTCGCTCGCCAGCACCTGGATCTGCTGCTGCACCGCGGTGACCAGCGTGCGCTGTTCGTTGCTGCGCTGCTGCGCGGCGCGCACCGCATCCTCGAAGCCGGGCAGGCTGGCGACTTGTTCCTCCGCCTGGGCGGCGAGGATCTCGCTCTGCTCGTCGGCCGCGGCGATCTGCTCGGCGATCTGCTCCAGCTCGCCGGTCGCCTCGGCCTGCCGCTCGGCCCACTGCTCGCTCTGCGTCTTCAGTTCGGCGAGGCGCTGCTCGACGCGCTGGCGGCCTTCGACCACGTAGCGGATGCGCTCTTCCAGCCGGCTCACTTCGAGCGCCGCTTCGGCCAGCGAGCCCTGCGAGGTGTGCAGCTCGTCGCTCGCGGCGTAGTGCGCCTGGCGGATGGTCTCGAGCTCCGCTTCGCCGTGGCGCAGCTCGGCAGTACGCGACTCGAGCGCGTTGGTGGCCTCCAGCACATCTTTTTGCACCCGCTCCTGCTCGGCCGCCGCGTCGCGGTGCTTGAGGAACCACAGCTGGTGCAGCTTGCGCGTGCCCTGCTCTTGCAGGCCGCGGTACTGGCCGGCCACCTCGGCCTGCTTCTCCAGCTTGTCGAGGTTGCTGTTGAGCTCGCGCAGGATGTCTTCGACGCGCGTCAGGTTCTCGCGCGTGTCTTTCAGCCGGTTCTCGGTCTCGCGGCGGCGTTCCTTGTACTTGGACACGCCGGCCGCTTCTTCGAGGAACAGCCGCAACTCTTCGGGCTTGCTTTCGATGATCCGGCTGATCGTGCCCTGTCCGATGATGGCGTAGGCACGTGGCCCGAGGCCGGTGCCGAGGAACACGTCCTGCACGTCGCGGCGGCGCACCGGCTGGTTGTTGATGTAGTAGCTGCTGCTGCCGTCGCGCGTGAGCACGCGCTTGACGGCGATCTCGGCGAACTGGTTCCACTGGCCGCCGGCGCGCGCGTCCTCGTTGCTGAACACCAGCTCGACGCTGGCGCGGCTGGCGGG
Organism: Rhizobacter sp.; assembly: GCA_036676235.1. GTDB lineage: Bacteria > Pseudomonadota > Gammaproteobacteria > Burkholderiales > Burkholderiaceae_C > JAKFDI01. The sequence goes on along the minus strand of JAKFDI010000080.1, from coordinate 31,699 downwards.
CTTGCGGTTGCCCGAGCCGTTGAAGATCACGTCCTGCATCGACTCACCGCGCAGTTCGCTCGCCTTGCTCTCGCCCAGCACCCAGCGCACCGCATCCATGATGTTGGACTTGCCGCAACCGTTGGGTCCCACCACGCCCACGAGCTGGCCCGGCAACTGGAAGTTGGTGGGCTCGGCAAACGACTTGAAGCCGGACAGCTTGATGGAGTTGAGGCGCATGAGGGGGAGGCGTGACACTGGCGCAGGGCGCGCCTAACTCATTGATTTGACTGCAAAAACCCGCCTGGCGACGGGCTTTCGAGCGGGTCGGATGATACCATCGCACCCCCTGCGGGACGGCCTTCGCCGACCGCCCAAAACCGCTTGAAACACTCCCACCGAATGGCCAAGAAAGCCCCCGCCAAGACGCCTGCGCCGACCCAGCGCCAGGCTCCCGCCACACCGCCGACCGCGCCGTCGAAGGACCTGCAGGTCTTCCCGAACCCGGCGCCCGAACGCGACTACGCGATCCAGTTCCAGGTGCCCGAGTTCACCTGCCACTGCCCGCTCACCGGCCAGCCCGACTTCGCGCACTTCACCATCGACATGGTGTGCGACAAGCTCTGCGTGGAACTCAAGAGCCTGAAGATGTACTTCTGGAGCTACCGCCACGAAGGCGCGTTCCACGAGAAGGTGACCAACACCATCCTCGACGACATCGTGCGCGCCACGCAGCCGCGCTTCGTGCGCATCACCGCCAAGTGGTACGTGCGCGGCGGCATCTACACCAACGTGGTGGCCGAGCACCGCAAGAAGGGCTGGAAGCCACAGCCGGTGGTCCAACTGCCGCAGCACGCGGCGCAGACCGGGTTGCTCTGAGTTGGACGGTCAGCGCGACACGCACCAGCCGTTTGCCGTCGAGGTGCGCGAAAGCGCGATCGACGGGCAAGGCGTGTTTGCAGCGGAGCCGATTCCGGCGCGCCGGCGCATCGGCGAAATCCGCGGCGAGGCTATCAGCGTGACGCAGGCGCGCATCCGCGCCACGCGCTACGAGCGCGTGATGATGGTGGAGGTGTCCGAAACCCGCGCCATCGACTTTCACAAGTCGACCGATCCGATGCGCTACACCAACCACTCCTGCGCGCCGAACGCCGGCCTCGTGATCCGCCGTGGCCGCGTCAGCTTTCGCTCGTTGCGGCCGATCGCGCCGGGCGAGGAGATCACCGTGAACTACGGTGAAACGCACCATGAAGGCAAGCTGCGCTGTCGCTGCGGCGCAGCCAACTGTGTAGGCAACATCTGATGCCCGCCGCTCGATAATCCGCCGATGAACCCGCTGCTCGCCAAGCTCAACCCGTATCCCTTCGAGCGCCTGCGCGCACTGACGCGCGACATCACGCCGAACCCGGCGCTTCGGCACATCAGCCTGGGCCTAGGCGAGCCGCGCCATCCGACACCGGCGCTCATCACCGATGCGCTGGTTGCGAACCTCGGCGGCCTCGCCAGCTACCCGGCCACGGCCGGCGATCTGGCGCTGCGCCAGGCGATGTGCGGCTGGATGCATCGCCGCTACGGCATCCGGCTCGATCCGGCCACGCAGGTGCTGCCGGTGAACGGTTCGCGCGAGGCGCTGTTCGCCTTCGCGCAGACAGTGATCAACCCGACGCGCGATGACGCGACCGTCGTCTGCCCGAATCCGTTCTATCAAATCTACGAAGGCGCGGCGCTGCTGGCGGGTGCACGTGCGGTGTTCGTCAACGGCAACCCGGCCGCCGAGGCGCAGGGCGACTTCTCTGCCGACTGGGACAGCGTCTCGGCTGATACGTGGGCGCGCGCGCAACTGCTGTACGTGTGCTCGCCCGGCAACCCGACCGGCGCGGTGATGCCGCTGGCCGAGTGGGAAAAACTCTTCGCGCTGTCCGACCGCCACGGCTTCGTCATCGCCTCCGACGAGTGCTACTCCGAGATCTACTTCCGCGACGAGCCGCCGCTCGGCTCGCTGGAAGCCGCGACAAAGCTCGGGCGCGACTTCCGCAATCTCGTCGCCTTCACGAGCCTTTCCAAGCGCTCCAACGTGCCGGGCATGCGCTCGGGCTTCGTGGCCGGCGACGCGGCGATCCTGTCGCAGTTCCTGCTCTACCGCACCTACCACGGCAGCGCGATGAGCCCCACTTTCCAGCAGGCCAGCATCGCCGCCTGGAACGACGAGGCGCACGTGGTCGACAACCGCGAGCAGTACCGCCGCAAGTTCGCGCAGGTGACGCCGGTGCTCGCCGAAGTGCTCGACGTGAAGCTGCCCGATGCGAGCTTCTACCTCTGGCCTGCGGTGCCCGGCGGCGACGACGTGCGCTTCGCTCTCGATCTGCTCGCTCAATACAATGTGGCGGTCCTTCCCGGCAGCCTGATTGCGCGCGAATCCTGTGGCCGCAACCCCGGTGCCGGCCGCGTGCGCCTCGCCCTCGTCGCCGAGGTCGATGAATGCCTCGAAGCCGCACGGCGCATCGTCTCCTTCGTCAAATCCCTCTGAGATTTCTTCCATGACCCAGCAACTGCAAAACCTCATCGATCTCGCCTGGGAAGGCCGCGCCAGCCTGTCGCCGCAGAACGCCAGCGTCGAGATCCGCGAGGCGGTCGAGCAGGTGATTGCCGACCTGAACGCCGGGCGCATCCGCGTGGCCGAGCGCCAGGGCGTGGGCCAGTGGACGGTGAACCAGTGGATCAAGAAGGCCGTGCTGTTGTCGTTCCGCCTGAACGACAACGAGATCATGCGAAGCGGCGACCTCACCTTCTTCGACAAGGTGAAGACGAAGTTCTCGCACATCGACGAGGCCGAGGTGGCCGCCGCGGGCGTGCGCATCGTGCCGCCGGCCGTGGCCCGCCGCGGCAGCTTCATCGCCAAGGGCGCGGTGCTGATGCCCAGCTACGTGAACATCGGCGCCTACGTCGGCGAGAACACGATGGTCGACACCTGGGCCACCGTCGGCTCGTGCGCGCAGATCGGCAGGAACGTGCACCTGTCGGGCGGCGTGGGCATCGGCGGCGTGCTGGAGCCGCTGCAGGCCAACCCGACCATCATCGAAGACAACTGCTTCATCGGCGCGCGCTCCGAAGTGGTGGAAGGTGTGATCGTCGAGGAGAACTCGGTGATCTCGATGGGCGTGTTCATCAGCCAGAGCACCAAGATCTACAACAGGCTCACCGGCGAGATCAGCTACGGCCGCGTGCCGGCGGGCTCGGTGGTGGTGAGCGGTTCGTTGCCGGCCGTCGACGGCAGCCACAGCCTGTACTGTGCGGTGATCGTGAAGCGCGTCACGGCCAGCACGCGCGAGAAGACCAGCATCAACGAACTGCTGCGAGACTGAGCCGCGGCGTTTCGGCCGTAACGATCAATCCATCGAAGGACACACGATGAGCGGCAACATGGAACGCGTGCTGCGGCTGATGGCGGACAAGGGCGCGTCCGACGTGTACCTGTCGGCCAACACGCCCATCCTCATCAAGATCAACGGCCAGTTGCTGCAGTTGAGCGATCAGCCGCTCACGCCCACGCAGCCGCGCATGCTGCTGGCCGAATTGCTCACGCCGCAGCAGATGGAAGAGCTCGACGACACCGGCGAGCTGAACGTCGGCGTGGGTCTCTCCGGCGTGGGCAGCTTCCGCCTGAGCGGCTTTCGTCAGCGCGGCACCATCGCCGCCGTGTTCCGCTGCATCCCGCACCAGATTCCCACGCTGGAATCGCTCAACGTGCCGCCGCTGCTGAACAACCTCGTGCTGGAAAAACGCGGCCTCATCCTGATGGTGGGCGCCACCGGCACCGGCAAGAGCACCACGCTCGCGGCCATGCTGGAGCAGCGCAACCAGCAGATGGCCGGGCACATCCTGACCATCGAAGACCCGATCGAATTCCTGTTCAGCAACAAGAAGGCGGTGGTGAACCAGCGCGAGGTCGGGCGCGACACGCAATCGCTGCAGATCGGCCTGCGCAACGCGCTGCGCCAGGCGCCCGACTGCATCCTGATCGGCGAGATCCGCGACCGCGAAACCATGACCTCGGCCATCTCGTATTCGCTGTCGGGTCACTTGGTGATGGCCACGCTGCACGCCAACAACAGTTATCACGCGCTGGGGCGCATCCTGTCGTTCTACACGCCCGAGGCGCGTCCGGCGCTGCTGTCCGACCTGGGCGCCGGCCTGCGCGCAGTCGTGTCGCAGCGCCTGGTGCGTTCGGTGGCCGGTGGCCGCATACCTGCCGTGGAGGTGATGCTCAACACCAAGCTCGTGTCCGAGCTGATCGAGCAAGGCGACTTCAGCGGCGTGAAGGAGGCCATGGAGAAGTCGATGGCCGAGGGGTCGCAGACTTTCGAGCAGGACCTCGCGCGTCTCATCACCCAGGGCACCATCACCCGCGAGGAAGGCCTCGCCTTCGCCGACTCGCCGACCAACCTGATGTGGCGTCTGCAGAACGACATGTCGCCCGTCTCGCGCGCCGCGCCCAAGAAGGAAGAGGTCGACGACGAGCCGACCTTCACCGAGATCACGCTCGACGTGCGGCCCGACGACGCCTCCACGCGCAGCGCGGTGCTGACGCGTTATTGACCGCCTGCCGATGTCACGCGCGCTGCAGCTCACCGAACAACTCATCGCCCGCCCCTCCGTCACACCGGACGACGGCGGTTGCCAGGCACTGTTGCGTGAACGGCTGGAAGCGATCGGCTTCGCCTGCGAGACCCTGATCTTCGGCCCGCCCGAGGCGCCGGTGACCAATCTCTGGGCGATGCGCCGCGGCCGCGACGCCGCCGCGCCCGTGCTGGTCTTCGCCGGTCACACCGACGTGGTGCCCACCGGCCCGCTCGCGCAATGGACAAGCGACCCCTTCGTGCCCACGCACCGCGACAGCGTGCTCTACGGCCGCGGCGCCGCCGACATGAAGACCTCGATCGCCGCGATGGTGGTGGCGATCGAAGAATTCGTCGCCGCACATCCGGATCACACCGGTTCCGTCGCGCTGCTGATCACGAGCGATGAAGAAGGCCCGTCGGTCGACGGCACGGTCAAGGTCTGCGACTGGCTGACGGCGCGCGGCCAGCGCCTGGACTACTGCATCGTCGGCGAACCGAGTTCGGTGGAGCGCCTGGGCGACATGATCAAGAACGGCCGCCGCGGCAGCCTCTCGGCCAAGCTCACGATCAAGGGCGTGCAGGGCCACATCGCCTACCCGCACCTGGCGAAGAACCCCATCCACCTTGCGATGCCGGCGCTGGCAGAACTGGCCGCCATCGAGTGGGATCGCGGCAACGAGTACTTCCCGCCGACGAGCTGGCAGATGTCCAACATCCATGCAGGCACGGGCGCGAACAACGTGATTCCGGGCGAAGTGGTGGTCGATTTCAACTTCCGCTTCTCCACCGAATCGACGGTGGACGGGTTGAAGCAGCGTGTGGCCGAGTTGCTCATGCGCCACGGCCTCGACTACGACGTCGCCTGGTCGCTCAGCGGCGAGCCCTTTCTCACGCACGTCGGCGCGCTGGTCGAAGCGATGACGCAATCGATTCAGGCGGAAACCGGTGTCACGACGCAACTCTCGACCACCGGCGGTACCTCGGATGGCCGCTTCATCGCCAAGATCTGCAAGCAAGTGGTGGAATTCGGCCCGCTCAACGCCAGCATCCACAAGATCGACGAGCATGTGCGCGTGGACACGATCGAGCCGCTGAAGAACATCTACCGCCGCACCCTGGAAGCCCTGCTCACATGACATTGATCGACCTGATCCAGGACCAAGCCGCCCGCCTGCGACAGGCGGGCGTTTCGTTTGGGCACGGCACGACCAACGCCTTCGACGAATCGGCCTGGCTGGTGCTGTGGTCGCTCGGCATGGCGCTCGATGCGCTCGAAGCTCATGCCAAGCGCGAACTGAGCACGGACGAGCAGGCCAAGGCCGAAGCGCTGGTCACCCGGCGCATCGAGACACGCCAGCCTGCCGCCTACCTCACGCAGGAGGCCTGGCTGCAGAACGTGCCCTTCTACGTGGACGAGCGATGCATCGTGCCGCGCTCCTTCATCGCCGAACTGCTGGCCGATGCCGAAGGCGAAGGCACGCTCGACACCTGGCTCAGCGACGAAACGAGCCGCGTGCTCGACCTGTGCACCGGCAACGGCAGCCTGGCGGTCATCGCCGCGATGGCCTACCCCGACGTGACCGTGGATGCCGCCGACATTTCGGACGACGCGCTGGCCGTCGCTCAAATCAACGTCGACAAGCACAAGCTCGGCCATCGCATCCGGGTGCTCAAGTCCGACCTCTTCGATGCGCTGCCGGCTGCCTACGATCTGATCGTCTGCAACCCGCCCTACGTCAACGCACTGAGCATGGCAGCGCTGCCGGCCGAATACCGCGCCGAGCCGACCCTCGCACTGGCGGGCGGCCACGATGGCATGGACCTCGTGCGCCGCATCCTGCGCGACGCGCCGGCCCACATGACCGGCAACGGCGTGCTGGTGCTCGAGATCGGCAACGAACACTCGAACTTCGAGCAGGCGTTTCCCCGTGCCGAGGCCGCCTGGCTGTCCACCAGCGCGGGCGACGACCAGGTGCTGCTCATGACACGGGACGCGCTGCTCCGCCTCAACGCCGGCTGAGCGCGGCCGGCGGCCGCCACGCCTCCTCGGCGCCGGTGCTGCCGGCACCATTCACCGTCCCCGCCGAGCAGGATGCGGTCCTGCAGGACAATCGAAGGCTCACTAGGTGGCCCGCGGCGCATCGCGTCCCCGGAGGCTGCCTGATCAACCCAGGGCGCTTGCGCCCTCTTTCGCTTTCTCCCCATGATTTCTCTCAAGAGCGTGACGCTTAGGCGCGGCGTGAAAGTAGTGCTCGACGACGCCACCGTCACGCTGCAGCCCGGCGAAAAGATCGGCCTCGTCGGCCGCAACGGCGCCGGCAAGTCGTCTCTGTTCTCTCTGCTCGCCGGGCGGCTACAGGCCGATGCCGGCGAGATCTACCTGCCGCCGCGCTGGCGCATGGCGGAAGTGGCGCAGTCGATGCCCGAAACCGATGACTCGGCCACCGACTACGTGCTCGAAGGCGACACCCGCCTGCAGGAGGCCAACGCCGCGCTGGCCGCAGCGGAAGCGGCCGATGACGGCCATGCCATGGCCGAGGCGCACCACGAGATTGCCGAAGCCGGCGGCTTCGAGGCACGGCCGCGCGCGCAGGCGCTGCTGATGGGGCTGGGCTTTCGCGGCGACCAGCTCGATGCGCCGGTGAACAGCTTCTCCGGCGGCTGGCGCATGCGCCTGCAATTGGCCCGTGCACTGATGTGCCCGGCCGACCTGATGCTGCTCGACGAGCCCACCAACCACCTGGACCTGGACGCCCTGGTGTGGCTGGAGGCCTGGCTGCAGCGCTACGACGGCACGATGATCGTGATCAGCCACGACCGCGAATTCCTCGACGCCATCACGAAGGTGACGCTGCACCTGGACGAGACCAAGCTCACGCGCTACACCGGCAACTACACCGCCTTCGAGGAGATGCGCGCCGAGCGCCTGATGCAGGCCGAGGCCAACTTCGCCAAGCAGCAGGAGCGCATGGCGCACCTGCAGAAGTTCATCGACCGCTTCAAGGCCAAGGCCAGCAAGGCCAAGCAGGCGCAAAGCCGCGTGAAGGCGCTGGCGCGCATGGAAAAACTCGGGCCGGTGCTGACCAGCGCCGACTTCCAGTTCGAGTTCCGCGAGCCGCTGAGCCTGCCGAATCCGATGCTGGCGTTTTCGGGCATCGCCTGCGGCTATCCGGGCTTGGACGGCGAGCCGCCGGTGCGCATCGTCGACAACATCAACCGCTCGGTGCTCGCCGGCCAGCGCATCGGCATCCTCGGCGCCAACGGCCAGGGCAAGTCGACGCTGGTGAAGACGATTGCCGGGCAGCTCGCGCCATTGGCCGGCGAGATGACCGAAGGCAAGGGCCTGTCGATCGGCTACTTCGCGCAGCAGGAACTCGACGTGCTGCAGCTCGACGACGGCGCGCTGATGCACATGGTGCGCCTCGCGCGCGACGTCGGCCCCGCGGGGCGCGAGCAGGAGCTGCGCGATTTTCTCGGCTCCTTCCGCTTCGTCGGCGCGATGGTGAACCAGGCGGTGGGCACGCTCAGCGGCGGCGAGAAGGCGCGCCTCGTGCTGGCCATGCTGGTGTGGCAGCGCCCCAACCTGCTGCTGCTCGACGAGCCGACCAACCACCTGGACCTCACCACGCGCGAGGCGCTCTCCATGGCGCTCAACGAGTTCGAGGGCACGGTGATGCTGGTCAGCCACGACCGCGCCCTGCTGCGCGAGGTGTGCGACGAGTTCTGGCTGGTGACCGGCGGCGCGGTGCAACCCTTCGACGGCGACCTGGACGACTACCAGAAGTGGCTGCTCGACACCTCGCGCGAGATGGCGCGTGCGGCGCGCGACAGTGCGCGCGATTCGATCCGCGCGCAACGCGAGCCCGAGCCGGCCGTAGCGTCGTCCAAGGCTTCAGCGGAAGTCGATCCGAACAAGCGCCGCGACGACCGCAAGGAACAGGCGCGCGCGCGCCAGGAGCTGACCGCACGCATGAAGCCGCTGCGCAACGAGGTGCAGCGCATCGAGCAGCAACTCGCGGTGCTGAACGCCGAGGGCACCTCGCTTGAAGTGGCACTGGCGAGCAACGCGCTGTTGCCGCCGCAGATGGCCGAGCGCGGCAAGCGGCTCAAGCAGGTGAACGCCGAGATCGAGTCGCTCGAACAGCGCTGGCTCGAACTGAGCGCCGAAATCGAGACAATCGGCAGCGCGGGCTGAACAACCGTGTGCAGGTTTTCCCTGCATGCGGCATGGCAATTACATTGCACACAATTCAATTGATCGAAATTCAATAGACTGGCGCCCATGGTCACGACACCACGAAGCCCGGCCCGCTCCGCGCGCACGCCCGATGCCTGGCTGCAGCTCGATCACCAGCTCTGCTTCGCGCTCTATTCGGCGTCGCTTGCGATGACCAAGGTCTACAAGCCGCTGCTCGAACCCTTGGGCCTCACCTACCCGCAGTACCTCGCCCTGCTGCTGCTGTGGGAGCGCGACGCGCAAACGGTGAGCGAACTTGGCGAACGCCTGTTCCTCGACTCCGGCACATTGACTCCGCTGCTCAAGCGCATGGAGGCCGCCGGCTGGGTGATCCGCGAGCGCGCCGCGGACGACGAGCGCCGCGTGATCGTGAGCCTGACGTCCGAGGGGCGCGGCCTCCGACGGCTGGCACGCGCCGTGCCCCGTCAACTGGCGCAAGCCACGGGCTGCAGCGCCGACGAACTGGTGGCACTGACCACACGGCTGCAGCAGTTGCGCAGCCAGTTGCAGGACGTTGCCGCACCCGAACACTGATTCCTCAACCCCCTGAAAAGGAAACGCACCATGGCCATCGAAAAAGCTCTCTACACCGCCCACGCCACCTCCACCGGCGGGCGCGCCGGCACCTCGCGCACGCCCGACGGCACGCTCGAACTGTCGCTCAGCACACCGAAGGAAATGGGCGGCGCAGGCGGCCCGGGCACCAACCCGGAGCAGTTGTTCGCAGCCGGCTATTCGGCCTGCTTCATCGGCGCGATGAAGGCGGTGGGCGCCAAGCAGAAGATCAAGGTGCCGGACGACACCTCCATCGCCGCCGACGTGAGCATCGGCCCGCTGGCCGGCGGCAGCTTCGGCTTCGGCATCGCCGTCAAGCTCGCGGTCACCGTGCCCGGCATGGAGCGCGCCGAAGCCGAGAAGCTGGTCGAGGCGGCGCACCAGGTGTGCCCGTACTCCAATGCCACGCGCGGCAATGTCGACGTGCAATTGACGGTGGTCTGAGCCGCACGCCTCACCCGCTGCAAGCCCGATCCTTCGCCGGATCGGGCTTTTCTGTTTTCAGGCGCTCGTGCGCTGCGAGAGCAGTTCCAGCAGCAACTCGATGCGCGCCTTGACCGGCGACAGCGTGCCCGCGGACGGCAGCGCGCCCATGGCCTCGCCGACTACGCCGCCTTCGGCGCAGCGCGTCGCCCGAAGAATGCGCACGCCCTGCGCCTGCACCTCGCGCAGCGCAGCTTCCAGGTCTTCGTGCACCGTGCCGTTGCCGGTGCCGGCGACGACAATGCCGCGGGTTCCCGCCACGGCCATCGCGCGAACCATCGCACCGTCCACGCCGGCGTGGCTGGTCACGATGTCGACCCGCGGCCATGTGGCCGGCTCGTGCTTCACCGCATCGAGCCCGAGCGCCGCCCTGTGCGGCCAGTCGCGCAGCAGGCGCAAGCGGCCTTCCTCGATGCACGCGATCGGCCCGGCGTCGCCTGAATCGAAGGCATCGACGCGATAGCTGTGCCGCTTGCGCGCATCCACCGGGTGGTGCACCGCGCCGGCCATCGCCACGACGACGCCGCGCGCACCGGGCGCGAGGGCCGTCTGCACGGCATCGAACAGGTTCTGCGGCCCGTCCGCCAGCAGCGCCGTGGCCGGGCGCATCGCCGCCGTCAGCACCACGGGCTTGTTCGGCGCGAGCACACGGTGCAGGAAGTACGCCGTCTCCTCCAGCGTGTCGGTGCCGTGGGTGATCACGATGCCGGCCACCTCGGCGCGCGCCAGGTGATGCGCCACCCGGTGCGCGAGAAGCTGCCACAACGCATGGCTCATGTGGCGGCTGTCGATCTGCGCTACCTGTTCGCATTCGAGCGGCACCCCGCTCAGCGGCGGCACGGCGGCCACGAGGGTCTGCACGGAAAGCTGCGCGGCGTCGTATCCCACGCTGTCGGCAGCATTCGCCGCCGTGCCGGCGATGGTGCCGCCGGTTCCCAGAATCACGACGCTGGCTTGATTGCTTGGCATTTTTCGGAAGCTGGATGAAAATACAGCTACTGGATGAATATTCAGTCCCGGGCCGAGCCCGGGACATCAGCACAAAGGATTGCCGTGCAGGAAGCTCCCAAACTCACCGAACGCCAGCAGCAGGTGCTCGATCTCGTGCAGAGCGCCATCGAGCGCACCGGCGCACCGCCCACCCGCGCCGAAATCGCAAGCGAACTGGGCTTCCGTTCCGCCAACGCGGCCGAAGAGCACTTGCAGGCGCTCGCCCGCAAAGGCGTCATCGAACTCGTGGGCGGCACCTCGCGCGGCATCCGTTTGCAGTCTGACACACTGCGCGCGCTCAACCAGCAGCGCGGCAAGCAGTTCAGCCTGCCGCTGCCGAGCCTGGCGCAGCTCTCGTTGCCGCTGGTGGGCCGTGTGGCCGCCGGCAGCCCCATCCTCGCGCAGGAACACATCGACCAGACCTACCTGATGGAGGCAAGCATGTTCCCGCGCCGCCCCGACTACCTGCTCAAGGTGCGCGGCATGAGCATGCGCGACGCCGGCATCATGGACGGCGACCTGCTCGCCGTGCAGCGCGCCAAGGACGCCAAGAATGGCCAGATCGTGGTGGCGCGCCTGGGCGACGAGGTCACCGTGAAGCGCTTCAAGCGTACGCGCACCAGCATCGAACTGCTGCCCGAGAACCCCGATTTCGAGCCCATCGTCGTGCCTTTCGGCGATGTCGACTTCGAGCTCGAAGGGCTGGCGGTGGGCCTCATCCGCAACAACATGATGCTGTGATGCCGGCCGCAAGCTGTGCGATGAATTGCGCGCCGAACACCGCCGGCGCGCCCGTGCCGTCCGCCCAACCCTCCGCGGCCAAGCGGCGCCGCACCGTCATCAAGTCGCCCAAGGCCGCCACCGCCGCTGAGTGCATGGTGCTCGAGCAGTTGCCCAACATCGGCCCGGCACTCGCTGCCGACCTGCGGCTCATCGGCATCCACGAGCCGCGGCAGTTGCGCGGCAAGGACGCCTTCGTGCTGTACCAGAAGCTGTGCGCTGCCACCGGCCAGCGCCACGACCCCTGCGTGCTCGACACCTTCATGGCCGCCGTCGACTTCATGCGCGGGGCGCAGGCCGCGCCGTGGTGGAAGTACACGGCGCAGCGCAAGGTTCTCTTCGGACCGATTTGAGAGCGTGAGCGTTCTTCTGCTTCCGCCGCGCACCGTACTCGTTCGCCCTGAGAGCGTGAGAGCGTGAAAGTTTTTCGTCCGACGGTCCATATGACCCGTTCGTCCTGAGGTATCGAAGGACCTGTCACACGGGGCACCGGACTTCGATACCTCAGCCCGAACGGGATGGGGTTGTGCTCGCGAAAACTCTCAATCTGAGGTATCGAAGGGAGGGCCTGTACCGAGCGGCACAGGGCTTCGATCCTCAGCCCAAACGGGGCGGGACTTGTACTCCGATAAAAACTCTCAGCCCCTGCGCTTTGGGCGCCGCCCAGCGCCTCAGTTCGGAACCGGCGCCGCCGGCTTCAGCACCAAGGTGTTCTGCGCGGCCTCGCCGCCCCACACCGGCACGTACGCCACCTTCGCCCACGGCTCGACGAAGCTGCGATACAGCGGCGAGAACACGATGCCCGACTGCCCGCTCGACTGCATGAAGCGCGACTTCGACAGGTCACCCAGGTCGTAGATCGCGCGCAGGCTCGGGCCGTGCTCGTCGAGGTACAGCTCGCCGGTGGTCGAATCCGGGCGAAGGGTCACGCGGGCCGCATTCACCGTGTAGGTGTCGCCGCCCACCGGCGTGCGCAGCTCGAACCAGCGTGCCAGCGGCTTCACGCGGCTGAAGGGCCGGTGCTCCGAACGCGCCGTATGGGCGTCGCCCCACTGCCACGCCGCCACGTCGTCGCCATGCACGGCCTGCAGCTCGTCGAGCGCCCGCGTGAAGGCGGCGCCGATCTGCTGCTCGCAGGTCTCTGCCGCGGGCGTGGTCTTGTCGTCGCACCACCAGGCATCCTGCCGGTCGAGCACGCCTTCCAGCGCGTCGCGGTAGCTGCGGCTGCCGAGCGACTGCCGCCACGTCGGCGCGCCCACTTCGTCGGCGAACACGTCTTCGGTCAGTTGGCGCACCCAGGCGTAGAAGATCAGCGGCGCCGCACGCTCGGCCGCCATGGTGCCGTCGAAAGCCTGCAGTTCGCGGTGCGCGGCATCGGCCAGCGCGTGCGACGACTTCGCGGTGCGGATCACCGGCAGCAGCCGCTGCGTGCCGAGCGAGACGATGTCGGCCTGGATCGCCGCGAGGCTGTCCATGTCGTGCTTCGGTTTGGCCTGCAGCAGTTGCTCGATGCGCTGCATGCGGTAGGGCACCGACCATTCGCTGGTGATGTAGTGGGGATAGTCCGGCCCATGGATGCGCTGGTTCGCGCTCGCGATGTAGCCGCGCGGCGGATCGAACTCGCGCGGCGTCTCGCCGGCCGGCACGAACCCGGCCCAGTCGTAGCGCGCCTCCCATCCGGGCGCGGGCACGCGGCCCTCCAGGTCGTTGTCTGCCCGGCGCACCGGCACACGCCCGGCCGAGACGATGCCGATGTGCCCGGTGACATCGGCCACCGCCATGTTCTGCATCGGCGCGCCGTAGCCGGCTGATACCTCGACGAACTCGCGCACCGATCCGGCGCGGTTCAGCCCCAGCCCGGCCGCGAGCGTTCCCGGATCGGGGTCGAGCGCCGTCCAGCGCATGGCCAGCACATACGCCGGTTTCGCCGCCGGGCCCGTCAGCCCTTCGGCCACACCGGCGTCCGAGATCACCGGGCCGTGGCGCGAGGCGCGCGCAACGAAAGGCACGTCGGGCTTGCCCTTGACGTGGATGACTTCCTCGAAGGTCTCGAAGCGCGCCCAGCCGTCGGGCGTCTGGTACTGCATCGGGTCGTCGGGCTTGATGCGCTCGATATAGAGGTCCTGCACGTCCGGCCCGGTGTTGGTGAAGCCCCAGGCGACGTTCCGGTTCTGGCCCAGCACCACGAACGGCAGCCCCGGCAGCGTGGCGCCGGCCACCTCGAAGCCGGGCGCATGCAGGCGCGCCAGGTACCACAGCGCCGGTGCCGACAGCTTCAGGTGCGGGTCGTTGGCGAGCAGCGGCTTGCCGGTTTCGGTGCGCGAGCCGTCGAGCACCCAGTTGTTCGAGCCCGCGCCCTCCACGCCCGACAGCGGCGCCGCGGCGAGTGCCTGCTGAGCGAGCTTGCCGTCGAGCTTCAGGTCGCGAAACAGCGCGGCGTAGTCGGCCGTGGCGAGCGGCTGGTCGCCCGGATACGGCGGGATGATCTCGTCGACGCGCGCCACCGGCATCGTGAGCGCGAGCCGCATGCGCAGCAGCTCGGTGTTCCAGTTCGCGCCCAGGTCCCACGCCATCATGATGGCCCAGGCCATGGTGTCTTCCGGCGTCCAGGGCTCCGGCTCGATGCCGAGCAGCATGAACTCCGGTGGCCGCGCCTTCATCGCCTGCTGCAGGTAGGCGTTGATGCCGGCGGTGTAGGCCAGCACCATCTCGCGCGGCTCGCCCTGCAGCTGCGCCCACTGCGCCGCCGCGGCGCGGCGCACGCCGAGCGCACGCAGGAAGCGGTCGGTGTCGAGCGCCGCTTCGCCGAAGGCCTGCGCCAGCCGCCCGGAGCCGATGCGCCGATGCGTCTCGAGCTGCCACAACCGGTCCTGCGCATGCACGAAGCCGAGGCCGAACGCCGCATCGGTTGCCGATGCCGCACGGATCGACGGGACACCGTGCGCGTCCCGCTCGATGCGCAGTTCGGCCTGCGGACCCACAAGCGTCAACGCCCCGTCGGTGACGGGCAGCGTCTGCCGCGCGTAGAGCCACGCACCGAGAGCCGCCAACACCACCAGCGCCACCACGCCGTATACCGCCCGCCGCAACCACTTCATTCTTCCGTCTCCGTTCGGCCTACAGACCTGACACCATCCGCTGCGCTTCGCACAGCGGGCATTTTCAAGCGAACGCCGCGGATCCGGCTCTGCGGGTCCGCCGGTGTTGCCCGCTGGGGGGAGCGGCCGCAGGCCGCTTCGGGGGGGTCACATCGTGCCGAGATAGTCGGGCTTGCCGAGGTCCACGCCGTTGTGGCGCAGCAGCGCGTAGGCCGTGGTCACGTGGAAGAAGAAGTTGGGCAGCGCATAGCGCGTGAGGTAGGCCTCGCCCGTCATCGTGATCGGGCCGTCGCGGCGCGGGATCGTCACCTCGCGCGTCTCGCTGCCGTCGACCTTCGACGCCGGCACCGAGTCGAGAAAGGCGATCGTCGTGCGAATGCGCGCGCGCAGGTCGGCAAGGCTCGCCTCGTTGTCGTCGAACTTCGGCGCATCCACGCCCGCCAGACGCGCGATGCAGAACTTGGCGGTGTCGGTCGCGATCTGGACCTGCTTGGTGAAGGCCAGCATGTCGGGCGCCAGACGCGCCGCGAGCAGCACGCCGGCGTCGAACTTCTTGGCCGCCGCGTGGGCCTCGGCCTTGTCCAGCCAGCGCAGCAGATTGTTCAGCATGCGGGTGAAAACAGGCGCACTGGCGGAATGCATCGAGATCGACATGAAGGCTCCGGGGGTGTCAGGCAAGCGTGGAAAAAGTGTGAGAAAACGCAGCGAGCCCGCATGCTACTTCGGCGCCCCGGGCACTGCATGGGCTGGATCAACGGGGCACAATGCCGCCGGGTGAACATCATCATCCTCGACGACTATCAGGACGCCGTGCGCAAGCTGCGCTGCGCCACCAAGCTGGAGTCCCTGAACGCCAAGGTCTTCACCAACACCGTCAAGGGCATCGGCCAGTTGTCGGTGCGCCTGCGCGACGCGGAGGTGCTGGTGCCGATCCGCGAGCGCACGCAGTTCCCGCGGCAATTGATCGAGAAGCTGCCCAAGCTCAAGCTGATCGCCCAGACCGGGCGCGTCGGTCCGCACATCGACGTGGACGCCTGCACGCGCCAGGGCATCGCCGTGGCGGAAGGCGTGGGCTCGCCGGTGGCGCCGGCCGAGCTGACCTGGGCGTTGATCATGGCCTCGATGCGCCGCCTGCCGCAGTACATCGGCACGCTCAAGCACGGCGCGTGGCAGCAGTCGGGCCTGAAGTCGGCGTCGATGCCGACCAACTTCGGCCTCGGCATGCTGCTGCAAGGCAAGACGCTCGGCTTGTGGGGCTACGGCCGCATCGGCCAGTTGGTGGCCGGCTATGCCCGCGCCTTCGGCATGCAGGTGATGGTGTGGGGCAGCGAGTCGGCGCGCACCAAGGCCGTCGAAGACGGCTTCATCGCCGCGCCGAGCTGCGAAGAATTCTTCGCGGCCTGCGACGTGCTGTCGCTGCACCTGCGCCTGACCGACACCACGCGCGGCGTCGTCACGCTCGAGTCGCTGTCGCGCATGAAGCCGACCGCGCTGCTGGTGAACACCTCGCGCGCCGAGTTGATCGAGGAGAACGCGCTGGTCTCGGCGCTCAACCGCGGGCGCCCCGGCATGGCGGCGATCGACGTGTTCGAGAGCGAGCCCATCCTGCAGGGCCACCCGCTGCTGCGCCTCGAGAACGCGGTGTGCACGCCGCACATCGGCTATGTGGAGCAGGACAGCTACGAGCTGTACTTCAGCGCGGCGTTCGACAACGTCGTCAACTTCATCAACGGCACGCCGACGAACATCGTCAACCCCGATGCGTTGAAGGTGTTGCGGTGAGCCCTGCGCAAGCCGGCGCGGCGGCCACGAGCCACCGCGCACTGGCAGGCGCCCGCTGGTCGCTGCTCTTCGGCAACTTCGCCATCGGCTGCGGCGTGATGGTCACCGCCGGGGCGCTGAACGACATCAGCCGCGGGCTGCAGGTCTCGGTGGCGCTGGCCGGACAGCTCATCACGATTTCCGCCGCGGTGATGTGTGTCGGCGCACCGCTGCTGGCCGGCTGGGTGGCGGGTTTCGACCGGCGCCGGCTGCTCGCCTACTCGCTGCTGTGGTTCGGCATCGGTCATCTGCTGTGCGCGCTGATGCCCTCATATGCGGCGCTCTGGCCGGTGCGCGCGGTGACGGTGCTGGGCGCAGCGATCTTCACCCCGCAGGCTGCGGCCGCGGTGGGTGCCGTCGCACCGCCGGCGGAGCGTGGGCGCTCCATCACCTTCATCTTCCTCGGCTGGTCGCTCGCCTCGGTGTTCGGCATGCCGATGGCCGCGTGGCTGGGCGATACCTTCGACTGGCGGATCGCTTTCTCGGCCGTGGCGCTGCTGTCCATCGCCGGTGCGGGCTGGGTGTACACCGCGCTGCCCGACGGCGTGCGCCCGCCCGCGCTCTCGCTCGCCTCGTGGAAGAAGGTGTTCACCGACCCGGTGCTGATGCCGATGGTCGCGGTCACGGCGCTCATGAGCGCCGGGCAGTTCACGCTCTTCTCCTACTTCGCGCCCTATTACCGCGACATCTTCGGCGCCAGTGCCACGGAAGTCGGCCTGATGTTCGCGTGGTACGGCGCCTTCGGCGTCATCGGCAACGTGCTGCTCAGCCGCTACGTCGACCGCATCGGCCCCGGCCGCGCGGCCACCGCGGCGGTGGCGATGATCGGCTTCAGCCTGCTGCTGTGGCCGCTGGCCGAGAGCCTCCTGGTGATGGCGATCGTGGTGATCCCCTGGGCCTTCGCCTGCTTTGCGGGCAACTCGGCGCAGCAGGCCCGGCTCGGCCACGAGGCGCCAGCGCTGGCACCCGCGCTGATGGCGCTGAACAGCTCGGCGATCTACCTCGGCCAGGCGGCGGGTGCCGGCAGCGGCGGATGGATCGTGGCGCAGGGCGGCTACGGGCCGCTGAACTGGGTCGGACTCGCGTGGATCGTCGTCGGCATCGCCGTGAGCGTGTGGGTCGAGCGGCATTCACGCCGCGGCGACTGAGCGCCGACTATCAGGTCAACGCTTCGTCAAGCCAGCGCCTCGGCCACCACGCGCGGCAGTTCGGCCACGTCGTGCGCCACGTCCGGTGGCAGGCCGCTCCAGTCCTCGTTCGGCATCAGCACTTCCACCCCGCCTGACGGCCCGTCGCGCACGTAGAGCATCAGCGCAAGATCGGGCCGCCCGTCGGCCGTGGTCATCAGCACCGGTGTGCCGCCCTGGCCGCAGGCGAAGACGATCACCGCCTGCTGCCCGCGCGAGAACTCGGGCGCGATCGTCGAGGCGCTGGCGGGCTCGGCCATGCGGGCGAAGACGCCCAGCCCGTGCTGGCGCGCACAAGCCTCGATGCGCTCGACCGTCTCCACCACACCGTAGCGGCTGCTGGTGGACTGCAGGCTGCGCTCGGCAGCCACCACGCGCGTGCCGCCGACGGCGGCCAGCACCACGGCCACGCAGCCGGTCATCCAGAAACGAAATGGGCGCGGCATGACGAACTCCTTTCAGGCCGGAAAGGCTGCAGTGTCGGGGCTTGCCGTGACGCGGCCATGACGATTTTGTAAGGCGCCGCTAACCGGCGAGCCGCCGCGCGGCGTCGTTCACCGCAAACCCGCGCCACACGGGCGACGCGAGCCGATGCATCCGGTTGCGCACGGGGCGCGCCGGTCAGACCTCATCCAGCTTCGTGCCAAAGATCTTGTCGCCGGCATCGCCGAGTCCCGGAATGATGTAGCCGACCTCGTTGAGGTGGCTGTCGATCGCCGCTGTCCAGCAGCGCACATCCGGGTGCGCTTTGGCAAGCGCCGCCGCGCCTTCGGGCGCCGCCACCAGTACCAGCGCGCGGATGTCGTGGCAGCCATTGCGTTTGAGCAGGTCGATGGTGGCGATCATCGAGCCGGCGGTAGCCAGCATCGGGTCGACGATGAGCGCCGTGCGTTCGTCCAGGTGGCCGACGAAGCGCTCGAAGTAGCTCTCCGGCTGCAGCGTCTCGTGATTGCGGCTGAGGCCCACGACGCTGATCTTGGCGTTCGGCACCATGTCGAGCACGCCATCGAGCATGCCGATGCCGGCACGCAGGATGGGCACCACCGTGACCTTGCGCCCGCTGATGCGCTCCACCTCGGCCGGGCCGCTCCAGGCCTGCACGGTGTGCGTCTCCAGCGGAAAGTCGGCCGTGGCCTCATAGGCCAGCAGGCGCGCGAGTTCGTTCGTGATCTCGCGAAACTTCTTGGTGGAGATGTCGTGCTCGCGCAGGAGCCCGACCTTGTGGCGCACAAGCGGGTGGGTGACGGCGGTGACGGGCATGGGAGTGGCAGCAGGAGACGACGGATCAGTGTAGAGCGACAAGTCCTATTGGCCCCGGCGACGAACCGGTCAGCCCCCGCGCTGGCGCAGCGCCTCGTACAGGCAGACGCCCGAGGCCACCGACACGTTCAGGCTCTCGACCGCGCCCTTCATCGGCAGCCGCACGAGCTCGTCGCAGGTGCGGCCGGTGAGCTGGCGCATGCCCGCGCCTTCGGCACCGAGCACCAGGGCGACGGGGCCGCGCAGGTCCAGGTCGTACAGCGATTGCTGCGCGTCGTCGGAAGTACCGATGACGCGGATGTCGCGTTCCTTCAACTCGTTCAGGGTGCGCGCGAGGTTGGTGACCATGAAGTACGGCACCGTATCGGCCGCGCCGCTCGCCACCTTGGAGACGGTGGCGTTGATGCCCACCGCATGGTCCTTGGGCGCAATCACCGCATGCGCGCCGGCGCCGTCGGCCACGCGCAGGCAGGCGCCGAGGTTGTGCGGGTCGGTGATGCCGTCGAGCACCAGCAGCAGCGGCGGGCCTTCCACCGCGTCCAGCGTGTCGTCCAGCGAATGGCTGGCGGCCATCGCCTCCACCCGCGCGACGACGCCCTGGTGGCGATGCGTGCCACACATCTTCTGCAGGCGCTCGTCGTCACTGTCGACGAGCTTCGCGCCGGCCTCGCGTGCTCGCTCGACGAACTGGCGCATGCGCTGGTCGCGGCGGGTGGTGTCGACGTGGATTTCGATGACGGACTTGGGCGCCGTCTTCAGCCGCACGGTGACGGCATGAAAGCCGAACAGGATCTTGTTGCTCATCGCACGATGGTAGTGCGAGCGCTCATGCAGACAGCCAGCGCACGCCAAGCAGCAGCCCGATCAGCACCGGCTGATGAACCATGTAGAAGCTCAAGCTCCAGCGGCCGAGAACGGCGAGCGGGTTCAGCGCCGAAGGCATCGAGCCGGTGACCCACGCCGCTCGCCGCCGCAGCACCCACTGCCCCGCCGCCATGCCCCACCACGCCACACCCAGCCACGGCAGCAGCGGCACGAAGTCCTCGGTGATCGGCTTGCGCGTGACCAGCCCGATCCAGTTGGTGAACCGCGTATCGAAGAACGGGTGCTGCACGAACTGCGGCAGCAGCAGCGCCACCAGCCCGGCAATCCACAACCAGCGGCCCGCACCGCCAGTGAGCCGCAACACGATCAGCATCACGGCGATGGCATGCAGCACGCCGAAGCTGATCCAGCTGCGCGGAAACATCAGTGCCGAACCGGCGCTCACCAGCAGCGCGCAGCCCGCGACCTGCGCCCAGCGCTTCCAGAACCGGCTCCAACGCTGGCCCTGCACGACGGCAACGGCCTGGCCGAAGCCGACACAGAAGAGGAACAGGCTGACGATGCAGGTTCGCTGGATCGTCCAGAACGGGTCAGCGTAGAAGTTCTGCTGCGTGAACTTCAGGGTGGCGAGGTCGAAGTTGAAATGGAAGACCGCCATCCAGACGATGGCGAAGCCGCGAAGGGCGTCGAGGCGGTCGAAGCGGGGCGTGGCAGGCATCACGGCGGCGACGATAGCAGCGCCTGTGCCGATCCCATCAGCCCGAATGGCCCCCTCTCCCTCTGGGAGAGGGGGCAATACAGCTACGCCTGTTGCGGCGAGTGACGCTGGCGCAGCGCCATGTATTGCAGGTCTGCGAAGAGCAGCACGGCCACGATCTGCACGCCGATGAAGGCATGGCCGAGCTGCGTGGGCGCGAACACGCCGCCGAGCGACACCCACAGGCAATCGATCGCCCACAGCACGTTGATCGCGATCAGCGCCCACACCGCGCCGCGCGGAAGTGCCGGCTTGCGGGCCAGCCACACCAGCGCGCCGGCATACAGCACCAGCACTGCGCCGGCCGGCACGAGCAGCGCGACCGGCAGGTTCAGCAGCGGCGCGAGCAAGGCAGCGCCGAACAGCATCAACGCGCCGGCCGCGCCGCTCACCAGGGCATCGGCCAGCAGCACACGACGAAGAAAGACGGACATCGAGACGATGGACATGACGGGCTCCTTATCAAAGGTTGACGAACCGTGTGTCGCGTGGCCGCCGGTTGAACCGATGACCGCTGCGATGGCCGCATCCTCGACACGCCGCGTCGCGCCGTCCATGACCTCGCAGGTCATGGCGCGCGGCAAACGCGCCCGCTATCGTTGCCGCCATGCATGCCACCCTGCCCGCCCCGTCCATGCCCAACGTCGGCACCTTGCTGCGCGACTGGCGCCAGCGGCGCCGCCTCAGCCAGCTCGATCTCGCCGTGGAGGCCGATGTATCCACCCGCCACCTGAGCTATGTCGAAACCGGCCGCGCCTCACCCAGCCGCGAGATGCTGATGCGCCTGGCCGAAAGGCTGCAAGTGCCACTGCGCGAGCGCAACACGCTGCTCACCGCGGCGGGCTTCGCGCCGATGTACCGCGAGCGGGCGCTCGACGACCCGTCGCTCGCCGCCGCACGCGAGGCGGTGGATCTGGTGCTGCGCGGCCATGAGCCCTTTCCCGCGCTGGCGATCGACCGGCACTGGACCATGCTCGCGCACAACCGCAGCGTGCCGCTGCTGCTGGCCGGGCTCGATGCGGCAATGCTCGCCCCGCCGATCAACGTGCTGCGCCTGAGCTTGCATCCGGCGGGTCTTGCGCCACGCATCGTCAACCTCGCGCAGTGGCGCGAGCATGTGTTCGCGCGGCTGCGTCAGCAAATTGCGGCCTCGGCCGATCCGGTGCTGGTGGAGCTGCTGCACGAACTCGAAGCGTTTCCGTCACCGCACGCCGAGCCGAGCGACGCGCCGCCCCCGCCGGCCTTCGCCGTGCCGCTGCAACTGCGCACCGACGCCGGCGTGCTGTCCTTCATCGGCACGACCACGGTGTTCGGCACGCCGGTGGACATCACGCTGGCCGAACTGGCGCTGGAGACCTTCTTCCCTGCCGATGCGGCCACGGCCGCCTTGCTGCGCCGCCTCGCTGGCGACTGACCCGCGTCAGCCGACCTTCTTCTGCAACTGCGACTTGTCGAAGCCCGCGAGCTGCTTGTAGCGCGCCGAGATACCTTCCAGCTCTTCCTGCGGAATCACGTCGTTGACGTGCGCGAAGCCGTTCGGCGCACGCTCCTCGGCGATCTGCATCACCTGCTCGGGACCGTTCTGCCGGTTCGCAAGCACGATGGCGCCGGTCTTCGGGCGGCGCTCTTCTTCGTAGGCCTCGAGCGCGGCGTCGATGTTCGCCTGCGAGGCCAGCGCATCGGCAAGTGCGCGCACGTCGAGGATGGCCTGCGAGGCGCCGTTGGAGCCGATGGGGTACATCGGATGCGCCGCGTCGCCCAGCAGCGTGGCGCGCCCGCTGCGCCAACGCGGCAGCGGATCGCGATCCACCAGCGGGAACTCGAAGATGGTCCCCGCGCCACGAATCAGTTTGGGGATGTCGATCCACGGCCAGGTCCAGCTCGCGAAGTGGCTGTCGAACAGGCTCGCGCTGACCTCCTGGTTCCAGTCCTGCCGCGGCGGCGTGTCGCCGGGGATCGTCAGCTCGGCGATCCAGTTGATGAGCGAACGGCCTTCGTCGAAGTGCTTCTTCGAGATCGGGTAGGCAACGAACTTCACGTCCTGGTAGCCGGCCATGAACATCGAGCGGCCGTCGCCGAAGGGCTCACCCTCGGTGATGGCGCGCCACAGCACGCGCTGGCCGTAGCGCGCCGGGCCTTCGTTCGGCCACATCTGGCGCCGCGCGGCGGAGTGGATGCCGTCGGCGGCCACCAGCGCATCGGCTTCCATCTGCACCTGCGCGCCGTCGCCCGCTCGCACGAACTGCGCCTGGGCCCGGCCGCCTTCACCGCCGAAGCGCGTGAGCGCATGGCCGGTGATCACGCGGTCGACACCAAGGCGCTGCTTCACCGTTTCCAGCAGCAGCCGATGCAGCTCGCCGCGGTGAATGGAGAACTGCGGCCACGGATAGCCCGCGGCGCGCCCGCGCAGCTCGCTCCAGATGGTCTGGCCGAACTTGTTGTAGTAGCTGAGCGAGGCGGTCTCGATGGCGAGACGCGCCAGCTCGTCCTGCAGGCCGAGTTCGGTGAGTTCTTTCACCGCGTGCGGCAGCAGGTTGATGCCCACGCCGAGCGGCCGGAGTTCAGGCGCCGCCTCGACGACGCGGCAGTCGATGCCGCGCTGGTGCAGCGCGAGCGCGAGCGTCAGCCCGCCGATGCCGCCGCCTGCGATGAGGATGTTCATGTGGGTCCGGTTTCGAGAATCACGCGAAGGCGGGATTCTCTCAGCCGCGCCCGCGCGGCCCGCGTTCAGCCGGCCGCAGCGCCCACCACCGTGAACTCGCGGTCGTTCGCCCGCAGCCACTGCAGGCCGCGTTCGCCGCCCTGCTTCGACGGATGGAAGTCGGCACGCAGGTACGCGCGCCAGGCGCCGAAGCTGCAGCGCACCAAGCCTTCGCGCCCGAAGAAGAAGCTGGCGCCACTGCGCCAGGTGCGCCACTTCCACAGTTCGCCGTCGTGCTGAAGATTGCGCGCCGTCTGGCGCAGCACGTCGACGACGAAGTTGAAGCTCACCACGAAGAACCAGCGGCGGCGCCAGCGCTCGTTGCCGCCGAGTGCGCGGTACAGGTCGAAGGCGGTGCTGCGGTGCTCGGACTCTTCGGCCGAATGCCACAGCCACATCGTCTGCAGGCGCGGCTCGGCGCCGGCCATCGTGCTTGGGTGTTCGAGCAGGTGCTCGGCGAGGATGGCGGTGAAGTGCTCGGTGGCGGCGGTGATGCCCACCCAATGCCTGGGCTCCACGCCTTCGAGCTTCATGAGGCGCTGCCTGACGCGCTGCTCCCAGGCGTTGACATGGCCCTGCGCCGCGAGCTGGTCGTTGAAGAGCGCGTGGATGCGCCGGTGCGTGGCTTCCTGGCCGATGAAGCCCTGCACTTCCGGCTCGAAGCGCGTGCGCTCGGCCTCGGGCAGTTGCTTCATCCCGAGCCGCACCGAGTCGATGAAGAACTGCTCGCCCACCGGAAAGCTCATCGACAAGGCGTTGAACAGCGCGGTGCGAAAGGCGTCGCCGCCGTTCCAGTGACGCGCGAACGGCGTCTTCAGGTCGACGAGCAGGCGGCGTATGGCAAGCGATGTCATGGTGGGGCTCCGGGGCGCGGGTACGATGCCGCACCCGAGTCGGCGAATGTGCCGGCAGCCTTTGGTACTGTCAAGTACCAATCCTTCCGAATCATCTTCCGCCATGGTCTCTGCTGCTTCGCCGTCCTCCATTTCGAGCACCCCGTCAGACGCCGCCGAACACCGCCGCCGCCTGCTGGACGCCATGGCCGCGGTGGTGGCGCGCAAGGGCTATGCCGACGCGACGATCGCCGATCTGGCGGCCGAAGCGCGCGTCTCGCGCCGAACCTTCTACGAGCACTTCCAGACCAAGGCGCAGTGCCTGATCGCACTCTACGAAGCAGCAA
This sequence comes from Rhizobacter sp., assembly GCA_036676235.1. Lineage (GTDB taxonomy): Bacteria > Pseudomonadota > Gammaproteobacteria > Burkholderiales > Burkholderiaceae_C > JAKFDI01. The sequence goes on along the minus strand of JAKFDI010000080.1, from coordinate 7,227 downwards.
GCGGCCAGGCGCTGCGCGTGCTGAAAGAGGCGATCGACCCGGCGCGCGACTGGCATGCGCAGCTCGGGGACGCGCTGCGCGCCTATCTGGGCACGCTGGCGTCGAACCCGGTGCTGCTGTCCACGCTGTTCATCGCCATCCTCGGGCTCGGCGCCGAGGGCCTGGCGGCGCGGCGCCGCGCGAACGAGCAGATCGCGGCCTTCATCGTGCGTGTCGTCAACGCCTCGGAACCGTCTGCGCCGCGCGCCTTGTCGGCGCCGCTCGCGATGGCGGTCGTGGGCGGCATCAACGAGCTGATTCTTGCCGCCATCGAACGCGGCGAGGCCGCAGATCTGGATCGCATCACGCCCACGGCCGCCGCCTTTGCCCGCGCGGTGATCGACGGCGCGGAGCGCGGCTGACGCCGCATGCGACGTGGCTACGAAGCCTTGTTCCTGCGCCGCACGACGAAGCTCAACACACCGAAGCCGAACAGCAGCAAGGCCCACGTGCCCGGCTCCGGAACGGCACCCACGATGTTCGGATCGGCGAAGCGGTTGTCCACCAGGTAGTTGCCGGCATTGACGGTGTAGCCCACGGGCAGATTGAACACATCCATGCCGCTCGGAAACTCGAGCGTGTTGGAAAAGTCTGATCTGGCCGAAGCCCCGCTTCCGTTGGCACCGGTGATGGCATCGAGCCGAAGCGCAAACGGAACATCGCCGATGGACGCCAGCTGCGCCGGGGTCCCACGGAAGTTGGCGCAGACCTGACTGGCGCTGGCGGGAACGAGCGAGCCTGCGGTGACAACGGTCTTGTCACCGCAGGATGAGTTGTTCCCCGGCCCGGCACGAGCCGTGAATGTCGGCAGGGCCAGCGCGAGCGAAGGCGCGGTGATTGCCGCCGCAAGCACCAGCCTCTGCAGCGCTCGGTCGACAGACATGGCGTGGTCCTTCCATCAATAAGCTGCGCCAGAACCTGCGATTGCGTTCCACCGCGTGAAGACAAGCGCCGCCCAGGCGGCCGCAAGAAGCGCCAGCGTTCCCGGCTCGGGCACGGCCGACGGCGTGGCCGCAACCGCCCCCACGCGCGCATCCTCGAAGCAGACAGGGCCGCCTTGCGGCTCGCCAAAGAAGAGGGTGTTGCTGCTGCCGTCGACGATGCTGCCGACGCTCACGTTGCGAAAGCAGACATCGAAGCGCGACAGCTCGGCGAACTCGATCGTGTTGCTGCTGCCATCGACCACGGCGTTGCCCACATCGACGATTTCGGTGTCGCCGGCGAAGCAGCGTTCGTCCGGCGCACTCTCGCCGAGGAAGATGGTGTTGGAACTGCCGTCGCGGATGTTGCTCAGCGGCTGATGGACCAGCGAGGTGCCGACCTGCAGCGTGAGGTAGAGCGACGGGCCGAACACGAGGGTGTTGCTGCTGCCATCGGAGATGCTGTCGAGCGGCGCGGTCCCCAGGGCGTTGTCGAGACAGGTGCTCAGCCGGGTCAGCGGCGTGAACTGGATCGTGTTGGATGCGCCGTCGACGATGAGCGTGATCGTGCCGCTGCCGACTACACCGGCCAGTGCGCTCGGCGCGCCGAGACAAAGCGCCAAAGCCAGGACCGCGGTGGAGGAGAGATGCATGACCAGCCCCTTCTCATCGTTGATGCGACCGGGAAAACGTGCGCGCCCGTCGAGGGCGGCAGGTATCCGGTCGTGAGGGTAGGCAGCGGCGCTGGCCGGCGCCTCCCATGAACATGTGAGAGGCGCCGGACACGCATGGCGGTTCGCGCCCTTGCCGCTTAAGCTCGCCGCACCGCCCCACCGCGAAGGTCACCGCACCATGGCGTCCACTCAATGGCGTGTCGTGCTGCTGGAAGACGACAGCGACACGCGGGCGTTCTTCGAGGCCTGCGTCGCGGCGCATCCGCAGCTCACGCTGGCGGCTTCCTTCGCGACGCTCGGCGATGCACGCGCCTGGTTCGCGGCCCACACGGCCGACGTGCTGCTCACCGATCTGTCGCTGCCCGATGGCCATGGCCTGGCGCTGATCCGCGACGTGGCGCGGCACCAGCCGGCATGCGAGATCCTGGTGGTCTCGGTATTCGGCGACGAAGAGAGCGTGCTCGCCTGCGTGGAGGCCGGCGCCGTGGGCTACATCCACAAGGACTCGCAGCCGGCCGACGTGGCGCAGATCATCATCGACGTGAAGCATGGCGCCTCGCCGATCTCGCCCATGATCGCGCGCAAGCTGCTCGAACGGCTGCGTCGGCCTCAGCCCGCAGCCTTGGCTGCACCGGTCGTCGAAGCGGCGCTCACGCCGCGCGAATCCGAAGTGCTCGAACTCGTGGCCCGCGGTTACGCCTATGCCGAGATCGCGCGGCTGCAGGGCGTGTCGATGCACACGGTGCAAAGCCACATCAAGAACCTGTACGCCAAGCTCGCCGTGCATTCGCGCAGCGAAGCGGTGTTCGAGGCGAGCCGCATGGGCTTGCTGGGCAGCCTGAGGCCCGGCGCGTGAGCACCCGGGTGCAGCGCGCCGCGGCGCTGCTGTGGTTGCTCGCGCTGCTGTTCTTCGCGTGCCCCGGCGAGGCGGCACCCGAAGCGCCGATCACGCTGCGCCAGGCGAGCGCCGCGCTCATCGTGGAAGGGCGGACACTGCGCCCGCGCGAGATCGAACTGCCGCTGCACTGGGACGCGGTGTTCAAGGGCTGGTCGGGCAGCGCCGACCTGACGTTGCGCTTCGACATGCCGCCGGACGCAGCGGCCCTGCGCGAGCCGCATGCGCTGTTCATCACCCGGCTGGGCAGCGCCTACGAGATCGAACTCAACGGCGTGCTGTTGACGAGCGGCGGCACCTTGGCCGGCAACTTGGCCGGTAAACGCGACCGCTGGCGCGCCAAGCACCCGGTGCGCCTGAGCTTTCCGTCGCGCCTGCTCGCCGAGCACAACGAACTGCGGATTCGCATCCGCGCCGAGTCCGGGGCGCGTGCCGGCCTGTCGGTCGTGCATCTCGGCACGGAGAACGCGATCGCCCCGCTGGCCCAGCGCGCGGAGTTGCTGCGCGTGGCCCTGCCCTTGGCAACGTCCGTCTTCAGCCTGCTGGTGGCCGGCTTCTGCGCGCTCCTGTGGTGGCAGCAGCGTGACGCGCTCTATGCCTGGGCCGGCATCGGCGAGGCGCTCTGGGCGGCGGCCGTCGCCGATGCGGTGCTCGAGGTCTCGCCCCTGCCCTGGCCGTACTGGGGCGTCACCTTGCTGTTGCTGCGGGCGGCCTGGGTCTGGTCGCTGTACGCCATCGCGCAAGAGGTGTGCGGCCGCCGCCCGCGCATCGAGTACTGGACGGTGCTCGCGGTTCAGGCCTCGGTGCCGCTGTGCCTGCTGCTGATGTTCGCGTTGCGTTCGACGCAGCCGCTGCTGATCTGGTACGTGGTCGCCCTCTCGACCTTCGCCTGGGTGAACCTGCGCCTCGCCGTGCAGGCATGGCGTGCGCCCAGCTCGCAGCGGCTCATGATCGTGCTGTGCCTGTTCGCGGTGCTCGCGGCCAGCGTGCGCGACGCCATCGCCGGGCGCTGGGACGCTTCGCTGTACGCCGAATCGGCGTGGGCGAAGTACGTGGCCGTGCTGGTGGGCGCGGCCTTGCTGTGGATCGTGAGCCAGCGATTCCTGCAGGCACGCGCCGAGGTGCTTTCGCTGAACGCATCGCTGGCCGACCGCGTGGCGCAGAAGGAGCACGAACTGCGCGATTCGTTCCAGCGCCTGTCCGAACTCGAAAGCTCACGCGCCGTGCTGGCCGAGCGCGAACGCATCCTGCGCGACATGCACGACGGCGTCGGCTCCAGCCTGGCCACCGCCGTGCGTCAGCTCGAGGGCGGCCGCGCGCTGCCGCACGAGGTGGTGCAGATGCTGCGCGAGTCGATGGACCACCTCAAGCTGTCCATCGATGCGATGAACCTGCCCGCCGGCGACGTGAACGCGCTGCTCGCCAGCCTGCGCTACCGGCTGGAGCCGCGCATCGAAAGCGCCGGGCTGCGGGTAGCGTGGAACGTGGCGCCGCTGCCGCGCTGGGCGGCCGGCCATGACGAGGCGATGCGGCACCTGCAGTTCCTGGTGCTGGAGGTCATCTCCAACGTGCTGCAGCACGCGAAGGCCTCGACCCTGAGCCTCGCCGCCGAAGCGGTGGATGCCGGCATCCGCATCACGCTGTCGGACGACGGCTGCGGCATCCGCGCCGCACCGGGCCATGCCGTGCGGTCTCTCGAGGTGCGGGCCGATGCGATCGGCGCGGCGTTGTCGATCGAGCCGGCGGCTCCTGGAACGCGCGTGACGCTCACGCTGCCGGCAGCACCTGGGGCGCGCGGTAGGGCTTGATCGGCCCCGGCCGAGGCTGGATCGAAACGCCTGCAGACCCCAGCAGTTGCGCCATGCGTTCGAGCCCCGGCGCTCGGGCCTGCTGTAGGCGCGACTGCAAAGCCATCCAGTCAGCATCCGCGCGTTTCGCGCCTTGCTCGAACAGGCCGCTGTAGGCCTCCAGCCGCGAACGGCGCATCCAGCCCTGCAGATCCGGGCGCCGCGCCCAGCGCTGCTGGTTGCGCGCCGTGTGCAGATGCATGCGCAGCCAGTCCAGCGGTTCGTTGGGCACCGGCACAGGTTCGCACAGCGCGTTCTTCTCATCGTCGTCGTCGAGCGTCGCCTCCAGGTAGGCGATGAAGGCGGCGCTGAACACCGGCGAGCAGCGGCGCACGTACTGCGGCACGATGGCATCACCCTGAAACATCGGCTGCGCCCCGCCGCGCGGCAGGCCGGCGGCGCTGCAGTGCACATGGACGTGGTCGGCCGACGTGCCGATCTCGCCGTGTTCGAGCAGGATGCGATCGGTCGCTATGGCCTGCACATGGCCGAGCCGCACCACGTTCCTGATGCGGCGCAGTTGCGCAAGCTCCGCCTCGCTCACGATGGCGCAGCGGTACATGGTGGGCTGCACCGTCGGGTCGATTCGCTGCAGCAGTTGGGCGGCTTCCAGGCGCACGAAGAGATCGCTCAAGGAAGCGGCATCGCGCGCCGCCTCCAGCTCGGCGGTGATGGCCGCCAGCACGCGGTGGGCGAAGGCCATCGTCGGCTGAACATTCACGCGGTTGAGCAGCCACGACTCGCGCGGTCGTATCCAGGTGATGGTGTCCGGATCGACGCCTTGCGCCAGCAGCCACAGCGCGGTGTCCATCGCCGTCTTGCCGCCGCCCACGATCACGTGGCCGCGCGCTGGCTCGCGCAGCCGCACCAGCTCGGTCGGCGTCACGCAGCGCACGCCGTCGGCCACGGCGAACCGGGGTGGATGGGTGGCCGGCACTTGCGTGTCGGCCCGGGTCGCATCCACCCGGCGGCGGCGCGCCACCAGGCGCAGCCGGCGGCCGCCTAGCAGCGCGGTCGCCACGCCGTCGGCGCCGAGCTCGTGCATCGGCAGCCAGGTCACCCGCCCGCTCGGCAGCAGTTGCTCGTGCATCACCCGCTCGAAGTACGTGCGGATCTCGTCGCCGCCGGCCAGCTCGTGCAGGCCCTGGTTCAGGCCCGCCGCGTCGATGCGTCCGGCGCCTAGCGGCAGCGAGTTCACGCCATAGGTGGCCGACGGGCTGTGCAGGCGCACGAAGGGGTAGGCGTCGTTCCAGTGGCCGCCCGGCTTGGGATGGCGGTCCACGATGATCATGCTGGCCGCGCTCTCGCTGAGCAGGGTGTCGGCGAAGGCCAGGCCGACGGCGCCGGCACCGGCGACCACGTAGTCGGCGGTCAGGGTGGCTTCGTTCATGTCACTCTCCTTCAGCTCCGTGCGCAAGACCTGGCGACACCGAGGTTTCAGCGTGCGCTGATGTCGATGGCCGGCTTTTGGGCCAGCCGCTCGTTGCCGCGCAGGTACCGCGTCGCCGCCAGTTCCCCGATGCGTTCGCCCATCGCGGCGCCGACCGTGGACGAGCTGCGGTAGTGCACGCCTTCATAGACACGCGCGTCGGACACTTCCTGGATGAAGGCGTCGACGCTCTTCCACTGACGCGCCGCGCCCTTGGCGGTCGGGCTGGTCGTGGCCAGCACCGGGGCCGGGCCGCCGCTCGTCTCCGCCCGCAGCACTGCGCCCACGGCTCCGGCAAGGATGGCGTGCGCGCTGGGGTATTCCGGATGAAGCGGGGTGTTGATGAACGGCGCCCAGCCCGCCTCGCGTTCAGTGCCGTCGTGGCCGTCGTCGTCGCCGTTGCGGATCGCCGTGACGGGGCGCCAGAAGTGGTACTGGTACTTGGCGTCGAAGACGCTGATCATCGCGTCGTCCATGGCCTGTGCCACCGCGGCGAAGAGGCGCGCATTGCGGGCCACGTCGCGGTCGGGCAGCTGCGCCACCGAGCGCACGACGCCGTGGTAGATCGATGGCAGCGAGTACTCCCAGAAGCGCGCGATCTCCGTCTGTTCCATGCTGCGCTGCGTGCTGCTCTTGCTGCCGAGCGCCTTGACCTCGTTGTAGTCGCGCGCCCATTGCGCGCTCGTCAGCGCCGGCGGCGGGCCGGGGCGAAACTGCGCCGCGCTCGCCATCAGCCAGGGCTTGCGATGGGGCCAGTGCGAGACCGCCGGCGTCGCCGTGGGCACATAGATGCCGGCTGTGGTGTGTGGCCGGTACGTGTCGCTGGCCGCAGCGCCCTCGCCGGCACGCGCTGCGAGCACGGTGGCCGCGGCCTTCTCTCCAACGGCGATGCCGGCGGTTTTCGCAGGGCCGTCTGCAATTCCTGACAGCGCCGCCCGATACGCCGAGTCGATCTCGGCCTGCTGCGACGGCAGGAGACCGGTGAACGCGGCACGGTGCGCCGCCGCGACCGCGGCATCGACCGAAGCGTGTGCGGCGGCATCGTTCACCGCCTCGTAGGCCGCTGTCTGGACGATCGCCATCACGCGAATCGCGGGCGGCGTTCCGAGCTTGGAAGCGGCGATCAGTTCGCCCGACCGGACGTTCCAGTCGGTGATCGCGTCCGCCGAGGCAGTGAATGCCGACCCGCCCAGCAACGCGGCGGCAATGAGTGAACGGGTTGAGAAGGGGGAATTCATGTCTTGCTCCGATGAAGAAGGCGTGCCGCGCCCGACCCGGGAAACCGCGCCGGGCACCGGCACTAGTGCTGCGACCCGTAGGTATCGGAACGAAATGAAAGCGATGGATTCGGGCCGAGGGCTAGGCGCAAACCACAGCGATACCCGGAGGTATCGCGAGGATTTGCAACGACGCCATCGGCTCG
>JAKFDI010000079.1:0-115592 GCA_036676235.1 Rhizobacter sp. | reverse complement strand
ACTTCGATCGACTGGGCGTACCCCGACTCTCCTGACCTCAAGCTCTCGAACCGCCCGGTGCGGACCCGCACGCCGGGTGGTGTGGGAGGGGCCCGATCACGATGATCGGCCCCTATCCCGATTGCTGTCGTCAGGCTTCTTGCTCGCAATCAGCGGGAGCGGGGAGCCGCTTTGCGCTGCTTGTCAGTGAGACGCGCCATTGGCCACCTCCACTGCTGCTGCGAGGGAGCGCCGCAGTTCATCGTGGTACTCAGAGCGTCGTCCGCCGCTGCGCTCCAGAATGAACTGCGCCAGTGCATCGAGGTCGTCATCGAGGCACCACTGCTCGACCCGTGCTCGCTCGCTCGCGTCACCGAGCACCGCGTAGTACCCGAGCCACGAGAGCGCTTGCGTCTCCGAGTTGTAGACAAACGCTGCGCTGTCGCGCCCGGCGTCCGTCACCACGATGTAGCCGCCGCTCATTGCTGCCCCCGTGGGAATGTGTTGGCGCGATGGGGCCAGCGCAGCGCGAGGCCCGGGAACTGGTCCGCGATGCTCGTGACTGCGTGGCAGACCTGGCCCACGATGTGGCTCGTCGCTCCGCGCTTCGCCGGCACGTAGGCTGCCGCAGTCACCGCTGCTCGCAGGATTTCTGCTGCGAGCACGTCGTGCTCGGGCGTGTATTTCGGGTCGAATCGAATCAGGTCGAGCGGCACGCCGTACGTTGAGTAGAGCCAGTCCTCGTGTGTCGGCGAGCCCTTGCGCGTTCCTTTCGGCAGCGTGGCCCGCTGCCCCTTGATGTACTGCCCGAGGGCGTTGCCGGCGGCGTGCACTCGCTCGAGCAGTGCGTCGAATTCAAACGCCTCCGCGTCTGTTTGCACGCTCGTCGTGGCGGTGGCTGAAGTGATGTTGTTGTTGTTCTTCATTGATATCTCCCGTGATGTTGTTTTTGTTGTCGTTGTTGTCGTTGTTGTCGTCGTCGTTCTTGTTCTGATTTCAGTCGTCGAGCCGCAGCCACGGACACGGCACAGCCAAGTCCTCGGCTCTTGCGGCCAGCATCTCCAACGCTCGCGCGACGTTGCTATCAGCGCGCCAGCGCCCCGCCTTGCACTTCTCGAGCATCTGTGCGGCGGTGTAGGGCCTCGGGCGAGGCACGGCGATGTGCTCCACGCGCATTCCGCTTGCTGCTACGAGCCACACGCGCAAGCGCTTATCGCTGCGTGTGAGTTCGATATCCCAGTTCACCGCGCGGATGCGCCGGTACGAGTTGCTGACAATTTTGTGTTGCATAGTTATTGCTTCCAGTAATTGCCCCGCGAGCAGGGCTTTTTGTTGTTGATATCAGTTATTTGGTGCGGTAAATCGAGGTGTTAAACCAGTATTTCGCCCGCAGTTCGAGTGCTTCCTCGTACTCAGCGAGAAACTCTGCGGCTGCTCGGGCGGTGTTTTTGTGCCAGGGCGTTAGTTGTCCGATGGCTGTAGCGCCGTCGCCGTTCGGCAGCACGACGTAAACGCTGAATCGCCAATCATTTGTCGGGTCGAGGTAAATCTGGATTCGGTAGCCTTGTTCTTTGAGCGCAGTGTTTACGGAGTTCTCGGTACAGCGGGCTGGAATTTGAAATGTCATTTGTATCTCCGGTAGTGATGTTGTTGATTAGGTCGCGCTGTTTTGCTTCCATACTGTTGTGTAGGTAATAGGGGCGGAAAAAGGGGGCGGAAATCAGAAACTATTTACTAGGTGTTTGCCCTAGTGCGGTTTGCGGGCATGAAAAAGCCCGCCGAAGCGGGCTTGGTGGGCCATGGGGTTGGTTTGCTCTTCAGCTTTTCATGGCCACTACGCTGCGACAGCAGCCCGAACCGCCGCGACGCGGCTTTGATGTGCCGCGGCGTAGGCTGCTTTGTCTGCGTCGGCCATGGCCTCGCGCTGGCTCAACCCCAAGTCCAGTCCGCACGCGTACGCCGCCCAGAACGTGTGAACGGCCTCTTCATTTCGCGGCGCTCTTTTGTCAGCAGCGAGGAACTCGCGCGAGAGTTCGCCGTGGCCCCCGGGCAGGCGGGGACGGCTGGGCCACTCCGTCGGCAGCTGGGGCTTCGGCACCGCTGGCGTTCTCGCCGTAGCCGCAGGCTCTGTTTGCAATCCGCTATCGCTGTCGTCAAAGCCGCGCGGCGGGGTGAGGTCGTCGTGATACTGCGCGAGGTCGCTCATGCTCGCGAGGCGGGGGAATTGAGTTGATGTTTTCATTGTGTTGCTCCCAGTTTTTGTTGTTGTTTTGATTTCAGGCGTAAGCGGTAACCACCCACTTTTCGTCAGATATGAAGTTGATTTCGAGACGTGAGCCGTCGTCGAACTCGTGATATTCCTCGTCTGTGCCCTCGCGATGCACGTCAGCGCGTTTCAGCGCCGCGAGCAGCTTGTCGCCGTCGTTGTTGAAAGCAGCTGCGACTCGCTCTGCAATAGTTGTGTTTGCGTTTGTCATTTGAATATCTCCAATTTCGGTTTGTTGTTGAGTTTTACGCGCCGCAGTTATTGCTGCTCGTACTACGTGTATGCACCGAGGGGGAGGAAACATTAAGGGTTAACCCTTGCAAACAGTGATTTGTTGATTGCAAATATTGATTGCAAATAGTGGCATTGATAGGGGCAAACTATGGGTGACGCTGTCGGCGGAGCGGAACTGAAAACAGGAAATTGGGGGCACTAAATTGCTGACAAATAAAAGGCCCGCCCGAGCGGCTGTATTTGTGAGCGGTGAGGGGATTCGAGGGTGTTGTGTATAACCTGTGCGTAAGTTGACGGCGCGACAGGGCTGGGATGCGTCAATACGAGAAAACTATTAAGACGCGATTATCATTAATACAATCAATCGACAAACCTGCGTTTACGCGGGTTAACCCTTAGTTCATTCTCCCCCAGGGGTACATATACGAGTAGTACGAGCAGCAAAACAGAGCCGCTCTACGAAACTCAACAACAAATCTGGAGATATTTAAATGACGACTATTTACATCACTGCACAAGTTTTTGACGGCAACCTCGGCGAGGGCTGGAGAGACGACGCAGAAACCGCACACGCGTTCGCTGACTATCTCGCCGAGCGCTGGGAGGCGGACCTCGCAGAACTCGCTGAAACGCACAAAATTGAGATTGATATCGAGGTGTGCGAGCGCACGTCGGGCGCGGCATCCGACGTCCGGGTTGACTGCGGCGAGGACTGGGAACTGTCCGGGGAGGTCGAGGAACTGCTGACGACGAGGGACGAGGCGTTCGGTGTGTTCTGCAATGCAGACGAATCTCAGTACCTCGCCGCGTAAAAACAGAACCAATTCAACAACACAACACAACACATTCATCGGAGAAATTTGAATGGCTAACTATTCCCCCCTCGACATCGAAACGTATATTTTTGGCGGCGGCGACGGCACAGCTGGTATCGCGTCAATCACCGGCGACGCCGGCGGTGAAATCAACGACAACCTGACGTTCGGAGATTTCGTCGAAACAGTGCTGGCGTACCTCTACAACGAGCACGAGGACATGGACCCCGACGCGCTGCGCGAGGAGTTTGCGGACGAGAGCGTGCGGAGAGAGATGTACGGGCGGTTCAAGACCGCATGCGCTGAGCGCGCCGCTGAAGAGCAGCGCTGGGCTGACCTCGACGGAGAGTGAGCCGGGCGGAAAGGGCCCCGCACTGCGGGGCCTTTGGCTGCCTGTCCCGCCTGTCCTCAGGCGAACCCAAGCTTCCGCTTGTTGGCCAGCACGATTTCGACGATGCGAGGGTCGTCACCTGTGTGGCCGCGGTGTCGCGCTCGGAGGTGAGCGTGGCGACGTCTTCGGCGGTGAAGGTCGAGGAGGTTTCGGGGGTTGTCTCGGTCACCTCATCGGCTTCGTCTTCGACGTCAGTGTCGTCGGCCTCGAGGTTCGCCTGCATCTCCAGTGCGGGGTTGTTCGTCATCGAGTGCGACTTGAAGCCGGTCACATGCCAGCCTTCAGCGGTGGGGACGTAGCGGACTGTGGGGCTGGTGTAGAGGTACTTGCCCGCTTCGAAGTCGGCGGCGCCTTCGGCCGTCAGCTTGCATTTCGCGAGGAGCGTGCCATCGGCGCCGACGTGCAGCGATACGACGTGCCCAACGGCAGGGGCAGCGCCGTCCTTGTTGGTTGCGTGGCCGATGTCCACGGGCAGCTTGCGACCCTTGGCGTTGAACTCGGCAGCGAGCGTCGGGTTGTCGTGCAGCAGCTTCACCTTGCGGGAGTCCTGCGAGAACGTCACCGGGCCGGGCGGGAGCATGGGCAGCGTGAAGGTGCGCGAGCCAGCTTCGGCTGCCGCGAAGGCGGCGGTGTCAACGGTGAGCGAGGTCACGCAAGCGGCGACCTTGGCGCGTGGGGCGGTCTTCCTATCGGCGGTGGTGGTCATCAGACGGTCTTTCCAGTTGAGTTACAGAGGACCACGGGGACCAGCACCATGGTTTTCGCGGCAGGCACCGGCGCATAGCCGCGCACACAGCCAGGAGCCAGCTTTTCAGCGGCTTGCTGTGCGCTCAGTGCGCCAGCCGTCATCCCCGTGAGGGCGAGGGATGCGAGAGACGCAGCTGTCGTCAGTGCTAGCGCAGCAGTGACGGCGAGGGTGGCGGTGGATAGCTTCATTTCGTCGTGTAGCGACGCGGCGGAAGCGAGGGAAAGGGCTGTGTGAGGAAGCGGCTGAGTGCGGGAGGGCGGGAGGGCGGGGAGATACCGGAAATAGATGTTCTCTGGATACCCCTTGACACCCTACGTAAAATATATGGGCCGCCACCGAATGGGTGGGCGAATCAAAATAGGAGACTTAATGAACGAGAACGAAAACAACGACACAAGCAGCGAGTGGATGGACAGCTACAACGACACCACCCGCTGTTTCGGAGAAAGTTTCGCGAACGATTTTTGGGGCTACCCCGAGACGTCGCCGACGCCGGATTTCGGTGGGTCGGACATGTTTGGCGATGGGTATTGACCCGCAGGCGCGCGTTTGGCGTGAGCGAGAGTGGGCGGAACTCGCGCTGGAGCCGGTCGCGGACAGGCTGAATCCTCTTGAAGCGCGAGCGCTCTACGAATTTCTCTCTAACCTACGGCCCCGTGATTTTTTGGCACGGACTCGCACGGTTGGCGAAGCGGAGAACGCGCTGGTAGCCGCGGGGCGTCTTGCTGATTGGTTAATGGGCACGGTCGTTGGTCGCGAACCTCTCGAACCACCTGGGCTCGACGAATAACGGCGCAGGAAGGAAAAAGCCCAGCGTGAGCTGGGCGAATGAGGGGGCGGAGACGGGGGCTAGTGGAACGTGGGCGGTATTTCCAAGTTGTGTACCTTGAAATACCCGTCCGCAAACGTCGCGGCACGATACGGGGGCACAGCGCCGCGCACGACCCACGGTTCGGACTGAATATCGAATTGAGTGTCTACGTGGTCTACGACCAGAAGCGCTCTCGCGAGTGCCTGCTCAACGCCATCGGCTTGGACAATCAGAATCGTGCGTCTTGAGTGCTTTTGCCGAACTTCGAAAAACGGCAGCTGAGATTGAGCGATTGGCTTGGTCATGAAATTTCCTGTTGCGCTACGCTGGAGTAGCAGATACTTCGTATAGCGACCAACCAATTTAAACGGTAGCGGCGGATTGCCGCTGGCGAAAGACGGTACTGCGCAAATTGTTGGGCGGGCCTCTAGCCCGGATATGGGCCACGTGGTAGGTGTGCGAGGGTGCAGCAGCGTTCGCGGCTCTTAGCCGCTCAAAGCGGGCACCGCGCGGCCGCCAGGCCGTAGGCGCTAGCAGCGCCGGGTATTCGGACGGTCAACCGTCCACTGGCCCACCCCCGCGCCAGCAGCGCGGCAATCGACTAGCCACGGTTTGCCTGTCGCCTCGAGACGTTCGGGGAAATCTCGCTCCGGTGCCCCGGAGAAAAAAGAAGGACCGAGAGAACAAGAGAGCGATGCGCGCCAGCGCAGACGGGTGAATGCCGCGAGGCGGCAGAGGGGCCGCCGGCCCCTGCGAGCGGGCTCGCGAATCACGGCCGAAATTATCTACTTATCGGTCGGTCACGGAAGCCGAAAAAGGCCAATAAAATCAACGACTTATCTGCGCCGTCAATGTTGAATTTTTGGAGATAATGGGGAAAGCGTCTAGAGAAGATGGGGAAAGCGTCATACGATAACGAGGGAAAGATGGGGGAAGCGTCATAACGCGACCCATAAAAAAGCGACCACGGGGTCGCTTTTCTTCTGCTGGACCACGGTCTACTTGAACATCTGCAACTTACCGCGAGTCGATTTCATGCCCCAACTGCACTTGACAGAAACAACCGTAGCAGCGGCCCGGAGGTCTCTTCCGAATTCCGCTAAGTCGCTGTAGGCGCTGCCGGCGGCGTAGTGCAACTCATCAAGCGTGGCTTCGTAGGCGGGAGGGTGTGACGACCAGAAATCGTAAATCAGGGTTTGCAGTCCGTCTTGGAGTGGCTTGCGGTTGGCACACGACAAATACGTCATGTGCATCTCGAACAGCGCAATAGCGCCGCTTGTCAACTGCACCTTCCATTTAGTCCCCGCGTACGTAGCCAGCGCTATGAGCCGGAACTCGCCGCCTGGGTTTCGTGCGCTCCCTCCCTCTGACCACCAGACCACGCCGCCCTTGTACATATCTCGCAAGCAGTCGCGCAGTTTGTCCTTGTTTCTTTGATTTACGCCCCAACCGAGGGCCTCGAGCATCCGGTAGGGGTTGTATTCAAACTCACCGTTAATCGCTTCGCCCCGCCGCATCCGGAGCAATTCGGCGTACACGCGCTTGTGTGCTTGCCGTAGCTGTGGGCCGATGTAGTGCATGCCGCCGCAGCCCTTGCGCTCAATCACCAGCGGGCTGGCTGCTGCGTGTTCGGGCCTTGAATCGCGGCAAGCGTCGAAAATGGGCGTGGTGTTCCACAGAGCGGGCAACAGGTAAGCAGAGTCATACCAAGTGGATTTTTTGCTGCGCACGATTGGAACCACCAAGGCATTTGCTTTCTTCTCTGCGTCATCCCTCGCACGCTCGCGCGTCTCTTCCAGTTCGGCATAGAACTGAACTTCCGACATCGATACCTCGCGCGAGGTCCGAATGACCGCGTTCTCTTCGTCTAAGAAATAGGTAGTCTCGTGCATTGCTATCTCGTTGTTTTTGTGTTGATGACAACTCCTATAGCGACCCCTGATTTAAACGCTCGTATTAAACTGAGCACGCGAGCCGCTTGATGCTCGGACTGGAGACAAAAGAATGATTTCTGTGATGCTCGCCTCTTTCGCTATTGGGGTTTTGCTGCCGTTTGCTGCGCCGCGGTTGTTTGCGCTCAACCCTGAGGCGCATGAATTCCACCAGCGCAAAGATAAGTAAAGCCTTGGGAGTCATCGAGACCCTGTACGAGATGCAGGAGTACTACGGTTTCTGGGGTTTTGTCTGGCGCGGTGTCGTGCTGGGGTTGCCCATTGCGATTGCGCTGCCAATACTGCACCCTCAACTTTTCGAGCCCAAGAAAAAGCCCACCGAAGTGGGCTTGAATAAGGAATAACGAATCAGATTTTGAACATTTGCGGGCTAGTGCGCTGAAAGACGCGCATCCACATCTGGTCAAGCCAAGTTTCTTTTCGATAATGCGCAACAGCTATCACAGTTACGGACTGGCCGACGCAGACACTAAGCGCATTCGCGAGAGATCAAGCGGCAATTCCAGCTACTGAGTAATCGAGATTGAGCCCTGAAGCCAAGCCAATCACTGCACCAGATATGGCACCGAACGCATAACCGCGTTCCAGTCCTGGTTCGCTTTGAGCAGTTCTTGTGCAGCAACCACGCAGAATTGAATCCCCGAGGTGACCAAAGCCGTAACTGCCAGCATCGCGATAAGAATAAGAACGGTTTGCATAAATTTCCTTCGAAGGTTCCTAGTCCGTTCTCGTGCCGGTGGCATTTGGAGAGGTGCCAGTGGTTTGCGTCTCGTCAGACGATGAACAGAAAACCTGTTCATGTCATGTGTAGGTAGTGCGTTTAAAATACCCTTAGGGATATACCCTAACGCTAAAAGCAGGCGAAAGAAAACCCGCTCGAGGCGGGTTTGTTGTTTGTGGCCGGCTATTTGGCGCTGCGTTTCTTGATGTTCTCGCAGACCTTGTCGAACGCCGTGAAGCCACAGAGCAGAGTGCTTAGTATTCCGAGGAACATCAAGAATCAGCCACAGCTTTTGAGTAGACCGCCGGTGAGGATGAGTGGGAGGGCCAGGGCGAGAACAAGCAGTGCCCAAGCGCATCGCAGGTACTTCATTAGAGACCCAGCTTGCGCTTGTTGGCGAGCACGGTGTTGACGATACGCCGCTCTGCTTCGACGCCGCCGACGAGCCCACCGTCCGGGAAGCCGCGGAACACGGGCTTGTTGCGAAGCACGGTGTCGAGAATGTGCATCCGCTCTTCCGGGGAGCGACCCGCGTCGTCTAGGTGAACCTCTAGGCGGACCTTCACGCAGGTTGCCTCTTGGCGTGACGTCAGCCCAGTGACCGCATAGAGGTGAGGGCTGGTACAGACCTCCACTTGCTCTGGCGTGAACGCTGCCTCCCCGAGTCCCAGTTTCTTGAAGTAGTAGCCCTCGACTTGGCATAGCTGGGCCTCGGCCCTTTCATAGGCGACGTTCTCGCTAGTCGCGCGGTCGTAGTCCTTCTGGTCGAGAACGCTGGCTGTACCAACGAATTTCGGCCCTGCTTTGCTGGTGATGGTGCAGGTCGTGAAAGTGCCCTTGCTGTCATATTCGACGCTCGCAACTTGGCGCTTGATGTATTCCGGTGTGCCCGGCGTCAACTATCTTGAGCTGCTCAAGATAATTGTCGGCCGCCATCCGGTGTGAGTTTCATTTCTGTCTCCAGTGTTGTTGTTGAGAAAAACCGATTCGTTCGGTTATCTCGTATAGGCACTGGCGTTTAAATCAGTCAGGCCAACACTGAAGCGCAGACAAAGAAAAACCCGCTCAAGGCGGGTTTGGAATCAGTTGAATCAGCGGCTGTTATCTGACAGTGATGCCCCGTGCTCCGAGCGAGGCTCGGAGCATATTGCAAGCAGAGAGCATTGCTCTCGCCTCGTCGTCGTCCACGGCCATGCCGCGAGCGTCGGTCCAGCTGAGGCGCTTGCACAGCTGCGCGAGTGCGTACGCTTGGGGCATCGGTAGGTCCAGCAGGATGATGGCCAGGGGTTCGGGTTCTTCGTGCATCGTGTCCTCTCGTCGTTATTGATGACAAGAGGTCTAGCTAGCACGGCTCCGACTACTTCATTGCCTCGGCGAGGCGAAGCAGCTTGTCGAGCGCCGAAGGGTCCATCTCTGCCAACGCTTGCAACTTCGCCAGCTTGTCGGTGCTGATGCCCTCGATGGCAGGCGCCTGAGGCACTTCTTGTGTCCAGCCGACCTGTTGAGCGAACCACGTGGCGTACTGGTTCGCTCCTGCCTTCATGGCCTCGAAGTCCCTCTTCTGGTAGCCCATCGTCGTGGGCTGTGCGCCGGCGCTCAGCTTGTGCATCGCGAGGTGCGACAGCGTGCGCTGATGTACCGCGGCTGAGGGCCCGAGCGTCAAGAACGTTTTGCGCAGAACCTGCGCGGAGATGTGACACCCCGCGACCTCGTCGAGTTTCCCGAGGCTGTCCCGAATGTCGTCCAGCGGTTGACCTGGACGCCGACCAGACTCGATGAGGTACTTCTGCCCTGGCCGTGCTTGCTCGAGGCGAGGCTGAAACACGCGCTCCCACAGCAGGTCCGAGACGGGGTAGTCAAACGACGAGCCGTCGGGCTCGGCATACGGCCCGCCAGGGTCGCTGTCGCGCCACTCAACCGAGCGCTTGTCGCGCTTGATGCGTGAGAGAGGGATGCGGACGAGTAGCTGGCGTCGCCAGCCCGTGAGCAGACCGATGTACGTGATGTCTCGCTGGGATGGCCGCAGTTCCGTCTCACACCGCAGCACAACCGCTGCCAGCCGTTCCGTTGCGATGTAGTCGTGTCGCGCCGTCGCCGTGCTCAGCACGCCGCTCTCACGCAGCGCTGGAACCGGGTTCTCCAGCCCTTTGTGCAGCGTCGCCTGTCTCCGGTACACGCCCGAGATAACACCCCGTAGCAGTCCGTCAAAGCGGGCCTCACTGACGGGTTTGCGCAGGCGTGTCTCGAACGAACGCACTGTCGTGCACTCGCGCCGTAGCTGAGACCAACGCTCGGCGCTCAACTCGTCGATTGGCGTGTTGTGCCACGCCACCGGTACCAGTTCATTGAACCGTCTGCGGTAGTCGTCGAGCGTCGCCGCACGCAATTTCTTGGCGTCCGCTACGACCTCGGTCTTGAACACCAAGTAGTCGTCGAACGCCTGCTTCAGCGTGGGCATCAGCGAGCGACCGCTCGAACGTGCTTCGCGTGCTCGCTCGAGCGCAGCCGTTGCTTGCTGCAGCGCTTGCCCGTAGCGCAGCACGTTCACCAACCCCAATAGCTGCCAGTTGTCGCGCTTCTTGCCGCCCGGCTCTTTCACGTCGTACCGAGCGAAGTACGACCTTCGTGCGTTGCCGCTGGCGTCGCGTCGGCCCACGCGCACATAGAACCCGTCCACTGACCGGTGCCTGTAGTTGACCGCTGGGCGGGTCGATTGCGGGTCAGGCGGCGGCAGCCTGGCGGCGCTCAACTCGTCGTCCCACGTCGGCTCGTCGCCGCCTGTTTTCGGGTTCGCCCCAGTGCCGATTTTGGTTGCCAAACTGTGTCTCGTTGTGGTACTGCGAACGCTCATTTTACTGGAAAGTCCACCTGTGAAGTTGTCCTATGGGGTGTAGCTTCCGTGAGGTTTTAGACTTTCCACCGTTTTTCCAGCAAACGGGCCAATGGCCTTAAACGGAGGGCAGTTGGTTTCCAGTGACGGAAATCACACCGCACGAGGCACGAGCCTGTGCACGACATAAAAAACTGTTTGCTTTCAAGAAGTTAGTGCACTTACGCACAGCTTGTGCAGCTGGCCGAGCAGTCGTTGCGACCGCCGTTTTCGGGCTGGAAAGCCTGCCCGTAGTATTTTGAGTCCCGCGCGTCTACCAATTTCGCCACCGAGGCCCGGCAGCCAGGGGCGCAAAGGCGCACCCTGTCAGGGGGGCGATGATAACTTTCTTTCGCTGCCCTGCCGGGCGTGCGACGTGCTGCCCGGCCTCTGCGCGCGTCCGCCTTCAAAGCGACAATGCGCCACATGGCCAAATCCAAGATCTCCTACCTGAGTGTCGAAGACGTCATCGGCAACACGCCGCTCGTGCGCCTGGCGCGCATTCCCGGTGCCGAGAACGAACGCCGCGGCAATGTGATCCTCGGCAAGCTGGAAGGCAACAATCCGGCTGGCTCGGTGAAGGATCGACCGGCGATCAGCATGATCCGCCGGGCCGAGGAACGCGGGGAGATCAAGCCCGGCCAGACCTTGATCGAGGCCACCTCGGGCAACACCGGCATTGCGCTCGCCATGGCTGCGGCGATCCGTGGTTACCGCATGGTGCTCATCATGCCGGAGGACTCGAGCGCCGAACGCGCGCAGGCGATGAAGGCCTTCGGTTCGGAGCTGATCCTCACGCCGCGCTCCGGCGGCATGGAATACGCCCGCGACCTGGCCGAGCAGATGCAGCGTGACGGCAAGGGCCGCGTGCTCGACCAGTTCGCAAACGCCGACAACCCGCGCGTGCACTACGAGACCACCGGTCCCGAGATCTGGCGCGACACGAAGGGCCAGGTCACGCACTTCGTAAGCGCCATGGGCACCACCGGCACCATCACCGGGACCTCGCGCTTCCTGAAGGAGAAAAACGCCGGCGTTCGCGTGATCGGCGCGCAGCCGGCCGAAGGCTCGCGCATCCCGGGCATCCGCAAGTGGCCCGAGGCCTACATGCCGAAGATCTACGACGCCACCTTCATCGACGAGACGATCAGCGTGACGCAGGATGAATCCGAAGAAATGGCACGGCGCCTCGCGCGCGAGGAAGGCCTGTTCGGCGGCATCTCGGCGGCGGGCGCCTGCTGGGTGGCGCTCGAAGTGGCCAAGCAGGTCGAGAACGCCACCATCGTCTTCATCGTCTGCGACCGCGGCGACCGCTATCTGTCCACCGGAGTCTTTCCCGCATGACGCAGGCCTACAACTTCTGTCCCGGCTGCGCGACGCCGCTGCAGTTTGTTGCGCAGATGGAAGACGGCGGCGAGAAGAGCCGCCTGCGCTGCCCGGCCTGCGACTGGACGCACTGGAACAACCCGACGCCGGTGCTCGCCGCGGTGATCGAGTGCGCCGACCGCGACGGGCAGGTGCTGCTTGCGCGCAATGCCGCCTGGGCGGGCAAGTTCTACGGGCTCATCACCGGCTTCATGGAAGCGGGCGAGTCGCCGGAAGAGGGCATCGCGCGCGAGGTGGGTGAAGAAACCTCGCTGCAGGTCGACGCGCTCAAGCTGATCGGCGTCTACGACTTCCAGCGCATGAACCAGGTCATCATCGCCTACCACGCCGTGGCGCGTGGCGACATTCGCCTCTCGCCCGAACTGGCCGAATACAAGCTGTACGCACCGGACGCGGTGATGTGCTGGCCCGCCGGCACGGGCTACGCGCTGGCAGACTGGCTGAAGTCGCGCGGCATCGAGCCAAAATTCATGGAACGCCCGCGCATCAGCTGAACGAGGCCCACATGACAACGCATGCGCAAAAAGAGATCGACACCCGTGGGCTGAACTGCCCGCTGCCCATCTTGAAGGCCAAGAAGGCGCTGGCCGACATGCAGACCGGCGAGGTGCTGAAGGTGGTGGCAACCGATCCCGGCTCGGTGCGCGACTTCCAGGCGTTTGCGCGGCAGACGGGCAACGAACTCGTCGAGCAGAGTTCCGGCAACGACGAGTACGTGCACTTCCTGCGCCGCCGCTAGGCGCGCCGGCGCCTCAGATGTCCAGCGTCTTCAGGTAGTCGCGAAAGCCGGGGCCGAGCACCTTGTGCTCGAGGGCAAGCTCCACGTTGGCCTGCAGGAACCCTTCCTTGCTGCCGCAGTCGTAGCGCCGGCCTTCGTACTGGAAGGCAAACACCTTCTCGCGGCGCAGCAGGCCGGCGATGCCGTCGGTGAGCTGGATCTCGCCGCCCACGCCGCGCTGCTGGTTGCTGATCTCGTGGAAAACGCCCGGCGTCAGGATGTAGCGCCCGGCCACGCCCAGGCGTGAGGGCGCATCTTCGGGCGCCGGTTTCTCGACCATGCGGTTGATGTCCACCAGCCGTTCGTTCACCTGTGTGCCGGCCACGATGCCGTAGCGGCGCGTGTGCTCGGCGGGCACTTCCTGCACCGCGAGGATGGACGCGCGCCATTCCTCGAACTGCTGCACCATTTGCTGCAGCACCGGCGGCTCGCCCACCATCAGGTCGTCGGCCAGCAGCACGGCGAAGGGCTCGTTGCCGATCAGCCGCCGCGCGCACAACACCGCGTGTCCGAGGCCCAATGCCTGCGCCTGGCGCACGTAGATGCACTCCATGTCCTTGGGCTTGACGCTGTGCACGACATCGAGCAATTCCTGCTTGCCCGCTTGTTCGAGGGCTACCTCGAGCTCGAACGTCATGTCAAAGTGATCCTCGATCGGGCGCTTGTGGCGGCCGGTCACGAAGATCATCTCGCGCACGCCGGCGGCATAGGCTTCTTCGACGGCGTACTGGATCAGCGGCTTGTCGACCACCGGCAGCATTTCCTTCGGCTGGGCCTTGGTTGCGGGCAGGAACCGGGTTCCCAGGCCAGCCACCGGAAAGATCGCTTTGTTGACCAACATCTACTTACAATCCTCTGTTAATTCATGAACGGCTCAAACCATTCTGGCATGGGCCTTCGACGCATCCCGCCCGCTGCGCCCCGCTCGACCGCATGGACCTCCTGATCGTCGAACCGCTGGAAGAGGAAGTCACGCGCTGGCTCGACGACCGGCACTCGGTGCGTTATGCGCCGGAGTTGGCGAACGACCCGCGGGCCTTCCGGCAGGCGCTGTTCAACGTGAGAGCACTTATCGTGCCTTCGTCGGTGGCGCTCGATCCCCAGGCGCTGCATTACGCGCCCGTGCTGCGGGCCGTGGGCCGCGTGAGCGCCGGAGCTGAGAACATCGACCTCGATGCCTGCGCCCGCGCCGGCGTGGAGGTGGTGCGCAGTGCCACGGCCACCGCCCAGGCCGAGGCCGAATTCATGATCACCGCCTTGCTGACCCTGCTGCGCCGCGTGCCGGTGGTCGGCTCCGACGGCATGCTGGTCGGGCGCGAACTGGGCGGCGCGACGATCGGATTGGTCGGCATGGGTCCGGCCGCCCGCCCGCTCACGCAACTGCTCGAAGCCTTTGGCGCCAAGGTGGCGGGCTACGACCCCTCGCTGCATGCGAGCGACAGCGTGTGGGAGCGCTGGCGCGTGCGCCCGCTGGGCCTGCGCGAGCTGCTCGAAACCGCCGATGGCGTGTGCGTGCAGCTCAGCTACTTCAGCCGCTACCGTGGCCTGCTGGGCGAGCGCTTCCTGCCGTTCGCCAAGCCCGACCAGGTGATCGTCAGCATCTCGCACTCCGCGGTGTTCGATGACGAGGCGCTGGCCGAGCAGATGGCGAGCGGGCGCATTGCCGCCGCCTGGCTCGACAGCCTGGAACCCGGCGCGCTCGACGAAGGCCGGCCGCTGTCGCGCATCGACACGCTGCAGATCACGCCGCGCGTGGCGAGCACCACGCGGGAATCGCGCAGCCGCAGCGCCTGGGCCGTGGCCCGGCGCATCGACGAGATCCTGAGCCGCACCCCGGCGGCTCCGCGCGAGTTCAAGCCGACGCTGCCAGGCGCCGTACTTGATCTTGCAGCCGGTCCCGCGTTGCCGTGAAGTCGGCGGCGCGCTTCTTCTCCTGATCCACCACGGCCGCGGGTGCGCGGGCCACGAAGCTCTCGTTCGCGAGCTTGGCGGCGGCCTTGGCGATCTCGCCCTCCAGGCGCGTGATCTCCTTGCCCAGGCGCTCGAGCTCGGCCGCCACGTCCACCTCCACATGCAGCGCGAGGCGCATCTCGCCGTGCACGGCCACGGGCGCGTTCTGCGTGGCCTGCGAGAAGGCGGCTTCGTCGTCGAAGCGTTTCACTTCCGACAGCTTGGCGAGCGCCTTCAATGCCGGGGCGGCTTCGTCGACAAATACCGCGTCGCCGTTCACGTACAGCGGCATGCGCTCGGCCGGTGACAGGCTCATCTCGCTGCGCAAGGTGCGCGCGGCACCGACCACGGCTTTCAGCTTGTCCATCCAGGCATCGGCTTTCGGGTCGATCCGATCAAGCTGCGCCTGCGGATAGGCCGCGCTCACCACGCTCGCCGCCGAACCCGCCTCCTTGCGGCCGGCGACAGGCGCGACGCGCTCCCACAGTTCGGCCGTGATGAAGGGCGTCACCGGATGCAGCAGCCGCAGCACCGTCTCCAGCACACGAATCAACGTGCGGCGGGTGGCGCGCTGCTGCGCGTCGTCGCCGGTCTGGATCTGCACCTTGGCGATCTCGAGGTACCAGTCGCAGTACTCGTCCCACACGAAGCGGTAGATGGCATTGGCGACGTTGTCGAGCCGGTAGTCGGCGAAGCCTTTTTCCACCGCGGCTTCGACGCGCTGCAGCTCGCCGGTGATCCAGCGGTCGGCGCTGGAGAACTTCAGGTACTGGTGGAAGGGCTGGCCGGGCTCGCACTGCGCCTTGGTGTGCTCGGCGAGGCCGCAATCCTGCCCCTCGCAGTTCATCAGCACGAAGCGTGTGGCGTTCCAGAGCTTGTTGCAGAAGTTGCGGTAACCCTCGCAGCGCTTGGTGTCGAAGTTGATGTCGCGCCCGAGGCTGGCGTAGCTGGCCATCGTGAAGCGCAGCGCGTCGGCGCCGAAAGCCGGAATGCCCTCTGGATATTCGGCTTTCAGCCGCTTGGCCACCTTGGGCGCCAGCTCCGGCTTGCGCAGGCCGACGGTCGACTTGCGCACCAGCTCGTCCAGCGCCACGCCCTGCATCAGGTCCACCGGGTCGAGCACGTTGCCTTCGCTCTTGCTCATCTTCTGGCCGTGCGAGTCGCGCACCAGGCCGTGGATGTAGACGTCGCGAAAGGGCACTTGGCCGGTGAAGTGCACCGTCATCATGATCATCCGGGCGACCCAGAAGAAGATGATGTCGAAGCCCGTGACCAGCACCGACGAGGGCAGGAACAGATCCATCTCCTTCGTCTGCACCGGCCAGCCGAGGGTGGAGAAAGGCACCAGCGCTGAGGAGTACCAGGTGTCGAGCACGTCCTCGTCGCGCGTGAGCGTGCCGTTGTAGCCGGCGGCCTGCGCCTTCTTGCGTGCGCCATCTTCGTCCTGCGCGACGAAGAGTTCGCCGTTCTCGCCGTACCACGCCGGGATCTGGTGGCCCCACCAGAGCTGGCGCGAGATGCACCAGTCCTGGATGTTGTTCATCCACTGGTTGTAGGTGTTCACCCACTGCTCGGGCACGAAGCGCACGCGGCCGTCCTGCACCACCTCGATGGCCTTCTCGGCGATGGACTTGCCGTCGCGCCCCGGCTTGCTCATCGCGACGAACCACTGGTCGGTGAGCATGGGCTCGATCACCTGGCCGGTGCGGGCGCAGCGCGGCACCATCAGCTTGTGCTTCTTCGTCTCGACGAGTAGACCCTGCGCGTCGAGATCGGCCACGACCTTCTTGCGCGCGACGAAGCGGTCGAGCCCGCGGTAGGCCTCGGGGGCTTCATCGTTGATGGTGGCGTCGAGTGCCAGCACACAGATCATCGGCAGCTTGTGGCGCTGGCCCACCGCATAGTCGTTGGCATCGTGCGCCGGCGTCACCTTCACCACGCCGGTGCCGAATTCGCGGTCCACGTAGTCGTCGGCGATCACCGGGATCTCGCGGCCCACCAGCGGCAGCGTCACGGTCTTGCCAATCAGCGACTGATAGCGCTCGTCTTCCGGATGCACCATCACCGCCACGTCGCCGAGCATGGTCTCCGGCCGCGTGGTGGCCACCGTCACCGAGCCGGAGCCGTCGGTCAGCGGGTAGCGGATGTGCCAGAGGAAGCCGTCTTCCTCTTCGCTCTCGACCTCCAGATCCGACACCGCCGACTTGAGCACCGGGTCCCAGTTCACCAGCCGCTTGCCGCGGTAGATCAGGCCTTCTTCATGCAGCCGCACGAAGGTGTCGGTGACCACCTTCGACAGCTTCTCGTCCATGGTGAAGTACTCATGGCGCCAGCTCACCGAATCGCCCATGCGGCGCATCTGCCCAGTGATGGTGGAGCCGCTTTGCTCCTTCCACTCCCACACCTTGGCGACGAAGTTCTTGCGGCCGAGTTCGTGGCGGCTGCTGCCTTGCCCCTGCAGTTGCCGCTCCACCACGATCTGCGTGGCGATGCCGGCATGGTCAGTGCCCGGCACCCACAGCGTGTTGTGGCCCTTCATGCGGTGGTAGCGCGTCAACGAGTCCATGATGGTCTGGTTGAACGCATGGCCCATGTGCAGCGTGCCCGTCACGTTCGGCGGCGGCAGCTGGATGGAGAACGAGGGCCGCTTCGCATCGAGCGTGGGCTCGTAGACGCCGCTCTTCTCCCACAGCGGTGCCCAGTGGGCTTCGATGGCGGCGGGTTCGAAGGATTTGGCGAGCTCGGTCATGGCGAAGACATGCAGGACGCATGGCGCGCCCTGGCGGTGCGTGGGGGGAACCGCGAATTTTAGTGGGGCGCCCTGCGGTGGGCGCCCCGTGCGGGCTACCGCCGCAGGGCTTCGATCGCAGCGGCCAGTGCGAGCGGCGTGCGGTCTTCCAGCGAGGGGCCGATGATCTGCACGCCGATCGGAAGGCCGTCGCTGCCGCGGCCCACCGGCACTACCGTGGCCGGCAGGCCGGGCAAGGTGGCGACGCCCGGCCAGGCGAGCTGGTCGCCGTAGGGCGTCTCGGCGCCGTCGATCACCAGCCGGCGGTCGCGCCAGGTCGCGGTGTCGTCGTGCGGGAAGGCGGTTGTGCCGAAGACCGGCGCGATCACCGCATCGAAGCTGCGGAACAGCGCTGCCCATTGGAGGCGCAGTTGCACGCGCCGGTCGAGCAGCGCCAGCCACTCGTGCGCCGAGATCGTCGGCCCCGGCGCGGGCGCACGCCGTGTGATCTCGGTCAGCAGCGTCTTGACGTAGACGCCGTGCGCGGCGCCGAGGTCGGGCAGCAGCTCGCTCGACCGTGCGACCTTCGCGCCGGCCCGGGCCAGGTCGGTGGCGAGCTGTTCGATGACATCTCGCGTGTCGCGGCTGGTCACTGCGCTCGGATGCTCGTCGAGCACCAACAGCCGTGCATCGGCCAGCCGTTCGGCGCGCGGCGGGCGCAGCGCCAACTGGTACGCCGCGCCGTCGGTGTCGTCCGGACCGGCGAGCACGTCAAAGGCCAGCGACAGATCGGCGGCGCTGCGTGCCAGCGGGCCGATGACCGACAGCATCGACGGCGCCACCGGCGGGCCGGGCAGCCGGTGCCCGCGTGCGGGCAGCAGGTTCAGGCTCGGCTTGTGGCCGAACACGCCGCAGAAATGCGCCGGAATGCGGATCGAGCCGCCGATGTCGGAGCCGAGTTCCAGCGGCACCATGAAGGACGCGAGCGCCGCGGCGCCGCCGCCCGACGAGCCGCCCGGCGAGCGCGTCGGGTCCAACGGATTGACCGTGCGGCCGTAGATCGGGTTGACCGACTGCCAGTCGCCCAGCGCCGGCGGCACGTTGGTCTTGCCGAGGATGACGGCACCGGCGTTCTTCAGCCGCGTCACCGCGAGCGCATCGCTCTCGGCACGAATCTCGGCGAACTGCGTGAAGCCCCAGGTGGTGGGCAGCCCGGCGATGTCGTACGACTCCTTCACCGTCATCGGCAGGCCCAGCAGCGGCCGGCGTTCGCCGCGTGCGAGGGCGGCGTCCGCTTCGCGTGCCTGCTCACGCGCGCGATCGAAATCGCGCACCACCACGGCGTTGATCTCGCGGTCCAGGCGCTCGATGCGCGCAATCGCTGCGTCGCAGAGTTCGAGCGCACTCACCTGGCGCGCAGCGAGTGCTGCCACCAGGGGGCCGGCGCCGGCGCGTTCGAGGTCGAGGGAATCGGGGGAAGCGTTCGGCGGCATGCGGTCTCCTGTCGCGATGGGTGAGGGCGCTACATCAGCAGATCCGCGCCGGCGTTGTCGCCCCCGAGCACCACGTAATTGACCTTGCGGATGTCGGCGAGCTTGGTGCCGCCAGCGTAGCTGATCGAGCTTTGCACGTCTTCGCGCATCTCGCGCAGCGTGTCGGCCAGGCGCCCCTTGATGGGCTCGAGGATGCGCTTGCCCTCCACGTGCTTGTACTCGCCCTTGTTGAAGTCGGAGGCGCTGCCGTAGTACTCCTTGAACAGCGTGCCGTCCACTTCCACCGTCTTGCCCGGCGACTCTTCGTGGCCCGCGAACAGCGAGCCGATCATCACCATCGAGGCGCCGAAGCGAATGCTCTTGGCGATGTCACCGTGGTCGCGGATGCCGCCGTCGGCAATGATGGGCTTGGTCGCCACGCGCGCGCACCACTTCAGCGCCGAGAGCTGCCAGCCGCCCGTGCCGAAGCCGGTCTTGAGCTTGGTGATGCACACCTTGCCCGGACCCACGCCCACCTTGGTGGCATCGGCGCCCCAGTTCTCCAGATCGATCACCGCTTCGGGCGTGGCCACGTTGCCGGCAATCACGAAGCTCTTCGGCAGCTTCTGCTTGATGTGCTCGATCGTCTTGCGCACGCTCTCGGCGTGGCCGTGCGCGATGTCGATGGTGATGTAGTCGGCGCCCACGCCCTCGGCGGCGAGCCGGTCGATGATCTCGAAGTCGGCCGGCTTCACGCCCGAGCTGATCGACACATACAGCCCCTTGTCGCGCATGCGCTTGGCGTAGGCGATGTTGTCGAGGTCGAAGCGGTGCATCACGTAGAAGAAGCCGTTGGCGGCCAGCCATTCGGTGATGGGTTCGTCCACCACCGTCTTCATGTTGGCCGGCACCACCGGCAGCTTGAACGTGCGCCCGCCGAATTCGACCGAAGGGTCGCATTCGCTGCGGCTTTCCACGCGGCACTTGCGCGGCAGCAGCAGGATGTTGTCGTAATCGAAGATTTCCATGGTTCTCGCTCCTTGTGCAAAGGGCTCGCGCGAGCGCATGAGAACGCGGCGCGCGGCACGTGGCCACACGTTGAACGCAGTGTGCGGCCGAAGGCTGCGAGCGCTTGACTTGGAGAGCCGGTTCGTCCGAGAAAGCCGCCAGCAAGGGGCGGGCCGGACAAAAGAAAACCGGACACCAAAATTTGGGCCCGGTGGCGAATTCTACTGACCGGGTTTGCCCGGTCGATGCCTGGGGGCATCGGTGCAGTCGGCCGCCTCCGATTGCGCCGCCGCGATCACCTCGCCTTGCGCCGTCTGCAGCCAGCCGACGGCGGCCAGCCGTTCGGGCTGTGCGGTGTCAGGCAGGCGAATCGCGAACCAGTGGGCCAGTTCACGGCGCGTGGCCAGGCCCACGAGCGAGATCGGCCCGGCCACGCCATGCACCACTTGGCGGGCGATGGGCGAGCCCTCGCTGCCGGCCGGCACGCGTTCGGTCAGCACCAGAAAGGCTTCTGCGTCCGGCGGCAGCACGGCGTGCTTGAACACGCTGATGCGCAGTCCGACGTAGCCGTTCACGGGTAGGCCGCTGTTCACCGTCAGGGCTGGGCGCCTGCGATGCGGCAATGGCGAGCGGTGCAGCGTGGTCGCGCCGGCGGCCGGCACCGCGCGCTTCAACGCATCAGGCTGGGCCACGGCCGCCATCGGCGCGTCGTCGCCGGCGGGGGCGATCCAGTCGAGCACCACCGCGCCGGCATCGGGTGCGGGCGTCGCCTCGCGCCAACAGGGTTCGCAGGCCGCCGACATCACGCGCTCGATCAGTACGGTCGGCGAGCCTTTCGGGCAGGTCGGCGCGGCGAAAGCCGCCTCGGCGAGCATGAAAGCGGCGAACAGCGGCAGCGGCCTCAGCCGGCGTGCGACACGGTGCAAGCGATTCAACTCGGCTCCTGGAAGTGCTCCGCTAGAGTCTTGATTGTGAGTGCGGGTCTTACAGCGTGCGGTGCCGTAGGTCGCCGAAGCAGGAGTGCCGCACGCCGCGGTTCGGCGCCCGACGAGCGATAGCCGATGCGACGGGCCTGCATCGGCGTGAAAGTCCGCGGCAGCGACCGAGCCCCAGCGTCGATGGGTATATGAGGATCAACTCGAAGGTGACAATGTACCGATACCAATGGCTGGTGTGGGCTCCAAGCATCGACATGAATCACCCCAGCGGGTTGGAGCACTGTGCGTGACACATACCGGCCAACCGCAATCAACGCGGGCGAATGTGGCAATCTCCGGAGGCGATGCCTTAGGCGCCTTACCGGATGTCAGCCGCCTGCAAGCGCAGCAGTGATCCGAACATGGGCAAACGACCTGGCAAGAAGAAGCAACCCAATCGATTCCTAGGCACCTACACGCTGCCAAGCGGGAAATCCGTGGTCGGAGAACTGCTGCTCAAGGGGTCGAGAACGTTGCTAAAGGTGCACTCGGATGAGTTGTTGGCGCGTGTCGCAGAAGCCTCGTGTGTCAAAGGGACTGCATACACCGGTGAGTGCATCACCCTCATCGACTGCCATAGCCCTGGCATGGGGCAGACCAGCCTAGAGGGTGCTCCCACTCGATACCACGCGGACATCTTCCCGCACTACGTTGCCGTTGGCCGGCATCACCTCAATCCAGATCAGCCTGACATCAGCGCAATCCACTTCACGACCACCGACCTGACCACGCTCTTCTACGACTTCGACGCGTTCAGCCACGTGATCGACTCAAAGCCGATCATTGACGCGGTTCTGCAAGAGCGTCGCCGCATGCGGCCAGTCGAGGCGGGTGAGTGGCCCCAAGTCTTCTACTTCACCGGAAAGGACTGCATCGCGGCGGTGCCCACTGCAATCGGAAGGATCTCTGTTCATCACCGACCCCGCTACAACATGGGTGGGCCAGCGGGCGTCTTCATGAAGAACCGCATCGTTGTGTCGATCGAGCCTGACCGCCCGGTCACTTTCAATGACGCTGTCGGTCGCGTGTATGACGTGGCCTGTTTCCTGTCGATTGCCGCGGGGCGCACCCAAGGCATTGGTCATATTCATGTCACCACGACGGAGGTGGTCGACGGCATCGCGGAGCCACTCACCGTTTATCCAAGCTTCCGTTGGAAAGCCAGCGACAAGAGTGAACAGCGTAGGCCACACCCGGGGGATATGCCGCTGGATCCAATTCGACATGGCGGCGAATTCGATGCAGTGCTGTCTGACTGGATCAGTCGACACAGCGACTGGCGAGTGGCAAGGTTTCGGTACTTGGGGTGTATCCGCAAGGCCAACAAATACGATATCGAACGACTCGTCGCAGCGGCCAACATGTTCGACATCCTGCCGGCAGACGCGGTGCCTCTAGCCGGCGAACTGCCTGAAGCCTTAGCAGCCACGAGAGATGCGAGCACCGCGATGTTTCGCAGGCACCCCCCCGACATCGACCGCAATAGCGCACTATCAGCGCTCGGTAGGCTTGGAAAACCCTCCCTCCCCAAGAAGGTCGCCCATCGCACATCGATTGTTGAGCGGAGGTTGGGAGGACGGTTCCCAGATTTGCAGTTCGTCGCCAGCGTGGCCGTCAAATGTCGCAACTTCTTCGTTCACGGCAGTTCTGGCGACATCCAGTATTCCGAGGTGGAGCCTCTTGTGCCGTTTCTCACCGACGCCCTGGAGTTCATCTTCGCTGCGTCCGATTTCATTGACGCAGGATGGAATGCCCAGCGGTGGAACTCCGAATTACACGGTTGGGGACACAACTTTGCTCGATTTCGCGGCGAATACGATACGGCGCTCATCGAGCTTCGACGGGCGACCGCCACGTAGCGCAAGGCCCTGACCGCGGGAGATTGTGAACATCGCTCGCGGACAACTCTCTGAGCCAACGATCAACTGCTTGCCGATCTTGGGCTGCGTCTCATGTGCCAAGCATCGGTTCGGTAGGCGTTCTGCAGCGACATCGACGCACGCAGCGCTTTGCGCACGATGCCGACTGAGTCTACGAGGTGCGCCGCCAGGGTCCTGAGCACGCTCAACCTGCGAAGCAACAACTACGGCGCCCGAGGATGAGGAATGGGCAAAAGCGCGGGCAACCGAACCGGCAGACGAACAGGCATCACGCCGGTGGCCGCCACGATGGCGTTGTAGATGGCGCCAACCCCCGCCACGATGGCGGTTTCGCCCGCGCCGCTGGGCGCCTCGGTGCTCGGCACCAGGTCGATGTCGAGCACAGGCATGTCGGTGATGCGCGGCAGCGCGTAGACGCCGAAGTTGGTCTGCTCGGGCGTGGCCTGCGGCGCGGTGAGTTCGTCGCTGAGCACGAGCGCGAGGCTCCACACCAGGTTGCCTTCCACCTGCGCCCGCACGCCGCGCGCATCGACGATGGCGCCGCAATCGTGGCTGCACCACAGGCGGGTCACGCGGATGCGCTCCGCGCTCACGCTCACCTCGGCCACCGCGGCGGCGACGCTTCGGCCCTTGTAGACACCGCAGGCGACGCCGCGGCCGAGCCGTTCGCCGGGTTTCGCGAGTGGAAGCGGTTCGTCCGCCGCCCGTGCCGCCACACGCTGCAGCACCGCGGCCAGCCGAGCGGGTTTCAGCAGGTGCTCTCCAGCCGGTGCGTGCGCCAGATGCTTCAGCCGGAAGGCCACGGGCTCCTGCCCGCTCGCACGCGCGGCGGCATCCATCGCGGCTTCGATGGCGAGCACGTTCGGCCCCGCGCCGAGGCCGCGCCATGGGCCGGTTGCCAAGGGCACGCGCGTCAGTTGCAGCGAGCGCCGCTGCCGCGTGAAGGCATAGGGCGCGTGCTGGCCGCGCACGGTGCCGGGGTCGCCGATGAAGTCGGTCACGCCCCGCATCCACGGCGGCATGGCGGCCGAGGTGAAGATCACGTGCGAGCTCGACAGTGCGTGCCACCAGTCGGAAATCATGCCGTCCACGCCCATGCGCACCTTCACGCGGTGAGAGGAGGGCGGGCGGTTGAAGCCGCCGAGAAATTCGTCCTCGCGCGTCCACTGCAGCTTGACGGGCGCACCCACGGCGCGCGCGATGAAGGCCGCCTCGCGCTCGACGTTGGCCACCGTGCGCCCGCCGAAACCGCCGCCGATGCGCTGGTTGTGCACCGCGATGCGCTCCAGCGGCAGGCTGTGATCGCGCGCCATCACGTCGCGGATGTAGAACGGGTCCTGCGTGGCGCACCACAGCTCGAGCGCGCCGGCGGCGTCGAAGCGCGCGACGGCGCAGCGCGGCTCGATGGCGGCGTGCGTGGCCATCGGCACGTCCAGGCGCAGGTCGACCGTCCATGCGCCGTCGTGCACCGTGCCCTCATCTTTCGTGAAGCGGCCGTGCGCGAGCGCGCGATCGATGTCGACCATCGCCGCGGCATCGGGTGTGTCGGGTGGTGCGATCCAGCGCGGCGCCGCGGCGGCGCGCATCGCCTGCAGCGCATGCGGATGGCGCGCCACGAGCACCGGGCCGTCGAGTTCGGGCAGGCGCAGCTGCGCGACGAAACCCGGCACGGCGCGCACGGCTTCTTCGTTCCACCCGTCCAGCCGCGGCCCGAGTTCGCGCCGCCAGGGCGGACGCAGCACGGCGGCGTGCAGCATGCCGGGCAGGCGGATGTCGGCGGCGAACAGCGGCGCGCCGGTGACCAGTGCGTGCAGTTGCGGCGCGGCGGGCAGGGCGGCGCTGCGGGTCGATGCGCGTTGAAGCGCTTTCCACGCGCGCAAGTCAGCGGCCGAGCGCTCGACGGCTTCCAGCCGCAACGCGGGCGCGGCGAGTGTCTTCAACGCCACGCGGCGGCCATCGCCAGCCCGCACCGCCTCGGCTTCGAGTTGCAACTCGCTTGCGCCAAGACGCTCGGCCGCACGCGCCAGTACCGCCTCGCGCAAGGTCGCGCAGGCCTGCGCCAGCGGCAGCAGCAGCTCGCGTACCGAGTCGCTGCCGACGGTGGCCTTCACGCGTGCGATGTCGTCGGTTCCCGCGATGCGAACGTCCACCGCCTCGTCGGCCACGCCCAGCTCCAGCGCGGCGATGCGGCGCAGCGCGCCCAGCACGTTCTGGCCCATCTCGGCGCGCGGGCTCCACAGCACGAAGCGGCCTTCGGGCGTGAGCTGGATCCAGCCGGCCGCATCGGCCAGCGTCGGCGCGGGGCGCTTGGGGATGGGCGGGATCAGCGCGCAACTGCTCACGCCGAGCGCCGTGAAGCCCACCGCCACGCCGCCGCCGATCAGCAGTGCGCGGCGCGAGAGGTGCACACCGCGGCTCATCGCGCACCGCCGTTCTCGCGTGCGATCTGCGCCGCGCGGTGAATGGCCGCGCGGATGCGGTCGTAGGTGCCGCAGCGGCACAGGTGCCCGGCCATCGCGGCGTCGATCTGCGCATCGCTCGGCGCCGGGTGTTCGGCCAGCAGCGCCGCCGCGCCCATGATCTGGCCGCTCTGGCAGTAGCCGCACTGCGGCACGCCGAGTTCCAGCCAGGCCTGCTGCACCGGATGCAGTTGCTCGGGTGTCGGCGCAAGCCCTTCGATGGTGGTGATCCGTCGCCCTGCGGCCGCGCTGCAGGGCGTGATGCACGAGCGCGCCGCCTGGCCATCCAGATGCACGGTGCAGGCGCCGCACACGCCCTGGCCGCAGCCGAAGCGCGTGCCGGTGAGGCCGCGTTCCTCGCGCAGCCACCACAGCAGCGGATGGGCTTGCTGCTCGGCGGTGAGCGGCACGGTCTGGCGGTTGACGTTGAGTTCCATGAGGCGCGACGGTACGAAGCGCCATCGGGTTTGTCGTTATCCGCGGTTAAGCCGCCGCGCAAAGGGCTGCGCTACCGTGCGCGCATGAACCCGTTCACGTCGCACGCCGTGCTGGAGCAACTCGCCGGCGGTCCCTTGCCCGAGTGGGACGGCTTCGCCTCGACGATCCGCACGCGCACCTTCGCCGCGGGCGACACGCTGTTCTCGGCAGACATGCACTGGCCCTGGCTCAACGTCGTGCGCGAAGGCCTCGTCAAGCTCGTGTACCTGCGCGCCGACGGCAGCGAGCGCATCAAGTCCTTCATTCCTGCGGGCGGGTTCTTCGCGAGCCTCGCGGGCCTCGCCTCGGGCGGGGTCACCACCTTTTCGGCCGTGGCGATGACGGCCGGCGCGATCGAGCAGTTGAGCTACCCGCAGATCCTCGCGCTCGGCGATCGCCACCTCGCGTGGCAGAAGGCGCTGCGCGTGGGCATCGAGCACTACGGCGCGCGCAAGGAGAAGCGCGAACGCGAGCTGCTGATGCTCAAGCCCGAGCAGCGCTACCGCGCGTTCCTGGACGAATCGCCGCAGCTTGCCGCGCAGGTGCCGCTGAAAGACCTGGCGCTGTACCTTGGCATCACGCCGGTGGCGCTGTCGCGCATCCGCGCGCGCCTGGCGATGACGGGTGCCAAAAGGGGCGCTCCCTAGAATGCCCGGATGAGTCCGGACACCGAGTTTTCCCCGTCTGCAACACAGCAACCAGCCAGCGGCCTGCTGGCAAACCTGAATCCGGAGCAGCTCGCCGCGGTGACCTTGCCGCCGCGTTCGGCGCTCATCCTCGCCGGTGCCGGCTCGGGCAAGACGCGGGTGCTGACGACGCGCATTGCGTGGCTCATCCAGACCGGCCAGTTGTCGCCGGGCGGCGTGATGGCGGTGACCTTCACCAACAAGGCCGCGAAGGAGATGCTCACGCGGCTGGGCGCCATGCTGCCGATCCCCGTGCGCGGCATGTGGATCGGCACTTTCCACGGCCTGTGCAATCGCTTCCTGCGCGCGCACTGGAAGCTGGCCGCGCTGCCGCAGGGTTTCCAGATTCTGGATTCGGCCGACCAGCTCTCGGCCGTCAAGCGTGTCATCAAGGCGATGAAGCTCGACGAAGAGCGCTTCGTGCCCAAGCAGGTGACGTGGTTCATCGCCGGCAACAAGGACGGCGGCCTGCGCCCCCAGGACGTGGAGCAGCGCGACGAACAGACGCGCGTGATGGTGCAGGTGTACCAGGCCTATGAGGAACAGTGCCAGCGCGAAGGCGTGGTCGATTTCGCCGAGCTGATGCTGCGCACCTACGAGCTGATGCGCGACAACGCGGCGTTGCGCGAGCACTACCAGCGGCGCTTTCGTCACATCCTGGTCGACGAGTTCCAGGACACCAACCGGCTGCAATACGCCTGGCTCAAGATCTTCGCGGGGCCGGAGACCGCGGTGTTCGCCGTGGGCGACGACGACCAGAGCATCTACGCCTTTCGCGGGGCGCAGGTCGGCAACATGGCCGACTTCGAGCGCGAGTTTCGCGTCGAGCGCGTCATCAAGCTGGAGCGCAACTACCGCTCCTTCGGCAACATCCTCGATGCGGCCAACGAACTCATCTCGCGCAACTCGCGGCGCCTCGGCAAGAACCTGAGCACCGAGGCCGGGCCGGGCGAGCCGGTGCGGGTGTTCGAAGCGACGAGCGATTTCGCCGAAGCGCAGTGGTTCGTGGATGAAGCGCGGCAACTGCACCGCGACGGCATGACGCGCAGCAACATCGCGCTGCTCTACCGCAGCAACGCACAAAGCCGGGTGATCGAGAGCGCGCTCTTCAATGCCGGCATTCCGTACAAGGTGTACGGCGGCCTGCGCTTCTTCGAGCGCGCCGAGGTGAAGCACGCGCTGTCGTACCTGCGGCTGATCGAGAACCCGAACGACGACACGAGCTTTCTGCGCGTGGTGAACTTTCCGACGCGCGGCATCGGGGCGCGCACGATCGAGCTGCTGCAGGACGCGGCACGTGCCAGCGGGCGCAGCCTGTACCAGAGCGTGGGTGCGGTCGCGGGCAAGGGCGGGGCGAACGTGCAGGGCTTCGTCGCCATGGTCGACCGCATGCGCGAGGCCACACGCGGGCTCACGCTGCGCGAGATCATCGAGCACATGCTGGATGCCTCGGGCCTGGTGGACTTCTACAAGACCGACCGCGAAGGCAAGGATCGGATCG
This sequence comes from Rhizobacter sp., assembly GCA_036676235.1. Classification (GTDB taxonomy): domain Bacteria; phylum Pseudomonadota; class Gammaproteobacteria; order Burkholderiales; family Burkholderiaceae_C; genus JAKFDI01. The sequence goes on along the minus strand of JAKFDI010000079.1, from coordinate 87,504 downwards.
AGAACCTCGAGGAACTGGTGAACGCGGCCGAGGCCTTCGTCACGCAGGAGGGCTTCGGCAAGGACGCGGTGGCGCTGCCGGTGGATGAGCATGGCGCTTCCAGTTCCGTTCGCCCTGAGCCTGTCGAAGGGCTTCGCGAAGGTCTGACCCCCGACGCCGAAACCGGCGAGATCATGTCGCCGCTCGCCGCCTTCCTGACCCACGCATCGCTCGAAGCCGGCGACAACCAGGCCCAGGCGGGGCAGGACGCGATCCAGCTCATGACCGTGCACTCGGCCAAGGGCCTGGAGTTCGACGCGGTGTTCATCACCGGCCTCGAAGAAGGCCTGTTCCCGCATGAGAACAGCATGTCCGACGCGGACGGGCTGGAGGAAGAGCGCCGCCTGATGTACGTGGCCATCACGCGCGCGCGCAAGCGGCTGTACCTGAGCTTCAGCCAGACACGCATGCTGCACGGCCAGACGCGCTACCACATCAAGAGCCGCTTCCTCGAAGAGCTGCCGGAGGCGGCGCTGAAGTGGATCACGCCGCGCAACCAGGGCTTCGGCTCGGGCTTCGCACGCGAGTACCAATCGGCGTGGTCGCGCGGTTCGGGTCTGAACTCCATCGTGGGTGCGGGGCGGGTGAATGCGGCGCCGGTCTCGACGGTGCCGCCGTCGTTTGCCGCGGCGCAGGCCAAGGCGTCGGGCCACGGACTGCGCTCGGGCCAGAGCGTGTTCCACAACAAGTTCGGCGAGGGCGTGATCCTCACGCTCGAAGGCGCCGGCAGCGATGCGCGCGCGCAGGTCAACTTCGGCCGCCACGGCACGAAGTGGCTGGCGTTGAGTGTGGCCAAGCTCACGCCGGTCGAGTGAGCGCGTGAAACCCATATGACCCATTCGTCCTGAGGTATCGAAGGACCTGTCAGGCGGGCACGGGGCTTCGATACCTCAGCCCGAACGGGGGTCGGGTTCTGTCGTCGGAGACTCTCATCTTTCGAGAGAGAGGCCGAGCCCGGATACCGCGGGCAACACATCCGGCCCGCAAGGCAAGCGGCGAGTTCCATCATGGTCAGCCATCGCGCCGCATGCAGCGCGCGCGTTGCCCAACCAAGGAGCAAGCGATGCACAAGCCACTCGCCTCGTCGCGCCGCGCGGCGCTTCTCGCTGCAACGCTGATCGCAGGCCTTGCGCCGGCTCTCGACGCGACCGCCATCCCGATCGCCGGCCGCGGCACCTGGGAGACCAGCCTGCAGCCGCGCGACATCGACGGCAATGGCAGCGTCGATGCCTGGTACGACACGGCGCTCGACCTCACCTGGCATGCCGACCCCAATGCCGCCGCGGGCACGGCTTTCGACGACGGCTTGAATCCGGTCGACGGCCAGCTCAGCTGGGCCGGCGCACTCACGTGGACGGCGGGGCTGCAGGTCGCCAGTCTTGGCGGCTGGCGGCTGCCGGCGTTCATGTCGGGTTCGATGACGGAGTCGGAGATCTCGCATCTCTACTACGTGACGCTCGGCAACTACGGCTCCGGCAACCCCGCAACGCCCACCGGCCCCGGTACCTGGGGCTTCACCAACACCGGCCCGTTCGCCGAGCTGCTGGACGACTGGGTGTGGCTGGCCGATGCCGCTCCGGCGATGAACACGGCGTGGGTCTGGGCGGGCGACCCGATCTCGGCCTATCACACGGCCGAACCGGTGACCGACGGCTACCTCGCATGGGCCGTGCGCAGCGGCGACGTGGCGGTGACGCGGGCCATTCCCGAGCCCTCGGCCTGGGCGCTGATGTTGGTCGGTCTCGGCGGGCTCGCCGCCTGGTCGCGCCGGCGCCGCTGAGCGGCCAGGCGCCTCGCGCGCGGATCGTCAGTGCGGGCGGCTTCGGCCGCCCGCTGTCATGGTTTGGTCATCCCGGAGTCGTCGAGATGTCACGCAGCGTTCATAAGGTTCGCCGGCATCGTTCAACACCCCAGGAAACCATTGCATGTCCTACCTCACCGATCGTTATCGCGAAGAAGCCAAGGCCGCCAAAGGCAAGAAGGATGACTCGGCCGTTCCCGGCCAGATGTTCGACGACGTTCTGAACGCCATGCCCATGCAACGCCGCAGCATGCTGCGCGGCGGCTTCGGCGCATCGATGGCGGCGATCTTCGGATCCGGCGCGCTGGCTGCCTGCGGCGGCGGCGACGACGATCCGCTCGCGCCGGCGGAAAGCACGGCCATCGAATTCAAGAAGATTGCCGCCATGACCGGCGGCACCGTGGTCGTGCCGGAGAACTACACCGTCGACGTGCTGTTCAGCGCGGGCGATGCGGTCGTCGCCGGCGCCCTTCCGTTCACCGGCACGTTTCTCTCGTCCACCGACGCGGAGAAGGTCTCGGGCGGCAACCACGACGGCATGCACTTCTTCGAGATTCCCGGCGTCGACCCCAACCTCGGCGGGCTGATCGCGATCAACCACGAGGTGCCCGACTACGCCATCCTGATGGCCGGCAGCTACGACGCCGCCACGGCGGATGCCGAGACGAAGAAGATCGCGTTGTCGGCGGTCGGCGTTTCGGTGATCGAAGTCGAGCTGAAGGACGGCAAGTGGGGCGTGAAGGCGGGCTCGCCGTACAACAAGCGCTACACGGGCAACACGCAGTACGGCGTCGGCGGCCCGGCCGCCGCGGTGGTGGGCGCCTCGGTGATCGGCACGCTCAACAACTGCGCCAGCGGCCGCACGCCCTGGGGCACCTACCTCACCTGCGAAGAGAGCACCGACAACTACATCGACCCGACGCAGCCCGATGCCGGCTACGGCTGGGTGGTGGAAATCGATCCGCAAGGTGAACTGGCCGGCCTGCCCGTCAAGCGCACCGCGCTTGGCCGCTTCGACCACGAGAACACCGCCTACATGCTGGGCGCCGACAACACGCTGGCCGTGTACATGGGCGACGACGGCACGCCGGGCTGCGTCTACAAGTTCGTGGCGAGCGCGAAGGTCACGCCGGACAACCGCGCGGCCAACACCAACCTGCTCGACAGCGGCACGCTGTACGCCGCGAAGTTCAACGCCGACGGCAGCGGCGAGTGGATCGAGCTGACGCAGGGCAAGAACGGCCTGACGGTCGGCGCCGTCGACCCGGGCAACGAGACGCAGGGGCCGAGGGCCGATGTGGTGGTCGACTTCACGACGCAGGCCGACGTGCTGGTCAACACCAAGGCCGCCGCGCGCGTGGCCGGCGCCACCTTGATGGATCGCCCGGAGTGGATCACCGTCGCGCCCAACAAGCAGATCTACCTCACGCTCACCAACAACAGCAGCCGCGCCGTGGTGGACGCCGCCAACCCGCGTTTGGAGAACCGCCACGGCCACATCGTGCGCTGGAACGAGACGGGCGACGCGCCGAACGCGACGACCTTCACCTGGGAAGTGTTCCTGCTGGCCGGCGATCCGCGCTTGTCGGGCGACAACCTCAAGGGCGACATCGTCGGCGACACCTTCTCCAGCCCCGACGGCATCGACGTCGATCCGCAGGGCCGGCTGTGGGTGCAGACGGACGCCAGCACCAGCGCGTCGGGCACCAACACCTTCGGCAACAACGCGATGTATGCGGTGGACCCGGTGACCAAGGAATCGCGCCGCTTTCTCGTCGGCCCCGACGGCTGCGAGATCACGGGCCTGACCTACACGCCGGACCTGAAGACCTTCTTCGTCAACATCCAGCATCCGAACGACGACGCGGGTGCGTGGCCGTCGAACGTGCAGGGCAACAACCTGCCGGGGCGTTCGTCGACGATCGTGGTGCGCCACAAGGACGGGAAGGTCGTGGGCGCCTGATTCCCGATTCGTGATCGATCGATAGGAACCGTTCGGGCTGAGCCTGTCGAAGCCCTGCGCACTGGCACTTCGACAGGCTCAGTGCGAACGGTTCTATGGAAAGGGGCCGCAGCCCGAGAGCTGCGGCCCCTTTTTCCTACACCGCGAAGCAGCGGTTGTTCAGCGCAGCAGCCGCCCGTCGCGCCCGATCACCGTCACGTCGACGAAGCCCGAGCCGACATGGTCGTCGCGGCTGAAGGTGGTGCGAAAGCCGCCGACGTCGAAATCGCGCAGCGTCTCCAGCGCCGCCAGCACACGTTCGCGCGTCGGCTCGGCGCCGGTGCGCCGGATTGCTTCCACCAGCACCTTGGCGGCGATGAAGCCCTCGATGCTCGCGTAGGAGATGGTCTTGTCCGGCTGGTGCTGCTTCATCGCGGCGAGAAATTCGCGTGCGATGGGCGACGAGGGCGTGTACGGATACGGCATCACCTGCGCGATGCCCACGCCGCGCGCCATGTCCTCGCCCGCGTTCTTCAGCAGCTCCTTGAAGTTCACGACCGAGATGCTGAACAGGCGTGCGCTGTTGCCCGCGGCACGCAGCTTCTTGATGAAGGCGGCGCTCGCGCGGTTCACGGAGACCATGATCACCGCGTCGGGCTTGGCGGCAACGATGCGTGCCACCGCTTCATCCACCTCTTCGGGCTTGGTGCGCTCGTAGTGGCCGACGGCTGGGGGCTCGAGACCGAGCTTGCGCATGGCCTCCACTGCGCCGTCGAGCCCGTTCTTGCCGAAGCCGTCGTTCTGATGAAAGACGGCGAAGCGGCGCAGGCCGATGGTGTGCAGGTGCTCCACCATGCTCGCCGTCTCGTCGCCGTAGCTGGCGCGGATGTGAAACAGGTGCGGGTCCATCGGATCGCGCAGTTCCTGCGCGCCGGTGTAGGGCGCGAGCAGCGCGATCTTCGCGTCCGACAGCACCTTGTTCTTCTGCAGCGCGGCGACGTTGGCCGTGCCGATGAAGCCGAACAGCGCGATCGGGTTCTCCTTGGCGAGGATCTCCTTCGTGTGCTCGACGGTGGCGGCGGGCTTGTAGGCGTCGTCGCGCAGCACGACGCGGATCTTGCGGCCGTTGATGCCGCCCTTGGCGTTGACCTGCGCGAAGTAGGCGGCGGCGCCCGCCACGTATTCATTGCCGGTGCCGGCGATCACGCCGGTGATCGGCGCCACCTGGCCGATCACCAGATCGGCGGCGGCGTGGGCCGGTGCGGCGGCAGCCAGCCACAGCGTCAGCAGGCCGGCCCCTGCGGCGAGCGCGGCGCGGCGCGTCCTCGGCAACGTATGCATTTCTCTGTCTCCTCGCGTTGCAGCCCCGCGGCTGCCGGGCGGCAGTCTAGGTGCGTGCGTGCAGCGCGAAGCGGCGACGTAACAGGATGCCGCGGGGGTGACGTGCAAAGCTGCACACCCGCCGGCCGATGCTCGGAGCGGCGCAGCAAGTGGATACAAGCAGAAGCGTTCAGCCGCGGCCGACGTACGGCATCTGCGTGGCCATGATGGTCATGAACTGCACGTTGGCCGCGAGCGGCAGGTTCGCCATCTGCACCACGGCGTCGGCCACGTGGCGCACGTCCATGCGCGGCTCCACGGCCATCTGGCCGTTGGCCTGCAGGATTCCCGCGGCCATGCGTTCGGTCATCTCGGTCGCCGCGTTGCCGATGTCGATCTGCCCGCAGGCGATGTCATGGGCCCGCCCGTCGAGCGAGGTGGCCTTGGTGAGGCCGGTGATGGCGTGCTTGGTGGCGGTATAGGGCGCGCTGAAGGGCCGCGGCGCGTGTGCCGAGATCGAGCCGTTGTTGATGATTCGCCCGCCGCGCGGCGTCTGCGCCTTCATCAGGCGGAAGGCCTGCTGCGTGCACAGGAAGGCGCCGGTCAGGTTGATGTCGACCACCGCCTGCCACTGCGCGAGGCTCAGTTCCTCGAGCGGCAGCGGCGGCGTGCCCGTGCCGGCGTTGTTGAACAGCAGGTCGAGGCGGCCGTGCGTGCGCGCCACGGTGTCGAACAGCGCCGTCACCGAGTCCGCGTCGGCCACGTTGGTCGGCACGGCGAGCGCGCGGGCCGCCGCATCGCCGGCCGCGGCCACCGTGTGCTGCAGCGCCTCGGTGCGCCGGCCGGCGAGCACCACGTGCCAGCCGTCTGCGAGCAGGGCAAGCGAGGCGGCGCGGCCGATGCCGCTGCCGGCGCCCGTGACGACGGCGATGCGTGGCGTGGAAGTGCTCATGTCGACGGAAGCTCCAGGGTGTCGTTGCCGCCGCCCGCGCTTTCGATGAAGCAGTCGGCGTAGGTGAAGTACAGCGAGGCGTAGAACGCGATGGCGAACATCAGCGCGCCGGGGATGACGACCGCGGCCGCGAACGCCGGCATCCCGAAGAGGGAGAACAGCACGCCGGTCGCGAGGTTGAACACCACCAGCACCGCGGCCCAGGTGAGGCCGTAGACGGCGAACGCGCCCCGGTTGCGCCAGCAGGCCACGGCGCTGAAGAACAGCGCGCGCGTCCAGGCCTGCCGCCCCCAGTGGACGAGGGCGGGCGCATGCCAGAACGGCACCGCGATCACGGCCGTGAGTGCCGTGAACAGGAACATGGCCCAGCGAAGCGCCGGGTCGCTGAGCGCCGGGCGCACGGTCTCCGGCGTCATGTCGGGCGAGCTGAACGCTTCGGCCACGGCGTTGAAGGCCTCACGCCCGACCAGGTCGACGACCCAGAACACGAGCAGCAGTGCCGCGGCATACACGATGCCGAGCGCGACCTGCCCGCGCAGGCCCGGCTTGCGCAGCGGCGCGACGAGGGCCGCCGGCGTGACGCCGCGGTTCTCTACCGCGTGGCGCGTGATGATCATGAACGCGAGCGATGCCAGCGGGATCGTCGCGCTCAGCAGCTCGGCAAAACCCCCGAGCAGCAGGCCGAAGAACTGCAGGCCGAAGAAGTAGGCGAGGAACAGCAGGCTGTACGCCATCGGCCGCTTGAAGAACACCCGAAAGCCGCTGCGCACCCAGGCCATGCCCTGGCGCGCGGGAACCACGTTCAGCTTCATGGGGTGAAATGCCAGGGCGTGTCGAGCCGGCAGCGCAGCACGCGCTCGAAGTGGGTCGGGTCGTGGGCTGCCAGCACTGCCGCATCGCGCGGCAGGTGGAAGTCCCACAGGCGGGAGATCCAGAAGCGCAGCGCCGCCGCGCGCAGCATCGCCGGCAGCGAGCGCAGCTCGGCGCCGGTGAGCGGGCGCACCGCGTGATAGGCCGCGACGAAGGCTGCGGCGCGCGGCTCGACGAGTCGGCCCGATTCGAGGTCGATGCACCAGTCGTTCAGGCACACGGCGATGTCGAAGAGAAAGCTGTCGACGCCGGCGAAGTAGAAATCGAAGAAGCCGGTGAGCTGCTCGCCCTCGAACATCACGTTGTCGCGGAACAGGTCGGCGTGGATGGCCCCGCGCGGCAGTTCCGCGAAGGTGGCCGAGGCCGCGGCATGCTGCTGCCAGGCGAGTTCGGATTCGATGAGCGCGCGCTGGTCGAGCGTGAGGTGCGGCGCGATCACGGGCACCGTCTCGCCCCACCAGGCGAGGCCGCGCAGGTTGGGCTGGTGCATCCCGTAGTCGAGCCCGGCGAGGTGCATGCGCGCCAGCATGTCGCCCACGCTCGCGCAATGGGCGGTGTCGGGCGCGAGGTGGTGGCGCCCGCGCAGGCGGTTCACTACCGAGGCGGGCTTGCCCTTGAGCGCATGCAGGATCTGGCCCGAGGCATCGGCCTGCGGATCGGGCACCGGGATGCCGCGCACCGCCAGGTGCTTCATCAGGTGCAGGTAGAACGGCAACTGCTCGGCCGACAGGCGCTCGAACAGCGTGAGCACGTAGCGGCCCGCGGTCGTGTCGGCGAAGTAGTTGGTGTTCTCGATGCCGCCGGCGCAGGGTTCCAGCGCCGTCAGCTCGCCGATGCCGAGCGTGCCGATCAGGGCCGACGCTTCGTCGAGCGTGACCTCGGTGAAGACGGCCATCTCAGAAGGAGAAGACGTTCCACACGCGCTTGCCCGTGGCGCCGCGCGTGCCGCTGACGTTGTCGGAAGTCTCGCGCGAGCCGTCGCTGGTGATGATTTCGTAGCTGCGCGTCTGGCCGCCCTTGGGCGTGACGGTGATGCGCTTGAGCTGGCCGCGCACGCGCAGTTCCTCGATGCGCGTGCCGTTGTCCTCGATGACGGTGCGCGTGACCTGCGGTTCGCCGCCGCGCGTCTGCTCGTCGGGCTGCGGCGCGGCCGTCTGCGCCCAGGAGGCGGCGCAGGAGCAGGCGAGAACGAGCGCGAAGGCGGTTTTCATGCGGCCATTCTAAGAGGGTGGTATGCCCTTCGCAGGGGCGCGAGCAGGGCGGATCAAGAGGCGCGGCGCAGCGGTTCGGCGATGAAGCGCGAGACCACCGGCGGCTTGTCGCCGACGTGAAACGCGAGCCGGCGGGCACGCAGCGCCACGTCGCCGGCGGTCACGCGGTCAAAGCGGCGCAGGTGCTCGACCCAGCTGTCGTCGATGAAGTATTCGATCCAGCGTTTGGGGTCGGCCGAATCGCGGAACAGCTCCCAGGCCAGCGCGCCGTGCTGCAGCCGGGTGCGCCGGCTGTGCTCCATGACGGCCTTGAAGTCGTCGATGCGCTCGGGGTCGACGAAGTACTCGATGGTCACGAGCACCGGCCCGGCGTTGGCGTCGACCGGCACGGCGGAGACGGGCGGTGTCCAGGTGCGCTGCGGGGTGAGGTCGTCGACCGACGCATCCGACAGCGTCACGCGCCGCAGCAGCAGCATCGCCAGCACGCCGGCGCACGAGCCGATGACGACGCCCGTCTGCACGCTCGTGAGCCCGGCCACCTGCCCCCACAGCGCTGCCCCGAGGGCGCTGCTGCCCATCAGCGACATCTGGAAGATCGACATGCCGCGCGCGCGCACCCAGTCGGGCAGCGCCATCTGCGCTGAGATGGACAGCGAATTCGCCACCGCCAGCCACGCAGTGCCGGCGAAGAACATCGCCGGCGCGGCCACCCAGAGGTTGGGCGCGAAGGCGACCGTGATCGACGCGGCCGCATGGATCAGCGTGCCGCGGCGCATCAAGCGGTCGGGCGAGTAGCGCTCGCGCAGGCGCGGCATGGTCAGCGCGGCGACGATGGCGCCGGCGCCCATGGCGGCCAGCAGCAGCGAGAACGCGCCAGCGCTCGCGCCATGCATGCGCCGAGCCAGCAGCGGCAGCATCGCCATCAGCGCGCTCGACTGCACGAAGAACAGCATCACCCGCAGCAGCACCACGCGCATGCGCTGCGACTGGCGCACGTACTGCACGCCCACGCGCATCGCGCCGAGAAAACGCTCGCCGGGCAGGGCGCTGGTGGTCTTCGGTTCGTGCTTCCAGCGCAGCACCAGCACGCCGACGATGGTGGCGAGCACCGCGTTCAGGATGTAGACGTAGGTGCTGCCGGCGGCGGCGATGATCACGCCGGCGAGCGTGGGGCCGATGATGCGGGAGGCGTTCATCGCCACGCCGTTGAGCGCCAGCGCCGCCGGCAACTGCGGCCGCGCCACCAGCGTGGGCACGATGGCCGCCATCACCGGCATGCGCATCGCCAGGCCCGCGCCGTTGGCGAAGGTGAGCACCAGCAGCAGCGGCGCGGTGACGACGCCGCTGCCCACCGCCAGTGCAGTGAGGATGGCCACCGAGCCCACCCACACCTGCGTGACGAGCAGGTAGCGCTTGCGATCGAGGATGTCGGCGATGGCGCCGCTCGGCAGCCCGAGCAGGAACATCGGCAGCGTGGCGGCGCTGGAGACGAGGGCCACCATCACCGGCGAGGTGGTCAGCGTGGTCATCAGCCAGGCGGCCGCCACGTCGTTCAGCCACAGGCAGGTGTTCGAGATGAGGCCGGCCGTCCAGAGCAGGCGGAAGGCGGGGGTCTTGAGCGGCTCCAGTGCCGACAGTGACTGGGGCGACTGGGCAGACGGTGCTTGCGGTTCGGGGACGTCGGTCATCGCAGGCGGGCGGGCAAGCCGCAGACTCTAGCAGCGCACCGGCCGCCCGGCGGGCACCGGGGGCGACCGGCGGGCCATCCGCCACAATCCGCCGATGAGCGAAACCACCCCCGCCGCGCCCGGCACGCTGCTGCTCGTCGACGGCTCCAGCTACCTCTACCGCGCCTACCACGCGCTGCCCGACCTGCGTGCGCCGGACGGCTTTCCGACCGGTGCCGTGCACGGCATGGTGGCGATGATGAAACGGCTGCGCGAGCAGTTCCCGAGCGAGCACGCGGCCTGCGTGTTCGACGCCAAGGGCAAGACCTTCCGCGACGACTGGTACGCCGAGTACAAGGGCCACCGCCCGCCGATGCCCGAAGACCTGGCGAAGCAGATAGCGCCCATCCATGAAGTCGTGAAGCTGCTCGGCTGGCCGGTGCTGGAAGTGCCCGGCATCGAGGCCGACGACGCCATCGGCACGCTCGCCTGCGTGGCGGCCAGGAGCGGCCACCGGGTCATCATTTCCACCGGCGACAAGGACCTGGCGCAGCTCGTCACGCCGCAGGTCACGCTCATCAATACCATGAGCATGGAGTCGCTGGACGTGGCCGGCGTCACCGCCAAGTTCGGCGTGCCGCCGGAGCGCATCGTCGACTACCTCACCCTGATCGGCGACACGGTGGACAACGTGCCGGGCGTCGACAAGGTCGGCCCGAAGACCGCGGCCAAATGGATCGCCGAGCACGGCTCGCTCGACGGCGTGATGGCCGCCGCAGCCACGATGAAGGGCGCCGTGGGCGAAAACCTGCGCCGCGCGCTCGACTGGCTGCCGCAGGGGCGCCGGCTCGTCACCGTGGTGTGCGACTGCGACCTGTCGGGCCACATCGCCGACTGGCCGGCGTTCGAGTCGCTGGCGCTGCGCGAAGTCGACAAGGACGGCTTGCTCGCTTTCTACAACCGCTTCGGCTTCAAGACGCTGAAGAAGGAACTCGAATCCGCGAACGGCGGCGGCGTGGCGCCGGCGGGCGGGGCCACGCCGATCGGCGACCTGTTCGTCGAGTCGGAAGCCGCTGCCGCGCCGCTGGCCGAACGCCGCTACGACGCCATCCTGGACTTCGACACGCTCGACGCCTGGATCGCCAAGCTGCGCGCCGCGCCGCTGGCCGCGATCGACACCGAGACCGATTCGCTCGACCCGATGCGCGCGCAGATCGTGGGCATCTCCTTCAGCGTGGAGCCCGGCATCGCCGCTTACGTGCCGCTGCGCCACAGCTATGCCGGTGCTCCGGACCAACTGCCGATCGACGAGGTGCTGGCGCGGCTGAAACCGTGGCTCGAAGACGAGAACGCGCCCAAGCTCGGCCAGCACATCAAGTACGACATCCAGGTGCTGGCCAACGCCGGCATCACCGTGCGCGGCTACCGCCACGACACGATGCTGCAAAGCTATGTGCTGGAAGCGCACAAGCCGCACGGGCTGGAGAGCCTCGGCCAGCGCCACCTCGGGCGCAGCGGGCTGTCGTACGAAGACGTGTGCGGCAAGGGTGCGAACCAGATCCCGTTCGCGCAGGTCGACATCGCACGCGCCACCGAATATTCCGGCGAGGACAGCGAGATGACGCTGCACGTGCACCGCACGCTGTGGCCGATGGTCGAGGCCGACACCGGCCTGCGCCACGTGTATGAAGCCATCGAGATGCCGGTGTCGCTGATCCTGCAGCGCATCGAGCGCACCGGTGTGCTGATCGACAGCGAATGCCTTGTGCTGCAGAGCCAGCAGCTCGCCGAGCGCATGGTGGCGCTGGAGCAGAAGGCGTATGAACTGGCCGGCCAGCCCTTCAACCTCGGCTCGCCCAAGCAGATCGGCGACGTGCTGTTCACCAAGCTTTCGATGCCGGTGGTCAAGAAGACGGCCAGCGGCACGCCGTCGACCGACGAAGAGGTGCTGGCGAAACTGGCCGAGGACTACCCGCTGCCTGCCACCATCCTCGAACACCGCAGTCTCGCCAAGCTGAAAGGCACCTACACCGACAAGCTGCCCCTGATGGTGAACCCGCACACCGGGCGCGTGCATACCAACTATGCGCAGGCCGTGGCGGTGACGGGGCGGCTGGCGAGCAACGATCCGAACCTGCAGAACATTCCCATCCGCACCGCCGAGGGCCGGCGCGTGCGCGAGGCCTTCATCGCGCCGCCGGGGCACGTGATCCTGTCGGCCGACTACTCGCAGATCGAGCTGCGCATCATGGCGCACATCAGCGGCGACGAGAACCTGCTCAAGGCCTTCATCGACGGCATGGACGTGCACCGCGCGACCGCGGCGGAAGTCTTCGGCGCCGAGCCGGAGGCGGTGACGAGCGAGCAGCGGCGCTACGCCAAGACCATCAACTTCGGGCTGATCTACGGCATGGGCGCGTTCGGCCTCGCGTCCAGCCTCGGCATCGAGCGCAGTGCGGCTGTGGCCTACATCGAGCGCTATTTCGCGCGCTACCCCGGCGTGAAGCGCTACATGGACGACACGCGGGCCTCCGCCAAGGCGCGCGGCTATGTCGAGACCTTGTTCGGCCGGCGCATCTACCTGCCGGAGATCAACGGCGGCAACGGCCCGCGCCGCACCGGCGCCGAGCGCCAGGCCATCAACGCGCCGATGCAGGGCACGGCGGCCGATCTCATCAAGCTCGCGATGATTGCGGTGCAGCGCCTGCTGGATGACGAGCGGCGAACCACGCGCATGGTGATGCAGGTGCACGACGAACTGGTGTTCGAGGTGCCCGAGGGCGAACTCGATTGGGCGCGCGAGGCGATTCCCGCGGCGATGGCGTCGGTGGCGCAGTTGAATGTTCCGCTGCTCGCGGAAGTGGGCGTGGGGCCGAATTGGGACAAGGCGCATTGATGGCCCACCCCCTACGCGCTTCGCGCGCCCCCTCGAGGGGGCAACACCAGCGGACCGGCAGAGCCGGATCCGCGGCGTTTGCTTGATCGCTGGTTCGTGCGTTGCGGCGGCTTCGCTGCATTGGAGAGGGCGAAACCCACTCCTGTAGCATCGCGACCCCATGAACTGGCCCTACGAACTGCAGATCGGCTGGCGCTACACGCGAGCCGGCCGCACGGGCCGCCGCAACGGCTTCATCTCCTTCATCTCCGGCGTGTCCATGCTCGGCATCGGCTTGGGCGTGGCGGCGCTCATCATCGTGCTGTCGGTGATGAACGGCTTCCAGAAGGAAGTGCGCGACCGCATGCTGTCGGTGGTCTCGCACGTCGAGGTGGTCGACGCCTACGGTGCGGCACTGCCCGACTGGCGGGCCACGGCGGCCAAGGCACGGCAGCATCCGGAAGTGATAGGCGCCGCGCCCTTCATCGCTGCGCAGGCGCTCATCGCGCGCGGCGACGACATGCGCGGCGTGGTGGTGCGCGGCATCTCGCCCGACGATGAAGCCACCGTGACCGATCTCGCCGCGCAGATTCACGACAGCACGCTCGTCAAGCTCGTGCCCGGCGAATGGGGCGTGGTGCTGGGCATCGAGCTGGCGCGCAGCCTGGGCGTGCGCGAGGGCGACAAGATCAGCCTCGCCGTCGCCGGCGGCATGGTGACGCCCGCAGGCGTGGTGCCGCGCATCAAGCAGCTCACGCTGGTGGGCACCTTCAACGCCGGCCACTACGAGTACGACAGCGGCCTCGCGCTCATCCACGTGGAGGATGCGGCCAAGCTCTTTCGCGTGGAAGGCCCGACCGGCGTTCAATTGCGCCTGAAGGATTTGCAGGATGCGCGGCAGGTGGCCTTCGATCTGGCCGCCGAACTCGGCACCGGCGTGCAGGTGCGCGACTGGACCCGCACCAACCGCACCTGGTTTGCTGCGGTGCAGGTGGAGAAGCGGCTGATGTTCATCATCCTCACGCTGATCGTGGCGGTGGCGGCGTTCAACCTCGTGTCCACGCTCGTGATGACGGTCACCGACAAGCAGGCCGACATCGCCATCCTGCGCACGCTGGGCGCGAGCCCGCGTTCCATCATGGGCATCTTCATGGTGCAGGGCGCCGCCTCGGGAATCATGGGCACGCTGGGCGGTGTGGCGCTCGGGCTGCTGGTGGCCTTCAACATCGACGTCATCGTGCCGGCCATCGAGCAGGCCTTCGGCATGAGCTTCCTGCCGGGCAGCATCTACCTCATCACGCAGATGCCGAGCGACCCGCAAAGCGGCGACATCGTGCCGATTGCGGTGATCTCGCTGGTGCTGGCCTTCGTCGCCACGCTCTACCCGAGCTGGCGCGCGAGCCGCGTGCAGCCGGCCGAGGCGCTGCGCTATGAATGAGGGCGTGCTGCAGGCGCGCGGGCTGCACAAGCATTTCCGCGAAGGCGGGCTCGACGTGCACGTGCTGCAGGGCATCGATCTCGATGTGCGTGCGGGTGAAACGCTCGCCATCGTCGGCGCCTCGGGCTCGGGCAAGAGCACCTTGCTGCATCTGCTCGGCGGGCTGGAAGCGCCCACGCGCGGTTCGGTGCTGCTCAAGGGCCGCGACTTCGTGGCGATGAGTGCCGCAGCGCAGGGAGAGTGGCGCAACCGGCATCTGGGCTTCGTCTACCAGTTCCACCACCTGCTGCCGGAATTCACGGCGCTGGACAACGTGGCGATGCCGCTGCGCATCCGCCGCCAGACCGTGCCCGAGGCGCGCGAGCGTGCCGCTGCTGTGCTGGCGCAAGTGGGGCTGGCCGATCGCGTGCGGCACCGGCCGGCGCAGCTTTCGGGCGGCGAACGGCAGCGCGTGGCCATCGCCCGTGCGCTGGTCGGCGGGCCGGCCTGCGTGCTGGCGGATGAGCCGACCGGCAACCTCGACCGCGAAACCGCCGATGGCGTGTTCGCGTTGATGCTGGATCTGGCGCACCGCCAGCGCACGGCCTTCGTGCTGGTGACGCATGACGAGGGCCTGGCCGCGCGCTGCGACCATGTGCTACGAATCAAGCGTGGGCGGTTGGTCGATTGAGCGGCTGAGCTTGTGTCGCCGGTGAAACCCCACCCCCGTTCGGGCTGAGGTATCGAAGCCCGAACCCGATCGTCCTGAGCTTGTCGAAGGATCGGGCTGAGGTATCGAAGCCCAATGCCCCGCGTTGCAGGCCCTTCGATACCTCAGGGCGAACGGATCTGGGATTCGCCAGAGCGCTACATCACCCGCCCGAACCAAGCCACCGACAGCCCGGCCGCCAGCACCGTCAGCACCGCCGCCACGGCGGCGAACAGGCTGCTGATCTCGGTTTCCTTCTGCTCGACCACGAGCCGCGTCGACAGGCTCTCGTAGACCTTCTTCAGGTCGTCGGCCGTGCCGGCGTAGAAGTATTCGCCGCGCGTCGCGCTGGCGATGTTCTTCAGGGTCTCTTCGTCCAGGCGAACGCGCATCGACCAGCCCTCGAAGCCGATGGTCTCGCCTTCCTTGGTGCCGATGCCCACGGTGAAGATCTTCACGCCGCGGTCGGCGGCCATCTTGGCGGCTTCCAGCGGGTCGGGGCCGGTGGTGCGCTGGCCGTCGGTGAGCAAGATGATGGCGCCCGAACCATAGGAGCCTGGCGGCACGGGCTTGAACTCCGGCTTTTTCTTCGCCTCGGGATCGAGCGGCATGTTGCGCGCGCCGGTGATCTCCGAAAGGTCGATGCCGGCATCGGGCAGCAGCGCCGCGAGCGACAGCACGATGCCGCTGCCGATGGCAGTGGCGCGCTGCAGCTGGAATCGGTCGACGGCGGCCGCGACGTCTTCGCGGTTCTGCGTGGGCGGCTGCACGATGGCCGCGGTGCCGGCGAACGACACCACGCCCACGCGCACCGTGCGCGGCAGGTCCTTCACGAATGCCTTGGCGGCCTCTTGCGCGGCCACCAGGCGATTGGGCTGCACGTCGGTGGCACGCATGCTGCCCGACACGTCCATGGCGAGGATGATGGTTTCCTGCTGGCTCGGCAGGCTCACCACCGCCACGGGCCGCGCCGTGGCGACCAGCAGCGTTGCCAGCGCCAGCAGCAGCAGCACCGGTGGCACGTGCCGGCGCCAGCCCGGTCCCTTGCCGACGGCCTGCTTCACCATCGCGAGGCTCGCGAAGCGCACGGTGTTCTTCTTGCGCCGCGACAGCAGCCACAGGTACAGCGCCACCAGCACCGGCAGGGCCAGCAGCAGCCAGAGCAGATCAGGCCACATGAAGCTCATGGCGGTCCTCCGTGGCTTTGCGGTTGATGGACAAGCCGCCGCCGGCGAGCCGCGTGCGCTGGCGCCGCATGTCGGCGAAGCGCATCACGGCGTCGGCGAGGTCGTCGTCGGTTGCGAGTTCGAGGGCGTCGACGCCGGCACGGCCGAGCGCCGCATGCAGTTCGTCCTCGCGCTGCTGCGCCATCGCGGCGAAGCGCCGGCGAAAGGCGGTGTCGTGCGTGTCGACGAACAACTGCTCGCCGGTTTCGGCGTCCTGGATGGTGACGAGGCCAAGGTCTGGCAACTCCATCTCCAGCGGGTCGTACAGCCGCACGGCGAGCACCTCGTGGCGCTGCGCAAGGCGGGCGAGCGATTCGTGCCAGCCCGGCGCGCTGATGAAGTCGGACACGACGAAGATCATCGAGCGCCGCGGAATCATCTGCTGCGCCGCGCGCAGCAGGCCGTCGAGCTGCGTCTCGGTCTTGGCGGCCGGCGCGCGGTAGTCGCGCATCGTCTGCAGCAGATGCAGCACGTGCAGGCGGCTGGCGCGTGCCGGCAACACGGCGTCGAGCTGGCTGCCGTAGAGCAGGGCGCCCACGCGGTTGCCGTGGCGCGTGAGCAGGCGCGCGAGCACCGTCACGAACTCGGCCGACACCTCGCGCTTGCTGCGCTGCTGCGAGCCGAAGTCGATGCTGCCCGACAGATCGAGCAGGAACCAGGCGGTCAGCTCGCGATCCTCGGTGAACTGGCGCACGTAGGGGCTTTGCAGCCGCGCGGTGACGTTCCAGTCGATGTGGCGCACGTCGTCGTGGTGCTGGTACTCGCGGATGTCGGCGAGGTCCAGTCCCGAGCCGCGGAACAGCGTGCGGTAGTTGCCCTGCAGCAGGCCGTCCAGACGGCGGATGACCGTCCACTCCAGGCGCCGCAGCACGGCGTCTGAACTCGGGGCGGGCGCTGCGTCGGCCATGGCGTTGTCAGCCTCAAGCGTTCGCACGCTCGCCGGGGTGGTGCGCCAGCGGTTTGTCGGGCTTGGGCACCTTGTGGAGAACGCGCGCGATCAACTGGTCAGCCGAGAGGCCGTCAGCGAGCGCCTCGTAGCTCAGCACCAGGCGATGGCGGAGCACGTCGGGCACCAGATCGGTCATGTCTTCCAGCAGCGCGTAGCTGCGCCCGCGCATCATCGCCAACGCCCGTGCGCCTTCGACCATGCCGATGGTGGCACGGGGGCTGGCGCCGAAGGTCAGGTACTTGGCCTGATCGCCGAGCCCGTACTTGCCCGGGTTGCGGGTGGCACCCACCAGCTTGACGGCGTACTGGATCAGCGACGGGTCCACGTAGACCTTGCGGCACTCGTGCTGCAGCTCGGCGAGCTGCGAGGTGCTCGCCACAGGCTGGGGCTGCTCGCTCTCGCCGGTGACGCGCTGCACGATGACGAACTCTTCCTCGTCGCTCGGATAGCCCACCAGCACCTTCATCATGAAGCGGTCGACCTGCGCCTCGGGCAGCGCGTAGGTGCCTTCGGTCTCGATCGGGTTTTGCGTGGCCATCACGAGAAACGGTGACGGCACCTTGTGCGTCTCGCCGGCAATCGTGACTTGCCGCTCCTGCATCACTTCCAGCAGCGCACTCTGCACCTTGGCCGGCGCGCGGTTGATCTCGTCGGCGAGCAGGAGGTTGGCGAACACGGGGCCGAGCGCGGTGCTGAATTCGCCCGTCTTCTGGTTGTAGATGCGTGTGCCCACCAGATCGGCCGGCACCAGATCGGGCGTGAACTGGATGCGCTTGAAGCTGCCGCGCAAGGTGGTGGCCAGCGTCTTTACGGTGAGCGTCTTGGCGAGCCCCGGCACGCCTTCGACCAGCAGGTGGCCCTGCGCCAGCATCGCCACCATCACACGCTCGAGGAACTTGTCCTGCCCCACGACCACGCGCTTGACCTCGTAGAGGATGCGCTCCATCAGCGTGGCGGTGTTCTTGCCGTCGGATGAGTCCATACGCGTGTGCTCCAGAGGCGGGTTGATGAACGTCAGAACGGCGGCAGGCCGGCCGCGGCGGCCGCGTTCTCGATCGGTACTGCAAATCCGATGCCGATGAAGGTGCCCACGTCGCCGGGGTTGAGGATGGCGGTGACGATGCCGATCACCGCGCCGTCCATGGTGACCAGCGGCCCGCCCGAATTGCCGGGATTGGCCGCCGCGTCGAACTGGATCAGGTTGGACAGGCGTTCGCCCGACGGCCCGCGGAACTGCCGCTTCAGCCCGGACACCACACCGCTTGACACGGACGGGCCGATACCGAACGGAAAGCCCACCGCCACCACCTGGTCGCCCGGTACCAGGTCGGCCGTGCCGCGCATGGTGGCGGCAATCAGGTCGTCGGGAATGCTGCGTGCTCGCAGCACGGCAAGGTCGTTGTCCGGCTGGGTGCCGACCACGGTCGCCTCGGATTCATGGCCGTCGGCGAAAGTGACGCGAATGCGCTTGGCGTTGTTCACCACATGCAGGTTGGTGAGGATGGTGCCGTTGTCGATGATCACCACGCCCGTGCCGGTGGAGCGCGCATGGCGCTTCGGGTCGTCGCCGGGCTTGGGCAGTTTGTCGTCTTCGTCGGCCAGGCCAATGACGCGCACCACCGCCGGACGCACGGCCATCGCGGCGCGGGCATACGGTGAAGGCAACGGCTCGCCTTCGGTCAGCGTGTAGCGCACCGCGCGGTCGATGTCGTCCTGCGTGATCGGCGCCGGCGGCGCGAACATCAGATGCTGGCCGCCCGCGCCGGCGAACACCAGCATCGCGGCGGCCAACGCCCACAGCGGGAGCGGATGCCGGGTGAAAAAGCGACGGAATCTGCCCGGCGGCCGGGCGCTCTTGCCGGCGCTCTTTGCAGATACGGGCGTGGCGGCGGAAGGATTCGCCCCGCCGGTGGGCGCCGGGACGGAAAGATCGGCTGCCGCAGCCGCACCCTCGGGCGCCGGATCGGAACGACGCGAGCGGCTGTAAAGCGGAGCCTTCTTCATCGCTGCACCTTTTCACCATGCGAGGCGCGAGGGCTGAACCCGCGCCGAGTGCGGACCTTGGGCACCGTATCACGAGCGCACTTCGCGTGCACGGCCTTCGCCGGAAAGCGCCGGTGCGGCGAAGGCATCATCGCGCCATGCGCTGGATCGACACCCATTGCCACCTCGACGCCGCCGAATTCGCAGCCGACCGCGACCAGGTCGTCGAGCACGCGCGCTCGGCGGGCGTGTCGCAGATCGTGCTGCCTGCGGTGAACATAGGCAATCTGGATGCCGTGCGGGAATTGGCGCATCGGCACCGCTTCACGTATGCGCTGGGCATCCACCCGCTGTGTGTCGACGGCGCCGACGAAGGCGACCTCGACCGCCTGCGCACCGCGCTCGAACGGCACCGCGGCGACCCGCTGCTCGTGGCCGTGGGCGAGATCGGCATCGACCTCTTCGTGACCGGCCTCGACCGCGCGCGCATGGAACGCTTCTATGCGGCGCAGTTGGCGCTCGCGCACGAGTTCGACCTGCCGGTGATCGTGCACGTGCGGCGCTCGGCCGATGCGTTGCTCAAGCACCTGCGGCGCGTGCCGGTGCGCGGCATCGCCCATGCGTTCAACGGCAGCGAGCAGCAGGCCCGCAGCTTCGTCGACCTGGGTTTCAAGCTCGGTTTCGGCGGCGCGATGACTTTCGATCGTGCACTGCAGATCCGCCGGCTCGCGCAAACCTTGCCGGATGACGCCATCGTGCTTGAGACCGACGCACCCGATATCCCGCCGCACTGGATCTACCGCAGCGCCGCCGAGCGCGCCGCAGGCGAGACGGCACGCAACGAGCCGGCGCAGCTGCCGCGCATCGCCGAGACGCTGGCTGCGCTGCGCGGCTGGACGCTGGAACAGACCGCGCGCATCACCTCGGACAACGCGCGCATGGCCTTGCCGCGACTGCAGGGTTGAGAATGCGCCGGCGCCCGAACCGGGCGTGCAGCACAGGAGTGATTGCCATGGGACTGTTCGATGATCTGCTGGGGGCCGCGACGGGCGGCGCGCCCAACGCCGGAGCACAAGGCGCGAACAATCAAGGCGGGCCGGGCAGCGGCTTGGGCGGTTTGCTCGGCGGCCAGGCGGCGCCCATCGTGATGGCGCTGCTGTCGATGCTGCTCAGCCGCGGCGGCAGCGGCGGTGGTGGCTTGTCCGATCTGCTCGGCCAGTTGCGCGGCAGCGGCCTCGGGTCTCAGGTCGATTCGTGGCTGTCGCCGAATGCGCCCAACGCGCCGGTGTCGGGCTCGCAACTCGAAGGCGCACTCGGCGGCAGCGATCTGCTCGGCAACCTCGCGCGCCAGCTCGGCGTGCCGCAGGGCGACGTGGCTTCGGCGCTGTCGCAGGTGCTGCCCGGCGTGGTCGATCAGTTGACGCCGCAGGGCGACGTGCCGGCCGATCTTCCGGACGCATCGCAGGTCGATCTGGGGCAGATCGTCGGGCGCATGCTGCAAGGGCGTTGACCCGCCGCAGGAGCGCCGCGCCCGAACTCGCGCCGGCCACGATTTCCGAAGGCGACGGCGTGCGCTACCTGCACCTGGGCACGCCCTGGGTGCAGGGCGCGATGCGCATCCGCAAGCCGCTCGCGATCGAGCTGGAGTACGTGCAGCGCATGATGGCGTGGATGCTGCTGCGCACGTCGGATGAACTCACCGAGGGCCATGCGGTGCAGCTCGGCCTCGGCGCCGCGGCGATCACGCGCTATTGCCACAGCGTGCTGAAGCTGCGCACCACGGCGGTGGAACTGAATCCGACGGTCATCACCGCCTGCCGGCTGTGGTTCCACCTGCCCGCCGATTCGGCGCGGCTGCGCGTGATCGAAGGCGATGCGGCCGCCTTCGCCGCCGACCCAGCCAACGCCGGCAGCGTGCAGGCGCTGTGCGTGGACCTCTACGACCACGACGCCGCAAGCCCGGTGCTCGACAGCGAAGACTTCTACCGCGACTGCCGCGCGCTGTTGGGTGAGGGCGGCGTGATGTCGGTCAACCTCTTCGGGCGCGCCTCGAGCTTCGAGCGCAGCGCCTCGCGCATTGCGACGGTCTTCGGCATCGAGCGCATGCGCAGCCTGCGGCCGACGAAAGAAGGCAATACGGTGGTGTTGGCGCTGCGAGACGGCACGGTGCCCGACCGCGACACGCTCGCCGGGCGCGCAGATACCATCGAAGCCCGCTTCGACCTGCCGGCACGCAAGTGGCTGCGCATGATGCGCGCCCTGCCGGAATCAATCGCCTCGCCATGAAGCACACCGCCGCACCGAGCGCCACGGCCCGCGCCGCAGCGCACGCCAAGCCCACGGGCAAGCTGCAGTGGCGCGCGCTGCTCGGCTGGATGCGCGACGACGAACTCATCGAGCGCGAGGACGCCGAGCGCACCATCCAGCGCTTCGGATCGGCCGACAGCGTGCAGCATCCGATGGTGCGCCTGGGCGCCGCCGGCCTCACGCGCAAGGGCACGGGCAAGGTGCTCGACGTGGAAGCGCTGGCGGCGTGGCTCGCGGCGCGCTTCGACATTCCCTACGTGCGCATCGACCCGCTGAAGGTGGACGTGGGCCGCGTGGCCGACGTGATGTCCATCAGCTATGCCGAGCGCCGCCGCGCGCTGCCGCTGCAGGTGGGCGCGCACGAGATCACGGTCGGCACCTGCGAACCCTTCGACACGGCCTGGGTGGCCGAGATCGAGGGCCACACGCGCAAGGCCATCAAGCTGGTGGTGGTGAGCCCGCTCGAGCTGCAGAAGTACACCACCGAGTTCTACACGCTGTCGCGTTCGGTGCGTGCCGCCATCAAGACGGGCGAGAGCACGGCGGCGGCGAGCTTCGAGCAACTGGTGGAACTCGGGCGCAGCAACAAGCAGCTCGACGCCAACGACCAGGGCGTGGTGCAGGTGGTCGACTGGCTGTGGCAGTACGCCTTCGACCAGCGCGCCTCCGACATCCACCTCGAGCCGCGGCGCGAACTCTCCGCCATCCGCTTTCGCATCGACGGCGTGATGCACACGGTGTATCAACTGCCGCCCGGCGTGATGAACGCGATGATCGCGCGCGTCAAGCTGCTCGGCCGCATGGACGTGGTGGAGAAGCGCCGCCCGCTCGACGGCCGCATCAAGACGCGCAACCCCGAGGGCGACGAGATCGAGATGCGGCTGTCGACGCTGCCCACGGCCTTCGGCGAGAAGATGGTGATGCGCATCTTCGACCCCGAGGCGACGGTGAAGCCGCTCGAGGCGCTCGGCTTCGGCACGCACGACGCCAAGCGCTGGGAATCGCTCGTGACGCGTGCGCACGGCATCATCCTCGTGACCGGCCCCACCGGGTCGGGCAAGACGACCACGCTGTATTCGACCTTGCGGCGCCTCGCCACCGACGAGGTGAACGTCTGCACCATCGAAGACCCGATCGAGATGATCCAGCCGGCGTTCAACCAGACGCAGGTGCAACCGGCGCTCGACCTCGGCTTTGCAGACGGCCTGCGCGCGCTGATGCGGCAAGACCCGGACATCATCATGGTGGGTGAGATTCGCGACCTCGAGACCGCCGAGATGGCGATCCAGGCCGCGCTCACCGGACACCTGGTCTTCAGCACGCTGCACACCAACGATTCGGCATCGGCCGTTACGCGGCTGGCCGACCTGGGCGTGCCGGCCTACCTCATCTCGGCCACGGTGATCGGCGTTCTGGCGCAGCGGCTCGTGCGCTCGCTGTGCCCGAGCTGCAAGCAGCCCGACGAGGAGACGACGGCCGAGACGCTGGCCGATTTCGTCAAGCCCTGGCGGCTCAACGGCAAGGTGCGCGCGTACAAGCCGGTGGGCTGCCTCGAATGCCGCATGACGGGCTTTCGCGGCCGGGCGGGGCTCTACGAGCTGCTCACCATCGGCGATGCGGCACGGCACTGCATCCATCCGGTGCCCGATGCCGCCAAGCTGCGCCAGCAGGCGCGCACCGATGGCCTGCTGCCGCTGCGCCTGGCCGGTGCGATGAAGGTGGCCGAGGGCGTGACCACGCTGGAAGAAGTGCTGAGCGCCACGCCCGCCTGGGACTGAAGAGGCCTGTGCGCATGCCGCGCCGATCGGGCGCGGGCGTTCTGCGTGACGGAAGCGCTACGTGTAATCCACACAAGGCCTGCCGAAAGCGGCTACCTAGAATCGCCGCCACCCTCCAAGGAAGCACCGGGCCGCTCCCAGCTTTCCTTGACCACTCGGGGCCTGACGCGAAGCGGCAGGTTGGGGGCACTCAGAGTTTCAGGAGGCAGATTTGAAGATCAAGAGTCAACGCGACTTCTGGTCGGGCCTGATGTTCGTGGCGGTCGGCGTGTTTTTCGGCGTCGGCTCGCGCAACTACAGCCTCGGCATTTCGGCACGGCCCGGCCCCGGCTATTTCCCGCTGCTGCTCAGCATCGTCATGGTGATCCTGGGCCTGGTGATCCTGTTCAAGGCGCTCACCATCGAAACCGAGGGCGGCGATCCGGTCGGGTCCTTCGCATGGAAGCCGCTGCTCACCATCGTGATCGCGGTCACCGTCTTCGGCTGGGCGCTGCCGCACCTGGGCATGGTGATCGCGCTGCCCCTGCTCATCATCGGCTCGGCATCTGCCAGCACGGAGTTCAAGTGGAAGGAAGCGATCCTCAACGCGATCGTGCTCACCGTCTTCTGCTGGATCATCTTCATTTGGGGGCTGGCTCTGACGATTCCAGTGTGGCCTCCATTCCTGGAATTCTGAGGAGCGCCGCATGGATCTGCTTTCCAATCTGGCGCTCGGCTTCGGCGAAGCCATCACGCTGACCAACCTGGCCTATTGCCTGCTCGGCACCATCCTCGGTACGGCCATCGGCGTGCTGCCCGGACTCGGGCCGCTCACCACGATCGCGATGCTGCTGCCGTCGATCTACGCGCTCGACGCGACGCCGGCGCTCATCATGCTGGCCGGCATCTACTACGGCGCACAGTACGGCGGCTCGACGACGGCCATCCTGATCAACGTGCCGGGCGAATCGAGCTCGGTCGTGACGGCCATCGACGGCTACCAGATGGCGCGCCAGGGCCGCGCCGGCCCGGCGCTCTCGACCGCTGCCCTCGGCTCGTTCTTCGCCGGCAGCGTTGCCACGCTGGTGATCGCGGCCTTCGCGCCGCCGCTGATCGAGCTGGCCTTCAAGTTCGGCCCGGCCGAGTATTTCTCGCTGATGGTGCTGGGCCTGATCGGCGCGGTGGTGCTGGCCTCGGGCTCGCTGATCAAGGCGATCGCCATGATCATCCTCGGCCTGCTGTTCGGCCAGATCAACACCGACGTGATCTCCGGGACGGCCCGCTACAGCTTCGACATTCCCGAACTCACCGACGGCATCAGCTTCGTCGCCATCGCGATGGGCATCTTCGGCTTCGCGGAGATCATCTCCAATCTCGGCAAGCCGGAAGAAGAGCGCGAGGTCTTCACGAAGAAGGTCACCCACCTGTACCCCACCAAGGAAGACTTCCGGCTCGCCGCTCCGGCCGTGGTGCGGGGCACCGCAGTCGGCTCGATTCTCGGCGTGCTGCCGGGCGGTGGCGCGATGCTGTCTTCCTTTGCGTCCTACGCGCTCGAGAAGAAGCTCGCCAAGGACGCGAGCCGCTTCGGCAAGGGCGACATCCGCGGCGTGGCGGGGCCCGAATCGGCCAACAACGCCGGCTCGCAGGCTTCGTTCATCCCGATGCTGACGCTGGGCATTCCGTCGAACGTGGTGATGGCGCTGATGGTGGGCGCCATGACCATCAAGGGCATCCAGCCCGGCCCGCAGGTGATGACCAGCAATCCGGATCTCTTCTGGGGCCTGATCGCGTCGATGTGGATCGGCAACCTGATGCTCGTGGTCCTGAACCTGCCGCTGATTGGCATCTGGATCCGGTTGCTGACGGTGCCGTACCGCTTTCTCTTTCCTGCGGTGATGTCCTTCTGCTGCATCGGCCTGTACTCGGTCAACAACAACAACTTCGACGTCTACATCGGCGCGATCTTCGCGTTGGTCGGCTACCTCTTCTACAAGCTCGGCTGCGAGCCGGCGCCACTGCTGCTCGGCTTCATCCTCGGGCCGATGATGGAAGAGAACCTGCGCCGCTCGCTGCTGCTGTCGCGTGGCGACTGGACGACCTTCCTCACGCGGCCGCTGTCTTCGGGCCTGCTCATCGCCGCGGCGCTGATGGTCCTGGTGGTGGCCATGCCGTCGATCAAGAAGAAGCGCGAAGTAGCATTCCAGGAGGATTGATCGCCCGACGCCGGGCGCGGATCACTCGTTCGACAAGGCCGCTTCCGAGCGGCCTTCTTCATGGCGCTCCACAATCGCGGCTCGCCTCTTTCGCCTCTTTTCTGAGCCTCTGATCGGAACCGTCTGCATGGCACCGCCCTTCGACTGGACCCACGGCTACACCAGCCAGCGCCTGCCGGTGTTCGGTCGCAACATCGTCTCCACCTCGCATCCGCTGGCGGCGCAAGCGGGCCTGCAGATCCTGCGCAGCGGCGGCAACGCGGTCGATGCGGCAGTGGCGGCGGCGGCCGTCATGACCATCGTCGAGCCGGTGAGCAACGGCCTCGGCTCCGACGCCTTCTGCATCCTGTGGGACGGCGAGCGGCTGCACGGCCTGAACGCGAGCGGGCATGCGCCGGCCGCGTGGACGCCGGAGTACTTCAGGCGCAAGTACGGCGACGGCGAGCGCACGCCGCCGCAGCGCGGCTGGGACAGCGTCACCGTGCCGGGCGCCGTGGCGGGCTGGGCGGCGCTCAGCGAACGCTTCGGCCGCTTGCCCTTCGCCGATCTCATGGCGCCGGCCATCGAAGTGGCCGAACGCGGCTGCGCAGTGCCGATGGTGGTGCGGCAGAAGTGGGCCGCGGCCGTGCCGATTCTGGAGAAGCAGCCCGGCTTTGCCGAGGCCTTCATGCCGCGCGGGCGTGCGCCGCAGATCGGCGAGCAGTTCCGCTTTGCCGACGCGGCGCGCACCTTGCGCCTCATCGGCCAGACGCGGGGCGCGGCCTTCTATGGCGGCGAGATCGCCGAAGCCGCTGCGCGCCACGCCGCAGCGAACGGCGGCGCGATCACGGCGCGTGACTTCGCCGCCTACCAGCCCGAGTGGGTCGAGCCCATCGCACGCGACTACCGCGGCCACACGCTGCACGAGATCGGGCCGAGCGGGCAGGGCATCGCGGCGTTGATGGCGCTGGGCATCCTCGAGAAGTTCGATGTCGCCGCACTGCCGGTCGACGGCGTGCAGTCGCAGCATCTGCAGATCGAGGCGATGAAGCTCGCCTTCGCCGATGTCTACCGCTTCGTGGCCGAGCCGGCCAGCATGGAACTCACGGCCGCGCAACTGCTGGACGACAGCTACCTCGCGTCGCGCGCCAGGCTCATCGACCCGAAGCGCGCGCAGGACTTCAAGGCCGGCAACCCGGTGAAGGGCGGGACCATCTACCTCACCGCCGCCGACGAGCGCGGCATGATGGTCAGCTTCATCCAGAGCAACTACATGGGCTTCGGCTCGGGCGTGGTGGTGCCGGGCTATGGCCTGTCGATGCAGAACCGTGGCCATGCGTTCAACCTCGACGCGGCCAGCCCCAACGTCGTGGCGCCGGGGAAGCGGCCCTTCCACACCATCATTCCGGCCTTCCTCACCAAGGACGGACAACCCGTGATGAGCTTCGGTGTGATGGGTGCCAACATGCAGCCGCAAGGCCATCTGCAGACGCTGGTGCGCATGCTCGACTACCGCCAGCATCCGCAAGCCGCCTGCGACGCGCCGCGCTGGCGCTTCAACCAGGGGCTCGAGATCAACGTCGAAGCCTCGATGAACGCGTCCACCGCGCAGGGTCTGGCGCAGCTCGGCCACCGCATCGACGTGATCCAGGACAGCTACCAGGACTTCGGCGCCGGGCAGTTCATCTGGCGCCTGGGCGACCCCGCGGTCGAAGGCTACGTCGCCGCCAGCGACCCGCGCCGCGACGGCCAGGCGGCGGCCTGGTGAAGACCGGCTCCGCAACATCCGACCGCCCGCTCGCCACGGGCCTGCTGCTCGCCGGCTTCGGCGCGTTCGCCTTCTCGGCCAAGGCCATCATCGTCAAGCTCGCCTACCGCTACGACGTGGATGCGGTGACGCTGATCATGTACCGCATGCTGTTCGCGCTGCCGCTGTTCCTGCTGCTGTCGTGGTGGGCCAGCCGCGGCAAGCCGGCTCTGCAGCGGCGCGATCTGATCACGGTCGCCGGCCTCGGCTTCCTCGGCTATTACCTGTCGAGCTTTCTGGACTTCATCGGCCTGCAGTACGTGAGCGCGGGGCTGGAGCGCCTCATCCTGTATCTCAACCCGACGCTGGTGCTGCTGATCGGCGTGCTCTTGCTCGGCAAGCGTGCATCGCGGCGGCAGCTCACGGCACTGGGCGTGAGCTACGCCGGCGCGCTGCTCGTCTTCAGCCACGAGGTCACGCTGGCCGGCAGCAACGTCTGGCTCGGCACGGCGCTGGTGTTCGCAAGCGCCGTCAGCTATGCGCTCTACCTCAGCTTCAGCGGCGAGGAGGTCAAGCGCCTGGGCGCACTGCGGCTCACGGGCTTGGCCACCAGCGTGGCCTGCGTGCTGTGCATCGCACAGTTCTTCGCCCTGCGGCCGGTGTCGGCCATGGCCGTGGCGCCCGAGGTCATCTGGCTGTCGGTGCTCAACGCCGTGCTGTGCACCTTCGTGCCGGTGCTCGCGATGATGATGGCGGTGGAGCGCATCGGCGCCACCGTGGCGGCGCAGACCGGCATGATCGGCCCGGTGTCCACCATCGCCATGGGAGCGCTGATCCTCGGCGAGCCGTTCACGGTGTGGACGTTTGCGGGCACGGTTCTTGTGCTGGCCGGAATCGCACTGCTGGCGCGGGCTTGATCGACAACCAAGGAGTAGACGAATGGATCTCGGAATCGAAGGCAAGTGGGCGCTGGTGTGCGCCGCGAGCAAGGGTCTCGGAAAGGGTTGCGCCCAAGCACTCGTCGCCGAGGGCGTGAACGTGGTCATCACTGCGCGTGGTGCCGACGCGCTGGAGGCGACGGCGGCCGAGCTGCGTGCATTGAAGCGCGGTGAGGTGCGCGCCGTGGCCGGCGACATCGCCACGCCCGAAGGCCGCGCCGCGGCGCTGGCTGCCTGTCCGCAGGTCGACATCCTCGTCAACAACGCCGGGGGGCCGCCGCCGGGTGACTTTCGCGACTGGGATCGCGAGGTGTGGATCAAGGCGCTGGACGCCAACATGCTCACGCCCATCGAGCTGATGAAGGCGGTGGTCGATCCGATGATGGCGCGCGGCTTCGGCCGGGTGGTGAACATCACCTCGGGCTCGGTGAAGGCGCCGATCGACATCCTCGGCTTGTCGAACGGTGCACGCTCGGGCCTCACCGGTTTCGTGGCGGGTCTCGCACGCAAGACGGTGGCGAAGAACGTGACTGTCAACAACCTGTTGCCCGGCCCCTTCGAGACCGATCGCCTGCGCGCGACGATGGAAGGTGCTGCCAAGAAGAGCGGCCAGAGCATCGACGCCGTGATGGACGCCCGCCGCCAGCAGAACCCCGCGCTGCGCTTCGGCACGCCCCAGGAGTTCGGCGCCGCCTGCGCCTTCCTGTGCAGCGTGCATGCCGGCTTCATCACCGGCCAGAACCTGCTGATGGACGGGGGGTCCTATCCAGGCACGTTCTGATCGCGCTGCCTGAGCAGTACTGCTCCGATCTGGGTTCTTGGCCCCGCACGAACCCAGTTAACCTCTGACCTCTTGCTCATCTCCCGGGGCGGTGCCAGTCGCTTTCGGGGCCTTGTGTGTCATGGGGGCAGCTCAGCGTGTGAACGCGACCCGGATCGTCAACCAGCAACGCGCCGGCAGGCGGGTCGCCGCGTGATGGAAGCGCGCTGCCTCCTGGCCGATTGGGCGGCGCTGTCGATCGACATCGAGGTCAATCCGGCCAGCGACAACCGCATCTTCAAGATCGGTGCGGCGCGTTCCGATTCGGCGGACCATCTGAGCCTCGGCGTTGGGAAGGACAAGGCTGCCGTCGCCCGGCAAGTCGATGCCTTGACGACAGGCGCGCGCGTGCTGGTCGGGCACAACCTTCGCCGCCACGACGTGCCTGAACTGCGGCGGCAGTTCCCCGAACTCGCCTGTCTCCATCTGCCCCTCATCGATACGCTCGAATGGTCGGCGCTGGCGTTTCCGACCAACCCGTATCACCGGTTGGTCAAGGGCTACAAGCTGCTGTCGGACACCCGCAACGATCCGCTGAAAGATGCCCGTCTCACGCTGGACCTGCTGGCCGACGAGATCGAGGCCTTCGCCGGCATGCAGGCGAAGGACCCGGAGTGGCTGGCACTGCTGCACTACCTCGTCGCGCACGACCCGCCGCTCGACCAGTGCTTGCTGGCCGTTCGAGACGCCGATGCGCCCGAGCGCGTCGAGGCGGCGCGCCTGGCCACCACACTCTTTGCGCCGCGCTGCTGCAGTACGCGCCTGGCACGGATGGCGGATCACGACTTTGCCGATGCACCGGACCACCGCTTTGCGCTCGCCCTGGCGCTGGGCTGGGTGCGCGTCGCAGGCGGCAACTCGGTCCTGCCGGTCTGGGTCCATCAGTCGCTGCCCGGGGTCCGCGCTCTCATCGCCGAGCTGCGCGAACGCGACTGCGGCGATCCGGCCTGCGCCTACTGCCGCGAACAACACAATCCGGAGCATCTGCTCGCGCTGAACTTCGGGCACGCTGCCTTTCGGCCCACGCCGCCAGCGCCCGACGGCGGCCCGCTGCAGCGCGCCATCGTCGCCGCGGGCTTGGCGCGCGAGAGCCTGCTCGCCGTGCTGCCCACGGGCGGCGGCAAGTCCATCTGCTATCAGCTTCCGGCGCTGGTCCACTACTGGCGCGCCGGTCAGCTCACGGTCATCGTCTCGCCGCTGCAGTCGCTGATGAAGGATCAGGTCGACAACCTGGTCAAGGTCGGCGTCAATTGCGCCGTCGCGATCAACGGCCTGCTGACACCCATCGAGCGCCGCGCCGCGCTGGACAAGGTCCGCCTCGGCGACGCCGGCATCGTGCTCGTCTCGCCCGAGCAGTTCCGCAGCCGCACCTTCGTCGAAGCGATCCGCATGCGCGAGATCGCGACCTGGGTGTTCGATGAGGCGCACTGCCTGTCCAAGTGGGGCCACGACTTCCGCACCGACTACCTGTATGTCGCGCGTTTCATCCGCGAGTCCTTCGGTGGTGCGCCCGCGCCGGTGGCCTGCTTCACCGCGACGGCCAAACCGGATGTCATCGACGACCTGTGCAGCCACTTCCGCGAGGGGCTGGGCGTGGAACTGCAGCGCTTCCTCGGTGGGCACGACCGCTCGAACCTGAGCTACCAGGTGATCCCGGTCACGAAAGCCGAGAAGCCGCAGCGCATCGTCGAAATCCTCAAGTACGAACTCGAACACGGCGGTGCTGCCGTCGTCTTCTGCGCGACGAAGAAGACCGCCGAGACCATGGCCGAACTGGTCACGGCGCAAGGCATGGCCTGCGGCTTCTTCCACGGCGGCATGGAGCCTGACGCCAAGAAGAGCGTGCAGCAGCGTTTCCTCGGTGGCGAACTGGCCGTCATCGCCGCGACCAATGCCTTCGGCATGGGCGTGGACAAGCCCGACATACGCGTCGTCATCCACGCCCAGATCCCCGGGTCGCTTGAGAATTACCTGCAGGAAGCAGGCCGCGCCGGGCGCGACGGCAACTCGGCGCGCTGTGTGCTTCTGTTCGACCCGGAGGATGTGGAAGCACAGTTCCGCCTGTCGGCCACCTCGCGCCTCACGCCCAAGGACATTTCGGGGCTGCTCAGAGCCGTTCGCAAGCGCGCGACCCGCTTGAAGAGCGACGAGATCGTGGTGTCGGCGACCGAGCTTCTGGCCGCCAGCGAAGGCACCGCCATCGACATCGAAGCGCCCGATGCGACGACCAAGGTGACGACCGCCGTCGCCTGGCTGGAGCGCGTCGGCTTCCTGCGGCGCAACGAGAACAACACGCGGGTGTTTCCCGCCAGCCTGCGCGTGGCCTCGCTGGATGAGGCGCTGGAGCGCATCGCCCGCGCCGACCTGCCGCAGGCCAAACGGCAGAAGTACGCGGCCGTCGCCACCAGCCTGTTCAGGACGGCCGACCCGTCGGGCATCAGCACGGACGAGCTGATGCTGGAAGCTGGCATCGAACCGCAGGAGTGCTTCCGCATCCTTCATCAGCTTGAGGTTCTGGGCATCATCGCCAACGACCTGGGCGTGAGCGTGCGATTGAGCAAGGGCGTGACCGGCGCTGCCGACAAGGCCTTGGTCCGGCTGAACGACATGGAGCGCGAACTACTCGGAATCATGACCGAGCAGGCGCCCGATGCCGATGCTGCCGGCGAGCCGCAGCAGCTCAACATCCGTGCGATCTGCACCGAATTGCGCCGTCGGCTCGGGCTGCAGGAGGGCGACTCGCGGGTGACGCCAGAAACCGTGCGCGTCTGCCTGCGCTCGATGTCCGAGAACTTCGGGTCGGGCAGTCAGAAGCGCAGCCTGTGGCGCTCTCGTGGACGGGACGTTCTCAGCCTCGTGCTTCATCGCACCTGGGGTTGGATCCGCGACGTGTGCGATCACCGCCGTTCCGTCGCCCAGGTCGTCCTCGCGCGCCTGCTCGCCGCCTTGCCGAGCAACAGCGCCGGCGCCAGCCTGATCGTGGAGTGCAAGGCCCGGGATCTGATCGACGCGATCGAGTCCGACATCGAACTCAAGCAGACGGTGACCGACCCCGCCGCAGCGATGGAGCACGCCTTGCTCTACCTGCACGACAACCGCGTGCTGGAACTCGACCGCGGCCGGGCCGTGTTCCGCGCCGCGATGACGATCGTGGTCAACCCCGACACCGCGCGACGCCGATTCACGAAAGACGACTTCGCGCCGCTGGAAGAGTTCTACCGTGAGCGCACCTTGCAGACTCACGTCATGCACGAGTACGCCCGCCTCGGCACCGAGACGCCCGAGCGCGCCGCCGAGCTCATGGATGGCTATTTCTCGCTGCCTCGGCGCCAGTTCGTGCGCCAGTTCTTCAAGGGGCGCGTCGACCTGCTGGAACTGGCCACCACCGACGAATCGTTCCGCCGCATCGTCGACGATCTGAACCATCCCGTTCAACAGGCGCTGGTCGAGAGGCCGGAACGCGGCAACTACCTCGTGCTGGCCGGTCCCGGTTCCGGCAAGACGAAGGTCATCGTCCACCGCATCGCCTACCTGCTGCGCGTGCGTCGGGTGCCGCCGGACAGCATCATCGCGCTCGCCTTCAACCGCGGCGCGGCGGCCGAGCTGCGTCGCCGCCTGCTGGCGTTGGCCGGAGACGACGCCCGGGGCGTCACCGTGCTCACCTACCACGCGATGGCGTTGCGCCTGACCGGCACCAGCCTCGAAGCCGCATCGCGCACCGGCATCAAGATCGACTTCGACCAGTTGATCCAGAACGCCATCGACCTGCTGAACGGTCGCTCGCAAGATGCCTTCATGGACGAAGACGAGGCGCGCGACCGTCTGCTGCAAGGCTACGAGTACATCTTCGTCGACGAGTACCAGGACATCAACGAGAAGCAGTACGAACTGGTCAGTGCGCTCGCGGGCCGGCGCCTGAACGACCCCGAGGCCAACAAGCTCAACATCATGGCCGTCGGCGACGACGACCAGAACATCTACACCTTCAACGGCGCCAACGTCGACTTCATCCGCCGCTTCCAGGCGGACTACGCGGGCGACGTGACGTATCTGGTCGAGAACTTCCGTTCCACGCAGAACATCATCGCCGCCGCCAATCATGTGATCCAGCGCGCGGCCGATCGAATGAAGGTGGACCACCCGATCCGAATCGACTCGTCACGTTCGCACGACCCCACGGGCGGCCGTTGGCAGGCGCTCGATCCGATCCATGAGGGCCGCGTGCGCTCCGTCGCCGCGCCGGCCAGTGCCAACCTGCAGGCCCAGGTCGTCATGCAGGAGATCCGACGCATCCTGGCCGCCGATTCGAACACGCCGCTCGGCGAGATCGCCGTGCTGGCGCGTACGCACCGCGCGTTGGAACCGCTGCGTGCGTTGTGCGAGGACTCGGGGGTGCGCTTTGAACTGGTCAGCAGCGAAGGGGCGCGCATGTCGTTCATGCAACTGCGCGAAGGCTGGCAGACCGTGCCGGCGCTGCCCACGCGCCGCTCGGACCTGGTCGAGCTGGCGCACGTGCGCGACTGGCTGGCGGAGCAGGTCCGCCAGCAGCCGGACAACCCGCACTGGAGCGACATCGCCGCGGCGGTGGACGAGTTCGCTGAAGGCGTGCAGGCAGAGCGCGTCACCCGCCAGGAGGTGCTGGACGCGCTCTACGAAGCGGCCGGCGAGGCGCGCCGCCACGGCCGCCCCGACGCCCTGCGCCTGATCACCGCGCACGGCGCCAAGGGGCTCGAGTTCGACCACGTGATCGTGATGGACTGCGCCGACTGGCACCGGGACGACGACGACCGCCGCCTCCTCTACGTCGCGATGACGCGCGCCCGTCAGACCCTGGTGACGCTGCGCGCGGAAACCGGGAGCAACGCATACCTCACGGACCTCGCCTCGATCGACGGCGTCGTCGAAGACCTGCCCGCCATTCGACCCGTGCGCCGCTCCGAACTGGACCGCCACCATGTCACGCTCGGCCCGGGCGAGGTGCATCTCGGATATGCCGGACGGCAACCCGCGGGTAGCCGAATTCACGCCGACCTTGCCGCTGTTCGCGTGGGCGACGCGGCTCAGGTGGTCGCTCGCCAGGTGCGCGACCGCAATGGACGGGTCCTGGTGCCGCTCGCGAAGAGTTGCGATCTACCGAACCGTCCGCTGTCCGGCACGGTGTTCGCCATCATGGTCCGAACGCGTGCCCAGACATCGCCCGACTTTCTAGCCGGCGTCCAGGTCGAGCAATGGGAAGTGCCGCTGGTGGAAGTCGTGCTGCCGGCGAGCGAGAGCGAGGCGGATCCAATCTCGTCGGACACTGGAGGCGGCGCCTTCACGATGCCCTTGAACTTGCCGTAGCTGCGGAGCTGTCTAGGACCGTCGCGACGACACCACGATTCCCGCGACGATCAGCACGAACGCCATGCCGTGATACCAGCGTGGCACTTCGCCGAGCACCGCCGCCGACATCACCGCGGCGAACAGCGGCGTGAGGTTGCTGAAGAAGGCCGCGAGCGTCGGCCCGCCGGTGGCAACGCCCAGGCCCCAGCAGCGGTAGGCAATGATGGACGGGCCGATCGCCACGTAGACCAGCGCGGCGATCACCCAGCCATTCCACTGGATGGGCGCAGCGCCCAGCGACAGCTCGAAGCCGCTGGCGACGCCCGAGCCCATCAGGCCGAAGAGCATCTGCACGAACAGGAATTCGGCCCAGTTCCAACCGGGCCGCTCGGGCACGCGCATCGACGCCGGCGGACGCGCGAGCAGCCAGCTGTAAAAGGCCCAGGCGACGATGGCCGCGAGGATGTAGAAGTCGCCGCGCACGAAGCGCACCGCGGCCAGCGTCTCCATGCTGCCGCGCGCGATGACCAGCAGCACGCCGGCAATGGACAGCACGGCGCCGGTGATCTGCCGCCGCGTCGGGTGCTCGCCGTAGCGCAGCGCGCCGATCAGCAGCATCCACACCGGCATGCTGGCCGCGATCAGCGTGACGTTGATGGGCGTGGAGGTGACGAGTGCGAGGTACTGCAGCGAGTTGTAGGTGCCCACGCCGAGCAAGCCCAGCGCCAGCAGATGCGGCCAGCGCGCCATGATTTGCCGCGGCTCACGCAACGCGCGCCAGGCGAAGGGCAGCAGGAGAAGCGCGGCCAGCGTCCAGCGCAGGAAGTTGAGCGTGAGCGGCGGCACGCTGCCGACGGTGAGACGGCCGACGATGGCGTTGCCGGCCCACAGCAACGGCGGCAGCGTCATCAGCAGCGCGATGCGCGGGGTGATGGGGATCATTCGGAAGAGAAGAGGGGAATCAGAACGCAGGCATGTCGCTGCCGCAGTTCCAGCACTGGTCGAAAGGACCCTCGATGCGTTCTTGGCAGCTGCGGCAGACCCAGTGCCGATGAGGCGGATTGCGAAGCTGTTCGAGCAGCGTGCGCGCCGCTTCCAGCTTCTCGTCGTCCATCACCCATACCTCGGGCAGCGCCTGATCGGGCGGCAGTTCGCCGGCGATGCTGCTTGCGTACGCTCGCTGCACCGTCGCGGCTATGCCCGCGTGCGTGAGCATGTCGGCCCACAAGGTGGCGAGCGCGAGGTGAGGGGCTTGGGTGAGGCGGCGCATGGCATCGGCGAAACGCTGGCACGATACCGGCTTTCGTCCATTTCCACCGGAGGCAGGCCATGACAAGCAGCTCGAAGACCGTCCGCATCGAACAGTTCGGCGGACCTGAAGCTCTTCAACTCGTCGACGTGCCCGTCGGTGAACCCGGCCCCGGCGAAGTGCGCATCTGCCACGAAGCCTGCGGGCTGAACTTCATCGACGTCTACCAGCGCAGCGGCCTGTATGCGAACCCGCTGCCGCTCACGCTCGGCATGGAAGGCGCGGGCATCGTCGAGGCGGTGGGCGAGGGCGTCACGCACCTCAAGGTGGGCGACCGCGCCGCCTACGCGAGCCAGCCGCCGGGCAGCTACAGCGAGGCGCGCGTGATGCCGGCGCGCAATGTGGTGGAGCTGCCCGACGCCATCGATTTCGAGACCGCCGCCGGCATGATGCTCAAGGGCCTCACTGCCCAGTACCTGCTGAAGAAGACGCTGCCGCAACAGAGCCTGGAGCCTGGGGACTTCGTGCTCTTCCATGCCGCGGCGGGCGGCGTCGGCCTCATCGCCTGCCAGTGGGCGCGTGCCCTCGGCCTGCAGCTCATCGGCACCGCCGGCGGTGAAGCGAAATGCCAGCTTGCGCTCGAGCATGGCGCGGCGCACGCCATCGACTACACGAAGGAAGACTTCGCCGCGCGCGTGAAGGACATCACCGGCGGGCGCGGCGTGAAGGTGGTGTACGACTCGATCGGCCGCGACACCTTCACGAAGTCGCTCGATTGCCTGATGCCCTTCGGCCTGATGGTGTCCTTCGGCAATGCGTCCGGGCCGGTGGATGCGTTCCAGCTCGGCATCCTCGGCACCAAGGGTTCGCTGCACGTGACGCGGCCCACGCTCTTCAGCCACCTCGCCACACGCGAGAGCACGCAGGCCATGGCCGACGATCTGTTCGCGGTGGTGCAGAGCGGCGAGGTGAAGATCCGCATCGACCAGCGCTATCCGCTCGCCGAGGTGGCTCAGGCGCACCGCGATCTGGAAGCGCGCAAGACCACCGGGTCGAGCGTGCTGATTCCCTGACGGTCAGCCGTCGGGCACCTCGGCCACCGTTGCCCGGTCAACGCAACGCCTGAGCCGAAGATCAAGCAAACGCCGCGGATCCGGCTTCGCCGGTCCGCTGGTGTTGCCCCCTCGGGGGGCGCGCGCAGCGCGTAGGGGGGGTCAAGTCCTGCGTACGCGGCGCAGTTCGTCGAAGATCAAGAGCGCCGCGCCGACGGTGATGGCGCTGTCGGCCACGTTGAACGACGGGAAGTACCAGTGCCGCCAGTGCACCTGGATGAAATCGACCACGTAGCCGTGCAGCAGCCGGTCGATCACGTTGCCTAAAGCGCCGCCGAGGATGAGCGCCAGTGCCCAGGCGAAGAGTCTCTGGTGGCCATGCTGGCGCAGCATCCAGGTGATGAGCCCCGCGGCCACAACGCCGAGGCCGACAAAGAACCAGCGCTGCCAGCCGGAGGCGCCGGCGAGGAACGAGAACGCGGCGCCGGTGTTGTGCACCCGCACGAGGTTGAAGAACGAGGTGATGTAGCGGCTGTCGCCGAGCTGGAAGTGGCCGAGGATCAGCGTCTTGGTGAGTTGGTCGAGCGCGATGACGACGAACGCGACGGCAAACCAGGGGAGCAGCCGCGCGCGCGGACCGGTGGCCATCAGGCCACCGCGCGCGCTTCGCCGGCGCCGAAGAGGTTGCTCGTGCAGCGCCCGCAAATCGTCGGGTGCGCGGCATCGGCGCCGACGTCGTCGCGGTAGTGCCAGCAGCGTTCGCACTTGGCGGCGGGCGAGGGCGTGACGGTGATGCCGAGTTCGTCGGCCGGTGACAGCAGCGCCTTCGAGGTGATGGTGACGAACTTCAGGTCGTCGCCGAGCGAGGCGAGCAGCGCCAGCGCATCGGCCGGCGCGGCGATGGCCACCTCGGCCTGCAGCGACGAGCCGACGAGCCCTTCGCTGCGCACCGCCTCGATCTCCTTGTTCACCGCCTCGCGCAGTTCGCGAATGCGGCTCCACTTGGCGAGCAGCGCCTCGTCGGCCCAGGCGGCCGTGTCGGCGTAGGTCTCGGTGAAGATCGACGGTGACTGCCCCGGTGCGAGCACCTTCCACGCCTCCTCGGCGGTGAAGCTGAGAAACGGCGCCATCCAGCGCAGCATCGCGTGCGTGACGAGCCACAGCGCCGTCTGCGCCGAGCGGCGCGCGTGCGATTTCGGCGCGGTGGTGTAGAGGCGATCCTTCAGCACATCGAGGTAGAACGCGCCGAGGTCTTCGCTGCAGTAGACCTGCAGCTTGGCAACCACTGGATGGAATTCGTAGACCTCGTAGTGCGCCAGCACCTCAGCCTGGAACTGCGCCGCGCGTGCGAGTGCGTAGCGGTCGATCTCCAGCAGCTCGTTCAAGGGCACGGCGTCGGTCGCCGGATCGAAGTCGCTGGTGTTGGCGAGCATGAAGCGCAGTGTGTTGCGGATGCGCCGGTAGGCATCGACCACGCGCGCGAGGATCTTGTCGTCGCCGGCGATGTCGCCCGAGTAGTCGCTGGCCGCCACCCACAGCCGCACGATCTCGGCGCCGAGCTTGCTGCTCACGGCCTGAGGCTCGATGCCGTTGCCGAGACTCTTGCTCATCTTGCGGCCCTGGCTGTCGACCGTGAAGCCGTGCGTGAGCAGGCCGCGGTAGGGTGCGCGGCCCTCGATGGCGCAGGCCAGCAGCAGCGACGAATGGAACCAGCCACGGTGCTGGTCGTGGCCTTCGAGGTAGAGGTCGGCCTCGGGGCCGGTGTCGTGGTGGTTGTCGGGGTGCGTGCCGCGCAGCACGTGCCGGAAGGTCGAGCCGGAATCGAACCACACTTCGAGGATGTCGCTGCTCTTGGTGTAGTGCGGCGCATCTTCGGCGCCCAGCATCTCTTCGGCCGTGACGCGGCTCCAGGCCTCGATGCCGCCTTGCTCCACGATGTCGGCCGCCTGGTCGAGGATGTCCATCGTGCGCGGATGCAACTCGCCCGAATCCTTGTGCAGGAAGAAGGGGATGGGCACGCCCCAGCTGCGCTGGCGGCTGATGCACCAGTCGGGCCGGTTGGCGATCATGTCGCGCAGGCGTGCGCGGCCGTTTTCCGGGTAGAAGCCGGTCTCGTCGATGGCAGCCAGCGCCATCTGCCGAAGCGTCTGCGGCGCCTTGTCTTTCGTGAAGACGCCGTCGCCCTCGTCCATGCGCACGAACCACTGCGCCGCCGCGCGGTAGATCACCGGCGTCTTGTGGCGCCAGCAGTGCGGATAGCTGTGGGTGATGGTCTCGGTGGCGAAGAGGCGGCCGGCGCTCTTCAGCGTGTCGATGATGACCGGCGCCGCCTTCCAGATGTTCTGTCCGCCGAAGAGCGGGAAATCGGCCGCGTAGCTGCCGTTGCCCTGCACCGGATTCAGGATGTCGTCGTAGCTCAGGCCGTGCGAGACGCACGAGTTGAAGTCATCCAGGCCGTAGGCGGGCGAGGAGTGCACGATGCCGGTGCCGTCTTCGGCGGTGGCGTAGTCGGCGAGATAGATCGGACTCAGGCGGTCATAACCTTTGTCGACATGCGCGAGCGGGTGGCGGAAGTTGATGCCGCCGAGCTTGTCGCCCAACGCGGTTGCGACGACGGTGCCGGTGAGGCCGTAGCGTTCGAGGCACTTGTCGACAAGCGTCGCCGCGAGCAGCAGCAGGCCGCGTTCGGTGTCGACCAGCGCGTACTCGAGCGCCGGGTTGAGGTTCAGCGCCTGGTTGGCCGGAATGGTCCAGGCGGTGGTGGTCCAGATCACCGCGAAGATCGGCTTGCCGTCGGGCGAGCCCCTCACCCCGGCCCGCTCCCCGTTCCCGGGGAGAGGGTGACTGGCTCCCTCTCCCGCGACAGTGGGAGAGGGTTGGGGTGAGGGCAGACCGAAGGCCGAGAGCAGCTTCTCCGGCTCCGCGCACAAAAAGCCCACATCCAGCGTCTGGCTCTTCTTGTCCGCGTACTCGATCTCGAACTCGGCCAGCGACGATCCGCAGTCGAAGCACCAGTACACGGGCTTCAGACCGCGGTAGACGAAGCCGCGCTCGATCACGCGCTTGAAGGCGCGCAGCTCGCCGGCTTCATTGGCGAAGTCCATCGTGCGATAGGGCTTGTCCCATTGGCCCAGCACGCCCAGGCGCTTGAAGTCGTCCATCTGCAGCGCGATCTGCTCGGTCGCGTAGGCGCGGCTCTTGGCCTGCATGTCGTCGCGGCTCAGCTTGCGGCCGTACTTCTTCTCGATCGCGTTCTCGATCGGCAGGCCGTGGCAGTCCCAGCCGGGCACGTACATCGCGTCCAGGCCCTTCAGCTGGCGCGCCTTGACGATCATGTCCTTGAGGATCTTGTTGACGGCGTGACCCATGTGGATGGTGCCGTTCGCATACGGCGGGCCGTCGTGCAGGATGAACTTCGGCGCGCCGCAGCGCGCTTCGCGCAAGCGCTTGTAGAGGCCTTGTTCGTCCCACTCCTTCACCCAGCCGGGTTCGCGTTTCGACAGGTCGCCGCGCATCGGGAAGGGCGTGTCGGGCAGGTTCAGCGTCGCGCGGTAGTCGGTGCCGGAAGCGGTCTTGTCGGTGGACATGTGGTTCTCGAAGGGGCGCGTTCCCGCGCTGGGAAGGCCGAGGCGTGGCGCCCGGCGGAAATCATGGGCCCCGAGGGTCGGGGCGACGCAAGTGAAAACGGCCCGAAGGGATTCGGGCCGCGTGCGTCAAATTCGATCGCGCGTCGTCTGGCGGCGCGTGGCGGTGTGCCAGCGCGGCGAAGTCGGGCGGACGGATCGCAGAGACATGGGTGTCGATTCTACCGGCCGGCCCCCGCCCGGGCCGCGCCGCGCCTACATCTGCGCGGGCACGAACTTCGGGTTCTCGCCGCCGGTGGGCGTGAGCAGCACGCCGCAGGCGATGCGCGGGCCGGCGTTGCCCGAAGGCTGGCTGGTGTAGTCGTCGGGGTTGGCGTGCACGACGACGGCCTTGCCGATGAGGTCGGTGTCGCCGCCGCCCATCAGCACGCCGGTGATGTGGAACTTGGCTTCCGCCACCCCGGCGGCATCGGCCTTCAGCGACGGGATATCGCCCGCATGGTGCGGCCCGCCCTGGCCGCCGTGCGGCATCTTGGTCGGGTTGAAGTGGCCGCCGGCCGCCTCGGCGTTGTTCGAGCAGTCACCGCGTTCATGGACATGGAAGCCATGTTCGCTGCCGGGCTTCAGGCCCTTGACCCGTGCGTGTACCACCACGTCGTTGCGGTCTTGCACGAACCAGGCCGAGCCCTCGGCGGTGTTGCCGGCGGTGGGCCGCAGTTCGGCCAGCGCCACCGGCCGGTCGCGCGTGGTGGTCCCGCAGGCGGCCAGTAATGCAGCCATGGCGAGCAGCGATGCGGTGTGACGAATCATGGCGGGCTCCTTGTGTATTTCGGCCACGATCGGCCATCACGCCAGCCGGCAAACCACGTGCCGATACGCGCGTGTCAACCCTGTGCGGCAAACCACGCATGCGCGTTGGCCTCGTCACGCGCGATGCCCTCGCGCAGCGCGTCCAGCGATTCATAGCGCAGTTCGTCGTGCAGCTTGTGCAGCAATTCGACGCGGATGCAGCGGCCGTAGCCGCCTTCGGCACCCAGCGATTCGGGCCAGTCGAAGCAGTGAGTTTCGAGCAGCACGCGGCCGTTGTCTTGCAAGGTGGGCCGCACGCCGAGGCTGGCCACGCCGTCGAGCACGCGATCGGCCAGCCCATGCACCCGCACCACGTAGATGCCGCCGGCCGCCGGATTGGCATGGCCGAAGCGCAGGTTCAGCGTGGGAAAGCCGAGTTCGCGCCCGAGCTTGGCGCCGTGCAGCACATGGCCGCTGATGGAGTAGTTGCGGCCGAGCAAGATGGCGACTTGCGCCATGTCGCCCGCGGCCAGCGCCTCGCGAACGGCCGAGCTGGAGACGCGCAGCCCGCGCACCTCGTAGCTCAGCATGCGCGCCACGTCGAAGCCGGCGCGCTGGCCGGCGGCATCGAGCATGGCGTAGTCGCCGGCGCGCTTGGCGCCGAAGCGGAAATCGTCGCCGACGAGCACGTAGCGCGCGTGCAGGCCTTGCTGCAGCACGCGGTCGATGAACGCCTGAGGCGACAGCGTGGCGAGGCGCGCATCGAAGCGCAGCACCACCACCTGGTCGATGCCGCAGCGCTCGAGCTCGCTCAGCTTGTCGCGCAGCGTGGCAATGCGCGTCGGCGCCAGTTCCGGCTTGTTCAGCACGCGTGCGAAGTGGTCTCGCGGGTGCGGCTCGAAGGTCATCACGCAACTCGGCAGCCCGCGGTGCTGCGCCTCGCTGCGCAGCAACGCGAGCATGGCCTGGTGGCCGCGGTGCACGCCGTCGAAGTTGCCGATGGTGAGGGCACAGGCCGGGGCGATGCCGGGGTGCTGGAAACCGCGGAATACCTGCATAAGAGGGCGATTATCGAGCCGCGATGACGCCCGGCCCATCCAGCCAGCGCCACTGGCCCGGCGCCAGATCGGGGGGCAGTTCCAGCGCGCCGAAGGCACTGCGGTGAAGCGCTTCGACGCGGTTGCCCCCAGCCGCCACCATGCGCTTGACCTGGTGGTACTTGCCTTCGGTGAGCACCAGGCGCAGGCCGTGCAGGCCGTCGGCGCGTTCGCCGGTTGCGATGGCCTCAGCGGCGCTCACCGGCGCAGGGTCGTCGAGCAGGGTCACGCCGGCGAGCAGCTTTTGCACCTGCGCGGCGTCCACCGCATGTTTGCAGCCCACCTCGTACACCTTGGGCACGTGGTGCTTGGGCGAGGTGAGGCGGTGGATCAGCGTGCCGTCGTCGGTGAGCAGCAGCAGGCCGGTCGTGTCTTCGTCGAGCCGGCCAATGGGCTGCACATTGCGCCGGCGCAGCGGCGGCGGCAACAGGCTCATCACGCTCGGGTGGTGCTTGGGCTTTTGCGAACACTCGTAGCCGGTGGGCTTGTGCAGCATCACCAGGGCCTTGACGAAGTAGGGCCAGTCTTGTCCCTGCACGCGCAGCACCAGGCCTTCGATCGGCAACTCGGCGCCGGGATCGTCGACCACCTGGCCGGCGTGTTCGACGAGGCCGTGAAAGATCAGCGCCTCGCACTCGCGCCGCGTGCCGAAGCCCTGGCTGAACAGCGCCTGCGCGAGGCGCACCGTGCCGGCGCGGCTCACGAGGCGCCGTTCGCGGGCTCGGGCACCTCACGGCGGCGGAACATGTTCCAGCCTTCGGTCACCAGCACCAGGTCGTCAGCACCGTCGGGGCGGCGGGCGAAGGTCTCCCAGCGTGTCTTGGTCAGGCCGATGTGCGGCCGGCTCTTCATCGGCCGCGCTTCCAGCACGGTCAGGCGCATGTGCAGCACGTCGCCGGGATACACCGGCTTGACCCACTGCAGCTTGTCCAGCCCGGGCGAACCGAGGCTGGCCGAGTCGAGCAGGTAGCCGTCGCACATCATCCGCATCGCCATCGCGCCGGTGTGCCAGCCGCTGGCTGCCAGCCGGCCGAACATCGGATGCGCGGCGGCGGCCTCATCGTCGAGATGGAATGGCTGCGGGTCGTAGGCGGCGGCGAAGCTCAGCACCTCCTCGCGGGTGACCGCCTTGCTGCCGAACTCGCGCACCATGTCGGGCGGAAAGTCTTCCCAGAACAGTGTGGGCGTGCGTGCACCGGTCATGGCGTGTGCCTCAGTAGTGCAGTTCGAGGACCGTCAGTTCGTTGTCGGCCACCGGCCAGGCGCGCCCGACGATGCGCTCGCCGTTGAAGGCACCGGCCACCGCGCGGCCCACGCCGTCGGTCAGGCGCACGGTGGCGCTCGACACCCCGGCCACGCCCGCGGGCACGCCGGCCGGCGGGCTCTTGCCGTCGAGGCTGATCTCGTCGCGCGGCACGCCGAAGTAGCCGCGCGGGCGGTCGAGCGTGACCACTGCCTTGGCCTTCTGATCGGCTTCGGTCAGGGTGCGAGCGCGCAGGTTCACGATGTCCGACGAGCGCGGAAAAGGCGAGCGGTAGATGTGCGTCGTGGCATAGCCCGGCGCGCTGACGACGAACTCGTACGAAGCCTTCGGGTCGGCGGCGAACGGACCCCACTGGCCATCGGCGTCGATGGTCTGGCGGTGCACCGTGGCGCGGCGTTCGCCGGTGGCCGGATCGACGGCATGCACTTCCACCGTGGCGCCGTCGAGCGGCAGGTTGCTGGGGTCGCTGCCCTGGGTCGGGTCGTTGTCGACGCCGCGGCCCGAGACCTTGCCGTTCAGCACGATCTGCGCCTCGGGCGTGATGGCCGTCGTTGCCGGATCCTTGCCGGTAATGAAACGCCAGGTGTGCTCGAAGGCCTTCGGCCCGAACGACACCTCACGGTGATCGGCGTTGGCGATCACCTCGTTGGTCGCGCCCTTGAGCGCCGGGCCGTCGAAGGTGACGCCGGTGGGCGTGCCGGGGGCGCCGATCCACTTGCCGTCGGGCTGGGCGTACTTGTCGTTGCGATCCGAACGCAGGGTCAGCCACTTCACACCCGGCGTGACCTCGTTGCCCTCTGCGCCCTTGGGTGCGTTGAGCGCCTTGAGGAACGCACCTGCACCGTTGAACTCGCTGCCCGGCTGGAAGGCGGGGCTGGCCCACACGCCGTGGTTGGGCGTGCCGCCCAGCACGGCGTGCGACACCTTGGCCGCGCCGCCGCCGTTGGCGATGTAGTTGCGGATCGCATAGCCGCCGCGCGAGTTGCCGACCAGCACCACCTTCGGCGCGCCGGTGGCCGCCAGCACCTTGTCGAC
The DNA here is from genome assembly GCA_036676235.1 of Rhizobacter sp. Classification (GTDB taxonomy): domain Bacteria; phylum Pseudomonadota; class Gammaproteobacteria; order Burkholderiales; family Burkholderiaceae_C; genus JAKFDI01. The sequence goes on along the minus strand of JAKFDI010000079.1, from coordinate 43,390 downwards.
CTCGGCGGCCAGGTGTTGCATCGCCTCGGTGGTGGAACTGCGCCCGGCCTGCGGCTTGGTGTCGTCGCTGCGCGCGGCGGGGTAGGGCATGTCGATGGCATGCAGGCGCGCGCGCGGCCAGCCGTTGCTCTCGAAGCGCCACAGCGTCGTCATCCACAGCGCGGCGGTGTCACCGTTGCCGTGCACGAAGACGATGGGCGGATAGGCCTGCGCCGAGGTGGAAGTCCGGGTCATGCTGCCGCAGGCACTGAGCAGCGCGCCGGAAGCAAGCGTGGCCAGCGCGGTGCGGCGATCGAACGATGGGGACATGAACGCTCCTGGTGCTTCAAGACGAAGAGGGAAAGTCGTGGACTGAAGGAAAGACGCGGCCTTGCGCGTCGGTGATCGTGCGCGCGGCTCGCACGGCGCGCAACACCGCCTGGGCCATGACTTCGGCAGCCAGCGTGCCCAGCACCGTGAGATGCGGCGTGCGGCCGCTGCCACCGGTGGCGAGCGCGAAGACGGTATCGCCATCGGACACCGTGTGCACCGGGTTGATGCTGCGCGCCAGGCCATCGTGCGCCATCTGGGCGAGCCTGCAGGCGGCGGCTTTCGAGAGCTGCGCGTCGGTGGCGATCACGCCGAGCGTGGTGGCCGCGGCCGGCTCCAGCGGGCCGGGCTGCTCGCCGCGCAGGAAGGCTTGCGCCGTGCCGTGCAGCGAGCGGCCGTCGGTGCTTCGTGCGCCCGCAACCAGTGCGCCCGTGCGCGGATCGATCACGTCACCCACGGCGTTGACGGCGACGAGCGCGCCCACCGTCACGCCGTTCACGCACACCGACGCGCTGCCGATGCCACCCTTCATCGCGCGGTGCAGGCCGAACAGCTTGCCGACCAGTGCGCCAGCGCCGGCGCCGACGTTGCCCTCGGCCGGCGGCGTGCGGCTGGCGGCTTCGCAGGCGGCGTAGCCGGCGGCGGCATCGGGCCACACCGACAGGTCGCCGCCGTACAGATCGAAAAGAATCGCCGCCGGCACGATGGGCACGCGCGCCTGGCCGACCGCGAGGCCCACCTGGCGCTCGGCCAGCCAGCGCATCACGCCGCCGGCCGCGTCGAGCCCGAAGGCGCTGCCGCCGGCGAGCATCACGGCGTGCACGGTCTCCACGGTGTTCAGCGGCGACAGCAGGTCGGTCTCGCGCGTGCCGGGCGCGGCGCCGCGCACGTCGACGCCGCCGACTGTGCCTTCGGGCGCCAAGACCACGGTGCAGCCGGTGGGCCGGCGCGTTTCGGTGAAGTGCCCGACGGCGATGCCGGGTACGTCGGTGATCGAGTCGCCGGTCGCGTCGAGCATTAGGCGAAAACGCCCGCTTCGTCCGTCATGCGTGCGGAGACTTCGCCGAGCTGATGCAGCGTGTCGCCGAACGTCAGGTCGATCATCGTCAGGCGCTTGAAGTAGTGGCTGCCCGCGTATTCGTCCGTCACGCCGATGCCGCCGTGCAACTGCACCGCCTGCTGGCCGACGAAGCGGATCGCCGCGCCGAGCTGGTACTTCGCCTGGGCCACGGCGCGGCGGCGGGCGTCGGCCGGCTCTCCGAGGTTCAGCGTGGTGAAGTAGCTCATCGAACGCGCGAGTTCGAGCTGCATCTTCATGTCGGCCACGCGATGGCGCAGCGCCTGGAAGCTGGCGATCGGCACACCGAACTGCTTGCGGGTGTTCATGTACTCGATCGTCAGCGCGAGCAGCTTGTCCATCGCGCCGACGCCTTCAGCGCACAGGGCAGCGATGCCGGTGTCGATGGCGGCTTCGAGCGTGGCGAAACCGTCCTCGGCGATCAGCGCCGCGCTCGCATTCGAGAGCTTCACTTCGGCCGCGCGTGCGCCGTCCTGCGTCGGGTAGCCGCGCACCTGCACTGCGTTCTTCTCGACGAGGAAGAGGCCGATGCCATCGCTCGCGTCATCGGCGCCCGAGATGCGCGCGGGCACGATGAAGGCGTCGGCCTCGTCGCCGGCGGGCACCACGCTCTTCTCGCCGTTGAGCGCCCAGCCCGTCGCGTTCTTGGTGGCCCGCGTGGTGACCTGGTTCAGCCGGTAGCGCGCGCGGCGCTCCTGATGCGCGAGCACGACCAAGGCCGAGGCATCGGCGATCTTCGGCAGCCACTGCGCTTGCAGTTCCTGCGGCGCGGCAGTCAGCAGCGCCGGCGCGACCAGGGCGGCGTGCGCGAAGGGCGCGTTCACCAGCCCGCGGCCGAGTTCCTCCATCACCACCATCGCCTCGACGGCGCCGAAGCCCATGCCGCCGTGCGCCTCGGGCACGGAAAGCCCCGTGAGGCCCAGCTCGGCCAACTCGCGATAGACCGCGCGTGTTGCGCCGCCGTCCTTGGCGATCTTGTGGCGGCGCTCGAAGGCGAAGCCCTTGTCGACCCAGCGCCGCACGGCGTCGCGCAGGGATTCCTGGTCGTCGGTGAAATCGAAATCCATGATGTTGTTCTCCGTTCAGCCCAGCACGACCTGCGCCACGATGTTGCGCTGCACCTCGTTGCTGCCGCCGTAGATGGTGGTCTTGCGCATGTTGAAGTAGTCGCCTGCGAGCGGCGCGAAGTGCGCGGCGCCGACGTATTCCCCTTGCCAGCCGGCTTCCATCGCGTCGAAGAGATAGGGCGCGGCATACGGCCCGGCGGCAATCATCATCAACTCGGTGGTGCGGCCCTGAATCTCGCTGCCGCGGATCTTGAGCAGGCCCGCCACGTCCAGCGGCTGCTTGCCGCTCTTCTCGCCGGCGAGCACGCGCAGCACCATCATCTCCAGCGCGATCACGTCGACTTCCAGCTTGGCCACTTCGTCGCGAAAGCGTGTGTCGCCCTGCATGCCTTCGGCGCGGGCGATGCGCTTGAGGCGCTTCAACTCACGCTTCGCACGCGCCACGTCGGCAATGCTGGTGCGTTCGTGCGAGAGCAGGTGCTTGGCGTAGGTCCAGCCCTTGTTCTCTTCGCCGATCAGGTTGTCGGCGGGCACCTCGACGTTGTCGAAGAACACCTCGTTCACCTCGTGCTCGCCGTCGAGCAGGATGATGGGCCGCACGGTGATGCCGGGGCTCTTCATGTCGATGAGCAGGAAGCTGATGCCGGTCTGCGGCTTGCCTTCCGTGCTGGTGCGCACGAGGCAGAAGATCCAGTCACCGTATTGCGCCAGCGTGGTCCAGGTCTTCTGGCCGTTGACGAGGTAGTAGTCGCCGCGGCGCTCGGCGCGCGTCTTGAGCGAGGCGAGGTCCGAGCCCGAGCCCGGCTCGCTGTAGCCCTGGCTCCACCACACATCGCCGCTCATGATGCCGGGCAGGTGCTGCTTCTGCTGTTCGGGCGAACCGAAGGCCATGATGACCGGCGCCACCATCACCGGCCCGAAGGGCACGACGCCGGGCGAGCCGGCGCGGGCGCATTCTTCGTCGAAGAGGTGGCGCTGCACCGCGGTCCAGCCGGGGCCGCCGAACTGCTTGGGCCAGGCCGAGCCGTGCCAGCCCTTCTTGCCGAGGATGCGCGCCCAGCGCTGCTGGTCGTCGCGCGTGAGGCGCTGCGCGTTGTGCACCTTGTCGCTGATGTCCTTGGGCAGGTTCTCGGCCACCCAGGCGCGGACCTCCGCGCGGAAGGCTTGTTCTTCGGGGGTGAAATGCAGGTCCATCGTGACTCCTGGCGGGCGCTTGTCGAACCCGGCGTTTTAGCACGCGGGGCGAGGGTCGTTTTGTCCCTGCCGCGACAAGCGGCGGGACCTCAGTACCGGCGATTCAGCGTGAGGATGTCGTTCTCGCGCTTCATCTGGAAGCGCGTGAGAAAGCTGTTGCCCAGCAGCACCATCGGCATGGAGGCAGGAACGACCATCGCCTCGACGTCGTAGACCGTCACGTCGCCCACGCGCACCGAGGCGAGACGCACGGCATGAACCGGGACCGCGCCGTTGGCCGAATGCGCCATGCCGCGCCGGCCCTTCTTGTAGTCGAGGCCGATGCGCTCCGCCTGATCCTGGCTGAGCGCCACCGCCGTCGCGCCGGTGTCGACGACGAACTGCACGGTCTTGCCGTTGATCGCGCCCGAGGTGACGAAATGGCCGCCCGAACCGGCCGTCAGCACGATCTGCGTGCCGCCCGCGGCACTTGCGGTTGCGCCCAGGTTCACCGGCGCGCCGAGCTGCAGCGGCACGCGCTTGCCGCCGATCTCGACCACCGCATCGCCGCCCTCCATGCTCACGAGCTTCACGCCCTGGTGCGCGCTGCCGATGGCCATTGCACGTGGCGTGCCGTCGATCACCAGCAGCGCCTTGCTGCCCATGCTGCCGCTGAAGGTGACGGTCTGGGCCGATGCTGCCGTCGCGCACAGCAACGCCGCAGCCAGGACAAGGCGGCGCATCAGCCCGGGATTTCCAAGCGAACGCCGCGGATCCGGCTCTGCCGGTCCGCTGGTGTTGCCTTGCAGGCCGCGCCAGTCCAGAGGACTGGCCCTTCGCCAGGCACGAAAGGTCCACTGGACCTTTCGTGCCCGGGCTCAGCCCCCTTGGGGGCGCGCGAAGCGCGTAGGGGGGATCCCATCAATCTCTGAAGTTGTTGAAGGTCAGAGGGGCGTCGGGCACGTCCTTGCGGATCAATGCCATCGCCGCCTGCAGGTCGTCGCGCTTGCCGCCGGTGACGCGCACGCTGTCACCCTGGATCGCCGCCTGCACCTTCATCTTGCTCTGCTTGATGAGCGTCTGGATCTTCTTGGCAGTCTCGCTGTCGATGCCGCTCTTGACGGTGAGCACCTGCTTGACCTTGTCGCCGCCGATCTTCTCGATCTTGGCGCTGCGGTCGACATAGCGCACGTCGACGTTGCGCTTGGCGAGCTTGGCGAGCAGGATGTCCATAACCTGCCCGATCTGGAAATCGCTGTCGGCATACACCGTCAGCTCCTTCTCCTTGTGCTCGATGCGGGCCGAGCTGCCCTTGAAGTCGAAGCGCGTGCCGATTTCCTTGGCGGTCTGATCGACGGCGTTGCGCACCTCGACGAGGTCGGGCTCGAGCACGGTGTCAAAGCTGGGCATCGCGGGGGCTCTCCGAAGTTGTCCGACGGGGCGTCGGGCATGGCGAATGGGGCGAAAATTCTGCCATGCATATCGAGTCGGGCGTGAGCCTGAAACCATACAACACCTTCGGTCTGCCGGCGGTGGCGAACACCCTCGTGCGCGTGGCGAGCGATGCCGACGTGCGCGCGGTGGTTGACCATCCTCAACTGGGCCGCGCGGCCAAGTTCGTGCTCGGCGGGGGCAGCAACATCATCCTGACGCGCGACATGCCGCAAGTGGTGCTGAAGGTCGAGGTGATGGGCCGCCGCCTCGTGGAGGAACGCGCCGACGCCTGGATCGTCGAGGCCGGTGCCGGCGAGCCGTGGCATGAGTTCGTAATGTGGACGCTGGCGCAGGGCTTTGCGGGGCTCGAGAACCTGGCGCTGATTCCCGGCACGGTCGGCGCCTCGCCGGTGCAGAACATCGGCGCCTATGGCGTGGAACTGCAGGATCGTTTCGAGTCGCTCGACGCCGTCGACCTGGTCACCGGCCGCAGCGTGGTGCTGGGTCCGAACGTCTGCGCCTTCGGTTACCGCGACAGCGTGTTCAAGCAGTCGCTCGCCGGGCGCAGCGTCATCACACGCGTGCGCTTTCGCCTGCCCAAGCCATGGCAGCCGGTGCTGGGCTATCTGGAGCTGGAACGCAAGGTAGCCGAGACCGGCATTGCCGCACCGAGTGCGCAGCAGGTGGCCGACTGGATCTGCGCCATCCGCCGCGCCAAGCTGCCCGACCCGCGCGAGATCGGCAACGTGGGCAGCTTCTTCAAGAACCCGGTGGTCACGCGCGAGCAATGCCGCGACATCACCGGCCGCGATCCGGAGATCGTGCACTACCCCATGCCCGACGGCAGCATGAAGCTCGCCGCCGGCTGGATGATCGACGCCTGCGGCTGGAAGGGAAAAGCGGTGGGCGGCGCGGCGGTCTACGAGAAGCAGGCGCTGGTGATCGTCAACCGCGGCGACGCCATCGGCTCGGAGGTGATGACGCTGGCGCGGGCGATCCAGGAGAGCGTGTACGGGCGTTTCGGGATTCGGCTGGAGCCGGAGCCGGTGGTGGTGTGACCGACCTGCTCCCTCTCCCGCTCGCGGGAGAGGGTTGGGGTGAGGGTGTGGTCAACGCAGCCGGACGTCTATCGAAGCGTCAAGCCTTGGCCGCGGCCCCCTCACCCCACCCTCCCACGGCACGGCTTGCAAGCCGTGCCGGCTGCGGCGGGACATCCGTGCGCAGGCACGGATGTCTATTCCCGCCTTCGCCTCACCCCTGTGGGGGCGAGGGAGCAACTCTCAGGGCACCGGCCGCTCGGCGGCCTCCGGCAGCCAGCCGAGCGTGGCGCACAGGTCTCGCGTGATGGCGAACTGCCGTTCCAGCGAGTCGAACTGGCTCGCCAGCTCGGCCAGCGTCGCATCGGCCGATGCACGCTGAATGCCGTTGGCCTGCTCCGCCACGACCCGCAGGCCGAGGCTGACCGACGCGCCCTTCAGCGAATGCGCCTGCTCGCGAATCGCCTTGCGCTCGCCTTCGCGGATCGCTTCACGCAGACGTGCCATCGCCGCGCCGCTGGACTCGAAAAAGCTCGCCAGCAGCCGTGCGTACTTCTCGGGCGAGAGCGAGGTGTGCAGCATCTGCACCGTGGCGTGGTCGACCAGCTCGCCGGGCGCCGTCTCGCGTGCGACCGGCGCAGCGCGCGGCGCTTCGCCGCCGCCGTAGCGCGCCAGCAGTTCGCGCAACTGCGGCAGGTGCGCCGGCTTGGTGAGCATCTCGTCCATGCCGGCGGCGCGGGCGCGTTCCTGGGAATCCTGGAAGGCGTCGGCGGTGAGCGCGACGATGGGCATGGCGCCGCGCGGCAGCGGCAGGGCGCGGATGGCGCGGGCTGCTGCGAAGCCGTCCATCACCGGCATGTGCAGGTCCATCAGCACGATGTCGAAATCTTCCGCCTGCGCGGCGCGCACGGCCTCTTCGCCGTTCTGCGTGAACACGGCGGCATGGCCGAGCTTGTCGAGCACCGCTTCGAGGTAGACCTGGTTCACCGGGTGGTCCTCGGCCACGAGCACGCGCAGCTGGCGCCCGGCCGACGTGCTGGCGGGCACCGCGGCGCGCGCGTCGGGCGCCGGCGGTTCGACAGCCGGCAGCGGGATGCTCAACGTGAAGCTGCTGCCGCGCCCCGGTTCGCTCGCGACGGCGATGTCGCCGTCCATCAGGCGCGCCAGGCTGCGCGAGATTTCCAGCCCGAGCCCGGTGCCGCCGTGGCGGCGCGAGGTACTCTCGTCGCCCTGCGAGAAGCGCTGGAAGAGGCGCGCCTGCATCGCCTCGTCCATGCCGATGCCGGTGTCGATGACAGCGAACACCACGGTGGCCGCGGCGTCGGCGCCGTCGTTGGCGGTCGCGATCTTCAGGTGCACGTGGCCGGTGGGCGTGAACTTGACGGCGTTGCTCAGCAGGTTGAAGAGGATCTGCTTGAGCCGCGTGCCGTCGGTGCGCACCCAGCGCGGCACGTCGGCGTCCATCGTCACGTGCAGCGCGAGGTCCTTGGCCTGCGCCTGCGCGCGCATCAGCGCTTCGACCTCGCGCACCAGCCGCGCCAGGTCGACGGGCACGGGCGAGACCTGCAGGCTGCCCGATTCGAGCTTGGAGATGTCGAGGATGTCGTTGAGGATGGCCAGCAGGTGGTTGGCCGACTCCTTGGCCGTGCGCAGGTAGCCCGACTGCTGCTGCGACAGCGGCGTTTCCTGCAGCAGCGACATCATGCCCAGCATGCCGTGAAAGGGCGTGCGGATCTCATGGCTCATGTTGGCGAGAAAGGCGCTCTTGCTGCGGCTGGCGGCCTCCGCTTCCAGGCGTGCGGTCGACAGGCTTGTGGCCAGCGTCTCGAGCCGCTCGCGGCGCTGCTGCAGCGCACGCAACTGCCGCATCACCACCGCCGCCAGCACGAGCATCAGCAGGCACTGGAACAAGGTGAACGCGATGCCGATCTGGCTTTGCCGGCGAATGCCGTCGATGCGCTGCGTGGCGCGCTCGTACAGCAGATGAGAAGCGCCCAGCGACAGGTCGTGCAGCGCCACGCTCAGGCCGTCGACCTGGCCGAGCAGACGCTGCGCCGCCTCGGGCGTGAGCGGCTCGGTGGGTGGTGGGCCGAGGTAGCGGTCGGCCTGGCGCACGAAGCCGCGCACGCGCTCGATGGTCGGCAGGTAGGCGGTCTGCGTCTGCATGATCTCGGCCGCGCGTTCGTGGTCGACGAGGCCGATGCGGCTCACGAAGATGTCGTAGCGCAGTTGCAGGCCGGCAAGATCGGCCGTCTGCAGGTTGATCGCGGCGACCTGCAGTTCGTTGCGCAGGCGCAGGTGTTCTGCCTCGAGCTGGAAGAAGCTCCAGCCGAGCGCGTCGTTCTGGAAATGCACCGTGCGGTCGAGCAGCTTGTACTGCCGCCACTGCACGAACACGGCGCCGACGAGCGCGAGCGCGAGCGCGACACCGAGCAGCGCAACGCCCGCGCGGCGCAGCGGGCCGCTGACGTAGGGGTCGAGGTGTGTGCTCAACGGACTTCGATGCGCCGCAACTGCCAGGCCGCACGACCGAAATGCACCGCGTTGCGCAGCTCGCGCGCGCTGTCGAAGGGGTACATGATGATCAGCGGCCCCTTCTCGCGCACCGACATCGGCTGGCCGTCCAGGCGGTACGCGACGATCACGTCGTGGTCGTGCGCGTCCTTCACGGGAATGTCGACCCGATAGTCGTTGAGTGCAATGGCGCGCAGGGTGCTGCCCTGCGCGCCGATGGCGGCCAGGAGGTCGCGCAGCAGCACGCCGGTGAAGGTGCGTGCCGTCGGATACCAGGGCACCGTGGTCGTGATGCTGTGCTGCGGCAGCTTCTCGAGCATTGCCAGATCGAAGTCGGCGGCATCGGCCGTGTTGCGCTGCCCGATGTTGCCGGTCACGCTCAGCACGGGCGGCCCGGCGGGCGGCTCGAGCGCGAACGCTGCAGGCAGGCACGACGACAGGACTGCAGCCAGCACGGCGCGCCGCGACACGACGGGGAGGTGAATCATGGCGCGCATTCTGGCACCGGCCGGCTGCGTCACAGCGGCCGCGTACGTTCGGCCAGCCAGGCGCGGGCGGCGCCGTCGACCCGCGGCGAGAGCCGCTCGCGCACCGCCTGGTGGTAGGCGTTCAGCCACTGCACTTCGTCGCCCTGCAGCAGCGTGCGCTCGATGCAGCGGGTGTCGATCGGGCACAGCGTCAGCGTCTCGAACGCGAGGAAGTCGCCGAAGGCGCCCGCCTCCGGTGTCTCGCAGGGCACGTTCAGCACCAGGTTCTCGATGCGCACGCCCCAAAGCCCCGGGCGGTAGAGGCCGGGCTCGATGCTGGTCACCATGCCGGGCTCCATCGCCATGTGCGGCTCGGGCAGGGCTTTCGAGATGCTTTGCGGCCCCTCGTGCACGTTGAGGAAGTAGCCGACGCCGTGACCCGTGCCGTGGCCGTAGTCGAGGCCGTGCTCCCACAGCGGCGCGCGGGCGATGGCGTCGAGCATGGGCGATAGCGTGCCGCGCGGAAAGCGTGTGCGGCTGAGTGCCATCGTGCCTTTCAGCACGAGGGTGTAGTCGCGCCGCTGTTCGGCCGTGGGTTCGCCGATGGGCCACACGCGGGTGATGTCTGTGGTGCCGCCGAGGTACTGGCCGCCGGAGTCGATGAGCAGCAGGCCGTTGCCTTCGATGACGGCATGCGATTCGGGCGTGGCGCGGTAGTGCGGCATGGCGCCGTTGGCGTTGAAGCCGGCGATGGTGGCAAAACTCGGGCCGACGAAGCCGGCGCGGCGCGCGCGTGCGGCGGTGAGCCGCTCGTCCACCGTGAGCTCGGTGATGCGCTCGCGGCCCAGCGCCTGCTCGAACCAGGCGTAGAACTCGCACATTGCCGCGCCGTCCTCGGCCATCGTCTCGCGGATGTGGGCGGCCGCTAGCGCGCTCTTGCGACTCTTGAACAGCGTGCTCGGGTTGATGGCCTCGACGACTTTCATGGCCAGCGGCACGCGGCGGCGCAGGCCGAGGGTGAGGCGCCTGGGGTCGATCAGCAGCACGGCGGTATCGGGCAGTGCGGCGAGCGCGGCGGGCGCCTCGTCGTAGGGAGCGAGCGAGACGCCGTCGCGCGCCAAGGTGTCGGGCAGCGCCTCGCTCACCTTGCCAGCGCCGACGAACAAGGTGGCGCCACGCGCGTCGACCAGCGCATGGGCGAGGAACACCGGGTTGAACGCCACGTCGCTGCCGCGCAGGTTGAACAGCCAGGCGATGTCGTCGACGGTCGAGATGAAGTGATGCGTCGCGCCCTGCAAGCGCATGGCCTCGCGCACGCGCGCCAGGCGTTCGGTGCGCGGCTCGGTGGCGTGGGGCGGGCGGTGCTCGATCACCGGCGCTGTGGGCAAAGCCGGGCGGTCGGGCCAAGCCTCGCCGAGCAGGTCGAGGTCGCTGCGCAGCGCGATGCCGGCGGCGGTGAGTGCGGTTTCCAACTGCCGTGCGGCGGCCAAGCCCAGCACGTCGCCGTCGACTGCCACTCGGTCGCCGGCCGCGAGGCGGCTGCACAGCCAGTCGATGTGGTGCGAGGCCGCGGCGGTGGGAATCCTCACCAGCTCGATGCCGCTGCCGGCGAGCTGTGCTTCGGCCTGCACCCAGTAGCGGCTGTCGGCGAAGAGCGCCGCCGCGTCGCGCGCCGCCACCAGCGTGCCCATCGAGCCGGTGAAACCCGACAGCCATTCGCGCCCCTGCCAGCGCCCCGGCAGGTACTCGGACAGGTGCGGGTCGGCCGAGGGCACGAGCACCGCCGCCACGCCTTCGCGGCGCATGGCCTCGCGAAGGCGCGCGAGGCGCTCGGGAAAGGGAAGTGCTTGCCTGTCCATTCGATGCTCCCGCCGCAAGGGCTTAGATACCTCAGCCCGATCCTTCGATACCTCAGGTCCTTCGACAAGCTCAGGACAATCGGCGCCCTTCGATACCTCAGGGCGAGCGGGTTCGGTCTTCGATACCTCAGCCCGAACGGTTGCTGTTCATGGCCGCTGTTCCGTATCAGGCGTCGGACCCAGCCCGGTGCGGTTTGGAGGGCGGCTCGGGCACCACGCGCGCGTTGCGCTGGTAGGTCCAGTAGGCCCAGGCCCAGTCGATCAGCACCACCACCCGGTTGCGGAAGCCGATCAGGAAATAGATGTGGGCGAAGAGCCAGAACAGCCAGGCGAAGTAGCCTGAGAAGCGCAGGTTGCCGATGCCGGGTACCGGCAGGTCGACCACTGCGGCGCTGCGCCCGATGGTCGCGAGGTTGCCGTAGTCGGCGTAGCGGAACGCCTGCGTCGGCTCGCCTTTCAGCCGGCGCAGCAGGTTGGCGGCGGCCGTGCGGCCCATTTGCTTGGCGGCCGGGCTGACACCGGGCACCGGCGCAGGCTCTGCGTCCGGGCGGTGGCTCTTCGCCGCGGCCAGGTCGCCGATGACCGAGATCTCCGGGTGGCCGGCCAGGCTGAGATCGGGCTCGACCACCACGCGCCCGGCGCGGTCGACCGTGGCGCCCGTCGCCTCGCCGATCAGCGCGCCGAGCGGCACGCCGCGCACGCCCGCCGCCCAGACCACGGTCTTGCAGGCGATGCGGTGCGGCGCCGTGGCGTCGCCCTCGCGTGTTTCGTAGCTCACCGAATCGGCGTCGATGGCGGTGACCCGGCAACCGGTGCGAACGTCCACGCCCAGCTGCTGGAGCTGCTCGCGCGCGCGCTGCGAGAGCTTGGGCACGAAGGTGCCGAGCACGCGGTCGGAGCCTTCGATCAGCACGACACGGGTTTGCCGCGAGTCGATGCGGCGGAATTCGCCGGGCAAGGTGTGGCGTGCGATCTCGACCATGGTGCCGGCCATCTCCACGCCGGTCGGCCCGGCGCCGATGACGACGAAGGTCATCCACGGCTCGCGCTCGGCGGCGTCGACGCAGCGCTCGGCCTGCTCGAAGGCGCCGACCATGCGCGAGCGGATGGCGAAGGCGTCGGCGAGCGTCTTGAGCCCCGGCGCGTGCGCGGCCCATTCATCGTGGCCGAAGTAGCTGTGCGTGGCGCCGGCGGCGACGATGAGGTGGTCGTAGGCGAGCGGCTCGCTGCGGTCGAGCTGCACGTGCTTGTCCTTCGGGCACACGCTCGTCACCTCGGCCTGCAGGATGGTGAGGTTGCCGCGCGCCATCTCGCGGCGCAGCGTGTGCCGGATGGGGCCGCTGACCGACGGCGCCGTCAGCCCGGCGGTCGCCACCTGGTAGAGCAGCGGCTGGAACAGATGGTGGTTGGTGCGGTCGACGAGCGTGATGTCCACGTCCTCGCGCGACAGCCGGCGCACCGCTTCCAGACCGCCGAAGCCGCAACCGATCACGACAACATGCGGACGGTTCATGACGACCCCTCGTCCGACGAGTACGTCGGCCGGTCCCCCGAGGGGACGCGGGCCGGCTTGGGAGCGGCCCGGCGCTCGGCCCGCTCGCCCTCGATTGACGCATCAGCTTTCGCGCCGCGCAGGCGCGCCCTCACCATCGCGATGTGCCCGCGCAGCGCATACAACTCGTCGGCGTAACTCAGCGGCACGCTCACGTGCTCCAGTTTCTTTTCGATCACATCGAGCTCCTTCTCCAGATCCTCTCGCGGGCGTTCGCCCTGCGCGTCCTCCACCGCGCGCAACTGCCCGTACCAGCGGAACACGCGCGAGCGCATGCGGAATTCATACAGCGGCGGCACCACCCGCGTGAGCGGAATCAGGATCGCGACGATCGACAGCAGCGCCACCCACATGCGGTCCACCAGGTTCGCGACCCAGAAGGGCAGGTAGCGCTGCAGGAAGGGCGCGCCGTTGCGGTAGAAGCGCTCGGCCTCACCGGCGAGTGGCCGCTCGGTGCGGGTGATGTTGGGGAACTCGCCCTTGCGCTGGAACCAGCCGCCCGGGCCGTGGATGCGCTGCGCGGCCTGCACGAAGAGCTGCACCAGCGCCGGATGCAGGTTCTCGCGCGCCACGAGGGTGGCGGTTGGCGCGATCAGGTGCACGTCGGCCGGCGGCTCGTCGCGCGCCAGGTCGACCACGCCGCGCGGCAGCGTCACCGCGTTCAGGAAGGCGAAGCGGCGTGAATAGGCCTCGGCCTGCACGAAGTCGAAGAGTGCGATGCCCGGCGTCTGCAGCAGCATCTGCACCATCAGCGCCTCGGGCGCCGAGGCGAAGACCACCGCGTCGATCTCGCCGGCCAGCAGCGCCATCACCGCGGGCGTCTGCGGCTCCTGCAGCAGGGTGACCTCCGAGCCTTCCAGGCCGTTGGCCTCGGCCAGCGTCTTCACGAGGTTGGGCACACCGCTGCCCGGCGGGCCGATGTTGATGCGCCAGCCGGCGAGCTGGCCGATGCTGGTGAGCGAGTCCGCCTTCAGGCGGCGCCGGGCGCTGTCGGCGCGGTAGAACAGCCACACGGGCTCGTAGAAGAGGCTGCCGAGCGATTCGAGCTGATGCGCTTCGGCGGGCGCGCCGCCCTCGGCGTCGGAACCGCCCTGCACGAAGGCGATGTCGACGCCCGAATCCGGGTCACGCAGCAGCGCGAGGTTTTCCGCCGCGCCCTGCGTGTTGCGCAACTCCACCTCGATGCCGAAGCCGGCGAGCTGCTCGGCGTAGCGCTTGCCGAACTCGGCATAGGCACCTTGCGGCACGCCGGTGGCGAGCACCACGCGCTTGGGCGGCGTGGGGTCGAGCACCCAGTAGGCCAGCACCAGCAGGCCGATGGTGAGCAGGATCAGCGGGCCGGCCGTGATCAGCAACTCGCGAACGGACAGCAGGGTGTGGCGCAGGGCGTTCGGCATGGGGGGCTGTTGTATCCGGTTCAGGCCTGTTCACACCCGATCGGGGCGGCGACGGCGCACCTCTCGATGCCGCAGGGGGTGAGGTTTGTCGCCGAGCTGGCCGGGCGCCACCTCGAAGCCGGCGCTGCGCAGGTTGGCGAGTGTTTCTTCCGTGATCAGGTGTACCTGCCGCAGGTTGGGCTGGGTCGGATCCTTCGCGACCCGCGAGCGGTGCTTCACCGTCACGCCGAGGTGAGCGTCGCCTTCCGCGCCGAGGCCGGCCAGCAGCCGGATCGACGGGCGGTTCTGCTTGGAGAAGCTGTGCGTCGTGCTGGTGCTGACGGCGGTGACGCGGGCGTCGGCGAGCGTCTTCGGCGGGTAGCGCATGGCGGGGTCCGTGTTGCACTCCGCGTTGAACGGCGCGGCAGCCGCATTGTCCAATGCGGCTGATGAACCCATGGAGCGCATCGATGAGACAACGGCGATTTCGGATGGCATCGGCGGCCGCCCTGCTGTGGGCGGCAGGCGTCGCGCTGGCGCAGGATGCGCTGCCGCCGCCGGAACAGCCGCTGCCCGCGGCGCGGCAGTCGGGCGCGGTGGTGTACGTGACCGGCGGCGTGGCCGAGGGCGAATCGGCCGCCTTCGAGGCGGCGCGCGAGGATTTCCCGCTGTCCATCGAACTCATCCAGGCCAACCCCGAAGGCCGCGACCAGTTCACCGCAGGCGCCGAGGTGAGCGTGCGCAATGCGGCCGGCATCGAGGTGCTGCAGGCCACGGCGGACGGCCCCTACATGCTGGTCCAGCTACCGCCGGGGCGCTACACCGTGCACGCGACATTGAACGGCCGCGCCGCGCCGTCGCGCAGCGTCACCGTGGAGGACGAAGGCAGCGGCCGCGCCGTGCTGCGCTTCCCCGCAGGCACCGACTAGATGAACCACCCCCTACGCGCTTCGCGCGCCCCCTCAAGGGGGCAACACCAGCGGACCGGCGGAGCCGGATCCGCGGCGTTCGCTTAATCGCGGGTTCATGCGTCGTGGGTGGCGCGACGCAGGTGCGCCTTTATCCTCCCTGCTGACTTCGTGGGGAGGAATGAATGGGCGACGAAGACGGTGGCATCCGGCGCAGGCGCTGGCTGATCGGTGCGGCATCGGGCGCGGTGCTCGCGGCCGGTGCCGGCGGCGCGGCGTGGTGGTGGACGCGCGACCCGGCGGTCTTCAGCGGGTTGCCGGGCACGATGGTCCGCTTCGCCACGGTCGAGCAGGGGCGCGCCGTGCTCGGTGCGCAGGACGACTGGACGGCCGCCACGAGCGCCTTGCAGCGCGCGGCGCTGATGGGCATGGACCCGCCGGTGCACCGGCGCGCCTTCGCGCGCTTCCAGGCCGAGCAGGTGCTGCCGTGGCCGCCGGCCGAGCAGGCGCGCTGGCGGCGGGCGCTGCAGGCGCTGGTGCCCGCGTTCGAGCGGCTGTCGGTGCCGCTGCCCGCCGAAGTGCTGCTGGTCAACACCACCGGGCGCGAGAGCGAGAACATCCCGCACAGCCGGGCCCACGCCATCGTGCTGCCCACGGCCCGCATCGACACCCAGAACTACCGCGACGAGGAAGTGCTGGCGCACGAGTTCTTCCATGTGATGACGCGCCACCTGCCGGCGTTCGCCACGCAGCTCTACGCCACCATCGGCTTCGAGCCCGCGCCGGAACTGCAATGGCCGCAGCCATGGACCGAGCTGCGCATTGCCAACCAGGACGCGCCGCACCACCGGCACCTGATGCGCCTGACGATCGAAGGCACGCCGCGGGCGGTGATGCCGGTCGTCGTGGCCTCGCACGCGCCGCTCGACCTTGCGGGCGGCGAAACCATGATCGGCGTGATGGAGCAGCGCCTGCTGGAGGTGCGCGTGGACGCCGAGGCGAAGAAGAGCGTGCCGGTGATGCGCGATGGCGAGCCGGTGTGGCACGAGCCCGAAGCCACCGCCGACTACCTGCGCCGGCTCGGCGGCAACACCGACTACGTGCTGCACCCCGAGGAGACGCTGGCCGACAACTTCATGCTGATGGTCTCGGGCCGGCCGGTGCCGAACCCGAGTTTGCACAAGCGCATTGAAGCTGTGTTCGCCTCGCGCGAGCGCTGAACGGATGCCGGCCTACCGCACGCGGTGGTCCTGCGCATCGATCCACAGCACCGCGCAGCGCATGCCGTGGTCGAGCGCCTCGCGGGCGCTGGCGAGGTGCTTCTTCGGCACGTCGACCTTGATCTCGTCCTCGCTTTCCGAGCCGCGCACGTGCACGGTCACGGGCCAGTTGTCGAGGTCGTCGGCGGCGAGCGTGCACAGGCGGATGCGGTAGCCGCTGTGGGCGCTCATGCCTTCGAGGCGCGGCCCGCGCACTGTCACGTCGTACTTCATCGGTGCAGCCTCGCTCGGATCGATTCGCCGACCCTAACCGAAGCGCCGCACCGCTGAGCGCAAGGCGACGATGCGGGCGGGGCTACAGCGCCCCGACGACGGTGGCCACCGGCTCGCCGCGGCGCAGGCAGTTCTTGCCGCCCTGCTTGCCGGCGTACATCGCGGCGTCGGCGCCCTTGAGCAGCACGGCCGGGTCGTCGCCGTCGACGGGCACGAGCACGTAGCCGATCGTCAGGCCCACGTGGCAGATGCGGCCGCCCACGTCGAAGGGTTGGCGAAAGGCAGTGACGAGCTGCGCGCCGAGTTCGTGCGCCTTGCGGTCGCTCTTGAGCCCGCCGATGGTGACCACGAACTCGTCGCCGCCGAGGCGCGCCACCACGTCGGCCGTGCGCACGTTGGCGCGCAGGCGCTGCGCCACCTGCATCAGCAGCTCGTCGCCCACGTCGTGGCCGTACTGGTCGTTGACCTGCTTGAAGCCGTCGAGATCGAGCATGTAGACGGCGAGCAGGCTCTCGTTGGAGCACTGCGGCAGCGCGGCGTCGAGCGCGGCGGTGAGCCCGCGGCGGTTGGGCAGGCCGGTGAGCGGATCGGTCAAGGCCTGCGAGAGCAGCATCTCGCGCTCGCGGGTGGCGTGCTGGGCCTGCGCATGCAGCTCGGCCGAGCGCAGGCTGAGCACGCGCATGAACAGCAGCATGTCGAGCGTGGCGCCGATCTGGAACGAATGCAGCGTCCAGAAGTTCACGTCGATGCCGCCCTTGAGCATGCGCACCATCACCCAGGTGGAGACGAAGTAGCCCATCCACGCGAACAGGAAGTACCAGCCCACGCTGTCGCCGCGGCGCGCGCGCGCGATGGCGCCGGGCAGGCCCATCAGCGCCGGCAGCAGGCCCAGCGTGCCGATCACGATGCTGATGGTGTGCACGTGCACCAGGTCGGCGGCGTACAGCAGTGCGAAGAGAAGCAGCGTGGCCGCGCCGAGGACCATGACGCGGCTGAACAGGCGGCTGGTGGACGGCCGCGCCAGCGCCTGCTCGACGAAGAGAAAGGTGCCCGCCGAGGCGATCAATGCCGAGAGCCCGCCGGCATGCAGCTCGAGCCAGTCGTTGTCGGTCCAGAGGTATTGCTGCCCCAGGCCGAACTGGAAGATCGAGAAGGCGATGCTGCCGCTGATCAGCATCGCGTACTTGATGTAGAGGCTGTCGCGCAGCGTCAGCCACTGAAGCAGGCTGTAGAGCAGCAGCCACACGCCCAGGCCCGTGAACAGACCCTGCAGCAGATGCTCGTTCAGCGCGCGGGCGTGAAAGGCGGCCGGCTTGTTCAGCGTGATCGGCACCACCATGCCGCCTAGCGTGTGCACGCGCATGAAGAGTTCGTAGTCGGCACCGGGCGTGAACTCGAGCGGCGTGGCCGGTGTGCGGCTCGCGAGCGGGCGCTCGGCGAAGGGCTCGAGATTGCCGAGCACCACGCGCTGCAGCACCTGGCCGTCGCGCACCACATGCAGTTCCACGCGGTTGAGCACCGCGTAGTCGATGTCGAAGATCCAGCGCCCATCAGCCGATGCCGGCACCGACACCGGCACGCGCAGCCACACCGGCTGCTTGTGCATGCCGAGCGTGCCGTAGGCCGTCTGCGGCACGGTGAAGCGAGAGGCGGAGGCGATGGCTTCGCGAATGTCGATCGGCCGATCGTCTTCGGGCAGCACGGTGACGGCGGGCCAGGCCTCGATGACCGCGGTGCCGTCGTCGAGCACCAGCGGCGCGGGCGGCAGCGGAGCGGCCGCGGCAAGCAGCGGCAGCAGCCCGCCGAGCATCAGCATGAGCATCAGCGCGAGCATGCGGGCCGGCCAGCTCGGGCGGCGCGAGCGACGCAGGGAGGCGGTCGCGGTCGGGAAGTGGCTGCACTGCATGTCGATGACGATCCGGTGCCGGGTGCGCGAAACCGCGGATTCTGCGCGAGGAATGCGGCGCCGTGTGCCGTCTTGACGGGCGTTCTGTCTAGCGTTCCGCCGCGGGTTGCCAACTTCCGCGCACGGTGAAGCGATCTTCGAGCGTGTTGACCCAGCGTGGTGCATGCGGGTCGTCGCCCCAGCTCGCCATCACGCGGTCGACCCGATCGAGCACCGGCTGCGGCAGCTTGAGCGGCCGCGTCTGGTCCATCAGCATCTGCGTGAGGAAGCGGTAGCCGACCACGCGCGTGATCAGCCGCGCGAAGGAGAAATTGGACTTCCACCGCTGCACCAGCCAGTCGATGCCGCGGATGGTGCCCATCACCAGCACGAAGGCGAGCTTGGAGAGCCACGACGCGCGCGTGTCGAGCGCCAGGTCGCGCGACGCGGCGCGCCCGCACAGGCGCCGCGTGAGCAGCACCGGAAACGGCTTGGCGATGCGCAGCGGGATCACGTTCTCCATGGTCTGCATCAGTGCGCGCGCCAGGGCGGGGCGGCAGTCGGATTCGACCGGCCGTGCCCGGCCGCGCGCCTGCATGCGGGCGAACAAGGCTTCGGCCTCTTCCATGGTTTCGGCCATCAGCTCGCGGCGCACGCCGACGAAATGCCCCATCACGTTCCAGGCGTGCAGCGTGGCTTCCTCGTCCGCGGGGGACAGGCCGACGCCGAGCGTGCGCAGGCCGCGCAGCGGCACGAAGCCGAAGGTGAGCAGCGTGTAGGCGAGTTCTTCCTGGTTGCAGGGCAGGCCGTCTTCGCCGAGTTTCCAGCCGCGGGCGAACAGCGCCTGGTGCATGTTTGCCGGGCCGCGCTCGGCGGCGAGCGGCGCCACCACGCCGGCACCGCGCACGTGCCGTGCACCGGCCAGCGCGGCCATCGCCTCCTCCGGGCTGCCGCGCAGGATGAGGTGGCGGATGGTTGCGTGGATCAGGCGCACCTTGAGCACCTGCGCAACGCCGGCGCCGGAGGGATCGGTCAGCCCGCCGCGCATCATCACGGGAAAGATCATCGCCCCCGTCGCGCGGATGCGGTACTCGGTGTGCTGCTCCAGCTGGCCGGTGGTCTGCAGCACTTCGGCGACGCTCGGCACCACGTAGCACTCGGGCAGGCTGGCGCAGAAGAGCAGGGTGCACGACAGCACGCCCTGCTGCATGAAGAGGTCTTCGGCGCGGCGGATCTTCGCGCGGTCGGCCCATTCAGGCAGGGCGGTCGCGACGCGCAGGTAGCTGCGCAGCGCCTCTTCCACGTCGGGCGGCACCGAGCCGCCTTGCGGCGACCAGTCGGCCACGCCCGCGTTGCTGCTCCACTGCGCGATCTGCTGGTTGACGATGGCGATGCGCTCCCAGGCATCGCGGTGATCCGGCCCGAGCGCACGCACAGGCGCGCCGTGCGGATGCAGGATGGTCGTGATCGTCCGGTCGGCCAGCGGATCGGCCTCGAACTGCATCGCGTCGAGCAGCGTGTCGGCCGCAGCCATGTGCGAACTGATCATGGGTGGTGCCTCGATGGTTCTGGCGTGCGCGTTTCTACCCGAGGGGCTGGTGTGCCGGCAATGCGCCGCGCTGCGCGAGTCGTGACGTGGTATGCGCGTTGGGCCGCCGTACGTGCGATGTGTGGCTTGACGGGCACAAAAAAACCGGAGCGAGCGCTCCGGTTTCTTGTGGCGCAATGAATCAGAACAGCGCCCGCGGCAGGAAAGTCGCGATGCTCGGGAAGATCATGATGATCACCATGCCGAGAATCAGTACCCCCACATAAGGAATCACCGAGGTGTAGATATCCTTCATCGTGATACTCGGCGGCACGATTCCCTTCAGGTAGAACAAGTTGAACCCGAACGGCGGCGTCATGTAGCCGATTTCCATGTTGATGATGAACAGGATGCCGAACCAGATCGGGTCGAAACCGAGTTCCAGAATGATCGGCATGAATACCGGCAGTGTGATCAGCATGATGCCGACCGGGTCGAGAACCATCCCCATGAAGAAAAGGATGATTTCCATGACGATGATGATTCCCCACTTCCCGCCGGGAATGGAAGACATCGCACCCTCGATCAGCGCCTGGGCGCCCATGCCCTGATAAGCGGCGCTGAATGCGTGGGCCGCGAACAGGATCCACGCAATCATGCCCGTCAGCTTGAAGGTGCGGATCGAGGCCTCATGCAGGAGCTTCACCGTCAACTTGCGATGCACGGCCGCGGCGATCATGGCGCCGAGTACGCCCACCGCAGCAGCCTCGGTCGGCGTGGTGATTCCGCCGATGATCGACCCGAGCACCATGACGACGATGGCCGCGGGCAGAATCACCGCTCGCAGTGCGCGGAGTTTCTCCGGCCAGGTTCCGCGCTCCTCGCGCGGAAGCGCCGGCCCCATTTCGGGCTGGAAGTAGCAGCGCGCGAATATGTATATCGACACCAGCACCAGCAGCAGCAGCCCGGGCAGCACACCCGCCGCGAACATCTGCCCGACAGAAACACCGGTCACCAGTGAATAGAGAATCATCAGCACACTGGGCGGTATCAATATCCCAAAGCCGCCGCCGGTGTTGATGCAACCGAGTGCGAGCTTCTTGTCGTAGCCGCGTGCCAGCATGGCCGGCAACGCAATCGTGCCCATGGCCACCACCGCGGCGCCGCTGATCCCCACCATGGCGGCGAAGATGGCGCAGATGGCCAACGTGCCGATGGCCAGGCCGCCGCGAACGCCGCCCCACCACAAGTGCATCATCTTGTAGAGGTCGTCGGCCACCCCGGTGCGTTCCAGAATCATCGCCATCAGCACGAACAGCGGTATGGCGATGAGCGTGAAGCTGTTCATCGTGCTCCATATCTGGGAGGCAACCAGATAGAAGGCGTCGGCGCCCCACGTGAAGTACAGGAAGACGACCGATACGCCGCCGAGCACGAAGGTCAGCGGCAGCCCGAGAACGAGAAACAGTATCAGCGAGCCGAAGAAGAGAATCGTCAGGAGTTCGATGCTCACTTGTATTCTCCCCGCGTCGTTTTTCGCTCATCCGTTTTTCTTCCGGTGGCAACCGCAATGTCCTCGAAGAGTTTGGCGATGCCCTGGAGCAAGAGGAGAGCCGCACCGATGGGAATGGCCGCCTTGATCGGCCAGACCGGCGGGTTCCAGGCGGAGAAGGACGTTTCCATGTTCTGGATGGATTCCCACGCCATCGAGCCGCCGAAGTAGAGCAGCGCCAGCGTGAAGAGGAAGAAGATGATCGACGTGAAAATGTCGATCACCGCCTGAGCGCGGCGCGGCAAGGTGGAATACAGCAGGTCGACATTCACGTGCTCTCGGTGCGCCATGATGTAACCGCCCGCCATGATGGTGTAGAGGCCGAACAGCATCTGGCTGAGCTCATTGGTCCAGACGGTTGGCCCCTGCAGAAAGTAGCGAAAGAAGACCTCAAGTATCAGGAAGGCAAACATGCCGTAAACCAGATACGAGACCCAGCGGCCGATGAAATCGTTTAGACGGGTAATTCCGCCTATGAATGCAGGAATCAAGCGCATTGAATCCTCCGCGAGAGATCTGGACGATGCATGAAAAACGGGTCGACGCGACCCGTTTCGTGGTTCATTGAAGAGCGAAGCCGGTCAGAGATAACCGAGATCGGTCAGGAAGGCCCGGATCATCTTCACGACCTTCGCGGCCTGTTCGCTGCGCTGGGCTTCCGCATCCCAGGTTTTCTGGGCGACGGCTGCCAGTTGCTTCGCGACGTCGTCCGGCAACGTATTCACCTTCACACCTTCCTCCTTGATGGCCTTCGACAAGGCAATCTTCTCCAGGTACAGGTATTCGACGGTGCGGAAATAGAACTGCTCCTTCAGCGCGTCCTTGACCGTCTTCTGGTCGGCGGCAGACAGCTTCTCGAGGGCCTTCTGGTTGATGACGAATGCGTCGGTGCCGGCGATATTGAGCGGCGGCTTGACGTGATACTTCGCGACCTCATAGAGCTTCATGCTCGCCGCGCCCTGTGCGGCACCCCAATGCGCTCCGTCGACAACCCCGCTGGACAGCGCCGGATAAAGCTCGCCGCCCGGCAGATAAGTTCCGGCCGCGCCCGCTTCGGTCAGGAATTTCTGCAGCGCACCGGAAGAGCGGATCTTCAGTTTCTTGAAGTCCTCCATGCTGTTGATGGGCTTCTTCACGACCATTTCGGTCGGGTAGACCTTGTCGGTGGAGTAGTAGACGCCGTGCTTCGCCGCCTCTTCCTGCAGCATGGCCTCGAAGCCCATGTTCATGTGGAAGTACTCGACTTCCCAGACATTGCGGAACGCAAAAGGCAGGCCCGAGGCGATACCCGCGAGGCTCATCTTGTCTTGCGCGTAGGCCGGCGAGATGGTGCCCATCTGGATCACGCCGCGGCTGACGGCATTGAAGATCTCGGGTGCCTTGAACAGTGCCCCTGCCTCGAACAGTTGGAGTTTGACCCGGCCTTCGGTGCGCTTTTCGATGATGTTCTTGATGCGGACCAGGCTGTCCTCGTAGGAACTGCTGGACGAAGGCCAGTGCGATTGAACGCGCCAGGTAACCGATTTATCCTGGGCAGAGGCAATACCCGGAATGACAAGCGCTGCCGACAATATGCTGGCCGAAATTGAGGGCAAATATGTTTTGGCGAAGGACAGTATCGTCATGGCTGCATTCCTTTGTTGAGCGAGGTTTGCAGTTGTAAAACGATCCGTCGGTCAGTTCAATGGGGAAAAACCATCTCCATATTCTGCTATGCGGAATTCAAAACAGCCTTCGCAATCGCGGGTTTCCGCCCGATCAGGTCACTGGCGCCGGGTTGAACAGCACCAGCGCGTTGTGCAGCCGATGCCGCTCGGCCCAGGTGCGCTGCCGCCCGCTCGCCACCTCGAGCATGAGGTGGAAGAGTTCCCAACCCACGTCCTCGATGCTTGCCGTGCCGTCGGCAATGCGCCCGGCGTTCACGTCCATCAGGTCGTGCCAGCGCCGCACGAGATCGCTGCGCGTGGCGACCTTGATCACCGGGCATTCGGCCAGCCCGTAGGGCGTGCCGCGACCGGTGGTGAAGACGTGCAGGTTCATGCCGGCGGCCAGCTGCAGCGTGCCGCAGATGAAATCGCTGGCCGGCGTGGCGGCGTAGATCAAGCCCTTCTGCTTGAGCTTCTCGCCCGGCGAAAGAACGCCTGAGATGGGCGCCGTGCCCGACTTGACGATGGAGCCCATCGCCTTCTCGACGATGTTCGACAGCCCGCCCGACTTGTTGCCCGGTGTCGTGTTGGCGCTGCGGTCCACGCGGCCGCGCGCGAGGTAGGCGTCGTACCAGGCCATCTCGCGAATCATGGCCTCGGCCACTTCGGCGTTCACCGCACGCGCGGTGAGCTGGTCGATGGCGTCGCGCACCTCGGTCACTTCCGAGAACATCACGGCGGCTCCAGCACGCACGAGCAGATCGGTGGCAAAGCCGACCGCCGGATTGGCCGTCACGCCCGAGAACGCATCGCTGCCGCCGCACTGCACGCCGACCACCAGCTCGGAGGCGGCGCAGGTTTCGCGGCGGCGTTTGTCGAGTCGTGCCAGGTGCTCTGCGGCGCGCGCGAGGATGGAATCGATCATCGACTCGAAGCCGACGTGGCCGTCATCCTGTAGGCGCACCACGTCGAGCGATTCGGGCGCTTGCCGTTCGTCCCTGATCTCGAAGCTGCCGGGCGGCAGCAGCCGTTCGGGCTGAAGTTTTTCGCAGCCAAGGCTCACCACCATCACCTCGCCGCCGAAGTTCGGATTCAGGCTGATGTTGCGCAGCGTGCGGATGGGCACCACCGCATCGGGCGCATCGATCGCCACGCCGCAGCCGTAGCTGTGCTCCAGCCCCACCACGTCGTCCACGTTCGGAAAACGCGGCAGCAACTCGGCCTTGATGCGCGCGACTGCGTGCGCCACCACACCGGCCACGCATTGCACGGTGGTCGTGATGGCGAGGATGTTGCGCGTGCCCACCGAGCCGTCGGCGTTGCGGAAGCCCTCGAAGGTGTAGCCGTCGAGGGGCGGCAGCGGCTCGGGCGTGGCGGTGGCGATGGGCAGGTTTTCGAGGCTGCGCGCTTCGGGCATTTTCAGCAGCCGCTCGTGCACCCAACTGCCTGCTTCGATGTCGCGCTCCGCGGTGCCGATCGTCACGTTGTAGCGGCGCACCGCCTCGCCGGCGGGGATGTCGGTGAGTGCGACCTTGTGGCCTTGCGGGACCTGGTCGCACAGCCGCAGCCCGTCGGCGAAGACGGTGCCGGCCGGCAGGCCACCGTTGTTGGCAACGATCGCGACGTTGTCGCGAGCGTCCATGCGGATGAGCAGCGGCGCCGGCTTCGGATCGGCAGGCATGGCTGGGCGCTCAGGGCAGGTCGACGATCTCCACCCAGTTCGGGTTGCGGCCCATCGGGTGGCTGTGCAATGTGGCGAGGCGCCCGCTCGCGCCGTCGATGGCGTGCACCGTGAGGCGGTCCGATTTCTGCCCGGCAGCGAGCAGGAAGCGCCCGGTCGGGTCGATGGCGAAACCGCGCGGCTCCGTCTCGGTCGGCGTGTGGCCGATGAGGCTCAGTCGGCCGCTCGCCGCATCGACGGCAAACGCCGCGATCGTGCTCGATCGTCGCTCGCTGCTGTAGAGAAACCGGCCGTCGGGCGTGAGGTGCAGCTCGGCCGCCCATGGTGCGCCGCCGTCAAAGCCGGGTGGCAGCGACGCCACCGTCTGCAGCGGCGCGAGCGTGCCGCGCTCACTGTCGAAGGCGAGCACGTCGATCGTCGCGTCGAGCTCGTTCATCAGGTAGACGAAGCGCCCGTTCGGATGAAAACGGAAGTGGCGCGGCCCGGCGCCCGCGCGCACCGCGAGCGCGAAAGGATCGTTCGGCGTGAGCCGGCCGGTATCGGCGTCGAAGCGGTACTGCAGCACCTGATCGCCGCCGAGCGAGGTGGCGAAGGCCCAGCGGTTGGACGGATCGGTCTGCACCGCATGCGCGTTCGGCGGCGTGGCGACCACTTGCTGCGCCGCCTGCACGACGCCTTGTGCATCGACCGGGCTCACCGCGACCTGGTTCCCACCGTAGGACGCGCTCAGCACGAAGCGCCCGCTGCGGTCGCAGGCGAGGTAAGCCATGCTCGCGGGCAGCGGCGCTTCGCCGAGCTTGTGCAGCCGGCCGCTGCCGGCATCGATGGCGAGGCTGAGAACGGCCAACGGCTCGCTGCGAAGCGCGGCGTAGAGCCGCCGGCGATCGGGGCTTGCGGCCAGCGGCATCACCATGCCGCCGGTGTCGAAGCGCTGCACCTCGTTCAGTGCGCCATCCGCACCGAGTTGCAGCACGCGGATGTCGCCGCTGTCGGCGTTGGAGACGTAGACAACGCTCACGTCAGAGCCCCATCAGACGAGGCAGCCACAAGGAAACCCACGGCAGGTAGGTCACCATCATCAGCACGATGAACAGCCCGATGAAGAAGGGCATCAGCGCCTGGGTCACCACGCCGATCTTCAGCTTGGCGATCGCGCTGCCGACGAAGAGCACGGTGCCCACCGGCGGCGTGATGAGGCCGATGCCGAGGTTGACCATCATGATCATGCCGAAGTGCACCGGGTCCACGCCCAGCAGCTTGACCACCGGCAGCAGGATGGGGGTGACGATGAGGATGAGCGGCGACATGTCCATCAGGCAGCCCAGCACCAGCAGCATCACATTGATGAGCATGAGGATGACGTACTTGTTGTCCGAGACGCTGGTGAAGAAGGCGGTCACCTTCATCGGAATCTGCATCAAGGTCATGATGTAGCCGAAGGCCGCGGCGAAGCCAATGAGGATCATCACGATCGTCACCGTCTTCACCGTGCGGTGCACCAGCTTGGGCAGGTCGCGCCACTTGTAGTCGCGGTACACGAACATCGTGACGAAGAACGCCCACACCACCGCGATCGATGCCGATTCGTTGGCGGTGAACACGCCGGAGAGGATGCCGCCGAGGATGATGACCATCGTCATCAAGCCCCACAGCGCATCAGCGCAGATCTTCAGCGCCTGCTTCAGCGGGATGACCTCGCCTTTCGGGTAGCCCTTCTTCTTCGAGATGACGAGGCACAGGCAGGCGAGGGTGAGGCCCATCAGCAGCCCCGGCAGCACGCCGGCCACGAACAGCGCCGCAATGGATACCGTGCCGCCGGCCGCCAGCGAATACAGCACCGCGTTGTGGCTGGGCGGAATCAGGATGGCCTGCACCGAGCCGCTCACCGTGACGGCCGTGGCGAAGTCCCGCGGATAGCCCTTCTTCTCCATCTCGGGAATCAGCACCGAGCCGATCGAGGCGGTGTCCGCCACCGAGGAACCCGAGATCGCGCCGAAGAAGGTGGAGGCAAGGATGTTGACCAGCGACAGCCCGCCGCGCACGAAACCCACCAGCACGCCCGCGAAGGCGACCAGCCGGCGCGCCATGCCGCCCTCGGCCATGATCGCGCCGGCCAGCACGAAGAACGGAATGGCGAGCAGCGAGAACTTGTTGACGCCGGCAGCGAGCTGGATCATCACGGCGTCCAGCGGAATGTCGATCCACAGCGCCCCGGCGAGTGCGGCCAGGCCCAGCGAGTAGGCGATGGGCACGCCGACCAGCATCAGCGCGAAGAAGCTGCCGAGCAGGATGAAGGTGTCCATCAGCGGGCTCCGTCCGATTCGACCAGCTGCTCTTCGTAGCGCACGATGCGCCGGTGCGATTGCGAGCCGAACACCATGCGCTCGACGACGAACAGCAGGGTGATGGCCGAGCCGATGGGCATGGCCGCGTATGTCACCCCGACCGGCAGCCAGGGCAACTCGGCGATCGACTGGTTCCAGGTGGCGATGCACAGGTGCGTGCCGTACCAGGCGACGAAGGCCGAGACGACGACCATGAGCACGTCGACGAGAAAGGCCAGCGCACGCTGCGCCGGCACGGGCAGGTGGTCGGTGAGCATGGTGACGGCGATGTGCCCGCCGGCGCGGTAGGCCGCGGCCGCGCCGATGAAGGTGAACACCATCATCAGGAGGATGGCGATGGGCTCGGGCCACTGCGAGCCGGTGCCCAGCGCGTAGCGCGTGAACACGCCCCACGGGATGATGAGCGACATGAAGAAGATGGCTGCGCCGGCGGCCCAGATGCTGGCGAGGTAGAGGCGGTCGAGCAGGCGGATCAGTGGGTAGTCCATCGGCGATAGGGGCTGAGGTGCATTGGCTCCCTCTCCCTCTGGGAGAGGGCAGGGGTGAGGGCGCGGCGTTGGCGTGAGGCAGGAGGTGGTAGGGAGGCCGCGGCCCTCACCCCAACCCTCTCCCAGAGGGAGAGGGAGCCACGCCCGGCCGCTCGGAGAAGAAGGGGTCGGCTGCGACGCCTACTTCACCGCCTCGATCCGCTTGATCAACCCCGCGAACTGCGCCCCGTACTTCTCGCGCACCGGTGCCGTGGCGTCATAGAACGGCTTGTTGTCGATCTCGATGAACTCCACACCCGCGGCCTTGAGCTTGCCCGTGTAGTCGGCCACGCTCTTGTCCCACAGGGCGCGTTGCTCCATCTGCGCTTCGCGCGAGAACTTCTTCACCAGCGCCTGCTCGTCCTTGGAGAGCTTGTCCCAGGTCACTTTCGACATCACGAAGATCTCGGGAATGATGAGGTGGTGCGTCTGGGTGTAGTACTTCGCGCCCGCCTGGTAGTGGTTGGCGGTGAACATGGTCGGCGGGTTGTTCTCGGCGCCGTCGATCACGCCGGTCTGCAGCGCGGTGAACACCTCGCCGTAGCCCATGGAGATGCCGTTGCCGCCCATCGCGTTCATGGTGTCCACGAACAGCGGGTTGCCCATCATGCGGATCTTCTGGCCCTTCAGGTCCTCGATCGTGCGCACTGCCTTCTTGGTGTAGAGGCTGCGCGAGCCGCCGTCCATCCAGCCGAGCGCCACCAGCTTCGCGGGCGAGGCGGTGATCTTGTCGAGCATCTCCTGGCCGATGGGCCCGTCGATCACTGCGCGCATGTGCGCCTCGTTGCGGAAGACAAAGGGCATGTTGAACACGTTCACTTCCGGCACCACCGGCCCGACCGGCCCGAGCGAGGTGCGCAGGATGCCGATGGCGCCCACCTGCGTCTGCTCGATCATTTCCTTCTCGCCGCCGAGCACGCTGCCGGGAAACATCTGGAACTTGATGCGGCCTTTGGTGGCGGCTTCGAGCTTCTTGCCCATGTTCTCGATCGCCACCACGTTCGGGTAGCCGGCGGGATGCACGTCGGCGGCCTTGATGACCAGCGTGTCGGCGTGGGCGGCAAGGGGTGCGGTGCCCAGCACCGCGAGGGCACTGCAGGCGGCAATGAGGGCGCGTCGTGTGTTCATGGTTGTCTCCTTGATGGCTCGGTTGTCGGCTCTGGTTGTGAAAACGGATCGGGCAGCGTCAGTCGAACGGCCCGGTGCGCACGAAAGCGCCGCCCTGGTAGAGGGTGGCGGGGTCGCCCTGATCAAGCGTGGGCTGGCGCGCCTCTACCGAGGCGCGGAAGGGCTCGGAGCTGTCTTGCGGCACGTAGCCGAGGTGCGCGGCGCGGCGGTTGTCCCACCATTGCGTGCGGTTGTCGGACATGCCGTAGATGACCGAGAAACCCACCACCGGCGCCGTGAGGCACGAGACGACGAGGCGCTCCAGGTCGTCGTAGCTCATCCAGGTGGCGAGCATGCGGCGGTCCTTCGGCTCGGGGAAGGACGAACCGATGCGCAGGCACGCCGTCTCGATGCCGTAGCGGTCGAAGTAGAAGCGCGCAAGGTTCTCGCCGAAGGCCTTGCTCACGCCGTACAGGCCGTCGGGGCGGGGCGGCGAATCGGGCGTCAGCACCTCGTCCTGCCGGTTGAAGCCGGTCACGTGGTTCGAGCTTGCGAAGACGATGCGCTTCACGCCGTGCTTGCGCGCCGCGTCGTAGAGGTTGAAAGCGCCGACGATGTTGGCCTGCACGATGGGATCGAACGGCGTCTCGACCGACACGCCGCCGAGGTGCACCACGGCATCCACGTCCTGCAGCATCGAAAGCACGGCGGCGCGGTCTTCGAGCGGCGTGGCGACATGCTCCTCGCCGGGTTCGGCGTCGCCGAGCGAGGCGATGTCCGAGATGCGCAGCGCCTCGCAGTACGGCTTGAGCCGCCAGCGCAGTTCGCGCCCCAGCCCGCCGGCAGCGCCGGTCAACAGCAGGCGTCGAAAGCGCAGTGCGCTGACTGGAAACGCACGCGAGGTTCTCTCGGAACGGGGCATGGCTGGCGCTCGAGCGTGTGGGTTTGCTACATTGCTCTTCGACAGGCTTGTTGTCTGTCGTCAGATGTCGTACAACACTGAACCGAATCGTCATGCCAAGCGGCGCGGCCTGTCAAGACGGTTCGGGGTATTCACCAAGAAGCAGCCAAGAAAGTTCGATGAGCAGCGTTCCCCAGGTCATGTCCGCCCCGCGCCGGCCGCGCACCCTTGCCCTTGCACTCGTCGAGGCGCTGGGCGACCGCATCCGCGAAGGGCGGCTCGCCACCGGCGACAAGCTGCCCACCGAATCGGAAATCATGGCCGAGTTCGGCGTCAGCCGCACCGTGGTGCGCGAGGCCATTTCCAAGCTGCAGGCCTCGGGCCTGGTCGAGACGCGCCACGGCATCGGCACCTTCGTGCTGGGTCTGGCCGAGGGCAACGGCTTTCGCATCGCGCCCGAACAGTTCGCGACCCTGCGCGACGTGATCTCGGTGCTCGAGTTGCGCATTGGCGTGGAGACCGAGGCCGCGGCGCTGGCCGCCGTTCGGCGCACGGCCGAGAACCTTGCCGCGATGCGGCGCGCACTCGACGCGATGACGCAGGCGGTGGAGGCGGGGCGTGATGCCGTGGCTGCCGACTTCCAGTTCCACAGCGAGGTCGCGCGTGCGACGCAGAACGATCACTTCGCGCAACTGATGGCGACCCTTGGCGCCATGATCATTCCGCGGGCGCGGCTGGACGCCGCTTCGCCCGACATCGACCGCGAGCGCCAGGCCTATCTGCGCCGGGTGAACGCCGAGCACGAGAGTATCCTCGACGCCATCAGCGCGCAGGACGCCGACGCTGCGCGCGCGGCCATGCGCACGCACTTGGCCAACAGCCGCGAACGCCGGCGGCGGGCAGCCTTGCTGGTGCCGGCGGCCTGATCCTTTGCCGCGGTCCGACAAACGGATCGGCGCCGGCGCCCCCGGGCTTTCCCTGAACGGATCGGGTTGTTTGAAGTTATACGATGACGTACAACACCAGCAACTGCGGCCGTCTCTGCGCCGCTTCGGAGCCCCCATGAACCAGCTTCTCCGCACGGCGCTGTGCGCCGCCACCGTTCTGACCGCAGCCGCGGCGCCCGCGCTGGCGCAGACCTATCCGGCCAAGCCGGTCACCATCGTCGTGCCGTTCCCGCCGGGCGGCTCCACCGACATGATTGCCCGCACGCTGGCGCAGCAACTGCAGGAAAAGCTCGGCCAGAGCTTCGTCGTCGACAACCGGGCCGGCGCCACCGGAACCATCGGTGCGGGTCAGGTGGCGCGCGCCGCGCCGGACGGCTACACGCTCTTCGTCTCGTCGCTCGGGCCCTTCGTCATCGCACCGCACCTCATCAAGAACGTGCCCTACGACGCGCTGAAGGACCTGGAGCCGATCACCGTGGCCGTGCAGGCGCCCAACGTGCTCGTCGTGCCCGCGGCCTCGCCGTTCAAGACGGTGGCCGACGTGCTCGCGCAGCTCAAGAAGGAGCCGGGCAAGACGACCTTCGCGTCCTCGGGCAACGGCTCGTCCGACCATCTCACCGCGGCGCTCTTCTGGCAGCGCACCGGCACCACCGGCATCCACGTCCCCTACAAGGGCGGCGCGCCGGCCATGACCGATCTGCTCGGAGGCGTGGTCGATGCGTCGTTCCAGAACATCAACGTTGTGGTGCAGCACGTGGCCGCCGGCAAGCTGCGCCCGCTGGCCGTGACGGGCGACAAGCGCTCGCCGCTGCTGCCCGACGTGCCGACGCTCGCCGAAGCCGGCGTCAAGGACGTGAACGTGTATTCGTGGCAGGGCGTTGCCGCGCCGCGCGGCTTGCCGGCCGACGTGAAGGCCAAGCTGTACTCCGCCATTGCAGACGCGCTCAACGACCCGCAGGTGAAACCCAAGCTCACCGGCCTCGGCTTCGAGATCGTCGCCAATACGCCCGAGCAGTTCGCGAAGTTCCAGGCCAATGAGTTCGCACGCTGGAAGCAGGTCATCTCGACAGGCAATATCACAGTCAATTGACCCACCCCTACGCGCTTCGCGCGCCCCTCGAGGGGCAACACCAGCGGACCGGCAAAGCCGGATCCGCGGCGTTCGCTTGATGGCGCTGGCCTTCGGCTCCGCGAGGCGCTGCTTGTCGTGATTTCCGTTCGCCCTGAGCCTGTCGAAGCCCTCGTGCCGATGCCCTGAATGCCCATGAGCAGTACCACCACCCCCGTCATCACTGAACTGCGCGTCGTGCCCGTCGCCGGGCGCGACAGCATGCTGCTCAACCTGAGCGGTGCGCACACGCCGTTCTTCACGCGCAACCTCGCCATCGTCACCGACAGCGCCGGCCGCACCGGCGTCGGCGAGGTGCCGGGCGGCGAGGCGATCCGCCAGACGCTGGAAGACGCCCGCGAGCTATTGGTGGGCCAGTCCATCGGCACCTGGCAGCGGCTGCTCAACACGGTGCGCACCCGCTTTGCCGATCGCGATGCCGGCGGGCGCGGGCAGCAGACCTTCGACCTGCGCACCACCATCCACGCCGTCACCGCGCTCGAATCGGCGCTGCTCGACCTGATGGGCCAGCACCTGGGCGTGCCGCTGTGCGAGCTGCTGGGGGAAGGGCAGCAGCGCGCGTCGGTGCCGATGCTGGGCTATCTGTTCTATGTGGGTGATCGACGCAAGAGCGAGCTGCCCTATGTGGAAGCGCCCGACGCCGAGGACGACTGGCTGCGCGTTCGCCACGAAGAGGCGATGACGCCGCAGGCCATCGTGCGCCAGGCCGAGGCCGCGCAGGCGCGCTACGGCTTCGCCGACTTCAAGCTGAAAGGCGGCGTGCTGCGCGGCGAAGACGAAGTGCAGGCCATCGTCGCGCTGAAGGAGCGATTTCCGAATGCGCGCATCACGCTGGATCCGAACGGCGGCTGGCTGCTGAAAGACGCCGTTCGCCTGCTGCGCGACCTGCACGGCGTGCTGGCCTATGCCGAAGACCCGTGCGGTGCCGAAGGCGGGTTCTCCGGCCGCGAGGTGATGGCCGAGTTCCGCCGCGCCACCGGCCTGCCTACTGCCACCAACATGGTTGCGACCGACTGGCGGCAGCTGATGCACGCGCTCACCCTGCAGGCCGTCGACATCCCGCTCGCCGACCCGCATTTCTGGACGATGCAGGGCGCCGTTCGCGTGGCCCAGACCTGCCGCGACTTCGGCCTCACCTGGGGCTCGCACTCCAACAATCACTTCGACGTGTCGCTCGCGATGTTCACCCAGGCCGCAGCCGCCGCGCCGGGCCGCGTCACGGCCATCGACACCCACTGGATCTGGCAGGACGGCCAGCGCCTGACACGCGAGCCGCTGCGCATCGTGGGCGGCGAGGTGGCCGTGCCGAAGCGGCCGGGCCTGGGCGTCGAACTCGACATGGCCGAGGTCGAGCGTGCGCATCAGCTCTACCTGCAGCACGGTCTCGGCGCGCGCGACGACGCCATCGCCATGCAATGCCTCATGCCCAACTGGCGCTTCGATCCGAAGCGGCCGTGCATGGTGCGCTGAGCTTCGACCACAGGACTTCACGATGATCACGACGCCCTATTCCGGCATTCCCAACAGCTTCAAGCAGCGCCTGGCCGCCGGCGAGCGGCTGATCGGCTGCTGGTGCTCGCTTGCCAGCCCCATCACGGCCGAAGTACTCGGCGTCGCCGGCTTCGATTGGCTGCTGCTGGATGGCGAGCATTCGCCCAACGACGTGAGCACCTTCGTGCCGCAGCTCATGGCGCTGAAAGACAGCGTCAGCGCGCCGGTGGTGCGTCCTTCGTGGAACGATTCGGTGGAGATCAAGCGCCTGCTCGACGCCGGCTTCTACAACTTTCTCGTGCCCTTCGTGCAGAGCGCCGACGAGGCCCGCCGCGCCGTGGCCGCCACGCGCTACCCGCCGCAAGGCATCCGCGGTGTGTCGGTGTCGCAGCGCGGCAACCGCTACGGCACGGTGCCCGACTACCTGGCGCGCGCCAACGACAACATCTGCGTGATGGTGCAGATCGAGAGCCGCGCCGGCGTGGCGGCGGTGAGCGAGATCGCGGCGGTGGAAGGCGTGGACGGCATCTTCGTCGGCCCCTCCGATCTGGCGGCGGGCATGGGCCACCTCGGCCAGTCCAACCATCCGGAAGTCCAGGCCGCCATCGCGGATGTCTTCAAGACCGCCAAGGCCGCAGGCAAGCCCACGGGCATCCTCGCGCCGGTGGAAGCCGATGCGCGGCGGTATCTCGACATGGGCGCGGCGTTCGTGGCGGTGGGCAGCGACCTGGGGTTGTTTCGGGCGGCCACACAAGGCCTGCGCGACCGCTTCATGACAAGTTGAACTGGAGTCACATTAGATGAGCAAGATCGGATTCATCGGCCTCGGCATCATGGGCACGCCCATGGCGGTCAACTTGCAAAAGGGCGGCCACGAACTCTTCGTCTACAGCCGCAAGCCCACGCCGCAGCCGCTGGCCGGCGTCGCCGGCGTCACGGCCTGCGGGAGCAGCCAGGAAGTCGCGCAGCAGGCCGACATCGTGCTCCTGATGGTTCCCGACACGCCCGATGTCGAGACCGTGCTCTTCGGCGAGAACGGTGTCGCAAGCGGACTCTCCAAGGGCAAGACGGTGGTTGACATGAGCTCCATCTCGCCCATCGAGACCAAGCGCTTCGCCAAAGCCATCAACGAGCTCGGCTGCGACTACCTCGACGCGCCCGTCTCCGGCGGCGAGGTCGGCGCCAAAGCCGCCAGCCTCACCATCATGGTGGGCGGTCCGCAGGCGGTGTTCGACCGCGTGAAGCCCTTGTTCGAGCTGATGGGCAAGAACATCACCCTCGTCGGCGGCAACGGCGACGGCCAGACCTGCAAGGTGGCGAACCAGATCATCGTGGCGCTCAACATCGCCGCCGTCGGCGAGGCGCTGCTCTTCGCCAGCAAGGCCGGCGCCGACCCGGCCAAGGTGCGGCAGGCGCTGATGGGCGGCTTCGCGTCGTCCCGCATCCTCGAGGTGCACGGCGAACGCATGATCAAGCGCACGTTCGACCCCGGCTTTCGCATCGGCCTGCACCAGAAGGACGTGGGCCTCGCGCTCGCCGGCGCGCGCGCGCTGGGCGTGGCGCTGCCGCAGACGGCCGGCGCCGCGCAGCTCATGCAGGTGTGCGCCGCCAACGGCATGGCCGATCTCGACCACTCGGCGCTCGTGCGTGCGTTGGAGCTGATGGCTTCCCACCAGGTGGCCGGCGACTGAAGGCGCGCGAACCGGCGATCAGCGTGCAGCCCTGCGCGCGTATCGCCGCTGCAGGCTCGGGGTATGCCCGCAGACACGCATCGCGCGGGCGGACGACGACACATCGAGGGTTACCCTCGGAGCACATCGGCGCGGCGCAGGCCGCGCCGCCTGCCGTCCCGAGGAGACCCCGTATCGATGTCCGACCGCCCCGACGCCGCCCGCCCTGCGCCTGCACCTGATGACACCGGGGCCGGCATCGCCGCGGCGCCCGCCGACGGCTGGGAGGTCGATGCGGACACGCTCGACACCCTCGTGCGCTACGCCGACTCCCTGCGCGAGAGCGAGAAGCTGCCCGAGGCCATCGCCGCCTACGAGCAGGCTCGCCAGTTCGGCGCCGAACCGGAGCGCGTCGACTATGCGCTCGCCGCGCTCGGCGTGCTGCCGCGCCCGCCGCACACGCCGCCCGAGGTGGTGAAGTCGCACTTCGACGACTTCGCCGAGGTCTTCGAGTCGCACCTGGTCGACACCTTGAACTACCGGGCGCCGCAGTGCCTGTGCGAGGCACTCGAAGGCGTGCTGCCCGCGCATCCGCTGGACGTGCTGGACCTCGGTTGCGGCACCGGCCTGTGCGCGCCCCTGCTGCGGCCGGCCGCGCGGCGGTTGGTGGGCGTGGATCTGTCCCAGCGCATGCTGGAGCGCGCCGCGCAGCAGGGCGACTACGACGAACTGGTCTGCGCCGAAGCCACGCAGATGCTGCGCGCCTCGCCCGATTCGCAAGACGTGGTGGTGGCCGCCGACGTGCTGATGTACTTCGGCGAACTCGACGAACTCTTTGCCGCCACCCATGTGGCGCTTCGCGCGGGCGGCCTGTTCGCCTTCTCGGCCGAGGCCGGCGATGCGGCCGAGATCGAACTGCGCCCGAACCTGCGCTATGTGCATTCGCGCGGCTATCTTCAAAAGCTGGCGCGGCGGCACCGCTTCTCGGTGCAGTCGATGGCGCAGGCGGCCATCCGCCAAGAGCGGCAGACCGATGTGCAGGCGCACATCGTGGTGCTACGGGCGGCGGCCTCCGCCTGATCGACGCGGATCAAGCATTGGCGTTGCCGCGCCGCGCGCGCCGCCATCGCTTGATCCACCGCAACCACGAGCGCCTTCTTCGCCGCCACAGTGGCTCTTCGTCGAGCCGCCACGCGAGGAAGACACGTGTTCACAACGACAGCCTCCGATCTCTCCGTCTGTACGCCATCCGTGCCGCGCCGCGTGAGGCCTGCGTCCATTGCGCCGTCCATCGACTGGACCGGCGTGCTCGGCTTGTCCGCGCCCGAGACGGCGCTGGTCGAAGCGCTGCAGCGCGTGGCCCTCGTGCATGAGGCGTCGGCCGGCGCGCTGCTGCTTTCCCGGCAGCAGCCGGCCACCAACCTCGTGCTGGTGCTTGCCGGGCAGGTGGCCCTCGGCCGAGACGCACCGACGGGCGCATTCCGGCCCAGCCGCAGCGTGAGCGGCCCGGCCTGGCTGGACGCCACGAGCGCCTGGCTGCATCGGTCCTACCTGAACGATGCCGTCGCCGTGACGGCCGCTCGTGTGGTCGAGCTGCCGCGTGTGGCGCTCGATGCGTTGATGCCGCGCCATGCGGCCCTCGCACCGGCGCTGCTGCGGGCGCAGGCGGACGCGATGGATCCGCTGATCGAACTCGTGCACGACCTCGCCCACAAGGACGCCGAGGGCCGGTTCGCTGCCTGGCTGCTGCGGCGCCTTCCCTCGCCGGACGACGAGCCGGTGATCACGCTTCACGAGCGCAAGCGCGACATCGCCGCGCAACTCGCCATCACGCCCGAGACCTTGTCGCGCCTGTGCGCGCAGCTCGTGCGCAAGGGCGTGATCGAGATGCGTGGCTATCGGCTGCGATTGCTCGACGTGCCGCGGCTGGCGAGCCTGGCGGGTGCCGAGGCAGGCTGAGCGGCCTGCAGCAGTTGCGCCACCGCCGCCACCGCGATCACCTCGGGCTGCTTGCCCGCGATGCCTTCGATGCCGATGGGGCAGCGCATCCGCGCGATTGTCTCGCGCGCGATGCCGCGCGCCTCGAAGTGATGCACGAAGCGCGCACGTTTCGTCTTCGAGCCGATGAGGCCGAGAAAGCCGAAATCGCCGCGGCGCAGGATGGCTTCGGCGATGCGCAGGTCGAGGTCGTGCCGGTGGGTGAGCACGAGGTAGAAGCTGTTCGGCGGCGCATCGCGCACTTCCGCTTCGACCGTGTCGACGGCGATGCGGCGGATGTGGGCCGGCCAGCCGTCATCGGCCAGTGTTGAGGGGAACTCGTTCTCGCGCTCGTCGATCCAGTCGACGGTGACGGGCAGCGTGGTGAGCAGGCGCGCGATGGCGCGGCCGACGTGGCCGGCGCCGTAGAGCTGCAGGTGGAAGAACGGGGTGTCGTCGGGCCACGCATCGACGTGTCGTGCCGATAGCCGCTCGAAGTGCAGGCTCACCGCGCCGCCGCAGCACTGGCCGAGAGCGGGGCCGAGCGGGTAGTCGATCTGGCGGGGCTCGGTTTCGCGGGTGGTCAGCATCGTGCGCGCCGCTTCGATGGCTTTGAGTTCGAGGTGCCCGCCGCCGATGGTGCCAGCGGCTTGCGTGAGTGACACCAGCATGCGCGTGCCTTCGCCGCGCGGGACGGAGCCGCGGGCCTGGACCACTTCGAT
This sequence comes from Rhizobacter sp., assembly GCA_036676235.1. Taxonomy (GTDB): domain Bacteria; phylum Pseudomonadota; class Gammaproteobacteria; order Burkholderiales; family Burkholderiaceae_C; genus JAKFDI01. The sequence goes on along the minus strand of JAKFDI010000079.1, from coordinate 6,015 downwards.
CAGGATGGTGTCGATGTTTTCGTGCAGCCAGTGGGCGGCGATGTCGCGCAGGGCGTTCACGGGAGAGCCCTCACCCCAACCCTCTCCCGCCAGCGGGAGAGGGGGCAGGTAGAGCGCGGCGGCAACGTATTGCTCCATCTCCAGCCCGAGGGAGATGGAACACGCAGAACGTGGTGAGGCCGTATTGCTCCCTCTCCACCTCCGGGGGAGAGGGTTGGGGTGAGGGGGCCGCTGATGACGCGCCAGCGGCCCATCTCAAACCGACCCCCGCACCACCGTCACCGCCCGCAAGATCGCCTCCGGCGTCGCCGGTGCCGACAACGGCGGGTCCACCCCATGCCCGCCCACCGCCGACACCGCGTCGCGGATCGCGAAGAACACCGAGAAGGGCAACAGCAGCGGCGGCTCGCCGACTGCCTTGCTGCGGTGGATGCTGTCTTCCGCGTTCTCCCCGTCGTACAGCCGCACACGCAGATCGGCCGGGCAATCATTGGCCGTCGGGATCTTGTAGGTGCTCGGTGCGTGGGTACTCAGCAGCCCGCTTTGCGGATGCCAAACGAGTTCTTCCGTGGTCAACCAGCCCATGCCCTGGATGAAGGCGCCCTCGATCTGGCCGATGTCGATGGCCGGGTTGAGCGAGCGGCCCGCGTCGTGCAGCAGGTCGGCGCGCAGCAGGCGCCACTCGCCGGTGAGCGTGTCCACGATCACCTCGCTCACCGCCGCGCCGTAGGCGAAGTAGTAGAACGGCCGGCCCTGCATGGTCTGCGCGTTCCAGTGCAGACCCGGCGTGGCGTAGAAGCCGTCGGACCAGAGCTGCACCCGCGCCAGATACGCCTGCGCCACCAGATCGGGAAAGCTCACGCGATGCGTGCCGATGTGCACCTCGTCGTTGGCGAAGCGCACTGCGCTCGCATCGCTGCCGTTCTGCGCCGCGGCGAAGGCGGCCAGCCGTTCGCGAATCTGCCGCGCCGCATCCTGCGCCGCACGGCCGTTGAGGTCGCTGCCGGTGGAGGCGGCAGTGGCCGAGGTGTTCGCCACCTTGTGTGTGTCGGTGGCCGTCACGCGCACGCGCTCGAAGTTCACGCCGAGCTCGTGCGCCACCACCTGTGCCACCTTGGTGTTCAGGCCTTGGCCCATCTCGGTGCCGCCGTGGTTCACGAGGATGGAGCCGTCCACGTACACATGCACCAGCGCGCCGGCCTGGTTGAGGTGCGCGAGGTTGAAGGAGATGCCGAACTTCACCGGCGTGAGCGCCAGGCCGCGCTTGAGCACCGGGCTCTTCGCGTTGAAGTCGGCGGCCGCGGCGCGGCGTGCGCGGTAGTCGCTGCTGCGTTCCAGTTCGTCGGTCAGCGGCGCGAGAATGTTGTCCGTCACCGTCTGGCCGTAAGGCGTGACGTTGCGTTCGCTCGTGCCATAGAAGTTGGCGCGGCGCACGTCCAGCGGGTCGCGGTCCAGCCGTCGCGCGATGCTGTCGAGGATGGTCTCGATGGCGATGGCGCCCTGTGGACCGCCGAAGCCGCGAAAGGCGGTGTTGCTCTGCGTGTTGGTGAGCCCCGAGAAGCCGTGCGCCAGCACCTCAGGCAGCCAGTAGGCGTTGTCGAAGTGGCACAGCGCGCGCGTCATCACCGGCCCGGACAGATCGGCCGAATGGCCGGCGCGCGAGACCAGGGTGATTTCCACGCCGAGCACGCGGCCCGCGTCGTCGAAGCCGGCGTCGTACTCGTACCAGAAGCAGTGGCGCCGGCCGGTGATCAGAAAGTCGTCGTCGCGATCGAGCCGCAGCTTGACGGGCCGCTTCAGGCGCGCCGCGGCCACGGCGGCGATGCAGGCGAACTGTGCCGACTGCGACTCCTTGCCGCCGAAGCCGCCGCCCATGCGCCGGCATTCCACCTGCACGTGGTGCGACTGCAGGCCGAGCGCTTGCGCGACCAGGTGCTGCATCTCGCTCGGGTGCTGGGTCGAACAGTGAACGAGCATGCCGTCGTCCTCGCGCGGGACGGCGTAGCTGATCTGGCCTTCGAGGTAGAACTGCTCCTGCCCGCCGACATCGAGTGTGCCCTGCAGCCGATGCGGTGCGGCGTCGATGGCCGCGCGCGTGGCGCCGGGGCGGCTCTCGCGGATCAGGTGCATCGGCGGCAGCACGTATTGCTGCTTCGCGTGCGCCTCCTGCGGCGTGAGCACCGGCGGCTCGGCGGCTTCGATGTGCAGCACCTCCTTCGCCAGCGCGGCGGCGCGGCGGGCAGCATCGCGTGTGGTGGCGATCACCGCGAACACCGGCTGGCCGAGATAGCGCACTTCGCCGTCGGCGAGGATGGGGTCGTCGTGCACGATGGGGCCGCAGTCGTTGGCGCCGGGCACGTCGGCGGCGGTGAGCACAGACACCACGCCGGGCATGGCGCGCACGCGATCCAGCATGGGCGCACTGAGGCGCCCGCGCGGCATCGGCGAAAGGCCGAGCGCCGCGTGCAGCGTGCCGGCGAGCTCGGGCAGGTCGTCCACATACGCGGCTTCGCCGGCCACGTGCAGATGCGCCGATTCGTGCGGGCGGCTGATGCCCACGCGCGCGCCGCCGGCGGCGTGGGCGGCTTCGGTGGCGGCGGCGTCGGGTTGAAGCACGCCGGGATCGACGGATCGGTTCATCGCACGGCCTCCGGATCGCGCACGTTCCACACGCTTGACTCGGATGCGGCAAGCGGCGCCTCGGCCCGTGTTTCGAGCCAGAAGCGTTGCAGCAGGTTCTGCGCCACCTGCAATCGGTAGGCGGCACTGGCGCGCATGTCGGTGAGGGGCTGAAACTCGTTGACGAGCGCGGCCTTCGCGGCGTCGATGCTGGCTTGCGACCAGTCGCTTCCGACAAGCGCCGCTTCGGCCGCCGCGGCGCGCTTCACCACGGCCGCCATGCCGCCGAAGGCGAGGCGCACGCTCTTGACCGTGTCGCCCTCGCGTTCCAGCGCAAACACGGCGCACACGGCCGAGATGTCGCTGTCGAAGCGCTTGCTGATCTTGTAGGCGCGCAGCGTGCGCTCGAATGCCGCGAGCGGCACAGCGAGCGCCTGCACGAACTCGCCCGGTTCGAGCCGGTTCTTCATGTAGCCGACATAGAAATCCGCCAGCGGCATTCGACGCGCCCGCGAACCGCGGCGCAACTCGATCTGCGCATCCAGTGCCATCAGCACCGGTGCACCGTCGCCGATGGGCGAGCCGTTGGCGATGTTGCCGCCCAGCGTGCCGGCGTGGCGGATGGGCGGCGAGGCGAAGCGCAGCCACATCTCGGTGAGCGGCGGGGTACGTGTGGCGAGCGCCCGCCAGGCGGTTTCGAGCGAGGCCGCGGCGCCGATGCGCAACTCGCCGTTCACCTCGTCGATGCGCTTCATCTCCCGCACTTCGCCGGTGTAGATCAGTTCCGGCAGCGTGCGCAGCTGCTTGGTGACCCAGAGACCCACGTCGGTGCTGCCAGCAAACACCTGCGCCTGCGGATGCGCTTCGCGCAAGGCCGCCAGCGTGTCGAGGCTTTGCGGCGCGTGAAAGCTGCCGCCGCCGGACGGCGCGTAGTGGAAATAGTTCGTGCGCTCGATGCTTCGCAGCGCCTCGATCACCGGCGCCGTGTCCAGCGTCACGGCGGGCAGCTCGAACATGCGCTGGCCCGCTTCCAGGATCGGCCGATAGCCGGTGCAGCGGCACAGGTTGCCGGCCAGTTCGTCGGCGAGCTGCTGGCGTGTGGGCCGCGTGGCTTGCGCGCCGTGGCGTTCGTAGGCCGCCCACATCGACATCACGAAACCCGGTGTGCAGAAGCCGCACTGCGAGCCGTGGCAGTCCACCATCGCCTGCTGCACCGGGTGCAGCGCATCGCCGTTCATTGCCTTCAGGTCTTCCACCGTGAACAGCGCCTTGCCGTGCAGCGTGGGCAGGAAGCGGATGCAGGCGTTGGTGCTGCGCAGCACCAATCCGCGCACCGCCTCGCTGCCCGGCTTGGCGCTTTCGGCCAGTTCGCCCACCACCACGGTGCAGGCGCCGCAGTCGCCCTCGTTGCAGCCCTCCTTGGTGCCTGTGCAGCGTGCGTCCTCGCGCAGCCAGTCGAGAACGCTGCGCGTCGGGTGCGCATCGCTGACTTCGACGAGGTGGCCACGGTGGTAAAAGCGGATCGGTGCGGAAGTCATCGAATCGAGGCGGTTGTGGAATGAACACGGCCGGCGCGCCGGGGGCACCAGCCGATGTGTATACGATCCTGCCCTTTCTTCCGCCGATGCGGCCTTCTTTCCCGGCCGGGTGAGTCTGAACCTTTCCGATGAGCGCCACCGACACGCCCGCCGACTCGCGCCGCATCGCCCTGCGCGGCGATCTGCTCGACTTCACCGGCGCGCCCGGTTGGGGCGCGACCGACAGCGCGGCCGTGCGTTACCGGCCCGACCACTGGCTGCTGATCGAAGACGGCCGCATCGCCGGCGCGCAGCCCGGCGACGAGCCGCTGGCCGGCGAGTGGACGCGGCACGACCACCGCGGGCGGCTGGTGATGCCCGGTTTCATCGACACCCATGTACACAGCCCGCAGCTCGACGTGATCGCAAGCTACGGCACGCAACTGCTCGACTGGCTGGACACGTACACCTTCCCCGCCGAGTGCCGCTATGCGGATGAAACCGTGGCCGAGGCGGGCGCCGCGCGATTTCTCGATGCACTGTTGGCGCACGGCACGACCAGCGCCGTGGTGTTTCCGACGGTGCACAAGGTCAGCGCCGACCGCCTCTTCGCTGCGGCGCAGGCACGCGGCATGCGGCTCGTGACCGGCAAGGTGCTGATGGACCGGCATGCGCCCGAACTGCTGTGCGACGACGTGGAAGACGCGGCGCGCGCCTGTGTCGATCTCATGGACCGCTGGCACGGCAAGGATCGGCTCGCCTATGCGGTGACGGTGCGCTTTGCGCCGACCAGCACGCCGGAACAGCTCGCGATGGCGGGGCAGTTGTGCACGGCGTATCCGGGGTTGTTCATGCAGACGCATCTGGCCGAGAACGAGGCCGAGGTGGCGTGGGTGCGCGAGCTGTTCCCCGAGGCGCGCAGCTATCTCGACGTGTACGAACGTGCCGGGCTGACGAATGCGCGCGGCGTGTTCGCGCACGGCATCTGGATCGACGACGCCGACCGTGCCGTGCTGCGCGATGCCGGCGCGCAGATTGCGCACAGCCCGTCATCCAACCTGTTTCTCGGCAGTGGGCTGTTCGATTGGCGCGGGGCCGAGGACGCGGGTGTGCCGGTGTCGGTGGCGAGCGATGTGGGCGGCGGCACCAGCTTGTGCCTGCTGCGCAACCTGGCGGAGGCCTACAAGGTGCAGGCGCTGCGGGGTGAGCGGCTCACGGCGTGGAAAGCGCTGCATGCGTCGACGCTGGGGGCTGCGGTGGCGCTGGGGTTCGATGGCGAGATCGGGTCGCTGGAGGTGGGGCGGGTGGCTGACGTGTGTGTCTGGGACTGGGCGGTGGGGCCGGTGGCCGAGCGGCGCATGGAGGTGGCGGTCGGCTTGCACGAGCGGGTGTTTGCGTGGATGACGCTCGGGGATGAGCGGAATCTGGTGAGGGCGTTTGTGGCGGGGGAGGTGCGGTATGGGCGTGGTTGAGGGGCCGAACCCGTTCGCGATGAGCTTGTCGAAGGGCCCGTGCATCCTGAGCGTATCGAAGGTCTCGTGCATCGTGGTCTTGCCGAAGGAACTGAACTTGTCGAGGGGCTGGGCTGGGCCGCTGCACCCCAACCCGTTCGCCCTGAGCCTGTCGAAGGGCCAGGCCGAGGCACTCCCAATCCCGTTCGCCCTGAGGTATCGAAGGGCCATGCGATCGCACCACACTCCGTTCGGACTGAGCTTGTCGAAGGCCCTGCTCGTTGGCTTTGCCGAAACACCGCTTCTTGATGTGAGAAGCCGGGTCTCGCCCCGGCGGGCGAGTCACCTTTCTTGCTTGCCCAAGAAAGTTGACCCAAAGAAGGGCACCCCGACCTCGGCGGTCCGCTTGCAGCGGACTGCTCTGCGGT
>JAKFDI010000078.1:0-31621 GCA_036676235.1 Rhizobacter sp. | reverse complement strand
TCAAAAGTACAAGAACGCCACAAAGCCCGTTCGCACTGAGCTTGTCGAAGTGCCTCTGTGCGCACGCGCGGCTTCGACAGGCTCAGCCCGAACGGTTCTTATTGTTTGATCGCAAATCGGTATGAGTTCAGCCGGCGACGACGCCCGCTTCCGTGACCACCACCATCAGCGGCTGGTCATGCGGCTGCGGCGTGAACTCCGCGGCGGTCAACTCGCCCATCGACCACGCCACGCCCACCGCCGTGACCTGCGGCTGGGCCGCCAACCAGCGGTCGAAGTAGCCGCCGCCGTAGCCGAGGCGAAAGCCATCGCGCGTGAAGCCGAGGCAGGGCACGAGCACCACGTCGGGCACGACCGGGCCGCCCTCGCCGCAGGGAATGCCGCACTCGTCCATCACCGTCGGCGTGATGCGGTCCCAGCGCTGGTAGTGCATCTCGACGGGTACGCGCCGCGCGCACGGCAAGGCGAAGCCGACATCTTTCAACCTCACATCGGCCAGGCATGGAACCACTGCGTTAAATTCAGACCGAAGCGGCCAGTACAGGCCGAGCACGGTCGGCGCCAGCTCGGCCAGCACTGCCCCGAGATGCCCGGCCAGCGCGGCGTGCGCACGCTGGCCGGCGTCGCTTGCGACGAAACGCTCGCGGGCTTCTCCCAAGTGAAGACGAAGCGCGGCTCGACGATCCCTGGCGGCGTCGGCCGCGGCGGCATTCATGGGCAACACGATCCTTTTCGGAAGGCAAGATGTTCGCAACCTTCATTTCAGCACAGGGCCCGCGCTGCACACGCTGGGCCGTGGCCGCCTCGATCGCCGTTGCCAGCGTCGTCGCGGTACCCGCCGCGCAGGCGCAGACCAGCGGCGACGTGATCGTCGAAAGCCGCGAGGCGTTGCGCGTGCGCGACCGCGCCCGCCTCGTCGCCACGCGCGACGCGGCAATCGCCGCGCAACACCCGCTCGCCATGTGGGCCGACTACTTCGAGCTCGGCAACCGCCTCGCCGAGGCGCAGCAGGCCGAACTCGACGCCTTCTACGCCCGCTGGCCCGACACCTACGTCGAAGACCGGCTGCGCAACGACTGGCTGCTCGAGTTGGGAAAGCGCCGCGACTGGAACAACTTCGCGACCGACTTCCCCAAGTTCCGCATGAACGACGACCGTCAGGTCACCTGCTATGCGCTGCTGACGCAGCACCTGCAGGGCCAGGACGTGCGCGACGCCGCACGCGCCGCCTGGCTGGCCCAGCGCGACGCCGACGACGGCTGTGCGCTGATGGCCGCCACGCTCTACCAGGCCAAGCGCTTCACCGACAGCGACGTGTGGCAGAAGGCGCGCCGCGCCATGGACGCCAACCGCCCGCGGGCGGTGAAGCAGACCGTCGCGCTGATCGACCCGGCCGCCGCGACTGCCGCCGAGCAGATGTTCGACAGCCCGGCCCGCTACCTCGCGCGCAAGGCATCCAAGCGCGCTCCGCGCAACGATGCCGAACTGAGCGCGCTGGCCGTGGCGCGCATGGCCGCGAGCGACCCGGACCAGGCCGCCGCGGCGCTGACGACCCGGTGGGAGCGCACGCTGCCGGCGGACCTCGCCGCTTGGGCGTGGGCCATGGTCGCCAAGCAGGCAGCGATGAACCTGGACCCGAAAGCGTCCGACTACTACCAGCGGGCCGCCCTGAGCACACGCGACGACATCGACTGGCCCGACAGCACGCTCGCCTGGAAGGCCCGCGCCGCGCTGCGCGCCAACGACGGCCAGGGGCGCTGGCAGCAGGTGGTGCAGGCGATCAACGCCATGTCGGAAGACGAGCAGCGCGACCCCGCATGGGTCTACTGGAAGGCGCGCGCGCTGCAGGCGCTGGCGAAGGATTCGCAGAAGGGCGACGCGCTGCGCGAGCAAGCCAATGAGATGCTCGGCTCGATTGCCGGCGGCTTCCACTTCTACGGCTCGCTCGCGGCCGAGACGCTCGGCCGCACGCTCGCACTGCCGCCCAAGCCGCAGCCGCTGACGGCCGAAGAACGTGCCGCTGCCGCCAACAGCCCGGGCCTGCGCCGCGGCCTGCAGCTCATCGGCCTCGGGCTGCGCAGCGAAGGCGTGCGCGAGTGGAACTACACGCTGCGCGGCATGAACGACCGCGAACTGCTCGCCGCCGCGCAGATGGCCTGCGACCGCCAGGTCTGGGACCGCTGCATCAATACCAGCGACCGCACCAAGACCGAGATCAACATCGCCCAGCGCTTCCCGATGCCGTTTCGCGACGAGCTGGTGGCGCGCGCCCGCGAGATCGGGCTCGATCCGGCCTACGTCTACGGCCTCATCCGCCAGGAATCACGCTTCATCACCGACGCGCGTTCGCACGCCGGCGCCTCGGGGCTGATGCAGGTCATGCCGGCCACCGCACGCTGGACGGCGCGCAAGATCGGGCTCGACTACTCGCCCTCGATGATCAACGACCGCGAGACCAACCTGAAGCTCGGCACCGGCTACCTGAAGCTCGTGCTCGACGACTTCGAGGGCTCGCAGGCCATGGCCGCCGCCGCCTACAACGCCGGCCCCGGCCGCCCGCGCCGCTGGCGCGAAGGCCCGGCGCTCGAGCCGGCGGCCTGGGCCGAGAACATTCCGTTCAACGAGACGCGCGACTACGTGAAGAAGGTGCTCTCGAACGCGAGCTTCTACGCCGCAATCATCAGCGGCGAAGCGCCGTCGCTGAAGGCCCGCCTCGGACGGTTCATCGGCCCGCGCGCCGCGGCCGAGCCGCCCGCCGACGGCCAGCTGCCCTGACCGGAGGAACTGCCATGCGAGCCGACAACTTCCTGATCCTCGGCGGCACCGGCTTCGTTGGCCGCAGCGTCTGCGAGAAGCTGGTGCAGCGCGCGCAAGGCGGCGGCCGCATCGTCGTGCCCTCGCGCCGCGCGGCGCGCGACCAGCACATCCGCATGCTGCCCACCGTCGAGGTGGTGCAGGCCGACGTGCACGACGACGCGGCGCTCGCCGCCCTCGTGGCCGGGCGCGACGCGGTGATCAACCTCGTCGCCATCCTGCACGGCAGCGAGGCGCAGTTCGAGCAGGTGCATGTCGAGCTGCCGACGCGGCTCGCGCGCGCCTGCGCCGCCGCCGGCGTGCGCCGCATCGTGCACGTGAGCGCGCTCGGCGCCGCACCGGACGCGCCCTCGAAGTACCAGCGCAGCAAGGCGCGCGGCGAGGCGACGCTGCGCGCCAGCGGGCTCGACGTGACGCTGCTGCGCCCGTCGACGATCTTCGGCGAGCACGACCGCTTCATGAACCTCTTCGCACGGCTGCAGGCCTGGCTGCCGCTGATGCCGCTCGGCGCCGCCGACGCGCAGTTCCAGCCGGTGTGGGTGGACGACGTGGCCGACGCCATCGTGCGCTGCCTCGACGACCGCACGACCATCGGCCAGACGATCGAGTGCACCGGCCCCGAGGTGCTGACGCTGCGCGAGCTGGTGCGCCGCGCGGGGAGCTGGTCGGGCCATGCTCGGCCGGTGATCGCGCTGCCCGACGCACTCGCGCGGCTGCAGGCGCGGGTGATGGAGTGGCTGCCGGGCGCGCCGCTGCTGTCGCGCGACAACCTCGATTCGATGAAGCGGCCGAACGTGGCCAGCGGCACGCTGCCCGGCCTCGGGCGCCTGGGCATCGTGCCCACGCCGATCGAGGTGGTGATGGCCCCAGTGCTCGGCCGGCGCTCGCCGGAGGCGCGGCTGGACCTGTGGCGGGCGGCGGGGCGGCACTGAAGACACGGCACCGCGGTGATGCCGCGGGCGCATCGCTTTCATGCACAACTTTCACGCCGGCCGCGGCCGCGCGTGGCTAGCATCGATCGAACCACTCCTTCGAGGACGCACGCATGCAGCTCTACATCGGCAACAAGAACTACTCGTCCTGGTCGCTGCGGCCCTGGGTGCTGATGCGCCACGCCGACATCGCCTTCGAGGAGGTGAAGCTGCGTCTGCAGATGGCCGCCGGTTCGGCCTTCAAGCAGCAGATCGCCGCCGTCAGCCCCGCCGGCCGCGTGCCGGTGCTGGTGGACGAGGGCTTCGCGGTGTGGGACACGCTGGCGATTGCCGAGTACCTGGCCGAGAAGTTTCCGGACAAGGCGCTGTGGCCCGGCGACCGGCAGCAGCGCGCCCGCGCGCGCAGCCTGTGCGCCGAGATGCATTCGGGCTTCGGCGCGCTGCGCTCGTGCTTCGTCATGAACATCGAGGCCTCGCTGCCCGAGGTCGGCGAGCGCCTGCTGCGCGAACGCGAGGACGCGCGGGGCGACCTGGCGCGCATCGTGGAGATGTGGAGCGGGCAACTCGCCGCGTCGGGCGGGCCATTCCTGTTCGGCAAATTCAGCATCGCCGACGCCTTCTACGCGCCCGTGTGCTGGCGCATCCGCGGCTACGCACTGCCGGTGCCGGCCGAGCTGCAGCGCTACGTCGACACGGTGCTGGCCCTGCCGGCCATGCGGGACTGGACGCAGGCGGCGCTGGCCGAGCACGACTTCCTGCTCGAGGACGAGCCCTACCGCACCAAGCCCGACTGGTAGCCACAGTCACGCGCGACGACCGTAGACTGCTCCGATGCAGCTCTACATGGTCGGCGGCGCGGTGCGCGACGCGCTTCTCGGACTCCCGGTCGTCGACCACGACTGGGTGGCCGTGGGCGCCACGCCCGAGGAACTGATCGCCGCCGGCTACACGCCGGTCGGCCGCGATTTCCCGGTCTTCCTGCATCCGCACACGCGCGAGGAAGTCGCGCTCGCACGCACCGAGCGCAAGACGGCGGCGGGCTACCACGGCTTCGTCTTCCACGCGGACCCGCAGGTCACGCTGGAAGAAGATCTCGCGCGCCGCGACCTGACCATCAACGCCATCGCGCAAGACGAACACGGCGCGCTGATCGACCCCTTCGACGGGCAGCGCGATCTCGCCGCCCGGGTGCTGCGCCATGTGTCGCCGGCCTTCGCCGAGGACCCGGTGCGCATCCTGCGGCTGGCGCGCTTCGCGGCACGCTTCGCCGACTTCAGCGTCGCGCCGGAAACGATGGCGCTGATGCGGCGGATGGTGGAAGACGGCGAGGTCGACGCGCTGGTGGCCGAACGCGTGTGGCAGGAACTCTCGCGCGGGCTGATGGAGAACAGGCCGTCGCGCATGTTCGAGCTGCTGCGCGAATGCGGCGCGCTGGCCGTGCTGCTGCCCGAGGTGGACCGGCTGTGGGGCGTGCCGCAGCGCGCCGAGTACCACCCCGAGGTCGACACCGGCGTGCACCTGATGATGGTGCTCGACATGGCCGCGCGGCTGGACGCGCCGCTGCCCGTGCGCTACGCCTGCCTCGGCCATGACCTCGGCAAGGGCACGACGCCGGCCGATGTGCTGCCGCGCCACATCGCCCACGAAGCGCGCAGCGTGAAGCTGGTGCGGGCGATGAGCGAGCGCCTGCGCGTGCCCAACGACTGCCGCGAGGTGGCCGTCGCGGTGGCCGCCGAGCACGGCAACGTGCACCGCAGCGGCGAGTTCGGCGCGGCGGCGCTGCTGCGGCTGCTGGAGCGCTGCGATGCCCTGCGCAAGCCGGCGCGCTTCGAGCAGATCCTGCTCGCCTGCGAATGCGATGCGCGCGGACGCCTCGGGTTCGAGGACCGGCCCTACCCGCAACGCGAGCGGCTGCTGCGCGCACGCACGGTCGCTGCGGCGGTCGACACCGCCCAGGTGGCGGCCGAGGCCACCGAACGCGGCCTCGAAGGCCCGGCCATCGGCCAGGCGGTGCACGCCGCCCGCGTGGACGCGCTGGCGGCGGCCGACCCGCCGCTGTAGTCGGGCACGCCGCCTGCGAACACCGCTTCGCCCGGCGCGTCACGGCCGGTGAAGGAGCGTGCGATGGATCTGGCCCGCGGCATTCGCAAGCATGGTTTTCGCAAGTGGTACGAGCGCGAGCTGATGGCCGGGCATGCGTACATGGTGCTCGCGCTGCTGGCGCTGCTGGGCGGCTTGGGCGCGCTGGAGCTCTACACCGACCATCCGCCGGGAAGCAAGCCGCTCGTCAACCTGATGTCGATGCTGCTGTGCGCCGGCATCGGCTGGTGGTCGGTGCGGCGTTATCTCTATCTGCTCTCGCACGCCGAATTCGCAGCCCACCAGGCGGTGTGCCCGGCCTGCAAGGTTTACGGCAAGCTCGAACTCGCGAGCGACGAGCTTTCAGACGATCGGCTGCGGGTTCGCTGCAAGAAGTGCCGCCACGGCTGGACCATCGAGCACTGATCAGCTCACAGCAGCGCGCTGACGCCGGCGGCAATGGCCGCCAGCAGCACGCTGCTCGCCAGCGGGATGAACCACTCGCGCCCGGCGAGGCGGAACCTGAAGTCGCCGGGCAGCCGGCCGAGGCCGATCTTCTCCAGCCATGGACGCAGGCCACTGAAGATCACCAGCGCAAGAAACATCACGATCAGCCAGCGGGTCATCGTCGTCCCTTCAAAGCGTGTGCGAGCGGTCGCCGGCGCAGAAGCCGAGCGGGTCAGTGGTGAAGGCTGCGTCGCAACCCTTGGCAAAGCCGATCACCTTGAACAGTTCGCCCATTTCATGCTCGGCGACCAGCTTGTGGGCGTTGGCGGCGGTCTTGAGGTCGGCGCCCTCCAGCAGCTCGGTCAGCCCGCAGTTCAGGAGAAAGCGCGCCTGCGAGGTGTAGCCCAGCACCTCGAGCCCGGCGTCCTGGCCGGCGAGCGCGATGCCGGTGAAATCGACGTGGGCGGTGATGTCTTTCCGGCCCACGCGCACCAGCGGGTCGGTGTCGGCCATATGCCCTTCATGGCACATCAGCGTGCCGCCGCTGCGCTGCGGGTGGTAGTACTCGGCGGCGGGAAAGCCGTAGTCGATGAAGAAGGCCGCCCCGCGGGTCAGGCGCTCGGCCAACGTGGCGATGAAGGCTTCGGCCTGCGGATGGATCTCGGTCACGGTGCCGGGTGGGAGCGGGCCGTCGTGCGGCGGTGCGAGTGGCGTCGGCCGGTCGGCCCAGGTGAAACTTTCGTCGGTCCAGGCAACGCCGCGTTCGTGCCACGCGCTGCCGTCGAAGTGCAGCAGTTGCACCGGCATGGCATCGAGCACCTCGTTGCCGACGACCACGCCCTGCATCGTCTCGGGCAGCGCATCGATCCACTGCACCTTGGCGGCGTGCGCCCGCAGCGTCTCACGCTGGCGCTCGCGCAAGCTGCCGGACAGATCGACGATGGTGTAGCGGCCGACCCGATCGCCCAGTGTGTCGAGCAACTGCAGCGCCAATGCGCCCGAGCCGGCGCCGAATTCCCACAGCTCATCGCGGCCGCAGGCAGCCAGCGCCTGCGCCACCTGCGGCGCCAGCGCGCGCCCGAACAGCGGCGAAAGTTCCGGCGCGGTGATGAAGTCGCTGCCCGAGGACGGCAGCGCGCCGAACTGGCGGCTGCCGGCGGCGTAGTAGCCGAGGCCGGGCGCATACAGCGCCATCGCCATGAAGCGGTCGAAGGGCAGCCAGCCGCCGCCCCGCTCGATGGCCCGGCGGATCAGGGTTTCGAGTGCCGTCGATACACTGGCAGGTTCGTTCTGCGTCATCGCACCGATTGTCCGCGCGCAGCGCGACACCTTGCCCTTCGACATGTCTTCCCGCCCCGTCGCACTCGTCACCGGCGCGGCCCGCCGCCTGGGCCGCACGATCGCGCTCGACCTGGCGGCGCACGGCTTCGATGTGGCCCTGCACTACGGCACATCGCGCGCCGAGGCCGAGGCCACGGCGGTCGAGGCCCGCGCCTGCGGCGCCACGGCCGAGTTGTTCCCGGCCGACCTGGCCGACGAGGCGGCCTGCCGCGCGCTGGTGCCGGCGGCGGCGGCACGCTTCGGCCGGCTCGATGCGGTGGTCAACAACGCCGCGGCCTTCAGCTACGACGATGCCCAGAGCTTCGGCTACGCCGCGATGGAGGCGCACCTGCGCGCGAACGCCGGCGCGCCCATCGTGCTGGCGCAGGCGCTGCATGCGCAGCTCGGCACCGATCAGCGCGGCTGCGTGATCAACCTGCTCGACCAGAAACTGTGGAACCCGAATCCCGACTACTTCTCGTACACGCTGTCCAAGGCGGCCCTGCAGGCGGCGACGGTGATGCTCGCGCAAGCGCTCGCGCCGCGGCTGCGCGTGTGCGGTGTGGCGCCCGGCGTGACCTTGGTGTCCGGCACGATGAGCGAGGCCGAGTTCGCGACCGCCCACACGCTGACGCCGCTGCAGCGCTCGTCCACGCCCGACGACATCGCGCGCGCCGTGCGCTTTCTCATCGAGTCGCCGGCCATCACCGGCACCACCTTGCTGGTCGACGGCGGCCAGCACTTGCAGGCGCAGCCGCGCGACGTGATGTTTCTTGCGAACCCCGCGCACGCGTCCCCGCCGGCGCCTGCGGCGGCCCTCACCCCTGCCCTCTCCCAAAGGGAGAGGGAGTAATACCCGGCACATCACATGTACAGCTTGCTTTCGCACCCGAGCCTGATGGACTGCCGCCGGCTGTTCCTGCGCAACTACGAGGTCTGGATCAACATCGGCGTGCACGAGTTCGAGAAGAAGGGCGAGCAGCGGGTGCTCATCAACGTCGAGCTGTACATCCCGCTTGCGCTGTCGACGCCTGCGAACGATGAACTCGACGAGGTGGTCGACTACGACTTCATCCGCCGCAGCATCGCCATGCGCGTGAAACAGGGTCACATCCACCTGCAGGAAACGCTGTGCGACGACGTGCTGGCGTTGATGCTCGCGCACCCGCGCGTGAAGGCTGCGCGCGTGTCCACCGAGAAGCCGGACGTCTATCCCGACTGCGATGCGGTCGGCTGCGAGGTGTTCGGCATGTCCCCATTGAACGTACCGAAAGCCCTCGAGGAATCGCGATGAGTGCCGTACTCGACAACACATCCACCACCAGCGACGCCAGGCAAGAGCAGGTCCGCGCCGAGCGCGAACTCAAGAAACTGTCCAAGCGCCTGCACCGCCAGGTGGGCCACGCCATCACCGACTTCAACATGATCGAGGACGGCGACAAGGTGATGGTCTGCGTGTCCGGCGGCAAGGACAGCTACGCCCTGCTCGACATCCTGAACGACCTGCGCCAGCGTGCGCCGATCAACTTCGACATCGTGGCCGTGAACCTCGACCAGAAGCAGCCCGGCTTTCCCGAGCATGTGCTGCCCGAGTACCTCGCGCGCGTGGGGGTGCCCTTCCACATCGAGAACCAGGACACCTACGCCATCGTCAAGCGCCTGATCCCCGAGGGCCAGACCATGTGCAGCCTGTGCTCGCGGCTGCGGCGCGGCATCCTCTACCGCGTGGCGAGTGAACTCGGCGCGACCAAGATCGCGCTCGGCCACCACCGCGACGACATGCTGCAAACCTTCTTCATGAACATGTTCTTCGGCAGCCGCCTGAAGGCCATGCCGGCCAAGCTGATGAGCGACGACGGCAAGAACATCGTCATCCGCCCGCTCGCCTACGTGGCCGAGAGCGATCTGGAGCGCTGGGCCGCGCACCGGCAGTTCCCCATCATCCCGTGCACGCTGTGCGGCAACCAGGAGAACCTGCAGCGCGTGCAGATGAAGCAGATGCTGCGCGAGTGGGAGCGCAAGTTCCCCGGCCGGCTGGACAACATGTTCACTGCGCTCGGCAACGTGGTGCCCTCGCACCTGATGGACCGGAAACTCTTTCCCTTCACCACGCTCCAAACGACTGGCGTGGCCGACCGCAACGGCGACCGCGCCTTCGACGACGACGAGGACGACTGCGCGCCGCCCGTCGCCACGGTGAACACGATCACGCTGCATCGCAACAGCGACGACGACTGAGGCCCTGAGCGGCACGCTGCCTGCTGGAGACGCACCATGTGGAAGACCGCAACGACCCTCGCCCTCGCCGTGATGCTTGCCGGCTGCGCCAGCATGAACGAGCTGCACAGCGACGTCTCCACCTACAGCCAGTGGCCGGCGGCGCGCCAGCCCGGCAGCTATGTGTTCGAGCGGCTGCCCTCGCAGCGCGAGAACCCGGATCAAGACGCCATCGAGGATGCCGCGCGCAACGCGATCGAAGCCGCCGGCTTCACGCCCGCCGCCGATGAAGCCAAGGCCGACGTCAAGATCCAGGTCGGCGCGCGCGTGAGCCGCAACCAGGTGCTGCCCTATCCCGAACCCTTCTGGGGCTGGGGCTACGGCCGCTTCTACGGCGGGCGCGGTGGGTTCTTCGGCCCGAGCTTCAACATGCACTACCCGGTCACCACCTACGCACGCGAGGTGATGGTGCTGATCCGCGACAACAAGACCGGCCAGGCGCTGTTCGAGGGCCGCGCCGTGAGCGACGGCGTGTCGCCTTCGGCGCGCGAACTGCTGCCGGCGCTGTTCGAGGCGGCGTTGAAGGACTTTCCGCAAGGCGGCGTGAACCCGCGCAAGGTCACCACGCGCATCGAGTGATGCGCCGCCCGCTTCAACCGGGCGGGACCGCCATGCCGGCAAGCGCGCGCAGATCCGCTTCGTAGCCCTCCAGCTTGCGCGCCGCGTGCTCCCGCTGCGCCGGCGTCATGGCGTTGTGGATGTCGGCGATGAAGGCGCAGTTGAACTGCCGCAGGCGCTGCTGGTACCCGGCATAGGCGTCGCGCGGCGATTGGCGCAGGTGAGCGACGAGCGTTCGCAGCATCTGCTCGATCCGCTCCACCGCCGGGCGCTCGGCCACCACGCGGCGCAGCATCTGCACCACCGCCTGCTGGCGCGCGACGCGCTCGACGAACAGCCGGTCGGCATCGAAGGGCGACCTCGCCACGGCCTCAGCGATGCGCCGTCGCTGGTCGCGGTCGAGCCGGCCATAGAAGTCTTCGCTGCGCTCGACCACACGCTCGACCTGCGCCTCGCGCCGCGCCTGCGGCGTCGGTTGGAGAAACTTCTTCGTGAAGTCGTCGTTCAAGTCGCGGTGCTTGCGCTCCAGGTGCGCGATCTGCTGCGGCGTGATCGTGAGCGCCAGCTCGGCGACCTGCGGCAGCGCATGGAACGCGGCGCGCTCGAAGCGCGACAGGGCCTGATCCAGCCACCCGCAGGCCTGCGCCGCCGTGGCCGGCTGCAAGGCCTCGGCCCGCAGCCGCGCGAGCTGATCGGCGTAGTCGGGCAGTTCCTCGGTGCGATGCCAGCGGTACCAGCCGGCGAGGGCCGCGCGCACCTGGGGTGCCTGCTCGTGGCTCAGGTCGAAGTAGCTGTCGACCTGCCAGTAGCTCAGCTGCGGCGCCTGGTTGTACGTGAAGCGCAGCGCACTGCAGCCGCCCAGCAGCACGGCCAGCGCGAACAGGCATCCGATAATCCGGCTTCTCGACGAGGACAACGGCATGGCTCTGGACATCGTGATCATGGCGGCGGGCAAAGGCACCCGCATGAAGTCGGCACTGCCGAAGGTACTGCACAGACTCGCCGGTCAAAGCCTGTTGCAGCATGTGCTGGTGACCGCGTCCACGTTGGCGGCCGCGCGCGCCATCGTCATCACCGGCCACGGCGCCGAGGCGGTGGAAGCCGCGGTGGCCGGCGCTGGTGTTCAGTTCGCACGCCAGATGCCGCAGCTCGGCACCGGCCACGCCGTGCAGCAAGCCGCGAGCCTGCTCGACGACGACGGGACCACGCTGATTCTCAACGGCGACGTGCCGCTGATCCAGAGCGCGACGGCCCGTGCGCTGGTCGAGGCCTGCGGCGGCACGCGGCTCGCGCTGCTGACCATTGATCTGGCGGACGCCACCGGCTATGGCCGCATCGTGCGTGAAGCCGAGGGTGGCGCCGTGCGCGGCATCGTCGAGCACAAGGATGCGACGCCGGCGCAGCGCGCCATCCGCGAGGTCTACACCGGCATGATGGCCGTGCCCACGGCGGCGCTCAAGCGCTGGCTGGCGCGGCTCACCAACGACAACGCCCAGGGCGAGTACTACCTGACCGACATCGTGGCGATGGCCGTGGCCGACGGCGTGGCGGTGGCCACCGCGCAGCCCGAATACGAAGACGAGGTGCTGGGCGTGAACAGCCCGCTGCAGCTCGCCGATCTCGAGCGCCGCCTGCAGCGGCGTCGGGCCGAAGCGCTGATGGAAGCCGGCGTGCGCCTGATCGACCCGGCGCGATTCGACCTGCGTGGCGAGCTGCAGTGCGGCAGCGACGTCGAGATCGATGTGAACTGCGTCTTCGAGGGCCGCGTTCAGCTCGGCGACAACGTGCGCATCGGCGCAAACTGCGTCATCGCCAACGCCGTGATCGACGCCGGCGCGGTGATCCACCCCTTCACCCACATCGACGGCGAGAAGCTCGGCGTGACAGTCGGCGCCGGTGCGCTGGTCGGCCCCTTCGCACGGCTGCGCCCCGGCGCCCAGCTTGGCGCCGAGGTGCACATCGGCAACTTCGTCGAGGTGAAGAATTCCACGCTCGCGCGCGGTGCCAAGGCGAATCACCTCGCCTACCTCGGCGACGCCACGGTGGGCGAGCGCGTCAACTACGGCGCCGGCAGCATCACCGCCAACTACGACGGCGCCAACAAGCACCGCACCGTGATCGGCGCCGACGTGCACGTGGGCAGCAACTGCGTGCTGGTCGCGCCGGTGACGCTGGGCGACGGCGCCACCATCGGCGGCGGCTCCACCATCTCGAAGGACGTGCCCGCCGGCCAGCTCGCCGTGGCGCGCGGCAGGCAGGTAGTAATCAGCGGCTGGTCGCGCCCGGTCAAGGCGAAGAAGTAGCCGCGGCCTGCTCGGCCACCTCGAGCGCGAGGCACAGGTCGTCCCAGGCGCGCGCCTTGTCGTCCAGGTTGCGCAGCAGATAGGCCGGGTGGTAGGTCACCACCAGCGGCACGCCGTGGTAGCGGTGCACGCGCCCGCGCAGCCGGCCCACCGGCTCCTGGCTGCGCAAGAGGCTCTGCACCGCGAAGCGCCCCATTGCGAGGATGATCTTCGGGCGCACGAGTTCCACCTGCCGCAGCAGGAAGGGCTCGCACTGCGCCAGCTCCTCGGGCAGCGGATTGCGGTTGCCGGGCGGGCGGCACTTGAGCGTGTTGGCGATGTAGACCTGCTTCGCCGGGTCGGTTTCGGCCTCGCTGCGCGTCAGGCCGATGGCGCGCAGCATGTTGTCGAGCAACTGGCCCGACTTGCCGACGAAGGGCTCGCCCTGGATGTCTTCCTGCTCGCCCGGCGCCTCGCCCACCACCATCCACTGCGCCTTGGTGCTGCCAACGCCGAACACCGTCTGCCGCCGGCTGCTGCACAGCGTGCAGGCGGTGCAGGCGACCACGGCCTCGCGCAGGGCCGGCCAGTCCATCGTCTCGACGCCGGCGATGCGGGTACGCGTGGCAGGTGCCGCAACGGGTGCCGGCGGCATCTCGGCCACCGGCCGGGCAGGCGCGGCCGGCCGAACCGGCGCGGCGGCGGGCGGCGGCGCTTCTTCGCCCACGACTGTCGGCGCGTCATCGGCCACCGACGCATCGGCCGCAACCGGCAGGCGCAGCCCCATCTCCGCGAGCATGGCGCGCTGGCGTTCAGTCCAGCGCATGCGGGCGCCCCCCGGTCGTGATCTCCAGGCTCATCACCGCCGCATCCTCGCGCCGGCCGTCTTCCGCCGGGTAGTAGCCGCGGCGCACGCCGATGTGGCGAAAGCCGTAGCGCAGATAGAGCGAGCGCGCGTGGGCATTGCTCTCGCGCACTTCGAGCCACAGCTTGAGCGCATTCGCCTCGTGGCAGAAGGCCACCAGTTCGTCGAGCATGCGCCGCGCGTGGCCGCGCCGCTGCTGCGGCGGATCGACGGTGATATTGAGCAGATGCATCTCTTCGACGCCGCTCATCGCGATGTAGTAGCCGATCAGCCCCGCCTCACCGTCCAGCACGCGCGCCAAGTAGCCGGCGGCCAGCGAATCGATGAAGTTGCCGCGTGTCCACGGAAACGGATAGGCCGAGCGTTCGATCGCCACCACCGCGTCGAGGTCGGTGACCCGCATGGCGCGCAACGGCGCCTCGCGCAGCAAGGCGCTCACCGGCTTGCCGCCTGTGCGGTGGAGACTTCGGCCGCACGTCGCACGGCCTCGCGCTCGGCCGTGGTCTGCGCCACCTTGTCGCGCAGGTACACGGGCAGGGCGAGCGCCGCGTCGGTGGCTTCGCCGCGCGCCCAGGCGGCTTGCGCGAGAGGCAGCAGCGCCGCGGCACGCGGCAGTGCGTCGGGTGCGCACGCCGCAGTGCCGACATCGAGCCGGCCCTCGAAGGCGCGCAGCGCCGTGCCTGCCACCCGATGCGGCGGTTCGCGCCGCCAGCGCTCGTTCAGCACCTCGGCTTGCGTGAGCATCGGCGGGTCGAGTACCTCCCAAGCGCCGCCGGCGAAGGCGTACTGCGCTGCATAGATCTCGTTCATGCGCGCGTCCATTGCCACCCACAGCGTCTGGTCGACCTCGCCCATCCGCGCGTCTTCGGCCACGGCCATCAGCGTGTCGAGCGCAAGCACCGGGCGGTCGGCGCCGAAGGCGAGGCCCTGGGCCGTGGCGCAGGCGGTGCGCAGCCCCGTGAACGCGCCCGGCCCGCGGCCGAAGGCGATGGCGTCGAGCTGCGCGACACGCAGGCCGGCCTGCGACAGCAGTCCGAGAATGGTCGGGATCAACGCGGCCGAAGCCTTCGCGCCGCCGGCGCCGTCGTGCAGCCACACCTGCCCGCCCACACCGACCGCCACGCTCATGTGCTCGGTCGATGTGTCGAAGGCAAGAAGCGCTGGGGCGGCGGGCATGGAGGCAAGTTTAGGCCAGCCCTCCAAGGGCACATGCGATCATTCGCCGATGCTCAACGGGCTCTTTTGCCGCCTCGTCATCGCCTTTGCGGCGGCTTTCCTGCCACTCACGGCAGCTCACGCACAACCCCTGCCGCACAACGTCGCCGCGGCACTCGATGCGGCACGGATTCCGCGCAGCGCGCTTGTCGCCGTGGTGCATGAGGTCGACGCCGTGCAGCCGCGTCTTGCGGTGCAGGCGCAGCTTCCGGTCAACCCCGCCTCGCTGTTCAAGCTGGTGACGACGAACGCCGCGCTCGATCTGCTCGGCCCTGCCTTCACGTGGAAAACCGGCGTCTGGCTCGACGGCGCGGTGCGTCAGGGCGTGCTCGACGGCAACCTCGTCATCCGCGGCAGCGGTGATCCCAAACTCGTGCACGAGCGCGTGTGGCTGCTGCTGCGCCGCGTGCAGCAGTTGGGCGTGCGCGAGATCCGCGGCGACATCGTGCTCGACCGCAGCGCATTCAGCGGCACCTGGCCCGACCCGGCAGCCTTCGACGACGAGCCGCTTCGCCCCTACAACGTGCAGCCCGATGCGCTGCTGCTGAACTACCACGCGCTCACGCTGAGCTTCATGCCCGATCCGGCCGCCGGCATCGCGCGCGTATCGAGCGAGCCGGCACTCGCGGGCCTCGCGATCGATACCACGGTGCCGCTCTCGGCTACTGCCTGCGGCGATTGGCGCGATGCGCTGCGGGCCGACTTCAGCGATCCCGCACGCGTGCGCTTCGCCGGCGCCTACCCCACCGTCTGCGGCGAGCGCGCCTGGCCGCTCGCCCCGCCCGATGCGGCCGGCTACAACGCGCGCATGCTGACCGGGCTGTGGCACGAGATGGGCGGGCGCCTCACGGGCACCGTGCGCGACGGCGCCGCGCCGTACGCACCGCCGACCTTCGAGTTCGCCTCGCCCACGCTCGCCGAGGTGGTGCGCGAAATCAACAAGTTCAGCAACAACGTGATGGCGCAGCAGCTCTTCCTCACGCTCGGCCTCACGCAGCGCGGGCAAGGCACGGCCGATGCGTCGCGCGCGGTGCTGCAGCAGTGGCTCGCCGAGCGTTTCGGCGCCGCCGCGAACGGCGCAGTGATCGACAACGGCTCAGGCCTGTCGCGCGACCAGCGCATGAGCGCCGAACTGCTGGCCGCGGTGCTGCGCTCGGCGTGGGCGAGCCCGGTGATGTCGGAGCTGATGAGTTCGCTGCCGGTGAGCGGCGTCGACGGCACCCTGCGCCGCTCGAAGGCGCCCGCGGGACGCGCTCACCTCAAGACCGGCTCGCTGCGCGATGTGGCCGGCATCGCCGGTTACGTGCTCGGCGCAAGCGGGCGGCGTTATGTGGTGGTGGCGATCGTCAGCGACGCGAACGCGGGGGCGGCGCGGCCGGCACTCGATGCCCTGGTGCAGTGGGCCGGCGCCGATCTGCCGAGGGCGGCCAAGCTTGCCGAATGAGCGCCGCCCGGCCGGGCGACGTCAGAACGGGTTCTCGGTGGCCAGACGCAGTGCCAGTTGGCCAAGCGACAGCTGCCCCTGGGCGCTAAGGTGGGCGTCGTCGGCCCACAGCCAGCGCTGGGTGTCGCCCACCGCCTCGGGTACCACGGTGCTGGTGGTGCAGCTCAGCAGGTTCGCGCCGCGGTTGGCGGGAAGGCAGGCGGCGCGGTTCGACGGCGACACGTAGCCGTAGTACGGCGGGTCTTCGGAGATCACGCGCACCGTGTCGTCGAACTGGACGACGCCGATCCGCGTGCCGTCGTTGTAGACGCCGAGCGCGACCTTGTCGTTGAACTGCGTCGTCAGCAACTGCAGCAGTGCAGGCCGGCCGGCGCCGGGCTCCGCCAGTTCTTCGGCCGCCGCAAAGGGCGTGTGATGCAGACCGGGCAGGAACGCCACGATGACGCGGCCGCCGGCATCCGCGAGGCGATTGACCTGCATCGCCAGCGCAGTCCCGGCCTCACCGACTGCAGCCACTGCCGCGGCCTGATTGCCACCGGCCTTGACCGCCGCGTACTGGTCGAGCACGTCGTGAACACCGACGTAGACGGTGACCAGGTCCTGGCTGCCCAGCGTATTGCCCGCGAGGAACGCATCGATCTGCGCCTTCACGCCCGCCACGTCGGCATCGGGCACGGCGAGCATCAGGCTCGGTGTTGGCGTGCCGGCCGCCAGGCTCTTGGAACACTCCGGGAAATAGAGGCCATACGCCGACGCCACGTGCTGCGTCCAGTTCGGGTTGATGTGGCAGTTGACGGTCGCAGAGAACACCGGATTGATCGAGTACTTGCGTGCGTTGCCCGCCTCGGCCGAATCATCGAGCACACTGCTTTCGTCGCCGAAGGCGATCACGCGCACGGGAGAGAAATCCGACGAGCGATCACCGCCGCCGCAGGCGGCCAGCAGCACAGCGGCCGCCACGGCAGCCAGCGACTGCTTCATCCGGCGCCGCGCGCCGTCACTGTTCAACTTCATCAACGCTCCAGGAAAGATGGATGGATGGGGGGCGGAGGGCCGCTCAGGCGGCGGCCGCGCGGCGCAGCCGGTCGGCAACGCCTTCCCATTCGGGGGTGGCGGGCGGCTCTTCCACCCAGATGAGCTGCACGCCTTCGTCGTCGAACGCGCGCAGCACCGAAAACAGTTCTTGCGCCACCTGCTGCGGCCCGCCGGGCATCACGCGATGGTGCACGCTGGATGCCATGCCGCGCGGAGGCCGCATCGAATATACCGCCAGCTTCAACGGCGATTCGCCCAGCATCTCAAGCGCAGTGTCGAGCATCGCCGCCGGCATCAGCCGCAGCTTGGCGCGCGGCGCGTAGTGCGCCGCCAGCGTGCCCGAGGCGCGCGGCGCGCTGTCGTCCGGCGCGTGCAGCGGCTCGCCCGCCGCCACCTCGAGTTGCGCGCGCGTGAGCACGCCGGGACGCAGCAGTACCGGGCGGCCGCGCGAGCAGTCGACGATCGCCGACTCGATGCCGACCTCGCACGGCCCACCGTCGAGCACCGTCATCGCATCGCCGAACTCGCCCTGCACATGCTCGGCCCGCGTCGGGCTGATGCGCCCGAAGCGGTTGGCGCTGGGCGCGGCCACGCCCGGCACACCGTGCGTGCGCGCGGCATCGAGCAGCGCCCGCGCCACCGGATGCGAGGGCGCGCGCAGGCCGATGGTGCCCTGCCCGCCGGCCGCCGCGGCGGCCATGCGGGAAAGCCGCGGCACGATCACCGTGAGCGGCCCGGGCCAGAGCGCATCGGCCAGGCGGGCCGCGACGGGCGGCCAGTGCGCGGCGAACTCGCGCGCCGCGTCGGCGTCGGGCACGTGCACGATCAGCGGGTGCTCGCTCGGGCGGCCCTTGGCGGCGAAGATCTTCGCCGCCGCGGCGTCATCGTCAGCACGTGCGCCCAGGCCATACACCGTCTCGGTGGGGAAGGCGACCAGCTCGCCCGCCGACAGCATGATCGCCGCGCGTTCGATGGCCGCCGGGTCTTTTGCGTCGAGCAGCACGGCGGCGATCTCAGAACGGCGCGATGCCGAGCGCGACGGCCGCCCGCAGCGCCGTCTCGTGCGCGGCCTTCGGCGTGGCGGCGGTGATCGTGAGATGCCCCATCTTGCGACCGCGCCGCGCTTCGGCCTTGCCGTACAGGTGCAGGTGCGCGCCCGGCAGCGCCAGCACGTCGCGCCACGGCGGCGCCGTTTCGGCATCGCCCGCGCGGAACCACAGGTCGCCCAGCAGGTTGAGCATCACGCAGGGCGAATGCAGCCGCGGCGCGACGAGCGGCGCACCGGTCATGGCGCGCACCTGCAGGTCGAACTGCGACACGTCGCAGGCATCGATGCTGTAGTGGCCGGAGTTGTGCGGCCGCGGCGCCATCTCGTTGGCGACCACGCGGCCGTCTCGAAGCACGAAGAATTCGACGCACAGCACGCCGACGTAGTTCATGGAGGCGGCAACGTGCTCGGCCGCCTCGATCGCGTGGCGCTGCACCGTGGCCGTGAGGTCGGGCGACGGCACCTGCGTCACGGCGAGAATGCCTTCGCGGTGCAGATTCTGCTGCAGCGGGAAGTGCACCACCTGGCCATTCGCGCCGCGCGCGACGATCACGCTCACCTCGTAGGCGAGCGGCAGCATCTTTTCGAGCACACAGGGCGCCTGCTTCAGCGCGGCCCAGGCGGCAGCCAGCTCGTCCCGCGTGCGCACGCGCGCCTGGCCCTTGCCGTCGTAGCCGAGGCGCGAGGTCTTGAGGATGCCCGGCAGCAGGTCGTCGGCCACTGCGTCGAGTTGCGCCGAGGTCTCGATGACGGCATGGGGCGCGCACGCCACGCCGGAGCGCGCGAAACGCGCCTTCTCGGCTGCGCGGTCCTGACAGACCGCCACGGCTTCGGCGCCCGGCGCCACCGGCCGATGCTCGGCCAGCGTACGCAGCGCATCGGCGGGGACGTTCTCGAATTCGGTGGTGATGGCCGCGGCCACCTTCGTCAGTTCGGCCAATCCTTGCGCGTCGAGATACGCGGCTCGCACGTGGTGGTGCGACACCAGGCCGGCGGGGCTTGCTGCATCCGGGTCGAGCACCGCGGTCGCATAGCCCATCTGCTGCGCCGCGTGCACGAACATGCGACCCAATTGGCCGCCGCCCATCACGCCGAGCGTGGCTCCGGGGGCGATGAATGCCGTCACTTCAGATCAGCAGACATCGCGCGCGCCGCCTCGGTCTGCTTCGCGCGGAAGGCCTCGAGCTGCGCGCGCAGCGCGGGCTGTTCATTCGCCAGCATCGCGACCGCGAACAGCGCCGCGTTGGCCGCGCCGGCCGTGCCGATGGCAAAGGTGGCCACGGGAATGCCCTTGGGCATCTGCACGATGGAGTAGAGCGAATCGACACCTTGCAGATGGCGGCTCGCCACCGGCACGCCGAGCACCGGCACCGTGGTCTTGGCCGCCAGCATGCCCGGCAGATGCGCCGCCCCGCCGGCGCCGGCGATGATGGCTTTCAGCCCACGGCCTGCCGCCTCTTCGGCGTAGCAGAACATGTCGTCGGGCGTGCGGTGGGCCGAGACCACGCGCGCTTCGAAGGGGATGCCGAACTCGGCGAGAATCGCGGTCGCAGCGGATAGGGTGTCCCAGTCGCTGCTGGAGCCCATCACCACTCCGACCACCACAGGGACGCGGCTCATCGCGGTCGCTCCGGGTGCTTGGGAGCCTTGAATTGTAGGCGGCGGGCCATCATCTGCCGCTCTTCCTCGCCCGCCCGGAACGGCACGCCATGATCGACATTTCCCTGCAGAACTTCGAATCCGACCTCATCAACGCCTCGATGCAGCAGCCGGTGCTGCTCGATATCTGGGCGCCGTGGTGCGGCCCGTGCAAGGCGCTCGGCCCGGTGCTCGAGAAGCTCGAGGTCGCTTATGCCGGACGCTTCAAGCTGGCGAAGCTGAACTCCGACGAGCAGCCCGAGATCTCGGGCCAGCTCTCGCAGATGTTCGGCGTGCGCAGCATCCCGTTCTGCGTGATGTTCAAGGACGGCCAGCCGGTCGACGGCTTCGTCGGCGCGCTGCCCGAGGGCGAAATCCGCACCTTCCTCGACAAGCACGTGCCCACCACCGAGGAACTCGCCGCCGAAGAAGACGTGCAGCAGGCCGAAGAACTGCTCGCCGAAGGCGACACCGACAGCGCGCTCGAGAAACTGCAGGAAGCCGTGGCCATCAACCCCGCCAACGACGCCGCACGCAGCGACTACCTGCGCGCCCTGCTGATGCTCGGGCGCGTCGAGGAAGCGCGCCGCGCCTACGAACCAGTGGCGAACCAGGTGATGCCCGACGCCCGCCTCACCGCCTGCGGCCTGTGGCTGGAAGCCTGCGAGAAGGCGCCGTCGGCGCGCACACCCGAGGCGCTGGCCGCCGCGATTGCCGCCAACAAGCGCGACTTCGAGGCGCGCCATGAACTCGCGCAAACCCACTTCGCCGCGCAGCGCTTCACCGAGGCGATGGACGAACTGCTCGAGATCATCATGCGCGACAAGGCGTGGAGCGACGAACTCGCGCGCAAGACCTACGTCGCCATCCTCGAGTTGATGACCAAGCCGGTGGTGGCGCCGAAGGCCGACGCGGCGCCCAAGAGCACGCTGGAAGTGGCAGGCAAGGTCGACACCACGCCGGCCGACCCGGTGGTTGACTCATACCGTCGCAAGCTGAGCATGGCGCTGTTCTGAGCGCCGCCGCGTTCGCCGCTACCTGAGCCCCGGGACCTGCCGCAGCGCGTCGTCGAGCAATTCGACGATGCGCGCCTGCTGCACGCGCAGCGCCGCAAGCTGCGCATGCGCCTCCGCCTGGTGGCGCGCCGCGTCTTCGGGCCGGCCGAGCGCCGCGAACACCTGAGCGAGCCGGCCGTGCGCGGCGGCGCGGTCTTCTTCCTCGCAGTCGTCAGTGAAGCCCTCTTCGGCCAGGCGAGCATCCGCCAGGGCCGCATCGGCGCGGCCGAGCCGCACCTTGCACCAGGCCAGGTCGGCATGCAGCACCGGCGACATGAAGTCGAAGCCGTCGGCACTCGCCTGCGATAGCGTGCCTTCGAGCCGTGCCAATGCGTCGGCGTGGTCGCCGCGCACCAGCACGAGCTGTGCATGGATCAGCGCCACCATCGAGCCGAGCGATTGCCGCCCGACGTGCGAATCGAAGTTGCGGCTCGACTCCGCCGTGAGCAGCGCCTCGCGCAATGCCGCTTCGTCCAGCTCGCCGACCTCGGCGCCGAAGATCGACGCCATGCGCGCCTGGTTGCCGCCGATCCAGGCGCGGTTGATCATCAGCGAGCTGAGCGTCGATTCGTCGCCATCGGCGACCGCATGCTCGCGCGCACGCTGGTACCACGGTGTGGCGCGGTCGGGCCGTGCGCCCCAGTGATACGACTGCGCGGCGACGAGGCAGGCTCGGGCGCGGGCGGCGTGGTGGTCGTCGGCCGCCTCCTGCAGCGACTCGGCCACGTGCCGCGCCATCGCCGGCAGGTCGCCGTAGATGTAGTCGGTGTGCGCATGCCAGGCCGCGCTGATGGCGATGAGCGGCCGGTCGCGCGAGGCGGAGGCCAGCGCGTAGGCGCGGCGGATGCGGTCACGCGCCAGGGCCGACTGATCGCGGTAGTGCTCGGCCAGCCCTTCGGCGAGCGCGAGCCACGCCGACAACGCCGGATGCACGAGCCGCGTCTGGCGCTGGCGCACGTCGGCGAGGATCTCGCGCACTTCCTCGACGTGCCCGAGGCGCGCCAGCAGGCCGGCGCGTTCGGCCATCAGGCAGGCTTCTTCGACCGGGCCGCGCGCTGCGGCAATGGCGGCGTCGAGCCGCGCCAGCGCGCGCGACCGCAGCGTGGTCATGACAGCCCCTCGCGCGATGAGTACATCGCACGATCCCCCGAGGGGATCGGGCCTTGCTTGGGGCGGCCCGGCGCGGCGGCCCGGCCCACACGGATGGACACAGCGCGCCTCACGCGGTCAGCCGAGCCAGCGCCTCGCCATACTTCTGCGAGGTGTGCGCGATCACGTCGGCCGGCAGCGCGGGCGCCGGCGCCTGCTTGTTCCACGGCGCGCCGTTCACCTGCGCCTGCTCCAGCCAGTCGCGCACGAACTGCTTGTCGTAGCTCGGCGGATTGCGCCCGTCAGCCAGCGCCGCGTCATAGCCCTCGACGGGCCAGAAGCGCGAGGAATCGGGCGTGAGCACCTCGTCCATCAGGGTCAGCGTGCCGTCGGCATCGAGCCCGAACTCGAACTTGGTGTCGGCGATGATGATGCCCTTCTTCAGGGCAATCGCCGCGGCCGTCTCGTACAGCTTGATCGCAACCTCGCGCACCTTCGCCGCGAGGTCCGCGCCGATGATCTCGCTCATGCGCTCGAAGCTGATGTTCTCGTCGTGGTCGCCCATCTCGGCCTTGGTGGCGGGCGTGAAGATGGGCTGCGGCAGCTTCTGCGCGTTGCGCAGGCCCTCGGGCAGCGGCACGCCGCACACCGAGCGGCTGTCCTGATATTCCTTCCAGCCGCTGCCGGCGAGGTAGCCGCGCACCACCGCTTCCACCGGCAGGGGCTTCAGGCGCTTGACGAGCATCGAGCGGCCGCGCACCTGGTCGCGCTCGTCGGCCGGGACCACGCTCGACGGGTCGTCGCCCGTCAGGTGGTTGGGCACGAGGTGCTGCAGATGCGCGAACCAGAACAGCGCCATCTGCGTGAGCAGTTCGCCCTTGCCCGGAATGGGCTCGCCCATCACCACGTCGAAGGCACTCAGCCGGTCGCTCGCGATCATCAGGATGCGGTCGTCGCCGACGGCGTAGTTGTCGCGCACCTTGCCGCGTGCGAGCAGCGGCAGCGAATGCAGGGACGAGGCAAACAGGGCAGCGTGGGACATCGCGATCGGCTCGGCAGGGGCATGGCGCGAGCGCCCGCGCCCGGCTAACGCGCGATTGTACGAAGCACCCCATCCAGCATGGAGCGAAGCTCCGGCGCTTGCCACAGCTCGAATTGTTCGGCGTAGGCGATCTGCGCTTCCTCGACCGAACCGAAGGCGATGAAGGTGCGGCCGCTCGCCTTCGGGCATTTGCGCGAACGCATCACCTTGGCGAGCACCGGGTTGGCGTGCACGGTGGCCGCCAGCAGGCTGGTCGCGTCCCCACGGGACCCGAGATGCCACAAGGCGAGCACGTGGGCCAGCTTCATCGCATCGAAGTCGTCGGGATAGCGCTCACACAGCGCCAGCGCCTCCTCGTGCTCGCCGCGGCGCAGCAGCACGACGGCGAGCCGTGTGCGCAGGCCGTGGTTGTCGTGCGGGTTGCGCACCATCACCAGCCGGCGCAGCGCGTCGACGGTGTGCGCAGCGTCGGGGCTGTCGTCGGCGGTGATGTGATGAACGAGCAGGCGCAAGGCCGGGCGGTTCGTCCAATCCATCCATTCGCAACGCGCATCCCGGAAACGCTGGTCGAGCACCGCCCACAGCTGCATCGCGCGGCCGACCAGCCGATCAGCCACGGCCCTGGCCGCGTGGCTGCCGATCTGCCGGAGTGCCAGCACGACATCGTCGAGCACCTCGAAGGCATCGGCGAGCGCCGGCTCTTCCTCGAGCACTGCGACCCACTGCGCAAACGAGGCCCACACGTCCGGGCCGTCGCTGCCCAAGGCCGCCAGCGTCGGTGTCTCGACGACCATGCACGCGCGCCAGCGATTCAAGGCCGGCTCGAGCGCGCGGGCGTCCACCAGCTCCAGCTGCTCAGGGCTGCAGCGTTTCGGGTCGATCTGCAGGCGAGGCGCCGGGAGGGCAGCGAAGAAGGCGTCGAGCCGCGCCAGCCTGTCGTCGCGCCGCATCTCGACATCGGCCATGTACCCACGCCCACGCTCGCCCATCTCGCGCACCGCCGCGATCAGATCGTCGTAGTGGCCGGCCGTGTTCGCGCGCTGCAGGCGCTGGGCGTGGAAGCGCGAGCGTTCCCTCGCCTGTTCTTCCTGGCCGAAGCCGAGCAGCATGCTGAGCTCGAGCAGCGCGACGGCCGGGTCGTCCGGCGCGAGGCGCTGTGCGTTCGACAGGGCCTGCTGCGCCTGCGACGGCCGGCCGGCATCGGTTTCCATGAGGCACAGCCGCTGCCAGCCCTTGCTCTGCACGGCCGGGGCGCCGCGGTCGATCATCGCTTGCGCAAGGGCGCGCCGCTTGCGCGGCTTGTGAAGTTCGGCGTAGGTGTCGCCCAACAGGTCGAGCAGGCCCGCCCAGGCATCGGGGTATCGCCCTTCATGGGCGGCCCAGGGCTCGAGCAACGTCAAGGTCTGCTTCATGCCGCCCTGCTCGTTGAACTGGACGGCGGCCGCCTCGATCAAGTGGGGCGGCACCTGCTGGGCCGGCAGCGTCTTCCACGCGGACTTGCCGAGCGCGAGCAGCACGTGCGGCATCGCCATCTCGGGCGCGAGCGCCGGCATGGCGGGCAGGCTGTCGGCGCAGCACTGCTTGAACTTTCGCAGCGAGCCGCACAGGCACGGGTCGTTGCGCCCGGGCAGCGGCAGCTTGCGTGGCTGGAAGCGGTGCTGCGGCAGCGGCATCGCCGCATAGATGGCATGGCCGAACACGCGCATCAGCCGTGCCGCGTTCGGCGAGTTCGGCGCGTCCAGCACATCGGACGAAAACAGACCGCGGCCGAGGATCGGCCCGGAGCGCGCGATCCAGTCGAGGAACGGCCCCGGCGATGCATCGGCCACCAGACGATTCGCGGATACGTGCAGCAGGATATCGATCGCCCGACCGAAAGAATCGGACGCCGGCGGAACGGGGGTCATGTCGTGCATGTCTGTCTTTCCATACCGCCTGCCGCCTCGCCTGCTGCCACTACAGCGTCAGCACCTTCGTGCTTTCCTCGCCGAACTGGCTGATCACCCGCACGGCCACGCGGCGACCCTTGCTGGCGGGAATCGGGTGCGAGCGAAAACCGTAGACCCGCTCGAAGGCCTCGTCGTCGATCTCCACCTTCAAGGTGCGCTCGACCTTGGCCTTGGCGCTCGCGACGGCCAGTTGCGACAAGCCTCGCCTGAACTTGTCGAACGCGTCGTGGTCGCCGCCGCAGAAGAACACCTGGCGGGCGATGAAGCTCGCGCCGTCGTAATCGTCATCCACCATCCAGTAGGCGATGTCGGCGGCGCTGCGCGGCTTCACCTCGTCGGCGATCGGGTCGTAGATGTCGAGACCGCGGATCTCCACCTGCTTCGCCGCCGCGCCGTCGGCCAGCGGCGCGTCGACGATGCCGATGTCGGGCTCGCCGATGGTCACGAAGCTCGCCGCCTTCTTGTCCTTCTTGATCAGGCCTTCCTGCATCAGGTCGTCGTGCATGCGCACCTTGGTGACCTCGAAGCTGCCCATCTTCAGCGTGACCTGCCGGTTGTCCACATCGCTCTCGAAGCCGAAGCCGAGGATCACCAGCCAGTCGGCATCGGCGCGCTGGCGGCAGGCCTTGATCGCGTCGTTCACCGCCTTGCGGCTGACGGTGCCGAACTGCGGGCCGATGTGGAAATAGGCCTTGCGTTCGCCGCCGGCGCTGCCGTACCAGCCTTCGGCGTGCAGCGCACCCGATTCCTCGTTCACCACATCGACGCGGCTGAAGACTGCCGTCTCGTTCTTCAGGCCGTTCTTGATGCCGGCATGCTTGAGGTGCTCGAACACCCGGTCGGTGAAGCGCTGCACGTTGTCCATCGAGGCGTTGGCCTCGTCGATCGCCTCCGGCGCGACCGGCTCGAAGCCTTGCAGCGTCTCGACGGTGAAGGGGCCGGCAACGCGCAGCTTCTTCTTGTCGATCTCGGGCTGATCGAACAGCGTCTCGGTCTCGGGCGGCTCGTCGTTGGCGAGCGATTTCAGGGTCACGTGCGGCACGGTCTTGTAGACAAAGCCGTGGCGGATGTCGTCGCCCGCCGTATCGGCGAGGCGGTACCAGGGGAAGGTGGCCGTCAGCAGCCGGGTCTTGGCGATGTTGAGCGCGATGCGCGAGGTGTCTGAGGTGATCCAGCGACGACCCCATTGCTCAGCGACGTAGGCGCTGGTGCCCGAACCGCAGGTCGGATCGAGCACGAGGTCGCCGGGGTCGGTGGTCATGAGGATGCAGCGCTCAATAACCTTCCGATTCGTTTGCACGACAAACTGCTTTTCTTCGGTGAATGCACCCGTCTGCGTGTCCGTCCAGACATTCGCCAAAGCTGCAAAAGGGAAATCATCGAAAAAACGTACATACGCGAGCGAACGTTCAGTCGGGGCAGCGATTCTTCGCTGCTCCATGAGCCGTTTCATTCCGGCCGGATTTGTCTTCCAAAAGCCCTTTCCCGGTTTGTATTCTCTACCCTTAAAAGCGACGGCAAATGCACTGAACGCCCCACCGCTTTGGGATGTGAGGTTGTCATGTCGATAAATCCTCGCCCCGTTGGGCAGCTTGCTTGGATTCGCCTTCTCATCCGCGGTCATTGAGCGCTGCGTTCCGTCAGCCAATAACACTCGTGTGTATCTAGCTCCGACGTCATCCTCGAACGCTCTCTCTTGGTAGAGAGGCCTGTACTTGATCCTTTCAACGTCGCGTGCGTACCAAACGAGATAGTCGCAACTCTTCCCAAGTAGTGAGCCGCCGCGGCTAGACGTCGTCTTGAACGTTATCTGGCTGATGAAGTTCTCACTCCCCAACACCTCATCCATCAAGCACCGCACGAAGTGCACGTTCTCATCGCTGATCTGCACGAAGCACGACCCACTCGCACTCAACAGTTCCTTCGCCACCAGCAAGCGGTCGCGCAGATAGCTCAGGTACGAATGGATGCCCAGTTCCCACGTGTCGCGAAAGGCCTTGATGACCTCCGGCTCGCCGCTCAGGTTCTCGTCTGCGCCGTCCTTCACGTTGCGGTCGTTCAGCCGCATCTGCCAGTTGCTGCCGTACTTGATGCCGTAGGGCGGGTCGATGTAGATGCACTGCACCTGCCCGGCCATGCCCTCGCGTTCGAGCAGGCTGGTCATCACCAGCAGGCTGTCGCCCTGGATCAGGCGGTTCTGCCACTTGTCCTTGCGGTGGTAGTAGGCGCCGGGCTTCTGGTCCTCGTCGAGTGCGAGCGGGTTGCCGTGCAGCTCGTTGACGAAGAGCTCGTGCTGCGAGGCGTCGCGGCTCCTCAAGCGGTACAGCCGCGAGATCAGTGTCTCGGGCGCGATGTGCTCGTGGCGGTAGAGGCTGCGGATGTCGACATCGAGCGCGGTCTGCGCATCGGTCTCGCCGTACTTGCCGAGCCAGTACAGCTCCGGGTCCTGCCCGCGGTGCGTGACCGGGTTGAGCGGCACCGCCTTGGCGGTGGGCTTGCCGGCCACTGCGTCGGCCTCCCAGCCCGCTTCCTCGCGGCTCGGGATGAAGGCGCGCTCGTCGGCGGCATGTTCGATCGCATCGACCGGCTGGTGGCTGCCCTTGCTGCTGTCGCCCGCGCTGGCCTTCTTCGCGGCCGGGCGCTTCTTGGGTGCGGTGGTGCTCATGTTCAGGCCGTCCAGTCTTCGACCAACAGCGTCTCGACGCGGGCGAACTCGCGGGTGTTGGCCGTGACCACCGTTCGCGCGCTGCAGCGGCCGTGGGCTGCGATCCAGGTGTCGTTGCTGCTGATGGCCTGGCCGGTCGATTCCAGTGTGTGGCGGATCTCGGCGTAGTGATCGCACACCGTCTCGTCGAGCGGAAGCACGCGAATGCGCCGGCGCAAGTCGTCGAGCCGGGCGCGCGCACCTGCGGGGTTGTTGCTCTTGGCGGCGCCGAAGCGAAGCTCGCCGAGCGTGATGGCCGACATCGCCAGGTGTTCCTGCGGCACCGCCGACCAACGCGCCTTCAGTTGCTCGATCCGGCGCCGCCGCTCGGGTGACTTCAGCGACTTTGCGGACAACAGGTCGCGAATCGCGATGCAGGCGTTGGTGTCGAGCAGGTACTCAGTCGTCATCGTCAATCAGTCCCTCACGCTGTTCTTGGGGCGCGGCCTTCCAGCCGGCGGGAAACATGTCGTCCGGCAGGGCCGCGATGCGCTTGAACACGCCCCAGGCCGACTGGTCCATCTCGTCGTCGATCTGCTGTGCGATGCGAGCGATCTCCTCGCCGAGCTGGTTCTTGATGCGCTCGATGTCGGTCACTTCGATGAAATGCCAAGGCAGCAGGCCGAGCCGCTGGCGCTGTGCATTGACCGCCGGCAGCCAGCGCTCGCGCACGTAGTAGCGCTTGGCCTCCTTGTCGCGAGAGAAGCCGGTGATCTCGACGATCAGGTTGAAGCATTCGCCGCCGGGCGTTCGCACGCGGCACAGGAAGTCGGGCTGGTAGCGGCGTTCGGCGCCGGTCTTGTCGACGTAGGGAATGTCGAAACCGAGGAAGGCGTTCTTGACGTAGCTCTCGACCGCGTCGATCTGCTCGAAGGCCTTGGCCGCGATCTGCTCCCAACTGCCGGTGTCGGCGACGACGAGGTTGACGTGGCTCTTCTTCGTCGGCACGACGGGCTTGACGGTGGCCGCATGCACATGGCCGGTCGTGCCGCGCGGGTTGTATCGGTTGAGCAGCGGCACGATCCGAGCCGGGCCCTGCAGCCCGGCGTCGACCGCGGCCGCCTCGATGCCCTGGTGCACGCTGGCGGTGACGCGGCCTTCGTCTTCGTAGCGCACGAGGCGCTTGTAGCTGGGGTCGGTCTCGCCGATCAACTCGACCTTGCTGTCGTACCAGTCCTGTGCGATGCGGCGCACGTCGCCGAACTTCTCGAGTCGCGGCCGGCCGGCGTCATCACGGAAGTAGCGCGACAGCACACGGCCGGCGATCCAGTACACGACTTCCTGGTCGCGGATGCGCTCGGGGTCGGCACGCAGTTGTTCACGCTCGGCGGAGAACGCCGTGCCCAGCTCGGTGCGCACCGGCATGCGGTGCAGGTCGAGCGTGAAGGCGGGCGTGCCCGTGAAGTCGGCGCGCACGTCGTCGTGCGGCTGCTCGATCTTGTAGCCCACGAGATTGGGGAACTGGATCTCGAGCTCGCTGCGCTCGGGCAGCGCACGCAGCAGCTTGATGTCCTGCGGCGGCGGCAGTTCGGTCTGGCCGCCCTTGAAGAACTTGAAGGGCACGCCGATGATGTGGGCGTACTCGGGCGGGAACTTGCC
The DNA here is from genome assembly GCA_036676235.1 of Rhizobacter sp. Taxonomy (GTDB): domain Bacteria; phylum Pseudomonadota; class Gammaproteobacteria; order Burkholderiales; family Burkholderiaceae_C; genus JAKFDI01. The sequence goes on along the minus strand of JAKFDI010000078.1, from coordinate 2,229 downwards.
GGTCTTCGGGTCGATGAAGTACTGGCGGCGGCGCAGCGCGCGGCCTGCCACCTGCTCGCACAGCAATTGCGAGCCGAAGGCCCGCACGCCGACGATGTGCGTCACGGTGTTGGCATCCCAGCCTTCGGTCAGCATGCCCACGCTTACCACGCAGCGGATGTGCTCGCCGAGCTTGCCCTGCCGGCCGACGGTGTTGACGACTTCGCGCAGGATGTCCGCGTCGGTGAGCGCGTCCACTGACTTCTCGGGGTGAGTCAGCCGGTAGTCGCGCTTGAAGGCCTCGATCTCGGACGCAAAGACGCGCCGGAAGCCGTCGTCGATCTGGCCGGAATGTTCGAGCGCGTCGGAATCGATCAGCAGCGTGGGCGGCTTGCGGCGGGGTGCACGGGTAACGGGATCGAAGTTCGAGAACAGCGCCAGCGTGCCGGGCACGGCGACCGGCTGTCCGCGGTCGTCGACGGTTTCGTAGCCCGCGAGCAGCTTGTAGAGCTCCTTGGAGACCGTCGTGTTGCTGCACACCGCGATGAAGACGGGCGGCGCACTGTAGAGATCGCGCGACTGCTCGCCTTGCTCGCGCAGCCCCTTCTCGTAGGCCTCGTAGTGGCGATAGAACTGCTCCAGAGCGCTGCGCAGCAGGGCCGGCAGTTCGGGCGGCGGCTCGAAAGCGGGCGTGGCGAGCTTGGCACGCGCCCGGCCCTTCTTGCCCGTGACGTCGGCGGCTTCCTTGCGCTGCGTGCGTTGGCCCTTACGCGGCAGCGTCTCCTTGCAATGCTCGTAAAGGTTGCGCAGCACCGGCTCGCCGATGGCCTGAGAACTGTCTTCCACCGGCAGGAACGGAATCTTCACGAGGCCCGCTTCGATCGCCTCGATCAGGCTGAAGTCGCTGACCACCCACGGGAAGTAGCTGTAGGCCGGCCAGCCGGAACCCGACAGGTAGTAAGGCGTGGCCGAAAGATCGTAGACGCTGCGCACCCGCCACCGCCTGCACACCGCGCGCACGCCGGAGAACCACACGGCGGCGCGTTCGTTCTCGGTGGCGCTTTGCTCTTCATCGGTATCGCGGCCCTTGGCGCGCGGCAGGTAGCAATGGTGCGCTTCATCATTGAGCACCACGAGACGCCGGCCCGACTTGAACGATCCGAGCACGCGCTTGAGCATCAGCGCCTCGTCTTCGCGGGCTTCGACCTTGCGGCCATCGGCGCCCAGCTTGCCGTCGAGCGGACTTCGCTTGTTGCCCCCGATCACACGCTGCTCGAAGGCGTGGTAGTTGGCAATGACGATGCGGGCGTTTAAGCCCTGCAGCAGGTCCGCGTAGGCGGCAGGCACGAGCTTGCGTTGACGGTAGTAGTCCTGCGCCTCGCCGTCAGTCGCAGCTTCCGTGTCCACGCGCAACACGCCCAACCGATCGCGGATGGTGATGCCCGGGGCGACGAGCAGGAAATAGTCCGCATACCGCTCGTCGTTTCGATATCGGCTGCGATTGAGGTAGTGGTACAGGATGAGGCATGCCATGACCACGGTCTTGCCGGTGCCCGTCGCCATCTTGAAGGCGATGCGGGGCAGTGCGTCGTCGCCGGCCCCTGCCGTTTCCTGGGTCTCGCGCAGTTGCGCCAGCAGGTGTGTTCCTGGGTTGGATTTGACGGCCACCTCGTTGAGCCAGATGGCCGTTTCGACCGCCTCACGCTGGGCATAGAACAGATTCTGCCAAGCAGGGCGCTCGGGGTTGTCGAACCAGAACAGCAGCAGATCGAGCGTCACGCGGCTGGTGACGCCGGGATAGCCCTCACGGCGCCAGCGCCCCACCTGGTCACGCAACTGGTTGACCAGCTGGTCGCGGTACTGCGCGGCAAAGTCGTTCAGGTCGAACATTCCCGACTGCGCCGGCTTCGACAGTGGAACCTGCGGTGTCTCAGGCGCAAAGATGCGCCGTCCCGGCCGCTTGTCCTGGTAGTCGAGATTGCCCTCGGCGGTGGTGGCGTAATGGAACTGCGGCTCGTCGTACGGCCCGTTCAGGATCGGCGTGTCCCCCTTCGCCCCGCCTCGTCCTTGTTTGCCAGCCATCAGGATGAGTCAAGTGTTGTCTGGTGTAGTGTAGGTCGCCCCCAGAATCGGGATAGGGGCCGATCATCGTGATCGGGCCCCTCCCACACCACCCGGCGTGCGGGTCCGCACCGGGCGGTTCGAGAGCTTGAGGTCAGGAGAGTCGGGGTACGCCCAGTCGATCGAAGT
>JAKFDI010000077.1:0-1670 GCA_036676235.1 Rhizobacter sp. | reverse complement strand
CGCCGTGACCACGGCGAGCACGCCCGGTGCGGCGCGCGCGACACTAGCATCGAGCGATGCGATCTTGCCCTTGGCGATGGACGCGCCGATCACATAGCCATAAGCCTGGTTGGGCACGGCATCATGCCGTTCGTACGCATACGGCGCGGTTCCGGTAGTCTTGAGCGGGCCGTCGATGCGGTCAGTGGGCTTGCCGACGACCTTGAGCTGGTCGATCGGATTGGTGGTGGCGGGCGTTTCGAATTTCATCGTCATTCCCTCGCCTGTGCCAGCACTGCGCCGAGCGTACGCTCGACCAATGTCAGCTTGAACTCGTTGTCGTGCGTAGTCTCGGCGCCAGCTAGCAATTTCGCCGCGACGGCCTTGGCGCCGCGCGGCATCTCGGTCTCAGCCGCTTCCACTCGCCAGGGCTTGTGCGCCACGCCACCCACGGCCACACGTCCGCTGCCGTCGCGCTGCACGATGGCGGCGATCGACACCAGCGCGAAAGCATAAGACGCCCGGTCGCGTACCTTGTGATAAAGCTGCGTGCCGCCCACCGGCTTGGGCAAAGTGACGGCGGTGATCAGCTCGCCCGCCTCCAGCGTGGTCTCGTTCTGCGGCGTATTGCCCGGCAGCCGGTGGAAGTCGGCTATCGGGATGCTGCGTGTATTGCCGTCGGGCTGCACCGTCTCCACCGTCGCATCCAACGCCCGCATCGCCACCGCCATGTCGCTTGGGTGGGTGGCGATACAGGACTTGCTGGCGCCGATGACCGCGTGTTGCCGGCTGAAGCCGCCGATCGCGGCGCAGCCGCTGCCCGGCAGCCGTTTATTGCAGGACTGGTTTGTGTCGTAGAAATAGGGGCAGCGCGTACGCTGCAGCAGATTTCCCGCGGTAGTCGCTTTGTTGCGCAGCTGGCCCGAGGCGCCGGCGAGCAGTGCGCGCGAGAGCACGCCATAGTCGCGCCGCACGCGTTGGTCCGCGGCGAGGTCGGTGTTGCGCACCAAGGCGCCGATGCGCAGCCCGTCTTCGGGCGTCGCTTCGATCTTGTCGAGCCCAAGACCATTCACGTCGATCAGATGTACCGGGGTTTCGATCTCGAGCTTCATCAGATCGAGCAGATTAGTGCCGCCGGCGATGAATTTGGCGCCCTTGATACGCGCAGCGGCGGCAGCGGCTTCGGCGGGCGAACTGGCGCGCTCATAGCTAAAGGCTTTCATACGCGGCTCCCGGCGACTTCGCTTATCGCATCGACGATGTTGGAATAGGCCCCGCAGCGGCAGATGTTCCCGCTCATCCGCTCGCGCAGTTCCGCCGCGGTTACCCGTGGGCGTGAGGTCAGGCTGGCGCTGGCATGGCTGGGAATTCCCGCCTTGATTTCGTCCAGTACGGCAACCGCCGAACAGATCTGTCCCGGCGTGCAATACCCGCATTGGTAACCATCGTGCTTGACGAAGGCGGCCTGCATCGGGTGCAGGTCTTCGGGCGTGCCGAGCCCCTCGATGGTGGTGATGGTGTCGCCCTCGTGCATCACCGCCAGGGTCAGGCAGGCGTTGATCCGGCGCCCGTCGACGATCACCGTGCATGCGCCGCACTGGCCGTGGTCGCAGCCTTTCTTGGTTCCGGTCAGGTGCAGATGCTCGCGCAGTGCATCGAGCAGCGTGGTCCGCGTATCCAGCTCGAGTTCG
>JAKFDI010000076.1:0-17033 GCA_036676235.1 Rhizobacter sp. | reverse complement strand
TTCCTTCTTTTGTTTCGCCAAAAGAAGGAACCAAGAAAAGGCGACCCCGACCTCGGCGGTCCGCTTGCAGCGGACTGCTCTGCGGTGCTCGGACTTTGGCGCTCGCGCAGAACTCGCTACGCGCCCTGCGGGCGCTGCGCTCGAACAGCCGCGCGAAGTCAGATCACGAAGGCGCTTCGCGCCGCGCCAAAGTCCTGCGCTCCTCGACGCCTCCCACGGGACCCGAAGAGCAACACCAGCCACACCAGCCACACCTCGCTGCGCATCGGCTTGGTGGGCGATGCGCAGCGAGCCGTGTCGCTTCCCGTAGGCGTCGGCGAGAAGCGCAGGGCTTTGCAGCCGGGCGCGACAGCGCCCCACCACTTCTGACTTCGCGCAGCTGTCCGAGCGCAGCGCCCGCCGGGCGCGTAGCGAGTTCTGCGCGAGGCTGCAAAGACCGAGCATCGCAGCGAACCCCTCGCTGCGCGAGGGGCGACGCCTTCGGGTCGCCTCTTCTTGGTCACTTCTTCTGGCGAGACAGAAGAAGTGACTCGCCCGCCGGGGCGAGACCCGGCTACTCACATCAAGAAGCGCTGCTTCGACAAAGCACTCAGCCTCGCATGCATGCGTTTCGATGCCTCCGCGCGAACGGTTGGTAGACAGGAGCGCCTCAAACCTCCTCCGGCATCCACCGCCGCAGATGCACCGCATTCCTCCCCCGCATCCCCTTGGCCACAGCCAACTCACTGCGCGCCACGCTGCGCAGATGCACCTCATCCGGCCCGTCGAGAAAACGCATCGCCCGCCCCCAGCTCCACAACTGCGCCAGTGGCGTATCGGGCGTGAGTCCCATCGCACCGAAGACCTGCATCGCCCGGTCGAGCACGCGGGTCTGCAGTTGCGCCGCCACCACCTTGATGGCTGACACGTCCGTGCGCGCCGCGGCGTTGCCTTCGCGGTCCATGCGCCAGGCCGCACGCAGCACGAGCAGGCGTGCCTGGTCGATCTCGATGCGGCTCATCGCGATCCAGTCCTGCACGTTGGCGAAGTCGCCCACGCGCATGCCGAAGCTGCGCCGCTCCAGCGCGCGCTCGCACATCAGCTCGAGCGCCAATTCGCACTGGCCGATGCTGCGCATGCAGTGGTGCACCCGCCCCGGCCCGAGCCGCGCCTGCGCGAGCGCGAAGCCCGCGCCTTCGTCGCCGAGCAGGTGATCGAGCGGCACCCGCACGTCGCGGAACACGAGTTCACAGTGGCCCTCCACCGCCTGGTGCGACATGACAGGAATGTTTCGCTCGATCACCAGCCCCGGCGTGTCGATGGGCACGAGCACGATGGAGTGGCGGCGGTGGCTGTCGTCGCCACCGCCGGTGTCGCTACGCGCCATCACCACCACCAGCTTGCAGTTCGGATGCGCCGCGCCGGTGATGAACCACTTGCGGCCATTGAGCACCCACATGTCGCCGTCGCGCACCACGCGTGTCTCGATGTTGGTGGCGTCCGACGAGGCCACGTCGGGCTCGCTCATCGCGAAGCATGAGCGCATCTCGCCGGCCAGCAGCGGATCGAGCCAGTGTTCGCGCTGCGCCGGTGTGGCAAAGCGCTGCAGCAGTTCGATGTTGCCGCTGTCGGGCGCGCTGCAGTTGAAGACCTCGGCGCTCCACGGCACCCGGCCCATCATCTCCGCCAGCGGCGCGTAGTCGAGGTTGCTCAAGCGCGTGCCCGGCTGGTCGTCGCGCAGCTCGGGCAGGAACAGGTTCCACAGGCCGAGGTCGCGCGCCTGCTGCTTGAGCGGCTCGATCACGTCGAGCGGGTACACGCCGGCATCGGCGAAGCGCTGCCACTCGCGGTGCGAGGGCAGCACGAGGTCGTCGATGAAGCGCTGCAGCGTCTCGCGCAGCGCGGCGGTGCGCGGGGAAAGATCGAAATCCATGGCGGGTCGAAAGTGGCTGCAGCCATTCTGGAAAGCCGCGCCCGTGCACCGTTGTCGCGGCGGCGACGAAACGGCTGCGGCGGCTTGCGCCAGGTCAATCAAGCGCCACGACAAGGGTTTCGCCGCCGGTGCCAGACTGACCGGCCTGTCATCAGTGAACGAACGAGTCCCATGTCTGTTGCCTACAAGCCCGAGGGCTACACCAGCGTCGCGCCCTACCTCGTCGTCGACGGCGCGGTGCGCACCATCAATTTCCTCGCGCGCGTGTTCGATGCCACCGAACTGCGCCGCTATCCCACGCCGGACGGCCGCATCGGGCATGCCGAAGTCCGCATCGGCGACACGGTGGTCATGGTGGCCGATGGCAACGCCGGCTGGCCGCCCATCGGCGCACACGTGCACGTGTACGTGCCCGATGTCGACGCCACCTACGAACGCGCGCTCAGCGCCGGCGCGATGTCGGTGCAGGCGCCAGTGAAGAAGGACGACGCCGACCGGCGCGGCGGCGTGAAGGACGCCGGCGGCACCACCTGGTGGATCTCCACGATGCAGACGTAGCGCGCGTCGGCGTCGCACTGTCAGCGCAGTGCGGCCACGTCTTCGAGACGTCGCATGCTCTGCAAGTCTTGAACGTCCTGGCGGCGGCGGCAGAGGCGCCCGTCGTCCATGCGGCATCGCCGGCGGCCGAGCGGCGAGCCTGGACCAGCCACTGGCACGGAGACGGTCAACGCGTCGATCGCTGGTGGCGTGAAGAACTGCCGTCGACTATGGCCGCGGCTCACGCATGGCGCGCAGCGCGGCCTCGTGTGCCGCGCGCGACCTGCCGACAACAGAGGTTCAAGCAGTACCTCAGTGGTCGAACATGCAGTACCTCGCAACCACGCTGGCCGCGCTCGCCTTCCTCACCGCGAACGCGCACGCCACCCCTTCCACCGGCGCACTGGGCGATCCTGAGCCGAAACCTCACCTCAAGATCGAGACGCAGCGCAACGTCGCCTTCCAGCTGCCCGGCATGAGCCATCACTTCAGTGCGCCGGAGAACCCCCACACCAAGTGGAACGAGCGCAACCTCGGGTTCGGGTTTGAATTCCGCGACGCCATTGACGATCCTGACTGGGCCGGCTGGTCCCGCAAGACGACACTCGGCGCGATGCAGGACAGCCTGGGCGCGTGGGGCCTGTACACCGGCATGACGTTGCAAAAGCGCCTGGCCAGTTCACCGATCACAGTCGATTTCGGGCCTGGCGCCTTCCTCTTCTGGCGCACCTTTGAAACGGACGGCCCGCACCGGCTGATGCCGGCGGTGCTGCCCGTGCTGTCGTTCGAGCATCGTCCGACCGGCATCGGGCTCAACATGCTGTTCGTGCCTCACCTGCAGCTAGGCTCGCGGGGCGAGATGCCGGCGGTGCTGTACGGCCAGGTCACCGTCCGCTTCTGAGTCGGTGCCGGCCGCGTCGGGGCCGGGTCGAGCTTGATTCAGCCGATGAAGATTGACGCCGCGGCGCGGAGCGTCATGAAATGCGCACATCACCTCGCAACGCCGCAACCCCATGACCCGATCAATTCCCGATGAGGCCGCGCCCATGGCGGCCGATGCGGCACTGGCCGCGCTGTGGCAGGACGCCGGCCTGCCGCACGAGGCGCTGCACTTCGTCGACCTCGATGGCGGCGAGCCCGTGCTGCCCTCGTCCTTTCCGGTGGCGACGGCCGCCCAGGCCAGCCTCGCTGCCGCCGCCGCGGCTGCCACGCAGATCTGGCATCACCGCACCGGCGAGCGCCAGCGCGTACGGATCGACATCGTGCATGCGGCGCTCGACAGCTGCGGCTGGTTCACACTCGACGGCAAGACGCCGAACATCTGGGACAAGCTCTCCGGCCTGTACCCCTGCGGCGCCGATACCGATGCGCCGGGCTGGGTGCGCATCCACGCCAACTTCGCGCACCACCGCGACGGCGCGCTGCGCCTGCTCGGCTGCGAACCGGGCGAGACCACCGGGCGCGAGGCGGTGACGCAGGCCCTGCGCACGTGGCGGGCGGAGGACTTCGAGACGGCGGCGGCCGAGGCCGGGCTGGTAGTCGCTGCCGCGCGCGACTTCGCCGCTTGGGATCAGCACGCACAGGGCCGCGCGCTGGCCGATGAACCGCCCGTTCGCATCGAGCGCATCGGCGATGCACCACCGGCGCCGCCGCTCGTGTGGCCCGCCGTCACCGCCGAGGCGTCGCCGCTCGCCGGCCTGCGCATGCTTGACCTCACGCGCATCCTCGCCGGCCCCGTCGCCGGCCGCACGCTGGCGGCCTACGGCGCAGAAGTCATGCTGGTGAACTCGCCGCACCTGCCCAACATCGAGGCCATTGCCGACACCAGCCGCGGCAAGCTTTCGGCGCATGTCGACCTGAAGACCGAAGCCGGGCGCGAGGCGCTGCGCACCTTGCTGTCAACGAGCCACGTGTTCCTGCAGGGCTACCGGCCCGGCGGGCTGCAGACGCTCGGCTTCGGCCCCGAAGAAGCGGCGCGGCTGCGGCCGGGCATCGTCTACGTGTCGCTCTCGGCCTACGGCGCGCAGGGGCCGTGGGCGCACCGCCGCGGCTTCGATTCGCTGGTGCAGACGGCCACCGGCTTCAACCTCGCCGAAGCCGCGGCGCGCGGGTCGGCCGAGCCCAAGGCGATGCCGATGCAGATCCTCGACTACGCGGCCGGCTACCTGCTGGCCTTCGGCGCGCAGGCGGCGTTGCTGCGGCAGGCCAGCGAGGGCGGCAGCTGGCAGGTGCAGGTCTCGCTCGCCGGTGTCGGGCACTGGCTGCGCAGCCTGGGGCGCGTGGCGAACGGCTTCGCGGCGCGGGCACCGTCGTTCGAGCCCTACCTCGAATCGAGCGACAGCGGCTTCGGCCGGCTGATTGCGCTGCGGCACGCGGCGCAGTTCTCGCGCACGCCCGCGTTGTGGCGGCGGCCGTCGATGCGGCCGGGCACGCATGCGGCGCGGTGGCCCGATGAGGCCTGATGTCAGCGTTCTGCGAAGAACGGAATGAACACTTCGTTGGCTTCGGGGCCGACGTCGTGCAGCCATTCGAGCGAAAAACGTTCGCCGAGGCGCCGGATGACGGGCCGCAGCAGATAGGGCGAGGGCTCGACCTTCAACCCGTTCCGCTTCAGCTCGGCCATCGACGCCAGTGCCGCCGCGCGTGACGCGGCCCAGCCGCGCTTCTCGGCCGCCCCTGCGCCGTCAAGCACGGCCTTCTGCTGGGCCACCGACAGGTCTGCGAAGGCCTGGCTGTTCACGAAGGTCAGGTTCTTGGGGAAGAAGGCGTTGATCTCGTAGAAGTACTTGAACGCGCTCCACACCTGGTTCTCGACCCCGGTCACCGCCGAGGTGATCATCGCGTTGATGCGGCCCTCTGCCAGCGCGGTGTCGACCTGCGACATCGGCACGTCGACAGCCTGCGCGCCGAGCAGCTCGGCAATGCGCACGGTGGTGGCGTTGTAGGTGCGCATCTTCGCGCCGCGCAGGTCGCTCGCGCGGCTGATCGGGTTGATGGTGTACAGGCACTGCGGCGGCCACGGCACGGCGAACAGCGGCCGCAGCCCCAGGCGCTCGAAGTGGCGCTCGATGAGCGGCCGCTGGAATTGCCACAGCCGCTGCGCGTCGTCGAAGTCGGCAACGATGAAGGGCACCGAGTCGGCACCGGCGATGGGCACCTCCTTGACCAGGCCGGTCATGATCACCTCGCCGGCCTGCGCCACGCCGTTGCGCACCGCGGCTGCAATCTGCGCCAGAGGGACCAGGCGGTTGTCGGCGTGCAGTTCGATTCGCAGCGCGCCGTCGGTCGACGACGCCACGTCCTGCGCGAACTGCGCGATGTTCCGGCCGTGGAATGTGTCCTCGGGGTAGCCCGTCGCCAGGCGCCAGGTCGTGGCGGCCTGCGACCGCGAAGAGAACGGCGCCGCGCCTGCGGCCAGTAGAAGTTGTCTGCGATGCATGTCCCTGCTCCCGATTCAGCGAGGGATTCATCCTGAGACAGTTTCATCGGCCGCAGCCAAGCCTTGAAACGCGCCCGTGCAATACGACACATGGGAAGTTTCGATGGCGATGCAGTGCCGCTTTCGATGTTGCGCACTGCCTCACGGCGTGATGCCGCGAGGAAGGCGACGCCTCACCCATTCCCGTGTGCGCCAAGGTATAGGCGCACACGCGCGAACCCGTGTCACTGCGATGTCTGCGCAAACTGGGTGGCCGACGGCGCCTCGCCGCGTGCGGGCGCGGCGTCCCACCCGCCACCCAACGAGCGGATCAAGCCGACCGTTGCCACCGCCCAATCGCCGCGCAGTTGCGCCGCGCGGCGCTGTACCGCCAGCAGTTCGCGCTGGGTGTCGATGAGCTGCAGATAGCTGTCTTCGCCGGCGCGGTAGCGGATGTCGGCCAGGCTTGCGGCACGCCGCGCTGCTTCCAGTGCCGTGCGGCTGTAGCCCACCTGCTCGCGTACCGACTTGAGCGTCACGAGCTGGTCTTCCACGTCGGCAAATGCACCGAGCACCACGCCGCGGTAGTCGGCCACCGCGCCTTCGAGCGTGGCTTCGGCGCGCGTGATGGCGGCGCGGTTGCGCCCGCCGTCGATGATGGGCAGCGACATCACCGCGCTCAGCAGCCAGGTGCGGCTGCTCCACTTGAAGAGGTCGCTCAGCTCGCCCGAGGCGTAGCCCGCATCGGCGGTGAGTGCAAGCGCAGGGAACAGCGCAGCCCTCACCACGCCGACGCGCGCTGTCGCGGCCTGCATGCTGCGCTGCGCGGCAGCCACATCGGAGCGGCGTTCGAGCAACGCCGATGGCAGGCCGGGGGGCACCACCGGCACGGTGGACGCATCGGTCAGCGGCGCCACCGCGAAGCTGAACTGCGCCGGCGTCTGCCCGATCAGCAGCGCCAGTGCATGTTCGAGGCGCGAGCGCGCGCCACGCAGCGCGGCCGCTTCGGCCTGCACGGTGGCAAGGTCGGTGCGCGAGCGCGCGAGGTCGAGCTCACCCACGTCGCCGGCTCGGAAGCGGCTGTCGATGAGGCGTGCGTTGTCTTCGCGCAGGCGCACGGTCTCGTCGAGCTGCGCGATCTCGGCGTCGAAGCTGCGCAGTGCGTAGTACGCCGTTGCCACGTCGGCCTGCAGCGCGAGCAGCACCGAGCGGTAGTTCGCCTCCACGGCCTGCGCATCGGCCTCGGCGGCGTTGATGCTGTTCTCGACGCGCCGGAACAGGTCGATCTCATAGCTCGCGCCGAAGCCCGCCTGGATCAGCGTGCCCGGCGCCGTGGGCGTGCCGGCCGGCAGGCCGAGCGATGCGGCCGATTCACGCCCGCGTGAGGCACCGGCCTGCAGGCCGACCTGCGGCGAACGATCGGCGCGCGAGCCGCGCAGCACCGCGCGCGCGGCCTTCACGCGCGCAGCGGCGGAGGCGAGCGTCGGGTTCGCCGTTTCCGCTTGCGCTTCGAGCGCATCGAGTGCCGGGTCGCCGAAGACCTCCCACCAGGCGCCGCGCGCGGCGGCGTCGGCGGGCAGGGCCAGCTTCCAGCGGCCGTCGCTCGGAACGATGGCTTCCTTATAGGCCGCGGGCACGGCGATGTCGGGCTGCGGCACGGTGGGGGCGAGCGAGCAGCCGGCCAGCAGCAACGCCAGCGCCATGGATGAAAGATGCAAACGTGTCATCGTGAATTCCTCAAGCCTCGGGCAGCGGCCGTTCGAGTGGATTGCGCCGACCTTCGAGCCGAACGGCCAGCATGCGCAGCAAGACATAGAACACCGGCGTGAGGAACAGGCCGAACAAGGTGACGCCCAGCATGCCGGCGAACACCGCCACGCCCATCGCATGGCGCATTTCCGAACCCGCGCCGGACGAGAACACCAGCGGCAGCACGCCCATGATGAAAGCGATCGACGTCATCAGGATGGGGCGCAGCCGCAGGTGGCAGGCTTCGAGCGCCGCCTCCACGATGCCCTTGCCCTGGTGCTCCAGATCGCGCGCGAACTCGACGATGAGGATGGCGTTCTTCGACGCCAGCCCCACCAGCACGAAGAGCGCGATCTGCGTGAAGATGTTGTTGTCGCCGTCGGTCAGCCACACGCCGAGTAGCGCGCACAGGATGGACGCCGGCACGATGAGGATCACCGCCAGCGGCAAGGTCCAGCTCTCATACTGCGCGGCGAGCACCAGGAACACCAGCAGCACGCACAACGGGAACACCACGATCATCGTGTTGCCCGACAGGATCTCCTGGTAGGTGAGCGCCGTCCACTCGAAGCCGATGCCGCGCGGCAGCGTCTCTTGCGCGAGCTGCTCCATCACCGCTTGTGCCTGGCCCGACGACACGCCGGGCGCCGGCCCGCCGTTGAAGTCGGCCGCCATGAAGGAGTTGTAGCGCTCCACGCGGTCCGGCCCGTAGCCGTTGCTGATGCTCACCAGGCTGCCCAGCGGCACCATCTCGCCGGCGCTGTTGCGCACCTTGAACTGGCCGATGGACGACGCATCGGATCGGAACGGCGCATCGGCCTGCGCGATCACCTGGTAGGTGCGCCCGAACTTGTTGAAGTCGTTGACGTAGAGCGAGCCGAGGTTGATCTGCATCGTGTCGAAGATGGCGGCCAGCGGCACGCCCAGCTGCTTGGCCTTGGTGCGGTCGACCTCGGCGTCGAGCTGCGGCACGTTGATCTGGTAGCCGGAGAACACGCCCGCGAGCCGCGGTTCCTGCCACGCCTTCATCTGCAGCGCCTGCACCGCCTGGTACAGCGCGTCGGGGCCGAGGTTGGCGCGGTCCTGCACATAGAGCTTGAAGCCGCCGATGGCGCCCAAGCCATCGACCGGCGGCGGCGGGAACACCATGATGAAGGCGTCCTGGATGGCGCCCAGCCGCTTGTTCACCTCGGCCGCAATCTCGCCGCCGGAGAGGCCCGGCCCCTTGCGCTCGGCAAAGTCATCGAGCGTATAGAACACGATGCCCGAGTTGGGCGCGTTCATGAAGCCGTGAATGGACAGGCCGGGAAACGCCACCGACTCCTTCACGCCCGGCACCGACTGCGCGATGTCGGACATGCGGCGGATCACCGACTCCGTGCGGTCTAGCGACGCGGCATCGGGCAACTGCGCGAAGCCGACGAGGTACTGCTTGTCCTGCGCCGGAACGAACCCCGCCGGCACGGCGCGGAACATCACCACCGCGCCGATCACCAGCAGCAGGTAGACGCCGAGCGTTGCCGCCTTGTGCGTGAGCACCCCGCCGACGCCGCGCTGATAGCGCTGTGACGACCGGTCGAAGAAGCGGTTGAAGCGGCGGAAGAAGCCGCCGAACACGCGCTCCATGCCGCGCGAGAGCGCGTCCTTCGGTGCGTCGTGGCCCTTGAGCAGCACGGCGGCCAGCGCCGGCGACAGGGTGAGCGAATTGAAGGCCGAGATGACGGTGGAGATGGCAATCGTCAGCGCGAACTGGCGATAGAACTGGCCCGTCAGCCCCGAGACGAAAGCGATCGGCACGAACACCGCGCACAGCACCAGCGCGATGGCGATGATGGGCCCGGAGACCTCCTTCATCGCCTGGATGGTCGCGTCGCGTGGACTCAGGCCCGAGGCGATGTTGCGCTCCACGTTCTCGACCACCACGATGGCGTCGTCGACCACGATGCCAATCGCCAGCACCAGGCCGAACAGCGACAAGGTATTGATCGAGAAGCCGAGCGCGAGCAGCACGGCGAAGGTGCCGATCACCGACACCGGCACGGCCACCAGCGGAATGATGGAGGCGCGCCAGGTCTGCAGGAAGACGATGACGACGAGCACGACGAGCGCCACGGCTTCGAGCAAGGTCTTGATCACCGCCGAGATCGAATCGCGCACGAACTCGGTCGGGTCGTAGACGATGTCGTAGGCCAGGCCTTCGGGGAAGTCGCGCTTGAGTTCATCCATCAGCGTGCGCACGTCGGTGGACAACTGCAGCGCATTCGACTGCGGCGCCTGGAAGATGCCCAGCGCCACCGCCGGCTTGTTGTTCAGCAGCGAGCGCAGCGAATACTGCGAGGCGCCGAGTTCGATGCGGGCCACGTCGCGCAGGCGCACGATGCCTCCGTCATTGACACCGTTCGGGGCACTGCCCACCGCCGCGCTGCGGATGATGATGTCGCCGAACTCGGCTTCGTTCGTGAGCCGGCCCTGCGTGTTGACCGACAACTGGAACGGCGCGTTCTTGTTCGGCGAAGCGCCCACCACGCCGGCGGCCACCTGCACGTTCTGCTCACGGATGGCGGCCACCACGTCGGGCGCGGTGAGCCCGCGCGCGGCGATCTTCTGCGGGTCGAGCCACACGCGCATCGCGTAGTCGCCGGCGCCGAACACCTGCACCTGGCCCATGCCCTCGATGCGCGACAGCCGGTCCTTGATGTTGAGCACCGCATAGTTGCTCAGGTACACCTCGTCGTAGCGCGAATCGGGCGACAAGAGGTGCACCACCATCGTGATGTTGGGCGAACTCTTCACCGTGGTCACGCCGACCTGGCGCACTTCTTCCGGCAGGCGCGCGAGCGCGCGCTGCACGCGGTTCTGCACCTGCGTCTCGGCCTGCTCGACGTCGGTGCCGACCTGGAAGGTGACGGTGAGGTTCATGCCGCCGTCGCCGGTGGCCTGCGAGCCCATGTAGAGCATGTTCTCGACGCCGTTGATCGCCTCTTCGAGCGGCGCGGCCACCGTCTGCGCGATCACGGTCGGGTTGGCGCCGGGAAAGCGCGTGGAGACGACCACCGATGGCGGCACGACCTCGGGGTATTCGGAGATCGGCAACTGGAAGATCGACAGCAGGCCGCCGAGGAAGACGAGGATCGACAGCACGGCCGCGAAGACCGGGCGATCGATGAAGAACTTGGAGAAACCCATGGGAAATCCTTGAATGCGGTCGGCGCTCGCGCCGACTTGCGATCCACTAATAAGCACCGTTCGGGCTGAGCCTGTCGAAGCCGCGCGAGGCTGCGCCCATATTTCCGTTCGTCCTGAGCCTGTCGAAGGAAGCTGCTATGCGCACAGCGGCACTTCGACAAGCTCAGTGCGAACGGGTTTGTGGCGAACGGGGGTTTGTGGCGAAGCGGTTTGCTGCAACGCGGTTGTGTTTGCGAAAGCTTCGCCCCTGAACGCGTAACCGTTCAGGCGGGCTGTTCAGTGCTCACCGCGCCGAAGCCGTCGTCGTCACCACCGCCCCCTCGCCCGCCAGCATCGGCACCACCTCCGGCTGCACCGGCGCACCCGGGCGCACACGCTGCAGGCCGTTGACGACGATGCGCTCGCCCGCCTTCAACCCCTTGCGCGCGACGCGCAGGCCGTCGACCACCGGCCCGAGTTCGACGACCCGGTACTCGGCCTTGTTCTCGGCGTTGACCACATACACGTACTTGCGGTCCTGGTCGGTGCCCACCGCCATCTCGTTGATGAGCAGCGATTCGCCACCCGCCGCCCCCGTACCTACCTGCACACGCGCGAACAGGCCCGGCGTCAGCGCACCGTCCGGGTTGCGCATCACCGCGCGCATGCGCACCGTGCCCGAACTCGGGTCCACGCGGTTGTCGACGAAGCCGAGGCGGCCCTCGTGCGGGTAGCCGGTCTCGTTGGCGAGCCCCATGCGCACGGTCGCCGCCTTGTCACCACGCGCAGAAGAACCGAGCCGCAGGAAGGTCGCTTCGTCGCTCGTGAAGCTCACATACACCGGGTCGACCGAGACCAGCGTGGTCAGCACCACGCTGCTGTCGACGAGATTGCCGCGCGTCACCTCTGCCTTGCCCACACGCCCGCTGAACGGTGCACGCACCATCGCGTGCTCCAGGTTCAAGGTGGCCGCGGCAAGCGCGGCTTCATCGGCACGCGCGGCGGCTTCGAGCTGGCGGGCCGTGGCGGCGCGTTCGTCGAAGGCGCGCTGCGCGATGGCGTTGTCGGCGAGCAGGCGCTTGGCGCGGTCGAGTTCGCTTAGCGCCAGTTCAGCGCGGGCACGCGAGCCGGCCACCGCGGCCTTGGCGCGCTGTGCCTCCGCCTCGTAGCTGCGCGAGTCGATGGCGAACAGCACCTCGCCCTTCTTCACGAGCGTTCCCGGCTCGAAGCGCACCGCCTCGATGGTGCCCGGCACGCGGGCACGGATCTGCGCCGATTCCACCGCCTCGATGCGGCCGGAGAAATCGCGCTGCTCGACCACCGCGCGCGAGACCACCTGGGCCACGCTCACCGGCGGCGCGGGCGGCGGGCCTTCCTGCGCATGCGCGGTCATCGAATCGCCGCCGGAGCAGCCGGCCAATGCCGCCGTGAGCGCGAGCGCGGCGACGAGCAGCGTGAAGGCGAGGGATTTTTGTTGTCGTGTCATGGCGTTGTTGTCCTTGCAGATGAATGGTTCAGTGCGCCGGCCGGTTGTTGCAGGCAGGCGGCGAGAAAGTCGGCGACGGCTGCCACGCAGGCGGGCTGCGCGGCGGCGATACAGCGCTCGTCGCCGCCTGCGGCATCCGGCGGGTCGAGCAGCCGCCGTTCGACGGTCACGCCGGCCGCTTCGAGCCGGCGCGAATAGGTGCACGCGGCCGCCGACAGCGGATCCCCGCGCAGCCCGACCAGCAGCGCCGGCGGCAGCCCTGCAAGACGCGTCGATTCGAGCGGGCACGCATACGGATGCATGCGATCCACGCCGCGCGGCAGGTAGTCGCGGTAGGCAAGCGCAAGCGATTGCAGCGCCTGCCGATGGCGCGGCGATGACAGCGCCATCGCTTCCGCCGCCGCAGTCTCCGGGCACCGGCGCATGCTCGGGTCGAGCATCGGCATCATCAGGATCTGGCCCGACAGATTCGGCCCCGCGCGGTCGCGGCTCATCAGGGCCGCGGCCGCCGCGAGGTTGCCGCCGGCCTCGATGCCGCCGACCAGCAGATGCCCGCCCGTCCAGCCCTGCAGCGTGTGGCGCCGGCGCGCCGCCACGCGCAGCACCGCATGCGCATCCTCGATCGCGGCGGGGAACGGATGCGCCGGCGCCAGCGCATGGGTCGCCGTGAGTACGCTGACGCCGCAGGCAAGCGCAAAGTCCTTCGCGCAGTCGTCGGCCATGTCCAGATCAGCACGCGCAAAGCCGCCCGGCGGAAAGAACACCAACAGCCCCGTCGAACGCACGCCGGCGTGGTACAGGCGCACCGACAGCGGCCCGCTGGCACCGGGCCACTCGAAGCACTGATCGGCTCGGCTCGACATGATGTGAAGGTTTGATGAAGAAGTCATTGCCGCCAGTCGTGGCTTTGTTGCGGCGCAGCAGAACTGTAGGCAGCGTGCTACTTTTGATAAATACGTTCAACGCAGATTGACTGTTCAGGGAGCCGAACAATGGACACCATCCGGGCCATGCAGGCCTTTGTTGCCGTGGTCGACACGGGCAACTTCACCAAGGCGAGCGAGCGGCTCGCGATGCCCAAGGCCACCTTGTCGGCAGCCGTGGCCGAGCTGGAGACGCACCTGAAGGTGCGGCTCTTGCACCGCACGACGCGGCGTGTGTCGGTCACGACAGACGGCGCGGCCTACTACGAACGCTGCGTGCGCATCCTCGAAGATGTGAGCGATGCCGAGGAGTCGGTCTCCACCGGCCACGGCAAGCCGCGCGGCAAGCTGCGCGTGGACGTGAGCACCGCAGTGGCGAGCCGCCTGCTCATCCCGGCCCTGCCCTGCTTCTTCGCGCAGTACCCCGACATCCAGCTCGAACTCGTCTGCAGCGACCGGCCGCTCAACCTGCTGGGCGACGGCATCGATTGCGCGCTGCGATTCGGCGAGATCACCGACCCGACGGTGGTGGCGCGGCGCGTGGGCACGCTGCATGTGGTGGTGTGCGCCACGCCCGAATACCTGGCGCGCAAGGGCCGGCCCGCGCATCCGGACGACCTGCGCGACCACACCTGCCTGCACTACTTCCCGCCGCGTGCGGGCCTCACCTCCGACTGGGAGTTCACCCGCAACGGCGAGCGCGTGGTGCTGCCGGTGGCGGGGCCGCTGGCGCTCAGCGACTCCAACGCCTACATCGATGCGTGTCTTGCGGGCCTGGGCATCGGCCGGCTGCCGACCTACATGTTCAACCAGTACCCGCAGTGCGGCGCGCTGGAACTGGTGCTGGGCGACTGGCTGTCGGACCCCATGCCCTGCCACGTGGTGTACCCGTCCAACCGCCACCTGTCATCCAAGGTGCGGGTGTTCGTCGACTGGGTGGCGGAGCTGCTCGAACACCACACCGGCATGCGCATGTGCGAGCGCCAGGCGGGCTTGCCGGGGTGCGGGTCAGAGAAGGCGGAGAAGGCGGCGGCGCGAGCGCTCGAAGCGCTGGCGGTGGTGGACGACGCGGAGAAGGTGCTGGAGCTCGAAGGGGCATCGGACCGCTGACGCCGCCCTTGCCCGACGTCAGCGCGGCAGCTTCGCGATCACCTTGATCTCGAACTGGAAGCCATAGAGCCAGGTCACGCCCACGCCCGTCAGCGTCGGGTACGGCGCGCTGCCCCAGTAGTCCGGCAGCACCTTCCAGATCGTGTCGAACCTGGATTCGGGGTCGACGATGAAGACGGTGACGTCGATCACGTCGTCGAACGTGCAGCCTGCTGCCGCCAGGATCGCGTTCAGGTTGTCGAACGCAAGCCGGACCTGCGCTTCGAGATCGGGCTCGGGAGAGCCGTCCGGGCGACTGCCGACCTGGCCCGAAACGAACAGGAAGCCATTGGAGCGGATCGCCGGTGAATAGCGATTCCTTTCATAGAGCGCCTGGCGCCCGGGCGGAAAGACAACGTCGCGCTGAGTCATGGTTTGCCTTCTTGAATGGGCCGAAACCGGCCCGCTTGTTCACGATGAAAGCACTCTACGCAGCGGTGCCTCGGCGATAAACCAGGCAGATCGACAATCACCGTTTGCGAAATCCAAACAATCGCTCAAGCAGCTGAGGCAAACGATGGACCGTTTCGATGCGATGCGGGCCTTCGCGCGGGTGGTGGAAGCAGGCAGCTTCACCAAGGCGGCCGAGACGCTGCACATGAGCAAGACCCGCGTGACGCAACTGGTGCAGCAGTTGGAGACGCGGCTGCGCGTCAAGCTGCTCAACCGCACCACGCGCCAAGTGAAGGTCACGGCCGACGGCGCGGCCTACTACGAGCGCGTGCTGCGCCTGCTGGCCGACATGGACGACGCCGAGACCAGCCTGTCCAGCGCCTCCGACTCCCCCAGGGGCCGACTGCGGGTGGATGTGCCCAGTCCGCTGGCGCGCATGATCCTGGTGCCGGCCCTGCCGGCATTCCACGCGCACTACCCCGACATCCAGATCGACATGGGCGTGAGTGATCGCCTGGTGGACCTGATCGGGGACAACGTCGATTGCGTCATACGCGGCGGCGAACTGACCGACCAGTCGCTGATGGCGCGCCGCATCGGCGAACTGCAGCTGCGGGTCTGCGCGGCGCCGAGCTACCTGCAGCGCGCCGGCACGCCCTTGCACCCGCAAGACCTGGAAGCCCCGCAGCACCGCATCGTGGGCTTCCGGTCGTCGCGCACCGGCAAGGTCTTGTCGTACCCCCTGCGCCGCGAAGGCGTGAGCATCGACGTGCAGAGTCGCCACGTGTTCGCCGTCGACGACGGCAATGCCTACCTCGCGGCGGGCCTGGCGGGCCTAGGCGCCCTGTGGCTGCCCGACTACATGTCGCAGGCGCACCTGGCGCGCGGCGAACTGGTGGCTCTGTTCGATGGTTGGCGCATTGATCCGATGCCGGTGTATCTGGCGTATGCGCCAAACCGGCATGTCAGCGCCAAGCTGCGCGTGTTCATCGATTGGGTCGCCGCGCTGATGGCGCAGCATGCGCCGATCACTGTGCGGCGCGGCGCATGACCCATGCGTATCGCCAGCAGGCGGGCATGCGGCTGCCCAAGCTCGATGCACGCGACCGCCGCAGCCAAGGCGCGAACTGTGCGTATCAGGAATGCAGTCACACGAACAGAATGCATGCGTTGACTTGCACGATCAGGCAATGAAGATGGCCAGGCTGACAGTACGCAACATCTCCGATGAAGTGCACCGCGCGCCGCATACTGCCGGCGTCGCCCTCGCTTCAATCAAGCTGTGGCTGCCTTTTGTCCACGAGGCAGGATCGCATCGAAATTGCGATCACGATTCATCAGTCAAACTTGACCAAGTCCTTGAAGATCAGTTGACCCCAGCTATTTCCGCGCGCCTGCACAAGCAGTCCGCCTTCCGAAAGCCCGCCGAGTTTGATCGGCGAGAAGCCGAGACTTTCCGCAAGCGCACCAATCTCCGTTGCTGCGCCGTCATCGTCGCTCGCCAGGAACACGACTCTCCTGCCACCATGTACGGCCGGATCTCGGTCAAGGACGGCAGCGCCCAGATGGTTGAAGCCCTTCACCAGTCTTGCACCAGCGAAGGCCTGCGCGACGACCTTGGAAGAAGGCTGTCCTCCCAGCTCCTCAGGAGGCACGCGGGTGTTGGTCACATCGACGATGATCTTCCCCTGCCAGGTGGGGAGCACCTTCGCGACATCCGGGTGCGACTCGAAGCGGACAGCCAAGAAGACAATGTCTGCCTTGACGGCTTCCGCCAGTTTTTTGGGAATGATCGTGGGTCCGATCGCGGCCGCAGCGGATGCAAAGCTTTCCGGGTCGCGCGTGGTTGCAACGGACACTTCGATGCCATTGCGGGCAAACGCCTTGGCAAGAGCCTGGCCGATCTTGCCGAAGCCAATAATTGCGTAACTCATAGGTACTCCTTGGGTTTACGACGTCCGACGGGCGCCGCATATCGACTCGAGCGACCGGCCGGGCGTAGCGCGTCAGAGTTGCGCCAGGCCGCCGTCGACGGCAACCTCGCTGGCGGTCATGAAGCTGCTGTCGGGCGACGCGAGAAAGGCAGCCGCCGCTGCGATCTCCGCCGGATCGGCCATGCGCTGGAGCGGATTCATCGAGGCGAAGGCCTTCAGGCCCTCCTCGCCTACCGCTTCCTTTGCGAGTTCGGTCGCCGTCGGCCCGGGCGACAGCACGTTGACCCGGATGCCGGTGCCCTTCAGGTCCTCCGCCCAGGATCGCGCGAGGTTGCGCGCGGCCGCCTTGCTCGCGCTGTAGGCACTG
>JAKFDI010000075.1:0-1635 GCA_036676235.1 Rhizobacter sp. | reverse complement strand
TTGGTTACTTTTCTTTGGGCCAGCAAAGAAAAGTGACCCGCTGCGCAGCAGTGGAATGCCTTTGACTTAAACGCAAAGAGCAAAGTCGCTGGATCCCTGCTTCCGCAGGGATGACGAGCAAGATCAAAGTCCCTGGATCCCCGCCTTCGCGGATATGAAGAGCGGCGGGCTTACAGGTGCTTCACCGTCTCGCGCAGCCCCGCCACGCACCGCCGACTGACCTCCAGCGGATGCGCGCCATGTCGCAGCACCGCCTGCACATGCCCGTCAGCCCCACGCTTCAGCTCGACGATCTCGTGACGCGCCACCAGACAGTTGCGGTGGATGCGGACGAAGCGCTCGCCGAATTCCTCTTCCAGCGACTTCAGCGATTCCTCGATCAAATCCTCGCCACGGGCGTGGTGGACGACGACGTACTTTTCCTCGGCCTGCAGGTAATGCACATCCTCGATCGGGATCAGGCGCAGACTGCCGCGCAGGCGCGCGCACAGGTGAGTGCGGCGCTGATCGGACTGCGGCGAGACCGCCGCATGCGTGCGACCGGCGGCGAAAGTGCGCGCACGCTCGATTGCGGCGGCGAGGCGCTCCGGGCGCACCGGCTTGACCAGGTAATCAATCGCCGCGGCTTCGTACGCCGACAGCGCGTGCGCATCGAACGCGGTGCAGAACACCACCGCCGGGCGCGGTTCGAACGCAGCCAGGTGGCGCGCGGCCTCGAGTCCGTCGATGCCGGGCATGGCGATATCGAGCAGGACCAGGTCGGGATGGTGTTCGGCGCAGGCGTGCAAGGCCTCGCGGCCGTCGGCGGCTTCGGCGACCAGCTCGATCCCCGGCTGCTCGGCAAGCAGGTCGCGCAGACGCTCGCGCGCCAGCGGTTCGTCATCGGCGATGAGCACTCTCATGACGACACCTTCATGACTTCTGTCCTTAAACGCGTGCTCTCAGAAATGTACACCCTCAACGCAGCGGCACCCGCAACTCGGCCAGATAGTAGCCCTCGTGCCAGCGCCCGGTCACCCGCGCGCGCGGGCCGAAGGCGTAGGTGAGGCGATGGGCGATGCTGCGCTGGGCGTGCTGGCTGCCGGTGCGCGCGTCGATGCCCATGTTCGACATGTCCGGCCCGGCGCTTTCGCGTTCGCGAGGCGGCGGCGCCGGGTTGTGCACGCTGATCTGCAAGACGTTGGCGTCGACGTTGAGTTCGATATCGATCCTGCCGCCGGCCGGGATGCGCGAAATGCCGTGCAGCACCGCGTTCTCCACCAGGGGCTGCAGCACCAGCCGTGGCAGCGGCAGATCCCACGGTAACGGTTCGGCGCGCAGCCAACGCACCTGCAGGCGTTCACCGAGGCGCAGCTGTTCGATCGAGAGGTAACGCTCGGCCAGCTCCACTTCCTCGGCCAGGCTCGATTCGCCCTTGCCAGCGCCCAGTGCGGCACGGAACAGGTCGGACAGGTCCAGCACCGCGCGTTCCGCGACCTCCGGCTCGCGCCGTAGCAACCCCGCGATCATGTTCATGCTGTTGAACAGGAAATGCGGTTTGATCCGCGCCTGCAACGCATCGGCCTCGGCGCGCGCGCTGGCGCGCACCTGCGCCTGCCAGCCGTCGACCGCATAGAGATAGCGCAACACCACCGC
>JAKFDI010000074.1:0-1946 GCA_036676235.1 Rhizobacter sp. | reverse complement strand
GTCGAGCGGATCGAATTCGGCGACGACGGCCGCCCCGCCATCGCCCACGCACGCGATGCCGCCGGCAACACGCTGCGCATCCGCGCACGCTACTTCGTCGACGCCAGCGGCCGCGATACCCTGTTCGGCAGCCAGCTCAAGCTCAAGCAGAAGAACCAGCTGCACCAGTCGGCGGCGATCTTCAGCCACTTCAAGGGCGTGCAGCGCCGCCCGGGCGAGGATGCCGGCAACATCACCGTGCAACGTTTCGCGCATGGCTGGATGTGGCTGATCCCGCTGCAGCACGACGTGATGAGCGTCGGCGCGGTGTGCTTCCCCGAATACCTGAAGACCCGGCGCGGCGACAATGAGGGCTTCCTCATGCGGACGCTGGAATCCGAACCTTCGGCATGGACACGCATGCAGGGCGCCGACCGCGTGGCGCCCGTGCACGTCACCGGCAACTATTCCTATACCTGTTCGCAGATGGCCGGGCCGGGCTGGGTGATGGTCGGCGACGCCTACGCCTTCGTCGATCCGGTGTTCTCCTCCGGTGTCTACCTGGGCATGAACAGCGCCGAGCACGCCGCCGACGTCGTCGATGGCACGCTACGCGATCCGTCGCGCGAAGCGGCGCTGCAGCGCGCAATGGACAAGCGCATCCGCCGCGGGCTGAAGCACTTCCAATGGTTCATCTACCGCTTCACCACGCCGGTCATGCGACATTTGTTCAACAACCCACGCAACGTCTGGCAGGTCGAGCAGGCGGTGATTTCTATGTTGGCCGGCGATGTCTTCGACAATCGTGCGGTGCTGCGTCGCTTGCGCGTGTTCCGTGCGATCTACGCGCTGACCGCGGTGAGCATGGCGCCGACCGCACTGCGCGGCTGGCTGCGGCGGCGGCGCCAGGTCGGCGTCGCGATCAGTGGTGATACCTTGCAGTCAGGCAACCCGTGAGCGCCGTGCAGCCCTTGATGCGTAGCGACACCGCACCGCGCCTGCAGGTCGATTACGTATCGATCGAAGGCAGCGCCGCGGCTGAGTTGTCCATCGCGCTGGCGCAAGCGGACACGCTGGCGGTACTGGGCTTCGGCACCGACGCCGCCGCCAGCACCGATCCACGCTACCTGCACGTGCCACTGCAACCGCATGGCGCCGCGACACTGGAAGTCTGGCGCAGCCAGGGTCCGGTGAGCTCCGGCATCGACGACGGCATCCGCTGGTCCGCCGACGGTGCGTTGCAATTCGGCGCCATCGAAATCGACGAGACCCACTTCGATGCAGACGGCAACGGCATCGAAGCCGCCAGCGCCGCCGCGTACGCCCGGATGCATGCCTTCGTGCGCAGCCACGGCTATCCGCACCAGTTGCGCATCTGGAACCACCTCGACGCGATCACCGCCGGTGATGGCGACGAGGAGCGCTATCGACGTTTCTGCCTCGGCCGCGCCGCCGGGCTCGGCCACTTCGACACCGCCGCATTGCCGGCGGCGAGCGCGATCGGCCGTCGCGACGGCGTGCGCACCTTGCAGGTCTACTGGTTGGCCGCGCGTACGCCGGGCACACCGATCGAGAATCCGCGCCAGGTCAGCGCCTACCGTTATCCACGCCAGTACGGCCCGCAATCGCCGAGTTTCGCCCGCGCGATGCTGCCGCCGTCAGCACAGATGCCGCTGCTGTTGTCCGGCACCGCCAGCGTGGTCGGGCACGAGTCGCGTCATCACGACTGTGTCGAGTCGCAGTTGGCCGAGACGTTCGCCAATTTCGACAGCCTGATCGCCGCTGCGCGCGAAAGGCGCCCGGCGCTGCCCGCGCATTTCGGTCCCGGTTCGCGCCTGAAGGTGTACGTGCGCGACGCCGAGCACCTGCCGCGGATCGCCGCCGCGCTCGATGCGCAACTCGACCCGTCGGTGCCGCGCCTCCTGCTGCACGCTGCGATCTGCCGGCGCGAACTGCAGGTCGAGATC
>JAKFDI010000073.1:0-2360 GCA_036676235.1 Rhizobacter sp. | reverse complement strand
GCGCCACGCGGCGGGGAACACGCCCTTGTCGCCGCGCATGTGGGCGCCGATGGCGACGTTCTCGAGCACGCTCATGGTCGGCAGCAGTTTCACGTGCTGGAAGGTGCGGCTCATGCCCATGCGGGCGATCGCACGCGAGCCGCGGCCGGCCACCGGTCGCCCGAGGAACAGCACCTCACCCGAGGTCGGGGTGTCGACGCCCGAGATCTGGTTGAACATGGTGCTCTTGCCGGCGCCGTTGGGGCCGATCAGCGCGAGGATCTCGCCCGCTTTGACGGTGAGGCTCATGGCGTTGTTGGCGACGAGGCCGCCGAACTTGCGCGTGACCTCCTTCGCTTCGAGGATCACCTCGCCGCGCGCGGGCAGCGGCTTTCGCGGCAGCGGCGCGGCGGCGGCGTCGAGGGTGCGTTTGCTCGTTTTCACCGGCACGAGGCGGGCGAACAGCGGCCACAGGCCTTCGCGCGCGCGCTGCAGGATGATGATCATCATCAGGCCGAAGAAGATCACCTCGAAGTTGCCGCTCTGGCCGAAGATGCGCGGCAGGATGTCCTGCAGCCACTGCTTGGCGATGGTGATGACGCCCGCCCCGAGGAGCGCGCCCCACACCTGGCCGGCGCCGCCGACGACCGCCATGAAGAGGTACTCGATGCCGATGTGCAGCCCGAAGGGGGTGGGGTTCACGAAGCGCTGCAGGTGCGCGTAGAGCCACCCCGAGGCGCAGGCGTGCAGCGCCGCGATGACGAAGATCACCATGCGCGAGCGCGCGGTATCCACGCCCATCGCCTCGGCCATCACCATGCCGCCCTTCAAGGCGCGGATCGCACGGCCTTCGCGCGAGTCGAGCAGGTTCTGGGTGGTGAACACCGCCAAGAGCAGGAAGGCCCAGATGAGGTAGAAGATCTGGCTGCCGTCGCTGAGCTCATAGCCGAAGATCGCGATCGGCGGGATGCCGGTGAGCCCGGTGTGCCCGCCCAGGGTCTCGAGGGTGCCGAACAGGAAGTACAGGCTGATGCCCCACGCGATGGTGCCCAGCGGCAGGTAGTGGCCCGACAGGCGCAGCGTGAGCGAGCCGAGGACGAAGGCGACGGTGGCGGTGAACGCGAGGCCGACGACGAGCGCGAGCCACGGCGAGCCGCCCGCCCACGCGAGCCACGCGGGGAGCTCGGTGGCGGTGGTGAGCACCGCGGTGGTGTAGGCGCCGAGGCCGACGAAGGCGGCCTGGCCGAAGCTCGTCAGGCCGCCCACGCCGGTGAGCAGCACGAGGCCGAGCGCGACCAGCGCATACAGGCCGATGTAGTTGAGCAGCGTGACGTAGAAGGGCGGCATCACCAGCGGCGCCACGAGCAGCAGCGCCAGGAAGATGCCCAGGACGGAACGGACGGACAGGACGGGTTTCATTCCTCTTCCTCCACGTGGTGGCTGGTGAAGGAGCGCCACAGCAGCACCGGGATGATGAGCGTGAACACGATGACTTCCTTGTAGGCGCTGGCCCAGAAGGAGCTGAAGGCTTCGAGCAGGCCGACGAGCACGGCGCCGGCGGCGGCGATCGGGTAGCTGGCGAGCCCGCCGACGATCGCGGCGACGAAGCCCTTCAGGCCGATGAGAAAGCCCGTGTCGTAGTAGATGGTGGTGATCGGGGCGATCAGCACGCCCGAGAGCGCGCCGATCAGTGCCGCGAGGAGGAAGGTGAGGCGCCCGGCGAGCGCGGGCGAGATGCCCATCAGGCGCGCGCCGTTGCGGTTCATCGCGGTCGCGCGCAGCGCCTTGCCGTAGATGCTGCGGCCGAAGAACTGGTACAGGGCGACGATGAGCACGATGGAGGCGGCGATGACCCAGATCGTCTGGCCCGTGACCATCATCGGCCCGAGCTCGAAGCGCGCGTCCGAGAAGGGCGGGGTGCGCGAACCCTCGGCGCCGAAGAACAGCAGCCCGAGGCCGACCATGCCCACGTGCACGGCGACCGAGACGATCAGCAGGATCAGCACCGGCGCGGCGGCGATCGGCTGGTAGATCAGGCGGTACATCAGCGGGCCCATCGGCACCACCACGAGGAGCGCCAGCAGCACCTGCAGCGGCAGCGCGAGGGTCGTGAGCGGCAGCAGGTACAGCAGCGCCGCGAGCACCACCGGGTAGCCGACGTTCCACGCCAGCACACCCGCGAGGCGCCCCTTCTGGCCGCTGGCGAGTGCGCCGCGCGCATCGACCGCCGCGGCGAGCACGCCCGCGCCGAGCAACAGCCACAGGGTGGCCGGCACCGTGCCGGCCTGGATCATGACCAGGGTGAGCGCGCCATAGGCGACGAACTCCCCCTGCGGAATGAAGATCACCCGCGTCACGGCAAACACCAGCACCAGCGCGAG
>JAKFDI010000072.1:0-2119 GCA_036676235.1 Rhizobacter sp. | reverse complement strand
ACGCTCGGTGAATTGATGAATTTCTATGCTTGCAGCGAAGTCGCCTTCGTCGGCGGCAGCCTGCAGGACATCGGCGGTCACAACTTGCTCGAACCGGCGGCAGTCGGCACCGCGATCGTCACCGGCCCGCATCTGCATAATTTTGCCGAGATCGCGCGCAAGCTCGACGAGGCAGGCGCGTTGCGCATCGGCGCCGATGCCGATGCGGTTGCCGATGCCCTGGAGCAGTTGCTTGCCGATGCTTCGCTGCGACAAGGCATGGTTGCCGCAGGTCAGGCCTTGGTGGAGCAGGGGCGTGGCGCGTTGGCGCAGACGCTGCAACTGATTGCACCGGTGTTGCCACCGGCGCAATGAGGTTTATTGCTTCAGCTGCGCCTCGGCATCGACCGTCAGCAGGCGGTTGACGTCCTGCACGTCGTCGGCGTCGAGGGTGCCGGCGGATTGTTCCAGCGACAGCCGTGTCTGCAGGAAGTTGTACTTGGCGCGCGCGTATTCGCGCTGGGCGTTGAACAACGTGTTCTGGTTGTTCAGTACGTCGAGCACGGTGCGGGTGCCGACTTCCAGGCCGACTTGCGAGGCGTCGTAGGCCGCCTTCGCCGACACCAGCGCCAAACGCCGCGCTTCGACTTCGCTGATGCCCGCGAGCAACGACTGGTAGGCGTTGCGGGTGGTCCGCACGACGGCGCGCTTCTGCTGTTCGAGCTGGTCGGCGCTCACGTCGCGCTGCGCCAACGCCTGGCGCACGCGCGACTGGGTGGCGCCGCCGGAGAAGATCGGCACGCTCAGGGTGACGCCCACCGCCGGGCCGCGGCTTTCGCTGCCGGTCGGGAACGTGCTCGAGAAGGCGCCGCTGGTGAAGGTGTTGTCGCCCCAGGTGGCGCCCTTGCTGTAGCTGCCGTTGAGGTACAGCGTCGGTAGGTGACCGGCGCGCGCGGTGTTGACGTCGGCCTCGGCCGAGGCGACCTGTTCCTTCAGCCCTTGCAGGTTCGGATTGCTGGACAGCGCGGTGCTGACCCAGGCTTCGGCGTCCTGCTCGTTCGGCAGCGCCGGCTTGAAGTCGTCCGGTAGGGCCTTGAGGTTGCGGACCGGCTGGCCGGTGATTTCCGCCAGCGCCTGGTAGGCGTCTTCGAGCGCGTTGCGGGTGACGATGGTGTTGGCGCGGGCGCTGTCGTACTGGGCGCGCGCTTCATGCACGTCGGTGATCGGCGCCAGGCCGACTTCCAGGCGCTTGTCGGCGAAGTCGAACTGTTTCTTCAGCGCCGCTTCCTGCGCTTCGGCCGCGGCCAGGGTCTCGACCGCGATCAGCACGTTGAAGTAGGCGGCCGAGGTGCGGGTGATCAGGGTGTCGCCGGCGGCTTCGAGGGTGAAGTCGCTGGCACGGCTGAGCGCGTTCTGGCTCCGCACCCGGGAAAAGGTGCCGAAGTCGAACAGCACCTGGCTGCCATTCACGCTGTAGTTGCGGCTGCTGGTCTCGCTTTCCGACTCGCCCGTGAAGCGGATCGGCTGGCCGGTCGCTGGATCGAATTGGGTCTGTGACGATGGGCCGGTGCTGCGCGAACGTCGATAGGTCGCTGTGCCGTCGATCTGCGGCAGCAGCGCCGCACGCGCCTGCACCGCGCCTTCCTTGGTGGCGTCACGGGTGGACTCGGCGGCGGAGAACTGCGGATCGCCGGCGCGGGCCAGCTCGTAGGTCTGCATCAGGTCTTCGGCACTGGCGGCGACCGGCAGCAGGGCAGACGCAGTGATGACAGCGGCCAGGGCGAGAACGAGGGGGCGACGGCGCATACAGGATCCTTTGTCTTTACAACTCGAAAGTGGGCGCCGGGGCTGCGCCGACGAGATAGGGCAAATCGGTTTCGAACAACGATTCGATACGTTGTCCGTTGACATCGTTGCGTACAAGTACCGCATCCATCACCGGCGAGCGACCGTGCACCACGAACAGGCGACCGCCTGGACGCAGCCATTCGAGGAAACGCGCAGGAATGCGGTCGACGGCGCCGGTCACGCAGATCGCATCGAAGCGGCGCTCTGTCGTCCACGCCAGTGCGTCGGCAGTCTCGATGCGGATGTTGCCGGCGAGGTTCTGCGCGGTCAGGCGGGCGCGGGCGGCATCGGC
>JAKFDI010000071.1:0-4442 GCA_036676235.1 Rhizobacter sp. | reverse complement strand
GTGCGTCTTCACCGCCTCCATCAACGCCGAGAAAATGTTCTTCCGCTCCCGCGCCGTCCCCTGCAGCGGCCGCAGCCCGTCTGAAACCAACCCATTCCGCGCCGCCTGGAACGTCCGCACGTTGGCGATCTGCGCGGCCTTCTCGCTTTCCGTCGAACGGATGAGTTCGATGGTGGTGGCCACCTCGCCCGCGTGGTCCTTCGGCAGGAAGGTGTTGACGCCGACCAGCGGCAACGACCCATCGTGCTTCTTGTGCTCGTAGTACAGGCTCTCTTCCTGGATCTTGCCGCGCTGGTACATGGTGTCCATCGCGCCGAGCACGCCGCCGCGCTCGCTTAGCGCCTCGAACTCCTTGTAGACGGCCTCCTCGACGAGGTCGGTCAGGTAGTCGACGGCGAAGCTGCCCTGCCAGGGGTTCTCGACGAAATTGAGCCCCAGTTCCTTGTTGATGATCATCTGGATCGCCACCGCGCGGCGCACGCTCTCCTCGGTCGGCGTGGTGATCGCCTCGTCGTAGGCGTTGGTGTGCAGGCTGTTGCAGTTGTCGAACAGCGCGTACAGCGCCTGCAGCGTGGTGCGGATGTCGTTGAACTGGATCTCCTGCGCGTGCAGGCTGCGGCCGGACGTCTGGATGTGGTACTTCAGCATCTGGCTGCGCTCGTTGGCGCCGTAGCGCTCGCGCATCGCCCGGGCCCAGATGCGCCGCGCGACGCGGCCGATCACCGTGTACTCCGGGTCCATGCCGTTGCTGAAGAAGAAGCTCAGGTTCGGCGCGAAGTCGTCCACCTTCATGCCGCGCGCCAGGTAGTACTCGACGATCGTGAAGCCGTTGCTCAGGGTGAAGGCGAGCTGGCTGATCGGGTTCGCGCCGGCTTCGGCGATGTGGTAGCCGCTGATCGACACCGAATAGAAATTGCGCACCTTGTGGCTGACGAAGTACTGCTGGATGTCGCCCATCATGCGCAGCGCGAATTCGGTGCTGAAGATGCAGGTGTTCTGCGCCTGGTCTTCCTTCAGGATGTCGGCCTGCACGGTGCCGCGCACCTGGCGCAGGGTTTCTTCCTTGATGCGGGCGTAGGTGGGCGCGTCCACCAGCTGGTCGCCGGTGATGCCGAGCAGGCCGAGGCCGAGGCCGTCGTTGGTGGGCGGCAGCTGGCCGAGGTATTCCGGACGCGGCCTGCCTTCGAAGAACGCCTCGATCTTGCGGTGCGCCTCGTCCCAGCGCGTCTGGTCCTCGCGCAGGTATTTCTCCACCTGCTGATCGATGGCCGTGTTCATGAACATCGCCAGGATCATCGGCGCCGGCCCGTTGATGGTCATGCTGACGCTGGTGCTGGGCGCGCACAGGTCGAAGCCCGAATAGAGCTTCTTCATGTCGTCGAGCGTGGCGATGCTGACGCCGCTGTTGCCGATCTTGCCGTAGATGTCGGGGCGCTCGGCCGGGTCCTCGCCGTACAGCGTGACGGAGTCGAACGCGGTACTCAGCCGCGCGGCCGGCTGGCCGACGCTGAGGTAATGGAAGCGGCGGTTCGTGCGCTCGGGCGTGCCCTCGCCGGCGAACATCCGGATCGGGTCCTCGCCGGTGCGCCGGTACGGGTAGACGCCGCCGGTGAACGGATAGGCGCCGGGCAGGTTTTCCTTGCCGAGAAACACCAGCAACTCGCCCCAGCTGCGGTAGGTGGGCGCGGCGATCTTCGGGATCTTCTGGTGGCTGAGGGACTCGCGGTAGTTCTCGACGCGGATGACCTTGTCGCGCACCGTGTATTCGCCGAGCTCGTCGGTGATCGATTTCAGGCGCTCGGGCCACTCGCGCAGCAGCGTCAACGATTCGGCGGTCAGCGCCTTGATCGCGTCGTTGTAGCGCTGGCGCAGCGTGACCAGGCTGCGGTCGACGGTGGCTACCGGCGGCGTCTCGGTGGCGCCGGTGCTGGCGCGGCGTTCCCACTGGAACACGGCCTTGCGGCGGTCGGGCATGCCGCTGCGGCGCTCGCCGCTGGCCGGGTAGTCCACGGCGATCGCGCCGGACTTGGGCAGCTGCAGCTGGTCGACCTCGTAAAGCTCCAGCGGGCGCGGCAGCGACGGGTCCTCGAGGTCGCGCAGGCTCTGCCAGTAGCCCTGGGCGCGGTCGGCGGCGTCGGCCTGCTTGCCGATGCTGGCGTTGATGGCGCGGCCCTGTTCGGCGATTTCGGCGAGGTACCGCGTGCGGGCGCCGGGGATCAGCACGGTCGCGCGCGGCTCGCGCAGCGCGGTGTCGACCTCGGGCTGGAAATCGCAGCGCACGCTGCCGACCGGCGCCGCCTCGAACAGGCCGGGGCCGCCGTCGGCCGGCGCGCCGGACAGCTTGGCGCGCAGCAGCCGGCACAGGTTCGCGAACATCCAGGTCACGCCGGGGTCGTTGAACTGCGAGGCGATCGTCGGGTAGACCGGCACGTCCTCGTCCTTCATCGCGAACGCGGTGCGGTTGCGCTTCCACTGCTTGCGCACGTCCCTCAAGGCGTCCTCGGCGCCGCGCTTGTCGAACTTGTTGAGCACCACCAGCTCGGCGTAGTCGATCATGTCGATCTTCTCGAGCTGGCTGGGGGCGCCGAAGTCGCTGGTCATCACGTAGACGGGAAAGTCGACCAGGTCGACGATCTCCGAATCGCTCTGGCCGATGCCGGCGGTTTCCACCAGCACCAGGTCGTAGCCCTGCCCGCGCAGGAAGCCGATGCAGTCCTTGAGCACGGTGTTGGTGGCCGCGTGCTGGCGGCGCGTGGCCATCGAGCGCATGAAGATGCGCGGGCTGCGCAGCGAGTTCATCCGGATCCGGTCGCCGAGCAGCGCACCGCCGGTGCGTCGACGGGTGGGATCGACGCTGATCACCGCGATGCGCATCTCGGGGAAGTGCTGCAGGAAGCGGTTCATGATCTCGTCGGTGACGCTCGACTTGCCGGCGCCGCCGGTGCCGGTCAGGCCGATCACCGGCGTGCGGCCGCCGGCCAGCTGCCACTGCTTGCGCAGCGTGGCGAGCTGGGCCTCGTCGAAGGCGCCCTCCTCGATCGCGGTCAGCATGCGGCCGATCGCGATCTCGTCGTCGATGTCGATCTGCGCCACCGGCTCGGCGCCGCGGTCGTCGCTGGCGGCGGCCTTGGTGCGCCGCACCAGGTCCTCGATCATCGCCACCAGCCCCATCTGCATGCCGTCGTTGGGGTGGTAGATGCGCTCGACGCCGTAGTCCTGCAGTTCCTTGATCTCTTCCGGCGTGATCGTGCCGCCGCCGCCGCCGAACACGCGGATATGGCCGGCGCCGCGCTCGCGCAGCATGTCGACCATGTACTTGAAGTATTCGGTGTGGCCACCCTGGTAGCTCGACAGGGCGATGCCGTCGGCATCCTCCTGCAGCGCCGCCCGCACCACGTCCTCGACGCTGCGGTTGTGGCCCAGGTGCACCACTTCCACGCCCTGGGCCTGGATCAGCCGGCGCATGATGTTGATCGCCGCGTCGTGGCCGTCGAACAGGCTGGCGGCGGTGACGAAGCGCAGCGGGCTGCGCTCGCCGGTTTCGGCGGTCGGGATCTGGTTGACGGGGGTGGCCATGGGCGCTGCTCGGATGACGAGGGTCGGATGAAAGCGATTGTAGCGCCGACCGTCACATCGCCCCACCCCGCCAGGCCGGGCGTGACGGCCTCCCACCCCGCCTAGGCGCGGGCGTCACGCCGGCGCGACCAGACTCCGGGCCCTGGGCACTGCACCGCGGCGCCCCACGACAAGGAGCGACACATGGACAAGATTCCGGCCGGAACCTGGGTAGTGGTGGCGGATGGCGCGAACGCGCGGGTCTTCACCAACATCGGCGACGACAAGAGCATCAAGCTGCGCCAGGACGAACTGCTCGACCAGGCCGACCTGGCCGAAAGCGGCGGCCCCGGCGACCTGCCGCGCGAGCAGACGATGGCCGACATCGGCGAGGCGGCGTTCTCGCACCAGCTGGCCAACACGATCAACGCGGCGGCGCTGAAGAACCGGTTCACGCACCTGGTGCTGATCGCCGATCCGCAGTCGCTGGGGCGGATGCGGCCGCTGCTGCACAAGGAAGTGATCGCGCGGATGGTGCGCGAGCTGCCGAAGACGCTGACCAACTCGCCGCTGGCCGACATCGAGCGGGCGCTGGGCTGAGTCGGCCTCCCCGTTGCGTCCGGCGTCGGGATCCTTGATCCGGCGCCGGCATCATCGCGCTGTCGAGGGTCATTCCCTGCTCCGTGAAGCCTTTATGTCGCAGGGAATGACCCTCGACATCACGGCGACGCCGGTGCGGTTCAACCCGTTTCGTGACGAAGGGCTGGTCGTTTCCCGCGATCTGCTTGCGCGTGTGCATCCGGGTGATACGCGCGGGGGATCTTTTCCGCCGACCTGGCTTGGCTGACTCGGCCGCGGCCCTTGGGCCGAGCATGCTCGCCAGGGCG
>JAKFDI010000070.1:0-7295 GCA_036676235.1 Rhizobacter sp. | reverse complement strand
TCAGGGCTGGCAACCTGATGGATCGACAACTTCAGCATGAGCAATCACGAGCAATAAACCGCCCATTCGTACTTGCGCTCGTGGAGGTCGACATTTTGTCTACACCCTCTGAGGTATCGAAGGGTGAACGCGAGGGGGCTCCCTTCGATACCTCAGGGCAGTCGGAATACCTACCTCAGCCCGAACGGTTCCTGTCGATGAGCGCGCCGGCACAGCCCGCGCCAACTCCATCCCATCTCCGCTCCCCATGCTCGCCTACATCATCCGCCGCCTGCTCCAAGCCCTGCTCGTCATGGCGGTGATGTCCGGCCTCGTGTTCGTCGGGCTCTACGTCGTCGGCGATCCGGTGTCGATGATGGCCAGCCCCGAAGCCACCGAGCTTGACCGCGACGCCATCCGCCGATCGTTCGGGCTCGACAAGCCGCTGTGGCAGCAGTACGCGATCTTCATGTCGCATGCGGTGCAGCTCGATTTCGGCAAGAGCTTTCTCACCGGCCAGTCGGCCATGGCGCTCATCCTCGAGCGTGCGCCGGCCACGCTGGAGCTGGCCTGCGCGGCGATGCTGCTGTCGGTGCTGGTGGGCGTGCCGCTCGGCATCTGGGCGGGCCTGAAGCCGCAGGCGCTGAGCGCGCGCACCATCATGACGGGCTCGGTGCTCGGCTTCTCGCTGCCCAACTTCTGGGTCGGGCTGATGCTCATCATGGTGTTCGCGGTGACGCTCGGCTGGCTGCCGGCCAGCGGCCGCGGTGACACGGTGATGGTCGGCCCGCTCGACCTGAGCGTGCTCACGCTCGATGGTTGGCAGCGCCTCGTGCTGCCGGCGCTGACCATCGCCACGGCCAAGACGGCGCTCATCATCCGCGTGACGCGCGCCGCCACGCGCGAGGCGCTGCCCATGGACTACATCAAGTTCGCGCGCGCCAAGGGGCTGACGTGGAGCCGCATCCTGCGCGTGCACCTGCTCAAGAACATCATGATTCCCATCGTCACCATCAGCGGGCTCGAATTCGGGCAGGTGGTGGCCTTCGCCGTGGTCACCGAGACCATCTTCGCCTGGCCAGGCATGGGCAAGCTGCTGCTCGACTCCATCATCAACCTCGACCGGCCGGTGGTCGTGGCCTACCTCATCCTGATCGTGTTCTTTCTCGTGATGCTGAACCTCTTCGTCGACGTGCTCTATTCGGTGCTCGATCCGCGGGTGCGGCTGCAGGCGGCCAAGGCATGAACAAGCCGTACGTCGAAGCGGCGGCGGGCCGAGCGCCGGGCCGCTCCCAAGCCGGCCCGCATCCCCCCGGGGGATCGGCCGATGTACCCATCGGACGAGGGGCTGTCGAAACGCCCTGGCAGCGTTTGCGGCGCGAGTTCGTCGCGAGCAAGCTGGCCGTGATGGGCCTCGTGCTGCTGCTGCTCGCCATCGGCGTGGCGGTGTTCGCACCCTGGATCTCGCCGCAGAACCCGTTCGCCATCGGCACGCTCGACATCTTCGATTCCAAGCTGCCGCCCGGAAGCAGCAGTGCGGACGGCAGCATCACCTACTGGCTGGGCACCGACGGGCAGGCGCGCGACCTGCTCTCGGCCATCTTCTACGGCATGCGCACCAGCCTCCTGGTCAGCGGCATCTCGGTGGCCGCGGCGCTGGCCATCGGCAGCGTGGTGGGACTGGCTGCGGCCTACTTCGGCGGCTGGGTCGATGCGCTGCTGATGCGCATCGTCGACATCCAGCTGTCCTTTCCCGCCATCCTCGTCGCGCTCATCCTGCTGGCGGTGCTGGGCAAGGGTGTGGACAAGGTCATCATCGCGCTCATCATCGTGCAGTGGGCCTACTTCGCGCGGGCGGCGCGCGGTGCGGCGCTGGTGGAGCGCGCGAAGGAATACGTGGAGGCCGCGCAATGCATGGCGCTCGGTGCGCCGCGCGTGCTGCTGCGCCACATGCTGCCCAACTGCATGCCGCCGCTGATCGTGATCGCCACCATCGACCTCGCGCACGCCATCGCGCTGGAGTCGACGCTGTCCTTCCTCGGCGTGGGTGTGCCCGTCACCGAGCCGTCGCTCGGCATGCTGATCGCCAACGGCTTCGAGTTCCTGCTGTCGGGCCACTACTGGATCTCGTTCTTTCCGGGCATCGCGCTGGCGCTGGCGATCGTCGGCATCAACCTCGTCGGTGACCATCTCCGCGACATCCTCAATCCACACAATGACCGTTAGGAACGAGGCCCCCCCTACGCGCTTCGCGCGCCCCCCAGGGGGCAACACCAGCGGACCGGCAAAGCCGGATCCGCGGCGTTTGCTTGGGAAGACCCCTGCTCCAACGGAGGAGATGCCTGTTCTAGAGATCCAGGGCCTCAAGACGCACTTCTTCACCCACGGCGGTGTCGTCAAGGCGGTGGACGGCGTCGACCTGCAGGTGCGCGCCGGCGAGATCCTCGGCCTCGTCGGCGAATCGGGCTCGGGCAAGACCATCACCGGTTTCTCGATCATCGGCCTGATCGATCCGCCCGGGCGCATCGCCGAAGGCAGCGTGCGCTACCTCGGCGAGGATCTGGCGAAGGCGAGCGAGCCGCGGCTGCGGCAACTGCGCGGCAAGGAGATCGCGATGATCTTCCAGGACCCGATGATGACGCTCAACCCGGTGCTGCGCGTGGACACGCAGATGGTCGAGGCCATCCTCGCGCACGAGAAGGTGAGTGCCGCCGCAGCGCGTGCCCGCGCGCTCGAGACGCTGGCCCTGGTCGGCATTCCCGCGCCCGAGGAACGCCTGCGCACCTACCCGCACCAGCTCTCCGGCGGCATGCGCCAGCGCGTGGCGATCGCGATTGCCATGCTCAACCGGCCGAAGCTCGTCATCGCCGACGAGCCCACGACGGCGCTCGACGTGACCATCCAGGCGCAGATCCTTTATGAGGTGCAGAAGCTCTGCCGCGAGACGGGCACCGCCATGATCTGGATCACGCACGACCTCGCCGTCGTCTCGGGCCTGGCCGATCGCATCGCGGTGATGTACGCCGGGCGCATCGTCGAGAGCGGCACGGCGGCCGAGGTGATCGGTGCGCCGGCGCATCCGTACACGCAGGGGCTGATCGACTCGATTCCCACGCGCCAGACGCACGGCACGCTGCTGCGCCAGATTCCCGGCATGACGCCCTCGCTGCTGCAACTGCCGCAAGGCTGCGCCTTCCGCCCGCGTTGCCCGCGTGCCAGTGCCGAGTGCCTGGCGGCGCCCGAGGTGGTGCACAACGCGCCCGGCCGCACGGTGCGCTGCTGGAACGCGGA
Source organism: Rhizobacter sp. (assembly GCA_036676235.1). Classification (GTDB taxonomy): domain Bacteria; phylum Pseudomonadota; class Gammaproteobacteria; order Burkholderiales; family Burkholderiaceae_C; genus JAKFDI01. Next base: position 4,025 of record JAKFDI010000070.1, on the reverse strand, counting down.
AGAGGTGGCCCATGCCTGAAGTCGCCGTGGCCGCGCCCATCCTCAGCCTGCGCGGCATCGACAAGCGCTTCGTGCAGCCGGTCGACCTGGCCGGGCGCATCGCCAACCTGCTGGGCGCGCGCAACCGGCCGTCTGTCGTGCATGCGGTGGCCGGTGTCGACCTCGACGTGCAGGCCGGCGAGGTGATCGGCGTGGTGGGCGAGTCGGGCTGCGGCAAGTCGACGCTCGGGCGCGTGATCGCCGGCATCAACCCGCCGAGCGCGGGCGAGGTGCACTACCAGGGTCGGCCCGTGGCGCACATGGCGCGCACCGAGCGGCGTGCCTACGAGCTCGGCGTGCAGATGATCTTCCAGAACCCGATGGCCTCGCTGAACCCGCGCATGCGCGTGCAGGAAATCATCGGCGAGGCGCCCGTGGTGCACGGCCTCGTGCCTGCGTCGCAGAAGGCCGGCTACGTGGCCGACCTCATGCGCCAGGTGGGGCTGGACCCGGCCTACGCGCAGCGCTACCCGCACCAGTTCTCGGGCGGGCAGCGTCAGCGCATCGGCATTGCGCGCTCGCTCGCGCTCAAGCCCAAGGTCATCGTGTGCGACGAGGCCGTGGCGGCGCTCGACGTGTCGATCCAGGCGCAGGTGCTCAACCTCTTCACCGAGCTGCGGCGCGCGTTCGATCTCACCTACCTCTTCATCAGCCACAACCTCGGGGTGGTGGGGCACATCGCGGACCGGGTGGTCATCATGTACCTCGGGCGCATCGTCGAGATCGCGCCGACGGACACCGTGTTCACGCGACCCAACCATCCGTACACGCAGGCGCTGCTGTCGGAGCTGCCGAGGCTCGACACCACGCGCCGCGCCTATCAGCCGATCAAGGGCGAGCTGCCGTCGCCGCTCGCGCCACCGCCCGGCTGCGCCTTCCATCCGCGCTGCCCGCACGCCATGCCGCGCTGCACGCAGGAACGGCCGTTGCTGCGAACCCTCGCGCCGGGCCACGTGAGTGCCTGCCACCTCAATGATGACGCCCGTCAATCTGCCGTATCGCCATGACTTCAGCCGTACTTCCCAGCACCCCGACGCCGTTCGCGCCCTACACCCTGCGCCTGCCCGAGGCCGATCCCGTGCCGCTGATCTGCGACTCGCCGCACAGCGGCGTGCGCTATCCCGCCGACTTTCGCTATGCGCTCGACTTCGAGCAGCTGCGCGCCGGCGAAGACACCGACGTGCACGTGCTGTGGGATGCGCTGCCTGCCGCCGGCGCGACGCTGCTCGCGGCCGAGTTCCCGCGCAGCTACATCGACCCGAACCGCGACACCTGGGACATCGACGCCGACATGCTCGATGCGCCCTGGCCGGATGCCATCCGCCCGAGCGAGAAGACGCGCCTGGGCATCGGCCTCATCTGGTGGGCCGCCGGCCACAGCGGGCGTCGGCCCATCTACGACCGCAAGCTGAGCGTGGCCGAGGTGCGCGCGCGCATCGACCACTACCACGCGCCCTACCACGCGGCGCTGGCCGAGCAGATCGAGCAGGCGCACCGGCGCTTCGGCGCGGTGTGGCACCTGAACCTGCACTCCATGCCGAGCAACGCCTATGAAGGCCTGGGCATCCGCACCGACAAGCGCCTCGCCGACTTCGTGCTCGGCGACCGCGATGGCAGCACCTGCGACCGGGAGTTCGTCGCGCTGGTGGCCGATGCCTTGCGGCGGCGCGGCTACAGCGTGGCGCTCAACGATCCGTACAAGGGCGTGGCACTGATTGCGCGCCTTGGCCGGCCGGCCGAGCGCCGGCACAGCCTGCAGATCGAGGTGCACCGCGGCCTCTACATGAACGAGGCCACGCGCGAGCGCAGCGCCGGCTTCGAGACGCTGCGCCGCGCGATCGGCGAGGTGGCGGGTGAACTCGCTGCCTACGTTCGCGCGCAAACCAAGGAGTGAACCCGATGGACCTGATCGCCGACATCACCGCCGAGCACGACGCGCTCACCACGCTGCGCCGCGACATCCACGCGCATCCCGAACTCGCCTTCCAGGAAACGCGCACCGCGGACCTCGTGGCCGAACGCCTCGCCGCCTGGGGTCTGGAGGTGCATCGCGGCCTCGGCAAGACCGGCGTTGTCGGCGTGCTGCGTGGCGAACGCGGCGCGGGCACGCGCGCCATCGGCCTACGCGCCGACATGGACGCGCTGCCCATGCCCGAGCACAACCGCTTCGCCCACGCCTCGCGCCACGCCGGCCGCATGCACGGCTGCGGGCACGACGGCCACACGACGATGCTGCTCGGTGCCGCGCAGTACCTCGCGCGCCACCGCGACTTCGAGGGCACGGTCAACTTCATCTTCCAACCGGCGGAGGAGGGCGGCAACGCCGGCGCCCGCGCGATGATGGCCGACGGCCTGTTCGACAAGTTCCCCTGCGACGAGATCTACGGCATCCACAACATGCCCGGCGCGCCGGTGGGCAGCTTCGCCTTCCGCAAGGGCGCGATGATGGCTTCGAGCAACCGCTTCGACATCACCGTGCGCGGAATCGGCGGCCATGCCGCCATGCCGCAGAAGGCGGTCGACCCCATCGTCATCGCCGCCGAGATGGTGGGTGTGCTGCAGACGCTCATCTCGCGCAGCAAGTCGCCCATCGACACCGCCGTGCTCACCGTCACGCAGATCCACGCCGGCGACGCCTACAACGTCGTCCCGGCCGAAGCCGTGCTGCGCGGCACGGTGCGCACCTTCAGCGTCGAGGTGCTGGACCTCATCGAGAACCAGATGCGCCGCATCGCCGAGACGCTGCCGCAGGTGTATGGCGGCACGGGTGAGCTGACGTTCTTCCGCGCCTACCCGCCGCTGGTGAACCACGACGCCCCGACCGACTTCGCCGCGCAGGTGGCGGAAGACGCCTTCGGCGCGGCCCGCGTGCAGCGCAATGCGCCGCCGGTGGCGGGCGCCGAGGACTTCTCGTTCTACCTGGAGAAGGTGCCGGGCAGCTACGTGTTCCTCGGCAACGGCGGCGGCGAGCACCGCGAAGCCACCTACCACGGCATGGGGCCGTGCGAGCTGCACAACCCGAACTACGATTTCAACGATGCGTTGCTGCCGATCGGCTCGACGTATTGGGTCAAGCTGGTGCAGGCGTTCTTCACGGAACGGTAGCGCCCGCGCCGCGTCGTTACAGTCCCTCCCGAACTGCGACACCGCCACCTGCGCGCGGACGCACAACCGAAGGACTTTCCGGCGCCATGCCAACGTTGAACTGGATCGGCAAGGAAGCCGTCGTCAAGCACCACAAGGAAGTGCCGTTCCGCCTGCTCGAGCCGGTGCCCGCACTGTCCTGCGGTCCCGAAGAAGGCCGAGAGAGCGGCAACCTCATCGTGCAGGGCGACAACCTGCACGCACTCAAGGCGCTGCTGCCGCGCTACGCGGGCCAGGTGAAGTGCATCTACATCGACCCGCCGTACAACACCGGCAACGAGGGCTGGGTCTACAACGACAACGTCAACAGCCCTGAGATTCGCAAGTGGCTGGGCGACGTGGTCGGCAAGGACGGCGAGACGCTGGACCGGCACGACCGCTGGCTCTGCATGATGTACCCGCGGCTGGTGCTGCTGAAGCAGTTTCTGCGCGAGGACGGGGCGATCTTCGTGTCGATCGACGACAACGAGGTCGGGAACCTTCAAGCGCTGATGCGTGAGGTCTTTGGCGCCCCGAACGAGATCGCAACTGTCGTTTGGGAGAAGGGCAAGAAGGGCGACTCGAAGCTCGTATCCGTCACGCACGAATACATCGTCGCGTTTGCGCGGTGCGCCCGGCACGGGCGCACTCCTGTGGGTGCAAGTCCCGCCGTAAGTTGATCACAGCGAACGAAGCGAAGCGCAACTGCATGAGGGCGACCGAGTGTGGGGAGGAAGCGCGGAGCGAAGCTGCGAGCCGATGAACAAGAACCGGATAGAAGGCGTTGCCGAGCAGGGCGAGCGGGCCGTGAACCGCGAAGCTCTCGTGATCAAGGCGAGGCGGCGTAGATCCGGCGGTTGTGC
>JAKFDI010000069.1:0-1551 GCA_036676235.1 Rhizobacter sp. | reverse complement strand
CATCGTGCGCCAGCACAAGGGCGTCGATTACGGCGCGTCCACCGGCACGCCGATCATGGCCGCCGGCGATGCGCGCGTCGCGTTCGTCGGATGGAAGGGTGGCTACGGCCGCGCGGTGATCCTGGATCACGGCCGCGGCTACACCACGCTGTATGGGCACATGTCGGCGTTCGGCAAGATCAAGGTCGGCCAGCGCATCCCGCAAGGCACGGTGATCGGCCGCGTCGGCATGACCGGCCTCGCCAGCGGCCCGCATTTGCATTACGAGTTCCGCGTCAACGGCGTGCATCGCAACCCGCTGTCGATCACCATGCCGCCGCCGGAGACGCTGGGTGGCGCCGCGCTGGCCCAGTTCCGCACCCAGACCGGGGCCGCATTGGCGCGGATCCAGAAGGTCGAACGTGTGATCTACGCGGACGCCTCCCCGGCGAAGCCGGCCAAGGGCAACAAGAAAGCCTGAGAAACGCGCGTCGTGCCGAGACTTGCTCGGCACGACAGGGCAAACTGCGGACGGCTTTCTCCAGTCCGTTCCCGATGCCCCATTCAGCACCCGACCTGTACCTGGGCCTGATCTCCGGCACCAGCGCCGACGGCATCGACGTCGCGTTGGTGCAATTCGCCGCCGATGGCCGCTGCGAACTCGTCCGCGGCCGCACCTATCGCTGGGAGACGGCGTTGCGCGCGCGCCTGATCGCGCTCGGCCAGGGCGGCGATGCGACTTCGCTGGACGAACTCGGCGCGCTCGACGTGCGCGTCGCGCGAGCCTTCGCTGATGCCGCGCGCGAATTGCTCGGCGAAGCCGGCATCGCACCGGCGCAAGTACGCGCGCTCGGCTCGCATGGGCAGACGGTGCGGCATCGGCCGCAAAACGACTATCCGTTCACGTGGCAGCTCGGCGACGGCAACGTCGTCGCCGAACGCAGTGGCATCGACACGGTTGCGGATTTCCGCCGTCGCGATGTCGCCGCGGGTGGCCAGGGTGCGCCGCTGGTGCCGGCATTCCATGCCGCGCTGTTGCACTCCGACACCGAAGACCGTGCGGTCTTGAACCTCGGCGGCATCGCCAATTTCACGTTGTTGCCGTCCGTAGGCGATGTGCGTGGCTTCGATACCGGCCCGGCGAACGCCCTGCTGGACGCGTGGTGCGAACGCCATACCGGCGCGGCATTCGATGCCGGCGGCGCATTTGCAGCGCGCGGCGAAATCGATCAGGTGCTGCTCGCGCGACTCCTGGACGAGCCCTGGTTCGCACTGCCGCCACCGAAGAGCAGCGGGCGCGAGCAGTTCCATCTCGACTGGCTGCAATCGCGGTTGCGCGGCGACGAACGCGCGCAGGACGTGCAGGCAACGTTGCTCGAGCTCAGCGCGACCACGATTGCCACTGCCCTCCGCTCACAGCAGCCGGCTACGAAGCGCGTGCTGGTGTGTGGTGGCGGCGTGCACAACCCGGTGCTGCTGGCCCGGATCGCCGCAATGTTGCCGGAGGCGGTGGTGGAGTCGACGGCCCTGCACGGGCTCGATCCGGATTTCGTCGAAGCGATGGCATTCGCC
>JAKFDI010000068.1:0-14802 GCA_036676235.1 Rhizobacter sp. | reverse complement strand
CGCCCCGCGCGTGGCCGCCAAGCTCGACGTGGGCCAGATCAGCGACATCACGAAAGTGATCAGCGCCGACACCTTCGAGCGCCCCATCTACGCCGGCAACGCCATCGCCACGGTGCAAAGCGCCGACAAGGTGAAGGTCATCACCGTGCGCACCACCGGCTTCGATGCTGCAGCAGCCGAAGGCGGCAGTGCCACGGTCGAGAACGCCCAAGCCGTGGCCGACAGCGGCAAGAGCAGCTTCGTCAAAGCCGAGATCGCCAAGAACGACCGGCCCGAACTCACCGCGGCCAAGATCATCGTCTCGGGTGGCCGTGCGCTGGGCTCAAGCGACAAGTTCACCGAAGTGCTCACGCCGCTGGCCGACAAGCTCGGGGCGGCACTGGGCGCCAGCCGCGCGGCGGTGGATGCGGGCTACGCGCCCAACGACTGGCAGGTGGGGCAGACGGGCAAGATCGTCGCACCGCAGCTGTACATCGCCGCCGGCATCAGCGGGGCGATCCAGCATCTGGCGGGCATGAAGGACTCCAAGGTGATCGTGGCGATCAACAAGGACCCCGAGGCACCGATCTTCAGCGTGGCCGACTACGGCCTGGAGGCGGATCTGTTCACTGCCGTGCCGGAGTTGGTGAAGGCGCTCTGAGCCTTCAGCATCCGTTTCGCTCGACCGCCGATTGGAGACATCGATGACGTACCGCGCTCCCGTGGCCGACATGCTTTTTTGCATGAAGGAACTGGCTGGCCTGGAAGAAGTGGCGAAGCTGCCCGGCTTCGACGACGCCGGCCTGGAGACGGCGCAGGCCGTGCTCGAGGAATCGGCGAAGTTCAATGAAGAGGTGCTCGCACCGCTGAACTTCGAGGGCGACAAGAACCCGTCGTTCTGGAAGGGCGGCGAGGTCATCACCACGCCCGGCTTCAAGCAGGCTTTCCGCCAGTTTGCCGAAGGCGGCTGGCAAGGCCTGCAGCATCCCGGCGAGTTCGGCGGTCAGGGCCTGCCCAAGACCATTGGTGCGGCCTGCATCGAGATGCTCAACAGCGCCAACATGAGCTTCGCGCTGTGCCCGCTGCTGACCGACGGTGCCATCGAGGCGCTGCTCACGGCCGGCACGCCCGAGCAGCAGCAGCTCTACCTCCCGAAAATGATCTCGGGCGAGTGGACCGGCACGATGAACCTCACCGAGCCGCAGGCCGGCTCGGACCTGGCGCAGGTGCGCACGCGCGCCGAGCCGCAGCCCGACGGCAGCTACCGCATCTTCGGCACCAAGATCTTCATCACCTACGGCGAGCACGACATGGCGGACAACATCGTCCACCTGGTGCTGGCGCGCGTGGTGGGCGCGCCCGAGGGCGTGAAGGGCATCAGCCTGTTCATCGTGCCCAAGTTCCTGCCCCAGGCCGACGGCTCGCCCGGCGAGCGCAACGACGTGCACTGCGTGAGCATCGAACACAAGCTGGGCATCAAGGCGAGCCCGACGGCCGTGCTGCAGTTCGGCGATCACGGCGGGGCGGTGGGTCATCTCATCGGGCAGGAGAACCGCGGTCTCGAGTACATGTTCATCATGATGAACGCCGCGCGTTTCGCCGTGGGCGTGCAGGGCATCGCGGTGGCCGAGCGGGCTTACCAGAAGGCGGTGGCCTATGCCCGTGACCGCGTGCAGTCACGCCCGGTGGATGGTTCGGTGGCGGGCAGTGCGCCCATCATTCACCACCCCGACGTGCGCCGCATGCTGATGACCATGCGCGCCTACACCGAAGGCAGCCGCGCAATGGCGATCGTCGCCGGCGCAGCGTACGACGCGGCACATCACCACCCCGATGCTGAAGTACGCAAGCAGAACCAGGCGTTCTACGAGTTCATGGTGCCGCTGGTAAAGGGCTTCTCGACCGAGATGAGCCTGGAGGTGACCAGCCTCGGCGTGCAGGTGCACGGCGGCATGGGCTTCATCGAGGAAACCGGCGCGGCGCAGTACTACCGCGACGCCAAGATCCTGACGATCTACGAAGGCACGACCGCGATCCAGGCCAACGATCTCGTCGGACGCAAGACGGCGCGTGATGGCGGGCAGGTCGCCAAGGGCATCGCCAAGCAGATCGCATCGACCGAGCGGCAGTTGGCCGAACGCACGAGCGACGCCGCGCGCGCGATGGCCCGTCGCCTCACGGCCGCACGTACAGCGTTCGAGGAAGTGGTCGATTTCGTCGCCGGCGGCACCAAGGCGCAGCCGAACGCCGTCTTCGCGGGCTCGGTGCCCTACCTGATGCTGGCGGGCAACCTGATGACTGGATGGCAGATGGCACGGGCGCTCATCGCGGCGGAAGACCGGTTGGCCGAAACCGGCGGCGACGTGCCGTTCCTGCAGGCCAAGGTCGTCACGGCGCAGTTCTACGCCGACCACATCCTGAGCAAGGTGCCGGGCATCCGCGACGCCATCGTCGAAGGTGCGGACAGCGTCACGGCGCTCGCGCTCGACGCCTTCTGATCCGCTTGTCCCTCGTGTGACTGCAGCGCCGCGCGGCGCTGCCGACACTCGCCTGCGCCGACATTCCTGCTGCCATTCATTCCGTGTCGTTGGAGACCTCCGTGCCCCTGCCTGCCGTCCTGCAAAACCTGCCTCTGCCGATCATCGGTTCGCCGCTGTTCATCATCAGCAACCCCAAGCTCGTGATCGAGCAGTGCAAGGCGGGCGTCGTTGGGTCGATGCCGGCGTTGAACGCACGGCCCGCGGAGCAACTCGACGAGTGGCTGGCGGAGATCACCGAGACGCTGGCCGCCTACAACCGCGCGAATCCCGACAAGCCGGCAGCGCCGTTCGCCGTGAACCAGATCGTGCACAAGAGCAACGAGCGCCTGGAGCACGACATGGCCGTGTGCGCGCGCTACAAGGTGCCGATCATCATCACCTCGCTCGGCGCGCGCACCGACGTGAACGATGCGGTGCATGCCTGGGGCGGTGTGGTGCTGCACGACATCATCAACAACTTCTACGCGAAGAAGGCGATCGAGAAGGGCGCCGACGGCCTGATCGCCGTGGCGGCTGGTGCCGGAGGTCATGCCGGGATCAAGAGCCCGTTCGCGCTGGTGCAGGAAATCCGCAGCTGGTTCGACGGCCCGGTGGCGCTCAGCGGCTCGATCGCGAGCGGCGACGCCGTGCTCGCCGCACAGGCGATGGGTGCCGACTTTGCCTACATCGGTTCGGCCTTCATCGCCACGGAGGAAGCGCGCGCTGCCGACGGCTACAAGCAGATGATCGTCGACAGCAACAGCGACGACATCGTCTACAGCAACCTTTTCACCGGCGTGCACGGCAACTACCTGAAACCGTCGATCCGCAACGCCGGGCTCGACCCCGACGCGCTGCCGGAGAGCGACCCGAGCAAGATGAACTTCGCGCCCGACGCCAAGAAGGCCTGGAAGGACATCTGGGGCTGCGGGCAGGGCATCGGCGCGGTCGACAAGGTCGTGCCGGCGCGCGAACTGATCGCGCGCCTGGCGCGCGAATACCAAGCCGCGCGTTCGCGTCTGTCTCTGGGCTGAATTGCGGCTCGCGCCCTGGCGCAAAAGCCGCTCGCCTCGCCGCGGCGTCGGCCCAGAGTTCGATATCCCGCCAACGCGGATACGCTGCGCGCGACACGACATGCATCAAGCCCCGGTGCTAAAGTCGCCCGCGCTGACTTTCTTCAGTCCTTCCCGTCCCCTTCGCTGGCGTTCAGCTTAGGCGGGTCGCAATCCGCCAACCGGTCAAGCCGTGTCGCGGAAGGTTTTCCAACCCACTATCGCGCCGGAAACCGGTGCACGAGGTGAGCGAGATGATGCAGGAATACAGGTCGAACTCGTACCTGTTCGGGGGCAATGCTCCCTATGTCGAGGAGATGTACGAGGCCTACCTCGACAACCCCGGCTCCGTCCCCGACAACTGGCGTGCCTATTTCGACGCGCTGCAGAACGTGCCCGCGGTCGACGGCACGGAAGCCCGAGACGTGGCCCACGCGCCCGTCGTCGAATCCTTCGTGCAGCGCGCCCGCGCGAATGCCTTCGGTAACCGCGCGAGCAACACCGATCTGGCCGTTGCGCGCAAGCAGGTCCATGTCCAGTCGCTGATCGCCGCCTACCGCGTGCTCGGCTCGCGCTGGGCCGATCTCGATCCGCTCAAGCGCCAGGAGCGCCCGAAGATTCCCGAGCTGGAGCCGGCGTTCTACGACCTGAGCGAGTCCGACATGGACATCTCGTTCAGCGCCACGAACACCTACTTCACCACCGCCGAGAACATGACCCTGCGCGAGATCGTGCAGGCGTTGCGCGAGACGTACTGCGCCTCGATCGGCGTGGAGTACATGCACATCACCGAGCCGACGGAAAAGCGCTGGTGGCAGCAGCGTCTGGAGTCGATCCGCTCCAAGCCCAACTACACCTCGGACGAAAAGAAGCACATCCTCGACCGCCTCACCGCGGCCGAAGGCCTCGAGCGCTACCTGCACACCAAGTACGTCGGCCAGAAGCGCTTCTCGCTCGAAGGCGGCGAAAGCTTCATCGCCTCGATGGATGAGATCGTGCAGCGCGCCGGCGGTGCCGGTGTGCAGGAGATCGTGATCGGCATGGCGCACCGCGGCCGGCTGAACGTGCTGGTCAACACCCTCGGCAAGATGCCGAAGGACCTGTTCGCCGAGTTCGACCACACGGCGCCCGAGAGCCTGCCCTCGGGTGACGTGAAGTACCACCAGGGTTTCTCGAGCGACGTGACGACCGGCGGCGGGCCGGTGCACCTGAGCCTCGCGTTCAACCCCTCGCACCTCGAGATCGTGAACCCGGTCGTCGAAGGCTCGGTGAAGGCGCGTCTCGATCGTCGCGGCGATACCGAGGGCGACACCGTGCTGCCGGTCATCGTGCACGGCGACGCGGCCTTCGCGGGCCAGGGCGTCGTGATGGAGACGCTGGCGCTGGCGCAGACGCGCGGCTACTACACCGGCGGCACGTTGCACGTCGTCATCAACAACCAGATCGGCTTCACCACCAGCGATCCGCGCGACACCCGCTCCACGCTGTATTGCACCGACGTCGTGAAGATGATCGAGGCGCCGGTTCTGCACGTGAACGGCGACGACCCCGAGGCCGTGGTGCTGTGCACCCAGCTCGCGCTCGACTACCGTCAGGAGTTCAACAAGGACGTGGTGGTCGACATCGTGTGCTTCCGCAAGCTCGGCCACAACGAGCAGGACACGCCGGCGCTGACCCAACCGCTGATGTACAAGAAGATCACCCAGCATCCCGGCACGCGCAAGCTCTACGGCGACAAGCTGGTGGCGCAGGGCGTGCTGCCGGCCGAGGGCCCGGACGACATGGTCAAGGCCTATCGGGCCGCGATGGATGCCGGCAAGCACACGGTCGATCCGGTGCTGACCAACTTCAAGGGCAAGTACGCCGTCGACTGGTCGCCGTTCCTCGGCAAGAAGTGGACCGACGCGGCCGACACGGCGCTGCCGATGGCCGAGATCAAGCGCCTGGCCGAGCGCATCACCACCGTGCCCGCAACCACCAAGATCCATCCGCTGGTCGCGAAGGTGATCGCCGACCGCGCCGCGATGGGCCGTGGCGAAATCAACGTCGACTGGGGCATGGGCGAGCACCTGGCCTACGCATCGCTCGTGGCGAGCGGCTACGCCGTGCGCCTGTCGGGCGAGGATTGCGGCCGCGGCACCTTCACGCACCGCCACGCCGTTCTGCATGACCAGAACCGCGAGAAGTGGAACGAGGGTTCGTACACGCCGCTGGAGCACGTGGCCGACAACCAGGCGCCGTTCGTCGTGATCGACTCACTGCTGTCAGAAGAAGCCGTGCTCGGCTTCGAGTACGGCTATGCGAGCGCCGATCCGAACACGCTCGTGATCTGGGAGGCGCAGTTCGGCGACTTCGTCAACGGTGCCCAGGTCGTGATCGACCAGTTCATCGCCTCGGGCGAGGTGAAGTGGGGCCGTGCGAACGGCCTGACGCTGCTGCTGCCGCACGGCTACGAAGGGCAGGGTCCGGAGCACAGCTCGGCGCGTCTGGAGCGCTTCATGCAGCTCGCGGCCGACAACAACATGCAGATCGTGCAGCCGACGACGGCCAGCCAGATCTTCCATGTGCTGCGCCGGCAGATGGTGCGGCTGTTCCGCAAGCCGCTGATCATCATGACGCCCAAGTCGCTGCTGCGGGCCAAGGACGCGGGCTCGCCGCTGTCGGAGTTCACCAAGGGCGAGTTCCGCACCGTCATCGGGCCGAACCATCCGGAGATCGATCCGCAGAAGGTCAAGCGCGTGATCGCCTGCTCGGGCAAGGTGGCCTACGACCTGCTCAAGCGCCGCGATGAGAAGAAGGCTTGGGACACGGTGATCCTGCGCGTCGAGCAGCTCTATCCGTTCCCGCACAAGGCGTTCGCCACCGAGCTCAAGCGCTTTCCGAATGCCACCGAACTCGTGTGGTGCCAGGACGAGCCGCAGAACCAGGGCGCCTGGTTCTTCGTGCAGCACTACATCCACGAGAACATGAGCGAAGGGCAGAAGCTCGGCTATGCCGGGCGCCCTGCGTCGGCCTCACCCGCGGTCGGCTATGCGCATCTGCACCAGGAGCAGCAGAAAGCGCTGCTCGACCAGGCCTTCGGCAAGCTGAAAGGCTTCGTGCTCAGCAAGTGACGCGGCGGCGAAGGCGGGGCGCTGCGCGCCGCCTTCGCCGCCCTGGCCGCCGCCCGGACGGTCGATTCGCGCGGCCCGCATTCCACACAAGAGAATTCATATGGCAATCGTAGATATCAAGGTTCCGCAGCTTTCCGAATCGGTGGCCGAAGCCACCTTGCTGCAATGGAAGAAGAAGCCCGGCGAGGCCGTGGCGATGGACGAGATCCTGGTCGAGATCGAGACCGACAAGGTGGTGCTCGAAGTGCCGGCGCCCGCCGCCGGCGTCATCGCGCAGATCGTCAAGAACGATGGCGAGAGCTGCGTGGCCGATGAGGTGATCGCCAAGATCGACACGGAAGGCACGGCCCAGGCCAGTCCGCTCGCGGTCAAGGAAGTTGCGCCGTCTGCGCCCGCACCCGCGACGGCGCCCGCGCCCGCGCCCGCGCCCGCGCCTGCGGCAGCCACCGGTGGATCGAAGAGCGATGTGGCCATGCCCGCCGCCGCCAAGCTGATGGCTGACAACCAGCTCGCCGCCGGCTCCGTGCCCGGCACCGGCCGCGATGGGCGCGTGACCAAGGGCGATGTGCTGGGCGCACTCGAAGGTGGTGCCAAGCCCGCACCCGCACCCGCCAAGCCCCCGCTGCCGCCGGTGGCCGCACCCGTCGCGATGAAGCTCGGCGACCGTCCCGAGCAGCGCGTACCCATGACGCGCCTGCGCGCCCGCGTGGCCGAACGCCTGCTGCAGTCGCAGGCCACCAACGCCATCCTGACCACGTTCAACGAAGTGAACATGGCGCCGGTGATGGAAATGCGCAAGCGCTTCCAGGAGAAGTTCGAGAAAGCGCACGGCGTCAAGATCGGCTTCATGAGCTTCTTCGTGAAGGCGGCGGTGGCGGCCCTCAAGAAGTACCCGACGGTCAACGCCTCGGTCGACGGCAACGACATCGTCTACCACGGCTATTTCGACATCGGCATCGCCGTGAGTTCGCCGCGCGGCCTGGTGGTGCCGATCGTGCGCAACGCCGACCAGATGAGCTTTGCCGACATCGAGAAGAAGATCGCCGAGTTCGGCGCCAAGGCGCGCGACGGCAAGCTCTCGCTCGACGACCTGACCGGCGGCACCTTCTCGATCAGCAACGGCGGCGTGTTCGGCTCCATGCTCAGCACGCCCATCATCAACCCGCCGCAGTCGGCCATCCTCGGCGTGCACGCCACCAAGGACCGCGCGGTGGTCGAGAACGGCCAGATCGTCATCCGCCCGATGAACTACCTGGCGCTGTCGTACGACCACCGGATCATCGACGGCCGCGAGGCGGTGCTGGCGCTTGTCGCGATGAAGGAAGCGCTGGAAGACCCGGCGCGCCTGCTGTTCGAGATCTGAGCCGGCCCCCGAGATGACGTGGTTGTACCTGCTGGCCGCCGGTCTGTTCGAGATCGGCTGGCCGGTCGGCTTCAAGCTGTCGCAGCAGCCTGAATACAAGGTCTGGGGCATCGTCGGCGCGATCGTCTCGATGGGCCTGTCGGGCTGGCTGCTGTGGCTCGCGCAGCGCGAGATTCCCATCGGCACCGCCTACGCGGTGTGGACGGGCATAGGCGGCGCGGGCACCTTTCTGATCGGCATAGCCTTCTTCGGCGATGCGTTGACGATGGGCCGCGCGCTCGGCGTGGCATTGATCGTCGGCGGCGTCGTCACGCTGAAGCTGTCGCATTGAGCGGCAGGCGCTTCGGCACCACGGGAGTGAATCGATGAGCAAGAATTTCGACGTCGTCGTCATCGGCGGCGGCCCCGGCGGCTACATCGCCGCCATCCGCGCGGCGCAATTGGGCTTCAACACCGCCTGCATCGACGAGTGGAAGAACGACAAGGGCGGCCCCGCACCCGGTGGCACCTGCACCAACATCGGCTGCATTCCGTCGAAGGCACTGCTGCAGTCGAGCGAGCATTTCGAGCATGCGGGGCGCCACTTCGCCGACCACGGCATCCAGGTCGACGGCCTCGCCATCGATGTGGCCAAGATGGTCAAGCGCAAGGACACCGTCGTGAAGCAGAACAACGACGGCATCCTGTATCTCTTCAAGAAGAACAAGATCTCGTTCTTCCACGGTCGCGGCTCGTTCGTGAAGGCGGTCGACGGCGGGTACGAGATCAAGGTGGCCGGCGCGAGCGAGGAATCGTTGATCGCCAAGCACGTTGTCGTCGCGACCGGCTCTGCTCCCCGCGCGTTGCCGGGTGCTGCGTTCGATGAAGATCGCATCCTTTCCAACGACGGCGCGCTGCGCATCCCGACCGTGCCCAAGACGCTGGGCGTGATCGGCTCGGGGGTCATCGGCCTCGAGATGGGCTCCGTGTGGCGCCGTCTCGGCGCCGAGGTCACGGTGCTGGAAGCGCTGCCCACCTTCCTCGGCGCGGCCGATGAATCGGTGGCCAAGGAAGCGGCCAAGGCCTTTGCCAAGCAGAACCTGAAGATCCAGCTCGGCGTGAAAGTGGCCGAGGTCAAGAGCAACGGCAGCGGCGTGTCAGTGTCCTACACCGACGCCAAGGGTGTGGCCGGCGTGCTCGACGTCGAGCGCCTCATCGTCTCGATCGGACGGGTCGCCAACACCGTGGGCCTGAACCCCGAAGCGGTGGGCCTGAAGCTCGACGAACGCGGCGCCGTCGTGGTCGATGCCGAGTGCAAGACCAACCTGCCCAACGTCTGGGCGGTGGGCGACGTGGTGCGCGGCCCGATGCTTGCGCACAAGGCCGAGGAGGAGGGCGTGGCGGTCGCCGAGCGCATTGCCGGTCAGCACGGGCACGTCAACTTCAACACCATTCCGTGGGTGATCTACACCAGCCCCGAGATCGCGTGGGTCGGCCAGACCGAGCAGCAACTCAAGGCCGAGGGCCGTGCGTACAAGGCCGGCCAATTCCCCTTCGCCGCCAACGGCCGCGCGCGGGCGCTGGGCGATACGACAGGCTTCGTCAAGTTCCTCGCCGATGCCAAGACCGACGAGATCCTCGGCGTGCACATCATTGGGCCGATGGCTTCCGAGCTCATCTCGGAGGCCGTGGTCGCGATGGAATTCAAGGCCAGCGCCGAAGACATCGCGCGCATCTGCCACGCGCACCCGAGCCTCTCCGAAGCGACGAAGGAAGCCGCGCTCGCGGTCGACAAGCGCACGCTGAACTTCTGAGCAGGCCGGCCCCTTGGGAGTCAGGCAGCTGTACGAGCAGGTACTCGCGGAACGAGGCTTCACGAGCGATCCCGCGCAATTGCGCGCCATCGACGCGCTGGAGCGCTGCGAACGCGAGTGGGCCGACTACAAGGCCCGGCGCAGTAACCCGCTGACCAAGTGGCTGCGCCACCCGCCGATCCCACGCGGCGTGTACATGTACGGCGGGGTAGGGCGCGGCAAGAGCTTTCTCATGGATTGCTTCTTCAACGCCGTGCCGCTCACGCGCAAGACGCGGCTGCACTTTCACGAGTTCATGCGCGAGGTGCACCGTGAGCTGCAGGATCTGAAGGGCACGGTCAATCCGCTCGACGAACTCGGGCGGCGCATGGCGCGGCGCTTCCGGCTCATCTGCTTCGACGAGTTCCACGTGGCCGACGTGACGGACGCGATGATCCTGCACCGGCTGCTGGAGGCGATGTTCGCCAACCGCGTGAGCATCATCACCACGTCCAACTTTCATCCCGACGGCCTGTACCCGCACGGGCTGCATCGTGATCGCATCCTTCCGGCCATTGAACTGCTGAAGGAGAAGCTCGAGATCGTGAACGTCGACAACGACGTCGACTACCGCCGGCGCACGCTGGAGCAAGTGACGCTCTATCACACGCCGCTGGGACCGCAAGCCGATGCGGCGATGAACGAGGCCTTCGATCGCCTCGCGGAGGCACGCGACGAAAGCCCGGCGCTGCACATAGAACAGCGCGAACTCCATGCGCGCCGGCGCGCCGGCGGCGTGGTGTGGTTCGATTTCAAGACCTTGTGCGGCGGGCCGCGTTCGCAGAACGACTACTTGGAACTCGCCACGCAGTTCCACACGGTCCTGCTGTCCGACGTGCCGCAGATGCCGCCCCGGCTGGCCTCCGAAGCACGGCGCTTCACCTGGCTGGTCGATGTGATGTACGACCGGCGCGTCAAGCTCATCATGTCGGCAGAAGTGCCGCCCGAGGCGCTCTACGCCGAAGGGCCGCTCGCCCACGAATTCCCGCGCACCGTTTCGCGACTCAACGAGATGCAGTCGGCGGAATTCCTGGCACTCGCGAAACGCGAGGTCGACACCTCGCTCACATGAGCATGCGCCTGCTGTGCATTGGCGCCGCGGTCTGCTGCGCAGCCGCCGGCGGCCAAGCCGCCCAGGCCGACGACGAGCGGGCCGAGCGTGCACGCATCACCGCGGAGCGTTCGCAGGTCGAGCGAATGTTCGATGCGCGCGAGGAGGATTGCCGCACCAGGTTCGCGGTGAACGCCTGTGTCGATGCGGCGAACCGCGAACGCCGCGAGGCGCTCGGCCGTCTGCGCCAGCAGGAGATGTTGCTCGACGAGGCGCGGCGCAAGGAACGCGCGGCCGAGCGCATGCAGAGCATTCGCGGCAAGGTCAGCCGCGACGACGCGCGGCGCCGGCGGGATACCGAACGGCGCACCTCGAGGGCAGCTTCTGCACCTGCTGCACCGACTCCTCGTGCAAGTGGCGCGCGCGCCGAATCGACGATGCCCGAGCGGGCAGCGCGCAAGCAGCGGCCGGCTGAAACCGCGGCCGCCCGCGCCGAGGCTGCTCGAAAGACAGCGGCCTACGAGAAGCGCCAAGCCGAGGCGCGGGCGCACCGCGAGGCGGTCGAGCGACGCAATGCGGAACGTGCGGCCGAGGGCAAGATGGCGCGGCCATTGCCGGTGCCCGCGTCGGCGCCGGGCGGGTAGGCCGCGCGCCGTTCAGCTCAGCGGCTCGATCCGAATCAAGGCCAGCGACAGGTTGTCGCCGCCGCCCTTGGCGCGCTGACGCGCCTTGCCGACGAGCATCTCGCTCGCCTCGCGCACGGGCAGCGCATTCACGATCGCGCCGATTTCTCGTGGCGTGAAGTAGTGCCAGAGGCCGTCGCTGCAGGCCAACACCGAGTCGCCGATCTCAAGGCGGTCGACGTGGCCCACCGCCAGCGGCGGCTCGTTGATCGTGCCCAGGCACTCCGTGAGCAGGTTCGACTGCGGGTGGACGTTGGCCTCTTCCTCGGTGATCTGGCCTTCGTCGACCAGACGTTGAACGAAAGAATGATCGATGGTGCGGCTCACCATGTCGGACCCGCGGAAGTGATACACGCGCGAATCTCCGGCGTGGATCACATCGCATTCGCGCGAAGGGCTGATGATGAAGGCCGCGACGGTGCTGTGCGGCTCTTCCTCCGACGTGATGGCCGTCAGCTTGATCATCAGATGCGCTTCCAGCACGAGTTGCTTGAGCGATTCGCGCGCGTCGTCCTGCGACGGCGCATAGCGCTCGAAGAGCTGCTGGGCGGTGAGGATCACCTGGTCGGCGGCCTTGCGCCCGCCGCTCTTGCCGCCCATGCCGTCGGCCAGAACCGCCAACGCGCACCCCGGCACGCGGTGATGGGGAAAGATCTGCACCTGGTCTTGCTGATAGGCGCGATCACCACGATGGATGCCGGTGGCGGCGGATAGGCGGTAGCCTTGGGAAGTCATGGTGACCATGGCTGAAAACTATAATCGGTTTGCTTTCATCCCCATCGCGCCAAATTCGCGAAGCAATGGACGACAACCTGCATTCGCTGCCGCGGCGGCTGATCGAAATGCGCATCGAGCACGCCGATCTCGACGGCCTGATCGACCGCCTCGACGGCCAGGTCCCCGCAGATGAACTGGGCCTGCAGCGGATGAAGAAGCGCCGGCTGGTGCTGCGCGACCAGATCTCGCGCCTCGAAGCCGAACTCGACCCGCCCGAACCCGCATGAGCCCGCCGGGCCGCCCCAAGGGCGAATCCCGAAGTGCGCAGCACGAAGGTACTCCAGTGAACGCAGCCGTGGGCTTGAATGCCTGCGAGGCGCAAGGCGCACGAGTGCCCATGACCGAACTCGAACGTGCCGTGGCGGACGCCTTCGCCCCGGGTGGGGCTCTGGCGCAGGCCGACGAGCGCTATGTGCGGCGCGACGTGCAGCTTCACATGGCGCTCGCCGTGGCCGCCGCGATCGACGAGCGGCGCCCGCTCGTCACCGAAGCCGGCACCGGCGTGGGCAAGACCTTCGCCTACCTCGTGCCCACGCTGCTCTCCGGCGGTCGTGCGCTCATCAGCACGGCCACAAAGAGCCTGCAGGACCAGTTGTTCCTGCGCGACCTGCCACGGCTGCGCGACGCCTTGCAACTGCCGGTGACGCTCGCGCTGCTGAAGGGCCGCGGCAGCTACCTCTGCCAGCACCGGCTGGACATCGCGCGCCAGTCCGCGCAGCTGCCCGACCGCTGGGCCGTGCGGGCGCTGGCGAAGATCGAGCAGTGGTCCCACACCACCACGAGCGGCGATCTCGCCGAGATCGAGGGCCTGGATGAGCGCAGCAGCGTCATCCCGCTCGTCACTTCGTCGCGCGAAAACTGCCTCGGCAGCGAGTGCCCGCAGTTCCGCCAGTGCCACGTGATGAAGGCGCGCCGCGATGCGATGGCGGCCGATCTGGTGGTCGTCAACCATCACCTCTTCTTCGCCGACATGGCGCTGCGCGACAGCGGCGTGGCGGAGCTGCTGCCGAGCGTCGACGTGGCGGTGTTCGACGAGGCCCACCAGCTCGCGGAAGCGGGCGTGCAGTTCCTCGGCACCACTCTGTCGAGCGGGCAGGTGATCGACATGGCGCGCGACATGCTCGCGGCCGGTCTGCAGCAGGCTCGGGGCCTCGTGCCGTGGCAGGACCTTGCCGCCGCTTGCGACCGTGCCGCGCGCGAGCTGCGCATTGCCTGTGCCGGCTCGATTCGCGAGGTGCGCGGCACGTTGAAACTGCGCTGGGACGAGCGGGCAGGGCGTGATGACTTTCTCGCCACGCTGGCCGGCGTCGGCTCGGCTTGTCGCGAAGCCCGTGAAGGGCTCGCCAAGGTCGAGGAAACCTCGCCCGACTTCGTCAAGCTCGGCGAGCGTGCGGCGAGCCTGGCCGCGCTGGCCGATCGTTTCGCGCAGCCGGCCGAGACCGGCAACGTGCGCTGGATCGACCTCACGCCGCACCAGTGCCGGCTGATCGAGTCGCCGCTGGACATCCGCGACGCGCTGCGCGAGCAGATGGCCGCCGCGCCCAAGGCCTGGGTCTTCACCTCGGCGACCTTGGGCGACGACGAGCGGCTGTCATGGTTCACCGAAGCCGCGGGCCTGGACGACGCCACCACGCTGCGCGTGGGCAGCCCCTTCGACTACGAGAACCACGCGCGGCTGTACGTGCCCCGAGGCATGCCCAAGCCGAGCGAGGCCGGCCATCCGGCGGCCGTTGCCCGGCTGGCCGCGAGTTGCGCGCGCACCTTGGGTGGACGCACCTTCGTGCTGACGACCACCTTGCGCGCGCTGCAGACGATCGGCGAGGCGCTGAAGGCTGAATTCGATACCGAGGGCGACGACTTGCAGGTGCTCGTTCAAGGCCAAGTGCCCAAGCGCCAGCTCATGCAGCAGTTCCTGGCCCAGCCGCGCTCGGTGCTGGTGGGTTCGCAGAGCTTCTGGGAAGGCATCGACGTTCCCGGCGACGCGCTGCAGTGCGTGCTGATCGACAAGCTGCCGTTTCCGCCGCCCAACGACCCGCTGGTGGAGGCGCGCGTGAAGCGGCTGGAATCACAAGGCCGCAATCCGTTTGCCGACTACTTCGTCGCCGAGGCGGCGGTGTCGCTGAAGCAGGGCGCCGGGCGGCTGATCCGCAGTGAAGCCGATCGCGGGCTGCTGGTGGTCTGCGACCCGCGCATGGCGGGCATGAACTACGGCCGGCGTCTGCGTGGCGCATTGCCACCGATGGCGCCAGTGGCGACCCACGCCGAGGCGCTGGCGTGGCTGGCCGAGCTGCAGGCCAGTCGAACGCCGTTCTAGTGTCCCGTCCCGCATATAACTGGCATTAGTCTTGCGTGCTTCTGCGGTATCTTGGTGATCGAGATACCGCAATGAGAACAGGCAGACCGAAGGCGGAACTGGTGTTGAGTGAAGACGAA
>JAKFDI010000067.1:0-1930 GCA_036676235.1 Rhizobacter sp. | reverse complement strand
GCTGGCGCGTCGCCATCACGATCCGCGCTGGGCACGCTCGCAGGGACGCGTGGTCGGCAGCGAGCAAATCTCATTGTTCGGCCTGGTGCTGGCACCCAAGCGACCGGTGCATTACGGCGCGCTGTATCCGGAGGAAAGCCGCGCGATCTTCGCCCGCGACGCCCTGGTGACCGGCGAGATCAATACGCGCAGCGCCTTCCTCGCGCGCAACCTGCGCACGCTGGCACAGGCGAGCGAGGAAGAAGCCAAGCAGCGCCGCGCCGGCCTCGTCGTCGACGAGGAATGGATGGCGCAGTGGTACCTCGACCGTCTGCCACCGCATGTGCACAACGCGCAAGCGCTGGACGCCTGGTACGCCAGGTTGCCGGCCGCAGAAAAGGCGGCACTCGAGTGGACCCTGGATGATCTGCTGATCGGCGGCGAAACCGAGGCCGCGCGTTTCCCACCATTCCTCACTCTGGGTACTGCGCGACTTGCAGTGACTTACCGTTTCGAGCCTGGCGCGTCCGATGACGGCATGACCGTGGCGGTGCCGTTGCACCTGCTCAACGCACTCGATCCCGTGCGCCTGTCGTGGTTGGCGCCGGGTTTCGTCGCCGACAAGGCGACTGCATTGATCAAGACGCTGCCGAAAACGCTGCGCCGTAATTTCGTGCCGGCGCCGGATTTCGCCCGCGCCTTCGCCGAAGCCTGGCCGCAGCCAAGCGCGGATGCGCTGGAAGGCGAACTTGCGCGCTTCCTGCACAAGGCCACGGGCGTGGCGTTGTCGGCGACCGAGTTCGACGTTGTTTCCATCGAGCCGCACCTGCGCGCCAACCTGCGGCTGCTCGACCACAACGGCAAGACAGTCTTGGCCGAATCGCGCGACCTCGACGAGTTGCGCGCACGTTTTGGTGCGCGCGCCGCCGCCGCATTCGCCGAACGCGCCGCGGAAGGCCTGGCGCAACGTGGACTGACGACATTTCCCGACATGCCCATCCCGGTTTCGGTGCCCGGCGCAGGCGGCGTGCCGGCCTATCCGGCGCTCGAAGACGATGGCGACAGCGTGTCGCTGTCGGTGCACGCCGATCGCGCCGAGGCGCAACGCCGGCATCCGCGCGGCGTGCGCCAGCTGCTGCAGTTCGCACTCGCGGACAAATTGAAACAGGCGCGCAAGCAGTTGCCGGCGCAGCCGAAGACGGCGCTGCTATATGCGGCGATCGAATCGGCGGCACCCCGTCCGGGCACCGGCAATGATGGCGACCGATTGCGCGCGGATCTCGTGGATGGCGCTTTTGCGGCCCTGGTCGCCGAAGGCCTCGACGACATCCGCGATGGTGCGGCGTTCGTCCAGCGTCGCGACGCGGTCGCCAAAGGCCTGTTCCCGGGAGCGATGGCGCGGCTGCAGCAGGCCGAGACCATCCTCGGCCTGATCGCGGATGTGCGGGCGAAGCTCGATTCGAAACTCATCGGCTGGGCCAGCGGGAACCTCGACGACATGCGCGCGCAACTTGCCGCGCTGGCCCCACCGGGATTCCTGCGCGACGTGCCGGCCAGCGTGCTCGCCGAATATCCGCGCTACCTGAAGGCATTGGTGCTGCGTGGCGAGCGCGCACTGCGCGATCCCGTCCGCGACCAGGCGCGCATGCTGGAGCTCAAACCCTTCGCCGACGCACTGGCCGCGGCGAACGAGACGGCCGATCACGCCGAATGGCAGGCGCTGCGCTGGGAGCTGGAGGAGCTGCGGGTGTCGCTGTTCGCACAGGAACTCGGCGCGCGCGGTGGGGTGTCGCCCAAGCGGCTGGCCGCGCGGCTGGCCCGATTGCGCGCGTCGTGAATGAAGCCAGTACCAGCTGCCATCAGGGGCCCGTAGTCGCCGTCGACACACCCCGCTACTGTAGGGTTGCGGTTCGTACCGCGATCAAACGTTTCCACACGTGAGCACGAGCAC
>JAKFDI010000066.1:0-4674 GCA_036676235.1 Rhizobacter sp. | reverse complement strand
GGAGCGGCTCGACGGTGACGGTGTCCGCCGTAGGCGCACTCCGTCCGCCGCGAACGCACGCGGCCCCAGCACAATCGCTTCCAGCCGAATGAACTCCGGGGCAGCCAATGCAAGCGAACCAACCACCGTCTGCGGCAAGCCGCTACAACATCGTCGCGCCCGGCGGTAAGGCCGTGGCGATCGCCGCCCTCACTGCCGGCACTTGCATCGTGGCCTTCGCGATCGTGCTGCGGTTCCTGCCTCCTCCGGCACAGACGCAACCGGGGGTGTGGGTGGCCGCACTCGGCCTGCCACTGATGGCCGCAATCTTCTACTGCCTGGCCCGACGACGTTCCGTGTCGCTGCAAAACGGCGTGCTGATCATCAAGGCAGGGATCCATACGCGCTGCGTTCCTGCGGCCCGGCTCGAACTCGAACGCGCGCGCATCGTCGACCTGCAGGAACAGGCCGACCTGCTGCCGGGGCGAGGCACGTTCGGCGCCTCATTGCCCGGGTATCAGACCGGGTGGTTCCGCACGCACAAGTGGGGCAAGGGGTTCTATCTGCTCACCGACCGCCGCCGTGTGCTGTGGCTGCCCGAACGCGGTGGCCCGCACCTGCTGCTGTCGCTCGAGCAGCCGCAGACGCTGCTGGCAGCACTGAATGCGATGGCGCCGCGCAGCTACAGGGACTAACCCGCGCGCGGCGGCGCTCAGTGGATGCCCAACCCCGGAATGGTGCTGATCATGTCCGGGTCGAATCCGGCCAGTTCGGCAAAATGGCGACCGCGCGCGACGTAATCGCGGTACGGGCCGAAGCTCGGCGCACCCGGCGACAGCAGCAGCACGCCCTCGCCGGCCAATGCCGCACTCGCCTGTGCCATGGCATCGGCAAGGTCGTCCGCGGCCGATAGTTTGAAGCCGTGTCGCGCCGCCACCGGCGCGAGCAGTTCATGGATGCGTGGGCCGTTCTGACCGAGGGTCACGATCGCGACTGGCGCGTGCTGCGCCATCGCCTCGGCGAAGGCGTGCCAGTCCAGTCCGCGGTCGTGGCCACCGGCCAAGAGCGCAATCCTGCGGCCGCGGAAGCAGTCCAACGCCGCCAGGCTCGCATGCGGCGTGGTGCTGATCGAATCGTTGACGTAGGTGATGCCGTCGCGGGTGCCGATGGTCTGCAGGCGGTGCGGCAATGGGCGGAAGCTGGCGGCATGCGGCGCCAATGCGACCGCGTCCAGCCCCAAGGCCTCGATCGCGGTCAGCACCGCGCACAGGTTGCCGCGGTTGTGGCGGCCGGGCAGCGGCAGCGCGACGGTGTCCATCACCAACTGATCACCGCGATACAGCAGGTCCTCGCGCAGGTGCCAGCCCTCGGCGTGGCCGAACCGGCGCACCTCGCTGTCTGGCAACAGCAACGCGGTCAGTCTCGAATCATGCGCATTGACGATCGCGATCTTCGGGCGCGCGCCGGTCAGCAGGCGCAGCTTGTCGTCGATGTAGCGCTGCTCCGAGCCGTGCCAGTCCAGGTGCTCGGGAAACAGATTCAGCACCAGCGCGACCTCGGGGCGTGCGCCGCTCGCGGCGACATCACTGGTCTGGTAGCTGGACAGCTCGATCACGTTGAACGCGCGCGGCTGCTCCGACAGTTCCAGCAACGGCAGGCCAATGTTGCCGGCCAGCGCGGTCACGTGGCCGCCGGCGCGCAGCAGGTGCGCGAGCAGCGCGGTAGTGGTGCTCTTGCCCTTGGTGCCGGTCACGCACACGGTGTCGGCCACGATGCCGCCGGCGCCGGCGTGCTCGGAGAACCACAGCGCCGTGCCGCCCACAAATCGCGTGCCACGCGCATGGGCGGCGACCGCCTCCGGCCGGTACGGGCTGATGCCCGGCGACTTGACCACCACGTCGAAGACAGCCAGGTGCTCGGCGCTGGCCACGGTGGTGACGGTCAGCGCGACGTCGCCAAGCGCCTGCGCATCGGCGACCTCGCCGGCGGTGCAGAACAGGGTCAGCGGCTGGGTCGGCAAGCGCTCTCGCAACGCACGGTAGGCGGCGCGGCCCTCGCGGCCCCAGCCCCACAGTGCGACGCGCTTACCCTCAAGCTGCGAGATGCGCACGCAGGCGGGTCCACAACGCGGCGGGAATGCGCTGCTCCTCGTCGATCACCAACAGCGGTTCGATGCGCAGTTCCGCGGCGTCGAGCTGCGGACGGATCTCGCGGGCGAAGCGCTCGACCAGCGCGTCCTCGCGCCACTCCGGCCGCTCGGCCAGCGCGGCCATCGCCGCACGCGACTCGCGGCCTTCGCCGACGCACTCGAACGGCTTGTGGTCCTGGAACTCCAGCAGCGCGTCGTAGCCCTCGGTCTGCGCCGGATCGTCGAGCAGGTTGCGGCCGAAGATGCCGACCAGCCGCGGCTTGGGCATGAACGGCGCCAGCGCCAGGAACACGAAGTGGCACTTTGGGCAGACGCCGCACCAGCGGTTGGCCGGGCGCTCGCCGCGGATGTGGAAGTTGCGGTTGCAGCTGGAGAAGTGTGCGTCGTAGCGGTCGCTGCGCGCGAACTGCCGTGCCACCGCCAGTTCGCTGAGCGGGCGCAGCAGCGAGTAGTAGTGCAGGTCGGCGGCGATGCGCTGCTGCACGTAGTCGCCGAAGGCCGACTCGCATGCCCAGCCCTTGGACCACTGGTGGTTCACCTCGCCGGTGCCTTCGATGATGCTGCCGTAACTGGCCGAGCGCTCGTTGGAGAACACCACCTGGTCGACGCCCTGCAGCAGCGCGGCCAGCACCATGATCGCCGAGTTCAGCACGGTCACCGGGATATGGCCGTTCCACGCGCCATCGCGGTTGTAGTCGAACAACTGCGGCGCCAGGGTGCGGCCGAGGTTGAGCGTGGGCAGGTCGGTGCGCTCGGCGCACTCGCGGATTAGCTGCGAGCCGCCGATCCAGGTCACGGTCTGGTCCACGCCCAGCGTGCGCAACGCCTCGATGCTGACCAGCGAATCCTTGCCGCCGCCGATCGCGACCAGCGCGTGTTCGCGCAGACCCAGCGCCGGCACCGCGGCCGTTTCGGCCGCACCATGCGGAAAGTTGATCTTACCGTGCAGGTTCAGGCCATTGCGGTAGGCGAACTCGCCCAGACCGTTGACGTAAATCAACTCCAGCAACGCGGCAGTGTCGGCATCGATGCTGTACGAATCGATGCGGATCTGTTCCGGCACCGCCGCCTTGTAGTAGCTGACGCCGGCGATCAGGTGCAGCAGCTGCACCGCCTTGGTCACCGCCGCGGCGCGTTCGCCTTCGAGCACGAACGGTGCACCGGGCACGGTGATGGTCTCGATCAACTCCGGACCGTCATCGAAGGCGTACACCAGCTCGGCGACGCCGGTCGCCGCATCCAGCCCGCAGCGCACGAATCGGAACGCCTGGATCGCATCGCGCTGGAAGCGCCACTCGGACATACCCGCAGCCATCACTTACCTTTCTCCACGACCTGCTCGGCCGGCAACGACCGCATATTGTAGGTGTTCGCCATGGCCATGCCGTAGGCACCGGCGTCGGCAACCAGCAGCACGTCGCCCTCGGCGGTGGCGGCCGGCAGCAGCCGGTCGCGGCCGAGCACGTCGCCGGTCTCGCAGATCGGGCCGACCACGTCGAAGCGCACGTTCGGCTCGTCGCTCCAGCGGCTGAGGTTGTGGATGCCGTGGAAGGCCTCGTACATCGCCGGGCGCAGCAGCGCGTTCATGCCGGCATCGCCGCCGACCCGGCGCACGCCGTCCTTCTCCACCACCTGGGTCGCGGTCAGCAGCAGCGCGCCCGCCTCGGCCACCAGGTAGCGGCCCGGCTCGATCACCAGGCCGAAACGCGGGTATGCGGCCTTGATCTCCTCCAGTCCGGTGCGCCACGCGGCGAGGTCGAACTCGCGCGCGTCGGGGGTGTACGGGATCGGCAGGCCGCCGCCAATGTCGATGGTCTCGACCGTGCCCAAGGTGTCGGCCAGCCCGGCCAGCGTCGCGTAGACGCTGCGCCAGTGGTTTGGATCGTCGATGCCGCTGCCCAGGTGCGCGTGCAGGCCGCTGACGCGCAAGCCGAGCTTGTGCGCCTCGGCCACGAACGCGTCGAAGCGCGCGATCGGCAGGCCGAACTTGGCCGCAACGCCGCCGGTGCGCACCTTCTCGTGGTGGCCTTCGCCGTGACCGAGATCGATGCGCAGCCACACCGCGCGGCCGAGGAACATCTCCGGCCAGCGGCGCAACGCCTCGATGTTGTCGATGGTGACGGTCACGCCGCGGGCGAACGCGGCCTCGTATTCGGCGCGCGGGGCGAAACTCGGGGTGAACAGCACCCGCTGCGGCGTCAGCTCCGGCAGCACGGAGAACACGTGCTCCAGCTCGCCCTTCGATACACACTCCAGGCCAAAACCCTCGTCCACCAGCGTGCGCAGGATCGCCGGATTCGGGTTGGCCTTGATCGCGAAGTAGCAGCGGTCGATTGCCGGCGTGCTGGCCAGCGCCCGGGCCCGCGCGCGCACCGTGTCCAGGTCGTAGACGTAGCGCGGGGTGCCGGCCTTGGCCGCCTGCAGCAGCGCCTCGCGGTGCGCCACCCACCACGGCTCGGCGCGCTGCGGCTTGCCGTGGGCGATCTCACGCCAGCTCGGGCCGAACACGCTGGCGTCCAGCACCGGCATCGCACCGCTGCGGATCA
>JAKFDI010000065.1:0-10608 GCA_036676235.1 Rhizobacter sp. | reverse complement strand
GCTGGGCCAGGAGGCCCAGCCCTTCGCCAGGCGCGAACAGTCCACTGGACTGTTCACGTCCGGGCTCAGCCCCCGAGGGGACGCGGGCCGGCTTGGGAGCGGCCCGGCGCTCGGCCCGCCAACAGGGTGGCATCGGGGGGTTCATGCCACCGCCATCCAGAAGGCGACGAGCACCAGCACCAGCGCCATCACCCGGTTGAACCACAGCAGCCGCGTACCCTGCGCCAGCCAATGGCGCAGCACGGAGCCGATTGCCGCATAGGCGAAGTTGCTGCTGAAGGCGAATACCACCATCACGCCGCTGACGATGGCCAGCCGCTCGCCGGGGTTGGACGCCGGCACGCCGTTGGCCGACGCCACCCAGCCGGCCGCCAGCGTGAGCGCCAGCATCCAGGCCTTGATGTTGACGAACTGCAGGGCCACGCCCTGCCAGAAGCCGACGCGCAGCTTGGCGGCGTCAGCCTCGCCCAGCCGCGCGCTGCGCGACAGCTTCCACGCGAGCCACAGCAGGTAGCCCACGCCGACGATCTTGACCGCCCAGCGCGCGGCGGGCATCGCCAGCACCAGCGCGCCGAGGCCCAGGCCGCAAGCCAGCATCAGCACCGTCCAGCCGGCCGGCACGGCCACGACGAAGCGCATCGCCCGCCGCAGGCCGAAGTTGGCCGCCAGCGCAGTGGCGAGCGTGGTGTTGGGCCCGGGGGAAAAGCTCATCGCGGTGGCGAAGGCGAGCAGGGCGGTGAACTCGTCAGCTGTCATCGGCGCAGTCTACGGTGCGAGGCCATCACATCGCCGATACACTGATCCGCCACACCGACGAATCTGTATCGGCACCGTTCACGACACAGCACAGCCACCCATGCCCCACTCGCTCACAGACAGCGCCGGCCTCTCGCGCGGCGCAGACACCACGCTCACCGAGCAACTGGCGGCCCGCTTTGCCGGGCGCATCCGCCAGCGCCTGCTGGCACCGGGGGCACGGCTGCCGTCGGTGCGGGAGTGCGCGCGCCGCCATGGCGTGAGCCCTTATACCGTGGTCGCGGCCTATGACCAGTTGCTGGCGCAGGGCCTGGTGGAAGCTCGCCGCCAGCGCGGCTTCTTCGTGCGGGAGGCCAGCCCCGAACTGCGCCGTGCCAGTGCCCCCGGCCCGGCCGCGCCGCGCCCGGTGCCGATCAGCGCCACCACGCTGGTGCGCGGCATGTTCCAGCCGCCGGGCGGGCTGCCGATGCCGGGGCTGGGCACCCTGCCGGTGGAATGGCTGGACCTGCCGATGCTCGCGAGCGCCATGCGCCGCGTCACCGCGGGCAGCCGCCTGGCCGATGTGTCGCTGCAGTACGGCGAGCCCGCCGGCGATCCGCGCCTGCGGCAGGCGCTGTCGCTCAAGCTCGCCGACCACGGCATCGAGGCGGCGCCGGAGCAGATCGTCACCACCATCGGCGCGACGCATGCGCTGGATATCGTCACCCGCGCGCTGCTGCGGGCCGGCGACACGGTGCTGGTCGACGAGCCCGGCTGGCCGCTGGAATACGCCCGCCTCGCCGCGCTGGGCCTGCGCCTGCTGCCGGTGCCCCGCGGCGAGACCGGCCCCGACCTCGCGGTGATGCAGCGGCTGATCGAAGCGCACCATCCGCGCCTGTACATCACCGTCTCGGTGCTGCACAACCCGACCGGCGCCTCGCTCTCGCTGGGCGCGGCGCACCAGCTGCTCAAGCTCGCGCAGGCGCACGACCTGCAGATCGTGGAGGACGACAGCTACGCCCACCTCGCGCCGGCACATCTGCCGCGGCTGTCGGCGCTCGACGGGCTGGAGCGCACGGTCTACGTGTCGGGCTTCTCGAAGATCCTGGCGCCGAACTGGCGGGTGGGATTTCTCGCGGCCCCGAAGCGGCTGCTGGACCGCTTCGTCGACACCAAGCTGCTGAGCACGCTCACGAGTCCGGCGCTGACCGAACAGGCGCTGGCCCACTGCCTGGACACCGGCCAGCTGCGCCGCCACACCGAGCGCGTGGCGGCCAAGCTGGACGCGGCGCGCACCCGTTCGGTGAGGCTGGCCGAAGCGCACGGCTGCCGCTTCATGGCGCCGCCCCGCGGACTCTTCGGCTGGGTGGACGTGGGCGCCGATACCGAGCGGCTCGCGCGGGAAATGCTTGACGACGGCTGGCTGCTGGCGCCGGGCGCGCTTTTTCACGCCACGCCGCGGCCAACCTCGCTCATGCGCATCAATTTCGCGAGCACCCAGGACCCGAGATTCTGGAAAGCACTGACAGTGGCAAGGCAAACGTCGTAGCGGGCGCCCACATCAAGAGCCGAGCCGCCCTACGCCCGTGCCCGCCTCCCTGCAAGGTCTTTCAGGTGCCGAATCTGCGTCATCTTGTGAAAATCGCAAGTGTTCATGAACAGCACGTTCGACTCCACCATTCCGTTCGGCGCTCCCGAACTGATGCGCGCCAGCGC
This sequence comes from Rhizobacter sp., assembly GCA_036676235.1. Taxonomy (GTDB): domain Bacteria; phylum Pseudomonadota; class Gammaproteobacteria; order Burkholderiales; family Burkholderiaceae_C; genus JAKFDI01. The sequence goes on along the minus strand of JAKFDI010000065.1, from coordinate 8,157 downwards.
CTACCGGCTCTACCTGAAGGAGCTGGAGGAGGAGGCTGCGCTCAACGGCACGAGTTCGCGCATTGCTTCCCTGAGCCCCTCGCTGCGGGCCGACCTGTACCGCTTCGAGGGCGAAGACGGTCATCCCGAATCGCTGGAGGCGCTGGAGGTGGTCGCCGCCTGCGTGCGTCACGCCCGGCGGGTGACGATCCACCTGCTGTACGACGAGCGCGTGGTGCCGCTCACCGTGTTCCCCGAGGAGCGCCTGGTCCACTGCCCGGTGCCGATGTCGATGCTGCTCGCCGGCGGCGTGCCTGACCTGAAGGTGCTGCACGTCGAACCCGCGCTGCTGCGGCCGCCCGGCGATCCGGTGCAGGCGCTGGTCGGCGCGCGGGACCAGCACTATCCGCTGGCGCCCGTGCTGTGGGAGCTGGCGATGCACGGACGCCGCACCGAACTGCTGCCCGAGATCGCCGGCCCGGCCGTCTACCGGATCGCGCCCGGGCTCGCGCTCGTGGGCCTGCCGGTCTCCGGCCCGGTGCTGGCCGCGGTGCAGCGCTTGCGGCGCGAATGCACCTCGCTGCGCGAAATCGCCGAATGGCCCGGCTTCGATCGCGAACGCGCGGTGCGCCTGCTCAATGCGCTATATGTGATGGCGGGGCTGATGGTCAGCCGTTCTCATCCCGACGCCATCGGCGAGGGCTGGTTCGGCGCCCTCGTTCGTTGAACCGGCCGGGCCGACTCAGCGCTGCAGCGCTTCCCAACGTTCCAGCGCAGCCAGCAGTTCGTCGTCGATCTGGGCGTGGCGCGTCTGGGCTTCGGTGGCACGCTGCGGCTCGGCGGCATAAAACTCCGGGTCGGCGATCAGCAGCGCCAGCTCGGCCTGCTCGGCTTCCAGCGCCTCGATGCGGGCCGGCAGTTCGTCCAGCTCGCGCTGATCCTTGTAGCTGAGCTTCTTGGGTTTGATGACCGGCGCCATCGGCGGCGCGGCGGCCGCCTCCTTTGGCTTCGCGACCGCCGGCGCCTTGCGTTCGGCGGCCTGGCGCAGCGCACGCGCCCGGTCGCGCTGCAGCTTCCAGTCTTCGTAACCGCCTTCGTACTCGCGCCAGAAGCCCGGCTGCTCGTCGCCCTCCCAGGCAATCGTGCTGGTGACCACGTTGTCGAGAAAACGCCGGTCGTGGCTGACCAGAAACACCGTGCCGGCATAGGCCTGCAGCAGTTCTTCCAGCAGCTCCAGCGTGTCGATGTCGAGGTCGTTGGTCGGCTCGTCGAGCACCAGCACGTTGGCCGGCAGCGCGAACAGGCGCGCGAGCAACAGGCGGTTGCGCTCGCCGCCCGACAGCGTGCGCACCGGCGAATGGGCACGCTCCGGTGAGAACAGGAAATCGTTGAGGTAGCTCATGACGTGCTTGCGCGCGCCGTTGAACTCCACCCATTCGCTGCCGGGGCTGATGGTGTCAGCCAGCGTCGCATCCAGGTTCAGGCGGCTGCGCATCTGGTCGAAGTAGGCGACTTCGAGGCGCGTGCCCTGGCGCACGTCGCCCGAGTCCGGCTTGAGCTCGCCGAGGATGAGTTTCAACAGTGTCGTCTTGCCCGCGCCGTTGGGGCCGATCAGGCCGACCTTGTCGCCGCGCAGGATGGTGGCGCTGAAGTTGTTCACGATCAGCTTGTCGCCGAAGCTCAACGACACATCACGCAGCTCCGCCACGATCTTGCCGCTGGGCACGCCGGAATCGACTTCCAGGCGCACCTGCCCGAGCGAATCGCGCCGGGCCTGGCGCTGCGCACGCAGCACCTGCAGCCGCTCGATGCGCGCCACGCTGCGCGTGCGGCGCGCCTCCACGCCCTTGCGGATCCACACCTCCTCCTGCGCCAGCAGCTTGTCGGCGCGGGCGCTGGCCAGCGCTTCTGAGGCGAGCTGTTCTTCCTTCGTTCGCTCGTAGGTGCTGAAGTTGCCGGGGTAGCTGCGGATCAGGCCGCGGTCGAGTTCGATGATGCGCGTGGCCACGCCATCGAGAAACGCGCGGTCGTGGGTGATGAGCATCACGCTGCCCTTGAAGGCGCGCAGCAGGTCTTCGAGCCAGGCGATCGAGTCCAGGTCGAGGTGGTTGGTCGGCTCGTCGAGCAGCAGCACGTCGGGCACGGCGACCAGCGCCTGCGCGAGCGCCACGCGCTTCTTCATGCCGCCCGACAGTTCACCGACGATGCGTTCACCGTCGAGCTGCAACTGGTGCAGCGTGGTGTCCACGCGCTGCTCCCAGTTCCAGGCGTCGAGCGCCTCGATGCGCGTCTGCAGCGCGTCGAGGTCAACGCCTTCGGCATGCGCTTCGTAGGCGTCGCGCACGGTGCGGGCTTCGGCCACGCCTTCGCTCACCACCTCGAACACGGTGTGCGCGGGGTCGAACACCGGCTCCTGCGGCACGTAGCAGATGCGCACGCCCTGCGTCATCTGCAGCAGGCCGTCGTCAGGCTTCTCGAGCCCGGCGATGATCTTCAGCAGCGAGGATTTGCCGGCGCCGTTGCGGCCAATGAGGCCCAGGCGCTCGCCTTGTTCGAGCGAGAAGGCGGCGCCGTCGAGCAGGGCGACGTGGCCGAAGGCGAGGTGGGCGTTGGAAAGGGAGAGTACGGCCATCGGGAGGATTGAGGATGCGTCGTGCGGCGCTCAGGCCGCCTCGGGTTTCTTAAGCAGCTCGCTGCGCACCATGTGCATCAGCAGGTCGTCGAAGGTGTAGAAGCCGTTCTCGCGTTCGACCAGCTGGCTCAGCACGAAGGCCGCGCCGGTGCCGAAGGCTTCGCGCCGGATCGAGTCGTGAATGATGCGCACCGTCTGGTTGGGAAAGCCGAAGATCACCTCGTGGTGGCCGACGATGCCGCCCAGGCGCAACGAGGTGATGCGCTCGTCCTCCACCGCCAGCGATTCGGCGATCTTGCGCGCCGTGCCCGAGACCTCGGGCTTGTCGCGGAAATGCTGCTCCACGATCTCGATGTCGGCAAAGGGCGCGATGTTGCGCAGCAGCCGCGCGGCGAGGATGACGAAGTTGATGCCCAGCGTGATGTTGGGTGAACTCATCACGCGGGTGTCGCGCCCGAGGTCTTTCAGGTACTCGAGATCCTGCGGCTCGTACGCCGAGATGGCGCTGACCAGCATGAGCTTGCGGCGGCGCACCTCTTCGCCATAGGCGTGCACGCTCTCGCGCTGCGAGAAATCCACCAGCGCGTCGACCGGGTACTCGTCGAGCCAGGCGCCCAAGTCCGCCTGGTCGAGCCCGACAACCGGCACGCTCAGGTCGGGCTCGACCTGGTAGCGCTCGCCCGTGGGCGAACTTCTGCGCGCAATCCAGCGCAGGTCGAAGCGCGTGTCCGTCGCCAGCACGTTGGCCACGGCCTGTCCCGCCTTGCCGTAGCCCATCAAACCCACTTTGATCATGGTGCCTCCTTGGTAGATAAGCGCCCGCGCAGCCGCTTGACGGCCACGCGAACCTGTTCCGGCGGGCGGACTGCCTGACCTCGCCGGGCCGACGACGCCGCGCCTTGAGCACGGCACCGAGGATGCGCGTCGATCGCGCTTAAGCGATCTTCTGCAGCAGTGCATCGACGAAGCGTTGCGCCACGTCGAAACCCGCCTGCTGCGTGATTTCCTGAAAACAGGTGGGGCTGGTGACGTTGATCTCGGTGAGGCTGTCACCGATCACGTCGAGTCCCACCAGCAGCAGCCCGCGTGCCGCGAGCGCCGGCCCGATGGCTTCGGCGATCTCACGGTCGCGTGCGGTGAGAGGTTGGGCCACCCCTTTGCCGCCGGCGGCCAGGTTGCCGCGGATTTCGCTGCCTTGCGGAATGCGGGCCAGACTGTAAGGCACGGCCTCGCCGGCTATCACCAGCACGCGCTTGTCGCCCTGCGTGATCTCGGGCAGGTAGCGCTGCACCATCACCGTCTGCGCGCCGCCGCGGTTCAGCGTCTCGGCAATGCTGCCGAGGTTCAGGCCGTCGGGTCCGACGCGGAAGATGCCGGTGCCACCCATGCCGTCCAGCGGCTTCAAGATGATGTCGCGGTGCTCGGCATGGAAGGCGCGGATCGCCCGCTCGTCGCGCGTGACCAGCGTGGGCGCGATGAACTGCGGGAATTCGAGGATCGCCAGTTTCTCGGGATGGTTGCGCAGCGCCGCCGGGTCGTTGAACACCTTCGCGCCCTCGCGCTGCGCCTGGCCCAGCAGATGCGTGGCGTAGAAGTACTCGCTGTCGAAGGGCGGGTCCTTGCGCATCAGCACGGCGCTCGTGTCGGCCAGCGCCAGTTCCTTCTGAGCCACCACCGTGAACCAGTCCTTCGCATCGCCGGTGAGCGTGATCGCCCGCGCCGCACGCGCCACGACGCGCGCGCCGCGCACCCACACCAGGTCGGCCGGCTCGCAGGCCCACAGCGTGCAGCCGCGCGCGGCGGCCTCGCGCATCATGGCGAAGGTGGAGTCCTTGGCGGTATTGAAACCCTCCAGCGGGTCGGCGACGAAGAGCAGGTCCATGGCGAGAGTCCGTTGAGGGCCGGGCGAAACGGGCGGCCACTGTGACACAGATCGCCCCTGGGGCCGACCGGGGCTGCCCCTCAGATTTCGAGTTTGGAGCCGAGTTCCACCACCCGGTTCGCGGGCAGGCTGAGGAAGTCGGCCACGCCCGAGGCGTTGCGGTGCATGTTGGCGAAGAGTTTTTCGCGCCAACCGGCCATGCCGGCCCCTGGCGTCGGAATCACGATGTCGCGCGACAGAAAGTACGAGGTCTGCATGTCGTCGACCTGGCAGCCGCGCGTGCGCAGCAGGGCCAGCGCCTCGGGCACGTCGGGCTCGTTCTTGAAGCCGAAGTGCAGCGTCACCTGCCAGCAGTCGCGCCCCAGCGGCTCGATCTCGCAGCGGCGCTCGAAGCCGATCCACGGCCGCTCGTGGTGCTGCACGGTGACGAACAGGTTGGTCTCGTGCAGCACCTTGTTGTGCTTGAGGTTGTGCAGCAGCGCATTGGGCGTGACGCCCTGCTCGGCCGACAGGAACACCGCCGTGCCTTCCACGCGCACCGGCGGGCTCACGAACACGGCTTCCAGAAAGCTCTTCAGGTCGATCGAATCGTCGCGCAGGCGTTCGCCCATCAGCGCGCGGCCCTGCTTCCAGGTCATCAGCAAGGTGAACATCACCGCGCCGATGAGCACCGGGAACCAGCCGCCCTCGAAGAGCTTGAGCGCGTTCGCCGAGAAGAACACCAGATCGACGACGAAGAAGAAGCCGGTGGCCGCGACGCACATCCACCACGGGTAGTTCCAGGCGTAGCGCACGACGAAGAAGGTCATCACCGTCGTGATCAGCATGTCGATGGTGACGGCGATGCCGTAGGCGCCGGCCAGTTCGTTGCTGGACCCGAAGAGCACGACGGCCAGCACGATGCACCCGTACAGGCTCCAGTTCACGAACGGCACATACACCTGCCCCGTCTCGCGCACCGAGGTGTGCAGGATGCGCAGCCGCGGCAGGTAGCCGAGCTGGATCGCCTGCTTGGTGATGGAGAACGCCGCGGTGATCAGCGCCTGCGAGGCGATCACCGTGGCCGCCGTGGCCAGGCCGATCAGCGGCAGCAGCGCCCACTGCGGCGCCATCTCGTAGAACGGGTTCTTCACCGCCGTCGGGTCGGCCAACAGCATCGCGCCCTGGCCGAAGTAGTTGAGCACCAGCGCCGGCATGGCCATGCTGAACCACGCCAGGCGAATCGGCTTCTTGCCGAAATGCCCCATGTCGGCATACAGCGCCTCGGCGCCGGTGACGCACAGCACCACGGCGGTTAGCGAGATGAAGGCGATGGCGGGCTGCTCGATCACAAAACGCAGCGCGTGATGCGGGCTCAGCGCGGCCAGCACCGCCGGGTTCTGCGCCACGTGCACGGCGCCCAGGAGCGCGAGCGAGATGAACCACGCCAGCATCACCGGCCCGAAGAAGCGCCCCATGCTGGCCGTGCCGTGGCGCTGCACGATGAAGAGTGCGGTGAGCACCACCAGCGTCATCGGCACGATGAAGGGATGCAGGCCGGGCGCCACGATCTCCAGCCCTTCGGCCGCCGACAGCACGCTGATGGCCGGCGTGATCACGCCATCGCCGAAGAAGATCGCCGTGCCGAAGATGCCCAGCACCAGCAACCGCCGGCGCAGCACGGGCCGGTGCTTCACCGCCTGCGAAGCCAGCGCCAACATCGCGATGAGCCCGCCTTCGCCGTTGTTGTCGGCGCGCAGGATCAGCAGCACGTACTTGAGCGAGACGATGACCGTCAGCGTCCAGAACACCAGCGAGAGCACGCCGTAGACGTTGCCCTCGGTGAGCGGCACGCGCCCGGGCGCGAAGGCCTCTTTGAAGGCGTACAGCGGGCTGGTGCCGATGTCGCCGTAGACGACGCCCAGCGCGGCGAGCATCAGCGCGGGAAGGCCGGAAGCGGAACGCTGCGGAGGGTTCACGTGGGACCGCGGGCCGGAGGCCGGTGCGGGCTGTTCAGGGCCGGGTATTGTGCGCCGCAGCAATTGCCGCTGCGCACCTTGAACAGGGCGTATTCAGCGGTGAACCGTGAAGCTTGCTGCATCGCAGCATGATGTCGATGCCGAAACGGCTACTCGTAGACCTCGGCGTCCGGGTCCGTGGCTTCGAGTTCATAGCTCGCAGCCACCATCGCCAGGCGCGCGATCACGCCGTACATGTAGAAGCGGTTCGGCGCGCTGGCGCCGGGCTTCACGCCGGGGCGCGGCAGGTGGTTGGTTTCGGCAAAGGCCAGCGGCACGAAGCTGGCCCCCGGGGAGTTCAGGTTCTCGTCGATGCCGCGCTCGGCATTCACCCGGTAGAAGCCGCCCACGACGTAGCGGTCGATCATGTAGACCACCGGCTCGGCCACCGCGTCGTTGACGCGCTCGTAGGTGGGCACGCCTTCCTGCAGGATCACTTCGCTGACCTCCTGCCCTTCCTTGATGACGCTCATCTTGTTGCGCGTCTTGCGGTTGAGTTCAGCCAGGTCTTTCGGGTCGCGCACGGTCATGATGCCCATGCCGTAGGTGCCCGCATCGGCCTTGACGATGATGAAGGGCTTCTCCTGGATGCCGTATTCCTTGTACTTGCGGCGGATCTTGGAAAGAAGCGCCTCGGCGTTGCTCATCAGGCATTCGCTGCCGGTGCCGTCGCTGAAATTGACCTCGCCGCAGCGCGCGAACATCGGGTTGATCAGCCACGGGTCCATGCCCAGCAGCTTGGCGAACTTCTTCGCCACTTCCTCGTAGGCCTGGAAGTGGTTGGTCTTGCGCCGCACCGCCCAGCCGGCGTGCAGCGGCGGCAGCAGGTACTGCTCGTGCAGGCCTTCGAGGATCTTCGGCAGGCCGCCCGACAGGTCGTTGTTCAGCAGCACCGTGCAGGGGTCGAAATTCTTCAGCCCGACACGCCCGCGGTTGCGCACCAGCGGCTCCAGCGTGAGCGATTCGCCGTCGGGCAGATCGATGTTCGTGGGCGCGGTGATCGTTTCGTCGAGCGTGCCCAGGCGCACGTTCAGGCCCGCCTGGTGAAAGATCTGCACCAGCCGCGACACGTTCATCAGATAGAACGAGTTGCGCGTGTGCTTCTCGGGAATGAGCAGCAGGTTGCGCGCCTCGGGACAGATCTTCTCGATCGCCGCCATCGCCGCCTGCACCGCCAGCGGCAGCATCTCTTCGGTCAGGTTGTTGAAGCCGCCGGGAAAGAGGTTGGTGTCTACCGGCGCCAGCTTGAAGCCGGCGTTGCGCACGTCCACCGAGGTATAGAACGGCGGCGTATGTTCCATCCACTCCAGCCGGAACCAGCGTTCGATGGCGGGCAGCGATTCGAGGATGCGCTGTTCCAGCTCGTTGATCGGGCCCGTGAGCGCGGTGATGAGGTGAGGAACCATGGGGGCTGCTGCGGCTGGAGCGACGGCGCCGGGCGGCGCGGTGCGGGGAAGCGATTCTAGGCATTTGGGGTTGCCGACGCCGGCTGCAAGCCCGGCGGCAAACCGCCCCGCCGACGCCGTGCCCTGGGTCACGCCGGCATCGGGATAGGGGCCGATCATCGTGATCGGGCCCCTCCCACACCACCCGGCGTGCGGGTCCGCACCGGGCGGTTCGAGAGCTTGAGGTCAGGAGAGTCGGGGTACACCCAGTCGATCGAAGTG
>JAKFDI010000064.1:0-181225 GCA_036676235.1 Rhizobacter sp. | reverse complement strand
CTTGGTGAGCGAAGCCTCCGGGCGATGCGCAGCGAGCCGTATCACTTCCCGTAGGCGTCGGCGAGAAGCGCAGGGCTTTGCAGCCGGGCGCGCCAGCGCCCCTCCACTTCTGACTTCGCGCGGCTGTCCGAGCGCAGCGCCCGCAGGGCGCGTAGCGAGTTCTGCGCGAGGCTGCAAAGACCGAGCATCGCAGCGCACCCCTCGCTCCCGCGAGGGGCGACGCCTCCGGGTCGCCTCTTCTTGGTCACTTCTTCTGGCGAGACAGAAGAAGTGACTCGCCCGCCGGGGCGAGACCCGGCCTGCCTCAACAACGCACCAAGCCTTCGACCAAGCACACAGCGCGTACCAAGCAGTGCTTCGACAAGCTTCAGCGCGAACGGGCTGGGTGACGACCGAGCGCACCCCCGGCTTTCCGCGATGCCGCGATCCGCAAACATCCCTAGACTGCCTCGCCATGCAAGAGCACCGCTACGCCTGGGTCGTCGTCTGGGCCACGTTCGCGAGCCTCGCCGTGATCTTCGGCGTGGCGTATTCGTTCGCTGCATTCTTCGAGCCCTTCGAGGCGGAGTTCGCGGTGCAGCGCGCCGAGGTGTCGCTGGTGTTCGGCCTGTGCGGATTGATCTACTTCCTGCTCGGCGCCGGCGCCGGCATGCTGGCCGATCGCTTCGGGCCGCGCGTCGTGTGCTGCGCCGGCATGCTGTTCATTGCCGCGGGCCTGCTGGCGACGAGTTTCGCCACCTCGATCACAGCGGTGTACGTCGCCTACGGCGTGGGCATCGGCATCGGCGTGGCGTTGGTCTACACGCCCTCGATTGCCAGCGTGTCGCCGTGGTTCACGCGCCGGCGCGGGCTCGCGGCCGGCATCGCGAGTGCAGGCATCGGGGCGGGCACACTGGTCGTGCCGCTGCTTGCCACGGCAGCGATCGGAGCGCTGGAATGGCGCGTCGCGCTGCGGGTGCTGGCGCTCGGCGTGCTGGTCGTTGGCATCGCCGCGGCCTGGCTGCTGCGGCGAGCGCCGCTGCCTGCGGCCGCGACGGTGCCGCCGGGCGCAACGCTGCGCGAAGCGCTGCGTACCGCGCGTTTTCGCTGGCTCTATGTCGCGGCGGTGGCCGCCGGGCCGGTGATGTTCATTCCCTTCGCGCATGTGTCCGCGGCGGCGCGCGATCTGGGCATTGCGGATGCGAGCGCCGTCGGCCTGGTGGGGTTGATCGGCGCCGGCAGCGTGTTCGGGCGCTTCGCCATCGGAGGCCTGGCCGACCGCATGGGGCGGGTGCCGGCCATCGTGCTGATGCAGGCGTCGATGGGCCTTGCCTTTCTCGCGTGGCAGGGCGCGGGCGGCTACGCGGCGCTGGCGGCGTTCGCGCTGTGGTTCGGGCTGAGCTATGGCGCCGTCGTCTCGCTGATGCCGGCGATCTGCATGGACATGTTCGGCGCTCGTGCGGTGTCGGCCATCCTCGGCACGCTCTACACCGGCGCGGCCTTCGGCAACCTGCTCGGGCCGTTCGCGGCCGGCTGGGTGTTCGATCGCCACGGCAGCTATGCGCCGGTGATCTGGGGCTGCGTTGCGCTTTCGGCCATCGCCACGGCGGCGTCGTCCATGCTGTTGTCGCGCCGCGTGCCCGCCTACTGAATATGGCCCCCCCTACGCGCTTCGCGCGCCCCTCAAGGGGCCGAGCCTGGACACGAAAGGTCCTGTGGACCTTTCGTGCCTGGCGAGGGGCTGGTCCTCTGGACCGGCGCGGCCTGCAAGGCAACACCAGCGGCCCGGCAAAGCCGGATCCGCGGCGTTTGCTTGGGAAGAGCGCTGCGCCGGCCATCAGGGGCATGTGGCTGCTGAGAGCAATTGCGCTCGGGTTGTGCTGCGCGGTATCCGGCGCGCAGGCCGACACGGCCGCCGGCAAGGCCGCGCTCGCGCGGGGCGACTTCGCCGCCGCATTCAAGGCCTTCGAGCCCGACGCCGAGCGCGGCGATCCCGAGGCGCAGACGGCGCTCGGCATGCTGCTGATGACCGGTCGCGGCGTGCCCAAGGATGAAGCGCGCGCGCTGCGGCTGATTCGCGGCGCCGCCACCGCGGGCCATGCGAACGCGCAGTGGCTGCTGGGCGAGATGCTGTCGAACGCGCGCGGCGCGGCGCGCAACGATGTCGAGGCCGCGCGCTGGTACCACAAGGCGGCGATGCAGGGCATGCCGCTGGCGATCGGCCGCTACGGCCTGATGCTGGCGCACGGGCGCGGGCTGGTGCGCAACGAGGCGGAGGCGGTGGCTTGGTGGCGGCGCGGCGCCGAGGCGGGCGATCCGGACAGCCAGGGGCTGCTCGGCCTCGCCTATGCCGACGGCGTGGGCGTGGCACAGGACAACGCGCAGGCCTACCACTGGCTGCTGCTGGCCTCGGGCAAGGGCACGGTGTCGCCGCACCGCTATCAGCGCATGCGCGACCGGGTGGAGCGCGAGCTGACGCCCGAGCAGCGCAGCGTGGCGCAGCAGGCCGCGGCGCAGCGCCAGGCGCAGGGGCTGGCGTTGCGGCCGCCGCCGCTCCTGCCGCCCGCCGAGGGGTCGCCGCAGGGCGCCACGGTGGCGGCGCGTTCGTCGCCGCCGCGATCCACGGGCAGCGGCATCGTCGTCGCCGCGGACCGCGTGGTGACCAACCATCACGTCGTCAACGGTTGCAGCCGTCTGCAAGTGGCCGGCCGCGGCGCGGCCACGCTGCTCGCGAGCGATGTCAAGAGTGACTTGGCGCTCATCGACTGGGAGAGCGGCGCGCCGGCCGGCAGCACACCCGCGATCTTGCGGACCGAGGCCGCGCAGGTGGGCGAGCCGGTGACGGTTGTGGGTTATCCGCTGGCGGCGCTGCTCGCCGGCATCAACGTCACCACCGGCATCGTGAGCAGCGCCAGCGGCCCGCGCGGCGACACGCGGCTGCTGCAGATCACCGCGCCGGTGCAGCCCGGCAACAGCGGCGGGCCGCTGCTGGACGGCGCCGGCCGGCTGATCGGCGTGGTGGTGTCGCAACTCAACGCGGTGCGGGTGGCGCAGGCCGTGGGCAACGTGCCGCAGAACGTCAACTTTGCGATCACGGGCGAGGTGCTGTCGGACTTTCTCGCAGCGCGCGGCGTCACGCCTGCGCGTGCGGCCGAGCCGGCACCGTTGACGACGCAGGAGATCGCGCGACGGGCGCAGCAGTTCACCGTATTGATCGAGTGCTGGCGCTGACAGGCCGCGGCTCGGCGCGGCCGCTGGTAACAGACTGAGCGCAGTACCCGCGCCGGCCGGGCTAGCGTGGGCGCATGCTCGATTCGCGCCGCATCCTTCTCGTCGATCTCAACAACTTCGCACGCTACCCGAGCCTGGCCGTCGGCTATCTCGCCGCGTCGCTGCGCAAGGCCGGTGCGCAGGTGCAGGTCTTCGCGCCGCTGATGGTGGGTGTGCGGGGTGTGCAGCGCGAGGTGCCGCCGGGCCGCTTCGGCCTGCTGGCCGCACAGCTCAACCACCGCGCCGCCACCTCGCGCTGGAGCTGCGTGCGCGAGACCCGGGAGCGCATGGCCGCGCCGCAGCGCTCGGACATCCATGCCCACGCGCGCGAGACGCTGCAAGGCTTTCGCGAGGCCTTCGCCGCCGCGCAGCCGCATGCCGTGCTGGTGTCGACCTATCTCATGTATCGCGAGGTGTGCGAGCAGCTCTGCGCCGTCGCGCACGAAGCCGGCGTGCCGGTGCTGGTCGGCGGGCCGTACTTCACGCCGCGCGAGGTGATCGACGACTGGGTGCGCATCCCCGGCCTGTCGGCGCTGGTGGCCGGCGAGATCGAACTCGAGCTGCCGCAGGTGCTGCAGACGCTGCTGTCCGGCGGCGACCTGTCGGCGCATGCGGGCGTGATCACGCATGACGCGCGCGGTGCGGTGCGCGGGCGCGTCGCGGCGCCGCTGCGCCGGCTCGACGCCGTGCCGCATCCGGACTTCGGCGACTTTCCGTGGTCGGCCTACCCGAACCGCATCGTTCCGGTGATCACCGGGCGCGGTTGCGGCTGGGGCGCGTGCCGCTTCTGCAGCGACATCACCAGCACGGCCGGGCGCACCTTCCGCAGCCGCAGCGCGGCGGACGTGCTGGCCGAAGTGGGTGGGCAGCACCGGCGGCACGGCGCGTCGCGCTTCGTCTTCACCGACCTCAAGCTCAACAGCGACCTGGGCATGTGGCGGGCGCTGCACGCCGGCATGCAGCAGGCCGCACCGGGCGCGCAGTGGATCGGCGCCGTCCACGCCGGGCTGGAAGCCGACAACGGCCTGGCCGAGGCGGACCTGCGCGCGGCGGCCGCCAGCGGCTGCGTGCGCCTGACGACGGGGCTGGAGACCGGCAGCCAGCGCCTGCTCGACCGGATGAAGAAGGGCACGCGCATCGAGGTGGTGAGCGCGGCGCTGCACGCGGCCGCCGCGGCCGGCATCTCGTGCCGCTGCACCATGATCCTCGGCTACCCCGGCGAGACGGCCGAGGATGTGCAGGCGAGCACCAACTTCCTCGCGCGGCATGAGGCGGTCATCGAGCGCGTGTCGCTGAACCGCCTGCAACTGATCGCCGGCACCGCCCTGCACCGCCTCGCGCGGGCGCAGCCCGAGCGGCTGCCGGACTTCGCGATCGAGGCCGAATCGCCGCGCGATGCGCAGGTGCGCACACGCAACCGGGCACTCGAGGCGCCGGCGCACCGCCGGGCCGCGATGCGGCTGCTGGCGGCGGTGCATCGCATCAACGCACGCCCGCTGTCGGCAAGGGCGCATGCGTTCGAGGGCGTGATGTGACACCGGCCGCGCCGGCGCAGGTCGCCTATCTGGTGAACGTGTACCCGGCGCCGAGCCACAGCTTCATCCGGCGCGAGATCGCGGCTGTGGAGGCGCTGGACGTGCGCGTGCATCGCTTCAGCCTGCGGCGCGGCACGGCGCCGCTGGTCGATGCCGCCGACCGCGCCGAGGCCGGGCGCACGCAGGTGCTGCTCGCGTCGCCGCTCGCCGCCGGCCCCGGGCTGCTGGCAGGCGTGCTGCGGCAGTTCCTGGCTCGGCCGCGCCGCGCCGCGGCGGCGCTCGGGCTGGCGCTGCGCCTGGCGGCGTCGGGGGACCGGCGCTTCATCGCGCATCTCGGCCACTTCGCCCTGGCCTGTGCGCTGCTGCCGTGCTTGCGGCGCACGGGCGCGCCGCACCTGCATGTGCACTTCGGCAGCAACGCTGCCGACGTGGCGCTGCTGTGCCGCCGCCTGGGCGGGCCGCCCTACAGCCTGACGGTGCACGGGCCGGAGGAATGGACGGCGCGCGTGAACCTGCGCGAGAAGATCGCCGGCGCGGCTTTCGTCGTGGGCATCAGCGGGTTCACGCTGGGCAAGCTGCGCGAGGCGGCCGCGCCGCCTGACCAAGGCAAGCTGCACCTGCTGCGATGCGGTCTTGATGCGGGCTTGATCGACGTCGCCGATGCCGGCCCGCCGCCCGACGTGGCGCGCTTCATGTGCGTCGGCCGGCTGTGCGAACGCAAGGCGCAGGGGCTGCTCGTCGACGCCGTGGCGCAGCTGGCCGTGCGCGGCATCGCCGTCGAGCTGGTGCTTGCCGGCGACGGCGAGCGGCGCGGCGCGATCGAGGCGCTGTTGCGCCGTCTCGGGCTCGCATCGCAGGTGCGGCTGGCCGGCTGGCTGAGCGAGGCGCAGGTGCGCCACGAGATCCTGGCGTCGCGCGCGCTGGTGCTGGCGAGCCTGGACGAAGGGCTGCCGGTGGTGCTGACCGAGGCGATGGCGCTCGGCCGCCCGGTCATCGCCACGCGGGTGGGCGGCACGGCGGAACTCGTGCACGACGGGATCAACGGCTGGCTGGTGACGCCCGGCTCGGCCTTGGCGCTGGCAGAGGCGATGGCCGAGTGCCTTGCCACGCCGGTGTCGCGGCTGCAGGCGATGGGGATTCAGGGTCGTGCGCAGGTCGCCAGCCGCCATGTCGCGGCCGTGCAGGCCGGTCGCTTGGCCGCGCTGTTCGGTCGCGCGTCTGATGAACGGACAAATGTCCAGTGGTTGGACATTACGCAAATCGATCTGTCCGTTGACTGAGCAGATTTCAGCGCAACCGGGGCGACGAGTGAGTCGATTCTTCAGGGTTTGCACCTAGATGGTGCGCGTGGCACAGGGCTTGCGCTGAAAGGCTCCGTGGCCGGCGGGACAAGCCGGCCTCCACGACCAAGGAGACTCTCATGTCCGGAACCCATTTCGCACGCCGCACCCTGCTGGGCGTGCTCTCCCTCACCGCCGCGGCCGTCGCGCTGCTGCCCGGCGCCGCGCTGGCGCAGAACAAGGGCGAGATCCGCATCGCCCACGTCTACAGCAAGACCGGCCCGCTGGAGGCCTACGGCAAGCAGACGCAGACCGGCCTGATGATGGGCCTGGACTACGCCACCAACGGCACGATGATGGTGAACGGCAAGAAGATCGTCGTCATCGAGAAGGACGACCAAGGCAAGCCGGACGTGGGCAAGAGCCTGCTGGCCACCGCCTACGGCGACGACAAGGTCGACCTCGCGGTCGGCCCGACGTCCTCGGGCGTGGCGCTGGCGCTGCTGCCGGTGGCCGAGGAGTACAAGAAGATCCTGCTGGTCGAGCCGGCCGTGGCCGACTCCATCACCGGCGAGAAGTGGAACAAGTACATCTTCCGCACCGGCCGCAACAGCTCGCAGGACGCGATCAGCAATGCCGTGGCGCTGGACAAGAAGGGCACCGTGATCGCCACGCTGGCGCAGGACTATGCGTTCGGCCGTGACGGCGTGAAGGCCTTCAAGGACGCGATCAAGACGGCCAAGATCGTGCACGAGGAATACCTGCCGACCGGCACCACCGACTTCACCGCCGGTGCGCAGCGCATCATCGACAAGCTCAAGGATGAGCCGGGCCGCAAGATCATCTGGATCGTGTGGGCCGGCGCGGGCAACCCGTTCAAGATCGCCGACCTCGACCTCAAGCGCTACGGCATCGAGATCGCCACCGGCGGCAACATCCTGCCGGCCATGGCCGCCTACAAGCAGTTCCCCGGCATGGAAGGCGCGGCCTACTACTACTTCGGCATTCCGAAGAACCCGGTGAACGAGTGGCTGGTGTCCAACCACTACACGCAGTTCAAGGCACCGCCCGACTTCTTCACCGCGGGCGGCATGAGCGCGGCGATTGCCATCGTCGAGGCGCTGAAGAAGACCGGCGGCGACACCAACACCAACAAGCTCATCAAGACCATGGAAGGCATGAGTTTCGAGACGCCCAAGGGCAAGATGACCTTCCGGAAGGAAGACCATCAGGCCATGCAGTCGATGTACCACTTCAAGATCAAGAACGACCCGGCGTTTGCCTGGGGCGTGCCGGAGCTGATCCGCGAGATCAAGCCGGAAGAGATGGACGTGCCGATTCGCAACAAGCGTTGAGCTGTCCTCCTCCTCTCCTGCAGAGGGGGCGTATTTCTCCCTCTCCCTCTGGGAGAGGGCAGGGGTGAGGGCCGCCGAAGGCGAACGGATCTGCAGGCGCGGCCGCGCCCCTCACCCCAACCCTCTCCCCAGAGGGGAGAGGGAGCAAGAAATGCTCGAAACCCACCACCTCACCATCCGCTTCGGCGGCCACGTCGCGGTCGACGGCGTCTCGTGCGCCTTCACGCCCGGCACGCTGACGGCCATCGTCGGCCCCAACGGCGCGGGCAAGACGACGTACTTCAATCTCATCTCGGGCCAGTTGCGCGCGAGCGAAGGTTCAGTGCGGCTCGATGGCGTGGACATCACGAACGACACCGTCTCGGCGCGCACCCACCGCGGCCTCGGGCGTGCGTTCCAGCTCACGCAACTCTTCCCCAACCTCTCGGTGGTGGAGAACGTGCGCCTGGCCGTGCAGTCGCGCCGCCGCGAGGGCTTCGACCTGTGGTCGGTGTGGCTGGACCATCGCAACACGCGCGAACGCGCACACCAGCTCGTGGACATCGTGAAGCTGGCCGATCGCGCCGACGTGCCCGCCAGCAGCCTGCCGCACGGCGACCAGCGCAAGCTGGAAGTGGCGATGCTGATGGCGCTGGAGCCCAGCGTCTACATGTTCGACGAGCCCACCGCCGGCATGAGCGTGGACGACGTGCCGGTGATCCTGGACCTCATCCGCTCGCTCAAGGCGCGCGGTGACAAGACCATCCTGCTGGTGGAACACAAGATGGACGTGGTGCGCGAGCTGGCCGACCGCATCATCGTGCTGCACAACGGCCAGCTCGTGGCCGATGGCGACCCGGCGACCGTGATCGCGTCGCCGGTGGTGCAGCAGGCCTACCTGGGCATGGCGGCGGAGGAGCCGGCATGAGCCGGGCCGAGCGCCGGGCCGCTCCCAAGCCGGCCCGGGTCCCCTCGGGGGACCGGCCGACGTACTCGTCGGACGAGGGGCAGTCATGAAATCACTGTTGAAGCTGGAAGGCGTCCACACGCACATCGGCGCGTATCACATCCTGCATGGCGTCGATTTCGAGGTGCCGGCCGGCGAGGTGACGATGCTGCTGGGCCGCAATGGCGCCGGCAAGACGACCACGCTGCGAACCATCATGGGCTTGTGGCCGGCGTCGCAGGGCCGCGTGAGTTTCGATGGCCAGGCGATCGGCGGCGAGGGCGCACCCAAGGGCCGCGGCACGCCGGAGATCGCGCAGCTCGGCATCGCCTACGTGCCCGAGAGCATGGGCATCTTCGGCGACTTGAGCGTGCGCGAGAACATGGTGCTGGCCGCACGCGGCGCGCGCCACGTCGACCAGATCGACACGCAGCGCCTGGAGTGGCTGTTCGGCCTGTTCCCGGCGCTGAAGAAGTTCTGGCTCTACCCGGCGGGCAAGCTCTCGGGCGGGCAGAAGCAGATGCTGGCCATCGCGCGCGCCATGATCGAGCCGCGGCGCTTGTTGCTGATCGACGAACCGAGCAAGGGCCTCGCGCCCTCCATCGTGCAGAACCTCATCGAGGCGCTGCGCGAACTCAAGCGCACGCAGACCACCGTGCTGCTGGTCGAGCAGAACTTCGCCATGGCGCGCGCGCTCGGCGACCGCGTGGCGGTGATGGACGACGGCCGCGTGGTGCATCGCGGCGCGATGGCGCAGTTGGCGGAAGACGAAGGCCTGCAGCAGCGCCTGCTGGGCCTGTCGCTGGGAGCGCATCAATGAACACGACGACCCTGCCGGGCGTGGCGGCGCCCGCTGCCGCACCCAAGTCCAGCTTCGATTGGCTGCCCCTCGCCCTGGTGCCGCTGCTCGCGCTGCTGGCCCTGCCGCTGATCGGCTCGCCCTCCACCTGGGTCACACTCACCGTGGCGGGCCTGGCGATGGGCATGATCGTCTTCATCATCGCCTCGGGCCTCACGCTCGTCTTCGGCCTGATGGACGTGCTGCACTTCGGCCATGGCGCGTTCATCGCGCTCGGCGCCTTCGTCGCGACCAGCGTGCTCGCCTTCATGAGCGACTGGACCACGGCCGACAGCCTGTGGCTCAACCTCGCCGCCATCTTCCCGGCCATGCTGGTCGCGATGGCGGTGGCCGGCGCGCTGGGATGGGCCTTCGAGCGCGTGCTGGTGCGCCCGGTCTACGGGCAGCACCTGAAGCAGATCCTCATCACCATGGGCGGCATGATCATCGGCGAAGAGATGATCAAGCTCATCTGGGGCCCGCAGCAGATTCCGCTGCCGCTGCCCGAGGCCTTGCGCGGCGCCTTCATCTTCGGCGATGCGGCGGTCGAGAAATTCCGCCTCTTCGCGCTGGTGATCGGCGCCGTGGTGCTGGCGGCCATGCTGTTCACGCTCAACCGCACCAAGCTCGGGCTTCTCGTGCGCGCCGGCGTGCAGGACCGCGAGATGGTGGAAAGCCTCGGCTACCGCATCCGCCGCCTGTTCGTGGGCGTGTTCGTTGCCGGCTCGGCGCTGGCGGGTCTGGGCGGCACGCTGTGGGGGCTGTACCAGCAGGGCGTGGTGCCGCAGATGGGCGCGCAGGTCAACGTGCTGATCTTCATCGTCATCATCATCGGCGGGCTGGGGTCGACCTTCGGTTGCTTCGTCGGCGCGCTGCTGGTCGGGCTGATGGCGAACTACACCGGCTTTCTCACGCCCAAGGTCGCGATGTTCTCCAACATCGGGCTGATGGTGGCGATCCTGCTGTGGCGGCCGCAGGGCTTGTATCCGGTGACCAACCGGTGAGTGCCATGAGCCGCGTCCTCCCTTTCCCCGTTCGGGCTGAGCCTGTCGAAGCCCCAACCCCGTTCGCCCTGAGCCTGTCGAAGGGTCGGCGGCAAACCCGACCAGGGGCTTCGACAAGCTCAGCCCGACCCTTCGACAGGCTCAGGGCGAACGGGTTTTTGTGTCAGTTCGAGGCATACCTCGGCGCGAACGGAATCGCCCCATGCTGAACCGCCTCTTCTCCCACGACCTCCCGCGCAGCCGCTGGCTCGCGCTGGTGCTGATCGTCATCCTGCTCGGCCTCGCGTTCACGCCCTTCCTCTTCCCGAGCATCAAGGCGCTGAACGTGGCCGCCAAGGTCATCGTCTTCATCCTGCTGGTGGCTAGCTTCGATCTGCTGCTGGGCTACACCGGCATCGTGAGCTTTGCGCACACGATGTTCTTCGGCATCGGCGCCTACGGCGTCGCCATCGCCAGCAGCCATCTCGAACCGGGATGGGGCGCGCTTGCGGTGGGCATCGCGTGTGCGCTTGCGGTGTCGCTGCTGCTGTCGCTCGTCGTCGGGCTGGCGAGCCTGCGTGTCAAGGCGATCTTCTTCGCGATGATCACGCTGGCCGTGGCCTCGGCGTTCGCCACGCTGGCCTCGCAGTTGTCGGAATTCACCGGCGGCGAGGACGGCCTGAGCTTTCGCATGCCCGAGGCACTGCAGCCCGGCACCGACTACCTCGACGAACCCTTTCTCGGCGCCTCCATCGACGGCCGCTTCGCCAGCTACTACCTGCTGTTCTTCACCGCCGTCGTGCTGGTGCTCGCACTGCTGCGCATCGTGAACTCGCCCTTCGGCCGCGTGCTGCAGGCCATCCGCGAGAACGATTTCCGCGCCGAAGCCATCGGCTACCGCACGGTGGTCTACCGCACCATGAGCACCGTGCTGTCGGCACTCTTCGCCACCATGGCCGGCTGCCTGCTCGCCATCTGGCTGCGCTACAACGGGCCGGACACCTCGCTGTCGTTCGAGATCATGGTCGACATCCTGCTCATCGTCGTGATCGGCGGCATGGGCACGATCTACGGCGCGGTCATCGGAAGCGTGCTGTTCGTGCTGGCACAGAACTACCTGCAGGACCTGCTCAAGCTGGGCGCCGCCGCTTTCGAGGGTGTGCCGGTGCTGTCGCACGTGGTCTCGCCCGACCGCTGGCTGCTGTGGCTGGGCATCCTGTTCGTGCTGTCGGTCTATCACTTCCCGACGGGGGTCGTGGGGCGGCTGCGCCTGCGTGCCTTCCTGAAGAAGGGCGCAACGAAATGAGTCCCGAATCGCGCTATCTGCGCTGCGAAGGGCGCGAGCTGCACTACATGGCGTGGGGCGCGGAGCATGCCGAGACGGTGATCGCCTGGCACGGCCTCGCGCGCACGGGGCGCGACATGGACGAGGTGGCCGCGCACCTCGCGCAGCGCTACCGCGTGATCTGCCCCGACACGCTGGGTCGCGGCCTCAGCCAATGGAGCCCCGAGCCCGAGCGCGAGTACTGCCTCGCGTTCTACGTGAAGCTCGCCACCGCGCTGGTCGATCAATTGAACATCGAACGCTTCCACTGGCTCGGCACCTCGATGGGCGGTGCCATCGGCCTGGTGGCCGCGGCGACGACCTTGCGCGGCCGCATGCGCCGTCTGGTGCTCAACGACATCGGCCCGCAGCTCGCCGAGCCGGCCATCGAGCGCATCCGCAGCTATGCCGGCCGGCCTGAGGCCTTCGACACCGTGAGCGAACTCGAGCGCTACTTCCGCGCCGTCTACCAGCCCTACGGCTGGCTGAGCGATGCGCAGTGGCGCCGCCTCACCGAGACCTCCACGCGCCGCCTGCCCGACGGCCGCGTGACGCCGCACTACGACCCGAAGATGGTGATGCAGTTCACCCACCACCCCGACGACTACCGCCGCTGGGACGAGTGGGACGGCCTCACCCTGCCGGTGCTGTGTCTGCGCGGCGAGACCTCCGACCTGCTGCTGGCCGACACCGCCGAGCAGATGCGCGTGCGCGGCCCGCGCGCGGTGGTCGCCACCATCGCCGGCTGCGGCCATGCACCGGCGCTGAACACGCCGGAGCAACTGGCGCTGGTGGAGCGCTTCCTCGCCGCTGACTGACGGCGGGACTTCAATCAGTGGTCCATTGCGCTGGCCACCCGCGACGCACGAAGCCGAGATCAAGCAAACGCCGCGGATCCGGCTCCGCCGGTCCGCTGGTGTTGCCTTGCAGGCCGCACCGGGCCAGTGGCCCGGCCCTTCGCCAGGCACGAAAGGTCCACTGGACCTTTCATGTCCGGGCTCAGCCCCCTGGGGGGCGCGCGAAGCGCGTAGGGGGGCTATCTCATGAACTTGCCGTCGGCGCCGATGATCGACAGGTCGGCGTAGTCGAGCCCGGTGTGGTCGGTGGGTGAGTAGCTCACTTCCAGGCCGCCGAGGTCGAAGCGCTGCAGTGTCTCCAGCGCCCGCTTCAGGCCCGCCGGCGTGGGGTTGGGGCCGGCGCGCCGCAGGCCTTCGACCAGCACTTTGGCCGAGGCGAAGCCCTCGAGCAGCGCCGGCGTCAACTCGATGCCCTTGGGCTTGGCCAGATCGAGCGCTTCCTTGACGATCGGCGCCGCGATCGAGCGTTCATAGGGCAGCACCTGGCTCACGATCACGCCGCGCGCCATCGAGCCCAGGTCCTTCACGAAGCCGGCCGAGGCGTTGTTCGACAGGGTCAGCATCTGCGCCGTCGAGCCCGCGGCGCGCAAGGCCCGCATGCCCTCGACCACGGCCGTGCCCGAGCCGATGAACATCACCGCCTGCGGGTTGCCGGCGATCACGCGCGGAATGATGGGCGCGAAGTCGGGCTTGCTGCGGTTGTACTTCTCGTGCGCGACCGGCGCCTTGTTCACGGCTTTCAGGCCCTTGATGGCACCGATCACCGCGTCGTCGCCGAAGGTGTCGTCCACCTGCACGAGAGCGATGCGTTCGACCGCCACCAGGCTCAGGTGGGCAATCGCTCGTTCGGCTTCGCGCTGGTAGCTGGAGCGCACGTTGAACACCCACGGATGCGCGGGTTCGTGCAGCACCATCGCGCCGGTGGACGGCCCCACCAGCGGCACCTTGGCCTCGGCGAGCACCGGCAGCAGCGCCTGCGCATGCGGCGTGCCGCGCGTCATGAACAGCGAGACCACGCCGCGGTCGATCAGCGCGCGGGCATTGCTCACGGTGAGCTTCGGGTCGAACTTGTCGTCCATCGAGATCAGTTCGAGCCGCTGGCCGTGCACGCCGCCGCGGGCGTTGACCGCATCGAAGTACAGGCGCGCGCCGCCCGTCGCTTCCTTGTTCGTGGCAGCCACCGCGCCGGTGATGCCCACCGTCTGGCCGATGCGGATCTGGGCGATGGCGGCCTGGCTGAGGCACAGGCCGGCAAGCAGGGTGAGGACAAGGCGTTTCACGGCGGGTTGGGGGCGGGTTGCTGCAAACGGTGAGCAGTGTGGCCGACGTTCGTGGCCGTACATCTGAGAAAACACGTAGTCGGGCGTGCGATGTGACATGGGTCACTCTCTCCTGCGCGCCTCATGTGACATCTCACCGCAGCACGGACATTGGCCGCGTTGCCGGCGGGCGCGAACCGGCCTTCCTAGAATCTTCGGCCCCCTCGCAGAAAGCCCCCCAATGCCCGGTGTGATCCGCATCCGCGGTGCTCGTCAGCACAACCTCAAGAACCTCGACCTCGACATCCGCACCGGCGAGATGACGGTGGTGACCGGCCCCAGCGGCTCGGGCAAGTCGAGCCTGGTCTTCGACACGCTGTATGCCGAGGGGCAGCGACGCTACGTCGAGACCTTCAGCGCCTACGCGCGCCAGTTCCTCGACCGCATGGACCGCCCGGCCGTGGACCGCGTGGACGGCGTGCCGCCGGCGATTGCCATCGACCAGACCAACCCGGTGCGCACCTCGCGTTCGACGGTGGGCACGATGACGGAGCTGAACGACCACCTGAAGCTGCTGTATGCGCGCGCCGCGGAGCTGTTCGATCGGCAGACGGGCAAGCGGGTGCGGCATGACTCGCCGGAGACGATCTACGCGGAGTTGCTGGAACGCACGCGTGCCGATGATCCGCGGGTCGCGGTGACGTTTCCGGTGGAACTGCCGGCGAACACCACGGCGGCGGAGGTGGAGCAGTGGTTGTCGGCCAGCGGGTTCACGCGGGTGCAGGCGGAGCGCGAAGTGGCCTCGCCGACCGGGCCGCGCAAGATGCTGGACGTGGTGGCGGACCGGTTTCGCGTGCAGGGCGCGGAGAAGGTGCGGGTGGTGGAGGCGATCGAGCTGGCGCTGAAGCGGGGCAGTGGGCGGGTGAATGTGTATGTGCTGGACGAAGGGCTTCGACAGGCTCAGCCCGGCCCTTCGACAGGCTCAGGGCGAACGGATCTTGTGGCGGCGGGTTCGGCTGACGAGGCCTTCGATACCTCAGGCCGAACGGGGTTGGGTGGTGCAAGTGATCGAACGGGGTTGGGTGGTGCAAGTGAGCCCGGCACCCAAGAAACCGTTCGGGCTGAGCCTGTCGAAGCCCTCCCACCCGTTCGGCCTGAGGTATCGAAGGCCCCGGAACCCACCCTCTGGCGCTTCTCCACCGGCCTGCACTGCCCCGACAGCGACATCCGCTACGCCGACCCGCAGCCCGCGCTCTTCAGCTTCAATTCCGCCATGGGCGCGTGCGAGACCTGCCGGGGCTTCGGCCGTGTGATCGGCGTCGACTACGGCCTCGTCATCCCCGACCACCGCAAGACTTTGCGCGCCGGGGCGATCAAGACGATCCAGACGCCCGCATGGAAAGAGTGCCAGGACGACCTGCTCAAGTACGGCGGCGAGGCCGGCATTCCGCGCGACACCGCCTGGTCGGCGCTCACCGAGGCGCAGCGCGACTGGGTGATCAACGGCTCGCCCAATTGGAAGGGCAACTGGAACAAGCAGTGGTACGGCGTCAAGCGCTTCTTCGAGTACCTCGAATCGAAGGCCTACAAGATGCACATCCGCGTGCTCTTGTCGAAGTACCGCAGCTACACGCCCTGCCATGTTTGCGCCGGTGCGCGGCTGAAGACCGAGGCGCTGCTGTGGCGGCTGGGCAGCAAGGAGGACGCCGATGCGGTGCTGCCACCTGCCCAGCGCTTCATGCCGCAGGGCGTGCAGTGGTCGCGCGATCAGCTCGAAGCCATGCCCGGCCTCACCGTGCACGACCTGATGCTGATGCCCATCGACCGCATCCGGCGTTTCTTCGACGGTCTGACGCTGCCGAGCACGATGCTGGATGACGCATTGAAGCTGCTGCAGGATGAGATCCGCACGCGCCTCAAGTACCTCTGCGATGTGGGCCTCGGCTACCTCACGCTGGACCGTCAAAGCCGCACATTGAGCGGCGGCGAGGTGCAGCGCATCAACCTCACCACGGCGCTCGGCACCTCGCTGGTCAACACCATGTTCGTGCTCGACGAGCCCAGCATCGGCCTGCACCCGCGCGACATGAACCGCATCGTCGAGGCCATGCATCGCCTGCGCGACGCCGGCAATACGCTGGTGGTGGTGGAGCACGACCCGGCCGTGATGCTGGCCGCCGACCGCCTGATCGACATGGGCCCCGGCCCCGGCGAGCGCGGCGGGCAGATCGTCTTCGACGGCACGCCGGAAGCCATCCGCAGCGCCGACACCCTGACCGGCGCCTACCTCGGCGCGCGCAAGCACGTGGGCATGGGCGGGCTCAAGCGCTTCGTCACGGCGGCCACGCCCAAGCTCATCGTCGAAGGCGTGCGTGAGCACAACCTGAAGGACGTGACGGTCGAGTTCCCGCTGCAGCACCTGGTGTGCGTGACCGGCGTGTCGGGCTCGGGCAAGAGCACGCTGATGCAGGACGTGCTGTTCCCCGCGCTCGCTCGCCATTTCGGCCGGCCGACCGAAACGCCCGGCGCGCACGAGCGCGTGCTGGGTGCCGACTGGCTGAGCGAAGCCGTCTTCGTCGACCAGTCGCCCATCGGCAAGACGGCACGCTCCAACCCGGCCAGCTACGTCGGCGCCTTCGACGAGATCCGCAAGCTCTTCGCGCAATCGCCGCTGGCTGCGCAGCGCGGCTACGGCCCCGGCATGTTCAGCTTCAACGCCGGCGACGGCCGCTGCCCCACCTGCGGCGGCTCGGGCTTCGAGCATGTGGAGATGCAGTTCCTCTCCGACGTGTACCTGCGCTGCCCGGACTGCGATGGCCGGCGCTTTCGCGCCGAGCTGCTCGAAGTGAAGATCGACCGAAGACTGCCCGGCGACGTGCTGCGCGACCTGAGCGTGGCCGATGTGCTGGAACTGACCGTGAGCGAAGCGGTGCAGTTGTTCCGCGACGACCGCGAGGTGGTGCGCAAGCTGCAGCCCATCGTCGACGTGGGTCTCGAGTATGTGAAGCTGGGCCAGCCGGTGCCCACGCTGTCCGGCGGCGAGGCGCAGCGTCTGAAGCTTGCCGGCTTCCTGGCCGAGGCAGCGCAGAACGGCACGGCCAGCGGGCAGCGCATCGCGAAGAAGGGCACGCTCTTCATGTTCGACGAGCCGACGACGGGCCTGCACTTCGACGACATCGCCAAGCTGATGCGTGCCTTCCGCAAGCTGCTGGACGCCGGGCATTCCATCGTGGTGATCGAGCACAACCTCGACGTGATCCGCGCCAGCGACTGGCTCATCGACCTGGGGCCGGAAGGCGGCGAGGCGGGCGGGCTCGTCGTGTGCACCGGCACGCCGGAGGACGTGAAGAAGCATCCGACCTCGTACACGGGCCGCGCGCTGGCCGAGTACGACCACGCGCTCGGCGAAGCACTCCCGATCGCCCAGGAACTACTCCCTCTCCCGCCTGCGGGAGAGGGTTGGGGTGAGGGCGACGGCGCCTCGCTGCAATCCACCCTTCAGCGCCGCCGAACCCTCACCCCCCGCCCTCTCCCGCAGGCGGGAGAGGGAGCCGGGCACATCCAGATCGTCAACGCCCGCGAGCACAACCTCAAGTCGCTCAACGTCAGCATTCCGCGCGGCAAGTTCAGCGTCATTACCGGCGTGTCGGGCTCGGGCAAGAGCACGCTGGCCTTCGACATCCTGTTCAACGAAGGCCAGCGGCGCTATCTCGAATCGCTCAATGCCTATGCGCGCAGCATCGTGCAGCCCGCGGGCCGGCCTGAGGTGGACGCGGTGTACGGCATTCCGCCCACCGTCGCCATCGAGCAGCGCCTGAGCCGCGGCGGACGCAAGAGCACTGTTGCGACCACCACCGAGGTGTGGCACTTCCTGCGCCTGCTGTACGTGAAGCTGGGCATCCAGCATTGCGTGAAGGACGGCGCGCCGGTGCGACCGCAAAGCGCCGAGAGCATTGCTGCGCAATTGCTGCGCGACCACAAGGGCCAGCACGTCGGCCTGCTCGCGCCGCTGGTCGTGAACCGCAAGGGCCTCTATACCGATCTCGCCAAATGGGCCAAGGCCCGCGGCCATACGCACCTGCGCGTGGACGGCGAGTTCGTGAAGGTTGCGCCCTGGCCGCGGCTCGACCGCTTCAAGGAGCACACGCTGGAGCTGCCGGTGGGCGACCTCGTCGTCAGCGCCGACAGCGAAGCCGAGCTGCGCGCGCTGCTGACGAAGACGCTGGACCTCGGCAAGGGCGTGATGCACCTGCTCGCGCCGCTGGACGGCCTGCAGGGCGCGATGCTCACCGACGGGCCGACCGCGCATATCGGCGCGGTGAAGGTGTTCTCCACCAAGCGCGCCTGCCCCGTGTGCGGCACCAGCTACCCCGAGCTGGACCCGCGCATGTTCAGCTACAACAGCAAGCACGGCTGGTGCACGACCTGCGTGGGCACGGGCCTCGCGCTCACGCGCGAGCAGCGCAAGGCCTACGACGATTCGGTACGCGACGACGACAACAAGGGCCGCGAGCAGAGCTTCCCGTCGGAAGAGATGGAAGTCGAAGGCGTGGTCGACGAACCCTGCCCGGACTGCAGCGGCACACGGCTGAATCCGGCGTCGCGCCAGGTCACCTTCGAGAGCCATTCGATTGCCTGGATCGCGCAATGGTCGGTGGCCGATTGCCGGCGCTGGGTCGAGGCGCTGGCCCTCACCGGTCGCGACGCCGAGATTGCGCGCGACGTGATCACCGAAATCCGAAACCGGCTCGAGTTCCTGGAAGAGGTGGGCCTCGGCTACCTGACGCTGGACCGCGCCGCACCCACGCTGTCCGGCGGCGAGGCGCAGCGCATTCGCCTTGCGGCACAGCTCGGCAGCAACCTGCAGGGCGTGTGCTACGTGCTCGACGAGCCGACCATCGGCCTGCATCCGCGCGACAACCAGATCCTGCTCGATGCGCTGCACAAGCTGGGCGACAAGGGCAACACGCTGGTGGTGGTGGAGCACGACGAAGACACGATCCGACGCGCCGACCACGTCATCGACATCGGCCCTGGCGCGGGCAAGCGCGGCGGCCGGCTGGTGGCCGAGGGCACGGTGACGGAGCTGGCTTCGCACCCAGATTCGGTGACGGGCCGGTTGCTCGCGCGGCCGCTGATCCACCCGCTGCAGCCGCGCCGACCTGTATTGCCCCCTCTCTCTCTGGGAGAGGGCAGGGGTGAGGGCCGCAGCCTCTCATTCACAACCGCCGGCGCTTCGACCGCCGCCGCCCCTCACCCCAACCCTCTCCCGAAACGGGAGAGGGAGCACGCAGATCGGGCCTGGCTCACGGTTCAAGGCGCCTCACTGCACAACCTCCAGCAAGTCACCGTCGACATCCCGCTCAAGCGCCTCGTCGCCGTCACCGGCGTCAGCGGCTCCGGCAAGAGCACGCTCGCGCGCGACGTGCTGCTCGCCAACCTCGCCTTCATCAACATCCGCGGTGGCAAGCCCCGCTGGCAGGGCTGCGAAAGCATCGAGGGCTGGGGTTTCATCGACCGCGTGCTCGAAGTCGACCAGACGCCCATCGGCAAGACGCCGCGCTCCTGCCCGGCCACCTACATCGGCTTCTGGGACACGGTGCGCAAGCTCTTCGCCGACACGCTGGAGGCGCGCGCGCGCGGCTACGCGCCCAATCGCTTCAGCTTCAACACCGGCGAGGGCCGCTGCCCGGCCTGCGAAGGCCAGGGTATGCGCACCATCGAGATGAGCTTTCTGCCCGACGTGAAGGTGCCCTGCGACGTGTGCCACGGCCAGCGCTTCAACGCCGAGACATTGGCGGTGAGCTGGCGGGGCAAGAGCATCGGCGACGTGCTGCAGATGGAGGTCGACGAAGCGGTGGAGTTCTTCGCCTCCATGCCCAAGATCTCGCATCCGCTGGCGCTGCTGAAGGATGTGGGCCTCGGCTACCTGACGCTCGGCCAGCCCTCGCCCACGCTCAGCGGCGGCGAGGCGCAGCGCATCAAGCTGGTCACCGAACTCACCAAGGTGCGCGACGACGTGGGCCGGCGCGGCAACAAGGCGCCGCACACGCTGTATGTGCTGGACGAACCGACCGTCGGCCTGCACATGGCCGACGTGGAAAAGCTCATCCGCGTGCTGCACCGGCTGGTGGACGGCGGCCACAGCGTGGTGGTGATCGAGCACGACCTCGACGTCATCGCCGAGGCCGACTGGGTGATCGACCTGGGGCCGGAGGGCGGCGTGCGCGGCGGCGCCGTGGTGGCCGGGACCACGCCCGAGGCGCTGGTGCGCTGCGCGGCCAGCCACACGGGCGCGGCGCTGAAGGCGGTGCTGGCCAGAGGCTGAACCGCCCCCTACGCGCTTCGTGCGCCCCCTCGAGGGGGCGGCCGCTTGAAGGGCTTGGGTCAGCGGCGGCGTGCGCGCAGGCCCAGGCCCAGCAGTGCGAGCCCGGCCAGGGCGAGCGAACCCGGTTCCGGCAGTTCGCGAACGCTCAGGTTGTCGACGAAGATGCTCGGCCCGCCCGCGAGGTTGGCTGTGCGAAAGCCGATGGTGTCGAACGACGACAGGCCGGAGTTGCCGCTCACGCTGAAGCTGCTGCCGAAGTCGAACAGGTTGTCGCCAACCGGATCGAGCCACAGGTCCAGCTGGTTGTAGGTGCTGCCGCCGTTCTTCGACAGCAGGGCGACGATGCGGTAGTCGGTGTCGGCCAGCAGGTCGTGACCGGCGGCGTAGGTGATCTGGCTGGCGCCGCTGCCCAGGCGCCCGAAGACGTCGTCGGTCCCGTTGGCCTGGTCGCGGTTGCCCTTCAGGCCGACGTTGGGCCGGTTGGTGTGGTCGCCATTGGCGCCGTTGTCGAACCACAGGCCGAGGAAGTCGTTGCGCTGCAACTGGCCCGAAATGCGCACCGTGAAGTCCACGAGCACCGAGCTCGAGATGCTGGTCGCCAGCGTGCGGTAGGCCGAGGCGCCGTTGTCGTTGCCGCTGAAGGCCAGCACGTTGTCGCCGCCGACCGCCGCGACATTGGCGCTGCCGGCCGTGCCGACGCGCGCCCAATCACCGCCCCAGCCGCTGCCGCCGTTGTTGCCGGTGATCGAGCCGGCGACGTAGCTGTCGAAGTTGTCGGTGGCGAGCACCGGTGCGGCCGAAGCGCCGATGGAGGCCGCCGCCAGAAGCGCGGCTGCAGCCAGCTTGTTCAAGGTCATTCCCCACTCCTTTGGATCAGGAGCGACGAAATGCAGGAACCGTGCCCGTGCACCTAGTTCTAGGGGGATCAAGGACTTGGCGGTGGCCGCCGGCCGCAGTCGTTGCGATTTGTAAGAACGGCCGACACCCGAATCGGGTCAGCGCTCACGCCAGCGGCGCACGAGCCGCCAGCCGAGCAGCACGGCGAGGATGGCGCCGTACACCGCCACCTCGGCGAAGTTGGTCTTCGCCGCGCGCATCCAGAAGAAGTGCAGCAGGCCCAGCAGCGCGATGACGTAGATGAGCCGATGCAGCAGTTGCCAGCGCGCCGCGCCCAGCGCCTTGATGGCGCGATTGAACGAGGTGGCGGCCAGCGGAATCATCAGCACGAAGGCGGTGAAGCCGACGAGCGCGAAGGGGCGCTTGGGGATGTCTCGCACGATGGCCTGTGGATCGAAGCCCATGTCGAGCCAGGCGTACGACAGGAAGTGCAGCACCACGTAGAAGAAGGCGAACAGGCCCAGCATGCGGCGAAAGCGGGCGAGGGCCGGCTGCTTCGTCCAGGTGCGGATCGGCGTGACGGCGAGGGTGATGCACAGGAAGCGCAGCGTCCAGTCGCCGGTGTTGCGGATCAGCGTCTCGGCCGGGTTGGCGCCGAGGTTGCTGGTGAAGGCGCCGTAGAACAGCCAGGCGAAGGGGAGGAGGCAGAGGGCGAAGAGGAGGGGTTTGGCGGCGGGGTGCAGGAGCAGCGGGCGCTTGCGCACTGACGCTACCGCACCGGCACCCGCACCCGCATGCTTTGCCGAACTCCCACCACCCGTTCGGCCTGAGCCTGTCGAAGGCCCAGGCTGAGCTTGTCGAAGCCGCGTGCCTACCTCCACAAGCCCTTCGACAGGCTCAGGGCGAACGGAAGAAGAGGAGGGCATGGCAGGCGAGGTTGGCTTCCTGGTCAAGCGCGCACTCAGTAGAACTTCTTCAAATCCATCCCCGCATACAACGAGCTGACCTGCGCCTCATAGCCGTTGAACATCAGTGTTGGCCGCTTCTTCTGGAACAGCCCGTCCTCGCCGATGCGCCGCTCCGTCGCCTGGCTCCAGCGCGGGTGGTCGACCTTCGGGTTCACGTTGGAATAAAAGCCGTATTCCTGGATCGCCGCCTTCATCCAGCTGCTGGTGGGCTGCTTCTCGACGAAGCGGATCTTCACGATCGACTTCGCGCTCTTGAAGCCGTATTTCCATGGCACGACCACCCGCACCGGCGCGCCGTTCTGGTTGGGCAGCACCTCGCCGTACATGCCGAAGCCGAGCAGCGCGAGC
Organism: Rhizobacter sp.; assembly: GCA_036676235.1. Taxonomy (GTDB): domain Bacteria; phylum Pseudomonadota; class Gammaproteobacteria; order Burkholderiales; family Burkholderiaceae_C; genus JAKFDI01. The sequence goes on along the minus strand of JAKFDI010000064.1, from coordinate 159,139 downwards.
GGGTGCATCGCCTCGTCCATGCGCAGGCCTTCGACATACGGCCAGTCGAGCAGGCCTGCACGCACGCCGGGCATGGTCTCGCGGTCGGCGAGCGTCAGGAACTCCACGTACTTGGCGTTGCCCGTCGGCTCCACCTGCTTGATCAGTTCGGCCAGCGAATAGCCGACCCAGGGAATCACCATCGACCAGCCTTCCACGCAGCGCAGGCGGTAGATGCGCTCTTCCATCGGTGCGAGCTTCAGCAGCTCGGCGATGTCGTAGACCTTGGGCTTCTTGACCTCACCTTCGATTGCCACCGTCCACGGCCGCGTCTTCAGTGTGTGGGCGTGGTCGGAAGGGTCGGATTTGTCGTAGCCGAACTCGTAGAAGTTGTTGTAGGTCGAGACGTCCTTGTAGTCGGTGAGCTTCTCCATCGTCATCGCGCCCGGCACCGTGCTTCGTGCGCCCGGCAGCGGCGGCAGTTTGCCCGGGGCCGCGGCCATCGCATCGCGCGCGGCCCATGAGGCCATGGCCGCGCCCGCGCTGCCGGCAGCCAACAGCTTCAGCAGGTGGCGCCGCTGCTCGAACACCTCGCGCGGCGTGATCTCGGACGACAGTGGGGAGGTGTTACCCCGGTCCTTGAGGTAGTGCATGGCCTGAATCCGGTGAGAGGGTGAATCGGTCGGCGCAGCGGCCGCAATGGACATGGGTCGCGCCGCACAGATCATTCTTACGCAGGGGCGATCAACGCGGATGCCGATCGGCCGTTGACACCACCCCGCGCGCGGGGCGGGAACTAAACTGCGGCGCCCCACTCAACGCCCCGCCGCTGCCGTGTCCGACCGCCTTGCCGTCTTCCATCAATACCTGCTGCCGAAGCAGGCGCTGACTGCGTTCGCCGGCTGGGTTGCCTCCGGCCGATGGGGCGCCATCACCACCGCCATCATTCGCCGCTTCGTGCGCAAGTACTGCGTCGACATGAGCGAGGCGCAGAACCCGGCGATCGAGAGCTATCCGAGCTTCAACGACTTCTTCACCCGGCCGCTGCGCGCCGGTGCACGCCCGATCGCGCAGGCGCCGCTGGTGTGCCCGGTGGACGGCGCCATCAGCCGCTTCGGCCCCATCGCACTCGACCAGATCTTCCAGGCCAAGGGCCACCACTATTCGACGACGGCCCTGGTGGGCGGCGATGCGGCGCTGGCCGCGCGCTTCGACCACGGCCACTTCGCCACGCTCTACCTCGCGCCGCGCGACTACCACCGCATCCACATGCCCTGCGATGGGCGGCTCACGCGCATGATTCACGTGCCGGGCGAGCTGTTCTCGGTGAACCCCGTCACCGCTCGCGGCGTGCCGGGCCTGTTCGCGCGCAACGAGCGCGTGGTGTGCGTGTTCGAGGGGCCGCTCGGCCCCTTCGTGCTGGTGCTGGTGGGCGCCACCATCGTCGGCAGCATGGCGACCGTGTGGCACGGCGTCGTCAACCCGCCGCGACCCGGCACCTTGCGCGACTGGCGCTACGACGACCAGGCGGTGTGGCTGAAGCAGGGCGAGGAAATGGGCCGCTTCCTGCTGGGCTCGACGGTGGTGATGCTGTTTCCGCAGAACCCCGAGCTGCGTTTCAACCCGTCGTGGGCGCCGGAGCTGGCGGTGCGGCTGGGTGAGCCGATGGCTTCAGCGGCAGGTTGAACGGCTCTGGGGCCGAGAGCTTTCCGCGGCTCGCCACCACCCGTTCGGGCTGAGGTATCGAAGCCCCTGCTCCCTGCGACAGGCCCTTCGATACTTCAGGGCGAACGGGTTTGTGGGCGCCTTCAGATCACGTCGCCGAAATCCGTCGGCTCGAATAGCCGCAGCGAACTCTTCGACACCCGCTCGCGAAAGCTCTTGCGCGCGAACAGCTTGGCCTGCGCTTCGGCCGGCAGGTCGGTGATGTTGAGGATGTTCTTGGTGATCAGCGTGTCGATCACGTCTTCGATCACGCGCACGAAATCGGCGTCAAGGCGGCTGAACTGTTCTTCGCCGCCCGGTGCGTCGGCGCCCACGAAGGCCAGCACGTCGGGATGCGCTTCGGGCACGTACTCCTCTGCGCCGTCCTCGCGCTCACGGTGCAGGCTGGCGATGCGGCCATCGGGCGAGCGGCGGACATAGGGCATGGCGGGGTGCTTTCGTGACGGATCGCACCACTATACGGCTGTGATTTCGACCCTGCGATGACGCGTCGCGCGCCCGCCGTGGCATCGCTCACACCGGCGCGCGGCTCAAGCCCGAAGCGTCGCCTGGCCCTTCGGCACGAACCGGGTCGATCCCCCTTGCACCGCCATCGCGGCTCCTGTAGTGTTACATCCGTTCATTCAACATGATCATCTGTTCACGCATCGATGAGCAAGCCCACCGTCAACGGAAATCGCCAGGAAACGGCCCGCCTCGCCGTGCGGGTGGCGCGTCTCTATTACTTCCAGGAAATGACGACCGCCGCCATCGCCGAAGAGATGGGAACGTCGCGCGCCACGGTGTCGCGGCTGCTCACGCATGCCAAGGAGAACGGGCTCGTCGAGATCCGCATCAACGATCCGAGCGAGCAGTCGCGAACGCTGGAGCAGGCCATCCGCGAGCGCTACCAGCTGAGCGTCATCCAGGTCGTGCCGGTGGTCGACACGGCCAGCGAGGCCGATCGCCTGCAGCGCGTGGCCGCCCACGCGGCCGCCTATGTCAGCACGCTGGTGCTGCCTTCTTCGGTGCTGGGTCTCGCCTGGGGCACCACGGTCGCGGCCATCGCGCAGTCTCTCGTGCCGCGGCATGTGCGCGATGTGGATGTGGTGCAACTGAACGGCTCAGGCACCGGGCTCGACATCGTCAACACCTTCGGTGAATCGCTGGTCTCGCGCTTCGCGCAGAACTTCGGCGCGCGCGCCCACACCTTTCCGGTGCCGGCCTTCTTCGATTACGCAGACACCCGTTCGGCGCTGTGGCGCGAGCGCAGCATCAAGTCGATCCGCGCGCTGCAGGAAGGCGCCTCCATCATCCTCTTCAGCATCGGCGTGAAGGAGACGGGCAGCCACGTGCACACCGGCGGCTTCCTGAGCCGCCAGGACGTGCAGGGCCTGCAGCGCGAGGGCGTGATCGGCGACATCGCCACCGTGTTCTTCCGCGGTGACGGCAGCTGGCGCGATGTCTCGCTCAACGCACGCAGCAGCGGCCCCGATCTCGACCAGTTCCGCCGCGCGAAGCATTCCATCTGCGTCGTCTCGGGCAAGGGCAAGGTGCCGGGCGTGAAGGCGGCGCTGCGCGGTGGATTCATCAACGAACTCGTCATCGACGAGCCCAGCGCCCGGCTGCTGCTCGACGACGACGGCAGTGCCCCGGCATCGGGCGGCAAGCGGCGGAAGAAGGCATGACGCATCCCGATTCCTGTGATCTGCTGGTCGTCGGCGGCGGCATCAACGGCGCCGGTATCGCACGCGACGCGGCCGGCCGCGGCCTCTCGGTCGCGCTGTGCGAGCAGGGCGATTTCGCCGGCGGCACCTCGTCGGCCAGCACCAAGCTGATCCACGGCGGCCTGCGCTACCTCGAGTACCGCGAGTTCCGCCTCGTGGCCGAGGCGCTGTCCGAGCGCGAGCATCTGCTGCGTATTGCCGCCCACATTTCGCGGCCGATGCGCTTCGTGCTGCCGCATGTGAAGGGACTGCGCCCGCGCTGGATGATCCGGCTCGGCCTCTGGCTGTACGACCACATCGGCGGGCGCATCAGCCTGCCGCATTCGCGTGCGGTGCGGCTGAATGCGCTCGGCACGCCCAGCGGCCTGCGGCCGGCGCTGGTGCATGCCTTCGAGTACTCCGATGCCTGGGTGGACGACGCGCGGCTCGTCATCCTCAACCTGCGCAGCGCGCAGGACCACGGCGCGCGCATCCTCGCGCGCACGCGGCTTGCGAGCGCCGAGCGCCGCGGCGGCGGCTGGCATTGCGTGCTGGAGAACATGCTCACGGGCGAGAAGCGGGTGCTGAAGGCACGCGCCGTGGTCAACGCCACCGGGCCGTGGGTGGGCCGCGTGGATGCGTTCCTGAATCCGCGGCCGAAGACGGCGCCGGGCACGCTCAAGCTGGTGCGCGGCAGCCACATCGTCACCCGCCGGCTGTTCGCGGGCGAGCACGCCTACATGCTGCAGAACCATGACCGCCGCATCGTTTTCATGATTCCGTATGAAGACGACTACACACTCATCGGCACCACCGACGTGGAGGAGCCCGACATCGAGAAGCGCGCGCACGTGAGCCCGGAAGAAGAGCAGTACCTGCTCGATGCCGCGAACACCTATCTCGCCCAGCCGATCGCTGCGAGCGACATCGTCTGGCGCTACGCCGGTGTGCGCCCGCTGTACGGCGAGGAGGTCGAGAACCCTTCGGCCGTCTCGCGCGACTACACGCTGCTCGTGAACGACGAGGCCGGCGCGCCCTGCGTCTCGGTCTACGGCGGCAAGATCACCACCTACCGGCGCCTGGCCGAATCGGTGATGGAGGCGCTGTCGCCCTGGTTCACCACGCCGCGCGGCGCCTGGACGGCCACCGAGGCGCTGCCCGGCAGCGGCTTCCCGCGCGAACAGCGTGCGCTCGAACTGGCGCGGCTGTGGCAGGCCCATCCGCGCTTCGACCCGCGCTTTCTCGAACGCCTGTTCGCGCGCCATGGGCTGCATGCGCGCGCCATCCTTGGCGATGCGGCGACGCCGGCGGATCTGGGCCGCGACTGGGGCGGCGGGCTCACGCAGCGCGAGGTCGACTACCTCGTGGCGAACGAGTGGGCGCGCGAGCCGGACGACATCCTGTGGCGGCGCACCAAGTGCGGGCTGCACATGAGCGAAGCGCAACGCGCGGCCTTTGCGCAGGCGTTCACGGCGGCACTCGTCGACAGCCCGCGCGAGCCGGCGTACGCCTGAGCGCGCTTCCCGGACACACGCATTTTCTGGACATCCGATGACAGCCATTTCGCTACGCAAGATCACCAAGAGCTGGGGCGCCGCGCACGCGGTGCAGGACATCGACTTCTCGGTCAAGTCGGGCGACTTCACGGTGCTGCTGGGGCCTTCGGGCTGCGGCAAGTCGACGACGCTGCGCCTGATCGCGGGCCTGGACACACCCACCGCCGGCAGCATTCACTTCGGCGAGCGCGATGTCACACGGCTTCAACCCTCGCAGCGCAGGATCGCGATGGTGTTCCAGGCCTATGCGCTTTTCCCTCATCTCACCGTGCGCGAGAACATTCTTTTCGGCGTGCGCGTGCGCAAGGAACCCGTCAAGGATTTCGAGTCGCGGCTCAAGCGCGTGTCGGACTTGCTGGGTCTCGCGCACCTGCTCGACCGTCGCCCCGGCCAGCTCTCCGGCGGCCAGCAGCAGCGGGTGGCGCTGGGGCGCGCCATCATTGCCGAGACGCCGCTGTGCCTGATGGATGAGCCGCTGTCCAACCTGGATGCGCAACTGCGCCAGGAGATGCGCCGCGAGATCCGCGAGCTGCAGCGCCAGCTCGGCATCACCATGATCTACGTGACGCACGACCAGACCGAGGCCATGAGCATGGCCGACCAGGTCATCCTGCTGCGCAACGGCCGCATCGAACAGGACGCGCCGCCGGCCGAGCTGTACGCGCAGCCCGCCTCCGAGTTCGTCGCGCGCTTCATCGGCACGCCGCCAATGAACATCCTGCCGCTCAAGCCCACGGCGTCCGGCCTGGTCATCGACGGTTCTTCTGGGCCGGCCGTGCTGCCTACGTCGGCCGGCGAGGAGCTGCAACTCGGCGTGCGGCCGGAGCACATCCGCCTCACCGGCAGCGGCATTCCGGCGCTGGTGCACAGCGTGGAGTACTTCGGCGCCGACACCATCCTCGGCGCACGCATCGGCACGGCGCCACTGCTGGTGCGGGTGCCGGGGCAGATCACGCTGAAGGCGGGCGACGCGGTCCACCTCGCGTGGGATGCCTCCGATCAGTACTTCTTCGACGCGAAGACCGGCAGGCGCCGCCAGCCGGTCAACGCGGCAACGGCAACGCCGGCGACCGTCGCAATGCCAGCGGCGACTGCCACCCTTTCCCCCTAGGGAACCGCGGTTCCCATTCTTCCAACGAGACAGGAGACAACATGCGCAGAACCCTGCTGAAAACCACGGCCGCCTTGCTGGTCACGGCGGCCTTCGGCGCCGCGCCGGCGCTGGCCGCCGAACCGGTCGAAGTGAGCCTGTATTACCCGGTGGCCGTGGGCGGCGCCGTCACCAAGACCATCGACGGCATGGTGGCCGACTTCGAGAAGGAGAACCCGGACATCAAGATCCAGGCGGTCTACGCCGGCACCTATCAGGACAGCCTCGTCAAGTCGCTCACCGCCTTCAAGAGCGGCGCGCCGCCGACGATGGCCGTGTTGCTGTCCACCGACCTGTTCACGCTCATCGACGAAGGCGCGATCACACCGATCGACAAGATTGCCTCGTCGGCGGCCGACAAGAAGTGGATCGCCGGCTTCTACGACAGCTTCATGCAGAACAGTCAGACCGGCGGTCAGACCTGGGGCATTCCGTTCCAGCGCTCGACCATCGTGATGTTCTACAACAAGGACCTGTTCAAGCAAGCCGGGCTCGATCCCGAGAAGCCGCCCACCACCTGGGACGAGACGGTGGCGGCCGCCAAGAAGCTGACGAAGCGCGACGCGAGCGGCAACGTCACGCAATGGGGCGTGAAGATTCCGTCGACGGGCTTCCCCTACTGGATCTTTCAGGGCATGACGACGCCCAACGACACCATCCTCATGAATTCCGACGGCACGAAGACCTACTTCGACAAGCCGGGCGCGGTGGAAGCACTGCAGTGGTGGGTTGACCTGTCGGCCAAGCACAAGGTGATGCCTGCGGGCGTGGTCGAGTGGGGTACGACGCCGAAGGACTTTCTGGAGCAGAAGGCCGCGATGGTGTGGACCAGCACCGGCAACCTGACCAACCTGCGCAAGAACGCTTCCTTCCCCTTCGGCACGGCGATGCTGCCGGCCGCCAAGCACCGCGGCAGCCCGACGGGCGGCGGCAACTTCTATGTCTTCAACAAGACCACGCCCGCGCAGCAGCAGGCGGCGATGAAGTTCATCCGCTGGGCCAGCAGCCCCCAACGCGCGGCGGAATGGAGCATCGCCACCGGCTATGTCGCCACGCGGCCCGATGCCTGGGAAACGCCGGAGATGCAGAAGTACGTGAAGGAAGTGCCCGATGCGCTGGTGGCGCGCGAGCAGCTTGAGTTCAGCGTGGCGGAGTTGTCGACGCATGAGAACCAGCGCGTGACCAAGGCGCTGAACGACAACCTGCAGGCGGCGCTCACGGGTACCAAGAAGCCGCAGGAGGCGCTGAAGGATGCGCAGCGCGAGGCGGATCGGATTCTGCGCAGCTGGCGCTGAGCCTGCCCCGTTCGGGCTGAGGTATCGAAGCCCGAACCCGTTCGCCCTGAGCCTGTCGAAGGGTCGGGCTGAGCTTGCCGAAGCCTTGCTTGCGCGCGCAGGCACTTCGACAAGCTCAGTACGAACGGAGTTTGATGTCGACTTGCAATCGATCCATAGGAACCGTTCGGGCTGAGCCTGTCGAAGCCTCGCTTGTGCGCGCGGGCACTTCGACAAGCTCAGTGCGAACGGGATTTGGAGACTCTGCGCTCTCGAACGCGAACCCGCCATGAACCGCAACCATTCCCCCGTCACGCCCTGGCTGCTGTTGCTGCCCGCGCTGGTGCTGCTGGTCTCGTTCACGCACTACCCGGCGATCGCAACCATCTGGCACAGCTTCTTCTCCACGCCCAAGACCGGCCGGCCGTCGGTCTTCGTCGGCGCGGAGAACTACGCGCTGATGGTCGACGACCCGGTGTTCTGGCAGGCGCTGACCAACAACCTGTGGTTCGCGCTCGGCACCATTCCCACGTCGATTGCGCTGGCCATCATGATGGCGCTGTGGGTGAACGACCGCCTCGCCGGGCGCGGCGTGCTGCGTCTTGCCTACTTCACGCCCACCGTGCTGCCGATGATCGCGGTGGCCAACATCTGGCTGTTCTTCTACACGCCGCAGTACGGCCTGCTCGAGCAGGTGATGCGCGGTTTCGGCCTGCCGGCGCACAACTGGCTCGGCAACCCCGACACCGTGCTGGGCGCCATGATGGTCGTCGCCATCTGGAAGGAGGCCGGCTTCTTCATGATCTTCTACCTGGCGGCGCTGCAGCAGATCTCGCCCACGCTGGCCGAGGCCGCCGGGCTCGAAGGCGCCTCGCGCTGGCAGTACTTCTGGCGCGTGCAATTCCCGCTGCTCATGCCCACCACGCTGTTCGTGCTGATCAACGCGCTGATCAACTCCTTCCGCCTCGTCGATCACATCGTGGTGATGACCAAGGGCGGGCCGAACAACGCGAGTTCGCTGCTGCTGTACTACATCTACGAGGTCGGTTTCAGCTTCTGGGATTCGTCCTATGCCGCCGCACTGACCGTGGCGCTGCTCGTGGTGCTGGGCGTCATCGCGCTGGTCAAGTTCCGCATCCTCGATCGCAAGATCCACTACCAATGAGAAACCCTGTGCCAAGCTGTTTGCGGGCCGAGCGCCGGGCCGCTCCCAAGCCGGCCCGCGTCCCCTCGGGGGACCGGCCGATGTACTCATCGGACGAGGGGCACCCATGACGGCAACCCTTGTGATCAACCCGTTCGGCGAGCGCAACCGCTGGCTCGAAACCGCTGCGGCCTGGGTGCTGGGCCTGCTGTGGCTGCTGCCGCTCGTCTACGCCATCTGGACGGCAGTGCACCCGGCCGAGTTCGCCACGCGCTTTGAATTGGGAGCTCCGCTGACCGGCGAGAACTTCGTCAACGCCTGGAACGCCGCGCCTTTTCCGCGCTACTTCCTCAACACCTTTCTGCTGGTGACGATGATTCTTGCGGCGCAGCTCGTGCTCGCCACGACCGCGGCCTACGCCTTCGCGCGCTTCGAGTTCCGCGGCAGCAACGTGCTGTTCATGCTGGTGCTGATGCAGCTCATGGTCATGCCCGACATCCTCATCGTCGAAAACTACAACACGATGAATCTGCTGGGCCTGCGCGACACCATCCTCGCCATCGGCCTGCCGTACTTCGCCTCGGCCTTCGGCATCTTCCTCTTGCGCCAGACCTTCAAGTCGGTGCCGCGCGAGCTGGATGAAGCCGCCACGGTGGAAGGCGCGGGCACGCTGCAGATCCTGTGGAAGGTCTACGTGCCGCTGGCCAAGCCCATCTACCTCGCCTATGGGCTGGTGTCGATCAGCACGCACTGGAACAACTTCCTGTGGCCGCTCATCATCACCAACTCGGTCGAGTCGCGCCCGCTCACCGTCGGGCTGCAGGTGTTCTCGTCCACCGACCAGGGCGTGGACTGGTCGATCATCACGGCGGCCACCTTGATGACTTCGGCGCCGCTGCTGCTCGGCTTTCTCTTGTTCCAGCGCCAGTTCGTCCAGTCCTTCATGCGCGCCGGAATCCGTTGAGGCGCAGGCGATGAAGTTGATCACCTGGAACATCCAATGGGCGCGCGGCCTCGACGGCATCGTCGACCCGCAGCGCATCGTCGACGGCGCCAAGCAGCTCGGCGACTTCGATGTGCTGTGCCTGCAGGAAGTCGCGGCCAGCTACGACACGCTGGCCGGCAGCAGCGGCGAAGACCAGTTCGACATCTTCGCGAACCTGCTGCCCGGTTTCACGGCGGTGTCCGTCACACCGGTGGACGTGCCGGCGCCGAAGGGCCGGCGCCGCTTCGGCAACCTGCTGCTGTCGCGCCTGCCGGTGCATCGCGTGCTGCGCCACCAGCTGCCGTGGCCGCCCGACGACGCCGTCATCAGCATGCCGCGCGCGATGCTGGAAGCCACACTCGACACGCCGCTCGGCCCGCTGGTCGTGATGACCACGCATCTGGAGTACCACTCGGCGTCGCAGCGGCAGGCCCAAGTCGAGGCGATCCGTGCCTGCCATGCAGCGGGTTGCCTGCGGGCGCTGAGCAGTGGCGCGCGCGACGGCTCCGGCTCGCCCTATCACGCGCTGCCGTCGACCACGCGCACGCTGCTGATGGGCGACTTCAATTTCCCGCCGGAAGATCCGCTGCACGCACGGCTGCAACAGCCATTCGATGATCCGCGGATTCCCCGCCTCGTCGACGTGTGGCAGCACCTGCACGGCACGCAGCCGCATCCGCCAACCACCGGCATCCACGAGAACAAGTACTGGCCGCAGCCCTGCGCCACCGACTTCGTCTTCGCGAGTGCCGACCTGCTGCCGAACGTGCGGGTCCTCACCATCGACGCAGTAACCCAGGCATCCGATCACCAGCCGCAACTCTTGGAGCTGGCTTGAAGTTCGTGGACCAACTGCCGGTCGCGCAGGTCGCGACCGTTTTCACCGACATCGACGACACGCTCACCACCGCGGGCAAGCTCGGCGCCGATGTCTATGCCGCGCTCGAAGCGCTGCAGCGCGCCGGCCTGCGCGTGATCCCCGTGACCGGCCGGCCCGCCGGCTGGTGCGATCACATCGCGCGGCTGTGGCCGGTGGACGGCGTCATCGGCGAGAACGGTGCGCTCTACATGTGGCACGACCGCGAGGCGGGCATCCTGCGCACGCGCCACCTGCTGGGCGAAGCCGAGCGTGCGCGCAACGCCGAACGCATGGCCGAGGTGCGCGAGCGCATCCTGCGCGAGGTGCCCGGCTGCGCCGTCGCGTCCGACCAGTTCTGCCGCCAGTACGACCTCGCCATCGACTTTCGCGAAGACGTGCCGCCGCTGCCGCGCGCCGACGTGGAGCGCATCGCGCAACTGATGGAAGCGGCCGGCATGACGGCCAAGATCAGTTCCATCCACGTCAACGGCTGGTTCGGCCGCTACGACAAGCTGAGCATGGCGCGGCTGATGATGCAGGAGCGCTACGGCATCGATCTGGCCGACGACGCACAGCGCAACCGCTGCGTGTTCGCGGGCGATTCGCCCAACGACGCGCCGATGTTTGCGTACTTCCCGCTGTCCGTCGGCGTGGCCAACGTGCTCGACTTCGCCGACCGCCTGGACCATCTGCCGCGCTTCATCACGCGCTGCGCCAGCGGCGCCGGCTTTGCCGAACTGGCCCATCATCTGCTGACGGCCCGTGACCACGCTGCTTGAGCTGCTCGCGGGCCTTGCGCTCCTGGTGTGGGGCACGCACATCGTGCGCAGCGACATCCTGCGCGTCTACGGCCCGCAACTGCGCCGCGTGCTGAGCACGGGTATCGCGCATCGCGGCCGCGCATTTGTCGCCGGGGCGGGCGTCACCAGCCTGGTGCAGAGCAGCAACGCCACCGCCGTCATCGTGTGCGGCTTTGTCGGGCAGGGGCTGGTCGGCCTGCCGCCGGCGCTGGCCGTGATGCTGGGCGCCGACGTCGGCTCGGCGCTGATGGCCGGCGTGCTGAGCTTCGATGCGCAGTGGTTGTCGCCGCTCATCATCTTCGGCGGCGTGCTCGTGTACCTGCCGCGGCGCGAGACGCCCGCCGGGCGGCTCGGCCGCGCGGCCATCGGCCTCGGCCTGATCCTGCATGCGCTGCAGTTGGTCGAGGCGGCCACGCAGCCGATGACGCAGGCGGCCGGTGCGCGCGTGCTGTTCTCTTCGCTCACCGGCGATGTGCTGCTCGACGTGGTGATCGGCGCGGCGCTGGCCGTCCTCACCTATTCAAGTCTGGCCGCCGTGCTGCTGGCCGCGTCGCTCGCGAGCACCGGCGTCATCACGCTGCCGGTGGGGCTGTGCCTGGTGATCGGCGCCAACCTCGGCAGCGGCGTGCTGGTGCTGATCGGCGCGAGCCGGCTGAACGCCGCGGCGCGCCGCGTGGCGCTCGGCAGCACCTTGTTCCGCTTCGGTGGCGCGATGCTGGTGCTGCCCTTCATCGATCCGCTGCAGGCCTGGGCGGGCCGGCTCGCGAGCGACACCGCGGTGGCGCTGATCGGCTTTCACATCGTCTACAACACCGTGCGCTGTGTCGCGGCGCTGGCGCTGGTGCGGCCGATGGCGCGGCTGTGCTGCGCGCTCATTCCGGCGTCCGCGCAGGACGAAGGCGCAGCCATCCAGACGCGCTATCTCGACCGGGCCGCGATCGAGACCCCGAGCGTGGCCTTGAGCAGTGCCGCGCGCGAAGTGCTGCGCATCGGCGAGATCGTCGAGAACATGCTGGCCCATCTGCTGCCGGTGATCCGCGACAACGACCTCGCACGCGCCGGCCAGATCCGCCGGCTCGACGACGACGTCGACCGGCTCTACACCGAAGTGAAGATGTTCCTCGCCCGCGTGTCGCGCACCGAGATGAACGAGGACGAGATCCGGCGCTGGACCGACATCACCGCGCTCACCATCAACCTGGAGCAGGCGGGCGACATCATCGAGCGCCTCGTTAGCGAGGTGGAGCACAAGAAGATCGCGCAGCAGCGCAACTTCTCGAGCGCCGGCCTCGCGGAGGTGTGCGAGATGCACGGCCGGTTGGTGTCCAGCCTGCTGCTCGGGCTGTCGGTGTTCCTGAACAGCGACCTGAAAAGCGCCCAGCGCCTGCTCGCCGAGAAGGATGCCTTTCGGGATCTTGAGCGCCAGTACGCGAAAACGCACCTCACGCGGCTGGCCGGCGAGACGCTGCAGAGCATCGAGACGAGCTCGCTGCACCTGGACCTCATCAGCGACATGAAGCGCCTGCATTCGCTGTTCTGCTCGACCGCCTATCCCGTGCTCGATGCCGCCGGCATGCTGCGCCGCAGCCGCATCGACACCGGCCGCGACACGGGCCTGCAGGTCTCGACCACGCCTTCCTGAGCAAAAGCGCCGGCCACGCATGCGCGCCGGCGGATCACGACTTCACCACGGCAAGGAGATTCGATGTCGACGATGCACTGGATAGTCAAGGTTCTGGGTCAAGTCGCGACGGCGGGCTTGCTCGCGTTGTCGCTGCCCGCAATGGCGGGCTACTGGGACGGCGTGAGCCGGTCCCTGCCCACCTCGCCGCTGGGCAACGTCGCGGCGCTGTCATGCCACAACTGCTACGGCGACACCAACGCCCAGACGCAAACCCAGGTGGCGATGGCGCTGTCCCGCGATCTCGACCTGATCGAATTCGACCTCACGCTTCATGCCGACGGCCAGGTCTACGTGGAGCACAACGACGGCGAAGCGGCCCACGGCACCTTCGCTGCGGCGCTGTCCAACACCGCGCTGCAGCAGAGCGATCGCCTGCTCTTTCTCGAAATCAAGGAGGGCTACAGCACGGCGTCGGCCAGCGACACGCTGATGCTGGGCGTGCTGCGCGCGGTGCGCGACCACGGCTATGCGACGGCCGGGCGGCCGGCGATGCTGCGCGCCTTCATGAACTCGTCCAACCGCCACCAGCACCTGGTGCGCGCGAAGAACCTGCTGGCGCTGGGCGAGTTCGCGGGCATCCGCGACCACATCCGCTTCCACACGCTGCTGCAGACCGACATCCGCAACGGCATTCGCGCGACCAAGAACCTGGGCTTCCACGGCGTGGAGTTCCAGTACCAGATGCCCAGCCTCTTCGGGGCACTGATGCAGGCCAAGCTGCTGGGCCTCGGCGTGGGCGTCTACACCACGCCGGCCAGCATGGGCGAGGTGTTCCTGTCGGCCTTTCGTGAGGACGTGGACTTCATCACCTCCGACTACGACCGTGGCGCCACGCCCAAGACCTCGTCGGCGCGCGATCTGGTGGAAGAGAGCACCTCGCTCGTGTACATGAACACCGCGCGGCAGACGGCCTATCCGCTGGCCTACCAACGCACGACCTCGGCCGACCATCTGGTGGGCGAGAGCAACGGCACGCCCGCGCTGGAAGTGCTGTCGGTCACGTCGGACGAAGACCGCGTGGGCGGCAGCATGGTGTTCGAGGGCGCGCAGTCCATCGGCACCTGGGATGCCGACAACGCGGCGGCCGGCGGTTTTCTCGTCACGGCGGTCGTCAACTTCGACGACCTTTCGTCCGGTGCCACGCAGTCCATCCTGGCGAAGAGCGATGCCGGCGGCTTCGCGCTGGAGCAGTCGGGCGCGACCTTGCGCTTCGGCGTGCACGTCGGCGGCTCCTACACCTATGCCACGGCGCCGCTCAGCGCGTTCAACGGCACGGATTCGTACTTCATCGTCGCCGCCTACGACGGCGGCGGCGCGGTGCGGCTGTGGGTGGACAACACCCAGCACACGCCGTCAGCGTCGATCAGCGGCGGCGTGACGCTCAACAACAGCCCGGTGGTGATCGGCGCCGACCCGCAGGGGGCCACCAATCGCCGCTATTTCTTCAGCGGCAAGGTCCAGCAGGTCATGGTCCAACGTTGGCGGAACCACTGACCGCCGAGGCGGCTACAACTCGCCGTAGGAGTGCAGGCCCGACAGGAACATGTTGACGCCGAGGAAGGCGAAGGTCGTGACCGCCAGGCCCGCCAGCGCCCACCACGCAGCCACCGTGCCGCGCAGGCCCTTCATCAGGCGCATGTGCAGCCAGGCGGCGTAGTTGAGCCAGACGATGAGCGCCCAGGTCTCCTTCGGGTCCCAGCTCCAGTAGCCGCCCCAGGCCTCGGCGGCCCAGAAGGCGCCGAGGATGGTGGCAACGGTGAAGAACGCGAAGCCCACCGCGATGGCCTTGTACATCACGTCGTCCAGCACCTCGAGTGCGGGCAGGCGTTCGGCGATGCGCCGGCGCGCCAGCAGGATGCCGCCGACGATGAGGATGGCGGCGCCGAAGTACATCGCCCAGTAGCTGGAGATGGCTTCGACCGGGTTGCTGCGGAACACCACCGGCTCGAAGCACAGCACCAGGCCGAAGAGGAACAGCGGCGACAACTTCAGCCAGCTCGCCTCGCTCGCATGCTGCTTGATGAGGTAGGCGAAAGCCACCATCGCCGAGAGCGCGAAGGTGCCGTAGCCGATGAAGTTGGCCGGCACGTGCAGCTTCATCCACCAGCTCTGCAGCGCCGGCACCAGTGGCTGGATCTCGGCCGCGCCGCGCGCCACCGTGTACCAGAGCAGGAAGCCCACCGCGCCGCTCACCACCAGCATCACGAAGCCGCCGAGCGCGCGCGTGCGGTAGTGCTGTTCGTAGTAGAGATAGAAGAGGGTGGTGAGCCAGCAGAACAGCACGAACACTTCGTACAGGTTGCTGACCGGGATGTGGCCGATGTCGGGTGCGATCTGGTGGCTCTCGAACCAGCGCACCAGCGTGCCGACCAGCGCCATGAACACGGCGGCCCAGGCCATGCGCGAACCGAGTCGCAGGGCGGTGTTGTCTTCGCCACGGGCGAAGAAGCCGATCCAGTAGAACGCCGTGCTCATGAAGAACAGCACGCTCATCCACAGGATCGCGCTCTGGCTGGAGAGAAAGTACTTGAGCAGGAAGACGCTGTCGGCCTGCGCGAGGTCGGCACCGAAGGCGTCGGGCGTGCGGTTGTAGAGCGCGATGGCGAGCAGCGCGATGGCGCCCACGGCGACGGCCAGCGTGCGCAGGCGACCCCAGAACCAGCCGAGCGCGATCATCGTCGGGATGGCGCCGATGAGGATCCACTTTTCGTACACGTCCATCGACGGCAGGTAGCGCTGGAAGGCCCAGCCGCCGCCGACGATCATCAGCACGGCAAAGGCCCAGTCGTAGGCCGAGCGGGCCGAGAACGGGCCGGGCCGGCCGAGTGTCAGGGTGGTCGTATTCATGGTGCCTCCAGTGAAGCGCTGTCTTACCCCCTCTCCCGCTCGCGGGAGAGGGTTGGGGTGAGGGCGGGCGGCGGCTGCAGGATCGCCGCCTTCAACTGCTCGAACTCCGCATCGGCATCGAGCGTGCGCCGCGTGGTGGACAACGCGGTGGTGAGCTTGGTTCCCTCGCCATCGGGCGCAATCCACACCCACAGCCGGCGCTCGCGGATGTAGAGCATGGCGAACACGCCGATGATGAGGAACACCGCGCCGGCATAGACCAGCGTCTTGCCCGGTGCACGCGCCACCTGAAACACGCTCGCCTGCACCTGCTTGAAGTCGGTGAGCTGCAGCAGCACCGGCGCCGGGTAGAAGAAGCTGTCGGAGATGGACAGCACCGCCTGCGTCATGAAGGCGGCGGCCTTCTCGTCGCCCGGCATGGGTTCCAGGCCGGCGTTTTCGCGCGTGAGGTTGAGCAGCTCGAACAGGCTGCCGTTCAGGATGCGCAGCAGCACTTCCGAGATGCGCGCGCGTTCGGCCTCGGGCACGCTGGTTTCGAGGAAATCGGACACCGCCTGCAGCCCGCCCGTGGGCGCCTCGCCCTCGCGTACCGGCACGGCGCCGGCGAACAGCGCGAGCACGCGCGTGGCGGTGGCGGCGAGCTGCGGCGCCATCGCCGGCTTGTCGGCGGGCGTGGCGACGGCCACGTAGCGCGCCGTGGCCTGGTCGCGCACCGCTTCGTCGCCGAGCGCGCGGCGCAGGCGCAGCCAGCTTTCCATGCTGCCCTGGTCGTCGGCGGGAATGCGCAGGTAGCGGTAGTTGTCGACCGGGTTGTCGCGCACGCCGGCGAGGAACACGCGCTGGCCGTCGAGTTCCACCGGCAGCATGTAGTTGTGGAACTCGCGCGCTTGGCCGGCGGCGTCGCGCAGCTTGTAGCTGGCCGAGGGGCCGACGTTGCGCAGTTCCTTGTTCTTGTCGCCCTTGGCGCCCGAGCCGAGGTGCTGCTCCACCGAGCTGACGAGGTCGACACGGCGCACGTCGGTGCCCGCGCCTTCGGGGTTGCCGAAGTTCTCGACGTTGATGACGCGCAGGCCGGTGAACTCGAGCGTCAGCTCGTCGGTGCCGCCCGTGGCCGCGTTCGACAGCAGGGTGCTCGCACCCACCGTGCCCTTGATCTCGAACGGCTCGCCGCCGGCGCGGCCCATCGGAATCGCGCGCATCGTGAGCGCCGAGCCGCCGTCGTCGAAGCTGCTCTGGTAGATCGTCACGCCGCGGTGCACCGCGGGCTTGTTCACTTCCACGGTGGCCGGAATCTTCTCGCCGGTTTCGTTGTCGTGGATGACGATCTCACTCGCGAAGAGCTTGGGCATGCCGGTTTCGTAGTACTCGACGATGAACTTCTTGAGTTCCACGTCGAACGGCAGGTCCTGCAGCACCACGCCGTTGCGCATGGCGATGATGGCGGTGCCGGCGCGTCCCCCCTCGGGCACCAGCAGGTTGGCGCGGAAGGTCGGTGTGTCGGCGGCGAGGCGGTGCTCGCCCGCCACGTCGCGCACCATGCCGCCACCGGCGAAGGGCGTCTTGCCCTGCAGCAGCATTTGCGCGCGCACGATGAGGTCGCCGTCGAGCAGGCCGCCGATGCAGATCAGCACGATGGCCGAATGCGCCGCGATGTAGCCGAGCTTGTTGGCGCGCCCGCGCCGCGCCGCGATCATGGTGCCGTTCTCGCGCACCTCGACCTTGGCCTTCCAGCCGCCGCCGAGCAGCAGCTTCGAGATGCGATCGAACGCCGCCTCGCGCGACTCGCCCGTGTGGCCTTGGCCTTTCAGGTGGAACGCGCTCAGGCTGCGCTCGCGCAGGTGTTCCTTGTAGTTGCGCAGGTCGACGAGGATCTTGGGCGTGTTGCGCGCGATGCACAGGCTCGTCGAGACGACGAGAAACGCAAGAATCAGCAGGAACCACCAGGCGCTGTAGACCTGCCCGAGGTCGAAGGCCGCGAACACCTTCGACCAGAACGGCCCGAACTGGTTGATGTAGTTGTTGACCGGCTCGTTCTGCTTGACCACCGTGCCGATCACCGAGGCGATGCAGATGATGGTGAGCAGCGAGATGGCGAAGCGCATCGACGACAGCAGCTCGATCACCTCGCGCAGCACGCGCGAACGCGAGCGAAGGGCGATGCCTGCAGTCGTGGCGCTCATGCGCGAATTATCGGATTCGGGGGTTTGCAACAGAATGCCCACAAAAGACGAAGGCCGGTGCAAGACCGGCCTCCTGCTCGCGAAAGAACGCGCGTCTAGCGCAGGCCGGCGATGTAGTCGGCCACGGCCTTGATCTCGCGGTCGTTCATCTTGGCCGCGATGTCCATCATCTGCACGCTGTTCGTGCGGGCGCCTTCGGTCACGCCGTTCGCGCCATGACGGAAGGCCTTGAGCTGCGCCTCGGTGTAGTCGGCATGCTGGCCGGCCAGGCGCGGGTACTGAACCGGGATGCCGGCGCCGTTCGGGCTGTGGCAGCCGGCGCAGGCGGCGATCTGGCGATCGGCGATGCCGCCGCGGTAGATCTGCTGGCCCAGGCTCACGAGGTCCTTGTGCTTGGCGAAGCCCGGCTTGGCCTCTTTGCTGGCATAGAAGGCCGCCACGTTCTTCATGTCGGCTTCCGACAGCGCCGCAGCAAAGCCCTGCATGATGGCGCTCTTGCGCGTGCCGGCCTTGAACTCGGTGAGCTGCTTGACGAGGTACTCCGGATGCTGGCCCTGCAGGATCGGGTTGGCCGGCGCGCCGCGCGAGCCGTCGGCCGCGTGGCAGGCAATGCACACTTGCGTGGCGATGGCCTGGCCTTTTGCCAGGTCCGCGAGATCGGGCTTGGCTTGCTGGGCCGATGCCGCAACGGCAAAGGTGGCGAGCAGCAAGGTGGACAGCAGGTGGACGGCAGGCTTCATGTCGGAGCAGTTTTTCAGATGCAAAACCCGCGGATTTTACAATGCCGGCTTTGGGCGCCCCGATGACCGAGCAAAACCCGTCCAGCAGCCCCGCGCTGCCGCCCGTGCCCGATGAGAAGACGGCGCTCGCCTGGGCGCACACCGCGCGCTTTCTCACCACGGCCAGCCAGCTCAACCAGCTGCCGCAGGGCGAGCTGCCAGAGATCGCCTTCGTCGGCCGATCCAACGCCGGCAAGTCGACCGCCATCAACACGCTCACGCAGCAAAAGCGCCTGGCCTTCGCCTCCAAGACGCCCGGGCGCACGCAGCACATCAACCTGTTCGAGCTCGGCCCCAAGCTCGAACCCGACACGCTTTTCGCCGACCTGCCCGGCTACGGCTACGCCGCCGTCGCGCGCGGTGCCAAGCTGCGCTGGCAGCAGGTGATGGCCGATTACCTGGAGGTTCGCCGCAACCTCTCCGGCGTGGTGCTGATGATCGATTCGCGCCTCGGCTTCACTGATCTCGACCGGCAACTGCTGTCGTTCGTCGCCCCGCGCGTGGGCAACGGCTCGGTCAAGCTGCTGGTGCTGCTGACCAAGGCCGACAAGCTCAACCGCAAGGAAGCCGCCGACGCGCTGCGCACCGCGCAGGAGGTGCTGGGCGAGCTGGCGACCGACGAAGCCGATGTGGGCATCGCGCTCTTCTCGGCCTTGAAGAAATCCGGTGTCGGCGATGCAGCGCTCGTGCTGCATGGCTGGACGCATGGCGTGGAGGGTCCGCGATGATCGAAACCTTCGATGTGGCGCTGCCGCACGGCATCACCCTGTCTTGCCGCGCCGCCGGCCGCGCCGGCGCGCCGCTGCTCGTCTTCCTGCACGGCTTTCCCGAGGCCGCCTTCGCCTGGGACGAACTGCTCGAACGCTTCGGTGATCGCTACCGCTGCGTGGCGCCGAACCTGCGCGGCTATGGGCCGTCGTCATCGCCGGCCGCGGTCGAGGCCTACCGAGCCAAGCACCTGGTGGCCGACATCGCCGCGCTGGTCGATGCACTCGGCGGGCCGCTCGAAGCGCTGATCGCGCACGACTGGGGCGGCGCGGTGGCGTGGAACTTCGCGGTGCAGCATCCGCAGCGGCTGAAGCGGCTGGTGATCGTCAACTCGCCGCACCCGGGCACCTTCCTGCGCGAGCTGCAGACGAGCCCGGCGCAGCAGGCCGCCAGCGCCTACATGAACCGGCTGCGCGCCGACGATGCCGACGACTATTTCGCGGCCGACGACTTCAAGCGGCTGTGGCGCCTGTTCACCGGCATGGGCGCAGCGGCCTGGCTCACCGACGAGGTGAAGGCGCAGTACCGCGCGGTGTGGCAGCAAGGCCTGCGCGGCGCGATCAACTACTACCGCGCCTCGCCGATGTACCCGCCGACCGCTGACGACTCATCGGTGATGCAGCTCGCCTTCCCGCCGGAGTTCGTGACGGTGAAGGTGCCCACGCTGGTGCTGTGGGGCGAGCAGGACCGGGCCTTGCTGCCGAGCCTGCTGGATGGGCTCAACACCTTCGTGCCCGATCTGCGCCTGGTGCGCATTCCCGAGGCCACGCATTGGGTGGTGCACGAGCAGCCGGTTCTGGTGGAACGCGAGATCGCCGCGATGCTCGCTCGCTGAGAGCGCGCGCCGCTCAGGCAGGCGCGGCCAGCTTGCGCACGAGCCGGTCGACCGAACGCTGCAGCAGCGAGTGCTCGTCGAAGGTGTGCAGCAGCCCTTCTTCGCTCAAGCGTTCGAGTGCGCGGCGCGTGATCGAGATCCGGCGCCCGGCGTCGTTGTCGGCAAACACGAAGTAGCCGCCGTGCGCGCTGCGCCACAGCAGCAGCGCCGGTGTCCAGCGGCCCTGCACGAACAGCCGGCAACGGTGGCCGGGTACCAGCATGTCGATGCGCTGGGCCGGGTCGGCCGTGGGCGTGCCGCCGCCGGTGCTCATGGCGTCGGCGGGCACGGTTTCCATGGACGACAGATCGATCAGCGAATCGCGGAACGGCGTCGGGCTGGCGGCATCGGTCACCACTTCGTCGCGCAGTCGCTGCACGATCTGCTGGGGCGTCGATTCGTCGCCACCGTGCTTGCCGGGACGCAGCGCTTCGGTGTGCACCGCCATCAGCTCGGCGAGCAGCGCGTCCTGCTGCTCACCCGGCATGCCGCCGAGTGCCATGCCTTCGCGCAGGCGCTGCAGCAGCCCCGGCAGCATCGCGACCAGGCGTTGCCGGCTTTGCGGATGGTCCGGCAGGCGCAGACTCCACAGCAGCTCGTCGGTGGCTTTCAGGTAGCCGAGCGTCGGCTCCTTCTTGTCGCCGAAGCGCAGCATGGCCTCGGCCAGCGCCCGTGCCCACGGGCCGGTGACGAAGCGGCGGATGGTGGCGCTGGTGCGGATGGGCGCCATCTGCTCGGTGAGCCGATTGGCAAGATCGCGCGCCAGCGATTCGAGGCGTTCGGCGTGGGCCAGCGCGGCGATCGTGGGCGCCGCCTCGGCCTGGGCGAGGCGCAACTGCTCGGCGAGAAACGACTGCAGGCGCACGAGGCCGCGGCGGTAGACCTCGGCGTCCTGCACGGGCGCGCGGGCGATGTCGCCGACGAGGGTTTCGCAGAAGGCGAGCAGCGCCTGCGCGTTGGCGCTGGCGGCCGGGCCGGCGCTTTCGCCCGACGCGGCGATGCGGTTCATCAACTGCCACACCGGGTGGTCGTGCGCATGCAGCATGCTCGGGTCGACCAGCGCCACGCGCAGCGCCGACACCTGCAGGCGCACGATGGGCGCGCGAAACGCCGGCGGCAACTGCGGGTCGGTCAGCACCGCCTCGAACAGCCGCGACAGCAGCTCGATCACCTGCTGGTCGACGGTCTTGGCGGTGGTGGCCGACAACTGGTCGCGGTACTGGCGCAGCGGTGAGGTCGCGGGCGTACCGTTCGCGCCGGCGCGCATGGCGCGCACCAGTTGCGCCTCGAGCTGCGCCAGCGCCTGTTCGAGCGCAGCGGTCGAGCGTGCCGGGCCAGTGGCCGCGGCGGCGTCCGTCGCCTTGCGCACCGGCATGGACGGCAGCAACTCCTCGAGCGCGCCCGGGCGCGTCACGTCGAAGGTGGGCGCGCGCGTGGCGCCGTGCGAAGGCATCACCACCGTGCGGTAGATGCTCGGCTCGATGCCTTTTTCCTCGAGTCGCGTGCAGGCGGCAGCCCACGCCAGCTTCAACTGGCCGGAGAGCACGCCCGCCGCCGTCTGCATGAGGATGGCGCGCTGCACCGGCACGGTGGCGACCGCACCCACCGCCTGCCACAGCGCGCGGGCGTAGACCAGCGGGCGAAACGGGTTCGACTCGGCGCTCACGTGCTTCTGGCCGGCGAGCGCCGAGGTGAAGGTCTGCAGCTCGCGCAGTTCCCACTCGGCGGCACCGTCGATCAACTGGGCCGCGCGCGAGATCTCGATGTCGGCTTCGACGCGGGTCTCGTCCATCAGCGCCAGGCCGCTGCGGCTGTCGTGCGCGGCACCGCCGGCGTCCTGCGGATCTTGTTCTTGTACTTCGGCGCGAACGAACCGTTTCAGCGCCTCGTCGAACGCCTGGGCGAAGCGTGCGGCGTGCAGCGGCAGGCGCTGCAGCAGGTCGTGGTAATGCTGCCGCTCGCTCGCGCCCAGCATGCCGGCGCGCGGCTGCTGCAGTTGCGCGAGGGTGCCCTGCACAGTGCGTTCGACCATCACGGTGGAACGCGAGAGCTCGTCTTCGACGAATCGCTGCAGACGCGGGGAGTTCGGCATCTTGGGTGGCGAGGGCAGGACTGAGTCGATCATCTTGGCCGAGGGGCGTGGCCCCCGAGTGGGCAATGACCCTGACACGATGCGTATCAAGGTGTGGCGCCCAGCGCCCGCAACGGCCATTCGATGGCGCCG
Source organism: Rhizobacter sp. (assembly GCA_036676235.1). Classification (GTDB taxonomy): domain Bacteria; phylum Pseudomonadota; class Gammaproteobacteria; order Burkholderiales; family Burkholderiaceae_C; genus JAKFDI01. Next base: position 136,626 of record JAKFDI010000064.1, on the reverse strand, counting down.
ACGATTCCGGCCTCGCGGCGCGGTTGTGCGTCGTGGCGCTGCAGCGACAGGCCCAGGCTCCAGCGGCCGGCGCCCAGCGCACCTTCCGCCCGCACCGAGGCGGCACGCAGCCGGCCCGGAACACCGAAGCTGCGGTTGAGCGCATCCGGCCCGCCTTCGCTCACGCGTGCGGCCGTGGCGACGAGCGCCACGCGATCCACCGTGCCGCCGGGCGGCGCCACCCACGCGAGGCCGAGGCTCGCGCTGCGCCCGCCGCCGCCGATGTGAACGCCAAGCGGCATGCCGCCGTGGTAGTAGCCATCGCGATACACGCCGTGGCGATAGGCCGGTCCGCGCTGGTCGCCGGCGCCGAAGAGCCGGCCCGTCTCGGTGTCGGTGGCTTCCAGCGTCCATTCCAGGCGCTGCTCGCCCCGGGCGTGCTTGAACTGCAGGCCGACGAGGCCGATCCAGTGCGAGGGCAGGTTGCCGGCTTCGTCTTCACCGATCAGGTGCGCGTAGGCGCTGGCAGCGGCGGCGTCGCCCATGCGCTGCGACAGCCGCACATCGAAGCCCGCGAGTTCGTTGCTCGGGTCGGTGTCCTTGGGGCCGTCGATGTTGCTGCGCCCGAGCAGTGCGTCGGCCAGCGATCGGCCGGTGCGCGGGCGGCCCACACCGCCCCAGAAGATGTGCCGCGCCACGCCGATCTCGATCCACGGCGCCGGCCGCAGATGCAGGCGCATGCCGAGCAGATTGGCGTCGCGCGGGTGGTAGTCCTGCAACTGCGCGATCGACAGTTCGTAGCCCCACGGGCCGAGGTGTCGCAGCAGCGGCAGATCGAAGGCGCGGTCGTGGATGCGGCGCACGATCAGCGCCGGCGCGGGCGGCGCCGCATCCGACAGCAGCGGGCTCGTCATCACGCCCGGGCCCCAATGGCGATCGAGCAGGCCGAGCGACACCACCGCCCCGTTCACCGGCACCGCGAGGTAGCTCCCCGACAGTGCGATGCTGCTGCGCCGGCGGGCGATCGGCTGGTCGAGGGCGCCCAACCGCAGGCGCAGGGCCACGAATTCGGGCGGCGGCTGCAGCGTGACGCGCAGGTTCGAGCGGCCGCGCACGGTGTCCGAGCCATCGAGTGCGGGATGCCGCGCGGTGTTGATGCGCAGCGATGCGGTGGCCGGCTCGTTCAGTCGCATGAGTGCTGCCTGCACACGCTGCATGGCGGCCGCGTCGGCAGCGGACAACGGGCCATCGGCGCGCGCATCGATCGCACGGCGCAGCGTCGCCACCGGCAAGGGCCAGGTGCCCAGCGGCAGCGACAGCACGCGCCGGTCGACGAGCCAGGCCACGTCGGCGGCCAGCGCACTGTCGGATGCGGCTAGCAGTCGCGCGTCCATCGGCGCGGCGTGGCCGGCGGCGCTTGCCAGCAGGCTGCCGGCAACGACTAGGCGGGCGAGATGCCACCATGGCGCGGCGCACCGACCAGCGGGTGGGCGCGTCGGCTGCGCCGCGGAACTGCAGGAAGACATCGCGGAGCACGCTAGCAAGCAGCGATCCGCCGACCGTGTCGAAACGAAACCCGAGCGAGAACCCCCGCGCCCATGAAAAAGGGCTGCCGAAGCAGCCCTTTCGAGTTTGGCTGGGCGCGAGCCCGGCCCGGACTTACATGTCCATGCCGCCCATTCCACCCATGCCGCCCATGCCACCCATGCCGCCGGGCATGCCGCCGCCGGCTTCTTCCTTGGGCGACTCGGCCACCATGGCTTCGGTGGTCAGCATCAGCGAAGCGACCGAAGCTGCGTTCTGCAGCGCCGTGCGCGTCACCTTGGTCGGGTCCAGGATGCCCATCTCGATCATGTCGCCGTACTGGCCGTTGGCGGCGTTGTAACCGTGGTTGCCCTTGCCGGCCAGCACCGCGTTCACGACCACGCTCGGCTCGTCGCCGGCGTTCTGCGTGATGATGCGGATCGGCTCTTCGACAGCGCGCAGGATCAGCTTGATGCCGGCTTCCTGGTCGGCGTTGTCGCCCTTGATGGCACCAGCCGACTGCTTGGCGCGCAGCAGCGCCACGCCGCCACCGGCCACGATGCCTTCTTCCACCGCCGCACGCGTGGCGTGCAGGGCGTCTTCGACGCGGGCCTTCTTTTCCTTCATCTCGACTTCGGTGGCAGCACCGACCTTGATGACGGCCACGCCGCCGGCAAGCTTGGCCACGCGCTCCTGCAGCTTCTCGCGGTCGTAGTCGGAGGTGGCTTCCTCGATCTGCACGCGCACTTGCTTGACGCGCGCTTCGATGTCGGCCGCAGCACCGGCGCCGTCGATGATGGTGGTGTTTTCCTTGCCCACTTCAACGCGCTTGGCCTGGCCCAGGTCCGCCAGCGTCACCTTCTCGAGCGTGAGGCCCACTTCTTCGGCGATGACCTTGCCGCCCGTCAGGATGGCGATGTCTTCCAGCATGGCCTTGCGGCGGTCGCCGAAGCCCGGCGCCTTGACGGCCACGACCTTCAGGATGCCGCGCAGCGTGTTGACCACCAGGGTGGCCAGCGCTTCGCCTTCGACTTCTTCGGCAATGATCAGCAGCGGACGGCCCGACTTCGCCACTTGCTCAAGCGTGGGCAGCAGGTCGCGGATGTTGCTGATCTTCTTGTCGTAGAGCAGCACGAACGGGTTGTCGAGCAGCGCCGATTGCTTCTCGGGGTTGTTGATGAAGTAGGGCGACAGGTAGCCGCGGTCGAACTGCATGCCTTCGACGACTTCCAGCTCCGACTCCAGCGACTTGCCGTCTTCGACGGTGATCACGCCTTCCTTGCCGACCTTGTCCATCGCGTCGGCAATGATCTTGCCGATGGTCTCGTCGCTGTTGGCCGAGATCGAGCCGACTTGCGCGATTTCCTTGGAGGTGGTGGTGGCCTTCGAGGCCTTCTTCAGCTGCTCGACCAGGGCGGAAACCGCCTTGTCGATGCCGCGCTTCAGGTCCATCGGGTTCATGCCGGCAGCCACGTACTTCATGCCTTCGCGCACGATGGCTTGCGCCAGCACGGTGGCGGTGGTGGTGCCGTCACCGGCGATGTCGGAAGTCTTGGAAGCGACTTCCTTGACCATCTGCGCGCCCATGTTCTGGAGCTTGTCCTTCAGCTCGATTTCCTTGGCCACGGACACACCGTCCTTGGTCACGGTCGGGGCGCCGAACGAACGCTCGAGCACCACGTTGCGGCCCTTGGGGCCCAGTGTCACCTTGACGGCGTTCGCCAGGATGTTCACGCCTTCGACCATGCGGGCACGTGCCTCGCCGCCGAACACGACGTCTTTTGCTGCCATGTGTATCTCTCCGGATTCAGTTGTTGGGGTTCAGGAAAAAGCGTGCGGTCGAAGAATCACTTCTTCTCGACGACGGCAAACAGGTCTTCTTCCTTCATGACGAGCAGCTCGTCGCCGTCGACCTTGACGGTCTGGCCGCTGTACTTGCCGAACAGCACGCGGTCGCCGACCTTGACGTTCAGGGCCACGAAGTCGCCCTTTTCGTTGCGCTTGCCCGGACCCACGGCCAGCACTTCGCCCTGGTCGGGCTTTTCGGCGGCGTTATCGGGGATCACGATGCCGGAAGCGGTCTTGGTTTCGTTTTCCAGGCGCTTGACGATCACGCGATCGTGCAACGGACGAAGTTTCATAGCATCTCCTTGATGGATCGGAACGGGGGGGTTCAAGCAGGAACGAGGCAATGTAGGCGCTCGTTCACTTTCGATCGGAGAAGGGCTTCTTGCCCTTCATCGAGCCGTTAGCACTCAGTCTTGGCGAGTGCTAGCAGTCCGAATTATAGGGACGGCCCGCCGGCTTTCAAGAGACAGCGGCATCGGTCCACGCAGAAATGCGCGGCGCTGAAGGTGCGCGCCGCCGGCGCTGGCGGTCGTATCGCACGGTGCGCCGCCGAGCGGCCCGTCGTGTGCCGCGGGGCGGCGCTGCCGGGCTTAGAGTCGAAGCGCATTTCCTCATTCCGACTTGCGACCGCGCCTCGCCGCGGTCGCTCCCCGCAGTTCGATGACCCCTCGCCCCGCCAGGCCCGATCACTGGATCGTTCGCATGAACTACCGGAACCGGGCGGGTTCCTTTGCGCTGGCCTTCCCGGCGATCGGGGCGCATCTGCACGAACAAGGTGCCGGCCTGCTCGCCTGGGCGCTGCTCGCGCTGCAATTTCTCGTCTACCCGCATCTCGTCTACTGGCATGCACGCAGCTCGGCCGACCCCAAGCGTGTCGAACTGCGTGCCGTGCTGCTCGACGGCGGGCTCTTCGGCATGTGGGTGGCGGCGCTCGGCTTTCCGCTGTGGATCACGGTACTGCTGCTGCTGAGCGTGTCCATCAGCCACACGTCGTTCCACGGCGTCCGTGGCCTGCCGCGGGCGCTTGGCGTCATCGCCGCCGGCGTGGCGCTGGGCATCGCGGCGGCCGGCTGGCACCCGGCGCTGCACACCGGTTGGCTGGCCACTGCGCTGTGCATCGTGTGCCTGTCGGCCTATCTGCTGATCGTGGCCGAAGGCGCCTATGCCCGGGCGATCGACCTGCACCGAACACGCGAACAACTGCGCCAAGGCGAGCAGGCGCTGCAGGCGGCGAACCAGCGGCTGCGCCGGCAGCTCGACGACATCCGCACGCTCGAATCGCGCCTGCGCGAGCAGGCCGACCGCGACCCCTTGACCGGCGTCTACAACCGCCGCTACTTCGACGCCGCGATGGCGCGCGAACTGGCGAACTGCCGGCGCGAGCGCCTGCCGCTCGGTCTGCTGCTGATCGACATCGACCACTTCAAGCAGGTCAACGACACCCACGGCCACCAGGCAGGCGACGCGGTGCTGGACCGGCTCGCGCAACTGCTGCGCGAGCATGCGCGCGCGGCCGACGTGATCTGCCGCTACGGCGGCGAGGAGTTCCTGCTGTTGCTGCCCGGCATCCCGCAGGCCGCCGCCGTGGTGCGGGCCGAAGCCTTGCGCGAAGCGTTTTCCCGCCTGCGCGTCGCCTTCGACGGGGCGCAGGTCTCGGCCACGCTGTCGATCGGCGTGGCGTGCGCAGCGCCGGACGGGGCCGAGTCGCCCGCGCAGTTGCTGCGCCACGCCGACCAGGCGCTCTACCGCGCCAAGGCCGCCGGGCGCAACCGCGTCGTCGCGCATCTGCTGGAGGCCGCAGCACTAGCCCACGGGCCGCGCAGGTGACAGCGGCCACGACCCGGCGCCCGTAGACTGGCGCACCATGAGTTGTTGTCGTGAACGCTGAGATGGATTGCGCCGCACCGGCGCCCTGGTGGATCCGTCTGCGCCACGAGTTGCAGCAGCGCAGCGCGGCACTCGCCCCCACCACCCGCGGCCTGCTCTGGAGCGCCGCCGCCGGCCTCGTGTTCTGCCTGCTGAACACGCTGATGCGGGCGCTGGCGCTCACGATGGACCCCTTCCAGGCGCAGTTCCTGCGCTATCTCTTCGGCATGCTGGTGCTGCTGCCGCTCGTCGCGCGCGCCGGGCTGGCGGCGTTCCGGCCGAAGAACATGCGCGGCCAGTTCACCCGCGGCGCGCTGCACACGCTCGGGCTGATGCTGTGGTTCGTGGCGCTGCCGCGTATCTCGCTGGCCGACATGACGGCCATCGGCTTCACCGGCCCGATCTTCATCATGCTGGGCGCGTGGCTGTTCTTTCGCGAGCCGATGCGCTGGGAGCGCTGGCTGGCGGCTGCCATCGGCCTGACCGGCGTGATGATCGTGGTGGCGCCCAAGATGTCGGGCGGCGGCGGCTTCTACCACCTCGTGATGCTGGCTTCGGCCCCGGTATTCGCCGCGTCGTTCCTCATGACCAAGGCGCTCACGCGCTACGAGACGGCGCGCGTGATCGTGATGTGGCAGGCGATCAGCGTCACGCTGATGAGCCTGCCGCTCGGGCTGATGAAATGGGAGACGCCGACGGCCGGCCAGTGGTTCGGTTTCGCGGTGTGCGGGCTGCTGGGCAGCGGCGCCCACTATTGCCTGACCCGCTCCTACCTCGTGGCCGACATCTCGGCCACGCAGTCGGTGAAGTTCCTGGATCTCGTCTGGGCCGGGTTTGCCGGCTGGGTGGTGTTCTCCGAGACGCCCGCCCGCTCGACGCTGATCGGCGGGGCGGTGATCTGTGCCTCGACGATCTGGATCGCGCGTCGCGAAGCGCGCCGCAGCGCCCCCGCCGCAGCCTGAACACCGGCCGCGCGGCGGCGTGCGCCCGCTACGATCGGGCACCCTCAACGCGCCCGAAAGACCGCTCCATGGCCAGCAGCCTTCTCGCCCTGCTCGACGACATCGCCACCATCCTCGACGATGTGTCGCTGCTGACCAAGGTGGCCGCCAAGAAGACCGCCGGCGTGCTGGGCGACGACCTCGCGCTCAATGCGCAGCAGGTCAGCGGCGTCAAGACCGATCGGGAACTGCCGGTGGTGTGGGCGGTGGCCAAAGGGTCGATGAAGAACAAGGCCATCCTGGTGCCGGCGGCGCTGCTGATCAGCGCGTTCGCGCCGTGGGCGGTGACGCCGCTGTTGATGGTGGGCGGCGCGTTTCTCTGCTTCGAGGGCGTGGAGAAGCTGGCGCACAAGTTCCTGCACAGCAAGGAAGAAGACGAGGCGCATCGCGCCGAGTTGACGGCGGCGCTGGTGACCCCCGAAGTCGATCTGGTGGCGCTCGAGCGCGACAAGATCAAGGGCGCCATCCGCACCGACTTCATCCTCTCGGCCGAGATCATCGCCATCACGCTCGGCACGGTGGCGAACCAGCCCTTCGTCACGCAGGTGGCGGTGCTGGTGGGCATCGCGCTGCTGATGACGGTGGGCGTGTACGGGCTGGTGGCCGGCATCGTGAAGCTCGACGACCTCGGGCTTCATCTCGCGCAGAAGACGGACACGGTGCGGCAGACCATCGGCGCCGGCATCCTGCGCGCCGCGCCCTGGCTGATGAAGGGCCTGTCGATCGCCGGGACGGCGGCGATGTTCCTCGTCGGCGGCGGCATCCTCGTGCACGGGGTGGCGGTGGTGCACCACTGGGTCGAGGACGCTGCCGCGAAGACGGCGGCATGGCCCGGCGGGCCGGTGTGGGAGGTGCTCGCGCCCAACCTGCTCAATGCCCTCGTCGGCATGGTGGCCGGGGTCATCGTGCTGGCCGGCGTGATGCTGGTGCAGCGCATGCGCGGCAAGTAACTACATCGCGCCGCACACCGGCAGCACCAGCATCGGCAGCACGGTCCATCCGACCGCCACGGCGGCCAGCACGCTGCTGCCGATGCGCGCCATGCGCAGCAGCGATCCACCACCGCCCGCGTGGCGCATGCCCGAGAGGGTGCGCCAGGCAAGCCAGGCCAGGAGCGGCAGCGTCATCGCGAGCAGCCCGAGGCGGATCACCGGGACGCCGGCCCAGGCCATCTCGCGCAGCGGCGAGACGCAGCTCGCGGCGATGAACACATAGGTCGCGCCGAAGTGCGCCGCCCACAGCAGCAGCGCGGCCAGCGCCTCGCGCGAGGCGGGGCCGAAGCCGTCGGTGCGCGGGGGGTCGTTCATGCCATCAGCCTCGGCAGCCACTGCACGACCGCCAGCGTCGCCACCGCCTGCAGCGTGGCGGCGAGCCACATGAGGCCGGTGTTGTCGAGCGTGGTGCGCGCATCGGCGGCGAGCCGGCCGCTCAGGATGCGTGCGATCAGGTAGGCGCCCATCAACGCCAGCACGGCGACGTGGAATCCCTGGTAGGCGACCAGCGCGGCGACCGTGGCGCTCCACGCATCCGCTTGCGGGCTCAGGCCGGCATGCGCGTCGAGCGTGAGCCCGAAGCCGCCCGCCGTGCAGGCGATGGCCGTTCCCACCAGCACGCTGAGCCACCATCGACCGAGGCCGGGGCCGCGTGCCATCGCGAAGCCCATCGTCGCCGCACCGGCCAGCCACAGCGCCATCGCCGCCACCACGCTGCCGAACGCCGGCAGGCTCGCGCCCGGCGGCGGGCACACCTCGGCGCGCATCGACACATGGATGTGGGCGAAGACGAAGGAGGCGCAGATGCTCAGGTCGACCACGATCAGCACCACCGTGCCCCACCACGAATGCGAGCGCGCGCCGGCCGCGCCCACCGGCAGCCACACGCGCTCGCCGACCTGCGCGCGCGGGATGGGCGGGCGTGGGTCGGTATCCCACATCCAGAGCACCACGCTCGCCACCGCGATGAAGCCGCAGGCCCAGGCGAGCCACATCAGCTTGACGGTGAGCAGCAGGAAGAAACCGGCGGTGCCTGCCGCCGCAAGCAGCGGCCACCAGCCGTCGCCCGGCAGCACGACCAGATGGCGCAGGGCCGCGGCGCGGGGGCTGGTGATGAGCGCCTCGCGCCGGCCCGTCGGGTTGCCGGGCAGCCAGTGCACGCCGGCCTCTACCTCCTGCCGCAAGCTGGGCCGTGCCCACAGCGGATCGCGCGAGTCGATCTGCGGCATGCTGCGGTTGCCGTACTGCTCGTTGGGCAGCCATTCGAGGGTCGAGGCGTTCCACGGGTTGTTGTGCCGCTGCTTGGGCTTGATCCACACGCGGATGGCATCGATGAAGAACAGCAGCACGCCCAGCGCCAGCACCGCCGCGCCGATCGAGGACAGCAGGTTGAGCAGGTTCCAGCCCAGCCCGTCGGCATAGGTGTACACCCGCCGCGGCATGCCCATGAGCCCGGCGATGTGCATCGGAAAGAACGCGAGGTTGAAGCCGCCGAACATCAGCCCGAACACCCAGCGCGCAAGCCGCTCGGACAGCTGATGGCCGTTCATCACCGGCGTCCAGTGGTAGAGCGCGGCAAACAGCGGAAACACCATGCCGCCGATCAGCACGTAGTGGAAGTGGGCGACGACGAAGTAGGTGTCGTGCACCTGCGTGTCGAAGGGCAGCACAGCCACCATCACGCCGGTGAGTCCGCCCAGCACGAAGATGAAGAAGAAGCCGAGCAGGAACAGCGAGGCGCCGTTGATGACGGGCCGTCCGCGCCACAAGGTGGCAAGCCAGGCGAAGACCTGCATGCCGGTGGGCACGGCCACCGCGAGGCTGGCCGCCGACACCAGCGTCATCTGCAACACGCCGAGTCCGGCGGTGAACATGTGGTGCGCCCACAGCGCGAAGCTGAAGAAGCCCACGCCGACGAGTGCGATGACGATGGCGCGGTGGCCCACCAGTGGCGTGCGCGCGAGCACCGGCACCATCATCGAGACCAGGCCCGCGGCGGGCAGAAAGATGATGTAGACCTCGGGGTGGCCGAAAAACCAGAACAGGTGCTGCCACAGCACCGGGTCGCCGCCGCGCTCGGCAATGAAGAAGGGCCAGTCGAAGGCGCGCTCGAGCTCCAGCAAGGCGGTGCCGGCGATCACCGCCGGAAACGCGAACACGATCATCAGCCCGACCACCAGCATGGCCCAGGCGTAGATCGGCATCCTGCCGAGCGTCATGCCCGGCGTGCGCGTCATCAAGATGCCGATGATGAGTTCGATGGCGCCGGCAATCGCCGAGATCTCGATGAAGCCGATGCCCAGCAGCCAGAAGTCGGCGTTCAGCCCCGGTGCCTGTTCCACGCCGGTGAGCGGCGGGTACATGAACCAGCCGCCCGCCGGCGAGAGGCCGAAGAAGATCGTCGTGAAGAAGGCCAGCCCGCCGATGGCATAGGCCCAGAAGGCATAGGCCGACAGCCGCGGGAACGGCAGGTCGCGCGCGCCCAGCATGCCCGGCAGCAGGTAGACCGCCACGGCCTCGACCACGGGCACGGCAAAGAGAAACATCATCACCGTGCCGTGCATGGTGAAGAGCTGGTTGTAGAGCGCGGGGCTGACGAGATCGTTGTCCGGCACCGCGAGCTGCGCGCGCATCACCAGCGCCAGCACGCCGGCGAGCACGAAGAACAGCAGCGAGACGCCGATGTAGAACAGCCCGATCGTCGTGTTGTTCACCGACGAGAAGAGGCGCCAGCCGCGCGGCAGCGCCCACACGCCTTCGAGCCGTTGCAGTTCGCCCGGCGGGCGGGGCAGGGTGTTAGGTAGTTCCGCGCTCATTTCAACGAAAGCAGATAGGCCGACAAGGCGCGCATCGTCTCGTCGTCGAGCCGGTCATAGGCCGGCATGCGTGCGCCGGGCTTCACGCGCTGCGGATCGGCGATCCAGCGCTGCAGCGAGTCGTCGCCCATCGGCAACTCGCCGGCCGCAAGCGTGAGGCGGCTGGCTAGGTGCGTGAGGTCGGGGCCGAGCGCCGATTCCGCGGCCACGCCGCGTACGGTGTGGCAGGCGCTGCAGCGCTGTTCGATGAACACCTCGCGGCCGCGCATCGCCAGCGCATCGGCGGGGGCCGCGGCGGGCTGCGCCTGCGCCGCGAGCCATGCGTCGAACTCGTCCGGCGGCATCGCCACCACCGGCAGCGCCATCTTGGCGTGCTGCGCGCCGCAGTACTCGGCGCACTGGCCGCGGAAGGTGCCGGCCTCGCGCACGGTGAAGCGCAGCTGGTGCACGCGCCCCGGCACCATGTCGACCTTGCCGCCGAGCGCCGGCACCCAGAAGCTGTGGATCACGTCGCTGGTGGCAAGACCCAGCGTCACCGGCCGCCCCACCGGCACGCGCAGTTCGTTGGCGACGAGCACATCGCGCCCGCTTGCCGGGTCGCGGTAGCGCAGCTCCCACCACCACATCTTGCCGACCACGCCGATCACCAGTGCGTCAGCGGGCCGGTCGGCCGCGAGCTGCGCGCTGCGCACGGTGGTGTAGACCAGCAGTGCCGACAGCACCGCCACCGGAAACAGGAAGCCGCCGCCCACGACCCACAGCGCCGTGCTGGCCGGTGCCTGCCGCCCGCGCATCGCGCGCGCCAGCAGCACCATCACGAAGACGAAGATGAGCGTGGCGCCAGCGATCAGCACCCAGCTCATCTCGGTGAGCACGGCGCCCTGCGGCGTGATGCGCTGCAGCGCCGAGGCGGTCAACGCAGGCTCCGCAGGTAGACGGCGATGTCGCGCGCATCCTCGGGCGACACACCCATGCGCGGCATCGTCGTGTCCGGCACCAGCGAGGCCGGATCGACGATCCACTGCACCAGTTGTTCGCTGCCGTTGGGCACATGGCCCGCGAGGTAGCTGCGCCGGCCGATGCTCTCCAGCGTGACGGCGAGCTTGCCCCGAGCGCCGTCCACGCCGGGAATCGTGTGGCAAGTGCCGCAGTGGTATTGCGCCAGCAACTGCCGGCCGCGCTCGGCGGGCTGCTCGGGCGTCGGGTCGAGTCGTTCGGCGCACGCCGTCAGCAGGGCCGGCACGGCCAGCACGACGGCGGCGAAGACAGAGCGGTGCATCTGGGTTCGGAGATTGCTTCGTGGTCGAACCATGAACTCGGCATACGACGCGCCCGGCGCTGCACCCACTTCTTCCGCCACCCGGCCGGGCGGCTCGGTAAGCGCTACAAGCGCTTCGGGAAAGCTGACAGCGCACGCATGAAGACAGCCTTCTTCACGCTGCTGACTGCCGCACTCCTGGGCTTGGTCGGGGCCGTGGCCTTCGTCTGGATCGGCGTCTACAACGTCTCGGTGACGGCGCAGCACACGCAGCCGGTCTATTCGCTGCTGCGCGTGGCGATGAGCCGTTCGGTCGCGCTGCGCGCACGCGACATCGAAGAGCCGCCGCTGCACGACGAGCGGCTCATCCGCCAGGGCGCGGCCTGCTACGGCGACTTCTGCCTGCAGTGCCACGGCGGCCCGGGCGCCGCGCCCGAGGCGATTGGCCTTGCCATGCAGCCGCTGCCGGGACCGCTGGTCGATGCGCCGCAGCACTGGCGTGCGCGCGAGCTGTACTGGATCACGCGCCACGGGCTGAAGATGACGGGCATGCCCGCGTGGCAGCACCGGCTGAGTGAGGACGAACTCTGGGCCGTGGTGGCCTTCGTGCAGCGCCTGCCGGGCTACACGCCGGCGGCGTTCGAGGCGATGCTGGCGGCTGGTGCGGGTCAATGCCGTGCACCCGACGAGATGGCCGCCACCCGGCCCGGCGATGCCTTGATCGGGCGCGAGATCTTTCACCACTACGCCTGCAACAACTGCCACGTCATTCCCGGCGTGACGGGGCCGGACGTGCAGGTGGGTCCGCCGCTTGCCGGAATCGCGAGTCGCCGCCTCATCGCCGGGGAGCTGCCCAACACCACCGAGGCGATGGTGCGGTGGCTGCGCGACCCGAAGCGCATCGACCCGAAGACGGCGATGCCGGCGCTCGGTGTCAGCGAGCAGGATGCGCGCGACATGGCGGCCTACCTCGCCACCCTGCGCTGAAGGTTGCCGCTCGCGCAAACGGTCGAACGAGGAACACTGCCATGACGCCACGTCCCGACACCCGAACCCGCGAGGTCGCCGCCTTGCTGCTGCTGTTGGCCGTGTTCGGCCTCGCCGCCTGCGGTGAGGTGGCCAAGCTGCCGGTGACCGCCGGCATCGGCCCGAACCCCACGCTGCCGCCGCCGAACAAGACGCTGATTCCGACGGTGAACATCGCCGAAGCCAAGCCCTGGCCGGACGGTGCCAAGCCGACGCCCGCCGCGGGCCTCGCCGTCACCGCCTTCGCACGCAGGCTCGACCATCCGCGCTGGTTGTTGGTGCTGCCGAGCGGCGACGTGCTCGTGGCCGAAAGCAATGCGCCGCCCAAGCCCGAAGGCGGCGGCATCCGCGGCTGGATCATGAAGAAGGTGATGGCCCGCGCCGGCGCCGGCGTGCCCAGCGCCGACCGCATCACGCTGCTGCGCGATGCCGACGGCGACGGCACGGCCGAGCTGAAGCAGCCCTTTCTCGAGAACCTGACCTCGCCCTTCGGCATGGCGTTGGTGGGCAACCGGCTCTACGTGGCCAACGCCGACGGCATCGTGCGCTTTCCGTACGAGGCCGGCCAGACGCGCATCGATGCGCCGCCCGAGAAGGTGACGGACCTGCCTGCCGGCATCAACCATCACTGGACCAAGAACATCATCGCGAGCCGCGACGGCAGCAAGCTCTACGCGACGGTCGGCTCCAACAGCAATGTCGCCGAACGCGGCATGGACGTCGAACAAGGGCGCGCCGCGATCTGGGAGGTCGACCCGCAAAGCGGCGAGAAGCGCCTCTTTGCCACCGGCCTGCGCAACCCCAACGGCATGGCCTGGGAGCCGACCACCGGCGTGCTGTGGACGGTGGTGAACGAGCGCGACGAGATCGGCAGCGACCTCGTGCCCGACTACCTGACTTCAGTGAAGGACGGCGCCTTCTACGGCTGGCCCTGGAGCTACTACGGCCAGCATGTGGACGAACGGGTGCAGCCGCCGCAGCCGGGCAAAGTGGCCAGTGCAATCAAGCCCGACTACGCGCTCGGCGCGCACGTGGCGGCGCTGGGCCTGGCCGCGGCCGACGGGCAGAAGCTCGGTGGTGCCTACGCGCAGGGCATGTTCATCGGTCTGCACGGCTCGTGGAACCGCAAGCCGCGCAGCGGCTACAAGGTGGTGTTCGTGCCCTTCGTCGACGGCCGACCCGCGGGCATGCCGGTGGATGTGCTGACGGGCTTCGTCAACGAAGACGACGAGGCCCACGGCCGGCCGGTGGGCGTGGCGATCGACGGCCGCGGCGCACTGTTGGTGGCCGACGACGTGGGCAACATCGTCTGGCGCGTGACGGGCATGGGCGCCGGCATGGCGGCCGCGGCGCCGGCGTCTCGCTGAAGGCTAGTGCTGCGACCCGCAGGTATCGAAACATGAAGGCGCGTCTTCGAGCCGATGGCGTCGTTGCAAATCCTCGCGATACCTCCGGGTATCGCTGCGGTTTGCGCCTTGCCCTCGACCCGAATCCATCGCCTTCATTTCGTTCCGATACCTGCGGCTCGCAGCACTAGTCGGCGCTCCATGCCGCAGGAGCCGCCGCTCGCCGACACGCCGGGCGCTGGGTCCTGGAGCCATCCGCGCCGCGTGCTGCTGGCCGCCGTGGTGGCGGCGGGCGCACTGCTGCTGTGGCAGTTGGCGGCGGTGATGATCCTCGTGTTCGGCGCCGTCGTGCTCGCCGCAGTGCTGCGCGGTGTCGCGCACGGGCTGGAGCGCCGGCTGCGCGTGCCGGCACGCTGGTCGGTCCTGGTGGGCGTTCTCATGCTCGCGGCGCTGGCCGCGGGCGTGGCGGCGTTCGTCGGCGATGCGGTGGGGGAGCAGCTCGCCGGCCTGCGCGAGCGCCTGCCGCGCGCCTGGGAAGCCGCGCGTGGCTGGCTCGGCCAGCATGCGGCGGGGCGCCAGGTGCTCGATGCGATCGAGGGCGTGTGGGACGCGGGCACCGTCGGCCCGCATCTGGCGCGGCTGGCAACGCTCACGGTCGGCGCGGCGGGCACGGCGGTGCTGATGCTGATCCTCGCGGTGTACCTCGCGGCCGAACCGCGCTTCTACCGCCGCGGCCTGGTGCGGCTGGTGCCGCCGGCGCATCGCCCGCGCGTCGATGCGGCGCTGCAGGCGAGCGGCGAGGCGCTGTCGCGCTGGCTGCTGGGTCAGGGTGTGTCGATGCTGTTCATCGGCGCGGCCACCGGCATCGGCCTGTCGCTGCTGGGCGCGCCGACGGCGCTGACGCTCGGCCTCATCGCCGGCCTGCTGGCCTTCGTGCCCTTCTTCGGCGCCGCGGCGGCCGGCGTGCTGGCGGTGCTGCTCGCCTTCACCGAGGGGCCGCGCATGGCGCTCTACGTGGCACTGCTGTTTCTCGCGGTGCAGCAGGTGGAGGAGTACCTGCTGCTGCCCTTCGTGCAGCGCTGGGCCGTGCGGCTGCCGCCGGCGCTGGGGCTCGTGGCAGCGGTGATCTTCGGCATTCTGTTCGGGCCGATCGGCATCATCTTCGCCACGCCGCTGATGGTGGTGACGATGGTGCTGGTGCGGCGGCTGTACGTTCAGTGGGCGCTGGAGCACCGGCCGATGCGCGGGCCGGGCCTGAAGCGGCGCTGAGCGCCCACCCGCGCAGGGCTCACTTCGCGTCGCGCTTGAGCTGCGCGAGGCGCGCGCTGTCGATGCTCTCGGCGGCGCGCATGAGCGCCGGCTGGTCGAGGCGCTCACCTTCGGCCTGGACCAGCAGCCCGTTGTCGAAGATCAGCGCCACTTCGCCGTGGCTGCCGTCCTTGTTGTAGTGCTCGCGCACGATGCGCGCGCCGTCCTTGTAGACCTTCTCCACCTCGTCGGCCGTTTCGCGGTCCATCGTGCTGCCGGCCCAGCCGGCCAGCGCGGCGAGGCCGCCCATGCCGCCCATGTCGGTGACCGAAAGCACGACGCGGCGCTCGCCGTTCACGTACTCCGCACGCGCCACCGAGCCGGCCAGGCCCATGGCCTGGTTGCCCTGCGCCTCGATGGAATCGCGCTGCAGGTCGCCCAGCGATTCGGGCAGCAGCGCCTTCAACTGCTGGGGGTCGATGGCGCGCGCGTTGCCGTTGGCATTGGCGCCGGCCATCGCGCCCATGAGATCGCTCATGGCCTGCGTGGCTGCGGCGGTGTCGCCCTTGGCCTGCGCGGCTTCCATGCGCTTGCCGGCTTCTTCCATCTGGCGGGCCATCGCTTCCATCTTCGAGCCGTCGACGCTGAGTTCGCCGCCGGGCGTCTTGATGCTCAGCTTGCCCGTCATCGCCGGCGACGGCATGAACAGGTTGGTGACGGCGCCGAGGATGACCATGGCGACGATGCCGCAGACGATGAGCACCGCGGTGTAGGGCAAGGCTTTCTCGCGGCTCGTCTTCATCAGCACCGGCACGCCGGTGTAGAGCAGGTAGATGCCGTACAGCGAGGCCAGCAGCGACAGGATCCACAGCATGGGCACCAGCGCGAAGATGCCGCCGACGAAGCCGGCCGTGCTGGCGTAGGCCACGAGCTTCAGTGCGTTCAGCGGGTTCTTCGTGCCGCCGAAGGTCGGCGCCAGTGCGTCGGCGATGAGCGCGAGCACGAACACCGCCACGAGCGTGAGCCCGTAGCTCAGCAGCGCCTGCACGAGGCCCGCGCCGAGCGGCATGCGCACGCCGGCGCCGAAGCCGCCGACGCCGAAGACTGACAGGCCGATGAAGGTGGCGAGCGCCGGAATGGCGGCGAGGATCATCACGTAGCGTGTGTAGATCGACGCGGTGGTGGCGGGCTCGCCGGCGATCACCGGCCAGGTCTGGACCGGCTGGAACAGGATGCGCTGCACGCGCTGGATCAACGACATGTTCTTTCCCTCGGGGTTGTCTCGAGCGCCGGGATGCTAGAGGCGCATCGCGGTGCTTGAAATGGCTCCAACGGGCCAAGCCCGCCTGCTCGCCGTTCCCACGACCTAGGCATGGGGCCGCCGCCCGCTTGCGCGTACCGTGCGGCGCACACGCACCCACTGCGCGGAGGCACACCATGGCCCGGACGAAGACACCCACCCGCGACGCAGCGCCCCAGGGCCTGTCACTGCACCTCGGCCTCAATCTCGTGGACCCGGCGCACTACGGCGGCTGGAGCGGCGAACTCGCGGCCTGCGAGTTCGATGCGAACGACATGGCCGCCATCGCCCGCAGCCAGGGCATGAAGCCGACCGTGCTGCTCACGAAGAAGGCCACGCGCGCCGCCGTACAGCGTGCGCTCGACGCCGCGGCGCGCACGCTGAAGGCGGGCGACCTGTTCTTCCTCAGCTTCTCCGGCCACGGCGGCCAGGTCCCCGACGCGAGCGGCGAAGAAGCCGACAAGCAGGACGAGACCTGGTGCCTGTACGACGCGCAGCTCATCGACGACGAGCTGTATTTCGCGCTCAGCCGCTTCGCCGCGGGCGTGCGCATCCTCGTGCTGTCCGACAGTTGCCACAGCGGCACCGTCACCCGCGCCGGGCCGCTCACCACCGCGCCGCTGGGCGTGCTGCCCGAGCAGCGCCCGCGCCTGATGCCGCGCAGCGTGGCGCTGCGTACCTACCGCGACCATCACGGCTTCTACGACAAGCTGCAGGCCGATCTGGCCCGCGCCGCCGGCGACGTGCCGGTCGATCCCGACGAGGCACTCGCAAACGTGACGGTGAGCAATCGCCTCACCGCCATCGTCGACCGCTTCGAGCCGGCGGTGATCCTCATCTCGGGCTGCCAGGACAACCAGACCTCGATGGACGGCGCGAACAACGGTGCCTTCACCGAACAGTTGCTCGCGGTGTGGCGCAACGGGGTTTTCCGCGGCAGCTACGCGAGCTTTCACGCGCAGATCCGCATGCAGTTGCCGCCCACGCAATCGCCCAATCTCTTCACGCTCGGGCCGGCGGCGCGCTTCGTGCGGCAGCAGCCGTTCGCGCTTTAGGAGCGGGGCATGCTCAAGATCGAGAACCATCGGCTGGTCGGCGCCGACGTGTCGTTCCGGCCCACGCCCAACGTCGGCGGCGATCTCGTGCCGCGCTATCTGGTGATGCACTACACCGCCGGGCGTTCGCTCGAGAGTTCGGTCGAATCGCTGTGCAGCATCAAGCCGCAGGGCAACGCCTCGGCGCATGTGGTGCTCGGGCGCGACGGGCGCATCGTGCAGCTCGCGCCCTTCGATGTGGTCACCTGGCATGCGGGCGCGAGCCAGTGGAACGGCCTCGTCGGCCTGAACCGCCATTCGATCGGCATCGAGATGGACAACGCCGGGCTGCTCAAGCGCATTGGCGCGCAGTACGTGGCGTGGTTCGGCAAACCCTATCTCGACAACGAAGTGCTGCTCGCCGACCACAAGCACGGCGGCGGCACGCAGCCGTGGCACGCCTACACCGAGACGCAGATCGAGCGCGCGCTCGAACTGGCCGAACTGCTGGTGGCGCACTACGGCCTGGAAGACGTTCTCGGCCACGACGACATCGCCCCGCAGCGCAAGGCCGATCCCGGTCCGGCGTTTCCGCTGGGCGCGGTGCGAAGCCGCGCACTCGGCCGTGCGGACGACGTGCCGGCGCGCTACCGCGTGACGGCCACTTCGCTCAACATTCGCCAAGGTGCGGATGCCCGCTTCGACACCGTGGCGCCGGCGCTCAAGCGCGGCACCGAGCTGCAACTGCTGGAGCCGGGCTCGCGCTGGAGCCGGGTGGAAGTGGTGGGCACGACCGACATCGAAGGCTGGGTCAACAACAGCTTCATCGAGCGGATGACCGCACCCGCGGCGCCCGTGCCGCGCAGCCGGGCGGTGGCCGGGGCGGTGAAGAAGAAGCCGTCTGCGCGAAAGAGCACAGGCGAGGCGCGGCGCTGATATCGGCGTGCGTTCGATCGAATGAGAACGGGGTCCGCCAACAACTCCCGTTCGGGCTGAGGTATCGAAGCCCCCTCGCCCGGCCCTCCCTTCGATACCTCAGGGCGGTCGGAACACAACCTCAGGGCGAACGGAGTTTTGAGTCGATCACAGTTTCCGCGAAACGCCGTGTCGAAGCGCAGCCTCAATGCCGCGGCGGCGGCTCGTCCGGTTCGATGTCTTCGGCCGACGGCGGCGCGGCGACGCGGTAGCTCTCGCTCGCCCAGGCGCCGAAATCCACGTTGCGGCAGCGTTCGCTGCAGAACGGGCGGTGCGGGTTCTCGCTCGAATACACGCTGTCGCCGCCGCAGGTGGGGCAGCGAACGATGCGCTTGGGAACGGGAGGCGTGCTGCCGGCGCTCATCCGACCCTCATGCACACAAGGTGAGTTCCAGCGTCGTGTCGTCCGGGCTCGGCTTCAGCCGCCCCTCGGGATCCTGGCGCATCAGGCGCACCGAGACCATCAGCCGGTGCCCACTGATCTCGGGCACCACCGAGTCGCTGCCGTCCAGGCGCAGGCGCAGCAGGCTGTAGCTGCGCCCGGCGGGCAGGCTTTGCTGGTACTGGCCGGCCTTGGCCACCACCTTGTGCGGCGCGCCGGTGTCGCGCAGCAGGCCGAGCAGCACGCTCAGCGCTTCGGCCAGTGGCATCAGCGTGCTGGTCCAGTTCAGCAGGTCGACACGGCGGCGTGCGGGTTCGTGCTGCTGCCAGGCGTAATAGGCCGGCAGGTCGAACTCGCAGGTGCCCCCGGGAATGCTGATGCGGCTGCGCACGCTCATCAGCCATTCGTTGGTGGCGAGCGTGTGCCCGGCCTTGCCGGCGAGCTGGTTGAGGCCGTTGAAGGCGTGGTCGATCTTGGCGATCACCTCGTCGAGCACCCGCTCCGAGATCGACGGATTGCCGCGGTAGCTGTTGAGCTGGGTGCGGTGGCGCTCCAGGTCCTTCAGCAGGTCCGACTTGAGATCGGCGCGCGAGGCCACGTCCATGATCTCGAAGATCGTGGCGAGCGCGAAATGGTGGTCGACCGGCGCGTCACGCGGAATCAGCTGCCCGAGGCGATCGAACAGGTGCTCCAGCCGCAGCATGGTGCGGATGCTCTCGTTGAACGGGTATTCGTACAGAACCAATGGGCAACCCTCTTCGAGACGAAACCGGATGCGAATCCGGCAAGGGTGCCAATTGTTCCACACGCTTCGCGCGTGACGGGGCGGCCATTCAGGCGGCAGGGGTGCACCAGCGCGCCCACAGCGCGTCGACTTCGAGGGCCAGTTCCTGCGGCGTGATGCCGTCGTTGAAGATCACCGCGTCGGCCACGCGCCGGCGCTGTTCGCGGCTGGCCTGGTGCGCGATCACACCGCGCACCGTCTCGGCCGGCCAGCCGGAGCGCTGCATGACGCGCGCAACCTGCGTCTCCTCGCTGCAGTCGACCACGAGCACACGGTCCACGCGCTGGCGCCAGCGGCCCGATTCGGCCAGCAGCGGCACGTCGAACACCTTCACCGGCGATGTGGCCGCGTCCGACTGGCGCTCGACCTCGGTGCCGATCATGGGGTGCAGGATGGCTTCGAGCCGGCGCTTGGCGTCGACGTCGTTGAAGGCAAGGACGCGCATGCGGGCACGGTCGAGGCCGCCGGCCGCGGCTATCACCTCGTCGCCGAAGGCTTCGCGGATCGCCGGCATCGCCGCGCCGCCCGGCTCGGCGAGTTGGCGCGCAATGGCGTCGGTGTCGATGAGGGTGGCGCCGTGCTGCACGAGCAGGGCGGCGACGGTGCTTTTGCCGCTGCCGATGCCGCCGGTCAAACCGATGCGCAGGCGAATCACTGGCTTTTCCCGCGCCGCATGAACCACCGATCAAGCAAACGCCGCGGATCCGGCTTTGCCGGTCCGCTGGTGTTGCCCCCTCGAGGGGGCGCGCGAAGCGCGTAGGGGGTGGTTCATTTCAATACCAGCCGAGCCAGCCCATCACGCGCGGCGCGCCGGCCAGCATCACGACGAGGCCGGAGCCGGCGAGGAACGGGCCGAAGGGCACGAAGCGGCCTTCGCGCAGCGCGCCGCTGGCCTTCATGCCGATGCCGACGATGGCGCCGATGACCGAAGCGCCGAGCACGATGGGCAGGATCATCGTGGCGCCCAGCCAGGCGCCGAGCGCGGCCAGCAGCTTGAAGTCGCCGAAACCCATGCCTTCCTTGCCGGTAGTGAGCTTGAACAGCCAGTACACCGACCACAGCGACAGGTAGCCGGCCACGGCGCCCCACAGCGCGGAGCTGAGCGGAATCGTCCAGCCGAGTGCTGCGGCAATCAACCCGGCCCACATCAGCGGCAAGGTGAGGCCGTCGGGCAGCAGCGTCGTGTCCCAGTCGATGGCCGCGAGCGCGATCAGCACGGCGACAAAGCCGCACCACAGCAAGGTCGCCGGCTGCGCGCCCATGCGCCAGCCGATGACGCCGAACAGCGCGGCCGTCAGCAACTCGATGAAGGGATAGCGCGCGGGGATGCGTGCCTTGCAGGCCGAGCACCGCCCGCGCAGCCACAGCCAGCTCGCGAGCGGAATATTCTCGTACCACGCGATGGCATGGCCGCAGGACGGGCAGCGCGAGCGCGGCTTGGACAGCGTGATCGGCGCCGGCTCCTCGATCTTCACGCCCAGCATCTCGGCGCTCTCGAGCGTCCAGCCGCGCTCCAGCATCAGCGGGAGGCGGTGGACGACGACGTTCAGGAAGCTGCCGATGCACAGGCCCAGCAGGGCCAGGACCCAGGGCGACAGCAGGATGTCGACCAGCTCTGGCGTCACACCACCTGGCCCAGCTTGAAGATCGGCAGGTACATCGAGATCACGATGCCGCCGATGAGCGTGCCGAGGATGACGATGATGAAGGGCTCCATCAGGCTGGACAGGCCCTTCACCGCCTCGTCGACCTCGTCTTCATAGAACTCGGCCGCCTTGCCCAGCATGTGGTCGAGCGAGCCCGATTCTTCGCCGATGGAGCACATCTGCAGCACCATGGTCGGGAAGATGCCGGTGGTCTGCATCGAGGTCGTGAGCGCCGCGCCCGTGGACACGTCTTTCTGGATCTGCTGCGTGGCTTCGGCGAAGACCGCGTTGCCCGAGGCGCCGCCCACCGAATCGAGCGCCTCGACCAGCGGCACGCCGGCGGCGAACATGGTCGAGAGCGTGCGCGTCCAGCGCGCCACGGCCGACTTGTAGACCAGGTCGCCGAACACCGGCACCTTCAGCAGCAGCCGGTCCATCGCCTTTTGCATGCGCTCGGAGCGCCGCCACGCCTGCAGGAAGAAGTAGGTGCCGCCGATCAGGATGCCGAAGATGAGATACCAGTAGCTCACGAAGAATTCGGACAACGCGATCACCAGCAGCGTGGGCGCCGGCAGGTCGGCGCCGAAGGAGCTGAACACCTCCTTGAAGGCCGGGATCACGAAGATCATGATGACCACGAGCACTACGAAGGCGACCAGCAGCACGGCCACCGGGTACATCAGCGCCGACTTGATCTTGCTCTTGATCGCCATCGTCTTTTCTTGATAGACGGCCAGGCGATCGAGCAGCGCTTCCAGGATGCCGCCCGCCTCGCCGGCTTCGACGAGGTTGCAGTACAGCGCATCGAAATGCAGCGGGAACTTGCGAAAGGCCGACGACAGGCTGGTGCCGGTTTCCACGTCCGAGCGGATGTCGTTGAGCAGCCGCGTCATCTTCGGGTTGGTGCTGCCGCGCGCCACGATGTCGAACGACTGGATCAGCGGCACGCCGGCGCGCATCATCGTCGCGAGCTGGCGCGTGAAGATGGCGATGTCCTTCTGCTTGATCGCGCGTCCGCCGCTCATGCGGCGCTTCTTGATCTTGGTCGTCAGGATGCCCTGACGGCGCAGGCTGGCACTGACCATGGCTTCGCCGCCCGCGCGCATCTCGCCGCGAACGAGCTTGCCGTTCTTGTCCTTGCCCTCCCACTCGAAGATGAGTTCCTTGATGCTTCGTGCGGCCGCTGCTGTCGCCATGGTGCCTCCGAGGTCTGTTGCCTCGACTCAGATGTGTGGTGTCATTTCCGACGAATCACTCGTTCGTGACCGAGATCACTTCCTCGAGCGTGGTGAAGCCGGCGCGGACCTTGACGAGGCCCGACTGCCGCAGGGTGCGAACCCCCTCGCGCATTGCTTGCGTGGCGATGTCCATGGCCGTGCCTTCGGACAGGATGATGCGTTGAATCTCTTCGGTGATCGGCATCACCTGGTAGATGCCGACACGGCCCTTGTAGCCGTTCGAGCACGACGAGCAGCCGACCGCGCGATACGGTTTCCAGCTGCCGTCGAGATCGGTCTCGGCGAAGCCGGCGCGCAGCAAGGCCTCGCGCGGATAGTCGGCGGACGCGCGGCAGTTCTCGCACAGCTTGCGCGCGAGGCGCTGCGCGGTGATGAGCAGCACGCTCGACGCAATGTTGAACGGCGCCACGCCCATGTTCAGCAAGCGCGTGAGCGTGGTCGGCGCGTCGTTGGTGTGCAGCGTGGACATCACCATGTGGCCGGTCTGCGCGGCCTTGATGGCGATGTCGGCGGTTTCCAGGTCGCGGATCTCGCCGACCATGATCACGTCCGGATCCTGGCGCAGGAAGGACTTGAGCGCGGCCGAGAAGGTGAGCCCGGCGCGGTCGTTCACGTTGACCTGGTTGATGCCGGGCAGGTTGATTTCGGCCGGGTCTTCAACCGTCGAGATGTTCACGCCCGGCTGGTTCAGGATGTTCAGGCAGGTGTAGAGCGACACCGTCTTGCCCGAACCCGTCGGCCCCGTCACCAGCACCATGCCGTAGGGCCGCTGGATCGCCTTCATCAGGCGGTCCTTCTCGATCTTCTCGTAGCCGAGCGCCTCGATGCCGAGCTTGGCGCTCGACGGGTCGAGGATCCGGATCACGATCTTCTCGCCGAAGAGCGTGGGCAGCGTGCTCACCCGAAAGTCGATCGCCTTGCTGCCGAACTTGAGCTTCATGCGGCCGTCTTGCGGCACGCGCTTTTCGGAGATGTCGAGCCGTGAGATCACCTTGATGCGCGATGCCAGCTTTTCCTTGATGGCGATCGGCGGCTGCGTGATCTCGCGCAGTTCGCCGTCGACGCGAAAGCGCACGCGGTAGTGGTACTCGTAGGGCTCGAAGTGCAGGTCGGAGGCGCGCGCGTTGATCGCGTCGATCAGCATCTTCTGCAGAAAGCGCACCACGGGCGCGTCTTCCACGTCGGTCGTGGCTTCCTGCGTCTCCTGCGTGGTGACGTCATCGGTGACGTCGAACTCGAAGTCGCCCGAGGCCAGCGATTCCAGCGCCTCGCTGGCGCTGGCGCCGCTCGCCTCGAGCAGCTTGGTGAGCTTGTCGTGCTCGACCACCACCCATTCGGGCGCAAGCTGCGTGGCGAACTTGATGCGCTCCACCACCTCCTGGTCGGTGGGGTCGGAGCCGCCGATGAACAGCCGGTTGCCGCGCTTGCCCAGCACGATGATGCGGTACTGGTTTGCCAGCTTCGCGTCGACGATGTTGCGCGGCAGCTTCTGCGGATCGACCGCGTTCAGGTCGAGCAAAGGCACGGCCAGCGCCGCCGAGAGCGTGTGCGAGAGATCGGCGGGCGAAACGGCACCCGCGGCAATCACCGAGGCGACGAAGCTTGTCTTCTTTTCGCGGGCGCCCTTGACGAGCGCCTCGGCCGCCTGGGCGTTGAGCTTGCCCGCGTGCACCAGCACGCGCGCCACGCCCGACAACGCGGACTGGGGAGCCTCGGCCAGCGTGTCCATGCGTCAGGCCGCACCCAAGCGGCGCAGCGTGCGGCGCGGGCAGGCCATGCGGCCCACGCTCGTCAACAGGGTCTGACCGCGGCGCTTGCAATCGCCGCTCATGGCGCGTCTCGACACTGAGTGTTCACTCCACAACGACGGGTTTTGATGATCACTGATCCCTCGGCGAGTGTAAATCTCGACCTCTCCCGGCCCTGCCAACAATTCACGTCGGATGGCGCTGCACCGAGACAACCCGCGGGAAACAAAGTGAAATCAGGCGGCAAGATGTGCACTGCTTGGCATTTGCCGTGGCTGAACGGCTGCAAACCGCCGCGGGCCGTTGCGCTGCCGACCGAGCGGCTTCAGCCGAAGCGCGTCTCGCTGCGTTCGAGCAGGTGGTCGACGACATGCAGCAGTTCGGACACGCTCACCGGCTTGGTCAGGTAGTGCACGGCTCCGGCCGCGAGCGCTTCGTCGATCTGATCGCTGAGCGCATCGGCCGACACCACCACGACCGGGATCCCGCTGGTCGTCGGATCGGCCTTCAAGTGGCGCAGCAGTTCGAGGCCGTCGATGTCGGGCAGGTGCATGTCGAGCAGCACCACGTCGGGCCGGCCGGCGCGGATGGACGCCAGGCCGTCGAGCCCGGTGATCGACACCTTCATCGCCACCTGCGGGCGCTGGGCCAGCACGCCGCGCATCACCTCGACGTTGGTCTCGTTGTCTTCGACGTAGTGCACGATGCGCCGGTGATAGACCGGCTGCGCCGCGCTCATGCCGTCGAGTTCGGAGCGCACGGTGTCGGGGTCGACGGCGGCCGGCAGCGTGAGGATGAACGACGAGCCTTCGCCCTCATGGCTGCGGGCGACGAGCGAGCCGCCCATCAGTTCGGCCAGCCGCTGGCTGATGACGAGGCCGATGCCCGTGCCCTCGACCTGCGTGCGCTCGCGGCCCAGGCGGTTGAAGGGCTGGAACAGGTCCTTCAACTGCTGCGGCGACATGCCAAGACCGGTGTCGGTGACGGCGATCTCGATCTGCTCGCCGAGTTGCCGGCCCGTCACGTGGATGCGGCCCTGCTCGGTGTTGTACTTGACCGCATTGCTCAGCAGATTGGTGAGGATCTGCTTCACGCGGGTGCTGTCGCCGAGCACACGGTCGGCGTCGGGCTGCAGGTCCTGGCTGATCACGATGCCGCGCTGCGCGGCATCGCCTTCCACGAGCGCGATCGTGGCACCCAGCACGCTGGCGATCGGCAGCGCCTCCACGCTCAGGCGCATCGTGCCCGACTCGATGCGCGACAGATCGAGCACGTCGTTGATCATCTCCAGCAGGTGCCAGCCGGCCTGCTGGATCTGCCCGACCCACACGCGCTGAGCCTCGGCCAGGGTGTGGCGCTGGTCGAGGTCGAGCAACTGCGCGAAGCCGAGCATGGCGTTCAGCGGCGTGCGCAGTTCGTGGCTCATGCGCGAGAGGAATTCGCTCTTCGCGCGGTTGGACAGCTCGGCCGCCTCGCGCGCGCGTTCGGCCTCGGCCAGGCGCAGGTGCTCGGTGATGTCTTCCACCACCGCCACCAGCCGTGCGGGGCGGTCGTCCTCCCGCGGCATCAGCGTGAAGGTGTTCTGCGCCCACATTGTCTGGCCGCCGCGGGTCACGTAGCGCTTGTGGCGCCGGTACATCGGCACCTCGCCGTCGACCAGCTTGCGCGACTGCACCACGCCTTCTGCCCAGTCGTCCGGGTGGGTGAGCTGGCGCGAACTCATCTGCGTCAGCTCGTCCAGGCTGTAGCCCGTCATCTGGCAGAAGAAGGGGTTGGCTTCCTTGATGTTGCCGCGCAGGTCGGTGTAGACCACGCCGATGGGTACGTTGTTGAACACGCTGCGAAAGCGCTGCTCGCTCGTGCGCAGCGCCGCCTCGGCCTGCTCGCGCTCGCGCACCTGCCGCTGCAGCGCCGACGTGCGCTCGCGCACCGCAGCCTCGATGCGGCGCGTGCGCCCCGTCACCGTCAGCAGCAGCGCGCCCAGCACGGACACGGCGGCCAGGCCGATCACGGCGAACAGCCACGCATCGCCGGCGCGCGCGCGTGCATCGCCGCGCGAGAACACCCGCACCTCCCACTGCCGGCCGGCGTAGGACAGGGGTCGCACATGCATCAGCGGGCCGTCGTAGGCCTCGCAGCCGGGCGCGCCGGTGAGGCGCCGCTGCGCAGCCCGCGGGTCCATGTCGAGGAGGCAGAGGTCCAGATCGGAGGGAATCTGGCTGGCCACGTCGCGCAGGGCGTCGTCCAGGCGCAGCGTGACGAACGCGACGCCCGTGGCGGCCTCGATGCGCTCGCGCTCGGTGGCGGGAGCGCCGCCGGGCGTGTCGCGATAGATGGCCCGGTAGACCACCACGCCGGTCTGCGGCGCGTCGGGTGCCGACTGCGTGAGCGCGAAGCCGGCCGTGGCCGCCGGCCGGTCGGTGCGGATGGCCGCTTCGATCGCCGCGCGCGATGCCGGAATCGACAGCGCATTGACGCCCAGCGCCGCGGCGTTCGACGCCATCGGTTCGATGGCGCGGATGACCATCAGGTCGTTGCCGAGGATCGACGGCCCGGCCGGGCCGCGGTCGAACACCTGCAGCCCGGCCAGCCCTTGCGCCCGCATCGCGGCCTCGAAGGCCGGCACGTCGGCGCGGCGCAGGCGCTGGCTGAGCCCGACCGCCTGCAGGCGCGCGCGCACGTCGAGCCAGCCGCGCGCGGCCATGCGAAGTTCCTGCGCGGAGACATCCTCCGAGGCCACCACCACGCTGTGCAGCGCCTCGAGTGCGCGCAGCGGCTCGTCGAGTTGATGGCTGAGCGCCGCCGAGGCGCTGGACGCATCGCGCTCGAAGGCGCTGCGCACGCGCTCCCGGTCGCGTTCGGCGACGGTTGCAATCGTGGCTGCGAGCAGCATCGTGACCAGCGTGAGCGTGAGCCCGACCGTCAGCCGGCGCGAGGCCCACTCTTCGCGCGGGCGGCCGATGAGCGTGAGCGCGATCGGCGCGCCGATCAGCGTGCCCAGTCCATCGCCCAGCCACCAGGTCAAGGCGGCCAGCGGCAACGCCTCGCGCGAAACGGCACCGCTCAGCCCGAGGGCTACCGTGGCGATCGAGGCGCTGATCGTGCAGGCGACGAACGCGCCGAAGATGTAGAAGACGGCGATGTCGCGCGGCTCGCCCAGCGTGAGCGGCTGCCGCACGAAGCGGCGCGTGAGCGCGGCGCCGGCGAGCGCCTGCAGCGAAGCGCCCAGGCCCACGGCCAGCGGAACGCCCAGCGTCTGCGCGAGCGTGGCCCCGCGATCGAGAAAGTAGTTGGCCGCGAACGCGCCAAGCGCCGTGCCGGCGACTCCCGGCCAGCGGAAGACGAGCACCGCCGCGAGCGCGATGCCGGCGGATGGATAGAGCGGTGAGGCGTAGGCGGGCGCGATGGCCAGGCCCATGACGAGCCAGGCGACGACTGCATAGACGACGGCCACGCCGATCGCGACGAGGATCGAGCTAAGCGTCGGCGAGAGGGGGCGCGTGTCGGTCAAGGGCTCGGGCGCGTCAGGAGGAATGCCCGCTGCAGCCGAGGCGGGGCTGGCGCGGTGCCGGAGCCTAGCACCAGACTTGTGCGTGAAACGCCGTGGGCGGCTTACGCCGGCGCAAGCACTGCACGAGCGTGAAAAAGGGCGGATTCGGACGTGGGGCCGGCGGCCGCAATGTCAGCCGCTGTGCGGCCCGAACAGGTTCAGACGTTGAACAGGAAGTTGAGCACGTCCCCGTCCTTGACCACGTACTCTTTGCCTTCCGCCCGCATCTTCCCCGCGTCCTTCGCGCCCTGTTCGCCCTTGAACGAGATGAAGTCGTCGAAGGCGATGGTCTGGGCGCGGATGAAGCCGCGCTCGAAGTCGGTGTGGATGACGCCGGCCGCCTGCGGCGCGGTGTCGCCGATGTGGATGGTCCAGGCGCGCACTTCCTTCACGCCGGCGGTGAAGTAGGTCTGCAGGCCGAGCAGGCCGAAGGCGGCGCGGATGAGGCGGTTCAGGCCGGGCTCGCTCTGGCCCATCTCGGCGAGGAACATCTGCCGGTCTTCGTCGTCCATGTCG
Source organism: Rhizobacter sp. (assembly GCA_036676235.1). Lineage (GTDB taxonomy): Bacteria > Pseudomonadota > Gammaproteobacteria > Burkholderiales > Burkholderiaceae_C > JAKFDI01. The sequence continues at coordinate 108,549 of JAKFDI010000064.1, read as the reverse complement.
GCGAGTTCGGCCTCGGTCTTGGCGCAGATCGCGACCACCGGCGCCTTCTGGCCTTCGGCGTAGGCGCGCAGCTTGTCGAGGTAGGCGTTGTTCTCGAAGCCGCCCTCGTCGACGTTGGCAACGAACATCGCCGGCTTGGCGGTGATCAGGCACAGCGGCTTCACGATCGCCTGCTCTTCCTTGCTGAAGTCGATGCTGCGCACCGGCCGGGCCTGGTCCAGCGCCGCCTGGCATTTCTGCAGCACATCGACCAGGCGCGCGGCTTCCTTGTCGTTACCCGAACGGGCGGCCTTGATCGAGCGATGCAGGGTCTTCTCGACCGTGCCCAGATCAGCCAGGCACAGCTCGGTCTGGATCACCTCGATGTCGGAGATCGGGTCCACCTTGCCGGCCACGTGGATCACGTTCTCGTCGTCGAAGCAGCGCACCACGTTGACGATGGCGTCCGTCTCGCGGATGTGCGCGAGGAACTGGTTGCCCAGGCCTTCGCCCTTGGATGCGCCCGCCACCAGGCCGGCGATGTCCACGAACTCGACGATGGCCGGCACGATGCGCTCGGGCTTGACGATCTCACTCAACTGGGCGAGCCGCGGATCCGGCAGTTCCACCACGCCGACGTTCGGCTCGATAGTGCAGAAGGGGTAGTTCTCCGCGGCGATGCCGGCCTTGGTCAGCGCATTGAAGAGGGTCGACTTGCCGACATTGGGCAGGCCGACGATGCCGCATTTGAGGCTCATGGCAGGGCTTTCAGGCGTGAAACAGCGAACCGGCGATTTTACGAGGCGGGTCTCCGGCGCCGAGCACGCCATGAAGACCCTCACCCCCAACCCTCTCCCGCGCGCGGGAGAGGGAGCAAACGCAGGCCGCCGGTGACGGCCGGCTGCTCGCTGCCACAGGACAAGGGGGATTGCTCCCTCTCCCCTCGGGGAGAGGGCTGGGGTGAGGGGGTACGTGACGAACGTTGGCTCCAGCAGCAGCGCGGTTTCCCGCTTCCTAGTCGAAGCGATACGTCGCCTCGCCCGTCATGCCCACGCGCAGCGCCCGGTCGATGCCTTCGACGATCACCGCGTTCATGCCGAAAGTGATGCCGCCGTCCATGCGCGCATCGGCGCGGTAAGCGGCCAGCGTGTCGCGCACGATGTGGCCGGTTTCGGCCGTGGCCGGGTCGACATCGGGGATCGGGCAGCGCACGCAGGGCTTCACGAGCTTGATGCGCACCGGGCCGTCTTCGGTGTTGAAGCGGATCTCGTCGAGATGGTCTTCGCCGTTGGCGTCCAGCCCGTCGAGCACCAGGTTGGGCCGGAAGCGCTCCATGCCGACCGGCGCCTCGCCGGCCTCGATCAGGCGCCGGTTCAGTTCTTCGAGCCCGGCGTTGGAGGCCACGAGCAGCGCGAAGGCGTCGGCAAACGCCGTCTCGGCCTCGATGTCGCCCGTCCATTGGCGGCTCGACAGGCGCTTGTGCTCAGGGTCGAAACGCACCATGCGCAGCGGTTGGCCGAGGAAGTCGGTGAACCACTGCGCGGCCAGCGGGCCCATGTCGTAGGCCGCCACCTCGTCTTTCCACACCGTCACGCGCACCGGTTCTTCCACGGTGTCAAGCGCGATGTGCAGCGCCAGCATGCCGGGCGCGCGCAGCACCATGTCGGCGTTGCGCAGGGTGGGCCGCACCAGCGCCATGCGCGGCAGCTCGCGCTGGCTGACGAAGCGGCCGTCGGCGTCGACCAGCATCCAGGCGCGGTCGAATTCGAGGCCAGTCTCGATCACCAGCGCTTCGTCGATGGCGATGCCGGCGCAGCTCTTGACCGGGTGCACGCGCAGGGCGGCGATGCGTACATTGACGTCGCTCATTCGATGCTCATTTGAAGATGTTCCTCAGTTTGTCTTTCAGCGCTTCGCGTGCCGCTTCCTTGGGGGTGGCCGGCTTGGCCGGTGCACTCGCCGTGGCATCCGGCGCGCCGAGCCCGAGCTTGTCGCCCAGCCGCTCGCGCAGCTTGTTGGCGATGGCGCCGGTGGCCACCGCCGACCATTCGATCTTCCAGTCGAGCGCGTCGAACGGCCCCGTCAGGCGCACCGGCACGGTGACGCCGCGCAGCGCGGCCAGTTCGGCGCCGCCCTGCCCCTTGGTGGTGTCCGTCACGGTGGTTCGCACCAAGTAGTCGACGCGCCCGCGGCCGATGTCTATGGTGCCTGCGCCGCCGATGCGCAGGAACGGGCTCTTCACCTCGAGGTCGTTGCTGCGCGCCACGCCCTCGGCCACGTTGAAGCTCACGTGCAGCTCGCTGAAGTCGGTCTTCTCGGTCTGCACGGCTGCATGGCTTTCGTCGCGCCGGCTGGTCAGCATGGCCTCGGCTTCGCGCAGGCGCTTCGCGAGGTTGATGCCGCGGATCGCGCCGTCCTTCACATCGAGCGCGGCGCGGCCGGCCAGGCGCGACTGCATCTCCTGCACCGTGCGGCCCGCGGCTTCGAGATCGACGGTCACGTTGCCCGTGCCTTCGATCCAGTCCTTGCCGGCCACGTCGGCGAGCAGCGCCTTCAGGTCGATGCCGCGCGCCACGCCATCCACCGCCACGCGGCTCGCGCGCGCATCGGCAATGGCACGTGCGTCGAACTGGCCGCCCCAGGCCATGCCCTGCATCGAGGTGACGCGCAGCATGCCGGCTTCCAGCGTGGCGTCCAGCCGCGCATCGCGCACCTGGTACTGCTTGTAGCTGAAGCTGCCGGCGCGCAGCGCGAACTCGCCGTCGAGGCTGCGCAGCCCGCTCAGGTCGACCGGTGTGTCGCCGCCGCTGCCGGCCGTGCCACCCGCCGGCGCCGAGGCCGCGCTGCCGGGACCGAGCAGGCGGTCGAGATCGAGCGCGTCGAAGCGGGCATTGGCGCGCACGTGCAGCGGCGTCACATCGAGCTTGGCGAGGCCGTCGCTGTCGAAGGCGCCGTCGTTCAGGCGGCCGTTCAGCTTCCACTGCGCGCGCTCGGCCGAGGCGCTCGCTTCACCGCTCGCCGCCACCGTCAGGGCCGGCAGGCCGCCGCCTTCGAGTTTCGCGTTCAGGTCGAGGCCATCGAGCGCCACCGAGACCGGCGTTGGGCGCACGGTGAGCCGGCTGCGCAGCGTGCCGGACAGTTGGCGATCCTTCCCGCGGCTCGACAACTCGGCCTGGACGCCAGCGAAGCTGATCGCGTCGAAGCTGCCGGTCGGCGCGCCGGTCTTGAAGCGCAGCTCGATCGGCAGCGCGCCGCCGCGCGAGAAGCGCCCGCTCGCGCCACTTCCGCCGAGCGCCTGGCGGGTGGCGTTGAGTTCAGGCCAGTCGAGTTCGAGCGACACGGGTTCGCCGGCCTGCGTGCCCGTCAGCTTGGCCTGCAGCTTTGTCATCGACAGCGACTTCGCGGCCGGTGCATAGGCGAAGCGTTCGACCGACGCGGTGCTCGTTTCGAGCTTCAAGGCGCCGGCCGTGGCAGCGAGCTTCACGCGCAGCGGCTGCGCTTCGACGGCGCGCGTGTTGCCGTTCCACACCACGCTGCCTTCGAGCAGGGCGTCCACCGCACTCGCGCCCGGCACATCGCCCTTGAAGGCGAGCGTCATGTCGCTCACGGCGGCCGAGCCGGTGGTCAGGTCGGGCGTCACGTCCGCGTCGCCGGTCAGATCGCCCTGGATGGCCGGCGTCTTGAAGTCGAAATGCGCCGCCACGCTGACCGGCATTTCCACCTTGTCGGCGATGCGCCCGGTGCTGAGCGAAGCGATCAACAGTTCGCCGTCGAGGTTCGTCATCTCATCCTGGACGCGGGCGCGCACGTCGGCCAGTTCGATGCGGCGAATGTCCAGGCGCATCGGTGCGGATTTTTCTGCTGCGGGCGCGGCGGCCGCATCAGCGCCCGGGGCCGGACGCAGGAAGTCGTCGATGTTGCGCACGCCGTTCTTGTCGCGCTGCAGAGTCACCCGCACGCCACGGGCATCGACGCCGCCGATCACCACGTCGCCGCGCAGCAGCGGCCACAGCGCCGCCGACACCGCAGCCCGCTCGACCGAGACGAAGGTCTGCGCCCGCCCGGGTTCGCTCAGACGCACACCGGCCACCTGCACGCCGAGCCGCGGAAAGATCGACAGCTTCAGCGGCCCGGCGATCTGCAGCGTGCGGTTGTGCTCGGTCTTCATCCAGTCGATGGCGAGCTGCTTGTAGCGCTCGCCGTCGAAGCTGCTGGCGAACCAGATCACCGCGCCGGCCAGCAGCAAGACCAGCGCCAGAACCGTCCAACCCACCCATCGCCATGCGGCGTTTCGCGTCATCTGCATCGAGGCATTTTGCCCGTGGTGCCAAGGGCGCGCTCCCTACAATCCCCGAGGATGAAACACGTCGATGTGCTGGTGCGTGGTGCGGGCGTCGTCGGGCGCTGCCTGGCCTTGTCGCTCGCGCGCGGCGGACTGCAGGTGGCGCTGCTCGGCGATGACGAATCGCGCGAAACGCGCCGCGCCGGCCCCGATGTGCGTGCCTATGCGCTGAATGCCGCCTCGGTCGGTCTACTGCAATCGCTCAAGGTCTGGGACGCGCTGCCGCCGAATGCCGCCACGCCGGTGCACGACATGCGCGTGGCCGGCGACGCGCCGAACGTGCGCCTCGAGTTCTCGGCCTGGGAGCAGCAGGTGCGCGAACTGGCCTGGATCGTCGACGCCGCGGCGCTGGAGCAGGAGTTGGCTTCGGCCATCAAGTTCGCGCCGCATGTGCGTGTGGTCGCCGAAGCCGTCGATGCGCCGCTCACGGCCTTGTGCGAAGGCAAGGATTCGGCCGGCCGCGAAGCGCTCGGCGTGCATTTCGAGCGCCACGACTACGGCCACCGCGCCATCGCCGCGCGGCTCACCGCGAGCCGCCCGCATGCCAACCAGGCGTGGCAATGGTTTCGCTCGCCCGACGTGCTGGCGCTGCTGCCCTTCGACACGCCCCAGCCGGGCGCTTCGTACGCGCTGGTGTGGTCGATGCCGGAAGAACGGGCGCAGACGCTGCTCGCGCTGGACGACGCCGCCTTTCAGCAAGCGCTGAACGAAGCCGCCGGCGGCGCGGCCGGCCAGCTCGAGCTGTCGTCCCCGCGCGCCGCCTGGCCGCTGATGCTGGCGCGCGCCAGCGCGTGGTGCGGCCGCGGCTGGGTGCTGCTCGGCGATGCGGCGCACGTGGTGCATCCGCTCGCCGGCCAGGGGCTGAACCTCGGGCTGGCCGACGTGATTTCGCTCTCGAAAGTGATCGCCGCGCGCGAGGCTTGGCGCGAACTCGGCGACGAGAAACTACTGCGCCGCTATGCCCGCGAGCGCGCCACGCCCACCTGGGCGATGGGGCAGATCACCGACGGGCTGCTGCAACTTTTCGCACACGAGCAACCGCTACTCCGGGAACTCCGCAACCGCGGCCTGGGTCTCGTGAACCGACTCCACCCGCTCAAGCGCTGGCTCACGGCGCGGGCGCTCGATTCCTGAACCGGGGCTCCCCATGATCACGCGCCTACGCACTCTTTCCTGCATCGTGGCGCTTGCCGCCTCCGCACTGGCTTCCAGCGCCTTCGCCGACGAAGCCGCCATCCGCAAGAACCTCGCCGAGCGGCTGCCGCAGTTCCCGCAGATCGACGAGGTCACCAAGACGCCGATTCCGGGCGTGTACGAAGTGCGCATCGGCACCGACATCCTGTACGCCGACGAGCAGGGCAACCACCTGATCGAAGGGCACCTGATCGACACGCGCAGCAAGACCAACCTCACCGAGGCGCGCATCGCCAAGCTCACGGCGGTCGACTTCGCCAGCCTGCCGCTCAAGGACGCCATCGTCTGGAAGCAGGGCAGCGGCGCGCGCAAGATCGCCGTCTTCGCCGATCCGAACTGCGGCTACTGCAAGCGCCTGGAGCGCGACCTGCAGCAGGTGAAGGACGTGACGGTCTACACCTTCCTGTACCCGGTGCTCGGCAAGGATTCGGCCGACAAGTCGCGCAACATCTGGTGCGCCAAGGACAGCACCAAGGTCTGGCGCGACTGGATGATCGAAGGCAGCACCCCGGCCCAGGCCGCCGGCAAATGCGACACCACGGCACTGCAGCGCAACATGGCATTCGGCATGAAGCACAAGATGCAGGGCACGCCGACCATCGTGTTCGAGGACGGCACGCGGGTGCCGGGTGCGTTGAATGCGGAGCAGGTGGAGAAGCGGTTGGTGGCGAGCCGGAAGCCGAATTGAGCGCGGTGCGGACGCACGGTCCCGAGCGATGATTCCCGCAGAACCCGTTCGTCCTGAGCCTGTCGAAGGATCGGGCTGAGCTTGCCGAAGCCCTTCGACAAGTTCAGGCCCTTCGACAGGCTCAGGATGCACGGGCCCTTCGACAAGCTCAGGGCGAACGGCTTGTTCACTGCGACAGTCCCAGCCCATCGCCCTTCATGACCACCTACCGCCTCGACCTCCCCAACCCGCACACCCACCAGTTCCGCGTGACGCTCACCGTCGCGCGCCCCGCCGAGCGACAGCGCCTGAGCCTGCCGGCGTGGATTCCCGGCAGCTACCTGGTGCGCGAGTTCGCGCGGCATCTCTCGGCCATCGAGGCGACGCAAGGTGGGCAGCCCGTGCCGCTCGCGCAGCTCGACAAGGCCACGTGGATGGCCGACTGCAAGCCGCGCGGCACGCTGACCGTCACCTATCTCATCTACGCCTTCGACACCTCGGTTCGCGCCGCCTTCCTCGACGCGAACCGCGGCTTCTTCAACGGCACCAGCGTCTTCCTGCGCGTGGAAGGCCGCGAGGCCGAGCCGCAGCGCCTGCAGATCGGCGCGCTGCCGCGCGGCTGGCAGGTCGCCACCGCCATGTCGCCCGTCAAGGTGGACGCGTCCGGGCGCGGCACCTACGAAGCCGCCGACTACGACGAACTCGTCGACCACCCGGTGGAACTCGGCACCTTCTGGCGCGGCCGCTTCGAGGCGCGCGGCGTGCCGCATGAGTTCATCGTCGCCGGCGCGCTGCCCGATTTCGACGGCGAGCGGCTGCTGGCCGACACCAAGCGCATCTGCGAAGCGGCCATCGCCTTCTGGCACGGCCGCAAGGCACCGCCCTTCCAGCGCTACGTGTTCATGCTCAACGCCGTGGACGACGGCTACGGCGGCCTGGAGCACCGCGCCAGCACGGCGCTCATCGCCGCGCGCCGGGATCTGCCACAGCGCGAGCGGCGCGAACTGAGCGACGCGCAGGTCACGCTGCTCGGCCTCATCAGCCACGAGTACTTCCACACCTGGAACGTCAAGCGCCTGAAGCCACGCGACTTCGCGCCGCTCGACTACACGCGCGAGAACTACACCGAGCTGCTGTGGTTCTTCGAGGGCTTCACGTCCTACTACGACGACCTGCTGCTGGTGCGCGCCGGCCTCATCGACGAGGCGCGTTACCTCAAGCTGCTCGCCAAGACGATCAGCGGCGTGCTCGCCACGCCGGGCCGCCAGGTGCAGAGCGTGGCGCAGGCCAGCTTCGACGCCTGGGTGAAGTACTACCGCGGCGACGAGAACACGCCCAACGCGACGGTGAGCTACTACACCAAGGGCTCGCTGGTGGCGCTGGCGCTGGACCTCACCCTGCGCAGCGGCGGCAGCGGCACGCTCGACGACGTGATGCGCGCGCTGTGGGCGTCGAGCAGCGGTGGGCCGATCAGCGAGGCCGACATCGAACAGGCGCTCTCCAGCGTGGCCGGTCGCTCGCTGGCGCGCGAACTGCACGCCTTCGTGCACGGCACGGACGACCTGCCGCTGCCCGAACTGCTGCAGCGTTTCGGCGTGAACTGGCAGCACCAACCGGCGACCGCAGCGCAGCGCCTGGGCCTGCGCGCTGCCGAAAGCGCGCTCACCGGCGTGAAGGCCACGCACGTGCTGCGCGGCGGCGCGGCCGAGGCGGCCGGCGTGTGCGCGGGCGACGAACTGCTGGCCGTGGACGGCTGGCGAATTCGCCGCCTCGACGATGCGCTGCGGCTGCTCGAACCTGGCGCCGCCTCGCCGCTGCTGGTCTCGCGCGATCAACGGGTGCTGAGCCTGTCGCTCGAACTCCCCGAGACCCAGGCGACTGCGGGCAACGTGACGCTGGCACCCGATGCCCGGCCGGCACGTGCCGCCACCGCCCTGCGCAGGGCATGGATGAGCGGCTGACGCCACGCCCGCCGCGGCCCTCGGCCGCGCGCTGGCTCGCCCGGCTCGCCGTCGTGGCCGCCGTGCTCATCGTGCATGGCGGTGTCGCCCGGCATATCGGGCAGCACATGGCCGACTGGCGTGCCGCGGCCGACATGCCGGCCCGCATGCAAGTCGTCTACGTGCGCGAGATGGCACTCGACGTGCCGCCACCGGTGGTGCAGGCCGCCCCCGTTCCGCCGAAGCGGCCGCGCGTGCGGCGCCGTGCGGCGCCTGCGCCCGTTGCACCCGCGTCGGCGCCCGCTCAGGAACCGGCCGTCGAGCCGGTGATTCCCGCACCCGATGCGCTGGTGCAGCGCGACGAGCCGGCGGTCGCCGAGGTGGCGGATGCCGGTGCGGCGCCGGAATCAGCGGCCTCCGCGCCCGTGGCCTCCGTTGCGGCCGCAGTGCAGGCGAGTGCCCCCGCCGCCGCGCCGCCCGGCTTCGCCTGGCCGCGCTCGACGCGGCTGAGCTACGTGCTCACCGGCAATCTGCGCGGCGAGCTGCACGGCACGGCGCAGGTGGAATGGATCAAGCAGGGCGAGCGCTACCAGGTGCACCTCGACGCGGTGATTGGCATTCCGATCGCGCCGTTGTTCACCCGGCGCATGAGCAGCGAAGGGCGGCTCGTCGACGACGGGCTCGCGCCCGAGCGCTTCGACCAGGACAGCAAGATGGCGTTTCGCCCGCGCGACCGGGCGACGCTGCGCTTCGAGGGCGAGAAGGTCGAGCTCGCGAACGGACAGCGCCATGCCGCCGGGCCGGGCGTGCAGGATTCCGCCAGCCAGTTCGTGCAGCTTTCCTACCTCTTCAACACGCAGCCGGAACTGCGGCAAGCTGGCCGCGTGATCGCCTTTCCGCTGGCCATGCCGAACTACGTGGAGCCGTGGACCTACGTGGTGGGTGAGCACGAGCCGCTGTCGACGCCGTTCGGCGAGATCGACACCTTTCACGTGAAGCCGCAGCGCACGGCGCGCCCGGGCAACCTGACGGCCGAGATGTGGATGGCGCCGGCGCTGCGCTACCTGCCGGTGCGCATCCGCCTGCGGCAGGACGAGAGCACCTACATCGATCTCGTGATTTCGCACAAGCCGGAGCTGGCGGCGGAGTAGAGCCTGTTTGCGAACGCTATGCGCGGCTGCCGAGGAAGCGCTCGCCGAACTCCGCCCCCGCCGCCTGACCGCGCGTGTTGCGCACGGCTTCCTGCGCCATGCGAAGCAGCGGCTCGAGGTCTTCCCAGCGGCGCGCCTTCTCGATGCGCATGGCGAGGTCTTCGCCCATCGGCCCGACCATGTCGGTCAGCGCGCGCACGGCGCGTCGGCGTGTGTCGTCCATCGCGGCCGCGGATGGTGCCGGCGCGCTCTCGGCTTCAGCCGCCGCCGCGGCAGCGTTGGACGCTGCCCGTGCCGGCACGAACGAGATCACCTCGATGTAGCCCTGCTCCAGAAGCGCCGTGAGCACGGCATCCGATTCGGCCTGCACAAGTTCGCGCACGTCGTCGTCGGTGCGATGCCCGTCGACCATGATCAGCGTCGTGCGCAGGCGCGGCGCGAGCCGGTTGGCGCGGGTCTCGATCTCCGAGACGCCCTTGTCTGTCTTGCGATAAACCAAAGACATACATCTCCCTTCGCCACACGCCTTGTGCGACTGGCAGCTTATCGACCGCCTGGCGGAACTCCTATCGGGGATGGCCCCGTCATGCCCGCCTATAGTGTGCTGATCTGCACAAAAGGCGACCCATGACGCACGAATTCATCCTCACCGAACTGCATGGCAGCGGCGACCGCAAGACCGCGCTCATCACCCTGAACCGGCCCAAGCAGCTCAATGCGCTCAACGACGGGCTGATGGACGAACTGGGCACGGCGCTGCGCGCCTTCGACGCGGATGCGGGCGTGGGCTGCATCGTCATCACTGGCAGCGAGAAGGCCTTCGCCGCCGGCGCCGACATCGCCGCGATGGCGAAGCTCGGCTTTCCCGAGTCCTACACCAGCGACTTCATCGGCCGCAACTGGGAAACGCTGCGCAGCGTGCGCAAGCCCGTGATCGCCGCCGTGGCCGGCTTCGCGCTCGGCGGCGGCTGCGAACTCGCGATGATGTGCGACTTCATCATCGCCGCCGACAGCGCCAAATTCGGCCAGCCGGAAATCAAGCTCGGCATCATCCCCGGCGCCGGCGGCACGCAGCGCCTGCCGCGCGCCGTGGGCAAGGCGAAGGCGATGGACATGGTGCTGACCGGCCGCATGATGGACGCCGTGGAAGCCGAGCGTGCCGGCCTCGTCTCACGCGTGGTGCCTGCGGCGCAGTTGCTCGACGTGGCACTCGAAGTGGCGCAAGCGGTGTGCGAGCTGAGCGGCCCGAGCGTGATGATGGCCAAGGAATCGGTGAACCGCGCCTTCGAGGGGACGCTCGCCGACGGCATCCAGTTCGAGCGGAGGATGTTTCACGCGCTGTTCGCGACCGCGGATCAGAAGGAGGGGATGGAGGCGTTTCTGGCGAAGCGCAAGGCGGAGTTCGGGCAGCGGTAGCCTGCCAGCAGTGGCGCGCGCCGGCCCACGTTGGCCCTATTCCGTTCGTCCTGAGCTTGTCGAAGGATCGGGCTGAGCCTGTCGAAGCCCTCGGCGCGCAGACCCTCATCCGTTCGGGCTGATGTACCGAAGCCCCAGTCCGAACAGCCTCAACCTTCCTTGCGCAGCGACGGAAACAGAATCACATCCCGAATGCTCGGGCTGTCCGTCAGCAGCATGATCAACCGATCGATCCCGATGCCACATCCGCCCGTCGGCGGCATGCCGTACTCCAGCGCGCGAATGAAGTCGGCGTCGTAATACATCGCCTCCTCGTCCCCCGCATCCTTGTTCGCCATCTGCGCCTGAAAGCGCGCCGCCTGGTCCTCGGGATCGTTCAGCTCCGAGAAACCGTTGGCGTACTCGCGTCCGGTGATGAACAACTCGAAGCGCTCGGTGATCGATGGATCCGTGTCCGACGCACGCGCCAGCGGCGACACCTCGACCGGATAGTCGATGATGAAGGTCGGCTGCCACAGCTTCTCTTCCACCGCCGCCTCGAACAGCCCGAACTGCAGCTCGGCCAGCGTCCAGTGCGCGGGCGGCTCCTCGCCGAGCTGCTTCAGCTTGTCGTGCAGTGCCTTCGCGTCAACGGCTTCGGCTTGCGTCACCCCGGCATGCGCCACCAGCGCATCGCGCACCGTGAGCCGCGCGAAGGGCTGGTCCAGATCCACCGGCTTGCCCGCGTAGGTGAGGCTCGCCGACCCGGTGGCCTGGCGCGCGGCGTGGCGCAGCACCGCCTCGGTGTAGTCCATCAGGTCGTGATGGTTCCAGTAGGCCGCATAGAACTCCATCATCGTGAATTCGGGGTTGTGCCGAACCGAGATGCCTTCGTTGCGGAAGCTGCGGTTGATCTCGAACACCCGCTCGAAGCCGCCGACGATCAACCGCTTGAGATACAACTCCGGCGCGATGCGCAGGAACATGTCCTGGTCGAGTGCGTTGTGGTGCGTGACGAACGGCTTCGCGTTCGCGCCGCCGGGGATCGGGTGCAGCATCGGCGTCTCGACTTCGAGAAAGCCGTGCTCGACCATGAAGTTGCGGATCGAGGAAACCGCCTTGCTGCGTGCCGTGAAGCGCGCGCGCGCGTCTTCGTCGGTGATCAGGTCGACATAGCGCTGCCGGTACTTCTGCTCCTGGTCCGCCATGCCGTGGAACTTGTCGGGCAGGGGGCGCAGGCTCTTGGTGAGCAGGCGCAGTGTGGTCACGCGGACGGAGAGCTCGCCGGTCTTGGTCTTGAAGAGCGTGCCTTCGGCGCCGAGGATGTCTCCGAGGTCGTAGTGCTTGAACGCGGCGTAGGCCTCGTCGCCGAGGGCGTCCTTGGTGACGAAGAGCTGAATTCGGCCGGTCGCGTCTTGCAGGGTGCCGAAGCTGGCCTTGCCCATGATGCGCTTGAGCATCAGGCGGCCGGCGAGGTTGGCCGAAATGGCCTGCGGCTCAAGTTCTTCGTTCGGCGTTTCGCCATGCTTGCGCATGAGGTCAAGCGCATGATGATGCGGCTTGAAGTCGTTGGGGAAGGCAGCGCCACCTGCGTCCTTCGCCTTGGACCGGACGCTGGCCAGCTTCTCGCGCCGTTCTGAAATGAGCTGGTTCTCGTCGGAGAGCGGAAGGGGGTCCATTTTTTTTGCAGCTTCGCATTGAAACAGAACCAACAATTCTAGGTTCTGCGCCTATCGTGCCTATGCCGCTGCGTGCTGGGCTTGCTCCTGGAGAAAACGAAGGCAGGCGTAGTACCTGCCAACAGTGCACACATGATTCCGGCTCCGCCTAGCGAGGAACGGGCCAGACATGAAACTTCTCTGGGCCGCTCAGCTCATGAGCGGCTTAGCCGGCAGTACTTCAGCGCAGTTTGCGAAATAGATCGTGTCGGTGGTGGGGCGGAGTTCGTGCTGATCTACCAAGCATAAGGCGACGGGAAGCGAACGATGGTGGCTTCGAAGTCGCCGAGGCGGGAAATGCGGGACAGGAAATCGGGGGCGGACGAGTCGATCGACGTGTCCCATGTCAATTCGCAGAGGTCGGGCCGGGCGGCTTTGACCTGTCGGGCGAACGGACGCAGCGACAGGTCGAACGAAATGCAGCTGGCACCCACGTGGAGGATGGAACTGACGGTTTGGCCGACGGTGTCTGCGCAGACAGAAGACGCTGGCGATAGTTGGCACGCACGGACCACTTCGGGGGGGGCGAAGAGGTAGTAGGAATGACGGAAGCCCGCTCGGCCGATGTCCGTGGCCCTGGCGCCCAGGTAGTTGGTGGGCGTCTCCACTATGGCGCGCCGTGCGAGCGTGAACTGCGCGTCCAGTCTGCGGAGTTCGCGTAGCGCTGCGTCCATGTAGGCGTCGGAAGGGTTCTTCCAGTCGAGCCAGACGGTGAGGTCCGGCCGGGAGGCCAGGACTTCCATGGCTCGCCAAAGCGTCAGTCCGCCGTCCGGCCGTGGAGGATGATGGACGGCAAAAGTACCCTTGGTCGCATCGAACATGATGTCCATCTCGACACCATCAAAGTCGCGCTTGGCTTCAAGCAGGGCCAGTTCGGTGTTTGTACGGTGGGCGAGCAGGCGCCTCGGCCGTATCGGTTGCTCGCGGGCTTGCGCCATGTTCATGCGCACCGCTCCCAGATAGTCGCGTCGATCGCCGAGCTTGTTTACGTCGTAGTAAACCGGGCTCGATTGCGGGTAGACCACGCGAGAAGGAGCGGAGAACGCGGGCGACGCGATGGACAACGTCGCCTCGGAAGAGTCCTTTGACAGCAAGCCGAACAGGTCTTGGACGGTCTCGTGCAGCCACGGTAGCGCGAAGCGCTCATTGCGGTGCGATTGGATGGCCTTCCAGGCGTCCGGCCGCATGCGGCGGGCCGCGTCATTGAAGTGGATGGCTACGGGGATCTCGACATGCTTCGAGGACGGGATGCGGGCCGAATGGCCCGTACCTCCCTCAGGGTCTTCGCCATGGTCCGGCGCGTAGATCAGGATCGTCGGCCGCGTGCGTTTCTCCGTGCGCTGGATCAAGCGTGTCAGAAGGCCATCTAGGTGGATCAATCCGGCGTCGTAGCAGTTAACGTCCGAGGTGCGGTCGGTGGCCGTGCCGAAGTACGCCGTCCCCCGCGTCCAGTCTGCTGTGGTCGCGACGGCTGCGTGCGGGATCAGTCGGCAGTAATCCCAGTGGGTGACGGTGAGGTGGATCAACCAGAAGCTCGGTCCCTGCCGTGGCTCAGTGAGGTCGGTGGCGACCTTCTCGACCATCTCGGCGTCGGCGGTGAAGCCTTGCCCCACGCGCAACTGCCGATCGATGCCCAGCAGCCAAGTCGGCGAAGGATTGTCGAAGCGCTCGATGTATCGGGATTGTTCCGCCATGCGCATGATCGGCGATCCCCAGGGGCCGACGCCGGTCTGAGTGGAGTACCAGCGCGTGTGGACGCCCGCGGCGTTCAGGCGATCGACTAGCGTCTCCGTTTGCAGGGGGACCTGGCGGACGGTCCGCAGCATGATCGACGAGACCGACTCGACCGTGTGGGATTCGGTGGAGATCGCATCCGACATCCAGGCGATACGATTGCCTAGGGCGCTGAGGCCCGGTGTGGTGGGTCGCGCGTAGCCGTACTGTGGGATGTGGAAGCGACTCGTCGATTCGCCGAGCACGAACACCACGTCGAGGTCGTCGGCGGGGCGGATGAACGGGGGCTGCGTGGGCCGCGTGTTGTCCGCCTGGAGCTTCGTTTGGAGTTCCTTCAGCGCCGGCGCCGCCGCTGGTGCCACGTGCAGGCAGACGGTGAAGGCCACGAGCGACGGAACGAGCGTGGTGCCCTGCGGAAAGGTATCGTCGCGGACCCACCACGCGATGGCCGTGGCGAACCAGAGCAGCAGGCCTACCGCCAGCCGGAGGTTCAGGTTCGTGACGATGAAGTCGGCTGCCTCCATCGGATGGGTTTGGATGAGGGCGTACAGGGTCATCCCGTTCAGCCCGTACGCGATCACCCAGTTCGAGAGAAAGGCGAGCAGGGGCGCCAAGACGAACAACAGCAACGCCAGCATCGATCGCCGGCGGTCCAGCACCATAGCGAGGCCGATCAGCATTGCGAGCCACAGCGGCATCGTGAGCCAAGCGGCGAGGGACAGGAGCACCGGCCAAGCCACAGCGCGTGCGCCCGCCCGGTTGGCGAAGGCGAACAGCGCCGCCGCCCCCATGCTGCAGGCGACGGTGCCGAAGGCCACTGACGGAGGCGACTGCAGCTTCTTTAGCTCCACGAACATGGCCGCCACTTGTGCGAGCGTCACCAGCAGCAGCAGCACCGGGAACACCACGGTACCGACGGCGGCGCGTCGGGGAAGCGTTTCGGAAGTCAATGGACTCTTCTTGCTGCGCGCGGCGGCTTGCCGCGAACCGTTGGCCAGGGACGCGGGGCGGGGTTGTCGGCGAGTGGGAGGTCAGACCGGGCGCCCCGGAAAGGGCCCCGGGCGGGAATCACGAGTTGATGGCCGTGCCACAGAGGGTCTTCATGACCATGTGGCCGAACATGAGGTGGACGTCTTCGCACAGTTGCATGTCGAAGGACGGTACCCAGACGCTGTGCTGGGCCATCGGCTTGAGCTTGCCGCCGTCGTAGCCGACGATTGCCAGCGTAGTCGCGCCCGCGCCGTTGGCGTATTGCACCGCCTTGAGCACGTTGGGGGAGTTGCCACTGCCGCTGATGGCCACAAGCAGGTCACCTTCGTCGAGGATCGCGCGCAACTGACCCGCGAACACCTCGTCGTACGAAAGGTCGTTGCCGAACGCGGTTACCAAGCCGATGTTGTCGCAGAGCGAGATGCCACGGAACTTCTTGCCGGTGGCGAGGTTGATCATCTTGTTCCAGTCGGTGATGTAGTGCGATGCCGTGTACGCGCTGCCCCCATTACCGCAGGTAATGATCTTCTTGCCTGACTCGTAGGCCGCTCGGATGACGTCGATGCCTGCCTGGAACGCTTTCGCGTCAAGCTTGGCGGCCAGTTCGGCGTGGGCCCCGACGTAGTTGGAAACGGTGAATGTGGTGGTCGTCATGATTACTCGCTGGGTTGGTAGAAGACGATCTGCGCGCCGTTCCGGTCAAACCGGAACTTGACGGACTGCAGGTCGCCGAGTGCCTCGATGATGCGCGGGTGTGCCTGCGGGGGTGCCACGAACATGATGAAGCCGCCGTTGCCTGCGCCGAGCAGCTTGCCGCCGGTGGCGCCGTGCGTGATGCCGGTCTGGTACCAAGCGTCGATCTGAGGGTCGGAGATGCCGGCGGCCATCTGGGACTTCAGGCGCCAGTTCTCGTCCAGCAGGGGGCCGATGGACTCAAGGAGTCCGTTCTCCAGTTCCTGCTTGAGCGTGAAGGCGAGCTCCACCATGCGGCGCATTAGCGTCCGGCGGTTGTTTGTCACCATGCCCGCGACCTGCTGGGCGAGCACGGCCGATGCGCTGCGCGTGCGCCCGGTGAAGAACACGAGAATGCTTGCCTCAAGCTGCTCAAGGACGTTCGGTGCGCAGATGACTGGGTCTACCGATACTGATTCGTCCGGATGGAAGCGAATCAGGTTGAGCCCGCCGTACGCGGCCGCGTATTGGTCCTGCTTGCCGATGGGCTCGCCACAACGGTCGATCTCGATCTCGCAGGCCAGGCGCGCCAGCGTCTCCTTGGACGCGAAGCGGTTCTTGTAAGCGTACAGGGCGTTCAGCAGCCCAACGGTGTAGGTGCTGGAGGAGCCCAGGCCCGAACCCTTCGACGGGATGTCCGCCATGGACGCGATCTCGATGCCACCCTCGATGCCGGTGAGGTCGAGGGCCTCGCGCACAAGCGGATGCTCCACGTCACGGTGGTTCTGGACGTCCTCGGTGCGCGTGTAGCTCACGCGGATCCGGCCGTCGAACTTGCGGTTGACGCAGATGTACATGTACTTGTCGATCGACGTCGACAGGACGGCGCCGACTTCGTCCCGGTAGAACGCGGGCAGATCGCTTCCGCCGCCGACGAAGCTCATGCGGAGGGGAGTTTTGCTGACGATCATGCGTGGATTGGGGCCTGGCCAGGGATGATGAAATCTGCCGCGGAACGGGATGCGAGCACCGTCGCCGTCTCGTCGGCGTTCCGTTCGTCGAACAACTGCCGGATCTCCGCATCGGAGCGGCCGCGCCATGCATAGTCGCTCGTGAACCTCGCGAGCCTTTCCGCTTCGGGAACCTCGACGAACACCTTCATGCTGGCCGCGGCCACCAGTTCTGGTACGAGCAGGCCGACGACGCCCTCGATGATCAGGATGTCGCTGGCGCCGACGGAGTGGTTGACCGCATGCCTGAGCATGCGCAGGGTACTCCGGTCGTACACCGGGACCGATATGTGGCGGCGGTGGCGCACCGTGGCCAATGGAACGAGTTCCCGTTTGATAGTCATTGTGTCGTATCTTGCTAGGACCCCCCCGTCCGTCGGCCGCTGGTCTTCCGGCTTCAGCCAGCTATCGAGCGACAGCACATGGGCCGTGGCCCCGAGTACCACCAGAGATTCCTTGAGGACCTGGGCGACGGTGCTCTTGCCCGATCGGGCCAGCCCCCCGACCAGGACGAGCCGCGCGGGTTCGGTGACCATCCGGTGGGCCAGCGGGGCCACGCGGCGCATGGTCTCCCGATGCCCATGGAGGATCCACTCCACCGCAGCCGCCAGGGCCGGCATCACATAGTCGGGCCGCAGAGGGTATTTGTCGTCACCGCCTGCATGGCCCGTGCGGACGAGGACTGTGCGCACGCCCGCCTGCCGGCCGGCCTCGATGTCGCTCGTGGTGTCCCCGACCATCCACGAGTCGGTCCGGTTGACCTGCAGATCCGCGCAGGCGCGCTCGATGAGGCCGGGCGCTGGTTTTCTGCATGTGCAGCGGATCTTGAGCGCCTCGATTTCGCCTGGAAAGCCGCGGTCGGGGTGGTGCGGGCACACGTATAGACCATCGAGGTAGGCGCCGCCCTGCCCAAGGAGTGTTTCGAGGCGCGCGTGAATCGCCTCCAGTTTCGCCTCGCTCACGTCGCCGCGGGCCACGACCGGCTGGTTCGTGACCACGATGGCCAGCTTGCCGTCGCGGTTCAGGCGGCGCACCGCCTCGGCGGCGTGGTCGATCAGCTTCAAGTCGTCGACGGATTGAAGGTGGTGGACCTCCTCATTCAGTGTGCCGTCCCGGTCCAGAAACACGGCGCTGCGGAGGCTACGAACGGAGAGCCGCTCGGCGAGGCCGAACTCGATGTCGCGGGCGACTTTGTCGAGCCGCTCTGGCGTGCCCATGTCCTTGATGTACTCGGGGGTCACATGGCCGTGCAGCGTGCGGCCGGCGGCCAGCATCGCTGGAAACATGTGCTTGGCGATGTCCTCTTTGCCCTCGGCCGGCGTGACGTCGGCCAGATGTTTCCGGTTCAGTACGTACAGGGCGGCGTTGACCAGGTTGCGGTGATCGGTGCCGGGCGGACGCGGGTATGGCAGGATGGCACGCACTTGTCCATTGCGGCCTACTTCCACGAGATCCGAATCGTGCGGGTGGTCGTTGGGGTGCAGGAACAGGGTCGCGTCGCAGCCGCTGCAGACGTGCGCGTCCCAGAGATTGCGCAAATCGACGTCGACGTAGGTGTCGCCGTACAGGACCAGGAACTGTTCGGCCAGCGACGGCAGCGCATCGCGCAGGGCACCGGAAGTGCCGCGCGGGAACGACTCGATGCAGTAGCGGATGCGTACGCCGAACGCGCTGCCGTCGCCGAAGTGGTCGGAGATGGTTTCGTGCCGGTAGTGCACCAGCAACGCGATGTCGAGGAAGCCATGAGTACGGCACAGCTCGATCTGGTGCTGCAGCACGGGCTTGCCCATGATGGACACCATGGGCTTGGGCAGGTTGCCCGAGCGAGCGGCGAGGCGGGTACCCTGTCCTCCGGCGAGAATCGCGACGACGGCGTTCACGTACGGACTCCCTGGCGGCGGCGGAAGACGAGAGTCTTGAAAACGGTCTCCTGGACAGCGGCCGGCAGGACGGTCCACAGCGAGATCGCGACGATCCCCAGAGCCCTGCGGCCTGGGTAGCTCATCGCGAAGTTCTTGACGCGCGCGCGCCGGTTGAACTGCCAATGGCGCGGGTCGCGGCGCGTCACGTGCTGTCGATAGCGGACCAGCACGTCGGGCAGATTTGCGAACTTGACGTCCGCGTTCAGCCAGCGGAGCCAGAGATCCAGGTCCTCGGCGAAACGGAAACTCGGGTCGTAGCCGCCGTGGGCCTCGACGACGCTGCGCCGATACATCACGGTGGGATGCGCAAGCGTGGTGGTGAGCTGCATGCCGGCGGCGATCCGTGCGTGGTCACGCGGGTAGTCCCGGAACGCCAGGGTGTCTTCGTGGTCATCCATCACCTCAAGCCCGCCACCGACGACGGAGATGCCGGGGTTCGCGTCGAAAAACGCAACCTGCCGGGCGACGCGCTCGGGCAGGCAGATGTCGTCCGAGTCGAAGCGGGCGATCAGCTCGCCGCGGGCGCGCGAGATGCCGAGGTTCAGGCTGGCGGCCAAGCCCAGGCGTTCAGTCGGGTGGACGTAAGTGAAGCGCGGGTCCAGAGCGCAGAAGTCGCTGCACGCCTGGGCGCGTTCGGTGTCGGTGCTCTCGTCGACGACGATGCACTCGAAGTCCGGGAAGGTCTGGTCACGGACGCTCGCCAAGCTGGTGCGAATGATCTCTGGCGCCTCGTTGAATGACGGAACGACTAGCGTGACCCGTGGGGCGGGGGACGGCATGCGATCTCCTGCGTTGAGTCAAAGACCTTCCTGGGTGGCGATCTCGTCGATCGCACGCCGCAGGGCCGCTTCCGATCCCATGGTCGGGCGCCATCCGAGATCGCCAAGTTTCTTCGTCGAGTAGTGGAATTGCGGCACGTCGCCCATCCAGCCCTTGCGGCCGGTGCCGTACTGGATGTGTGCGCCCGGGCAGACGCGCGCCACGACCTGTTCCGCGATCCAGCGGACGAGGACACCTTCGTCTATCGGACCGATGTTGATGGGATAGACCTTGCTGGTGGCCTGCTCGCGGACGAACAGCATGGCGTCCACCAGGTCGCTCACGTGCAGGTAGGCCTTCTTCTGCGAACCGTTACCCAGGACCTGCAGCACGGAGGGGTCCGCCTTGAGCTTGCGGATGAAGTCGAGGATCACGCCGTGTGTGGCGGGCACGCCGACCACGTTGGGAAAGCGGAACAGGCAGACGCGGTCAAGGTGGCTCTCGGCCGCGGCGCTGGCCTGAGCCTCGGCCGCCAGCTTCATCGCGCCGTAATTGGAGATGGGCAGCAGGGGGCCAATGTCTTCGTGCAGCGGCGTGGGCCCAAGGTCGCCGTACACGGCCGAACTTGAGGCGAAGAAGAACTGCTTCACTTCGAACTGCTTCATGGCGCGCAGCAGCTCGAACGTGGTGAGGAAGGTGTCCTTGTGGTCGATATCCGGGTTGGCGACACCGGCTGGGATGTCGGAGTTAGCGGCGAAGTGCCAGACCTCGGTGACGGCGCCGTGCGGGACGGCCTCAGTGAATACCGAGAGGCAGGCCTCGCGATCGGCCAAGTCGGCCTGGATGAAGTGGATGCGCGGCCCCGATGGGAGCGCGTCGATGTACTCCCGGCGGCCCCGCGACAGGTTGTCCACGGCAACGATGGATTCGCCCGAGGCGGCCAGGCGGTCGAGAATGTTGGCTGCGACGAATCCAGCGCCACCCGCAACGATGATGGTCATGCCAGGACTCCAATAGGAAAAGGAAAGAACGGGGCAAGGGCGGTCATCAAGCCGTCCGCGCGGCCTCGACGGCGGTCGAGGCGCCGTGGAAGCCGTCGACGACACCCCGGATGAAATGCAAGATTCGTTCGCTCCGGCGGTCGGAGAACACGAGGACCATGGCGAACTTGGTGGGCGTGAGAAGGGTGCGCGACCATTTCCACTTCGCCGGCACGTGGTGGCGGGGCCAGACGAGGATCAGGTTACGCGCTTGGTAGTAGTGCCGAACGGGGCTCGGCACGTTGAGCGAAAGGCCGAAGGGAAGACGCTTTCGGTCACCCAGCCGGTGGCGGAGCCGAGCTCGCGGCACCTTGACGATCGGCACGCCCCGGGCTTGCGCTCGCCAGCCCCAGTCGAAGTCGATGAGGTCCACGAAGAGGCCTTCGTCGAAGGGCCCCACCGTATCCAGAACGGCCATGGGAATGAGGCTTCCGGAACTCATCATGTCCCGCACGGGAAAAGGAGCGCCGTCCGGCGCCGGATCGGTGCGAACGACATCCACAGCCAGCGGCGTGGCGCAGACCACGCAGGGGCTGCTTGAACCTGGGCTGGCCGCTACCGCGGCTAGGGCGCACACCATGCCTTTGTCAGGCATCGAGTCGTCGTCCATCAGCAGTACCGCAGAGGCTCCGTGCGTCTTCGCGAGCGCGATGCCTCGGTTCTGTGCCGCGCCCACGCCCACATTGCCGTTGCAACCCAGGTATTGCGCGCCCGCGGCTTGGACTATCTGCTCGATCTGCGTGGCGACGGAGGCTTGCGTCGAGTTGTCCACGACGATGACGGAGGTGGTCGTACCCAACCGTTCGATCAGTTGACGAAGGCGATCCGGAGCGGTGTTGTACGAAACAACGATCGACGCAATGGTGCGGAGTGTCATCGAACGGTTGAGGAAAGCGCGGTGCAGCCGCGCATTATCCTGCTCGTCAGCCTAGCGACCTGGACACTGCCGACCGGACTCGCGCCTGGAACGATGAAATCGTGAAGGACGCGAGGTGTTGGGGCGGGGGTGACGACGTAAGGTGGGTCGCGGCCCAGTCCACGCCGTGCAATTCCGAGACATGGATCGGCGGGCTCCTGAGGAGGCGGCAGTGGCGGTCGCCGACGTGCCGCCAGATCTCGCGGTGCGCGGGGATGTCGGAGAGCACAAGGAAGCAGCCGCGCGCGAGCGCCTCCATGGCTACCAGCGGCATCCCTTCGTAGAAGGACATGGTGACGAAGAAACGCGTGCGATCTAGGCAACCAAGCACGCCCCGTGCGTCCGGGCGGACGAGCGACACGTGCTCGCGGCCGGTGGGAGAGGTGCCGAACGTCTGCAGGCGCAGGCCCGCTCGCGCGGCGATAGTCTCGGCGACCACCGCGCATTCGGTGACGTTCTTCCACCAGCCCGGATGGGTCAGGTACGTCACGTGGTCACGGGCGCTCTCCTTTGGTGCCGGAGGCGTCTGGAAGAAGAGATCGTTGATGGCGTTGCCGATGAACTGCGGGCACACCGTCGTGGCGGCGAGGCTGTCGGCCAGCCAGTCGGCGACGAACCAGCGCTCGAGCGGCACGCCATAGGCGAGCGCCGCGCTGGCCGTGTCGCCGGCCCAGGTTTCCACGGACTGGCAGATGTGGACGATGCGATCAGGGGCGATGCCGCCGGCCAGCAACTGAGCTACATCTCCCACCCAGCCGGCGAAGATGCGGTCGTAGCCGTCGAGCTGGTGCGTGGAAACGGCCCGTGCGGTGCGTTCGCCGTGCCACATGGCGCGTGTGATCTTGACCCAGCTCTTGAGCGTTCGCAGGTCGGCGCCGGCACCCGCCGCGCGGCTGGGCGTCAGGTAGAGCAGGTCTACCTCATGCCGTTCCGCGAGGGCCTGCCCGACTAGTCGGAGGATCTGGCCGCCGCCGGACGCGATGGTGGCAGGCTGGATGACGAGCGCAAGTTTCATGTCGGGCGGTCCGCCGGCAGGGCCGTGGCGGGATCGGAATTCAGATCTTCTTGAACAAAAAGCGAATGTTGGCCCACCCGAGGGCACGCTTGTCCCGTAGCGTCTGCCGAAGACTGATGGGCAGGGCGGCGATCGCGCGTTCGAGGCGCAGGTACTGCGCGAGCGTGAGCATGCGGCCGTGCTCGCGGAGCATGACGAGGGCACTGTGGAACTTCAGCCCATGCTGAGCGAAAAGCGTGACGACCTCCTCGCCACCGTACTCCTTTAGGTGGAATCCGATGGGCTCGCTCAGACGGAACGTGCCCGAGACGTCGTGGGGGCCCCAGATGCGGTTGGGCGTGCCGATGAACAGGATTCCGCCGGGTCGAAGTATTGCGGCGGCCGTGGCGGCGAACTGTCCGGCGTCCTCTTCGTGGAAATGCTCCAGGACCTGATCGGACACCACAAGGTCCGCGTCCTTCGCCGGGATACCTCCATCAAGGATATTGGTGCGGGCGTAGGAGAGGTTCGGCAGGTTTTCGCAGCCCTCAGCGTCTAGCGCGACGTCGATCCCCAGGCAAGCGGCCCCCGAAAATCGCCGAGCAAGTTCCGCCGTCAGGAAGCCGCGCCCGCAACCCAGCTCCACGATGCGCAGCAACGGAGGGCGGTCGTCGCATAGCAGGCCCTCCAGCTTGTCGACCAACTGGCGGGAATAGCGAACGTAGGCATCGTCGGGCAGGTTGAACTGCGGGTGGCCGCCAACACGCCCGAAAAACATACCGTACGCATCAGAATACGCCTGCAGCCGTGCCGCCCGGTCGGGGGCATAGCGGATCATGCCTGAGCAGTAGGTCTCAAGCTTGAGATGATCGGAAGGGGTCATCTTTTCTCTGTGCGAAGAAGACGTGGCTCAGGAGGACTGCAATCGCGGTCCACAGGATCAGGGTGCTGAGCGACAGGATGAGGCCAGTACGGATGATGTCCCGGAACAGCAGAGCTTGAACGAGGACGATCGGTAGTCGCTTGGGACCGGGGTTGAGTGTCAAAGTCAACCACAGGAAGGCCGCGTAGAGCAGAGCGATCCCCACCGTCGACACTAGGAGGGACAGCGTGCTGCTGCCCGAGTAGTAGTAGATGTCGCACACCGGGCCGCAGGCGAGGCCGATTGGGATGGCGAGGTCTTTTTGGATGATCTCCCCGACCCACATGGCACGCGCTCCGGTCAGTTTGTCCAGCCCGAGCAGTTGGACGACCATGGCCGCCATATCGCCCCGCTCGCTCAACTCGGTCACGAACAGGGGTGCCGACGACGTGAAGACGAACTCACCGAATACAGCCAGGAAGTGATCGGCGCCTTCGATGTCGATGTCGCCCGAGAAGATGTAGGTGCGTCCGAGCATGAAGAGGGCGACTAGGGCGATGAACCACTTGGTCTTCAGCGACGGATTTCGCGCGAGGCCCGAGAAGATGAAGACAAGTAGGGTGTAGAAGAGGAAGCTTCGGTTGCCGAAACCGAAGTCCACCGCGCTGATGGCCACGCAGGTTCCGATGCCCAGGCGCCGGCGGCCCGACAGCACGAAGAAGATGGATATGACGGCGATCATCGTCTTGATCTTTTCAAGCGGGAATGCCTCGGCCAGTTCCTCGTAGGCGCGGTACAGCGAGTTGCGGTCGCTGGCGCCGATGCCCTGGGTCAGCGTGGTCAGTTCCATAGCGAGCACGAAGGCGGCAGCGGACAAGTAGGCGGCCTGAATGAGGGCGACTCCGAGGTGGTTGGCCCGGTACCGCCGCAGGCGGCCGTGGTCGCCCAGCAGGTCGATGCGCGGGAACAGCCAGAACGCGATGGCGGCTTGCAGCAATGCCGCGGCCACGAGCGCGCCGATGTCCGTGTTGCCGAGAAACTTCTCGAGGAACGGCACCATCCGCGCCAGGAACAGGCCCGGGATGCTGTACGCGAGCAGTAGTACGGTGAAGATGACGTTGTATCGAGCCCTCATGGAAATCTCGATGTCATGCGATACGCGTTCAGGCCGATGGCCGCCTCGACGATGAGGTATGTAAAGGCGATGGACTGGAAGTCCTTGCGGAAGAGCGACAGGCCGGCCATCGCGGCCAGGCCGATGGAAAACAGGAGTCCGTTGAGCAGGTCGAGCCGGTGAAGGTTCAGGATCTTCGCGCGATAGCTTCCGAAATACTGGTTGATGATCACGACCGGCGCGCCGAGCGCAAAGGCGACGAAGGTGAACGCGGTAGCGTGCGGCGCCAGCACCGCAAGCACGCCGACCACTGCAGCTCCTGCCATGAAGACGGGGCCGAACCGCTGAACGGCGGATTGCCACGCTTGGCCGACGAAGTCCGTGTAGAGCGCATTCTGGGCTACCGACACGGCGCTCGCGACGACACGGAGGAACACGAAGAACATGGAAGCCTCGGCGGCCGACAGCTGGCTCATGATGAACAGTGTGGCCAGGTTGAACGCGATGCTTTCGGCCGCTGGACGGACAGCGTAGGCGATCTTGTTCGCGAACGCCCGCGCCGCGTCGACGAATGCCGAGCGCTGCAGCCTGGGTTGCCTGCGCGCTAGCGCCGCGGCACAGCCGCTCGACCCGAGGGCGAACAGCACCAGGGCCCATGGCATGGCGATGCCCGTGAACGGTATCGCGAGGAGGATGATGCGAATGGCGAGCAGCGCAGCTTGCGGGACCTTGCCATGGGTACGGGGCGTGACCTGCCACGACGTGGGCAGGCTGACGAGTAGGCACACGAAGATGGCCGCCGGCGCATGGCCCTGTCCGCTGAGGACGAAAGCCAGCGTCGCGAGCAACGCTAGGGCGGATTTGACGAACAGGACCACCCGCGGCAGTCGCTCCTCCGTTCGGTTGGCGAGGAAGTGCTGCAGCAGCGGTGTTTCAAGCAGGATCAGGATCGAAGAAGCGACGAGCTGCCAGGACGCGTAGGCGACGAATACTTCCCGGGGATAAGCCAGGTAGATGAACAGGAAGAGGTTCGCCCCGAGAAGCGAATGCAGGAACGCCATACGGCGAAGAGGGCGAGACGTTCTGTCGTGCGACAGTGGTTAGGCGAAGTACGTGGCACCAGCGAGGGCCGGGGCGCTGGTGTCCTTGGCCGATAGCTGGAGCGGTATCCCGACGACGGGCCAGTCGATGCCGATGGCCGAGTCGTCGAAGCGAACCGAGCCTTCGGCATGCGGCGCGTAGTAGTCCGTCGTCTTGTAGAGGAAATCGGCGGCGTCGCTTAGCACTAGGAACCCGTGTGCGAAGCCCGGCGGGATCCACAGCATTCGCTTATTTTCAGCGCTCAACTCATAGCCGACCCATTGACCGAAGTAGGGGCTACTTTTGCGCATGTCGACGGCGACGTCGAATACTGAACCCGTTACGACGCGCACGAGCTTGCCTTGCACATTCGGCGGAAGTTGGTAGTGCAGTCCACGCAGCACACCTTTGACTGAGCGCGAGTGGTTGTCCTGTACAAATTCGACGTGATGGCCAACTGCATCATCGAAAGCCTTCTGGCTGAAGCTCTCCATGAAGAAACCGCGCTCGTCGCCGAACACCTTGGGTTCAAGGATCAGCACGCCCTCGATGGAGGTCTTGATGACATTCATGCTCAGAACACCTGGCTCTTCACCACCTGCATCAGGTACTGTCCATACCCGTTCTTTAGCATCGGCTGCGCCATCGCTGCCACCTGCTCGGCGGTGATCCAGCGGGCGCGGAAGGCGATCTCCTCGGGGCAGGCAACCTTCAAGCCCTGGCGCTTCTCCAATACCGAAATGAACTGCCCGGCCTCAAGCAGACTGTCATGTGTGCCCGTGTCGAGCCACGCATAGCCGCGGCCCATGATCTCGACGTTGAGCTGGCCTTGCTCGAGGTAGCGCGCATTGACGTCGGTGATCTCGAGTTCGCCGCGGGCCGAGGGCTTGATGCTCGCGGCGATGTCGCACACCTGTTCGTCGTAGAAGTAGAGGCCGGTGACGGCGTAGTTGCTCTTCGGGGCCTTGGGTTTTTCTTCGATGCTCAGTGCGCGTCGATCAGCGTCGAAGGCGACCACGCCGTAGCGTTCGGGGTCGTGGACGTGATAGGCGAACACCGAGGCACCCCGCTCATGGCCGGCCGCTGAATGCAGCAGGTGCTGCAGATCATGGCCATGGAAGATGTTGTCCCCCAGCACCAGCGCACTCGGCTTTCCGTCGACGAAGCGCCTGCCCAGGATGAACGCCTGCGCCAACCCATCCGGGCTTGGCTGCACGCAGTAGCTGAGATTGATGCCCCACTGCGACCCATCGCCCAGCAGTGCCTCGAACCGCGGCGTGTCCTGCGGCGTGCTGATGAGCAGGATGTCGCGGATGCCGGCGAGCATCAGCGTGCTCAGCGGGTAGTACACCATCGGCTTGTCGTACACCGGCAGCAGCTGTTTGCTGATGGCAAGCGTGGCCGGGTGCAGGCGGGTGCCGGAACCGCCGGCGAGGATGATGCCCTTGCGTTGCATGGTGCTCATTCGATGATGGGATCAGCCCAGGGTTTCGGTCAGCATGCGCTCGACGCCGGCGCGCCAGTCGGGCAGCGTGAAGCCGAAGGTCTCGCGCAATTTGGTCGTGTTCATGCGCGAATTGCCGGGGCGCCGGGCAGGTGTGGGAAAGGCGCTCGTCGCGACGGGGTCAATGGCGTCGGGGGCTACCTTGATCGCCTCACCGCGTGCGCGGGCGAACTCGATCACATGCCGCGCATAGCCGTGCCAGCTCGTCTCGCCTGACGCGACGGCGTGATAGGTGCCGGCCACCTCGGGGCGGCTCAGTGCGGTGCGCAATGCGTGCGTGGTCAAGTCGGCCAGCAATTCCGCGCCGGTGGGGGCGCCGATCTGGTCGTCGATCACGGTGAGCCGATCGCGTTCTTTGGCCAGGCGCAGCATGGTCTTGGCGAAGTTGCCGCCGCGTGCTGCATACACCCAGCTCGTGCGAAAGATCAGATGCCGGCAGCCGCTGGCGCGGATGAGTTCCTCGCCTTCCAGCTTGGTGCTGCCATACACGCTGAGCGGGGCTGTCGGCGAGTCTTCAGTCCACGGTGCGCTGCCGCTGCCGTCGAACACGTAGTCGGTGCTGTAGTGCATCAGCCAGGCGCCGATGGCCTTGGCTTCGCGTGCGAGCACGCCGGGGGCAGCAGCGTTCAACGTGCGGGCGAACTCGGGTTCGCTCTCGGCCTTGTCGACCGCCGTGTGCGCTGCGGCGTTGACGATGATCTGCGGCGCCACGGCGCGCACGGTGGCGGCCAGCGATTCGGGGTTCGAGAAGTCGGCCCTCAAAGGGCCGGGGCTGTCGAAATCAAGCGCGATCAGCTCGCCCAGCGGCGCGAGGGCGCGCTGCAGCTCCCAGCCGACCTGTCCGTTCTTGCCGAGCAGGAGGATCTTCACGCGCTCACCCGGGTGTCGTAGTTCTTCGCCACCCAGTCGCGATAGGCGCCGCTTTGCACGCGCGCCACCCACTCGGTGTTGTCGAGGTACCAGCGCACCGTCTTGCGGATCCCAGTCTCGAAGGTCTCGGCCGGCTTCCAGCCGAGTTCGCGTTCGAGCTTGCGGGCATCGATGGCGTAGCGGCGGTCGTGGCCGGGGCGGTCGGTCACGTAGGTGATGTGGCGGGCGTAGCTGCCGGCCGCATCGGGGTGCATCTCGTCGAGCAGCGCGCAGATCGTCTTCACGATTTCGATGTTGGGCTTCTCGTTCCAGCCGCCCACGTTGTACGTCTCACCGACGCGGCCCTTTGCCAGCACTTCGCGGATCGCGGCGCAATGGTCCTTCACGTAGAGCCAATCGCGGACCTGCATGCCGTCGCCGTACACGGGCAGCGGCTTGCCGGCCAATGCGTTGACGATCATCAGCGGAATCAGCTTCTCGGGGAAGTGATAGGGGCCGTAGTTGTTGCTGCAGTTGGTGGTGACCACCGGCAGGCCGTAGGTGTGGTGCCAGGCGCGCACCATGTGGTCGCTGGCGGCCTTGCTGGCGGAATAAGGACTGTTCGGTTCGTAGGCGTGTTGCTCGGTGAATGCCGGAGCGTTCGGCCCGAGAGAGCCGTAAACCTCGTCGGTGCTCACGTGGTGGAAGCGAAAGGCGCGCTTCTCGTCGGCGCCCAGCGCGCTCCAGTGCGCCCGCACCGCTTCGAGCAACGTGAACGTGCCTTCGATGTTGGTGCGCACGAAGGCCGCCGGGCCGTGGATGCTGCGGTCGACGTGGCTCTCGGCGGCGAAGTGGATCACCGCCCGCGGCCGGTGCGTGGCGAGCAGCGAATCGACGAGTGCCCGGTCGGTGATGTCGCCGTGAACGAAGAAGTGCCGCGCATCGCCTTCGAGCGACGCGAGACTTTCACGGTTGCCGGCATACGTGAGCGCGTCGAGATTGAGCACCGGCTCATCGCTCGTCGCCAGCCAGTCGAGCACGAAATTGGCGCCGATGAAGCCGGCGCCGCCAGTGACCAGGATCATGGTTGCGGTGGGAAGTCTGAGAGCGCGCTGCCACAGGAACCAGCAGAGCGAGAAGCGCGGATTGTAGGCAGCGTGGTTGCCGTGGATACGGCGCAACGGGCGGCCGCGGCGGGCATTTCACGATCCGGTGCAAACGTACACTTCGCGGATGCTTCTCGTGATCGTCGCGGGTTTTATCGTGGCTGCCGTCTCCACGCTGTACGTCGTCCGGTCCATGCGCCTGCACGGCCACGCCTCGGGCGACCATGATTTCCGTGGACCGCAGAAATTCCACGCCCGCGCCGTGCCGCGGATCGGCGGCGTGGGCATCTTCTTCGGCTTCGCTGCGTCCTTGGCAATGCTGGCGTTCGAGCGGCCGGACGACGAATGGACGGTCATCTTCGGTCTGCTGGCGTGCGCGCTTCCGGCCTTCGCGGCCGGCTTGCAGGAAGACCTGACCAAGCGTGTGTCGCCGCGGCGGCGGCTGTTCGCAACCGCGCTGTCGGCGGTGCTCGCGGCGTGGCTGCTGCAGGCGGTGATCTCGCGGACCGACATCCCGGGTCTCGACTGGATCGCCGCCTGGCCGGCCGGTGCGGCACTGCTGGCGGTCTTTGCCGTGGCCGGGGTCGCCAACTCCGTGAACATCATTGACGGCATGAACGGCTTGGCCTCGATGTGCGTGATGCTGATGCTCACGGGCCTTGCCTATATTGCCTATCAGGTGGGCGACTCGCTGATCCTTGGCCTCGCGCTCGCGGCCGTCGGCGCGGTACTCGGTTTTTTCTTGTGGAACTACCCGAACGGCCTGATCTTCCTCGGCGACGGCGGCGCCTATTTCCTCGGCTTCGTGCTGGCCGAGATCGCGATCCTGCTGCTGCACCGCAACCCGTCGGTGTCGCCGCTGTGCCCGCTGTTGCTGTGCGCCTACCCGGTGTTCGAGACGGTGTTCTCGATGTACCGGCGCAAGGTGGTGCGCGGGCGGCCGATGGGCATGCCGGACGGCATCCACCTGCACAGCCTGATCTACCGGCGCCTGATGCGCTGGGCCGTGGGCAGCAAGGACGCCGCGGTGCTGACCCGGCGCAACTCGATGACGGCGCCTTATCTGTGGGTGCTGTGCTCGCTGTCCGTGGTGCCGGCCATGTTGTGGTGGGACAGCACGCCGATCCTGGGCACGTCGCTCCTGATCTTTGCCGCGGCCTATGTGTTGCTGTACTGGCGGATCGTGCGTTTCAGGACGCCCGGCTGGATGATCATCCGCCGTTGATGCAGGGCCAAAAGGGGGCAGGGGCGATAATCGACGGATGATTGACCCCACCCAGACAGGCGCCACAAGCACTGCAACCCCTGAAGCCGAAGCACCCGCGCCGGCCCGTTTCGACACTCTCGCGCTCGATCCCAAGTTGCTGCGTGCCGTGGCCGAGTCCGGCTACCTGACGATGACGCCGATCCAGGCGAAGGCGATTCCACTCGTGCTCGACGGGCGCGACGTGATGGGCGCCGCCCAGACCGGCACCGGCAAGACGGCCGCGTTCTCGCTGCCGCTGCTGCAGAAGATGCTCAAGCACGAGAACAGCAGCGCTTCGCCGGCGCGGCACCCGGTTCGTGCCCTGGTTCTGGCGCCGACGCGCGAACTGGCCGACCAGGTGGCGAACAGCGTCAAGACGTACTCCAAGCACACGAACCTGCGCGCCACGGTGGTCTTCGGCGGCATCGACATGAAGCCGCAGACGGCCGAACTCAAGCGCGGTGTCGAGGTGCTGATCGCCACCCCGGGGCGCCTGCTCGACCACATCGAGGCGAAGAACTGCGCGCTGCACCAGGTCGAGTACGTGGTGCTCGACGAGGCCGACCGCATGCTGGACATCGGCTTCCTGCCCGACCTGCAGCGCATCCTGAGCTACCTGCCCAAGCAGCGCCAGACGCTTCTGTTCTCGGCCACCTTCTCGCCCGAAATCAAGCGGCTGGCCGAGAGCTATCTGCAAGATCCGCTGCTGGTGGAAGTGGCACGGCCCAATGCCACCGCCACCAACGTCGAGCAGCGCTTCTACAGCGTCACCTCCGACGACAAGCGCGCCGCGGTGCTCAAGCTGCTGAAGGAGCGCTCGCTCGGCCAGGCGCTGGTGTTCGTCAATTCCAAGCTGGGTTGCGCGCGTCTTGCGCGCTCGTTCGAGCGCGACGGGCTGCGCACCACCGCGCTGCACGGCGACAAGTCGCAGGACGAGCGGCTGAAAGCACTCGACGCCTTCAAGCGCGGTGACGTCGACGTGCTCGTTGCCACCGACGTGGCGGCGCGCGGGCTCGACATCGCCGATCTGCCGGCCGTCTTCAACTTCGACGTGCCGTTCAACGCCGAAGACTACGTGCACCGCATCGGCCGCACCGGACGCGCCGGCGCGTCGGGCCTGGCGGTGACCCTGGTCACGCGCGAGGACGCCCGGCTGGTCGGCGACATCGAAAAGCTCATCAAGAAGAAGATGGAGCTCGAGCCGCTCGAGTTCGACATCGAACGCCCGCGCCGCGAGTTCCGCGGCGACCGACCGCGCCGCGATGCGGGCGAGCCGGCGCGCGAGCGTTCATACACGCATGCGGCGGTCGGCCGTCCGGCCACGCCTCGTCCGTCGGCGGATCCGTTCTTCGACCGTCCGTACGAGGCGAGCGCCAACGGCGATGCTGCGTGGGAGACCAAGGCGGCGACGCCTTCGGCGGCCGCGCGCGGTCTGTCGGCCAACATCAAGCCCAAGCGCAAGGTCGCCGCGCTCTTCGGGGCCAAGAAGGCCGACTGACGGCCGGCTACTGGGCCAGCAGCCCGAAAACAGCCGGAACATTCTTCGGCATCGCTCGCGGTGCGGCCCGCCATTCGGCCACGCGCGCGCTGCGCGTCCAGCCCGAGCCGAGCGTGAGGCCACAACTTACCGAGAGTTCGGTGGCGGGGTTGAGCTGCTCCACCAGCGCGTGCAGCAACGCCTCGTTGCGGTAGGGCGTCTCGATCATCAACTGCGTCTGACCCCATTTGCGCGACAGCGCCTCGAGTTCGCGGATGCGCGCGGCCCGCTGCGCCGCATCGACCGGCAGATAACCGACGAACGCGAAGCTCTGCCCGTTCAGGCCGCTCGCCGCCAAGGCGAGCAGCAGCGAACTCGGCCCCGCCAGCGGAACGACGCGAATCCCGCCCGCATGCGCGGCCTGCACCAGGGCGGCGCCGGGGTCTGCCACGGCGGGAAGGCCGGCTTCGGAGATCAGGCCCAGGTCATGGCCTGCATGCGCCGGTGCCAGCAGGCGCTCGAACGCGGCCCGCGCGGTCGCCGGGTCCGGGAGGGTCTTTGCGCCACCCTTGCCCGGGCGCGGCAGTTCGTCGATCGCGATCTGCTGCATCGGCAAGGCCAGCGGCACCACGGCATCCACACGCTTGAGAAATGCGCGCGTCGTCTTGGCGTTCTCCGCCACCCAGTGCGTGAGCCGGGCGGCGGTGCGAATCACGCCGAGGGGCAGCGCCTCCTGCAGGTCCGCCAGCTCGCCCTCGATGCCGAAGTCGAGCGTGTTGGGAACCAGGAACAGCGTGCCGCTCATGCCGCAGGCGCCAGCGGGTCGAGGCCGGCGCGGCGCAGCAGCTCGCAGGTGCGGATCAGCGGCAGGCCGACGAGGGCGGTCGGATCGTCGGATTCGAGGCTGCTCAGCAACGCGATGCCCAGCGCTTCCGACTTGGCGCTGCCGGCACAGTCATAGGGCTGCTCCGTTCGCAGGTAGTGTTCGATTTCGGCGGCGGATAGGTCGCGAAAGCGCACCGTCACCGGCGCCAGCACGGCATCGGCGAAGCCGGTGCTGCAGCGCACGACCGCCACCGCCGTCTGGAATACGACAGTGCGCCCGCTCATTGCGTGAAGCTGCTCGACGGCGCATTCATGCGTGCCGGGCTTGCCGATCGGGCGGCCGTCCAGATCGGCCACCTGGTCCGAGCCGATCACGATCGTGTCCGGGTGCCGCTCGGCCACCGCCTGCGCCTTCGCGAGTGCCAATCGAAGCGCCAGCGCCGACGGCGTTTCGCCGGCGCCCGGCGTCTCGTCGACCTGCGGGTTCTCGACCTCGAACGGCAGCCGCAGCCGCAGGAGCAACTCGCGCCGATAGCGCGACGTGGAAGCGAGGATGAGCGCGGGCGAGGAAGGCATCGGCCGATTCTCACATCGCCGGTGTGGCCGGCGCCCCCTCGTACACTGCGGCGAATGACGAATCGTCCCTTCGACCCCCTGCATCTGCCCGTCGAAGCGTTCACCCAGGCCGGCGGTGAACTCGAGGGAAACTGGCCCATCGCCGAGCTGCCGCGCCTGGCCGAGGCCACCCATGCCGAGGCGAAGCCGGACGCTTCCGACGCCGTCGCCTGGCGCCTTCGCGGCGAGAGCCGCGCCGCGCGCAGCGGCACGCGGCAGACCTGGCTGCATCTCGACGCGAGTTGCGCCTTGTCGCTGGTCTGCCAGCGTTGCCTCGGGCCGGTGGCCGCCGACGTTCATGCACAGCGCAGCTTTCTTTTCGCGGCCGACGAAGCCGCCGCCACCACGCTCGATGCAGAGGTGGAAGAAGACGTGCTGGTGCTGACCCGTTCGCTCGATGCGCGCGAACTCGTCGAAGACGAACTTCTGCTCGCGCTGCCCCTGGTGCCGCGGCATGAGGTCTGCCCCGACCCCTTGCCCCTGCCCGCGAGCGACGAGGCCGCCGGCGAAGAGCGGGCGAACCCCTTCGCGGTGCTGTCGGCATTGAAGAACGGCCGTTCGAGGACGTGACTGATGCCGCACCGGATCTCGGGCCTGGGGATGCTAGAATCGTCGGCTTTTCGGTTGGGGCTTGGCTGCGTGTTGCGGCCCCCTTCACCGACTTCCGGCCCAGCCCCGAGCGGCACTGCCGGAGCGCCCCAAGGAGAATCCCATGGCTGTTCAGCAGAACAAGAAGTCCCCGTCGAAGCGCGGCATGCACCGCGCCCACTATTCGCTCGATGCGCCGGGCACGGCGATCGAGCCGACCACCGGCGAGACGCATCTGCGCCATCACATCAGCCCGACCGGCTTCTACCGCGGCCGCAAGGTTCTCAAGACCAAAGCGGACGCCTGAGCCGCGTTGCGACCAGGCGTCGCAGCGTCGCCGCCCCGAGCGGCAGCTGGAATACCGGTTCGCCCGGCCTGCCTTGCGGTAGCGCCGGGCGTTCGCGTTGATGCGCGCCTAGCTTCGTCTCCCGTTCCCACATGACCTCGCCCGTTCGCGACGACCTGGTGCTCGAGGGCACCGTGCGCATCGCCATCGACTGCATGGGGGGCGACCACGGCCCCTCGGTGACCCTGCCTGCGGCTCGGGCATTCCTCGCCGCCCACCCACAGGCGGAGGTGATTCTGGTCGGGCGCGCCGACGCGCTGGCCGCGGCCAGCGACTGGCCGCGCTGCGCCATCGTCGGCGCGAGCGAAGTCGTCACGATGGAAGACGCGATCGAGGTGGCGCTGCGCCGCAAGAAGGATTCGTCGATGCGCGTGGCGATCAGCCAGGTGAAGGCGGATGCCGCCGGCCATGTGGCCGCCCATGCCTGCGTGTCGGCGGGCAACACGGGCGCGCTGATGGCTGTGTCGCGCTATCTGCTCAAGACGCTTGAAGGCATCGACCGTCCCGCCATCGCCGCCGTGATGCCCAACGAGAAGAGCGGTTACACCACCGTGCTCGACCTCGGGGCCAACGTTGACTGTTCCGCCGAACACCTGCTGCAGTTCGCCGTCATGGGCAGCGCGCTCGTGAGCGCGGTCGAAGGCAAGCCGAGCCCGAGCGTCGGCCTGCTCAACATCGGCGAAGAGGTGATGAAGGGCAACGAGACCATCAAGCGGGCCGGCGAACTGCTTCGCGCGGCCGCTGCCGGCGGCCATCTCAACTTCCACGGCAACGTGGAAGGCAACGACATCTTCAAGGGTACGACGGACATCGTCGTGTGCGACGGCTTCGTGGGCAACGTGATGCTCAAGACCGCCGAGGGCTTGGCCTCCATGCTCTTCGGCTTCATCAAGCAGGAGTACGGCCGCAACGCGATCTCGAAGCTGGCGGCGCTGACTTCGCTGCCGGTGCTCAAGCGGCTCAAGCACCGTGTCGACCATCGCCGCTACAGCGGCGGGGCGCTGCTGGGCCTGCGCGGGCTGGTGTTCAAGGCCCATGGTTCGTCCGATGCCTACGCCTTCGAGCAGGCGATGAACCGGGCTTATGATGCCGCCCGCAACGGGCTGCTGGAGCGGGTGCATCAGCGCATCAACGACACCCTGCAAGCCATGCCCGCGGCTGTCAATGACGAGCCGCGGCTCGTCTCCGAATCCATCGCATGAACGCTTCGTCTTCACGCTATTCACGCATCGTCGGCACGGGCAGTTCGCTGCCCCCCCGGCGGGTGACCAACGACGCGCTGGCCGCGCAGCTGGCCGAGCAAGGCATCGAGACTTCCGACCAGTGGATCGTCGAGCGCACGGGCATTCGCGCACGCCATTTCGCTGCCCCCGATGTGGCCTCCAGCGACCTCGCCGTGCAAGCAGCGCGCCACGCGATCGAGGCCGCCGGCTGCACCGCCGCCGACATCGACCTGATCATCGTCGCCACGTCCACACCGGACATGGTGTTCCCCTCCACCGCGTGCTTCGTGCAGCGCAAGCTCGGCATCCACGGCTGCCCGGCCTTCGACGTGCAGGCCGTGTGCTCCGGCTTCGTCTATGCGCTGGCGATCGCCGACGCGATGGTCAAGGCCGGCACGTCGCGCCGCGCGCTGGTCATCGGCGCCGAGGTCTTCTCGCGCATCCTCGACTTCAGGGACCGCACAACCTGCGTGCTGTTCGGCGACGGGGCCGGCGCGGTGGTGCTGGCCGCGAGCGACACGCCGGGCATCCTCGCCACCGATCTGCATGCCGACGGGCGCCACGCCGAGATCCTGTGCACCCCCGGCAACGTCTCGGGCGGCCAGATCCTTGGCGACCCGTTCCTGAAGATGGATGGCCAGGCGGTGTTCAAGCTGGCCGTCGGCGTGCTCGACGAGGTGGCACGTTCGGTGCTCGAGAAGGCCGGCCGTACCGCGGCCGATGTCGACTGGCTGATTCCGCACCAGGCCAACATCCGCATCATGCAGAGCACGGCGCGCAAGCTGAAGCTGCCGATGGACAAGGTGATCGTCACCGTCGACCGCCACGGCAACACCTCGGCTGCTTCCATCCCGCTCGCGCTCGACGAAGCCGTGCGTGCCGGCACGATCAAGTCCGGCGACACCGTCCTGCTCGAAGGCGTGGGCGGCGGCTTCACCTGGGGCGCGGTGCTGTTCGATCTCTGAACCGGCACGCCCTCACTCTTCGATCGTGCAGGCCGCAGTGCCTGCGCACGGCACCACAAGACTCGAGAGATCGGCCATGACACCGTTCGCATTCGTATTCCCCGGCCAGGGTTCGCAAGCCGTCGGCATGCTCGACGCATGGGGCGATCATCCCGCCGTGCGCGACACGCTCGCCGAGGCGTCCGACGCACTGGGCGAGGACATCGGCCGCCTCATTCACGAAGGTCCGAAGGAACAACTCGACCTCACGACCAACACCCAGCCGGTGATGCTGGCGGCAGGTGTCGCCTGCTACCGCGCGTGGCTGGCGGACGGCGGTGCCGAGCCGGCCGCCGTGGCGGGCCATTCGCTGGGCGAATACAGCGCCCTCGTCGCGGCCGGTGTGCTGAGCCTGCGTGATGCACTGCCGCTGGTGCGCTTCCGCGCGCAGGCAATGCAGGAGGCGGTGCCGGTGGGCGTAGGCGCCATGGCCGCCATCCTCGGGCTCGACGCACAGTCGGTGCGCGACGTGTGCAATGAAGTCGCAACGGGCAGCGGCGAAGTCGTCGAAGCGGTGAATTTCAACGACCCCAAGCAGACGGTCATCGCCGGCAGCAAGGCCGGTGTCGACAAAGCCTGCGAGGCGCTGAAGGCCAAGGGAGCCAAGCGCGCCCTGTTGCTGCCCGTATCGGCGCCATTCCATTCGAGCCTGATGCGCCCGGCCGCCGAGCGGCTGAAGGAGAAGCTCGCCGGCACCACGATCGCGGTGCCGCGCATCGCCGTCGTCAACAACGTTGACGTGAAGGCCGAGACCGATGCGGCGGCGATCCGCGATGCGCTGGTGCGCCAGGCCTTCGGCCCGGTGCGCTGGGTCGAGGTGGTGCAGGCGCTGCGCGAGCGCGGCCTGCGCCACATCGTCGAATGCGGCCCGGGCAAGGTGCTGGCCGGCATGGTCAAGCGCATCGACGGCGATGTGGCCACGGCCACGATTGCCGATCCGGCGAGCCTGGCCGAGGTGAAGGGGTTGCTGGCATGAGCGCGCCTCCATTTGCCGGGCAGGTCGCCCTTGTGACCGGCGCCACGCGCGGCATCGGCCGTGCTATCGCGACCGAATTGGCCGCCGCGGGCCTGAAAGTTGTCGGCACCGCCACCACCGAAGCCGGTGCGCAATCGATCAGCGAAGCGCTCGCCGCCCATGCAGGCTGTCGCGGCATCGTGCTCGACGTGACCGACGCTGCCGCAGTGGATGCAGCAGTCGACGCCGTCGTGAAGGAGCACGGCGCCATCCACGTGCTCGTCAACAACGCCGGCATCACGCGCGACGGCCTGTCCATGCGCATGAAGGACGACGACTGGGACGCGGTGGTCGACACCAACCTCAAGGCCGTGTTCCGCATGAGCCGCGCCGCTGTCCGCCCGATGATGAAGCAGCGCTATGGCCGCATCGTCAACATCACCTCGGTGGTGGGCGCGAGCGGCAACCCCGGCCAGGCCAACTACGCCGCCGCCAAGGCGGGCGTGGCCGGCATGACGCGTTCGCTGGCGCGCGAACTCGGCAGCCGCGGCATCACCGTCAACTGCGTGGCGCCCGGCTTCATCGACACCGACATGACCCGTGCGCTGCCCGAAGCGCAGACCGCCGCGTTGATGGCGCAGATCCCGCTCGGCCGCCTGGGCGCGGCCGCCGACATCGCACACGCCGTCGCGTTCCTCGCGTCGCCGCAGGCCGGCTACATCACGGGCACCGAGCTGCATGTCAACGGCGGCATGCACATGAGCTGACCTGCAGATAAACATCCGGACCTGCCCGGCCGGACTGCGAGGGAAGGGCGCTTGGACAGCAAGCCCCAACCTTTAGAATCCCGGGCTGTTTCTGTAAACACTCCATGGAGGAGTCATGAGCGATATCGAATCCCGCGTCAAGAAAATCATCGCCGAGCAGCTTGGTGTTCCCGAGGCGGATGTGTCCAACGAAAAGGCCTTCGTCGCCGACCTGGGCGCCGATTCCCTGGACACGGTGGAGCTGGTGATGGCCCTCGAAGATGAGTTCGGCATCGAGATTCCCGACGAGGAAGCCGAGAAGATCACCACCGTCCAGCTGGCGATCGACTACGCCGTCAAGCACCAGAAGGCCTGAGCGGAGTCAGCATCGCATGAGTCGTCGCCGCGTCGTCATCACCGGGCTCGGGCTGATCAGCCCCGTGGGCAACACGGTGGCCGAGGGTTGGGCCAATCTGGTGGCCGGCAAGTCCGGCATTGCCAACATCACCAAGTTCGATGCGTCGACCTTCGCCTGCAAGTTCGCGGGCGAAGTGAAGGGCTTCAACGTCGAGGAGTATTTCCCGGCGAAAGAAGCGCGGCACATGGACACCTTCATCCACTACGGATTGGCGGCGTCCATCCAGGCCGTGCGTGACGCCGGCCTGCCGACGAACGACCAACTCAGCGAAGAGCAGGCCGAGCGCATCGGCTGCCTCGTCGGCTCGGGCATCGGCGGCCTGCCGCTGATCGAGGAGACGCATGCGGAACTCACGGCGCGCGGCGCGCGGCGGATCTCGCCGTTCTTCGTGCCGGCCTCGATCATCAACATGATCTCGGGCCACGTGTCGATCACCTTCGGCTTCCAGGGGCCGAACCTCGCCATCGTGACGGCCTGCACCACCGGCCTGCACTGCATCGGCGAGGCGGGTCGCCTGATCGAATACGGCGATGCCGACGTGATGATTGCCGGCGGTTCCGAGGCGACCGTCTCTCCCCTCGGTGTCGGCGGCTTCGCGGCGGCGCGTGCGCTGTCCACGCGCAACGACGATCCCGCCACGGCCTCGCGCCCCTGGGACAAGGACCGTGACGGCTTCGTGCTCGGCGAAGGCGCCGGCGTGCTGGTGCTCGAAGAGTACGAACACGCCAAGAAGCGCGGCGCGAAGATCTACGCCGAGCTGTGCGGCTTCGGCATGGGCGCGGATGCGTTCCACATGACCGCGCCCAACGTCGACGGCCCCAAGCGCGCCATGAAGGCCGCGCTGCGCAATGCGGCCCTGAACGCCGACCAGGTGCAATACCTCAACGCGCACGGCACCTCCACGCCGCTGGGCGATGTGAACGAGACCAATGCCATCAAGCTCGCTTTCGGCGACCATGCGAAGCAAATGGTCGTGAGCTCCACCAAGTCGATGACCGGCCACTTGCTGGGAGGCGCCGGCGGCATCGAATCGGTGTTCACGACGCTTGCGCTGCACCACCAGGTGGCCCCGCCCACCATCAACATCTTCAACCAGGATCCCGAGTGCGACCTGGACTACTGTGCCAACACGGCGCGGGAGATGACGATCGAGTACGCCGCGAAGAACAACTTCGGCTTCGGCGGCACCAACGGCACGCTGATCTTCAAGCGCGCCTGAGCACGAGCGGCCCGCCCGGCTTGCCGCTCCCGATCCTGCGCCCATGCGCGCATCGCCTCCGTTTCTCATCACCGTTTGCCGCTTCGGTTGGTGGCGAGCGTGCGTGGGCGGTGTGATGGTTGCGGCGCTGGGTGGGCTGGCGGCGTGGGCGTTCGCCGGCGAGCGGCCGTCGGACCTTGCGCTCCTGGGTGTTGCGGCCGGCTCACTGCCGGTGCTTGCAAGCGCGGCGGGCCTGCTTCGATGCTTCCCTTTCACGCTCCGCTGGGACGGCCAGACCTGGCGGCTCAACGACGGCTTGGTTGCCGACGAACAGGCGCCGGCCGGCGACCTGTTCGTCGCCATCGATCTGGGCGCGTGGATGCTGCTGAAATTCGATCGTCCGCCGGGTCGATTCGGGCGGCAAGCGACGTGGTTGCCGGTGCAGTGCCGTGGGCTCGAAGCACAGTGGCACGCATTTCGCTGTGCGGTATATTCGCCGCGCCCTGCCGCCGGCCGTGACAAGGATCACGCAGCCCTTCCGAGCCGTTCCCGCGCCCAATCCCACGCATGAATCCCGACGCCGATGCCCCTTTGATCGAACGCGTCAAGCGCGGCGACGTCAAAGCGTTCGAGATGCTGGTGGTCAAGTACCAGCGGCGCATCGAGCGGTTGATCGGGCGCATGGTGCGCGACGTCGATCTCGTGCCCGACATCGCCCAGGAGACCTTCATCCGCGCCTACCGGGCGATCCCGCAGTTCCGCGGCGACAGTGCGTTCTACACGTGGCTGTATCGCATCGCCGTCAACACGGCCAAGAAGGCGCTCGTCGGGCTCAAGCGTGACCCGATCGTGACCGAATCGGCACGCCTGTCCCGCGACGACGACGACGAAACTTACCGCAGTGAAAACGAACTAAGCCACGGCGAAACCCCGGAGGCCCTTCTTGCCAGCAAGGAGGTCGCCACCGCCGTGAACGCTGCGATCGAGGCGCTGTCGGTCGATCTGCGGCAGGCCATCACGCTGCGCGAGATCGAAGGGCTCAGCTACGAAGAGATCGCCGAGCTGATGGACTGCCCGATCGGGACCGTCCGCTCGCGCATCTTTCGCGCGCGGGAGGCGATTGCGCTGCGGCTGCGGCCCTTGCTCGACACGCGCGATGGCGAACGGTGGTGACGTGGTCTTCGCGCGGTCGTGGAGATCGAAGTGAACAGTGGAGAGCGGACATGTTGACGAAGTCTGATAGCCGATTGCTGGAAGACCTGTCGGCCCTGACCGATGGTGAACTCGAGCCTGCCGACGTGGCAGAGGTCTGCGCCCGATGGCGCGATGACCCGGAACTTCGCGGGCGTTGGCATGCCTACCAGCTGATCGGCGACGTACTGCGCTCCGAAGATCTTGCAGCAAGCGGTACGCGCGATGCGGCGTTTCTCGCGGCGCTGCGCGGGCGGCTGGCGAACGAGCCGGTGGTGCTTGCGCCCGAGCCTGCGCCGGCCGCGGCTGCTGTGCCGGCAACGCGCACGGGCGCGCGGCGCAGCGGCTGGGCCTGGAAGGCGCCGGCTGCGGTGGCTGCCGGCTTCGTGGCGGTGGCGGGTGTGTTGACGGTCGTGGGCCTGCCCGGAATCGCCCCCTCGGGCAGCGCCGTGATTGCCCGCTCGGCACCCGGCGCCTCGCCTGCGGCGGCACTGAATGCCGCGTCACCCGAGGTCTTTGTCGCCAACGGCCGTGTCGTGCGCGATGCACGGCTCGACCGCTACCTCAATGCGCACAAGCAGTTCGCCGGCACGTCGGCGCTGGGCATGCCTTCGGGCTTCCTGCGCAATGCGGCCGTCGAGGCGCCGAACCGCTGATCGGCCGACGCGCATGCTGAGAACCTCTGTGCTCGCCCTGGCCTTCGCCGGCGCCGTCTGTTCCTTCGTCCCCGCGGCCCACGCCGGCAGGTCCGCCGGCGCCGAGGCCGGTGCGCCGATCGGCCCGAAAGAGGTGCGGGCGTGGCTCATGCGCATTCACGCCGCGGCCAGCCGGCGCAACTTCCAGGGCACCTTCATCGTCAGTGCGGGCGGCGGCGTGTCGAGCGCGCGCATCGCGCACTACAACGACGGACACAACCAGTTCGAGCGCATCGAATCGCTCGACGGCGAAACGCGCTTCGTCTTCCGTCACAACGACGAAGTGCGCACGCTCTGGCCCGAGCAGCGGGTGGCGCTCATCGAACAGCGCGATCTGCTGACCTCGTTCCCGGCGCTGCTGCAGGTCAGCGACGACCGCATCGTCGACTTCTACGAAGTGCGTGCGCGGGGCTCCGAACGCATTGCCGGCTACGAAGCCAGCATGCTCCTGCTGCGCCCGCGTGATGCGCATCGCTACGGCTACCGGCTGTGGGCGGACCGGGCGACCGGTCTGCTGCTGCGTGCCGACGTGCTCGACGAGCGTGGCGAACTGCTGGAAAGTTCGGCGTTCTCCGATGTCGCAATCGATGTGCGCTCGCAGCCCGAGACGGTGCTGCAGCCGATGAACAAGCTCGACGGCTATCGCATCCTGCGCCCCGTGCTGACGCACACCCGGCTCGAGGCCGAAGGCTGGGCCTTGCGGCAGGCGGTGCCGGGTTTCCGGTTGGTCAGTTGCGTGCGGCGGCCGATGCTGGACATCGAGCCGGGTGCGAACACCCCTGCGCTGACCGCGCTGCAGACCATCTACTCCGACGGGCTGACCTACGTCTCCGTGTTCATCGAGCCCTTCGACGCCGCCCGGCATGCGACGCCGATCGAGACTTCGATCGGCGCCACGCACACGCTGATGCAGCGCCAGGGCGAGTGGTGGATCACCGTTGTCGGCGATGTGCCGACGGCGACGCTGCGCGCGTTCGCCACCGAGCTGGAACGCGCCCGATAGATTGCGCGCCGCCCGGCGCGGCGGCGGGCGGGCATGCGCGTTGCACCGCCGTCAGGCACCCCATTTCACGCATCACTCCGGCAGCCCTGATTGCGCACCAGGGTTGCGACGCTTCCGAGGCAAGACCATGCAAGCAACTCGAAACTCTTTCGCGGCCTCGCTCACGCGTCGCCTGGCCATGCTGACCTTGGCGCTCGGCATCGCGGCGAGCGCTGCGCTCGTGCCGTCGACGAGCCGGGCACAAACTACCGTCCTGCCCGACTTCACCGAACTCGTCGAGCGCGTTGGCCCGGCCGTCGTGAACATCCGCACCACCGAGCGCGTGCAGCCGAACGGCGCCTCGCCCTATGGCGAAATCGACCCCGAGGTGCTCGAGTTCTTCCGCCGCTTCGGCATTCCGATTCCCGGCCCGCAGGCGCCCGGCCCGCGCGGCGCGCCGCAACAACCCGACAGCGAGCCGCGCATGCGCGGCGTCGGCTCCGGCTTCATCCTCAACGCCGACGGCTACGTGATGACCAACGCCCATGTCGTCGAGGGCGCCGACGAAGTCTTCGTCACCCTTACCGACGACCGCGAGTTCAAAGCGAAGATCATCGGCGCCGACAAGCGCACCGACGTGGCACTCGTCAAGATCGAGGCGAGCGGCCTGCCGGTGGTGCGCATCGGGGACGTGAAGCGGCTGAAGGTCGGCGAATGGGTGATGGCCATCGGCTCGCCGTTCGGGCTCGACAACACCGTCACCGCCGGCATCGTGAGCGCCAAGGCGCGTGAGACGGGCGAGTTCCTGCCCTTCATCCAGACCGACGTGGCGATCAACCCCGGCAACTCCGGCGGCCCGCTGATCAACATGCGCGGCGAGGTGGTGGGTATCAACTCGCAGATCTACAGCCGCTCGGGCGGCTTCATGGGCATCTCGTTCGCCATCCCGATCGACGAGGCCTCCCGCGTCGCCGACCAGCTGCGCGCGACCGGGCGCGTCATCCGCGGGCGCATTGGCGTGCAGATCGCCGAAGTCACGAAGGACGTGGCCGAAGCCATCGGCCTGGACAAGCCCGTGGGCGCCCTGGTGCGCGGCGTCGAAGCGGGCGGGCCAGCGCAGAAGGCCGGCGTCGAGCCGGGCGACATCATCACCCAGTACGACGGCCGCAAGGTCGAGCGTGCCGGCGATCTGCCGCGCATGGTCGGCGGAACGAAACCCGGGTCGAAGACGGCGATGCAGGTGTTTCGCCGCGGCAGCTATCGCGACCTGAACGTCACCGTGGCCGAACTCGAAGCCGAGCACCCCGTGCGTCCTGGCGAGCGCAGCGAACCGAAGGCACCCACGGCCATCGGCTCGTTGGGGTTGGCGATTACCGACCTGACCGAAGCGCAGCGGAGCGAGCTGAAAGTCAAGGGCGGGGTGCTGGTTCAATCAGCGCAAGGCGCGGCGGCTCGTGCCGGCGTGCGCGAGGGCGACGTGATCCTCGCGATCGACAACCGGGAAGTGTCGGGCGCCTCGCAATTCGAGGCCCTCGTGGCGAAGGCTGACACCGGCAAGCCCATCAGCGTGCTGGTGCGGCGCGGCGACTGGGTGAACTATGTGGTGATCCGTCCGGCGCGATGAACGGCTGTCGCGGTCGGTCCCGGCCGACTGCGTTGGCGGGTCTTTCCGTATCGCGAGAGATCAGGCGCCGGATTGCGAGGCGGTCAAAAGAACCCGAGCGACTCGGAATCATGAAGTGAGCGCACGCAGACATAATTGGACCGGCTCATTCCGCTTTGGCAAGGCC
Organism: Rhizobacter sp.; assembly: GCA_036676235.1. Lineage (GTDB taxonomy): Bacteria > Pseudomonadota > Gammaproteobacteria > Burkholderiales > Burkholderiaceae_C > JAKFDI01. The sequence goes on along the minus strand of JAKFDI010000064.1, from coordinate 64,312 downwards.
CGAATTGATGCGGCGCCAAGGCGGTTTAGCGCTTCTCAGCGTGCTTTCGACCGACTCTTGCGCTATCCCCAAATCGTCCACAAGCAATTGTGGACAAGCTGTGAACAGAATTTCCTGTTGGTGTCCCGCAACGAGCGGAAATCGAGCAACGGCGCGGTTTTCGGCCGGGTGCTTTTGGCTACAATGAAAGCCCAACAAGCAGTTGCCATACGTTTTGTTGGAAGGCGCGTCATTCGTTCGACGTGCCTTTTTTTTAGCCTCAGCGCGGCGTTGCGCGCCCTCACATCCGCCCCGGCTGTGAGCCTGCACTGAGTTGATTTCCTTCTCCTGGTTGGCGGCGAATTCGCACTCGAGCCAACGCCTTGCGGCCTCATGGACCACATCCGAAATTTCTCGATCATTGCCCACATCGATCACGGCAAGAGCACGCTCGCCGACCGGTTGATCCAGCGTTGCGGCGGCCTGAGCGATCGTGAGATGGAGGCGCAAGTTCTCGACTCGATGGACATCGAGCGCGAGCGCGGCATCACCATCAAGGCGCAGACGGTGGCCCTGACCTACACCGCGCGCGACGGGCAGCTCTATCACCTGAACCTGATCGACACGCCGGGGCATGTCGACTTCTCTTACGAAGTGAGCCGTTCGCTGTCGGCCTGCGAAGGCGCGCTACTGGTGGTCGACGCAAGCCAGGGCGTCGAAGCGCAGACAGTCGCCAACTGCTACACCGCCATCGAACTCGGCGTCGATGTGCTGTGCGTGCTCAACAAGATGGATCTGCCGCAAGCCGACCCCGAGCGCGCCAAGGAAGAAATCGAAGACGTGATCGGCATCGACGCCAGCAATGCGATTCCGTGCAGCGCGAAAACCGGCGAGGGCATCGACGACATCCTCGAAGCCGTAGTGGCCCGCGTGCCGCCGCCGCGCGGTCTGCGTGATGCACCGCTGCGCGCCATGATCATCGACTCGTGGTTCGACAACTACGTGGGTGTCGTGATGCTCATTCGCGTGGTCGACGGCGAGATCAAGCGTGGCGAGCGCTTCAAGATGATGGCGAGCAACGCCGTCTACAACGCCGAGCAGCTGGGCGTGTTCACGCCGAAATCGGTACCCCGCGAACTGCTGCGCGCGGGCGAGGTGGGCTTCCTGATTGCCGGCATCAAGGAACTGCAGGCGGCGAAGGTGGGCGACACCATCACGCTCGAGAAGAAACTGCCCAACAACCGGGGGCCGGCCAGCGAGGCACTGCCGGGCTTCAAGGAGATCCAGCCGCAGGTGTTCGCCGGCCTCTACCCGACCGAAGCGAGCGAATACGACCAACTGCGTGACGCGCTCGAGAAGCTCAAGCTCAACGACTCGTCGCTGCGCTACGAGCCCGAGGTCAGCCAGGCGCTGGGCTTCGGGTTCCGCTGCGGCTTCCTCGGCCTGCTGCACATGGAGATCGTGCAGGAGCGGCTGGAGCGCGAGTTCGACCAGGACCTGATCACCACCGCGCCATCGGTCGTCTACGAGGTCGAACTCAACAGCGGCGAGGTGCTCAAGGTCGAGAACCCGTCGAAGATGCCGGATCTCGGGCGCATCAAGGAGATCCGCGAGCCCATCGTCACCGTGCACCTGTACATGCCGCAGGACTATGTGGGGCCGGTGATGACGCTGGCCAACCAGAAGCGCGGCAACCAGATCAACATGGCCTATCACGGCCGGCAGGTGATGCTCACCTACGAGATGCCGCTCGCGGAAATCGTGCTCGATTTCTTCGACAAGCTGAAAAGCGTGTCGCGCGGCTATGCGTCGATGGACTACGAGTTCCTGGAGAACCGGGCGTCCGACGTGGTGAAGGTCGACATCCTGCTCAACGGCGACCGGGTCGACGCGCTGTCGATCATCGTGCACCGCGCGCAGAGCCAGTTCCGCAGCCGCGCGGTGGTGGCGAAGATGCGCGAACTCATTTCGCGCCAGCAGTACGACGTCGCCATACAGGCGGCCATCGGGGCCAACATTATTGCGCGTGAGACAATCAAAGCCCTTCGCAAGAACGTCATTGCGAAGTGCTACGGCGGCGACATCAGCCGCAAGCGCAAGCTGCTCGAAAAACAAAAGGCCGGGAAGAAGCGCATGAAGCAGATCGGCTCTGTCGAGGTGCCTCAGGAGGCGTTCCTGGCCATTCTGCAAGTGGACGATTGATGAGTCTGTTGACTGGTGCGCTCTATGCCCTGCTGTGCGTCTACCTCGGTGGCTGGTACCTCGGCAAGTGGACCGGCAACTTCTCGCTGCTGCTGTTCATCCTGACCGTCGTCACCTTCGTCTACTGGCTGGCCGAACGCTTCATCTTCGCCCCCCGGCGCGTGGCCGCGGCCCGCAATCTCGAGCAGCAGGACACCGCACGGCGCGAGCAGCTTGCCCGTAAAGGCATCGCCAAGGTGGACGGCGACATCGCCGAAGCGCGCCAGAACCTGCTCGCACAGCCTTGGTGGCTCGACTGGACGGCCGGTCTGTTCCCGGTGATTCTTGCCGTCTTCTTCCTGCGCTCGTTCCTGTTCGAGCCGTTCAAGATTCCCTCGGGTTCAATGATCCCGACGCTGCTGGTCGGCGACCTCATCCTCGTCAACAAGTACCACTACGGCGTGCGCCTGCCGGTGATCAACAAGAAGATCATCGACAACAACGATCCCAAGCGTGGCGACGTGATGGTGTTCCGCTACCCGCGCGACACCAGCGTCGACTACATCAAGCGCGTGGTCGGCGTGCCGGGAGACGTGGTCTCCTATCGCAACCAGCGGCTCTTCATCAACGGCACTGAAGTGCCGACGCAGCCGCTGCCCGACTTCTACGACGAGACCACGCTTCGCTACCTCAAGCAGTACAGCGAAACGCTCGGGACCGTGCAGCATCGGATGGTGGTCGACCGCGAGGCCCGCCCCTATCTGCCGACGAACGAGAGCTTTCCGTACAAGGAAAACTGCAGCTACAGTGTCGAAGGCATCACCTGCAAGGTGCCGGCGGGCCACTATTTCATGATGGGCGACAACCGCGACAACTCGCAGGATTCGCGCGTGTGGGGGTTCGTTCCCGACGAGAACATCATCGGGCGCGCCTTCTTCGTCTGGATGAACTTCGGCGATTTCGGTCGCATCGGCAGCTTCGATTGAGCCGAGCGCGGCGCGCAGCGCCTCTTCACCTGTGGAGCAACATCGCATGACTCACCGGCTTCAGGGGCCATGTCGCCAGCGCGGCGTCACGCTGCTCGGTCTGCTGTTCTGGGCCGTCGCCATCGGGTTCATTGCCTACGTCGGGCTGAAGACCTTTCCCACCGTCAACGAGTACCTGACGATCAAGAAGAGCGTCGAGGCCATCGCGGCGGAAGGGCTGACCACCGTGCCGGAAATCCGTGCAGCGTTCGACCGGCGGCGGGACATCGAATACTCCATCCAGTCCATCTCCGGCAAGGACCTCGAGATCACGAAGGAGAACGAGCGGGTCGTGATCCGCTTTGCCTACGACGCCGAAGTGGAACTGTTCGAGCCGGTGTATCTGCTGATCAAGTACAAAGGCAGTTCGCAAGGCGCGAGGGAATGACCCACCCCCTACGCGCTTCGCGCGCCCCCTCAAGGGGGCAACGCCGGCAGACCGGCAAAGCCGGATCTGCGGCGTTTGCTTGATAGCCCGGCTGGCATCTCGACTGACATGGCTTCTCTGGACTCGCTGCAGCAGCGCATCGGCCATCGGTTCGCCGACATCGGCCTGCTCAGCCGCGCGCTGAGCCACCGCAGCGTCGGCGCGGATCACAACGAGCGGCTCGAATTTCTCGGCGATGCGGTGCTGAGCCTTGCGATCTCGAGCCTGCTGTTCGAGCGCTTTGCCGGCTCTGACGAAGGCGACCTGACGCGCGTGCGTGCCCACCTGGTGCGCGAAGACAGCCTGCACAAGGTGGCGCTCACACTGGATCTGCCGCAGGTGTTGCGTCTGTCCGAAGGCGAGGCGCGCGGTGGCGGCGCGTTGCGCCCGTCGATCCTGGCCGATGCGCTCGAGGCGGTGCTCGGTGCGACCTACCTCGATGGTGGCTTCGACGCCGCGCGCACGATGGTCGAGCGACTGTTCGGCGAGATCATCGCGACCACCGACCTCGCCAGCTGGACCAAGGATGCCAAGACCGAGTTGCAGGAGTGGCTGCAGGCGCGCCGGCTGCCGGTGCCGAGCTACCGCATCACCGGCACCCGCGGGCAGGCGCATGCACAAACCTTCGAGGTCGAATGCGCTGTGCCTGCGCTGAGCCTGGCCTACGCCGGCGAAGGCCGCTCACGCCGGCACGCCGAGCAGGAAGCGGCGCGCCGCATGCTCCAGGTGCTCAAGGCGACCGATCAACCCGGCAGTCCGCTGCGTTCCTGAACCCGTGATGCCACAAGATCCTGCGCCGCAAGGCGTGAGCGACGATCCCGCGAAACGTTGTGGGCTGGTCGCCATCGTCGGCCGCCCGAACGTGGGCAAGTCCACCCTGCTCAACGCACTGGTCGGGCAGAAGGTGAGCATCACCTCCGACAAGGCGCAGACCACGCGCCACCGCATCACCGGCATCCGCACCGAAGGCGACGCGCAGTTCGTCTTCGTCGATACCCCAGGCTTCCAGACCAAGCACGGCGCCGCGCTCAACCGCACGCTCAACCGTACCGTGACGGGCGTGCTGGGCGACGTAGATGTGGTGTTGTTTCTGGTGGAGGCGGGCCGTTTCGGGCTCGACGACGCCAAGGTGCTGGCCCTCATGCCGCAAGGCAAGCCGGTGTTCCTGATCGCCAACAAGCTCGATGCCGTGCACCGCCGCGCCGAACTCGCGCCCTGGCTCAAGGGCATGCAGGAGCGGCATGCATTCGCCGAGTTCGTGCCGCTGTCGGCCAAGCGCCAGAGCGACGTGCAGCGCCTGCTCGGCATCGTGCGGCCTTACCTGCCCGAGCAGCCGTGGTTCTATGACGAAGACACGCTCACCGATCGCAGCGAGCGCTTTCTCGCCAGCGAAATCATCCGCGAGAAGCTGTTCCGCCTGACCGGTGACGAATTGCCCTACACCTCCACCGTGATCATCGACAGGTTCGAGGAAGAGGGCAATCTGCGGCGCATCGCGGCCAGCATCGTGGTCGAACGCGACGCCCACAAGGGCATGATCATCGGCAGCGGCGGCGAGCGGCTCAAGCGCATCGGCAGCGAAGCGCGCAGCGAACTCGAGAAGCTGATGGACGCCAAGGTCTTTCTCGAACTGTGGGTCAAGGTGCGTTCGGGCTGGGCCGACGACGACGAACACCTGCGCACCTACGGCTACGAGTAGCGCGTGATCACACGCGCCGCGCCGAAGGCGGCCCGCGGTACCGGCGCACTGGCCGCCTATGTGCTGCACCGTTACGACTGGAGCGAATCCAGCGTCATCCTCGACCTCTTCACGCGCGAGCAGGGGCGTCTGGCCGTGGCGGCCAAGGGCGCCAAGCGGCCGCACTCCCAACTTCGCGCGGTATTGCTGCCGTTCCAGCGCATCCACGTCTCGCTCGGTCGTGTGCCGCGAGCCGCGGCCGGCGAAGAAACATCGGCCAGCGACATCCACAACCTGCGCGGCGCGGAGTGGGGAGGCGGTGCGGCCATGCTCACCGGCGCGGCGCTCTTCAGCGGCTTCTATCTGAACGAACTGCTGATAAAGCTGCTGGCGCGCCAGGACGCGCATCCGCAGCTCTTCGACGCCTACGCGCAGACCTTGCCGCATCTCACGGCGGAGGACGAGTTCTCGGTGCAGGCGGCGTTGCGCGCGTTCGAGCTGCGGCTGCTGCGCGAGATCGGCCTGCTGCCTGATCTGAGCCTGGTCACGTTGACACGCGCCGAAGTGTCGCCCGACACCGGCTATGCGCTGCTGCCCGAAGCCGGCGTCGCGCCGCCGCGCAGCGACGGCGATGCGGCGATCGACGGGCACACGCTCGTCAACCTGCAGGCCGCGCTGGAGCACGGCAGTCTCGACGCGCTGCGCGAGGCCTGCAGCGGCGCGCTGCCCGAACTGCGCACCGCCTTGCGCGGGCTGCTTCACTATCATCTCGGCTCCCCGGTGCTGCGCACCCGGCAGGTGATGCTGGACGTCCAGATGCTGAACCAATGACCCACCCCCTACGCGCTTCGCCCGCCCCCTCAAAGGGGGCACCGCTGGCGGGCCGGCAGAGCCGGACCCGCGGCGGTCGCTTGATCGCCGGTTCAAGTGTTGTGGGTGGCGCGCAGCGCAATGGATCACTGACATGAACCCACTCGTCTCCTCCGGCCTGGACGCCGCGCGCGGGCACACGGCGCTGTCGGTCAACGTGAATCTGGTCGCGCAGGTGCGCAACCGGCGCGACAACGGCATTCCGAGCGTCGTGGGCCTCGCCGAGACCGCGCTGCGTGCCGGCGCGCAGGGCATCACGGTGCATCCGCGGCCCGACGAGCGGCACATCCGGGCGCACGACGTGCACGATCTCGCCGCGCTGCTGAAGGACTGGCCGCAGGCCGAGTTCAACATCGAGGGCAACCCCTTTCACAACCTGATGCCCTTCGTGCGCGCGCTGCGTCCGCATCAGTGCACCTTCGTGCCCGACGACGAGGGCCAAGCCACGTCGGACCACGGGTGGAAACTGCCGCAGGACGCCGAGCGCCTCGCGCCGCTGGTGGCCGAGGCGAAATCGCTCGGCGTGCGCGTGAGCCTCTTCATGGACCCGCTGCCGGGCGCCATGCAGGCGGTCGCCGCGCTGGGTGCCGACCGGGTAGAGCTGTACACCGAGAGCTACGCCCGTGCGCACGGCACGCCGCAGCAGGGGCAGGTGCTGGCTGCCTTCACGGCCACCGCGCAGGCGGCGCAGCGCGCGGGTCTCGGCGTCAACGCGGGTCACGACCTGAATCGCGCCAACCTCGCCGACTTCCTGCGCGTGGTGCCCGGTGTGACCGAAGTGTCGATCGGCCATGCGCTCATCGCAGATGCGCTGGAACTGGGGCTGGGCGAGACGGTGCGCGACTACCTGCGCTGCATCCATCAAGCCGCGGCACCGATTCGATGATTTACGGCATCGGCACCGACATCTGCGACATCCGCCGCATCGCCGACACGCTGGCCCGCCGCGGCGACCGCTTCGCTGAGCGTGTGTTGGGCCCGCACGAGATCGACGTGTTCCACGCCCGCCGCGCGAAGGTCGAAGCGCGCGGCGTGTCGTATCTCGCCACCCGCTTCTCGGCCAAGGAAGCCTTCTCCAAGGCCATCGGCCTGGGAATGCGCATGCCGATGACGTGGCGCGCGTGCGAGGTGGTGAAGGCACCCAGCGGCAAGCCCGAGATCCGTCTGCACGGCGCGCTGGCCGAATGGTTCGATGCGCGCCAACTGCGCGCCCATGTCACCGTCACGGACGAAACCGACTACGCCGCCGCCTTCGTGGTGGTGGAAACCAAGGACTGACGATGAACGATTCGCAGCCGATCGCCTCGCCCGTGGTGCTCGACATCGCCGGCCTCACGCTGAACGCCGACGACCGCCGCCGCCTGCGGCATCCGCTCACCGGCGGCCTGATCTTCTTCGCCCGCAACTGGGCCGATCGTCGACAGCTCACCGAACTCGTGGCCGAGATCAAGGCCATCCGCCCCGACGTGCTGGTGTGCGTCGACCACGAAGGCGGGCGCGTGCAGCGTTTTCGCACCGACGGCTTCACCCATCTGCCGCCGATGCGCGCACTGGGCGAGCTGTGGATGAAGGACGCGCTCACCGCCACCGACGCCGCCACGGCCGCCGGCTACGTGCTGGGCGCTGAGTTGCGCGCCTGCGGCGTGGACCTGAGCTTCACGCCGGTGCTCGATCTCGATCACGGCGAGTCGAGCATCATCGGCGACCGCGCCTTCCACCGCGATCCGCGCGTGGCGACGATGCTCGCCAAGAGCCTGATGCACGGCCTGCTGCTCGCCGGCATGCACAACTGCGGCAAGCACTTTCCCGGCCATGGCTTCGTCAAGGCCGACAGCCACGTCGCCGTGCCGGTGGACAAGCGCTCGCTCAAGGCCATCCTCGCCGACGACGCGAAGCCTTACGAGTGGCTCGGCACCAGCCTGTCGAGCGTGATGCCGGCGCACGTGATCTATCCGAAGGTCGATGCGCAGCCGGCCGGCTTCTCGCCGCGCTGGCTGAAGGACATCCTGCGTCTGCAGCTCGGCTTCAACGGCCTCATCTTCAGCGACGACCTCAGCATGGAAGGCGCCAAGGTGGCCGGCAGCGCCGTCGACGGCGCGCTGGCCGCGCTCAACGCCGGCTGCGACATGGTGCTGCTGTGCAACCAGTCGCTGGACGGCGGCGAGGCCGTGGATGCACTGCTCGACGGGCTCGAAGCCGCTGCCAACGAAGGGCACTGGCAGCCGAATCCAGAGTCCGAGCAGCGCCGCATCGGCCTGCTGCCGCAGACCGCGCCGCTGGCCTGGGACGAACTGATGCACGCCCCGGCGTACCAGCACGCGCTCGAGCGTCTGCCCTGACGCCGGCGCCCGCCGCCGAACGGGCGCAGAGCGTCAACCTGTCACGTTTGCGCCGGGCCGCGCCGGCAGGTGCCGGCCGTGCGCTTCGTTCGCGCGGCCGGTTGCCGATATGCAGGTGTCGCCAAGCCGTACGTCGACGACCCGGGGGTTCGCTTCCCGGCAACGCCACGGCTTGCCGGACCGCACCCACTGGAGCACCGATGAAAAGAGCCGTACCAATGGCTGCGTCCTCCGTGGCCCGCGCCATCGCGCGCCGCCTCACTGAACCGCATCGCCCGGCGCGGCACGGATCAAGGAGGCCCACACCATGAACTTCAGAGCCAGGATCTGGATGCTGCCGCTGTGTGCGGCGCTGGTCTTCATCGCCGGCATGGCGGTGAGCTACCTCGTCGGCGCGCGCACCTCGAACACGCTCGAGCAGTTGCGCGCCGTCGACTACCCGTATCTCGCGCAGGTGGTGCGCGTGGATCGCGGCGCCGAACAGGTGCGGCTCACGCTGCAGGCTGCCGCCGCCGAAGGCGATGACGCCAAGCTGAAGGAGCTTGAACCCGTCGTGGCGGCCGTGCACGCCGCGGTCGACGCGATGAAGGCGATTCCCGGCAAGGCGGAAGCCGCCGGCGCGCTCGGCGCGGCCTTCGATGCCTAACACGCCGCCGCTGTCGCGACCACGCGGGCGATGCTGACGGGCGACATGGGCCAGGCCGGCGCGCTCGTGAAGCGCATGCAGGCGACGCAGGCGGCGTTGAAGGAACTCCACGAAGCGCAGCAGGCGCAGGCCGAGGCGTCCGTGTCGCAGGCGCAGCATGCCGCAGCAAGCGGCGTGAACGCCAGCGTCTGGGTCGGGCTGGGCACCGGCGTGGCCGTGCTGCTCGCGCTTGGCGTCGCCTCGTGGCTCATCGTCGCGTCGGTGTGGCGCGACCTCGGCGGCGAGCCGGCACATCTGCGCGAGATCGTGCAGCGCGTGTCCGACGGCGACCTCGACGTGAGCCTGCGCGCGGAGCCGGGAGACAGCCGATCGCTCAACGCCGCGCTGGCCGGCATGGTCGGCAAGCTGCGCGAGACCGTGCGCTCGATCCGCCAGGCAACGGACTCCATCGCGGACGCCTCGGGCGGCATCGCCACCGGCAACGAGGAGCTGAGCGCACGCACCGAGAGCACGGCGTCCAACCTGCAGCAGACCGCCAGCTCGATGGAGCAGCTCACGGCCACCGTGCGCCACAGCGCCGATGCGGCGCAGCAGGCCAACGGCCTCGCCAACACGGCCACCCAAGCCGCACGCCGCGGCGGCGACATCGTCGGCGGCGTGGTGTCCAGCATGGCCGAGATCGACGACGCCTCGCGCCGCATCGGCGAGATCATCGGCGTGATCGACAGCATCGCATTCCAGACCAACATCCTCGCGCTCAACGCGGCGGTGGAAGCGGCGCGCGCCGGCGAGCAGGGCCGCGGCTTCGCCGTCGTGGCCAGCGAAGTGCGCAGCCTCGCCCAGCGCAGCGCGCAGGCGGCGCGGGAGATCAAGACACTGATCGGCGCGTCGAGCGAGAAGGTGGAGAGCGGCTCGAAACTGGTGCAGGACGCGGGCGCGGCGATGACCGAGATCCTCGGCGGCGTTGAGCGCGTGACCGACATCATCGGCCGCATCAGTTCGGCCACGGCCGAGCAGTCCACCGGCATCGGGCAGGTGAACAGCGCCGTGAGCGAACTCGACCGCATGACGCAACAGAACGCGGCGCTGGTGCAGCAGTCGGCCGCGTCGGACGCAGAGCCTGCGCGAGCAGACGCTGCGGTTGACGCGGGCGGTGGGCGCGTTTCGGCTGAGGTGACCCACCCCTACGCGCTTCGCGCGCCCCCTCGAGGGGGCACCGCTGGCGGTCCGGCAGAGCCGGACCCGCGGCGGTCGCTTGATCAAGCGACCCGGAAAAGGGCGGTCCGAAAGGGCCGCCCTTTTTTTGGTTGGGCGTTGCACGCGAAAACCCGCTGTCGCGCGAGCGGGCATGCCAACAGAATCGACGCACGCCGGCCAAGAACCGGCGTGCCGGCCACCGCGCCACCGCGCGGCCCCTTGAACAGTCACTCAGGAGACGATCGATGACGTACGCCAAGCTGCTTGCCGCCCTCAGCCTCGGGCTGGCTTTCGTGGGCAGCGCCGCCGCGCAGACCACCATGCGCATCAGCATCTCGACCTCGCAGAACTCGCACCAGGGTGTGGGCATCGACACCTTCGCCAAGGAAGTCGAAAAGCGCACCGGCGGGCGCTACAAGGTGCAGCCGTTCTACAACGGCTCGCTCGGCGGCGAGCGCGAGTCGATCGAATCGGTGCAGCTGGGCACGCAGGCGCTCACGCTCACCTCCACCGGGCCGGTGCCGAACTTCGTGCCCGAGGCGCGCATCTTCGACGTGCCTTTCCTGTTCCGCGACAAGGCGCATGCACGTGCCGTGCTCGACGGCCCCATCGGCCAGGAGATGCTCACCAAGTTCGACGCCAAGGGCTTCAAGGCGCTGGCCTGGGCGGAGAACGGCTTTCGTCACATGACCAACAGCCAGCGGGCCGTCAACACGCCCGAGGACCTCAAGGGTCTGAAGATGCGCACGATGGAGAACCCGGTGCACATCACCGCCTACAAGGCCTTCGGGATCATTGCAACGCCCATGGCCTTCCCGGAAGTGTTCACCGCGCTGCAGCAGGGCACGGTCGACGGGCAGGAGAACCCGCTGCCCGTCATCATGTCGGCCAAGTTCGACCAGGTGCAAAAACACCTGAGTCTCACCGGCCACGTCTACTCGCCCTGTGTATTCCTGATGAACAAGGCCGAGTTCGACAAGCTGAGCGCGCAGGACAAGACTGCCTTCATCGAAGCGGCCAAGGTGGCCGCCCAGGCCAACCGCGCGCGCGTGGACGAGGATGACGCCAAGGGTGTGGCGGACCTGCGCAGCAAGGGCATGAGCGTGGTCGAGAACGTCGACAAGTCGAAGTTCGTGGCGGCGCTCGCGTCGGTGAACGCGCAGTTCGAGAAGCAGTTCGGCAAGGCCAACCTCGACAAGATCCGCAACTTCAAGTGAGTTCGGCGGCGCGCTCCTTCCTCGCGCTGGAGCGGCGTACCACGGGCCTTGCCACCGTGGGCGCTTGCGCCATGCTGGCTGTGGCCTCCGTGCTCGGCATGATGCAGATCGTCACCCGCTTCGTGCTCGAGCAACCGGCGGAGTGGACCGAGATGCTCGTGCGCTTCAGCCTGGTGTGGATGGTGTTTCTCGGCATTCCCGCAGCGTTCCGCTACGGCGCGATGCTGAGCGTGGACGTGCTGCACCGCTGGAGCGGGCCGCGCGTGCGCCGCCTGCTGGAATGGGCCGCCGCGCTCGCAAGCCTCGTACTCATCGGCGTGATCATCTGGTGGGGCTGGGACTACGCCGTGCGCGGGCGCGTGCAGACGATGGCGGCGCTGCAGGAGGTGTCGATGTTCTGGGCCTACCTCGCACTGCCTGTTGGGGGCGCCTTCTCGGTGCTCGCCATCGTCGCGAACCTGATTGATCCGATGCGGCAGGAACTGGAGACGGCGCAGTGATCGCGTCGATCGACGCGACACGGGCCGCCGCGCCGGGCCGCCCCAAGCAAGGCCCGACCCTCGCGGAGGGTCGCACGCCGTACCCGGCGGACGGGGTGCTCACATGAGTTCCGCCATGGTCGTGACGATGGTGCTGTGCTTCGCACTCACCATCTCTGTTGCGGTATCGATCGGCCTCGCGTCGGTGCTGGGCATCCAGATCTCGAACGCGCACATGCTCATCTCCGTGAAGGAGATGTTCAACTCCATCAACAAGTTTCCGCTGGCCGCGATCCCCTTCTTCATCTTCGCCGGCAATCTGATGGAGACGGGCGGCATCTCGAAGCGGCTGGTGGAGTTCGCGCGCAGCGTGGTGGGCGGGGTGCAGGGCGGGCTGGCGGTGACCTGCGTGCTGACCTGCATGATCTTCGCCGCCGTCTCGGGCTCGTCGGTCGCCACCACCTTCGCGATCGGTGCGGTGCTGATTCCGGCGCTCATCCGCCGCGGCTATCCCGTGGAGTACGCGGCGGCGCTGCAGGCGACGAGCGCCGAACTGGGCGTGATCATTCCGCCGTCGATTCCGCTCATCCTCTACGGCGTGAGCGCCGAGGTGTCGATCGGCGAACTCTTCATCGCCGGCTTCGGCCCCGGCGCGCTGATCGGCGGCGCACTGATGCTCTTCGTCTACCTGCAGTGCCGATACCACAGTTGGGGCAAGAGCGACGGCGAAGGGCGGCTCGGCTTCTGGCGCGCCACGCTGGCCGCGAGCTGGGCGCTGCTGATGCCGGTGATCATCCTCGGCGGCATCTATGGCGGCATCTTCACGCCGACCGAAGCCTCGGTGGTGGCGGTGTTCTACGCGCTGTTGGTCGGCGTGGTGATCTACCGCGAGATCGGTCCGAGGGCGCTGTACGGCATCCTGCGCAAGTCGGTCATCTCGTCAGCGGTGGTGATGTTCATCATCGCCAATGCCGGCCTCTTCGCCTATCTCATCACCCGCGCCGGCGTGCCCGACGCCATCGGCCAGTGGCTCGCGCAGGTGCTGCAGTCGCCGGCGCTCTTTTTGCTCGGCGTGAACGCGGCGCTGTTCGTGATCGGCATGTTCATCGAGACGAGTGCGGCCATCGTTGTGCTCGCGCCCATCCTCGTGCCGGTGGCGATGCACTTCGGCATCGACCCGGTGCACTTCGGGCTGGTGATGGTGGTGAACCTCGCGCTGGGCATGATCACGCCGCCCTTCGGCGTGAACCTGTTCGCTGCCTGCATGGTGGCGAAGATCTCGCTCGACCGCATCATCGGGCGGCTGCTGCCCTTCGTGGGGGTGATCCTCGCCTGCCTGATGGTGATCACCTACGTGCCGCAGCTTTCGCTGTGGCTGCGCGACCTGGCCTACGCGCGCTGAACGAGGCGCTCCCGCGCGAACGGCAGAATGACCGGCAGACGGCGCCTTGCGCAGGCGCCGACCTCTGTCACTTTCATTCGATCAGGAGCACACGTGAAACGTCTCGAAGGCAAATCGGCACTCGTCACCGGCGCGGCCAGCGGCATCGGCCGCGCCAGCAGCCTCCTCTTCGCACAACATGGCGCGAGCGTCGTGGTCGTCGACCGCGCGTCGGAAGTCGAAGCCACGGCCGAGGCCATTCGCGCCGCCGGCGGGCGCGCCGTCGCGGTGGTGGCCGATGTGTCGAAGGAGGCCGATGTCGAAGCCTTCATCCAGACTGCGGTGCGCGAGCATGGCGGCCTCGACGTGTGCTACGCCAACGCCGGCATCAGCGGGGGCCTGGTGCCGTTCGACGAACTCACGGTCGATCTGTGGACCCGCGTGCTCGGCATCAACCTGATCGGCGCCTTTCTCACAGTGAAGTACGCCGCGCGCGTGATGGTGCCCAAGGGTCGCGGCTCCATCATCTGCACCGCCTCGGTGGCCGGGCTGCGCTCGGGTGCGGGCGGCACGCCCTACAGCGCGAGCAAGGCCGGCGTCATCAGCCTGGTGCAGACCGCGGCCAACCAGTTCGGCGGCACCGGTGTGCGCATCAACGCGATCTGCCCGGGCCTCATCGAGACCGGCATGACGCAGCCGATCTTCGACCGTGCGCGCGAGCGCGGCACCGAGCAGAAGATCGGCCAATTGAACCCGCTGCGGCGCGGCGGCGTGCCCGAGGAGATCGCCCAGGCGGCACTGTTCCTCGCCTCCGACGACGCCTCGTACGTGAACGGCCAGGCGCTGCCGGTCGACGGCGGCCTGTCGAGTTCGCTGCCGGTGGTGCCGCCGCGGCTGTGACCGGGCCGGCGCGCACAAGAAAAAACCCGCCGAGGCGGGTTTTTCTTCGGGTGGCGAAACGCCAGATGTGTCAGACGCGGGGCGCGTTGTCGGCCTCGAACGGCAGCTTGACCTGCGAGAGATCGCGCCGCGTCTCGACCAGCACCAGCGGGCCTTCGTCGACCGCGACCACCGGCTTCGGCTCGCGCGGCACGTGGGCCGGCTTCGGCTCGCGCGCCATCGCCTCCTGCACCTCGCGCACCTTGTCGGCGTCGGAATTCACCCACTCAAGGCCCGCGGTCTGAGCGACCGCCTGCAGGTCCTGCGTCGACAGTTCGAAGTGCGGCACGACGGCCGGAGCGGGCGCCGGGGCGGGCGCCATCGACGGGGCGGGGGCTGCTACCGGCGCAGGGGCGGGCCTCTGCACGGGTTCAGGCGCGGGCTCGAACGCTGCGGCGCTCAACGCTTCGGCAGCCGGTGCAGCCTCGGCTTCACTCTCGGCCCCGGCGATTGCGACATCGTCGTCCGCTACGGTGGAGGCCATGCCGATGGCTGCGGCCTGCGGTTGCGCGGCCGTGATGGCAGCGTCCTGCGATGCGAGCACTTCACCGTCGACGGGCGGCAGCACATCGGCCACCACGCCTTCGCCTTCACGGCGTTCGCGTCCACGGCCACCCCGGCCGCGGCGGCGGCGACCGCCTTCACGTTCGCCGCCTTCGGGGCGAGCGGTCTCGTCGGCCGGCATGTCGGCCGCAGTCTCGGCAGGGACGCCTTCGCCCGACTGGCCGGCTTCGGCGACCGGTGCGCCGTTCAGTTCGGCGGGAAGCAGTTCGCCTTGCTGCGTCTCGTCGCGATCGCGGCCACCGCGGCCACGGCGGCGACGGCGACTGCCTTCGCGCGCTTCGGCGGCCTCTGGCGTTTCGGCGCCGGGCACGGTGTCGCCGAACGGCTGCGGCTGCAGCGCCTCGTTCTTCAGTTCTTCGCTGGCTGGCTCGGCCCGGCGCGGTTCGCGCTCGGCGCGCGGGCCGCGGCGGTGCTCACCGCGTTCGCCTCGCTCACCGCGATCCGCGCGTTCGCCGCGGTCCGGTCGTTCGCCACGTTCCGCACGCTCGGCGCGCGGTGCGCGTTCTTCGGTGCCGGCGTTGGCGGCTTCGCCCGACGCTGCCGCGTCGCGCTCGCCGCGGCGGCCACGGCCGTCACGGTTGCCGCGTCCACCGCGTTCACCACGTTCGCCGCCTTCGCTGCGGCGTCCGCCGCGCTCACCACCGCGACCGTTGCGCCCGCCACGCTCGCCACGCTCGCCGCGGCCTTCGCCGCGCGCCGCAGGAGCGCCCGCCGGTTCGGCCATCGGCGCGGGGGTCACGGGCTGCTGCGGCTCGGCGCTGAACAGCGACTTGATCCAGCCGAAGAAGCCGCCGTTGGCCGGTACGGGCGCCGCCACGGCCGGTGCGGCCGCGGGTGCGACCACCGGCTCGGGCTTGGGCTGAGCGATCGGTGCCGGCGTTTCCGGCAGGATGCCCTTGATCACCGGCTCCTGCTTGGCCTTGCCCTTCTCGCGGCGGGTGAAGCCGACTTCCTCTTCCTGGTCGTCGACCATGGTGTAGCTGGCCTGCAGGTTCTCCAGGCGCGGGTCGTCGTGGCGCAGGCGCTCGAGGCGGTAGTTCGGCGTGTCGAGGTTCTTGTTGGGCACCAGCAGCACGGTCACGCGCTGCTTGAGTTCGATCTTGGTGATCTCGGTGCGCTTCTCGTTGAGCAAGAACGAGGTCACTTCCACCGGTACCTGCACATGCACGGCGGCGGTGTTCTCCTTCATCGACTCTTCCTGCACCATGCGCAGGATCTGCAGCGCGGAGCTTTCGGTGTCGCGGATGTGGCCGGTGCCGTTGCAGCGCGGGCAGGTGATGTGGCTGCCTTCGCTCAATGCCGGGCGCAGGCGCTGGCGGCTCAGTTCGAGCAGGCCGAACTTGGAGATCGAGCTGAACTGCACGCGGGCGCGGTCTTGGCGCAGCGCGTCGCGCAGCCGGGTCTCGACCTCGCGACGGTTCTTGCTCTCCTCCATGTCGATGAAGTCGACGACGATCAGCCCGCCCAGGTCGCGCAGGCGCATCTGGCGCGCGATTTCATCGGCGGCTTCGAGGTTGGTGCGGGTCGCGGTTTCCTCGATGTCGCTGCCGCGCGTGGCGCGCGCCGAGTTCACGTCGACCGAGACCAGCGCCTCGGTGTGGTCGATGACGATGGCGCCGCCCGAGGGCAGGTTTACCGTGCGCGAGAACGCGGTCTCGATCTGGTGCTCGATCTGGAAGCGGCTGAACAGCGGCGCGTCGTCGCGGTAGCGCTTGACCTTGTGCGCCGTCTCCGGCATCACGTGGCTCATGAACTGCAGCGCCTGATCGTGGATGTCGTCGGTGTCGATCAGGATCTCGCCGACGTCGGCGGTGAAGTAGTCGCGGATCGCGCGAATCACCAGCGACGACTCCTGGTAGATCAGGAACGCGCCCTTGCCGCCCGTGGAAGCGCCGTCGATGGCGTCCCACAGCTTGAGCATGTAGTTCAGGTCCCACTGCAGCTCGGCGGCCGAGCGGCCGATGCCGGCGGTGCGGGCGATCAGGCTCATGCCCTTGGGGTACTCGAGCTGGTCGAGGTTTTCCTTCAGCTCTTCGCGCTCCTCGCCCTCGATGCGGCGCGACACGCCGCCGCCGCGCGGGTTGTTGGGCATCAGCACCAGGTAGCGCCCGGCCAGCGAGACGAAGGTGGTGAGCGCCGCGCCCTTGTTGCCGCGCTCTTCCTTCTCGACCTGCACCAGCAGTTCGTCGCCTTCCTTGAGTGCGTCCTGGATGCGCGCGCTGCGCACGTCCGTGCCTTCGCGGAAGTAGTTCTTGGAGACTTCCTTGAAGGGCAGGAAGCCGTGGCGGTCTTCGCCGTAGTCGACGAAACAGGCTTCCAGCGACGGCTCGACGCGGGTGACGACGGCCTTGTAGATGTTGCCCTTGCGCTGTTCGCGCCCTTCGATCTCGGTCTCGAAGTCGAGAAGCTTCTGCCCGTCGACGATGGCGAGGCGCCGCTCTTCGGGCTGCGTCGCGTTGATCAGCATGCGTTTCATGTGCACTCCAATGCCGCCCGTTTGAATCGGGTCGGCCGAATCGCGTCGCCTTTGAAGATTCAGTGGCGACTCATCGATGCACGAGAAACGTGTGGGAACCGAAGAAGGAATCGCCCTGGACTGCCGTGCCGACCGATGCGGTCAATGCGGCAGCGTTGGCGCGTGCGTGGCAGCGAGATCGGCGGGGAACGTCACGCGCCGCGCCGCCGCTCGCCGTGTGGGCGAGGGTGCGTGGCTGGGTGGGTTCGTGGTCTGCGGCGGCGACCTGCGGTTGCGCGCGGCCACGCCCGCGCCGGCCGAGGGGGCCATGCACTGCGTGCGCCGCGGGCGCAAGGGAAGGGGAAACCGAGACGACATTCGCGTGATCACTGGACGCGGGCAGAAGCTGGAGGCGCCGGGACGTACATCCACCGTGGCGTGACCCGTCTCCTGCCTGAAACCTTTGTTGTTCCGGGGCCCCGATGGCGCCGGCGGTTCTTATTGACGTTTGCTCTGCCGCGCGCAGCTGTTTGGCCGCCCGTCACTTGGGGACAGGGCCCGCCGCACGCCACGTGCGTTGCATCACCTTTTTGTGGCCGCCACCTTCGTGCCGACCGCCACGCCGCTCTCGGTATTTGGCTGATTCACCCGAGTAAACTCAGGAAAATCAAATACTTACAGCGAAAACGTAGTGCAACGGATTATAGAGGGCAAAACGCGCGCCACGGCAAAACGCCCGGCGGCCCCGCCGTCGCCCGGGGCTTTGGCCGCCGTGACGCGCGTCCTGGTGGATGAAGGCTCCGAAGGCCAGCGCCTGGACAACTTTCTCGTGAAGCTGCTCAAGGGCGTGCCCAAGACGCATGTCTACCGCGTGATCCGTTCGGGCGAGGTTCGCGTCAACAAGGGCCGGGCCTCGGCCGACACGCGGCTGGCGCTGGGCGACGAGGTGCGCGTGCCGCCGGTGCGCATGGCCGAACCCAAGAACGAAGCGGCCGTGCCGCCGCGGGAGTTCCCGGTGCTGTTCGAGGACGAACACCTGATCGCCATCGACAAGCCGGCCGGCGTGGCCGTGCATGGCGGCAGCGGGGTGAGCTTCGGCGTGATCGAGCAGTTGCGCCGCGCGCGGCCCGAGGCGCGATTCCTGGAACTGGTGCACCGGCTCGATCGTGAGACTTCAGGACTGCTGCTGTTGGCCAAGAAGCGCTCGGCGCTGACCGCGCTGCAGGACCAGTTCCGCAACCGCGAGACGGGCAAGACCTACGCTGCGCTGGTGCAGGGCGAGTGGCCGGCGTCGAAGAAGGTCATCGACGTGCCGCTGCACAAGTTCCTGACACCCGAGGGCGAGCGCCGCGTGCGGGTGGTGGACGCGGACCATGCGGACGGGCGGCGCTCCATCACGCTGGTGAAGGTGGTGCAGCGCCTGCCCGGCTATACCCTGCTCGACGTGACCATCAAGACGGGGCGCACGCACCAGATCCGCGTGCACCTGGCGAGTGCCGGCCATGCGATCGTCGGCGACGAGAAGTACGGCGACTTCGCCGCCAACAAGGCGCTGGCTGCGGGCAAGAATGCCGGTCGCATCAAGTTCGCGCGCATGTTCCTGCACGCCCGCCGCCTGCGCTTCGAGCACCCCGCCAGCGGCGAGGTGATCGAACTCGTTTCACCATTGCCCGAGGACTGCGCGGCCTTCGTCGAGGCGCTGGCTTCCACCTGAAATAGAACAGCCCCCATGTCGCTTCGCTCCTGCCCCCCGAGGGGGCGGTCAGTGGCTTCGGACGGTCGGGCGCCACTGACATGACCCGACCCCGCCAATTCGACCTCATCGCCTTCGACTGGGACGGCACGCTGTTCGACTCGACGGCGCTCATCGCCGGCTGCATCCAGGCCGCCTGCCGCGACCTCGGCGTGCCGGTGCCCAGCGACCGCGACGCGAGCTACGTCATCGGCATGGGCCTGGCCGACGCGCTCGCCTACGCCGCGCCCGGCCTGCCGCCCGAGCGCTACCCGGAACTCGGCCAGCGCTACCGCCATCACTACTTCGCCCGCCAGCACGACCTCGTGCTGTTCGAGGGCACGCTCGCCATGCTGGAGGCGCTGAAGGCGCGCAACCACTGGCTGGCGGTGGCGACCGGCAAGTCGCGCCGTGGGCTGGATGACGCGCTGAACACGGTGCAGCTCAAGGGCATGTTCAACGGCACGCGCACCGCCGACGAGACCGCATCCAAGCCGCACCCGCAGATGCTGCTGGAGCTGATGCGGGAGTTCGGCGTCGAACCCGAGCGCACGCTGATGATCGGCGACACGACCCACGATCTGCAGATGGCGCAAAGCGCGGGCACGGCCAGCATCGGCGTGAGCTACGGCGCGCACGCACCGGATGCGTTCGATGCCTTCGGGCCGCTGCACGTGGCGCACTCGATGGCCGACCTGCACGACTGGCTGGCGCGCCATGCCTGACGAATCGACCCTGGCCGAGCCGCAAACGCTGTGCGCGTCCGAGGCCCTGCAGGAGCGCGGCACCGCCTTCGTCTTCGACGTGCTGCACTTTCGCGAGCCGGCGCGCGCCTTCGTGCTGCGTTTCGATTCGCGCGTGGTCGGCTACCTCAACCGCTGCCTGCACGTGCCGACCGAGATGGATTGGCAACCGGGCGAATTTCTCGACGCCGGGCGCGAATTCATCCTCTGCTCCATCCACGGCGCTACCTACCAGCCGCAGACGGGGCGCTGCGTCGCCGGCCCCTGCGGTCGCGGCACGCTGACGCCGTTGCACGTTGAAGAACGCGACGGACAGGTGTATTGGTATCCTTCCCGCGACACCCGTCCAGTGGATGAACCACCCCCTACGCGCTTCGCGCGCCCCCTCTAGGGGGCAACACCCGCGGACCGGCGGAGCCGGATCCGCGGCGTTCGCTTGATCACCGGCACATACACGTCGGCAGCAGAGAAACCCCCATGAGCATCCACGACGAATTCCCGACGGATCCTTCCGCGCGTCTGTCGGCCGCGCCCGCGATGGCCGGTGGCCCGCCGCTGGAAAGTGTGCTGCAGCAGTTCGCACGCGACTACCTGAAGGACCGCCGCAGCGAGCGCCGCTGGCGCGTGTTCTTCCGCATCCTGTGGGTGCTGCTGTTCGTGCTCTTCGTCTCTGCGCTGTTCACGGTGCGCAGCACGGCGGTGACGCCTTCCGGCCCGCACACGGCGCTGGTCGAGGTGCGCGGCGAGATCGCCGTCGATTCCGAGGCGAGCGCCGAGAACCTGGTGAGTGCGCTGAACAGCGCGTTCAGCGACGCCGGCGCCAAAGCCGTGGTGCTGCACATCAACTCGCCCGGCGGCAGCCCGGTGCAGGCCGGCATCGTCAACGACGAGATCCGGCGGCTGAAGGCGCTGCACAAGAAGAAGGTCTATGCCGTGGTCGAAGACGTGTGTGCCTCGGGCGCCTACTACATCGCCGTGGCGGCCGACGAGATCTACACCGACAAGGCGAGCATCGTCGGCTCCATCGGCGTGCTGATGGACAGCTTCGACTTCACCGGCACGATGGACAAGCTGGGCGTCGAGCGGCGCCTGCTCACCGCCGGCGAGAACAAGGGCATCGGCGATCCGTTCTCGCCCATGACCGAGGCGCAGCGCGCGTACACGCTCGCGATGCTGGACCAGATTCACCAGCAGTTCATCCGCGTGGTCAAGGAAGGCCGCGGCGAGCGCCTGAAGGAAACGCCGGAGACGTTTTCCGGCCTCTACTGGAACGGCGAGCAGGCGATCCAGATGGGTCTCGCCGACAAGCTCGGCAACCTCGACTACGTGGCACGCGAGGTGGTGAAGGCGCCGGAGATCATCGACTACACGCCCAAGGACAACGTGGCCGAGCGGCTGGCAAAACGCTTCGGTGCGGCTATCGGCGCGGGCGCGGTGCAGGCGCTGCGCAGCCTGGCGCCGATGCGCTGATCACTCGTCGCCAACGTCCTCAAGCGCCAGCAGTTCCTGCACCGTCTGCCGCCGGCGAATGAGCCGGGAGGCGCTGCCGTCGACCAACACCTCGGCGATCAGCGGGCGCGTGTTGTAGTTGCTCGACATCGAGGCGCCGTAGGCACCGGTGTCGTGGAACACCAGCAGGTCGCCCACCAACGCCCGCGGCAACTCGCGCGTGAGCACCACGCCGCCTTCGCCCTGCGTGAACACGTCGCCCGATTCGCACAGCGGGCCGGCCACCACGGCGGCCTGCGGTGCGCGAGGTGAATCGTCACTCGGCAGCAGCTCGATGCCGTGGTGGCTGCCGTACATCGACGGGCGCATCAGGTCGTTGAAGCCGGCGTCGACCAGCACGAAACGGTTGGTGCCCATCTGCTTGGTGGCGCGCACCTCGGCCAGCAGCACGCCCGACTCGGCCACGAGGTAGCGGCCGGGCTCGATCTCGAGATGGATGGGGCGCTGCAGCCGCTCGGCGATCTGCCGGCGCGCTGCGTCCCACAGGCTGAAGTAGTGCGCGGTGTCGATGACCGGCTCGCCGGCGCGGTAGGGAATCGACAGCCCGCCGCCGGCGGAAATCGCCTCGATCGGCAGGTCGACCCGCGCCACCAGGTCGACCATGGCGCTGCACACCGATTGCAGGTGCGAATAGTCGACGCCCGAGCCGATGTGCATGTGCAGGCCGACGAGCGTGAGCCCGTGTTGCCGGATGGCGGCCAGCGCCGCCGGCAGGTCGGCGTGCCAGATGCCGTGCTTGCTGTGCTCGCCGCCGGTGTTGGTCTTGTTGCTGTGGCCGTGGCCGAAGCCGGGGTTGATGCGCAGCCACACGCGGTGGCCGGGGGCGCGTTCGCCGAGCTGGTGCAGCATGTCGATGGAACCGGCGTTCACCGGGATCGATTCGGCCACCACTTTGTCCAGTGTCGCGCGGTCCAGCAGGTCGGCGGTGAAGACGATGTCCGTGGCGCCGTCGCGCGAGGAAAAGCCCGCGGCCAGCGCACGCTCGATCTCGCCCAGCGACACGGCATCCACCGCCACGCCCTCCTCGCGCATCAACCGCAGGAGATGGAGGTTGGAGTTGGCCTTCTGCGCGAAGCGGATGGTGTCGAAGGCGCGCAGCGCAGCGATGCGCGCGCGGATGGTGGCGGCGTCGTACACCCACAGCGGCGTGCCGTGGTGTTGGGCGAGGGCGCGAAGCGTGGTGGCGTCGAACGGATTCATGCCCGGAATGATGGCCCTCTGCTGTCATTCACGCCAGTGCTAGTTTGTCCATCGATCATTCACAGTTGATATGCTGAGCGCATGAAGCTCACCCACCGCCATATCGAGGTGTTCCGCGCCGTGATGACGACCGGCCACGTCACGCGCGCTGCCGAGATGCTGCACACCTCGCAGCCCACGGTGAGCCGCGAACTGGCACGGCTGGAGCAGGTGCTGGGCATCGCTTTGTTCGACCGCGTGCGCGGCCGGCTGCAGCCCACCGCACGGGCGCTGGCGCTATTGGAGGAAGTCGAGCGCTCGTACCTCGGCCTGGAGCGCATCGCCGAGACGGCGCGCGCGCTGCGCGAGTTCTCGCAGGGCCGCCTCGCGCTCGCCTGCCTGCCGGCGCTGGCCGACGCGCTGCTGCCGGAGGCCACTCGCCGCTTCATGCAGGCGCATCCGCAGGCCAGCGTATCCATCACGCCGCAGGAGTCGCCGCTGCTGGAAACCTGGCTCAGCGAGCAGCGCTTCGACCTCGGCCTGATCGAACGGCGCGAGGCGCCGGCCGGCACCACGATCGAGGCATTGCTCGAAGCCGACGAGGTCGCGGTGCTGCCGCCCGGCCATCCGCTCGCCGCCAAGCGCGTGCTGCAGCCGCGCGATTTCGCGGATCAGGCCTTCGTGAGCTTCGCGCCCGCCGACCCGTACCGTGAGCAGATCGATGCCTTCTTCGCGCAGCAGGGCGTGGCGCGGCGCCTCGCGCTGGAGGCGGGCAGTGCGGTGTCGGTGTGTGCGCTGGTGCGCCAGGGATTGGGCGTGGCGATCGTGAACCCGCTCACCGCGATGGAACTGGCCGGGCCGGGGCTGGCGGTGCGGCCGCTCGGCTGGTCAGTGCCCTTCCATGTGTCGCTGGTGGTGCCGCAGTTCCGGCCGGGCAATCCGCTGCGCGAGACCTTCGTGCAGGCGCTGCGCAAGGCGGCGCGCGAGATGCAGTCGCGACTGCGGCGGCTTGCGCGCAAATAGCGCGGCTTCGACGAGCTCAGCCGGGCCTTCGACAAGGCGAAGCCTTGCCTTTAGTCCTGAGCTTGTCGAAGGGTCAGGCCGAACGGGTTTGGGTGCGTGTCGTTTCGCGAACTCAGGCCACGGCCGTCAGCATGCCCTTGGTCTCGATGAAGGCGATCACCTCGTCCAGCCCCTGCTTCGTTTTCAGGTTGGTCATCACGAATGGCCGGTTCGCGCGCATGCGCTTCGTGTCGGTTGCCATCACCTCCAGGCTCGCACCGACATGGGGCGCGAGGTCGGTCTTGTTGATGACGAAGAGATCGCTCTTGGTGATGCCCGGCCCGCCCTTGCGCGGGATCTTCTCGCCCGCGGCCACGTCGATCACGTAGATCGTGAGGTCGCTGAGTTCGGGGCTGAAGGTCGCGGCGAGGTTGTCGCCGCCGGACTCGATGAACACGATGTCGGCGTTCGGAAACCTCGCCAGCATGCGGTCCACGGCTTCGAGATTGATCGACGCGTCCTCGCGGATCGCCGTGTGCGGGCAGCCGCCCGTCTCCACGCCCATGATGCGTTCGGCCTCCAGCGCGCCCGACACCGTGAGCAGCCGCTGATCTTCCTTGGTGTAGATGTCGTTGGTGACGACCACGAGGTCGTAGCGCTCGCGCATCGCCTTGCACAGCATCTCGACCAGCGTCGTCTTGCCCGAGCCGACGGGGCCGCCCACGCCGACGCGCAGCGCGGGCAGTTTCTTGGTGCGGCCGGGAATGTGGTGCAGGGTGCTCATCGCGAAGCGGCTTTCTGTTCGAGGAGATCGATGTAGGCGGGCACTAGCAGCTGCTCCGCGTCGATGCCCAGTTGCGCAAGCAGCTTGTGTGCCGTGACCACGCCTTCTTCGGCCGGTTGATCGTCGCGCAGCACCACTTCCAGTTCGACGAAATCGCCGAGTCCTCGCACCCGATCAAGGTGCACGCGCGTCGCGCCGATCAGGTACAGCGTGCGCTGCTTGAGCACGCGCCCGCGGATGCCGTGCGCGCGGGCGAGCACGTCGCGCAGCCCGTCGGGATCGGTGGTCGGGGTGCGGAAGTAAGTCGAGATCTTGGGACCCGTGGTGTCGCCGCGCGTGTAGAAGATCAGTTCGCCGCTGCCGTCTCCGAAGGCGCGCAGCTTGAGTCGGCCGGCGTCGCAGTGGAAGAAGGTGTCGTCCTGCGCGATGAGCGTCGGCCCCTGGTCGGCGAGTGCGGCGGTGCGGCGCTCGATGGCGGCCAGGTCATGGGCGCGGGCCTTGATCTCGACGTTGCGGGCCATGCCAGCGCTCAGGAACGGAACAGCCGCGAGTACTGCGTCTCGTGCTGCGCCGAGCGGATGGCGAGCATGGGGGCGAAGGACTGACGTTCGTCGGGGCCGAGGCGCAGGGCGTGTTCGACGGCCGAAGGAATCGCCGTCGCAAGCGCCGCGAGGATGCGCTGCGCCGCGCTCTGGCCGAGCGGCACGGCCTTCATCGCGGCCTGCACCATGTTCTCGGACCAGCCGAAGGCGAACGCCGCCAGCGCATCGGCGTCGTTCGCGCCGGTACGAACGGCGGCGAGGGCGAAGGCGACGGGCCAGGTGGGTGCGGGGCGCAGCGCGGCGAGCATGTGCACGCGCTCATCGGCATCGTGCGCGCGCCCGCCGCTGCCGCCGTTGCGCAGCCATTCGACGAGTGAACGGCCCATCTGCTCGGTCTGCAGCCGCAGCTCGGCGCTCTCGCGCGTGGTTCGCACCCAGTCGTTGATCGACTCGATGGCCGCGCGGTCCCCGTCGCGCCAGGCTCGCAGCGACTGCGCGCAGGTGGCCAGGTCGCTGCGCGCCACGCTGAGCTGCAGTTGACCCTGCAGCCAGTCGGCGGCCTGCGCTTCGTTCGTCACCGTACCGCTTTCGACCGCGGCTTCCAGTCCCTCGGAATAGCTGAACCCGCCCACCGGCAGCGCCGGGGACGCCAGCCACATCAGCTGCAGCAGCGTGGCAGGCGAGGAGGACATCAATGCGCGTGATCGCAGCCGGGTCCGTGCACGTGGTCGCCGTGGTCATGCGCATGACCATGGTCGTGCCCCTGCGTCACGCCGTGGCCGCCGTAGGCGCCGCCTTCCGGCTCGAACGAAGACGACTCTTCCGTCACGATCAGGTGCATGCGCCGCAGCATGTCGGCGAGCACCGGGTCGGGCTCGAACTGCAGCCGGTCGGCTTGCACCTCGAGCTGCACGTGGCGGTTGCCGAGGTGGTAGGCGGCCCGCAGCAGGTCGAGCGGCGAACCGTGCTCGGGGCAGGGCCGCACCACCATCACCGGCTGCGGCGTAGCGATCACCTTGACGAGCGAGCCGTCCTCGGCCACCAGCACGTCGCCGCCGCGCACCACCGTGCCGCGCGGCAGGAAAACGCCCAGCGTGCGGCCCTGCGAATCCTCGGTGTCGAAACGGCTCTTCTGGCGGGTGTCCCAGTCGAGCACCACGGCGGCGGCGCGCTTGATCAGCACGGCGCTCAGGCCGTGGCCCTGGGGCAGGCATTTGTTGACGGTCAGCATCGCGCGATCTTAGCCAGCGCGACTTCGGAATCCGGCGCGGCCAGCAGCGCGCACCGCCCGTTCGAGATTGCTTCGTGGGCATTGATAAACGGCAAGTGAATGAGAATGATTGCGGTTATCCTTTCCCGCCCGCCCGACGCGTTTCACCGGCGCCGGCAACTCATCCACCGACCCCACCGCTTTGCGAGGCCCGCCATGCTTTACCGCCGTCACGCCCTGAGTCTCGTGCTCGCCCTGTTCGCTGCGGGCGCTTCAGCGCAGTCCGAACTCAACCTGTACTCGGCACGCCACTACCAGACCGACGAACTGCTGTACGCCGAATTCACCAAGCAGACCGGCATCAAGATCAATCGCATCGAGGGCAAGGACGCGGAGCTCATCGAGCGCATGCGCAACGAGGGCGCCAACAGCCCGGCCGATGTGCTGCTGACAGTCGATGCATCGCGCCTGGAGATTGCCGATCGCGCGGGCGTGTTCCAACCCATCCAGTCGAAGGTGATCGAAGAACGCGTGCCGCCCCACCTGCGCACGCCGAACTGGGTGGCGTTCTCCACCCGCGCGCGCGTCATCGCCTACAACAAGGTGGCGATCAAGCCCGAGACGGTGCAGACCTACGAGGATCTCGCCAACCCGAGTCTCAAGGGCCAGATCTGCGTGCGCTCGGGTGCGCATCCGTACAACCTGTCGCTGGGCGCGGCGATGATTTCGCACCACGGCGAGGCCAAGACCGAGGAATGGGCACGCGGCCTGGTGGCGAACTTCGCGCGCACGCCCAAGGGCGGCGACACCGACCAGTTGCGCGCGGTGGCCGCCGGCGAATGCGGCGTCGCGCTTGCCAACAGCTACTACGTGGCGCGGCTGATGCGCTCGACCAAGCCGGAAGACCAGAAGGTGGTACGCGCGCTGCGCGTGGTGTGGCCGAACCAGTCGACCACGGGCACCCACATCAACGTGTCGGGCGCCGGCGTCGCCAAGCACGCACCGAACCGCGAGGCGGCGGTCAAGTTCCTCGAGTACCTGACGAGCGACAGCGCCCAGCGCTACTTCGCCGACGGCAACAACGAGTGGCCGGTGGTCAAGGGCGTGAAGGTGGACAACCCGGCGCTGGAGGCGCTGGGCGAGTTCAAGGCGGATGAGCTGCCGATCGGCAAGCTCGCGAACAACACGCCGACGGCGCAGAAGGTCTTCGACCGGGCTGGATGGCGCTGAAGGTCTTGCCCCACCCCCTACGCGCTTCGCGCGCCCCCTCAAGGGGGCAACACCAGCGGACCGGCAAAGCCGGATCCGCGGCGTTCGCTTGAAAACTCCCGCTCGTCAGCGTCGCTGCTCGTTGGCAATCTGCCGGCTGATGATGATCAGGGGCAGCAGCCCCACCGCCACGATCGCCAGCGCCGCCGTCGAGGCTTCGGTCAGGCGTTCGTCGGCGGTGAGGTTGTAGACCTGCGTGGCGAGGGTGTCGAAGTTGAAGGGCCGCATCACCAGCGTGGCCGGCAGTTCCTTCATCACGTCGATGAACACCAACAGCCCCGCGGTCAGCAGCCCGCGCCGCAGCAGCGGCAGATGCACCCGCTTCAATGCACCGAAGGGCGTGAGGCCGAGGATGCGCGCCGCGTCGTCCATGTGCGGTGTCACGCGGTGCAGGGCCGCATCCACGCTCTGCAGCGCGGCGGTGAGGTAGCGCACCAGGCAGGCGTACACCAGCGCTGCGATGCTGCCGGTGAACAGCAGGCCGCTTTCCCAGCCGAAGGCCTGCAGAAAGAAGTCGGCCAGCACGTTGTCGAGCCGCGTCACCGGAATGAGCACGCCGACCGCGATCACCGAGCCGGGCAGGGCGTAGCCCATGCTGGCGGCGGCATGCGCGAGCCGTGTGGACGGGCGCGGATGCAGCCGGCGGGCATAAGCCACGAGCAGTGCCAGCGCTACCGCCAGCAAGGCGGTCGTGGCCGACAGCGTGAAGCTGTTGCGCGCCAGCTGGATGAAGCGCGGGCCGAACTGCGCGTCACCGTCGAGGATGGCCATGCGCAGCAGCACGACCGCAGGAATCAGGAAGCCGCACAAGAGCGGCAACGCGCAGCCGGCAATCGCCAGCCCTGCGCGCACGCCGACAAGCCGCACCGGCGGTGCATGCAGCCGCAGGCCCGTGCCGTGAAAACGCGCGCGCCCGCGCGACAAGCGCTCCAGCGCCAGCACCAGCAGCACGAAGCCGAGCAGGCTCATCGCGAGCTGCGCCGCGGCCGCGCGGTCGCCGAGCGAGAACCACGCGCGGTAGATGCCGGTGGTGAAGGTGTTGACCGCGAAGTAGGCCACGGTGCCGTAGTCGGCCAGCGTCTCCATCAAGGCCAGCGTCACGCCGGCGGCGATGGCCGGGCGCGCCATCGGCAGCGACACGCGCAGAAAGCTCTTCCACGGCGTGAGGCCGAGTGAGCGCCCGGCCTCGAACACCGCGCCGCCGCGCTCGATGAAGGCGGTGCGCGCCAGCATGTAGACGTAGGGGTAGAGCACCCCCGCGAACATCCACACCGCGCCGCCGAGCGAGCGGATCTCGGGGAACCAGTAGTCGTCGTGCGTCCAGCCGAAGACCTCGCGCAGCCAGCTCTGCACCGGGCCGGCGTACTGCAGCAGGTCGGTGTAGCAATAGGCCATCACGTAGGCCGGCATGGCGAGCGGCAGCACCATCAGCCACTCCAGGCTGCGGCGCAGCGGGAAGTCGAAATGGGTGACGAGCCAGGCCGATCCCACGCCGATGGCGGCGGTGAGCACGCCCACGCCGACGCACAACCAGAGCGTTGCGACCACGTACTCGGGCAGCACCGTGGCGGCCAGGTGCGACCAGGTATCGCTTGTGCCGCCGCGGAAGATGTTGGTGGCGACCGAGAGGATGGGCACCGCCACCAGCGCGGCGACGAGCAGCGCCAGCAGCACCAGCCAGCCCATGCGCAGGGCAGGACGCGGGGCCGGCGCAGGGGCGTTCGTATCGAGCGCGATCTCGGTCACGGTCGGAGCGGTCGGAGCGGTCGGAGCAAGGAAAAAGAAGGATCGGCGGGCGGGCGGCCGGTGCGCTTGTCGCAGGTCAAGGCGGGCGGCGCGACGCGCGGATCGCGAATGAGAGTGGTTCGCGAACAGTGTAAGGTGCGGAGTCCGGGCCAGCCGAGCGCGCGCCCATGCCGCCCCGGCATGCCGCCCACCGTGTCCGGCCCGGCGATCCGCCCTCGCTTTCGCTGCCCTCCATGTCCATCACCTCGCCGCCGGTCCTCTCGCTGTCCGGCGTCCACCATGCCTACGGCAAGCGTCTCACCGTCGAGGGGCTGGATCTCGCGCTCACGCCCGGTGAAATCTGCTGCCTGCTCGGCCCTTCGGGCTGCGGCAAGACCACGGTGCTGCGCTGCATCTGCGGCTTCGAGCCGCTCGCGGGCGGCGCGATTCACGTCGATGGCCAGATGGTGAGCGGCCCGGCCGTTCATGTGCCGCCCGAGCGCCGCCGCGTGGGCATGGTGTTCCAGGACTACGCGCTGTTCCCGCACCTGGATGTGCAGGACAACGTGGCCTTCGGCATCGGCCGCAGTCCGCAGGCGCGCGAGCGTGTGCAGCAGTTGCTCGCGACCGTCGGGCTTGAAGCGAACGCGCACCGCTTTCCGCATGAACTCTCGGGCGGCCAGCAGCAGCGCGTGGCGCTGGCACGCGCACTCGCGCCGAAGCCGCGCTTGTTGCTGCTGGACGAACCCTTCTCGAATCTCGACGTCGAGTTGCGCGAACAACTGGCCGCCGAAGTGCGCAGCGTGCTGAAGGCGAGCGGCACCACCGCCGTCTTCGTCACGCACGATCAGAACGAAGCCTTTGCCATGGCCGACGAGATTGCGGTCATGGCCAGCGGCCGCATCCAGCAACTCGACACGCCCTACAACCTCTACCACCGCCCGGCGACGCGCTTCGTCGCGGACTTCATCGGCCAGGGCGTGTTCGTCAAGGGCACGATGATCGACGGCTCGCGCCTGCGCATCGCGCTCGGCGACGTGGCGTCGCCCGAGCCGATCCGCTGTGCACTGGCGGGCTGCAGTTGCGAGCCGGGTGCCGATGTCGACGTGCTGCTGCGCCCCGACGACGTGGTGCACGACGACGCCAGCCCGCTGCGTGCCACCGTGCTGCACAAGGCATTTCGCGGCGCCGAGATCCTCTACACGCTGCAGATTTCCAGCGGCGAGCGCGTGCTGTCGATGGTGCCCTCGCACCACAACCACGTGCTCGGCGAGCCGATCGGCATCCGTCTCGACCTGGATCACCTCATCGTGTTCCCGCGCGAAGGCGCGGCGGCGGCTCAGCCGTCGCTCGCCGGTAGGTAGCGCGCCGCGAGCACGCCCTCGATCGCCATCAGCTCGGCGAGCACGGCGGGCTTCACCGGGCTGTCCACATCCACCAGCGTGTAGGCCATGTCGCCGCGCGACTTGTTGACCATGTTGTGGATGTTCAGGCCCGCGCGCGCCATGGCGGTGGAGATCTGGCCCAGCATGTTGGGCACGTTCGCATTCGCGATGGCGACGCGAAAGGCCGATTCGCGCGGCATCGTGACGCCGGGAAAGTTCACCGCGTTGACCACGTTGCCGTGCTCCAGAAAGTCGCGCAGCTGGTCGACCACCATCAGCGCGCAGGTCTCTTCCGCCTCGCGCGTGGAGGCGCCCAGGTGCGGCAGCACGATCACGCCAGGCTGGCCGATCACCGCGGCGCTCGGGAAGTCGCACACATAGTGGCTCAAGTGCTGGCGTGACAAGGCCGCGAGCGCCGCCGATTCGCTCACCACGCCCTCGCGCGAGAAGTTGAGCAGCACGGCGCCCGGGCGCATCAGGCCGATGTTGTCGGCGTTGACGAGGTGGCGCGTGGCGTCCACCAGCGGCACGTGCAGCGTCACGAACCGCGCGTGCTTGAGCACCTCGCCCACGCTCTGCGCTTTCTTCACCTGCGAGGGCAGGCTCCATGCGGCCTCGACCGTGATCTCCGGGTCGTAGCCGAGCACGTTCATGCCGAGCTTGATGGCCGCGTCGGCCACCAGGCAGCCGATCTTGCCGAGGCCGACGATGCCCAACGTCTGGCCGGCGAGTTCGAAGCCGGCGAAGGATTTCTTGCCCTGCTCGACGGCGTGTTCCAGGTCTACCTGCTGCGCATCGAGCCCGGCGACGAACTGCAGTGCCGCCGGCAGCCGGCGCGCAGCCATCAACATGCCGGCAAGCACCAGTTCCTTCACGGCGTTGGCATTGGCGCCGGGCGCGTTGAACACCGGCACGCCGCGCCCGCTCAGCGTCTTGACCGGAATGTTGTTGGTGCCCGCACCAGCACGCGCCACGGCCCGCACGCTGGCGGCGATGTCCATGCCGTGCATGTCGGCCGAGCGCAGCAGCACCGCATGCGGATGGACGATGTGCGGGTCGACGGTGTAGCGCTCAGCCGGCAGGCGCGCGAGGCCCGCGGGCGAGATCTGGTTGAGCACCAGGATGTCGAAGCGCTCGGGCGATGTGTGCATGGCAATCCTCGCGTGGCGGTAGCGGAGGATTCTTGGCGGCGTCGCTCGTGCAGCGCCACCCTGACAGACCCTAGCCCACTAGCCTTTCGAGGCCTCGAACTCCTTCATGTAGGCCACCAGCGCCCGCACGCCTTCGACCGGCATGGCGTTGTAGATGGAGGCGCGCATGCCGCCCACCGAGCGGTGACCCTTCAGCTGCAGCATGCCGCGCGCTTGTGCGCCCTTGAGGAATTCGGCGTCCAACGATTCGTCGTGCAGCTTGAAGGGCACGTTCATCAGCGAACGGTCTTCCTTGGCGATCGGGCTGATGTAGAAGCCGGTGGAATCGAGGGTGTCGTACAGCAGCGCCGCCTTCTCGCGGTTGTGCTTTTCCATCGCCGGCATGCCGCCCTGGTCCTTCAGCCACTTGAACACCAGGCCGGCGATGTAGACGGCGTAGGTGGGCGGCGTGTTGAACATCGAATCGGCGTCGGCCTGCTGCTTGTAGTCGAAGGTCGACGGCGTGATGGGCAGCGCCTGGCCGATGAGGTCGTCGCGCACGATCACGATGGTGAGCCCCGCCGGGCCGATGTTCTTCTGCGCGCCGCAGTAGATGAGGCCATAGCGGCTCACGTCGAGCGGGCGGCTCAGGATGTCGCTGGACATGTCGGCCACCAGCGGCACGTCGCCCGTGTCGGGCGTCCAGTGGTATTCGACGCCGCCGATGGTCTCGTTCGAGCAGATGTGCACATAGGCCGCGTTCGGGTCCAGCGTCCAGGTGTGCTGCTTGGGCACGCTGGTGAAGCCGGTCGATTCGGAGCTGCCTGCCACGTTGACGGTGCAGTACTTCTTCGCCTCCTTGATCGACTTCTTCGACCACTCGCCGGTGTGCACGTAGTCGGCGCTGGTGCGCCCGCGCAGCAGGTTCATCGGCACGAAGGCGTTCTGGCTGAGCCCGCCGCCTTGCAGGAAGATCACCTTGTAGTTGGCAGGAATCGCCAGCAGCGAGCGCAAGGTCGCCTCGCATTCGGCATGGATGCCGATGAACTCCTTGCCGCGGTGGCTCATCTCCATCACCGACATGCCCGAGCCGTGCCAGTCGAGCATCTCGTCGGCGGCCTGGCGCAGCACCGGTTCGGGCAGGGCGGCAGGGCCGGCGCTGAAGTTGAATACGCGGGTCATCGGGACTCTCCGTGTGGATGGTGGAAGCGCGTCGAGCGAAAAGCGGGGCGGCCAGCATACCCAAACCGACCGGGATCGCGCATTGCCAAGGACCTGCGGGGACCGGGAATTTGCTGACTGCCGCGATGGCGAGCGTGCACCTTTTGCCGCGTCACCCGTCGCTGGCCTGCATGCGGTGCCGGCAACGATGTTCGATCCCAACGAAATCACA
Source organism: Rhizobacter sp. (assembly GCA_036676235.1). Classification (GTDB taxonomy): domain Bacteria; phylum Pseudomonadota; class Gammaproteobacteria; order Burkholderiales; family Burkholderiaceae_C; genus JAKFDI01. Next base: position 31,332 of record JAKFDI010000064.1, on the reverse strand, counting down.
GGAGAGTTCGCCATGCATGACCGGTTCCGCTTCTCGACCTTTCGCCGCACGCTGACGGCGTTGGCACTCGTGCCGCTCGCCGTCGTGCTCGCGGCCTGCGGCGGCGGTGAGGACGACGAGTTCGCGCCCGAGGTGACCATCGCCGACGGCAAGCTCATCGGCCGCGACAGCCCGGGCATGTACAGCTACCTCGGCATTCCGTACGCGGCGCCGCCGGTCGCCGCGCGCCGCTGGCAGCCGCCCGCGGCGCCGGCCGTGTGGGAGGGCCGCAAGCTGGCGCGCGAGTTCCAGCCGCACTGCGCGCAGCCGCGCAGCTTCTACGGCGTGCAGACCGCAAGCGAAGACTGCCTCTACCTCAACGTCTACACGCCCAAGACGCCCGGCCCGCACCCGGTGATGGTGTGGATCCACGGCGGCGCGTTCTACCTCGGGCAGAGCGACAGCTACGTGCCGACGCCGCTGGTCGGGCAGGACATGATCGTCGTCACCTTCAACTACCGCCTCGGCCTGCTCGGCTTCATGGCGCATCCGGCGCTGAGCGCGCAACAAGGCGGGCAATCGGGCAACTACGGCCTGATGGACCAGCAGGCCGCGCTGCGCTGGGTGCAGAACAATATCGAGGCCTTTGGCGGCGACAAGAGCAACGTGACGATCTTCGGCGAGTCCGCCGGCGGCTTCAGCGTGCACACGCATCTGGCGGCGCCCGCTTCTGCCGGGCTCTTTCACAAGGCCGTGATCATGAGCGGCGCCTATCCGATCGCGTTGCCACAGCCCACGCTCGCCGAGGCCGAGGCGGCGAACACCGCAGCGATGGCAAGCGACTGCCCGGCACCGCAGACGGCCGAGTGCCTGCGCGAGCAACCGGTGGGCGCCATCCTCAATGCGCAGACGGCGGCGTACCCGGCCGGCATCGTGCCGCCGGTGGACGGTCTTGTGCTGCCGACCAGCGTGCAGGCGGCGCTGACGGCCGGCAGCTACAACCAGGTGCCGGTGATGCAGGGCAACACCCACGACGAATGGCGGCTGTTCGTCGCCGAGGCCGAACTCACCACCGGCACACCGCTGTCGGCCGCAGCCTACCGGCCGACGGTCGAGGCGACGCTCGGCGGCTCGGCCATGGCCGACGTGGCCGAAGCCGCCTACCCGGTCGCCAACTACCCGAGCCCCAGCGTGGCGCTCGGCGCCTTCGGCACCGATCTGGTCTTCGCCTGCACCGGGCGCATCTCCAACCGGCTGCAGGCGAATGCGGGGGCGACGGTGTACGCCTACGAATTCAACGACGCCTCGGCTCCCGCTGTGCTGCCCGGCGGCGACGCGCTCAGCTTCCCGATGGGCGCGGCGCACACGAGCGAGCTGCAGTACCTGTTCAGCATGCGGCCGCTGAACGAATCGCAGCAGGCGCTGAGCGACACGATGGTCGGCTACTGGACGCGCTTCGCGCGCACCGGCAACCCGAACGAGACCGCCACGCCGACCGCCTGGCCGGCATTCACGGCGGGGAACGACACCTATCTGTCGCTCACGCCGGGGGCCGTGGCGCCGACCACCGGTTTCGCGGCGGACCACAAGTGCGACACGGTGTGGGCGACCTTGGGGTCTTGAGGGGCGCGCGACGCCTGCGCGGACAGGTCAGTGTGGGCGACTATGGCAACAGGTTCAAACCCAGCTCTTTCAAGAAGCCGTTGTGCTTGTCCTTCGCCGCCGCAACCGCCTTTTCAATCTCCAACAGCTCTTTGTGCGTGTCCTCCAGGATGATCTCCGCCTCGCCCACCGCCGTACTGATGTATCGCGAGATGTTCAGGTTGAAATCGTTCTTCTCGATCTCGGCCATCTCCACCTTGCGTGAGTAGCGCGCCTCTTCCTCGCGGAACTGGTAGGTCTTGATGATCTTGGCAATGTGCTCGGGCTTGAGCTGGTTCTGGCGTTTGCCCTTGTCGAAGTGCTCGGCGGCGTTGATGAACAACACGTCGTCCGGCTTCTTGCACTTCTTCAGCACCAGGATGCACACCGGAATGCCGGTGGAATAGAACAGATTGGCGGGCAGGCCGATCACCGTGTCGATGTGCCCGTCCTTCAGCAGCTTCTTACGGATGCGTTCTTCGGCTCCGCCCCGGAACAGCACCCCGTGCGGCAGGATGATCGCCATCACGCCCTCGTCTTTGAGGTAGTGAAAGCCGTGCAGAAGGAAAGCGAAGTCGGCGGCCGACTTGGGCGCAAGACCGTGGCTCTTGAAGCGCACGTCGTCGGCCAGCGCGTCGGTGGGCTCCCAGCGGTAGCTGAAGGGCGGGTTGGCAACGATGGCGTCAAAGCTCGGCTTCTTGGCCGGGTTTGGCTCGCGCATCATGTCCCACTCGTTGAGCAGGGTGTCGCCGTGGAAGATCTCGAACTCCGTGTCCTTCACCCCGTGCAGCAGCATGTTCATGCGTGCGAGGTTGTAGGTCGTGATGTTCTTTTCCTGGCCGAAGATCTTGCCGATATTGCCGCCGGCCTTGGCCACCTTCTTGCGCACGTTGAGCAGCAACGAGCCGGAGCCGCAGGCAAAGTCCAGCACGCTTTCCAGCCGCTTCTTGGTGCCAGTCTTCGGCTCCTGGCTGTCCAGCGTGACGATGGCGGAGAGGATGTCTGAAATCTGCTGCGGGGTGTAGAACTCGCCCGCTTTCTTGCCGGACCCGGCGGCAAACTGGCCGATCAGGTATTCATAGGCATCGCCCAGTGCGTCGATGTTCGTGGAGAACTCCGCCAGCCCTTCAGCGATCTTCTGGATGATGACGCAGAGCTTGGCGTTGCGGTCGGCGTACGTCTTGCCGAGCTTGGCCGAACTCAGGTCGATCTCAGAGAACAGGCCCTGGAAGGCGCTCTCAAACGATTCCGTTTCGATGTACTTGAAGCCCGCTTGCAGTGTGTTCAGCAGCTCTGCGTTGTGGGTGCGCGCCAGGTTGGCGATGCTGTTCCAGAGATGCGCAGGCTGGATGACGTAGTGCACCTTGCGGCGCATCTGCTTCTCGAACGCCGGGACGTCGTCCACGTTGTTCGCATACCAGAGCGCCAGCGGCACCTTGCGGTGTCACGGCAAAGATCAACAGGTTCTGCACGGTGGCGAAGAAAACCTGCGTGGCCTTGTCCGTCTTGTCGTAGTCGCTGGAGAGGGCAGTCGCGCACCTTTTGATAAGAGCGCTTTTCCGAGGCCCGGATGTCCCGGATGCGCGCCAGCATCTCGTCGAAGTAGTCCGGGCGGCCGTCCGGGTTCTTCAGCCGCTCGTCGTCCATCACGAAGCCCTTGGTCAGGTACTCCTTCAAGAGGGTGGACGCCCAGCGGCGGAACTGCACCCCGCGCGGCGAGCGCACGCGGTAACCCACAGCCAGGATGGCGTCGAGGTTGTAGAGCGTGACGGGGCGCTGCACCTGGCGGCTGCCCTCGATTTGAACTGTCAAGGATTCCTTGACAGTTGCCGCTGCGTCCAGCTCCCCGTCTTTGAAGATGTTCTTCAGGTGCAGCGAGATGTTCTGCTTGGTGGCATCAAAGAGTTCCGCCATCTCCAACTGGGTCAGCCAGACGGTCTGCTCTTGTGCCCGCAGCTTGATCTGGCTGCGCCCGTCTTCGGTGGTGTAGAGAATCAGGTCGTTCATGCCGCCACCTCTTCCGGGGCTGTCCGCGCAAGTTCTCTTCGCGAAGCAAGCAGCCCCGCGGCGCAAATCGTGGTGTGCCGGCCCCAACGCGCAAGCTGCGCGCGCAGGTGATCAGGGGGCAGGGGTGGGACTGCTCCCGCAGGCTTTGGCCGCTCGTTCAGGCCGGCAACGGCAGTTCGCACGCCTTGCTTTGCAGCGGCGTGGCGCCGCTGGTCCCGCTCGGATCAGAACAGAAAGTACCGCTGCGCCATCGGCAGCACGCTCGCCGGCTCGCAGGTGAGCAGCTCGCCGTCGGCGCGCACCTCGTAGGTGTGCGCGTCGATCTCCATCGTGGGCGCGTAGCTGTTGTGCACCATGTGCAGCTTCTTCACCGTGCGGCAGCTGTGCACGCCGGCGATCTGCTTGTGCAGGCCAAGCGACTCGGGCACGCCGCCGGCAATCGACGCCTGGCTCATGAAGGTGAGCGAGCCTTGGTGCAGCGCGCCGCCGAAGGCGCCGAACATCGGCCGGTAGTGCACCGGCTGCGGTGTGGGAATCGAGGCGTTCGGGTCGCCCATCGCCGCAGCCGCGATGAAGCCGCCCTTGACGATCAGCGAGGGCTTCACGCCGAAGAAGGCCGGCTTCCACAGCACCAGGTCGGCCCACTTGCCTTCTTCGATGCTGCCCACTTCGTGCGCGATGCCGTTGGCGAGCGCCGGGTTGATGGCGAGCTTGGCGACGTAGCGCTTCACGCGCGTGTTGTCGTGGCGCTCGCCGTCGCCGGGCAGCTTGCCGCGCTGCAGCTTCATCTTGTGGGCCGTCTGCCAGCAGCGCATGACCACTTCACCCACGCGGCCCATGGCCTGCGAGTCGGAACTGAACATGCTGATGGCGCCGAGGTCGTGCAGCACGTCTTCCGCGGCGATGGTCTCGCGGCGGATGCGGCTCTCGGCGAAGGCCAGGTCCTCGGCGATGCTCGCGTCGAGGTGGTGGCACACCATCAGCATGTCCAGGTGCTCGTCCACCGTGTTCACGGTGTAGGGCATCGTCGGGTTGGTCGACGAGGGCAGGAAGTTCTGCTCACCCACCACGCGCAGGATGTCGGGCGCATGGCCGCCGCCGGCACCTTCGGTGTGGAAGGCGCAGAGCGTGCGGCCCTTGGTCGCGGCCATCGTGTCTTCGACGAAGCCCGATTCGTTCAGCGTGTCGCTGTGGATGGAGACCTGCGTGTCGGTCTCGTCGGCCACGCCGAGGCAGCAGTCGATGGCCGAGGGCGTCGTGCCCCAGTCCTCGTGCAGCTTGAGGCCAATGGCGCCGGCCTCGATCTGCTGGCGCAGTGCTTCGGGGCGGCTCGCGTTGCCCTTGCCGAGGAAGCCGATGTTCATCGGGAAGGCATCGGCCGCCTGCAGCATGCGCGCGAGGTTGGCCGGCCCCGGTGTGCAGGTGGTGGCCAGCGTGCCGGTGGCGGGGCCGGTGCCGCCGCCGAGCATGGTGGTGACGCCGCTCGCAAGCGCCTCTTCGATCTGCTGCGGGCAGATGAAGTGGATGTGGCTGTCGATGGCGCCGGCGGTGACGATCATCCCTTCGCCGGCAATGATTTCGGTGCCCGGGCCGATGACGATGTCCACACCCGGCTGCACGTCGGGGTTGCCGGCCTTGCCGATCTTCGCGATGCGGCTGCCGCGGATGCCGATGTCGGCTTTCACGATGCCCCAGTGGTCGAGGATCAGCGCGTTGGTGACCACGCAATCGACGGCGTCGCCGTGGCCGGGGCCGTTGATGCGCTGGCTCTGGCCCATGCCGTCGCGGATGGTCTTGCCGCCGCCGAACTTCACCTCCTCGCCATGGCCGCCGGCGGCGAGCGTGAGGTCTTGTTCGACTTCGATGATGAGTTCGGTATCGGCCAGCCGCAGGCGGTCGCCGACGGTGGGGCCGAACATTTCAGCGTAGGCGCGGCGGGGGAGGGTGGCCATGGTGGGTCGGTGCTGTCGTGATGTCTTGAACCGTTCGCCCTGAGCTTGTCGAAGGGCCTGCGTGCGTGTGGCGATGCTTCGATGAAGTCTCAGCGGATGCGTGCAAGGGCTTCGACAGGCTCAGCCCGGCCCTTCGACAAGCTCAGGGCGAACGGAGTGGGGTGAGGCGCGGTGGAGCGGAGCAGCGGAGCAGCGGAGCAGCGGAGCAGTGTGATCGTTCCCGCCTCACAACGCCCCCTGCACCAACCCCCGAAACCCCCACACCTGCCGATCCCCCGCGTACTCGACCAGTTCCACCGTGCGCTGCTGCCCCGGCTCGAAGCGCACCGCCGTGCCCGAGGCGATGTTCAGCCGCATGCCGCGTGCCGCATCTCGATCGAAGCGAAGCGCTGCATTCGTCTCGGCAAAGTGATAGTGCGAACCCACCTGGATCGGCCGCTCGCCGCTGTTCTCGACCACGAAGGTCGCCGTGCGCCGCGCCGGGTTCAGCAGGTGCTCGGTGTCGTCGGTGAACAGCTCGCCCGGGATCATTCACTTCCTCCGGATGAACCAGATCGCCGCAACGCCGATGGCCGCCACGGCGACGAAGCCCCAGGCGTCGGTGGCGTGCCAATGGATGCCGCCGATGCCATGGCCTTCGTGGGCGAAGGTGGCAAACGGTGCGGCGGCGAGGGCGTAGAGGGCAAGGCGTTTCATCGTGGGTCTCCGGGTGTGTCGGTCGATGCACGCGGCATCGAGATCAGGCGATCGGCTGGTGCACCGTCACGAGCTTGGTGCCGTCGGGGAAGGTGGCTTCCATCTGGATCTCGGGAATCATCTCGGCCACGCCCTCCATCACGTCGGCGCGCGTGAGCACGAGCTTGCCGTCGCTCATCAGCTCGGCCACCGGCTTGCCGTCGCGTGCGCCTTCCATGATGGCGGCGCTGATGAGTGCCACGGCCTCGGGGTAGTTGAGCTTCAGGCCGCGCGCCTTGCGGCGCTCCGCCAGCAGGGCGGCGGTGAAGATCAGCAGCTTGTCCTTCTCGCGGGGCGTGAGTTCCATGGCGTGCGCTTCAGCAGGAGGCGTGCCATCCTAGTCCACTGAATCACCGAAATTGCGTCCCGCTGTCCGCGCGATACGGGCGCGCTGCTGCGTTGCAAATGCTCGCGATGCCACACGGCATCGCTGCGCTTTGCGCCTTGCGTCGCATCCCGTCTCGCACGTCCCTCGGGGCGCATTCCACTGATTCAGCGGACGTGCGCGCCTGACGCACCGCCATCGGGCTTTTGCTGGCATGGGCCTTGCCGTTTGTGCCCCTCATGTCGAGCGATACGACCGCAACTGCCGAGCCCCTGCGCCTCGGCCCGGCCGACCTCGGTGCGCCGCGCACCGAGGCGGTGCAGCGCGTCGTGAAGGTGCGCCGCGACTACAACAGCTGGGTGGCGCGCGAGACGCTGGAGGACTACGCCTTGCGCTTCACGCCGCGCAGCTTCCGCAAGTGGAGCGCGCTGCGGGTGGCGAACACGGCCTTCGGCGCGTCGTCGTTCCTCGTGCTCGAAGCGGTGGGCGCGACCTTGCTCATGGCCTACGGCTTTCAGAACGCGTTCTGGGCCATCCTCACCACGGGCCTCGTGATCTTTCTCGCCGGGTTGCCGATCAGCGTGTACGCCGCGCGCTACGGCGTCGACATGGACCTGCTCTCGCGCGGCGCGGGCTTCGGCTACATCGGCTCCACCGTCACCTCGCTCATCTACGCGAGCTTCACCTTCATCTTCTTCGCGCTCGAGGCGGCCATCATGGCCTACGCGCTGGAGCTGGCGTTCGACATCCCGCCGGCGTGGGGCTACCTCATCTGCGCGCTGGCGGTGATCCCGTTGGTCACGCACGGCGTCACCGTCATCAGCCGGCTGCAGGTGTGGACGCAGCCGCTGTGGATCGTGCTGATGGTCGTGCCCTACGTCTGCGTGCTGCAGCGCAACCCCGGCCTGATCGATGAGTTCGTGCAGTTCGCCGGTGCCGACGGCAGCGCGGGCGGCTTCGACCTGCAGATGTTCGGCGCCGCGATGACGGTGGGCATCGCCCTCATCACGCAGATGGGCGAGCAGGCCGACTACCTGCGCTTCATGCCCGAGCGCACGGCAAAGAACCGGCTGCGCTGGTGGGCCGGCGTGCTGATCGGTGGGCCGGGTTGGGTGCTGCCGGGCGTGCTGAAGATGCTGGGCGGCGCGCTGCTCGCCTACCTGGCGCTCAGCCACGCGGTGCCGGCCGAGCGCGTGGTCGACCCGAACCAGATGTACCTCGCGGCCTACGAGTACGTGTTCCCGAATCCCGGCTGGGCGGTGGCGGCCACGGCACTGCTGGTGGTGATCTCGCAGCTCAAGATCAACGTGACGAATGCGTATGCGGGGTCGCTCGCGTGGAGCAACTTCTTCGCGCGGCTCACGCACAGCCACCCGGGGCGCGTGGTGTGGATGGTGTTCAACACGCTGATCGCGCTGATGCTGATGGAGCTCTCCGTGTTCCAGGCGCTGGGCAAGGTGCTGGGGCTGTACTCCAACATCGCCATCAGCTGGATCATGGCCGTGGTGGCCGACCTGGTGGTGAACAAGCCGATGGGCTGGTCGCCCAAGGGCATCGAGTTCAAGCGGGCGCACCTGTACGACATCAATCCGGTGGGCGTGGGCGCGATGGGGCTGGCGTCGGTGCTGTCGGTGGTGGCGTATCTCGGGCTGCTCGGCGGGATGGCGCAGGCGTTCTCGGCGGGAATCGCGCTGGTGACGGCGTTCGTGGCGGCGCCGGTGATTGCGTGGTGGACGAAGGGGCGGTATTACTTGGCGAGGCCGGAGGGGAGTGCGGCGAACCTCGGTCCCATACCCGTTCGGGCTGAGCCTGTCGAAGCCGCGTGTGTGACCGGTTTGATGCCGCGAGGCCCTTCGACAGGCTCAGGGCGAACGGAGGTGGGTGAGAAGGCCGGCGAACCATTCCCCGTTCGGGCTGAGCTTGTATTTCCGACCGTCCTGAGCCTGTCGAAGGAAGCCCCACTTGCGAACACCACCCATCCCGTTCGGGCTGAGGTATCGAAGCCCTCGTGCGAGCCCTTTGGCACCTCAGGCCCTTCGACAGGCTCAGGGCGAACGGGTGTGGGTGCAGAGCGAACGGGCGTGGGCTTGTTGCGCTGCACGGTGTGTGAGCGCAGCTACGAACTCGAAGACATGGCGTACTGCCCCGCCTACCTCGGCCACATCTGCTCGCTGTGCTGCACGCTCGACGCGCGCTGCCACGACATGTGCAAACCGCACGCCAACTGGTCGGCGCAGTGGCGTGCCGCGGCGCAGGCCGTGCTGCCCAAGGCTGCATGGCAGAAGCTCGATACTGAACTCGGCCGCTACCTGCTGCTCATGTGCGCCATCGTGCCGGTGCTGGCCACGCTGTGCCACCTCATCTATCGCCACGAACTCGCGCAGGTCGCCCTGCAGCCCGGCATGGCGCTGCGCGCGATGCAGTCGGCGCTCGCGCTCGGCTTCATGAAGCTGTTCGCAGCGCTGGTGATCGTCACTGCCATCGTCACCTGGTGGCTGGTGCTCACCCACAAGAGTCGCCAGGTCGCGCAGGAAGAGAGCAACCGCCAGACGCACGCCCTCAACGAACAGGCGCGCATGCTCAAGGTCGAGATCGAATCGCACCGTCGCACCGACGAAGCCCTGCAGCAGGCCAAGCGCACGGCCGATCTCGCGAACCAGGCCAAGAGCCGCTACATCTCGGCCATCAGCCACGAGTTGCGCACGCCGCTCAACAGCATCATCGGCTACGCCCAGCTGCTCGACGAGGACGAGACCATTCCGCCGCACCGCAAGCAGGCGGTGAGCGTGATCCGCCGCGGCGGCGACCACCTGCTGTCACTGATCGAGGGAACGCTCGACATCGCGCGCATCGAAGGCGGCAAGTTGACGCTCGACGTGAAGCCGATGCGCTTTCGCGAATGCATCGAGCAGATCGACCGCATGTTCGCGCTGCAGGCTGCGGCCAAGGGCATCGGGTTCCGCCACGACTTTGCCGCCGGGCTGCCCGATGTGGTGCGCACGGACGAAAAGCGCCTGCGCCAGATCCTCATCAACGTGCTGGGCAACGCGGTCAAGTTCACGCAGGCCGGGCACGTGGAACTGCGCGTGAGCCATGCGCGCGAAATGGCGGTGTTCGAGATCGAGGACACCGGCCCCGGCATCGCGGAGGGCGAGATCGAGCGTGTCTTCGAGCCCTTCGCGCGCGGCAGCGCCGTGAGCGCGAGCGCCACGGGCGGCACGGGCCTCGGCCTCACCATCAGCAAGATGCTCACCGACCTGATGGGCGGCGAGATGGCGGTGACGAGCGAGCCGGCGTCGCAGCAGGCGCCCGGCGAGCCGGGCGGGGGCACGACCTTCCGCATTCGCCTCTTCCTGCCCGAGGTGCGCGCCGCCGTGGCCGAGCGTGAGCTGCCCCGCCTCGTGCGCACCGGCTACGCGGGCGCGCGGCGCAGCCTGCTGGTGGTCGACAACGAGGCGGTCGACCGCGAACTGCTCGCCAATGTGCTGGAGCCACTGGGCTTTCGGCTGCGGCAGGCGGCGTCGGGACAGGAGTGCCTGGCGTTGCTGCGCGAGTTCCAACCCGACGCCATCCTGATGGACCTCGCCATGCCCGGCATCGACGGCTGGGAGACCATCCGCCGCCTGAAGCGCGAGAGCCTGAGCGATGCGCCGATCGCCATCGTCTCGGCCAACGCCTTCGATCGCGGGCTGGACAACGACGTCGGCATCACGCCCGCCGATTTCGTGCTCAAGCCGGTGCGCAAGAACGATCTGTTCGACTGGCTGGGTCGCGTGCTGCAGCTCGACTGGCTGCAGGCGCCGCAGCCGCGTGTGGTGGCTGCCCTGGCGCTGGCCGAGCCGTCTTCGACGCCGGAAGAACTCGTCGCACCGCCGGAAGCACGGTTGGCTGCGCTCGAAGAAATGATTGATCTCGGCTACTTCCGCGGCATCGTCCGCCTGCTCGACGGCATCGAGGCCGAGCATCCCGACTGCGCCGCGTTCGTCACCCACATGCGCAGCCTCGCCCGCCAATTCCAGCTTGACGCGATGTCGGGCGTTCTCCGAAAGGCCCGCCATGCACGCCTGGCTCAATGAACCCGCCGCGATGGACACCCACTCGCCCATCGACCGCAGCACCGCCGACGTGGTGCTCATCGTCGACGACGTGCCCGACAACCTTTCGGTGCTGCACGACGCGCTGGACGAATCGGGCTACACCGTGCTGGTCGCCACCAACGGCGAGAGCGCCCTGCAGCGCGCCGCGCAGGCGGTGCCCGACATCGTGCTGCTCGACGCGATGATGCCGGGGCTGGACGGCTTCGAGGTCGCGCGCCGGCTCAAGGCGCGGGCCGAGACCGCGCACATTCCCATCGTCTTCATGACGGGCCTCACCGAAACCGAGCATGTGGTGCGCGCCTTCGCCGCCGGCGGCGTCGACTACGTCACCAAGCCCATCCGCCCGCGCGAGGTGCTGGCGCGCATGGCGGTGCACATGCAGGGCGCGCGTGAGAAGCGCCAGGCGCGCAACGCACTCGACGCCTTCGGCCACGCCACCATCGTCGTGCGTGCCGCCGATGGCCGCGTGGTGTGGCAGACGCCGCTCGCGCGCGAGCTGCTGCAGGGCTATGGCGTGGGCAGCGAGACGATGATGGGAGGCGAGGCGCTGGGCTGGGTCCGCGCGCAGGCGCAGCGCGTGCTGGCCGGCGAGGAGCCGCAGCGCTGGTCGTCGATCCGCGAGACACGGCAACTGGTGATGGCGCTGCACGAAGAAACCGGCGACGACCAGTGGCTCATCGTGCTGCAGGAGCGTTCGGACAAGTCGGCGATCGAAGGCCTGGCCGCCGCCTTCAAGCTGACCGCGCGCGAGGCGGAGGTGCTGTACTGGGTGGTCAAGGGCAAGACCAACCGCGACATCGGCGACATCCTCGACCTCTCGCCGCGTACGGTGCACAAGCACCTGGAGCATGTGTTCGTGAAGCTGGGCGTGGAGACGCGCACCGCGGCGGCGGGGATGGCGCTGGCCCGGGTGAGAACCTAGGCCCACCCCCTACGCGCTTCGCGCGCCCCCTCAAGGGGGCAACACCAGCGGACCGGCAAAGCCGGATCCGCGGCGTTCGCTTGGGAATGCGCCGTTCCGCTTGGATACTGGCCGCATGAACCGTCCGCGCCATCTGCCCCCGTCTCCCCGACAGCACTTCTCCGCGTCAACGCCCGCCATCCGTTCGCGCTACCTCGCTTCGGTCGACCTGCAGCGCAGCGGCCAACTCGATGAAGCCGAAGTCGGCTACCGCTGGGTGCTCGCACGCGTGCCGGCGCACTTCGATGCGATGCACCTGCTCGGCGTGGTGCGGGCACAGCGCGAGGACTATGACGAGGCGCTGCAGTGGCTCGCGAACGCCGTGCGCATTCACGACCAGAGCGCGGCCGCGTTTCACAACCTCGCGAACGCGCAGCACGCGCTCAAGCGCTTCGACGAGGCGCTGGCGAGCACCGACCGTGCGCTCGAACTCAATCCCGAGCACGTGCGCGCCTGGCGTAGCCGCGGACATGTGCTGCGCGACATGCGCCGCACCGAGGAGGCGCTCGCAAGCTACGACCGCGCGCTCGCCATTGATCCCGGCTACGTCGACGCGCTCGTCGACCGCGCGGACCAGTTGCGGCAGATGAAGCGCGACGGCGAGGCTGTCACCGCCTACCGCCAGGCGCGCGATGCCGGGGCCGATCCGCAGGCGATGGCTTATGCGCTGGCTTCGCTGGGCGCCGAAGCGCCGCCTCCGGCCGCACCCTCGGCCTACGTGGCGGGCCTCTTCGACCAGTACGCCCGCTCCTTCGACACGCATCTGGTCGACACGCTCAAGTACCAGACGCCGGCGCTGCTGATGGAACTGGTTGCGCCGCTGCTGCCGTCGCGGCCGCTCGATGTGCTGGACATGGGCTGCGGCACCGGGCTGTGCGGGCCGCTGCTGAAGCCGCATGCTCACACGCTGACCGGCATCGATCTGTCGCCGAAGATGCTCGACCAGGCGCGGCAGCGCGATCTGTACGACGCGCTCGTCTGCGACGAACTCGTGCAGTGGCTGGGCACGCAGCCGACGCGTTTCGACCTCGCGGTGGCGGCGGACGTGTTCGTCTACATCGGGGACTTGGATGCGGTGTTCGGCGCCGTGCGCGAGGCGCTACTGCCGGGCGGGCTGTTCGCGTTCTCGTGCGAGGCGAGTGGGGAAGACGACGTGCTGTTGCGAGCGACGCTACGCTATGCCCATTCGGCGTCGTACCTGCGGCGCCTGGCCGGGGCGCATGGCTTCGAGGTCGAGGCGATGAAGCAGGGGGTGATCCGGCAGGACGCGGGAGCGGACATCGAGGGACATCTGGTGGTGCTGCGGATGGCGCCGCACCACCCGCCCCGTTCGCCCTGAGCCTGTCGAAGGGCCCGTGCCACGCGGGGCTTCGACAAGCTCAGCCCTGTCCTTCGACAAGCTCAGGACGAACGGGGCGGGGCGAGCCCTACTTCGGCTTCACATAGTCCGACGCATGCGTCACCATGTACTCCACCAGCTTCTTCGACGCCCCGTCCTTGATGGCTTCCTTGACCACGCGCTCGAGGAACTCCTGGATGCTCTGATCCTGCTTCTTCGCCGCCGGCCCCTTGATGGCCGCCTCCACCCACTTGGTGATCTGACCCACACCCTTGCCCACCACGAAGTCGCGGGCGAACTTCTGCGTGGCGGTCATCAGGTACTCGCGCGGCACCGGGCCGGCCAGGCCGGCGCGCTTGCCCATTTCGAGCAGCACGCTGTCGGGCACCTTCGCTTTGCTGAGGTAAGCGCCGAACAGGTGTGAGAAGCGTTCGGTGAGAAAGCCCTTGGCGATGCCGCCGGCCAGGTTCTTGGCCGCCGCGGCCAGGCCTTCCTTGCCGATGGCCGCCCACGAGATGGTCTTCTTCGTCTCGGCCATGTAGACCGAACTCCACTCCTCGGCGCCCTTGTTCACCGCCGCGATGCCGCCGGCGGTTGCCGTGGTGACGCCCAGCGTGGCCGCACTCGACAGGCCGGCCGCTCCGGCCAGCCCGCCGCTGCCGGCCACCACGGTGGCGGCGGCCACGTTGCGGGTGAGCTTCAGCCCTTCGATCGTCACCTCCACCGCCTCGTCGGTGTCCTTCTGGAAGTTCACGAGCAGCACGTGGCTGCGGTTGCACTCCTGCTCGGCGGCCGCCAGCAGCTTGGCGCAGGTGTCGATCGGGCCGTTCTTCTTCAATTGGGCGAGGGCGGCCTCGAGCAGCTTGCGCGGCTGGTCCCAGATGTCGAGCTCGGGCAGGTCCTTGCCGCGGAACAGCTTGGAGACGCCTTGCACCACCCACGCGGCCGCCACGTTCTCGCGGCGCACCTTCCACAGGTGCTCATGGCCGGCGTAGTCGCCCTCGACGCGGGCGTGCAGTTTGCGACGGTAGGCGAGCAGCGCCTCGCGGGCCTCGGCCTCGGTCACGTTGTTGAGCTTGCTGCCGTCGACGACGAGCGACACGCGCGCCGGCTCCGGCTCGGCGGCGGCCTTGCGGGCGGCGGCCTGCGCCTCGCGCACCAGCGTCTCCAGTTCGTCGAGCTTCTTGCCGGCCTTGGCCGCGCCATCACGGCTCTTCGCCAGCGCTGCGGCCTCGGCGCTCGCCTTCTTGATCTGCGCCGCCAGCGGCCCGCCGGCCGCAAGCGCCTGCTTGATGTGCGGCATCAGCGCGCCGAGCCGGGCGGTGAAGGCCTTGAGCGGGTCCGGCCCGCTGGTCTTCCTGTCCTTCGCCTTGTCTTTCGGCTGATCCCGGCCGCCGTCGTCGTCGCCCTCGGCTTCGTCGGCTTCGCCGTCGAACTTGCGCACGCGCACCGCGTAGCGCACGCCGGTGAGGTCTTGCAGGCCCTTCTGCAGCCTCTTGGCGAAGCCGCCGGTGGGGATGGAGTCGCCGACGAAGGTCCAGGCCTTGTTCTCGAACACGCATTCGCCGGTGTAGAACTTGACGGACTTCTCCTCGGGCATCAGCTTCTTGAGCAACGCGCGGTGCGAGGCGCCCACCGAGGTCGACAGGTAGGCCGTGACCTGCTTGCTGCCTGCGGCCACCATGAACTGCATCGGCTTGGCACCCGGCTGGGCCGAGCGCACCACGCGCATGGCGGCGAGCACCTTGCCGCGCACCAGCTTCTCGGCCGCGTCGTCGCCGGCGGGTGCGGCCTGTGCGGCGGCAGCGGGCTTGGTCGCCTTCGCGTCGGCGCGCAGCCTGGCGAGCTGCTTGAGCATGGCCGTCTGCGCCGCCTCGGCCTGCACGGCCAGTGCCATGAGGTACTTGTTGGCGGCATCGGCCACGTCGGCCGCCGCCTGGACGCTGCCCTTGGGCGCCTGCTTGTCGGACTTCAGTTCGGCCTGCAGCTTCTTGGCCGCGCTCGACACCTTGCCCGCCTGGTCGACGAGCGAGCGCACCGCCTTCCTCATCGCCTGGTCGGCCTTCGCCACCTGCGCCTCGAGCGCGGGCACGGTGTCGAGCCCGCTGCCGTCGAACACGCTGAAATCGGCGTCGCCGTGCAGCTTGTGCAACTGCTCGAGCGCCTTGCCGAGCACGGGCGACGGCTTGCCCTGCTTGTTCCAGGTGGCGGGCAACAGGGTGGGCGGGTACTTGATCACGGCGGCTTCCTCGGGTGGCGATGCGAAGCGGATTGTTCGTATCGCCACGCCCGGCCACATCGGCCAAAGGAGCCACTGGACGGCTCATCACCCGAAAGGGGGAGCTGTGATCAAGCAAACGCCGCGGATCCGGCTCCGCCGGTCCGCTGGTGTTGCCCCCTGGGGGGCGCGCGAAGCGCGTAGGGGGGGTCTTACCGTGCTTCGCCGAACTCGCCCTCGTCCAGGTCGGCGCTCAGTGCCGCATACCAGGTCGAGCCGATGCCGGCGGCGTACATCCGTTCGTCGCCGGTCGAATGCCGCCGCACCGTCACCGCGCCGCTGGGCAGGCCGAGGCTGTCGGCGATCTCGCGCGAGCGGTCTTCGGCCACCTCGAAGTCCTGCGCCGCGAAGCCGCGCGAATGCAGCAGCGCGTCGACGGCGTTCGACTTGGCGGGGTCGCAGGCGGGGCGGCGGGTGTGCATGGCATCTCCTCGGCAGTGAGCAGACGAAGGCAAGCTGCGTACCGCCATGCGCGCCGTGCGTGCGCGCCTGAGGCGCTCGGCATGGCGCCTGCCGCCCTGTCGTTCTCTGCCGGAACAAAAAACCGATAGGCGCAAACGTGCGCACATCCGATCGACAGCGACTGTTGAGAACTACGGAATGGTCCGTTGACGAGATTGGCGTTTTTCCGGAGAGGGCAAATACCTAGAGTTCCTTTCATCGATGAGCCAGCAGTCAAGGCGACTCAGCGAAGCGGGAGCAGGTGGCGTGTTGCACGCCATCCGCCCCGGACGCATGCAACCGAATCAATGAAGGAACGCTCGTGAATACCAAGTCCCTGGCACTCGCCACTCTCCTCGCCGTCGTCGGCGCCACCGCATCGGCGCAGGAAGCCACCCCCTGGCCCGAGTTCGACAACTTCGTCTCGCAGAAGACGCGCGCCGAAGTGAAGGCCGAACTGCAGCGTGCGCGCACCGAAGGCTTTGCCTTCACCGGCGGCGAAGCCACCGTCTTCCGCGACACGGCCGTAGTCGGCACGCGCGACCGCGCGGCGGTGCGCGCCGAAGCGCGTGCGGCGGCGAAGGCGCGTGCCGCCGCACCGGCCGCGACGCAAGACCCGACGGCCGGGCTGATGTACGTCGGCGGCTGATCGCCGGCTGTTTTCGTAGGCGGCGGGCCATCACCGCCCACCTCACTCTCTTCTTCCCGATGCCCCGTGCCGAACCGCGCCGCGGCTCAACCTCTCGGAGTCAACGATGAAATTCAAGGCTGTTTCTCTGGCCGCGCTCACGCTGCTGGCCGGCGCCGCGCAGGCGCAGTCGTCCGTCACCGTCTACGGCCGTGTCGACCTGTCGGTCGCGCAACAGGCCGATGCCGCGGACAACAAGGAAATCCGCAACGGCTCGGGCAGCCGCCTGGGTTTCCGCGGCGTGGAAGAACTGGGCGGCGGGCTGCGCGCGGTCTTCCAGCTCGAGCACCGCTTCAACGCCAACGACGGCTCGCAAAGCACGACCCGCTTCTGGGAAGGCAAATCCATCGTCGGGCTGGAAGGCGGCTTCGGCCGAGTGGTGCTCGGGCGTGAAGAGAACCCGGCCTTCACGTACAGCCAGTGGGTGGCCGATCCCTGGGGCGCCGACACCGTGGCGAGCAACGGCAGCATCGTCAACGGCCGCATCGGCAGCACGCGCTACAGCAGCTCGATCAATTACCGCTATGCCGCCAACGGACTGAGCGTGGGTGCCCAGATCGCGGAAGCCAGCGCCAACCTGCCGAATGGCGGCGGCGCCGACGACCGGCCCTACAGCCTGGGCGCGGGCTACCGCACCGGTGCGTGGGTGTTCGGGGCCGGCTTCGAGAACCCGGCCGACAAGGACGACCGCTGGGCGACCGTGAACGCCAGCTACGACTTCGGCATCGCCAAGGTGGGCGGGCTGATCGGCAGCGGCAAGAACGTCAACGCGCAGAAGATCGAGGCCTACCTCGTGAGCGTCACCGCACCGGTGGCGGGCGGCGAACTGCGCGGCAGCTATGGGCAGTTGAAGAACAAGGACGTGGCCGACGGCGTGCTCGACAAGCAGTTCGCGCTGGGTTACCACTATGCGTTGTCGAAGCGCACGACCGTGTATGCCGACATCGTGAATGAGCGGCGGGACAACTTGCCGGCGGATCGGGAAAAGACAGGGTACGACCTGGGGATCAAACACAACTTCTGAGCTTGATCGTTGAGGTGAGGTCGGTGGTTCGCGCCGGCCCCCTCACCCCAGCCCTCTCCCCCAGAGGGGGAGAGGGGGCAGGCCGGCGCTCGGGGATGGGGCATTGCTCCCTCTCCCGCCTGCGGGAGAGGGTTGGGGTGAGGGTGGCCCCGCGCTAAGCCAACCTGATCTCCCCGTCGAACACCACTTCCACATCCAGCCCCGCCACCCGCAGCGTCATCGTCGCCGGAAAGCTTTCCGTGCCCTGGATGCGGCCATCGGCGACGGCCTTGGCCACCGCCTCCTCGATCTCGCGCTGCGAGTTCACGCCGGCCGTCTTCAGCAGCTTGCGGATGCTGTGCTCGAAGGTGTCCTTGTCCATCGTTTTCTCCTGGTTCATCAAGTAGCAAGCCCCCAACGCACCAGCATGAAGGTGAACACCTCGGCCCGCTCGCGCAATGCGTCGTAGCGGCCCGAGGCGCCGCCGTGGCCGGCGTCGAGGTTGGTGGTGAGCAGAACAGGGTTCTGATCGGTCTTGAGCGTGCGCAACCTGGCCACGTACTTGGCCGGCTCCCAATAGGGCACCTGGCTGTCATGGATGCTGGTGCGCATGTAGATCGCCGGGTACGCGCCGGGCTTCAGGTTGTCGTAGGGCGAGTAGGCGCGCATCACCGCGTAGTCGGCGGCGACCTTCGGGTTGCCCCATTCGAGGTACTCGCCGACCGTGAGCGGCAGCGTCTCGTCGAGCATGGTGTTGATGACGTCGACGAAAGGCACCTCGGCCACCACGGCGTTGAAGAGCTCGGGCCGCAGGTTGGTCGCCGCGCCGGTGAGCAGGCCGCCGGCACTGCCGCCCTGGATGATGAGTTGCGCCGGCGTCGTCCAGCCCTGCGCGATCAAGGTCTCGGCGCAGGCGATGAAGTCGGTGAAGCTGTTCATCTTGCGCGCGAGCTTGCCGTCGTCGTACCAGGTACGCCCGAGATCCCCGCCGCCGCGCACGTGGGCGATGGCATACACGACGCCGCGGTCGAGCAGGCTCACGCGGGTGGACGAGAAGTACACGTCCATCGCGCTGCCGTAGCTGCCGTAGGCGTAGAGCAGCAGCGGTTGCGGTTCGCTCGAACGCATGTCGCGGCGCCACACCAGCGACACGGGCACGGCCGTGCCGTCACTCGCCGTGGCGCTGATCTGCTTCGATTCATACAGCGCGGGGTCGTAGCCGCCGAGCACCGGCTGGCGCTTCTTCAAGGTGAGCGTGCGCGTGGCGAGGTCGTAGTCGTAGACGGTGTGCGGCGTGACGAAGGAGCTGTATTCGAGGCGGAAGGTGCTGGTGTCGAACTCGGCGTTGTCGCCGCTCTCGGTGGAATACACCGGCTCGTCGAAGGCGATGTGATGCGACTCGTGGGTCGCGAAGTCCCACACCCGCAGCTTCTGCACGCCGCGGTCGCGCTCGCTCACGACCATGTGGGTGGCGAAGAGCTCCACGTCTTCGAGCATCACTTCCGGCCGGTGAGCGATCAGCTCGCGCGCCGCCTCCAGCGAGGGCGCGCCGGCATCGGTCTCCACCAGCCGGAAGTTGCGACCGGTGTCGTTGACCAGCAGGTAGAAGCGCCCGTCGCGATGGTCGAGCGCGTACTCGCGGCCGGTCACGCGCGGCAGCACGATGCACGGCATCGTGTCGGGCCGTTCGGCGTCGATCACGCGCACCTCGCTCGTGTCCTTGCTGTCGGCGCTGAGCACGATGTACTTCCGGTCGAGCGTCTTGCCGAGGCCCAGCCAGAACAGCTCGTCGTCTTCCTGATAAAGCAGTTCGTCGGGCGTTCCCGCGCCGATGACGTGCCGCCACAGCCGATACGTGCGCTTGGCTTCGTCCTTGCTCAGGTAGTAGAGCGTGTTGCTGTCGTTGCCCCAGGCGATGCCGTCGGTCTTCTCGATGCACACCGGCAGCGATTCGCCGCTGTCCAGATCGCGCGCGTACAGCGTGTTGTCGAGCGCGCCGGTCTCGTCCAGCGAGTAGGCGAGGCGCTTGCCGTCGGGGCTCACGCCGATGTCGCCGAGCTGCAGAAAGGGCTTGCCCTCGGCCAGCGCGTTCATGTCGAGGATCGCTTCCTCGGGCGCGGTGAGCGTGCCCTTGCGGCGAACGTACAGCGGGTACTGCTTTCCCTTGATGGTGCGCGTCGAATACCACCAGCCATTCTTGCGGTAGGGCACGTCCTCGTCGTCTTCCTGGATGCGGGCGAGCATTTCGGCGTACAGCGCCTGCGTGAGCGTCTGGTGAGGCGCCAGCCAAGCCTCGGCGTGCGCGTTCTCCGCCTTCAGGTGGGCGATGACGGCAGGGTCCTCCTCCTCGCGCAGCCAGAAGTACTCGTCGATGCGCGTCTCGCCGTGGAGGCTCACGTCCTTCGGGTGGCGTGCGGCGACGGGTGCGGAAATCTTTGTCATGGGCCGATGCTGTGCGATGAATCGGGCCAGTGTGGCATGCGGCGCGCATCGCCTGGCGGCGCGCGTTGCGGCAAGATGGCCGGCGTTTGCCATGTCGCGGGAGCCGACGATGATCTTCAGACAACTCTTCGAGCCGCTGTCCTCCACCTACACCTACCTGGTCGGCTGTGAAGACACCGGCCAAGCGCTGCTCATCGACCCGGTGGTCAACGCGATGGACCGCGACCTCGAACTCATCGCGCAGCTTCAGCTGAAGCTTGCGCTGACGGTCGACACCCACATCCACGCCGACCACATCACCGGCGCCAAGCACCTGAAGGAGCGCGTGGGCAGCCGCATCGCCGCGCCCGCGATGGAGCGCCTGCCCTGCGCCGACGTGCACGTGGAAGAGGGCCGGCCGATCGAGCTCGGCAGCCTGCGCATCGACCCGCTGCACACGCCCGGCCACACCGACAGCCACTTTGCCTACGTGTGGGCTGAGCGCGTGTTCACCGGCGATGCGCTGCTGATCGACGGCTGCGGCCGCACCGATTTCCAGAACGGCGACGCGCGCACGCTCTACCGCAGCGTGCACGACAAGCTGTTCGCCCTGCCCGGCGACCAGCTCGTGCACCCGGCGCACGACTACCAGGGCCGGCGCGTCTCCACCATCGCGCAGGAGCGCATGCGCAACCCGCGCCTCGGCGGCGAGCGCACGCCGGAGGACTTCATGCGCCTGATGGCGGAACTGAAGCTGCCCTATCCGAAGTTCATCGACCACGCCGTGCCGGGCAATCTGCAATGCGGCGTGTGCCCCACCGAACTGCCCGATGAAATGCGCGCCTACTGCGAGCGCATGGCGGAAAGCCCGCAAGGCTGAGGCCTCGTCTAAGCTCTCGCCCGCTCAACCATTTGCGGCCGCGCGAGGCGATGCGCGCGATTGGGACAATGACCGGCGAGAGCTCCCACCGCAACCGATGATTCGAGATGAACTGCCGGCACGAAGATGTGCCGGGTCGACTGTTGAACGAGGAAGACAGCATGGCTTTGATTGAAGGCTTTCGTGTTCGCAACTACCGCGCGCTACGTGATGTGACGCTCGGTAGGCTGTCGACCCAACAGAAAGGCGAGCCATTGACGCCGTTCACCGTGGTCATAGGAAAGAACGGCGCGGGGAAAAGCACATTGTTCGACGCATTTGGCTTTGTCGCGGATTGCCTGTCGACTGACGTGGAATCTGCCTGCGATGCCAAGCAACGCGGTGGCTTCGAGCGCATGCGTTCGCTGGGAACGGTTGAGCCGATTCATTTCGAGATCTACTACCGCGAAGCGAAGGGAGAGCGGCCGATAACGTACGAGTTGTCTATCAACCTCGACGAAAGTGGACGTCCTTTCGTGGAGTCAGAGGTCCTGAAGCAGCGTCGTAAAGGGCAGAAGCATGGCAGGCCGTATCCATTTCTGCGCTTGCATCACGGCAAGGGAAAGGTATGGGCAGGTGAGGAAGCCGTGGAGGCCGAGGGCGGCGAGGAAGATCGCGCACAAGAAGAGGTCGAACTGACCGACCTGCGGCAGTTGGGAATCGCCACACTGGGAACGCTCAAGGAGCATCCACGCATCAAGCGGTTCCGCGACTTCCTCAAGGGTTGGTACTTGTCGTACTTTCATCCGGACGCGGCGCGGTCGATTCCGTCTGCCGGGGCGCAGCGGCACCTGAACGTTCACGGCGACAACATCGGCAATGTCGTCCAGTACATGGAGAGGGAGCACAAGGAGCGCTTCGGATCCATCTTGGCGCGTATTGCCGGAAAAATTCCAGGGATTGAGAGCATTCAGACCGACGTCACCAAAGACAAGCGTGTTCTCCTGCAGTTCAACGACGGAGCGTTCGACGACCCGTTCTATGCAGGCCAAATGTCCGACGGCACTCTCAAGATATTTGCTTATTTGCTCTTGATGGAGGATCCCGATCCGCCGCCATTCATCTGCATCGAGGAGCCGGAGAACGGTCTCTATCACCAGTTGCTCGACTCGCTTGCGCGCGAACTGCGCAGTCACGCTACCGGAAGGAAGAATGCGCCGCAGATTTTCGTGACGACGCACCAACCATATTTCGTGGATGCGCTGTCACCAAAGGAGGTATGGATTCTCGAGAAGGGTAGTGACGGATTTTCCGAAATTCGCCGTGTGTCCGACCTGGAATTGGTTCGCAACTTGGTGGACGAGGGTCTTCCTTTGGGTGGGCTCTGGTATGGCGACTACCTGGATGCGAGATAAGCATGCACATTGAGGTACTCGTGGAGGACGCATCGGGCGCCAAATTGGTTGATATCGTTCTCCCGTCCATTGTCGGTGCGCAAGGCTCGCCACACACGTGGCGCATTCATCGCTACAAGGGCATTGGTCGACTCCCGCCGGGATTGTCTCCGCGGTCTGATCCTGCGAAGCGTGCACTGCTCGACCAACTTCCACGCCTTCTCGCCGGCTATGGCAGGACCCCTGGCATCGATGCGGTCGTTGTGGTGCTGGACAGCGACAGCCGTGATTGCAAGGTCTTCCTGAAGGAGATGCGAGATTTGTTGTCGAAATGCTCCCCGGCGCCAAATGCCTTGTTCCGTCTCGCTATCGAAGAAGTCGAAGCATGGCTTCTCGGCGACAGAGAGGCACTTCTGACCGCATATCCGCGCGCAAGAAGGGATGTGCTTTTTCACTATCGACAAGACAGCGTGTGCGGAACGTGGGAGCTATTGGCCGATGCGGTTCATCCGGGCGGTTCTACTGCGATCTTGTCGGCTGGATGGCCGTTGCCTGGGCAGATCAAGCACGAATGGGTGGAACGCATCGGACCGCATATGGATGTGGAACACAATCAATCGCCAAGTTTCGGAAAGTTCCGGGATGGAGTCCGTCGCTTGGTGTCATAGGCAAGTCCATCGATGTCGGGGGCGCTCGCCTCTGAGTGCTGAGGCGTACAGGCGCTATCGGGGTGCCTCCGGAGTGCTGTCCGGCTGCGCAGGAGGGCGCAACCTGCGTCGCAGCGGCGAGGCACACCGGGGGACTTCAGAAAGCCCGCAAACCGAAAATGTCTTTCCCATGCTGCGTCTCCGGCATCGCTCGCCGGAAACGCTTGTCGAATCAAGGGCTTGATGCACCTGCGTGCCGGCCCTTGATGTGTATCAAACGAGAATCATTCGCATTTTCCTAGATTCCTCCGCAGGCGCCGCCACCCGGGCGGCGCAGATGAGGAACAGCGATGAGAACAGCGTGCGTGGTGGCCCTCGGCCTGGGCGGGGCGATGGCGATGCCGGCGATGGGGCAGACGAGTCAGGTCGACCCGGTGCTGTTGCCGCCGATCAACGTCATCGCCAAGGGCTACGCCGCGAGCGCGCTGGAGACGCCGATCGCCACCGAGTCGCTGGCCCGCGAGGACCTGTCGCGCAGCGGCGCCTCCACCGTCGGTGACGCGCTGCGTGGCTTGCCGGGTCTCGCCGTGGCGAGCGACGGCGCAGGGTCGTAACCCGGTGATCCGCGGCCTCAAGCGCGAGAGCGTGGTGCTGCTGGTCGACGGCATGCGGCTGAACTCGGCGCAGCCGGCGGGCGCCATTGCGTCCTTCATGCCGCTGGCCCTCGCTGAGCAGGTTGAACTGGTCAAGGGCCCGGCCTCGGTGCTCTACGGCACCGGCGCGCTGGGCGGTGCGATCAATGTGCGGCTGCCACAGGCGCGCTTCGAGCCCGGCGTCGGGCTGGACGCCCGCGCGAGCGCCGAAAGCGCCAGCCGCGGCCTGCGCAGCAGCGGCGTGCTCAACCTCTCCAGCGGCGACCATGCGCTGATGCTGGGTGCGTCGCTCGCGAACTTCGGCGACTACCGCGCGCCCACCGGCCGCGTCGAGCGCACCGGCTACGAGGCCGACACGCTCATCGGCCAGTACCGCTACCGGCTGGACGCGCGTCAGCAACTGCGCGTGTCGCTGCAGCAGCAGCGCGACGAAGACGTGTGGTATCCCGGCTCCACCAAGCCGCATCCGCATCCGCAGGTCGGCAGCAGCACCGTGCATTCGCCGAACCAGCAGAGGCGCCTGGCCGAGGTCGGCTACGAATGGCACGGCGGGGGCGAGCGGGCGCTCAACCTCGACCTGCGCGCTTGGCGCCAGGAGGTGGAGCGCAACATCCATTCGCGCGCCAATGGGCCGCTGGGCCAGGACATCGCACGCACGAACGTGGGCTTCGTGACGGACGGCGTCGACGCCCGCGCCGACTGGGCGCTGCGTCCGCAGCATCTGCTGTCCTTCGGCATCAACGCCTGGCGCATGCAGGCGGCGCCGGCGCGCGAACTGGCGCAGCCGCCGGCCTTTGCCTTCGTGCGCAACGACCCCTTCGCCGACGGCCGCATCGAAGCGCTGGGCCTGTACCTGCAGGACGACGTGAGCCTCGGCCGGCTCAACCTGCTCGCCGGCCTGCGCCACGACAAGGTGAAGGGCGGCGCGGCGTCGATTGCGAACGGCGCCATCACCACCGGCCTCGCGCGCAGCGACAGCAGCACTTCGGCGAGCCTCGGCGCCATCTATGAAGTGGCGCCGCTGCTGCGCCCCTACGTGAACGTGTCGCGGGGCTTTCGGGCCGGCGAGATGCGCGAACGCTTCGAGGCCTCGCCGCGCGCCGACGGCTACTACTACATCGGCAACCCGCAGATCCGCCCCGAGACCGCCACGCAGTTCGAGCTGGGCGTGAAGGGCGAGGACGAGACGCTGGCCTACAGCGTCGCCGCCTACCGCACCCGCATCGACGACTACATCACCGGGCGCGACGTCTCGGGCGTGGCCGGCAGCAACGGCTGCCCCGCGGCCAACGCCGGCGCGTGCAAGGAGACCGTCAACCTCGGGCGCGCCACGCTGCAGGGGCTGGAAGCCTCGCTGCGCTGGCGCTACGACACGGCGCGCTGGCTGAGCCTGGCCTGGTCCAGCGTGCGCGGCAGCAACGACGACCTGGACGAGCCGTTGTTCCAGATGCCGGCCGATCAACTCTCGCTCGGTTGGGAAGGCGATCTCGCAAGGGGCTGGAGCGCCGACGCCATGCTGCGCCTGGTGCGCCGCCAGGATCGCGTCGCCACTGTGTTTGCACGCGGCACCGAGAACGCGACACCCGGCTTCGCCACCGCCGACCTGGGTGCCACTTGGCGCATCGACGGCCGCAATCGACTGCGCCTGCTGCTGCGCAACCTTGCCGACAAGGCCTATCGCGAGCACCTGGCCGATGGTGTGTCGGGGCAGGAAACGCTGGAACCCGGGCGCAGCCTCCACATCGCCTGGAACGGGAGCTTCTGATGCGACGTCGTGAACTGATCCTCTCTGCCTGCGCCACGGCGGCGCTGCCGGCACGCGCCGCGCCGTCGCGCCGCGCGGTCCTGCGCCTCGCCGGGCCGTGGTCGACCGTCTCGCTGCCGCTGATCCAATTGGCCGAACACGGCGGGCTCGAACAACTGGCCGACAAGGTGGAATTCGTCGGCTGGCACAACCCCGACGAACTGCGCCTCATCGCCATCGAAGGCCGGGCCGACGTGCTGGCCGTGCCAGTGAACGTGGGCGCCAACCTCTACAACCGCGGCGTGCCGCTGCGCCTGCTCAACGTCTCCGCCTGGGGCATGCTGTGGCTGGTGTCGACCCGGGCGGGGCCGAAGACGCTGGCCGATTTCCGCGGTGAGGAAATCGCCATGCCCTTCCGCGGCGACATGCCCGACATCCTGTTCGGCCTGCTCGCACGCGCGCAGCAGCTCGACCCGCGGCGCGACTTCAGGCTGCGCCATGTCGCCAGCCCGCTCGACGCCATGCAATTGCTGCTGGGCCGGCGTGTCGAGCATGCCTTGCTGGCCGAGCCGGCGGTGTCGATGGCGCTGCGCAAGACGCAGTCGTTCCCGGCGTCGATGGTGGCGCCTGAGCTGCACCGCGCTGTCGACCTGCAACAGGAGTGGAGCCGCGTGCTGCAGCGCCCGCCGCGCATTCCGCAGGCGGGCATCGCCCTGCTGGGTGCGCTGCGCGACGACGCGCAGGCGAGCGCGCAGATTGCCGAGGCCTACGCCGCCGCGCTCACGCAATGCCGCGCGCAGCCGCTCGCCTGCGGCGAGGCGATGGCGCGCCGCAACGAGCGGCTCGACGCGCAAGCCGTGGCCGACGCCATCGCATCAAGCCCGCTCGAAGCCGTGGGCGCGCGGCAGGCGCGCAGCGACATTGAATTCCTCTTCCAGGCGCTGGTCGCGCAGAACCCGGCGCTGGTCGGCGGGCGTCTGCCTGATGACGCCTTCTACGGCGGCGCCTGATGTCGATGCCGCTGCGCTGGCTGCGCGCCTGGGCCGCCTACCTGTGGGGCGGTTGGGGCGCGGTGGCCAGCCTGCTGATGCTGCTGGCCGCGTGGCAGCTCGGCGCCGAACGGCTCGGCCCGCTGCTGCTGCCGACGCCGCTGGAAACCTTCTCCACGCTAGTCGGCTGGATGGGCGACGCGACCCTGTGGCCCGAACTCGCCATCACCGCGCGGCGCGCGCTCACCGGCTTCGCGCTCGCGGTGGCGGTCGGCTCGCTGCTGGGCATCGCCGCCGGCTGGTCGATGGGCGGGGCGATGCTCGCGCGCCCGCTCATCACCGTGCTGCTCGGCATGCCGCCCATCGCCTGGCTGGTGCTGGCACTGCTCTGGTTCGGCAGCGGCGACGGCACGCCGGTGTTCACCGTCTTCGTCGCCAGCCTGCCCGTGGTCTTCGCCGGCGCGCTGCAGGGCGCGCGCACGCTGGACGCGCCGCTGGCCGACATGGCGCGCGCCTTCCGCCTGCCCTGGCGCCAGCGCATGACGGACGTGGCGCTGCCCCATCTGCTGAGCTACCTGTTCCCGGCGTGGATCACCGCGCTCGGCACCTCGTGGAAGGTGGCGGTGATGGCCGAGCTGCTGTCCTCGCCCGATGGTGTGGGCGCGGCATTGGCGCAGGCGCGCTCGCACCTGGACACCGCCGGCGCGCTCGCCTGGGTGGTGGCGGTGCTCGGCGTGCTGCTGGCGCTGGAGTACCTGCTGCTCGAACCCATCAAGCGGGAATTGGAGAAGTGGCGGGAGGCGGCGACATGACGACGTTGACAGTTGAAGGCCTGTCGCATGCCTTCGGCGTGCGCACCGTGCTGGAGGACGTGAGCTTCAGCCTCGACGCCGGTTGCACGCTCGCGGTGGTCGGGCCGTCCGGCTGCGGCAAGACGACGGCGCTGCATCTGGTCGCGGGGCTCGCGGCGCGGCAGGCCGGTCGCATAGCCAACGGCTTCGCACGCCCGGCTTGCGTGTTCCAGCAGCCGCGCCTGCTGCCGTGGAAGACGGCGCTGGACAACATCGCGCTCGGCCTGAAGGCGCGCGGCACGGGCCGCGGCGAACGCGAGCGCAGCGCGCGACAACTTGCTCTGCGCATGGGCCTCGCGGACGGCGACCTGGCGCTGTACCCGAGCGCGCTGTCGGGCGGCATGCAAAGCCGCGTGGCGCTGGCTCGGGCGCTCGCCATCGAGCCCGACCTGCTGCTGCTGGACGAGCCCTTCGCCGCGCTCGACATTGGCCTGCGTACCGAGCTGCATGCGCTGCTGCGCGCCGAGCAGCGCGGGCGCGGCGTGGCGATGCTGCTCATCACCCACGACCTGTCGGAGGCGGTGAAGCTGGCCGACGAGATCTGCGTCATGGCCACCGCGCCGGGGCGCGTCGTGTGGCGCTGGCGCCTCACACGCGAGCACGCGGCGCGCGACGAGGCCTGGATTGCGGCCACCACCGCTCAGTTGCTGGGCGCCTCCATCGTGCGCGATGCCTTCGGGCTGCCGGCGCTGAACCCGGTGTCGTGCGCCACGGCCGGACCGGACAGAACGATCGATGACGGGCCCACAGTCATTCCCCTGGAGGCGGCGCGCCACCGCCGGCACGCATGCTGAGCGCCATGCGCCACTGGTCGGTGTGGCAATGCGGCTTCCGCCCGTTCTTCCTCGCTGCCGGCGTGGCCGCCGTGGTGCTGATCGGTGTCTGGGCCGCGCACCTGCTCTTCGGTCTGCCCGTGCCCGCGCTCGGGGGCAGCACCGTGCTGTGGCATGGCCACGAGATGCTGCTTGGCATGATGGTCGCGGCGGTGCTGGGCTTCGCGCTCACCGCCGTGCCCGAGTTCACCGGCACGCCGGCCTTCGGCCGCGAGGCGGTGATGCGGCTGGCCGTGCTGTGGGGGCTAGCGCGGCTGGCGCCGGCGCTGCCGGGAGACGTGGCGGGCTGGGCAGCGCTCGTGCTGCAGGCCCTGCTCACCGTCGATTTCCTGCGGCTCGTGACGCCGCGCCTGTGGCGCGATCCGTCGCGCCGCCACCTCGGCCTGTGGTGGTCGCTGCTGGCCGTGCTGGCTGCGGCACTGCTCGCCGAGTTCGAGCTTGCGCGCGGCGGCGACCTGCGCAGCGCGCTGTACCTGTTGCTGCACACCACGATGGCGTTGATCGTGATCACGCTCGCGCGCATCTCGATGCGGGTGGTCAACGACGCGCTGGAAGCGCGCGGCGAGCCGGCCGATTTCATCGCCCGCCCGCCGCGGCGGCAGCTCGTGGTCGTGACGATCGGCCTGCATGCCGCGGCGCATTGTCTGGTGCCGCACAGCGTGGCCACCGCCTGGCTGGCGCTGGCGGCTGCCGCCGCGCTGCTCGGGCTGCTGGCCGACTGGCACGTCGGCGCCGTGCTGACGCGGCGCTGGGTGTGGATGCTCTACGCGCTGCCCTGGCTCATCGCCGGCGGCTACGCGATGCAGGCGCTGGCCGGGCTCGGCGTGCCGATCGCAGCGAGCGCCGGCATGCATCTGCAGGCGGTCGGCGCCATGGGTCTGGCGGTATTCGCGGTGCTCAACATCGCCGGGCGCGCCCATGCCGGCGAGCGCCGGGACGAGCGCTTGTGGCTGCCCTTTGCCGCCGCCCTGCTGATCGCCGCCGCGCTGGTGCGCGCCGCAGCCGGCGTGTGGATGGCGCAGGCGCTGCATGCGTGGGCGCTCTCGGCGGCGCTGTGGATGGCGGCCTTCGCGCTGTGGCTGGCGCATGCGGCGCCGACGCTGCTGCGCGCGCGCCGCGACGGTCGTTCAGGCTGCCAGGGCGTGGCCGAGGAAGCCGCGTGAGCCGCGCCTACTTCAGCAGCTTGCCTTCGCCGTCGATGACCGTCACCTCAACATAGCGCGAACCCACGCGCTCCTTCGGCCCATAGCTGACCGTCACGCCGCCGAGGTCGAAGCTGCGCAGCGATTCGAGCGCCGCGATCACCTGTGCGCGCGATGGCTTCGGTCCGGCGCGGCGCAGTGCCTCCACCAGCACCTTGGCCCCCAGGTATTCCTCGAAGTTGGTGTAGTTCACCTCGGCACCCGGCGCATGCTTCTTCAGCGCCGCCTGGAACTCGCGCACTACCGGCAGCGAGGGCCGGTAGGGGTAGGGCACGACCTGGCTGATGCCCAGGCCCCGCACGTTCTCGATGCCGCCCAGCTTCACCAGCTCGGCCGGGTCCACCACCGAGATGTTGAACAACTGCGCGCCGCCGCCGGCCGTGCGGTACTGCCGCGCGAAGGCCGCGGCCGGCTTGTTGACCGCGATCATGATCACCGACTGCGGCTGCGCGGCCACGATGCGGCGCACCGCATCGGCCACGTCGCCGGTGTTGCGCGGGTAGCCGGCGGACACCACCAGCTTCTGCCCGCGCCGGCGCAGCGCCGCCTCCACGCCGTCCAGGCCCGACTTGCCGAAGGCGTCATCCTGATAGAGCAGCGCAATGCGCGTGATGCCCATGGTGTTGAGCTGCTCGACCATGTGCTCGGCCTCGTCGGCATAACCGGCACGCAGGTGAAAGATCCACGGGTTGAACGGATTGCGCAGCAGTTCGCCGCCGGTGTAGGGCGCGACGAGCGCGATGCCGGCCTGCGCCAGCACGTCTTCCTCCAGCAGCTTGCCCACGTTGGCGCTGCCGGCGAAGCCGAACAGGGCGACGACCTCGGGCCGCGCCACCATCTCGCGCGTGAGCCGCAGGGTGTCGGCGACCTTGTAGCCGTCGTCGGCCACGAGTGTGCGGATCTGCGCGCCGTGCACGCCGCCGCGTGCGTTGACGGCATCGAAGCACACCTTGCCGCCCAGCACCATCTGCTGGCCGGTGGTGGCGAGCACACCCGACAGGGGCGCGACCTGCGCGATGGTCAGCGTGTCGGCGGCGGCGAATGCGGCGCGCGGCGCGAGCGTGGTGGCGGCCGCGGCCAGCAGCAGGGAGCGGCGTCGTGTCGTCGGGGCCATCGCGTACATCCTCGTCTGTTCGGCAGGCCGCGATCGTAGGTTCGCGAACCTTGCCGAAGGCTCGGGATGTTCGAGCGCGGTGGCGATACCTACGGGTTAGTGCCGACGTAGCGCCTCACCGCGCCACAGAAACCTGCGATCGAGCAAACGCCGCGGATCCGGCTCTGCCGGTCCGCTGGTGTTGCCCCCTTGAGGGGGCGCGCGAAGCGCGTAGGGGGTGGGCTCAACACAGTCCAGCGAGCCGCGACACCATCTCGGTGGGGGTATTGACCTTGAGCTTGCGCAGCAGGCGCACGCGGTGCGCGTCGATGGTGCGCGGGCTCACCTCGAGTACGCGCGCAATCTGCTTGCTGGTCATGCCCTCCACCAGCAACTGCGCGATCTGGCGCTCCCGCACGGTGAGGTCCGCGATGACCGGGCGGCGGGCGGAAATGTCTTCCCACATCCACACACCGCAGCTGAACGGGTCGGCGCGGTCGAGCGAGCGGCCCGACACGTGGCACCAGAACAGCCGGCCGTCGCGGAACCGCATGATGCGTTCGTCGGCGTAGCGGCCGCATTCGCGCATCGCCAGGATGCCGCGGGCACCGATGCGCTCGAACTCCTCCTGCGAGGGATACAGCATCTCCGTCGACCGGCCGACGAGTTCTTCCGGCTGGTAGCCGAACATCGAGCCGAAGGCCTCGTTGCAGTGCTGGATGATCCGCTTGCGCAGCACGCACAGCCCGACGGGCGCCAGATCGAAGGCAAGCACCAGATCGGCGTTGGAGAAGAAGAAGTCGTTCGAGTCTGGTGCGGTCACGGCTGCGCAGCATATCGCCGCAGGGGCTTGCCGAACGTGCCGCGAACCCTCGCCCGGCCACGCGGCCGGCAAACCCGCGAACCACCGCACGCCCGCCGGCATCTGCGCGTTATCCCTTGCGTAGTCCTTCGCCTTGCGGCGGCCGGAGCCGGTGCCTAGTCTGCCGTCCAAGGCGCTGGGCCTTGCCACGTTCCCCATGTTCCTTATTCCACGGAGAATCCATGAAGCTCAAGAAACTCACCCTTGCCTGCTCTGCCGCGTTCGCTGCCCTGGCACTGGCCGCACCCGCCCAGGCGCAAATCTCCGGCGACACCATCCGCATCGGCTTCATCACCGACATGTCGGGCATCTACGCCGACATCGACGGCCAGGGCGGC
>JAKFDI010000063.1:0-11522 GCA_036676235.1 Rhizobacter sp. | reverse complement strand
CGGAATGATCCTGGGCATCGGGCGCAAGTGGTGACGCACGCGGGCCGCGTGCGGGCGCGCCAATGTACGGGCCACGAAGAGCCGCGACGCCCGGGCTACAACTGGAAACGCCAAGCTTGGGGGTCGATCTCGAACCGGGCCGGACCCGGCGCAGGCAAGAGAGCCCGGCGGCCTACAGGAACTGCAGCGAGATCCCCGCCACCGCGCCGCCGATGGCCGCCCCGGCGGCCACATCGCTCGGGTAGTGCAGCCCGAGCATCACGCGCGACACGGCCGTGAAGGCCGCGAACGTCCACACGGCCATTGCCGCGGCCGGATAGAAGGCGCCCAGCATCACCGCGAAGGCCACGGCGTGCATGGCGTGGCCGCTCGGAAAGCTGTGTTCGTCGAGCGAGCGTGCGCATTCGCGAATGCCGGGGCAGCCCCGGAACGGGCGCGGTCGTGCGGTGGAATGTTTCACCGCGCCATAGATCGCGAGGTTGATCGCCGACACCAGGGCGATGTGCAGCGAGTGCACGCCGCCGCGCACCGGATCGACCCAGGGCAGCAGCAGCACGACCGCAAACCACAGCGGGCCGTCGCCCAGGCGGCTGGCCGCCGTCAGCGCCAGCAGTGCCCACGGCGTGAGGGTGGCGCGGTGCAGCCAGCGGGCGAGCGCGCGTTCATGCTCGACGAGGGCGCGGTGGCGCCCCCAGAGGTTGAACCTCTCAGGCCACCAGGGCCGCGGCGGAAGCGGAGGCTTGGGCTCCAT
Source organism: Rhizobacter sp. (assembly GCA_036676235.1). GTDB lineage: Bacteria > Pseudomonadota > Gammaproteobacteria > Burkholderiales > Burkholderiaceae_C > JAKFDI01. Next base: position 10,771 of record JAKFDI010000063.1, on the reverse strand, counting down.
GCAGGGCCTCCGCCGTCTCGACGAGCTGGTGCTCGAACTGGCCGAACACGGCCTCCCACCGCAGCTTCAGCGCGGTCTCGCGGGCGAGGGCGCCGCAGTGGCGCAACTGCTCGGGCGGGCGCGCCGCGAGTTCGCAGGCAGCCGCGATGAAGCCGGCTTCGTCGCCCGGCGCCACCAGCCGCGCACCGGCGTTGCCGCGCAGATGCTCGCCTGCGGCCGCTGCGTCGTAGGCGACGATGGCAAGGCCGCTCGCCATCGCTTCGAGCGTCACGTTGCCGAAGGTCTCCGAGAGGCTCGGGAACAGGAACACGTCGGCCGAGGCGTACACCGAGGCCAGCGCCTCGCCGCGCAACGCGCCGGCGAAGATGGCCGCCGGAAACTGCGCCTTCAGGCGTGCGCGCTGAGGCCCGTCGCCCACCACCAGCATGATCGCGTCGGGCTGCTGCGCGCGCACCGCGTCGAAGGCCCGCAGCGCCAACGCCACGTTCTTCTCGGCCGCAAGCCGGCCCACATGCAGCAGCACCGGCGCGTCGCCGCGGCCGCGCAAGGCCTCGCTGCGCCGCTGCGGCGAGAACAGCGCCGTGTCGACGCCGCGGCCCACCACATGCAAGCGCTCGAAACCCTGATGGTGCAACTGCGCGCGCATGGCCCGCGTCGGCACGAAGGTGCGGTGCGCCAGGTTGTGGAAGCGCCGCAGATAGCCCTGCACCAGCGGCGCGAACCCGCCGAAGCCGTAGTAGCGGCTGTACTGGTCGAAGTTCGTTCGGTAATCGGTGGTCACCGGCAGCGCCAGCGCATGGGCGGCGCGCAGGGCCGCCGCTCCGAGCGGTCCCGGCGTCGCGATGTGCACCAGCTGCGGCCGCAACCGCTCGAAGCGCTCGCGCAGCGTGGAGGTCATCGCGAGGCCGAAGCGCAGGTCGCGGTACATCGGGATCGGCAGGCCCGCCGTGCGCCATTCACCGGCGTCGTCGCATGCCGCCTCGCCCGGCTGGCGCGGACGCATCAGGGTCACCGCATGGCCGCGCCGCCGCAGATGCGCCACGGTGCGCGCCACGGTGAGCGCGACGCCGTTGACTTCGGGCGGATAGGTTTCGGTGACGTAGACAATGCGCACGGGCGGCTCTCGAAGGGCGGTGCAGCCAAAGGGGCAAGCCCCATTCCCACCCTGTATGCAGATGCAGTGCATGCGGCATGCCGGCTGCTTTCCATTGGCCAGTTCTTCTTCGCCAACCCCTTTCACGAGCGACGCCCGACCGTGACGCCTCCCGACCTCATCGCCCGCCTGCGCGCCCTCGACGTGCCGCTGTTCTCGCTCGGCGATTCGCAGTTCAGCCTGTTCTCACTGCTGCAACTCGTGCTCGCCGTCGTGCTGCTGTTCTGGGGCGCGGCGGTGTTGAGGCGCGCCATCGTCGAGCGCCTGCTCGGCCGCACCGCGTTCGATATCGGCACGCGCCAGGCGGTGGGCGGTTTCGTGCGCTACGTGGTGCTCGTGATCGGCATCGTGCTGATCCTGCAGAACGCCGGCATCAACCTCACCGCGCTCAGCGTCGTGGGCGGCGCCATCGGCGTGGGCGTGGGCTTCGGGCTGCAGAACATCATCAGCAACTTCATCAGCGGGCTGATCGTGATGCTGGAGCGCCCGATCAAGGTGGGCGACCGCATCGAGGTCGGCGGCATCGAAGGCACGGTCCGCGAGATCGGCGCGCGGCGCACCACCATCGTCACGCTCGACCACGTGGCCATTCTCGTGCCGAACTCGCGCTTCATCGTCGACAACGTGGTGAACCTGGTCTACACCGAGGCACCGCTGCGCCTGCGCGTGCCGGTGTCGGTGGCGCAAGGGCCGGACCCGGCGCAGGTGCGGACGTTGCTGCTCGACGCGGCAGGCGCGCATTCACAGGTGCTGGCCGTGCCGGCACCGGCGGTGCTGCTGCCCTCACTCGGCGGTGCGGCGATGGGCTTCGAGCTGATGGTGTGGCACGACGCGCGCGGCATCAGCCGCCAGCAACTGACGAGCGACCTCAACTATCTGATCGCCGAGCGGCTGCGCGCAAGCGAGATGCGGCAGGCCTGAGCGGCGCCGCCTCGCGGGCGGCGGTGCGCGTGGACTCAGCGGCTGCGCTCGGACCCGCTCGTGCGCGCGGCGCCGGGCCGATCACTGGGGCGCGCGGCCACCTTGGGATGCACCTTCGGACCGGGGCGGTCAAGATTGGCGTGGTCCTTCAGTTCCCGGCTCGGGTGGTCCGACGGCACGGCATCGGCGCGAAGATCAAGTCGGTACGGCATGGGGTCTCCATCACGGGGCTGTCGGCACGGCTCGGCGGTTGCCGAGCGAGCCGGTAGCGGGGTACAGCAATCGGCGTGCCGCGCGGCGGTGCTCGCCGCTGCGTCGAAAGGCCGCTTCGCGGGCACGCGAGCTTGTGCACAGCCCGGCAAATTTTTCCGTCGAGGCGGCATGCATCGAGTCCGTCACGGCTGGGCGTGCGCGTCGGCGTTCGGGCGCGCGGCCTTGATGCACCGGACGGGTCGCCGAACAGGAAACGTTTCTCCGCAGATGGCCGGCAAGGAAGCGCTTCACCCTTGACGAGAGAGAAATCTCCTCCCTGCGCTGGATGACAACGAACCCACCGACTTAGGGTTATGTCTATGGAAACGTTTCCAGCATTGACTCAGACTTCGCCGCAATGGACGCCACAACCACTCCCTCCGAACCCGCAATCTCGTCCGCCGGCGCGCCGGCGCGCATGCCGTTGCGCGAGCCGCCCTACGAGCCCGAGCTCGAGCGCTACCTGAACAACGCGGCCTTCAGCGGCCTGACGCCCAAGAACCTGCGGCTGGTGCTCGCCCATCAACCGCAACTCGCGGCGGCCTTCCAGGCGCTCGCGCATGAGCTGCTGTTCAAGTCGGCCCTGCCCGAGCGCGAACGCGAGATCGCGATCATTCGCACCGGTGCACTCACGCGGTCGGAATACGAATGGGGCATGCACGTGAGCATCTACGGCGAGGCCTGCGGCCTGAGCGCCGCACAGATCGCGCAGCTCACGCAAGGCACGCCGGACGACGCGCTGTGGACGCCGCGCGAGCGCCTGGTCGTGCAAGTGGTCGACGAACTGCACCACCACTCGACGGTCAGCGACACGACCTGGGCCGCGCTGCAGTCGCACTGGCCGCCGGCGCAGATCCTCGAGCTCATCCTGGCGACGAGCTTCTATCACATGGCCGCCTTCGTTCTGAACAGCATGGCGGTGCCGCTGGAGCAGGGCGCCGAGCGCTTTCCGCCGGGGCTCGAACAGGCGCGGGTGCCCGCATGAAACGCAAGGCTTCGCCCACGATCCGCGACGTGGCGCTGGCTGCCGGCGTCTCGCTCGGCACCGCCTCGCGCGCGCTCAACCGCAGCGGCAGCGTGAGCCCGCAGGCCACGGCGGCGGTCGACAAGGCGGCGCGCCAGCTCGGCTACGTGCCCGACGCCATCGCGCAGAGCATGCGCACACGGTCGACCGGCGTGGTGGGCCTGCTGGTCTCCGATTTCTCCAACCCGCTGTACGCCCGCATCATCGTGGCGGTGGAGGCGCGGCTGCAGCTCGGCGGCTACGCGCTGCTGCTGGCCAACACGCACAACGACACGCGGCGCGAGGCGTCGCTCATCGAGCTGTTCCGCCGCCGCCGCGTGGACGGGCTCATCCTCGGCCCCTGCGCGGAAGAAGCGCCGCAGATGCTCGACCGGCTGAGCAGCAACAGCTTTCCGGTGGTTGCCCTCGATCGCGACTTCGGCCCGTCGTGCAGCGGCGTGCATGTGGACCACTTCCACGGCGCGCTGCAGGCCACGCGCTACCTGCTAAACCTCGGCCATCAGCAGATCGCGCTGCTCACGCCGGGCAGCGTGCTGCGTCCGGGGCGCGAACGCATTGCCGGCTTTCGCGACGCCTTCGCCGAGCGCGGCCTGCAGCCCGATGCCCGGCTGATCCGTGCCGAACGCTCGGCCATGGAGTACGCCTTCAGCGAGACGCTGGCGCTGCTGTCGGGCGCCGCCGCGCCGACGGCCTTCGTGTGCCTGGGCACGCGCATCCTCTCGGGCGCGCTGCAGGGCCTGCGGCACGCCGGGCGCAGCGTGCCCGACGACGTGAGCGTGGTGAGCGTGGGCGACACCGATCTGTCGCAGCTCTTCTCGCCGTCCATCACCTCGCTGACCTGGGACCTGGAAGCCGTGGGCACGGCGGTGGCCGAGCTGCTGCTTCGGCGGCTGAGCGCGCAAGGCCCCCAGGCGCCAGAGTCAGAACGCATCGTGATGACGACGCAGCTGGTGCTGCGCGAGTCGTGCGGGCCGACGCGCGCAGCGGCCAAGCCGCGGCAGCGTGCCGGCAAGGCTTCGACACGGACGAATCCATGAGCAGACGGCTCCAGGGCAAGGTCGCCATCGTCGTCGGCGCCGGTTCGAGCGGCGCGGAGATCAGCAATGGCGCGGCCTGTGCGGTGCTCTACGCCCGCGAAGGCGCGGCCGTGCTCTGCGCCGACCGCTCCATCGAGGCCGCGCACGACACCGTGCGTCGCATCGAAGCCGAAGGCGGCCGCGCCAGCGCCTTTCGCGCCGACGTGTGCAGCGCGGAACAGATCGCCTCGATGGTGCAGGCCTGCCTGACGCGATACGGGCGCGTGGACGTGCTGCACAACAACGTGGGCGTCGAAGAGTTCGGCGAGCTCATCGAAGTGACCGAGGAGTCGTGGGACCGCGTGCACGCCATCAACCTCAAGGGCGCCATGCTCACCGCGCGCGAGGTGGTGCCGCACATGGTGGCGCAGGGCGGTGGCGCCATCGTCAACATCTCGTCGATCGCCAGCCGCAAGTGGAGCCCGATGCAGTTCCTGTCGTACAGCACCTCCAAGGCGGCGCTGAACCACATGACACGCGTCGTCGCCCGCCAGTACGCGCGCCATCACGTGCGCTGCAACGTGATCCTGCCGGGGCTCATCGACACGCCGCACGCGGCCGCGCTGTTCGAGACCGAAGAAGAAGCCCGCGCGGGCCGCGAGATGCGCAATGCACGCTGCCCGATGGGCCACCAGGGCAGCGCCTGGGACGTGGCCTACGCGGCGCTGTTCCTGGCGTCGGACGAATCGAAGTACGTGACCGGCCTCGAACTCGTGGTCGACGGGGGCCTGTCCCTCTAGATCCCATCCACAGCAAGGAGACAAGCATGCGAAAGATCCTCTTGGCCTGCGCCATTGCGGCGAGCACCCTGATGGCCCACGCCGACGACACGGCCGACTACCCGAACCGGCCGATCCGCTTCATCCTGATCTCGGCGCCCGGCAGCGGCGGCGACACGCTGGGCCGGCTGCTGGCCGACAAGATGGCGCCGTTGCTGAAAGCCACGATGGTGATCGACAACCGCCCGGGCGCGGGCGGCTCGATCGCCATCAACGCCGCGGCCAAGTCGGCGCCCGACGGCTACACCATCACCATGGGCGGCGCCACCACGCACGTGCTGCTGCCGGCGGCCAACCCCAAGCTGCCGTATGACGCGATCAAGGACTTCGCGCCCATCGGCCAGGTCGGCACGGCGGCGATCCTGCTTGTCGCGCACAACGACTTTCCCGCCAACAACCTGAAGGAGCTGGTGGCGCTTTCCAAGCGCAAGCCGGGCAGCGTGCAGTACGCCAGCTGGGGCATCGGCTCCACCGGCAACTTCTGCGGCGAGCTGCTCAACCTCAAGACCGGCGCCGGCATGAGCCATATCCCCTACAAGTCGGTCGCGCAGATCCAGACCGATCTGATGGGCGGGCACATCAAGCTCGGCTTCGTCGACATGGCCTCGGGCACGCCCATGGTCAAGGACGGGCGCGTGAAGGCCCTCATCACCTGCACCTCACCCTCGCCCAGCCTGCCGTCGGTGCCGAGCTATGAGAGCGAGGGCATCGACTTCAACAACATGCGCATGGGCGCCCTGCGCTGGGCGATGTATGCGCCGGCCGGCACGCCCGCGCCCATCGTCGCCAAGCTCGCGGCCGCACTGCGCACGACGCTGGGCATGCCCGACGTCAAGGCGCGGCTGCTCGAACTTGGCATCCACGCCGACTTCGTCGGCGGCGACGAGCTGACCGAGATGGCGACCAAAGACATCGAAGCCTGGCGCGAGGTCGCCAAGCGCGCCGGCATCACGATGAACTGAGGAGACGTGTGTTCCTACCCGACGCAATCCACTCCGTTCGCCCTGAGGTATCGAAGGGCCAGCGCGAACGCCCGGCACTGCACGACATGACCCACAGGGAGTTGAAATGAGTCTCTTCTACGGCGAGCTACGCCAAGTCGCCTACGTGGTGCACGACATCGAGCGCGCCATGGCCCACTGGAGCCGCGTCATGGGCGTGGGGCCGTGGTTCTACAACGAGCATGTGGGCGTCACCGAGTTCAGCTACTACCGCAAGCCCTCGGCCCTGCCCGACCTGTCGATCGCTCTCGCCAACTCCGGCGGCATCCAGATCGAACTCATCCAGCAGCGCAACGACGCACCTTCGCTGTACCGCGACTTCCTGCAGGCCAGTGGCGACGGCGTGCAGCACGTGGCCTACTGGACGCTCGAGTACGACACGCTCTCGCGCCGGCTGCTCGACGCGGGCCACCGCGAAGGCCATGCCGGGCGCATCGGCCAGCGCGGGCGCTTCGCCTACTTCGTGCATGACGAAGCGCCGGGCGTGGTGATCGAACTCTCCGAGCAGACCGGCGGCAAGGCCGAGTTCTTCAAGGAAATCGCGCAGGTGGCGGCCACCTGGGACGGCAGCGACCCGGTGCGCCGGATCGTGCGCAAGTAGCCGCGATGCCGACCGCCCGCATCCAGCACGGCGCCTTGCTCGAAGGCCGCGTCGCCGTCATCACCGGCGCCTCGCGCGAGCGCGGCATCGGCCGGGCCACGGCGCAGCTCTTTGCCCAGCACGGCGCCACCGTGGCCATCCTCGATCTCGACGAAGCCGACGCCCGCGCGGCCGCTGCCGCCATCGGTCCCGCGCACCTCGGCCTTGCCTGCGACGTGAGCGATGCCGCGGCCTGCCAGCGCGCGGTTGACGCCGTGCTGCGCCACGCCGGGCGCATCGACGTGCTGGTGAACAACGCCGGCCTCACGCAGCGGCGGCGCGTGATGGAGGTGACGGCCGACGACTACGAGCGCATCACCGGCGTCATCCTGCGCGGCACGCTGCAGATGTCGCAGGCCGTCATTCCGCACATGCGCGCGCGGCGCAGCGGCTCCATCGTGTGCGTGTCGTCGATGTCGGCCCAGCAGGGCGGCGGCGTCTTCGGCGGCAGCCACTACTGCGCGGCCAAGGCCGGCGTGCTGGGCCTCGCCCGCGCGATGGCGCGTGAACTGGGGCCGGACGAGGTGCGCGTCAACGCCGTCGCGCCGGGCCTCGTGCTCACCGACTTCTCGCGCGGCGAGAACTCCGACGAGAACAAGCACGCCACCGCGCGCAGCTTCCCGCTGGCGCGCGTCGGCCAGCCAGCCGAGGTGGCGGGCGCCTGCCTGTTCCTCGCCTCGGACCTGTCGAGCTTCATGACCGGGGCAACGCTCGACGTCAACGGCGGCGCGCACATGCATTGATGGCCGCACTCGCCCTTCCCGCACACCGCCGCCGTTCACGTGCGCGGCTCCGGAGCTGGGCGTGCGCGCGGCGCTCGATCGGCTGGCGAGGCGCTGAGCGCCGGGCAAGTCCACCCTCACCCCAACCCTCTCCCGCCAGCGGGAGAGGGAGTAACTCTCCGCACTGCGCACCTGCGGGCATGGCTCCATCGCCCCCACAGGGGGAGAGGGCTGGGGTGAGGGGGCCGCTGCAGAAAGCCGACCGGCCCAAGAGCGAGCTCATCCCGCGTCCCCACCATCTCCTGCGGCACCACGCCCCACCCACGCAAACGCCGACTCGAGAAACGCCATCGCCTCACGCTCCACCACCAGGCCGTGGCACATGAGCACCCGCTGCGGCGCCCACGCTTCGATCCGTCGCCACGCTTCGCGCGCCTGCGCGTGATGCCGCAGGAACGACAGCCGATAGTCCAGCGGCGTGCCGCCGTTCGGTGCCAGCACGCCGCCGAATCGCGCCACGCATCGATGCAGCCGCGAGAGCGTGCGCGGATCGAAGTTCTCCACCAGATCGCCGAAGACGACGGTGCGCGAAGGCCGGTGAAAGAACACCACCTCGTCGAGCGCGCGGCTGCCTCTGACAACGAGCTGGTCGATCGCCGGCGCCCAGGCCGGCTCGGGCCGATCCGCCAGCTCGCCGTCGAACCGCAGGTCCGCGCGCTTGGCCGCGAGTCCCGGCGGGGCAAAGCTCAGCGCCTCGGGATAGGTGCGCTGCCACTCGGCCCAGAACAGGTGATGCAGCTTGTTGGGCGACACCAGCCAGCGCGGCGTGCCCAGGGCCTCGACCGCGCGCCGCACATCGGCGGTGAGCGCGATCGGCGAATGCACGAAGAGGTCGCCGCCCGCCAGCCGCGCAATCGTCATGCGGGTGGGAAAGGGCAGGAACCAGCGGACCGTCGGCCCGTCGATCGTCCACAGATCTTCCGACAGGCGATGCGGCTGCGTCATGGTCGGCCGCACCGATTGCTCAAACTGCCGGCGCAGGCCGTGTGTACGTCTCGCATGGGAACGTCAGCCAAGCACCACGCCCGGCCGCGCATAACTCACCGTCAGCATCTCCCACTGGTGCCCGTCGGGTTCGTTCCAGTAGATGCCGCGCCCACCGAGCAGCGTGCTGACCTGTCGATTCATCGGCCCGCGCACGTCGCTGCGATAGTCGATGCCGGCGGCCTGGATGCGCCCAAGGATGGCGTCGAATTCTTCGTCCGTGACGCGAAAGCAGAAGTGGTAGATGGGAAACGGCTCATCCGTGTCGATGAAGTCCAGCGTCAGTCCATCGTTCACATGGACCGGCGAAAACGGCCCCACGCCTGCTTCCTCCCACGCAACGCCGAGAAGCTCGGCCAAGCGCCGGGCCGACGCCACCTTGTGATGCGAGGGCACGATGGTGTGATCGAGCTGGATGGTCATGGCGATGCACTCCCGAATCTTGCGCGGCCGGGCCTTCAGTACTCGGCCAGCCAATAGCGTGCCCGGCGCTTCTTTTCGGCTTCAACGGGCCGCGCCCGCCCGCCGGCTGACCGCGAGCAGCAACTGCGGCTCGATGGCAAGCGCGGTGGCGCCGGCCCGCGCCGCCTCGCCGGCGGCATGCCCGAGCAAGGCGCGCCCGACACCGCGGCCCATGCGTGAGGGCCTGACCCAGAAGTGCTCGACATGCCAATTCGGTGCGGCTGGCTCGAGCAGGCAGAAGCCAGCGATTTCACCCCCGAGTTCGGCCACTTGACAGGGGTGCGACGCCAGGGCGCGCGGTGTGACCACGAGGTCGCCGCGCCACGCCGCCAACTGCGCGGCCGAGTAGCCCCAATGCGCCTTGGCCTCGAAGGCGAGCGCCGAGAGCGCCGGCGCGTCGCGCTCGTGTGCGGGTCGGATGTGCATGTGTCGTCCCCCTGCTGCTGCGACCTCGCCGCGATTCTGGTGCGCCGGGCACACCGGCTGCTTCGGCCGGGAAACCGTTCTCTCACTTCTCACCGGAGCCCATGGCCCTCTCCGATCTCGGCTCGCGTCTGTGGCGCCATGTGCCGCAAAGCCTGCAACGACCGCTGCGTCTCGCCGTCAGCGCCACGCGCCGCTGGATCGACGACGGCGGCACGCAGCTCGGTGCGGCCATCGCGTTCTACACGATGTTCGCCGTGGCGCCGCTGCTGGTGATCGCCATCGCGCTGGCCGGCTACGTGTTCGGCGCCGAGGCCGCGCGCGGGCAGATCGTGGGCCAGATCGAGGGCATGGTCGGCGAGACCTCGGCGCGCGCGATCCAGACCATGATCGAGTCCGCCGGGCGCAAGGAAGAGGGCGGGCGCTGGGCGGGCCTGCTCGGCGTGGCGACGCTGCTCATCGGTGCCAGCGGCGTGTTCGCACAACTGCGGCGCGCGCTCAACCGCATCGGCCACGTGACGGAGCGGCCATCGGCCATCGGCGCCTTCGTGCGTGCGCGGCTGGTGGCCTTCGCGCTCGTGCTCGGCTTCGGCTTTCTCGCCATCGCGGCCTTGCTCGTGAGTGCGTTGATGGCCGCGATCGGCGCCTATGTCGCACGCTGGTTCAACGGTGCCGAAGCGCTGTTCGCACTGGTGGACGTGACGCTGTCGACCACCGTGCTCGCGCTCGCCTTCGCGGCCCTGCTGCGCTGGCTGCCCGACGCGCCGCCGACCCACCGCGCGGTGTGGGCCGGCGCCATCACCAGCGCGCTGCTGTTCGCGGTGGGCAAGCACGCGATCGGCCTGTACCTCGGGCGCGCGAGCATCTCGTCGAGCTACGGCGCGGCGGGCTCGTTCGTGGTGTTCATGCTGTGGGTCTACTACTCCGCACAGATCCTCCTCTTCGGCGCCGCGCTCGCCGCGGCGGTGGACGAACGCAGCGAGGCAGACACTTCGCCAGCGCGCGAGCGTGATGGGTCGGGTTGAGCCTGTCGAAGCGATGGCCGCCAGCCCAACCCCGTTCGCGCTGAGGTATCGAAGCGCAGGCGCGCAGTCCGGTTGCTTGATCGAAGCTGAGCGCGTTGTCGAGACAAGCCGGGTCTCGCCCCGGCAGGCGAGTCACCTTTCTTGCTTGCCCAAGAAAGTTGACCCAAAGAAGGGCACCCCGACCTCGGCGGTCCGCTTGCAGCGGACTGCTCTGCGGTGCTCGGACTTTGGCGCTCGCGCAGAACTCGC
>JAKFDI010000062.1:0-2381 GCA_036676235.1 Rhizobacter sp. | reverse complement strand
GCGCGCCTGCTGCTGCTCGGCGACCCGGACCAGTTGCCGTCGGTGGAAGCGGGCGACGTGCTGGCCGCGATCGTGGCCGCAACCGGCGATGCCGGCGCGGCATTGCCCGATGTCGATGTCGATGCCACGCCGCGTACCGGCGACCTGTTTGCCGATGCCGACGCCGATGCCGATCCCCGCACCAAGCTGCCACTGGCCGCGCATCGCGTGCACCTGGATCGCGGCCATCGCCAGTCCGCAGCGCTCGACCTGGCGCCGCTGGCCGCTGCGGTGCGCGAGGGCGACGGTGAACGCACGCTGCAGTTGCTGCGCGTCGACGGCGCGTTGTCGGGCGTGCAGTTCCACGAAGGCCTCGCCGATCCGCTGCGCGGCGCGACCCGCGAAACGTTGCTCGCACCGTGGCGCGCGCTGGCCGCAATACGCGATCCCGTGCAGGCATTGGCGCAGGCGTCGAGCGTGCGCCTGCTCACCGCGTTGCGCGACGGACCGCAGGGCGCGAACGCCGTCAATGCGCGCATCGAGGAACTGCTCGCCGGCGCCCAACGCGACAGCTATTTCCACGGACGCCTGCTGCTGGTCACCGAGAACAGCTATCGGCACGGGCTGTTCAACGGCGACATCGGCGTCTGCCTGCGCGGCGACGATGGCGCCATGGTCGCGTGGTTCGGTGGCGGCAGCGAAGGCGTGCGCCCGTTCCATCCGGCGACGCTGCCGGCGCATGGCGGCGCGTTCGCGATGACGGTGCACAAGGCGCAGGGATCGGAGTTCGACCGCGTCTGGCTGCTGTTGCCGCAGCAGGATGCGCGCGCGCTCTCGCGCGAGCTGCTGTACACCGCCCTGACCCGGGCGCGCAGCGAACTGCATGTGTGCGCGAACGAAACAGTGCTGCGCGCCGCGTTGTCGCGTCACGCGCTGCGCATGTCCGGACTCGCCGCGCGGCTGCGCGGCGGCGGGGCTTCGTCGCGCTGAGCGCGTCGCGGCGCGTGCGAAGAAAGCAGTCACCGGCACGCATCGCAACGAATTCTTCATGTTGCTGAGCGCATTCATTCATCGCCGTTGCGCCTTCACCAGCGCTGCACTGGAGCCGGCCTAACTTTGTCGGCACGCGCAACCAATTGGGCGCGTCCCCACACAGGAGCAACGAGCAATGACGAATATCAAGAAAGACCACAGCGTTGGTGAAGGTGCAGGCGCAGTGACCGGCGCCGTGACCGGTGCGACCGTCGGTTCGGCGGCGGGCCCGATCGGAACCGTGGTCGGCGCGATCGCTGGCGGCGTGCTCGGTGCGAAGGCCGGCGGTTCGATTGCCGAAGCGGTCAATCCGACCGAGTACACCGACCATTTCAAGACCGCGTACCGCGATGCGCCGTATTACAGCACCGGCCGCGAATGGAACGACTACGAGCCGGCCTACAAGTACGGCTATGACACCTATGGCCAGTACCGCGGCCAGAAGTTCGACGACGTCGAGACCGAGCTGGAGCGCAACTGGGATGCCACGCGCGCCAATTCGCGCCTGGCATGGAACGAAGCCAAGGGTGCGGTCAAGGACGGCTGGCATCACATCGAGCGCAACCTGCCGGGTGACTTCGACCGCGACGGCCGTTAATCGCCAGCGAGCGATGTAGCAATCCGTTGTAGCAATCTGTTGGAAATCGGGGCCGCGCAAGCGGCCCCGATCCGTTTCGCCGGCCGCTTTCACCACTGCTGAACGTTGCCAGTCCTAGCGTGGTACGCACGGCGCACGCGCGCCGCCTTCGTCGGAGCAGCCATGAGCATCCTCAAGAAAGACCATGTCGTCGGTGCCGGCATCGCCGGGCTTGCAGGTGGCGTTGCCGGGGCGGCGCTGGGCTCGGTGGCCGGCCCACCGGGCATGGCGTTCGGGGCGGTGGCCGGGGTCGCACTCGGCGCCAGTGCCGGCGACCGCATCGCCGAGGCCCGCGACCGCCGCGAGAACCTCGGGCATTTCCAGCAGCTGTACCAGAGCATGCCGTATTACGTGGCCGCGCATGACTGGCACGACTACGAGCCGGTCTACCGCTACGGCATCGACACCTACGCCAGCCACGGTGGACAGCCGTTCGAGCAGGCGGAGTCGGTGCTGCAGGGAGGCTGGGAGGCGAACGCGCATTTCGGTTCGCGACTGAGCTGGCTGCAGGCACGGCCGGCCATCGAACACGTCTGGCGCTCGTTCGACGAAACCCTGCACGACGCCGAGCACGTGCCGCCGGGCTGAGGCGCGCAGGACAGCCGCTCGCGTTCGCGAGGTCGCCGCAGCCCTGGGCGGTAACATGGTCGCCCCTTAGCGCACGCAGGCCCAGCCGCCATGAGCGACGAGAAAACGCACCCCCCAGGCCTGCTTTCCGAGGGCCTGAAAGCGG
>JAKFDI010000061.1:0-2204 GCA_036676235.1 Rhizobacter sp. | reverse complement strand
CCGCGCGCAGTACATCCGCACGATGTTCGACGAGATCACCCGCATCCTGAACCACCTGATGTGGATCGGCTCCAACGGCCTCGACCTGGGCGCGATGGCGGTGTTCCTGTACGCCTTCCGCGAGCGCGAGGAACTGATGGACTGCTACGAGGCGGTGTCGGGCGCGCGCATGCACGCCACGTACTACCGCCCGGGCGGCGTCGCCCGCGACCTGCCGGACACGATGCCCAAGTACCGCGAGTCGCCGTGGCGCAAGGGCGCCGAGCTCAAGCGCGTGAACGCCTCGCGCGAAGGTTCGATGCTCGACTTCCTCGACGCCTTCTGCGACGACTTCCCGCGCCGCGTCGACGAGTACGAGACCCTGCTCACCGACAACCGCATCTGGAAGCAGCGCACCGTCGGCATCGGCGTGGTGCCCACCGACATGGCCCTGGCCTGGGGCATGACCGGCCCGATGCTGCGCGGCTCCGGCCTGGCCTGGGACCTGCGCAAGAAGCAGCCCTACGCCGCCTACGACAAGGTCGACTTCGACATCCCGGTCGGCGTGCAGGGCGACTGCTACGACCGCTACCTGGTGCGCGTCGAGGAGATGCGCCAGTCCAACCGCATCATCAAGCAGTGCGTGCAGTGGCTGCGGGCCAACCCGGGTCCGGTAATGGTCAAGAACTTCAAGGTCGCGCCGCCTTCGCGCGCGGAAATGAAGGACGACATGGAAGCCCTGATCCACCACTTCAAGCTCTTCACCGAGGGCTACTGCGTGCCGGCCGGCGAGGCCTATGCCGCGGTCGAGGCGCCCAAGGGCGAGTTCGGCGCCTACATCGTCTCCGACGGCGCCAACAAGCCCTTCCGCCTGAAGCTGCGCGCCCCCGGGTTCGCCCACCTCTCGTCCATGGACGCGATCGTGCGCGGCCACATGCTGCCCGACGTCGTGGCGATGATCGGCACCTACGACATCGTCTTCGGCGAAATCGATCGCTAAGGGTTATCTGACCGATGAAAGCCACCGGAAATTTCGCCGCCTGCCAGCACGTCGACCCGATGGTCGCGCTGAGCGACGCCACGCGCGCGCACATCGACCACTGGGTGTCCAAGTTCCCGGCCGACCGCAAGCGCTCGGCTGTGATCCAGGGCCTGATGGCCGCGCAGGAACAGAACGCCGGCTGGCTGAGCGACGAGATCATCGCCGCCACCGCCAAGTACCTGGGCATCCCGCCGGTGTGGGCCTACGAGGTCGCGACCTTCTATTCGATGTTCGACCTGGCGCCGGTCGGCCGGCACAAGGTCGCCATCTGCACCAACATCAGCTGCTGGCTCAACGGCGGCGAAGACATCGTGCGCCACTGCGAGCGCAAGCTCGGCATCAAGCACGGCGAGAGCACCGCCGACGGCCGCATCTTCCTGAAGGTCGAGGAAGAATGCCTGGCCGCCTGCGCGGGCGCGCCGATGATGGTGGTGGACGGTCATTACCACGAGAAGCTCACCACCGAAAAAGTGGATGCGCTGCTCGACGGACTGGAGTAAGGCAGGCCATGGCGCACCACTCGCATTATTCCGAGCCCACCGGTCCGGTCGGCCCGGCTCCGCAGGAACACAGCGTCGTCTACACGACCCTGCATTTCGACAAGCCGTGGTCGTACGAGAACTACCTCAAGACCGGCGGTTACGCCGCCTGGCGCAAGATCCTGACCGAGAAGATCGACCCGGCCGCGGTCGTTGACATGGTCAAGCAGTCCGGCCTGCGCGGCCGCGGCGGCGCGGGTTTCCCCACCGGCCTGAAGTGGAGCTTCATGCCGCGCAGCGCGCCGGGCCAGAAGTACATCCTGTGCAATTCGGACGAGTCCGAGCCGGGCACCTGCAAGGACCGTGACATCCTGCGCTACAACCCGCATGCGGTGATCGAGGGCATGGCGATCGCGTGTTACGCCACCGGCTGCACCGTGGCCTACAACTACCTGCGCGGCGAGTTCCACCACGAGCCGTTCGAGCACTTCGAGGAGGCCCTGAAGGAAGCCTACGCCAACGGCTGGCTGGGCAAGGACATCCTCGGCTCCGGCGTGGACGTGGACATGTATGCGGCGCTCGGCGCCGGCGCCTACATCTGCGGCGAAGAGACCGCGATGATGGAGTCGCTGGAAGGCAAGAAGGGCCAGCCGCGCTTCAAGCCGCCGTTCCCGGCCAACTACGGCCTGTTCGGCCGGCCGACC
>JAKFDI010000060.1:0-16245 GCA_036676235.1 Rhizobacter sp. | reverse complement strand
GCACCGCAGAGCAGTCCGCTGCAAGCGGACCGCCGAGGTCGGGGTGCCCTTCTTTGGGTCAACTTTCTTGGGCAAGCAAGAAAGGTGACTCGCCCGCCGGGGCGAGACCCGGCTTCTCACATCCAGGCACTGTGCTTCGGCAGAGCAAACGAGCAGGGCCTTCGACAAGCTCAGTCCGAACGGGCTGAAGTGCGGACTGGCCCCTTCGACAAGCTCAGGGCGAACGGGCTTGGGGTGACGGGCCCTTCGATACCTCAGGGCGAACGGCGGCGAGGTGGGGTGGCGAGAACCCGCCGCTTCAGCTCGCCTTGGCCGCGAGCGGCAGCGCATTCGATGCGGCCAGCGCCTGCTCGGCCGCACGCCGCCCGGCGATGAATGGATGTTCGGCCTCGTCGGCCGACCATTCGCCGTAGCGCCCCGCGAGCACGATGCCGCGTTCGGCGAACCAGTCGCGCAGCGCCGCCACATGCTGCGCGCGCTCGGCGTCATCGAGCACGCAGGCACCCGGCAGGTCGATCTGCTGCGCGAGCAGCAGCGTGTCGCCGTCGCGCAGCAGCCCGACCTTCACGCAGTCGGCGCGCACGCGGGCAATGAGCGCGTGGCCATCGCAGGGCAGCGGGCGGTCGGGTCCGTAGCCGATCTCGCACACGAGGCCTGAGGCGCCCGGCGGGCTGCAGTGCGGGCTGGCGTTGGTCTGCATGAACACGCGCTGGAACACGGCGCTGCGCTCGGGGTAGCGGATCCACAGCGCGTCGCTCACGTGCTCCCGCACCACACCCAACTGCACGCAGCGCAGCGAAGCGGCGCGCAGTGCGCGGGCCGCCTGCTGCAACTCGTGCGGCATCTCGTCGCCGCAGGCCGTCACCAGTTGCGGCAGCGCCATGGTGCTCACCAGCGTGTCGTAGTGCAGGCTGCGGCCGTCGTCCAGGCGCACGCGGCGCGCCTCGGGCGAGACCTGCAGCACGCGCGTGTTCAGCGCCAGCTCGCCATGCCACTGCGCGCGCAGCGCATCGGTGAGCGCCTGCAGCCCGCCGACGAGCGGATAGCCGAAGCGCGCGCCTGGGCGCATGGCCTGCGCAGCGGGATCGAGCGCGCCGGCACCGGGCGGCGCGGGCTGCGCGCTGCCGTGCACGCCGGTCTGCAGCGTCTGCCAGTGCAGGTTGTCGCCGAGCAGCGCCTCGTACAGGTCGAGCACCTCGGGCTCGTTGCTGAACATCACGCGCCCGCCCCGGTCGAAGGTGAAGCCCTGCGTCGTGACCGAGCGGCACCAGCCGCCGGGCGCGGCCTCACGTTCGATGAGCAGGGTGTCGCGGGCATCGCCGCCTTGAGCCAGGCGGCGTGCAGCGGCCAGTCCGGTGGCGCCGGCGCCGATGACGATGTGGTGCACCTGGCGCACACCCGCCGGCGACAACGCCGCGGCCACCGGGGCGATGGGCCGCTCGATCGGCATCGTGTCGCGCTCGGGCGCCGGCAAGGCATCGAGCGCCTCGCGCACCGCGTCGGCCGCGTCATCCCATGAGCGGCGCGACACGCTGGCGAGCGAGGCATTGAGCCGCTGCGTGCGGTTGTAGATGGTCTCGTCGAGTGCGGCGTGGCAGGCGGCGAGGAACGCAGGGGCATCCGCGCCGATGCGCACCACGTCACCGTGCAGCGAGACCACGTCGCCGATGGCCGTGCTCACCACCGGCTTCTCGGCGGCGAGGTACTCGAGCGTCTGTGTCGGGTTGATGAAGCGCGTGGCGGCGTTGATGGCGAAGGGCAGCAGGCACACGTCCCACCCGGCCACGAGCTGGGGCAGCAGCTCATACGGCTGCGCGCCTAGCCAATGGATGTTGTCGCGCTGCGGCAGCGTCGCGGGGTCGATGCGCGCCGTCGGGCCGACCATCACGAACTGCCATGCCGGCTCGGCGGCGGCAAGAGCGTCGAGCAGCGCGGCATCGAAGCGTTCGTCGATCACGCCGAAGAAGCCGAGGCGCGGCCCGGCGATGCGGCCCTGCAGCGCCTCGGCGCGCAGCATGGCCTCGTGCCGCGCGAGCGCCGCCTCGGGCGCGAAGTGCGGCGCGTCCACCGCGTTCGGCAGGCACAGCACGTTGGGGTGCCGCCCGCGCCGCGCCTCGTACAGGCCCGGCCCGCAGGCGAGCACGAGCTGGGCGCGATCGAGCAGCGCGCCCTCGCGCTCGCGCATCGCCGCGGTCTCGCCCATGCCGTCGTAGACCACCGCGCGCGGGCGCAGCACATCCAGCAGCGGCAGCGCCGCAGGCGTGTAGAACCAGGCGATGCAGTCCTCGATGGCGTCGTCGCGCAGCGCCTGCGCGAGCAGCGGCGCCAGTACCGCGAGCTGGTCGTCGTGAAAGCCCGGCGCCTGCACCGGCGTGCGCGCGCGCAGCAGCTCGACGTTCGGCGCCACGGTCGTGCGCTCGAAGCGCGCCGGGCCGTCTCCGGCCACCGGTTCTTCCACAAAGAGCACGCGGTGGTGACGCGCCAGGCGCGAGAGCAGATGCTGCGGCCGCTGCCAGACGAAGTTCCAGCGCAGGTGCGAGAAGACGATCAGGGGGCTCATCGAAGGTCCTGTGACGGGCTCGCCGCGGGCAGGGCGAACCGCGGCACCGCCGGGGGCGGTGCGCAGTTGAAAGGGAGTCGCCGGCGGTGCCGCGGCCGGCGGCGCGGTCACTCGTCTTCGGCGTCGTCGGCGGCCTGCGGGCGCGCTTCGCGGTGCGACGACGGGCTGCCGGCGCGTGTGCTGCTCGCCGCGGCGCTGCGTGCGCTGGCTCGTGCCGTCGATGCCGTCGCTTCTTCGGCGGGCAGGCCCTTCTCTTCGAGCAGCTCGCCGCGCCGCGCCAGCATCTGGTCGCGCACGGTCGGCCAGTCGGCCTCGTCGTTGGCGAGCTGCTTGAACATCTCGCCTTCCTCTTCCTTCACGTGGTGCTGCACGTACTCGCCCAGCACCTTGAAGGTGGCGGCGTACTTCTCGTCCTCGACCTCGAGCTTCTTCAGCTGTTCGAGCAGCACCTTGAAGGTCATGTGCTCGACCTCGGCTTCCTCGATCAGGTCTTCTTCCTTGATGGCTTTGCGCGCGGCCGGATAGAAGAGCTGCTCTTCCAGTTCGGCATGCACCTCGAGTTCGGCGCAGGTCTGCTCGACCAGGGCCTGGCAGCCTTCCGGATCTTCATGCGGATCCATCTTCTCGAAGGCCTTGAAGGCCGCCTTGGCCTTCTTGTGGTCTTCCTTCAGCAGCTTGACGATGGCGTTCTTGGCGCTCGAGTGGGTACGGCCGGGCGAAGCCGTTCCGCTGCTCGCGGAGGTGCGGGGTGCCATGGGGTGTTTCTCCTGGGTGGTGCGCGGCGCCTGTCGCCGCGCGATGCGCTGCAAGGGGCAAACGACGTACCGCGAAACGGCCACGCGGCCCGCCACCGCGCGCGGCATGTGCATTGCCGCGTCCGGGCATCGGCTCTCGCCGGAGCCTCTGCCAGGACCCATGCCATGCCCACACCGATCCGCCGCCCACCGGGGCCCGACGAGCCCAAGCCGCACCGCCCCGGCCAGACCACCACCAACGTGTCGGGCGAACCTTCGCCGCGGCTGCCGCATGAGCACGACGAATCGGCGGACAGCCAGGACAGCGAACCGCGCGACGTGATGCGCCAGGCACACGAAGACATCGAGCACGGCCTGGAGGACACGACCCGCGGCGCGACGACCGACGAGGTCTACAACCGCACCCTGCGCACGCCCTCCGCGCCGGCGTCGACCAAGCCGCCGCGCCGCTGAGGAGCGCATCGCCCTTCAGGTTCGGCGGCACGTTGCTTGCTCGCACTTGTTGCGGCAAATCGCACAAACTGCTGCGCTCGGCAGGCGAATGAGCGCCTGATCGACCTGCCCCACACCCGGGCACGGGCCGGGACACCGACCGTTACGCACGCAACACCCGCCGCGCGCGGCGGCGCTGCAGGCCTTGACCGTGCGATGTTCGGGCGGCGCCTTTCATAGGCGATTCAACGCACCACGCGGCCACCCGCTGCGCGCATGAACGCGCGCTTCATGTATCGGCAGCGCCCGCGGAAAAGCCTTCGCGATCCGCTTCGCCGCCGACTCCGACCGAACCCGGCACAGGTGTTGCAAACAGGTGTGCTTGCGGCAGGTCGATGCGTGACTGCCGCCGCCCTTCGAGCGCATTCGCCGCTCGACTGCCGACACACCCCGAAGGACCGAGGACTCGCATGAGTACGCCTGCGATCAGGATCGAACATCGCCAGCACCAGACCGTCACGCCGCGCCTGCAGCAGGCTGTGCGGCTGCTGCAGCTGTCATCGCTGGACTTTGCGCAGGAAGTGCAGAACGCCCTCGGCAACAACCCCTTCCTGGAAGCCGACGAAACCGCCGAGGAAGCGACCGAAGCCGCCGAGACCGGCGCCGTCGCGCTCGCCAACGAACAGCCGCTGCCGGTGGACACGGCACCCGCTGCCGAGACCAGCGCCGACACCTATTCCGACGCCGAGGCCTACGCCGACACCGCCTGGGAGCGCGACAGCTGGCAGCAGGCCGGCACCGGCTCATCGTCGAGCAGCAGCGGCGACGGCGAGGGCGGCGTGATGGAGACCGTGGCCGCCGACGTGGGCCTGCGCCCGCACCTGCACAGCCAGGTCAACGTGATGACCCTCACGCCGCGCGACTGCGTGCTGGTGGGCTGCATCATCGAATCGCTGGACGACGACGGCTACCTGCGCATCGAGCTGGACGAACTCGCCGCGCTCACCGGCCTGGAACCGGCGGTGGAAGACACCGAGATGACGACCGCGCTC
Source organism: Rhizobacter sp. (assembly GCA_036676235.1). GTDB lineage: Bacteria > Pseudomonadota > Gammaproteobacteria > Burkholderiales > Burkholderiaceae_C > JAKFDI01. The sequence goes on along the minus strand of JAKFDI010000060.1, from coordinate 11,446 downwards.
AAGCTCGTGCAGTCGCTCGACCCCTGCGGCGTCGGCGCGCGTACGGTGGGCGAATGCCTGCGGCTGCAGCTCTCGTGCATCGACGACGAACGCGAGCGCGAACTGGTGCGCATCATCGTCACCGACCACCTCGACCGCTTGGCGCAGCGCGACGTGCCGGGCCTTGCCAAGGCGCTCTCGTGCAGCGTGGCCGAGGCCGAGGCGGCGTGCGACCGCATTCGCCACCTCGACCCGCGCCCCGGCTGGCGCTTCGGCGCGAACGACGTGCAGTACGTGACGCCCGACGTCATCGTGCGCAAGGTGCGCGGCCAGTGGCTGGCCACACTGAACCCGGCGGTGGTGCCGCGCGTGCGCCTGAACCACATGTATGCCGAGCTGTTCCAGCGCCACCGCGACTCGAAGCACTCGGAACTCGCCGCGCACCTGCAGGAAGCGCGCTGGACGGTGCGCAACGTGGAGCAGCGCTTCTCCACCATCCTGACCGTGGCCGAGGCCATCCTGCGGCGGCAGAAGCACTTTCTCGAGTACGGGCCGCTCGCGATGAAGCCGCTCGGCCTGCGCGAGATCGCCGACGAGGTGGGTCTGCACGAATCCACCGTCTCGCGCGTGACCAACAACAAGTACATGGCGACGCCGGCCGGCGTGTTCGAGCTCAAGTACTTCTTCTCGCGCGCCATGGCGACGGCCAGTGGCGGCGCCTGCTCAGCGACTGCGATCCGCGGGGTCATCAAGGACATGATCGACGCGGAGAGCGCGGGCAATCCCTTGTCGGACGCCGAGATCGCGCGCCAGCTTGCGCGCCAGGGATTGACGGTGGCGCGTCGCACGGTGACGAAATACCGGCAGATGCTGAAGGTGCCGGCGGTCGAACGACGGCGCAAACATTCCTGACGCGGCCGGACCCTCACCCCAGCCCTCTCCCACAAGCGGGAGAGGGAGCAATTCGTTCGCGCACGTGAGCGACGTCGTGGCCGGGAGGTGTTTCCTCCCTCTCCCCCTCTGGGGGAGAGGGGTGGGGTGAGGGGGCCGTGGGGGATTACCGCCTCCCCGTAGCGCCCGCCTACGACGACCCTGCCACCGCTGCCCGCCGCCGGTTGCGCCAATACACCGCCTCCCCCACCAGCGCACTGAGCAGCAGCGCCGCGTTGACGGCAATGAACACCGGGTCGCCCTTCATCACGCTGTAGACGGTGAAGCCGAGCGAGGCCAGCGTCTGGCCGACGAACAGCCACTTCGACACGCCGGCGGTGCTGCCGCTCGCCCACTGCTTCCACACCTGCTGCGCGATGGTGGCAAGCAATACCGCGGCACTGGACCAGCCGACGATCTCCGGATTCATGCGTTCTCCTGCGCGCCCGTCGCGCCTTGCCCGGCCTTCGGCAAGTGCAATGCCGCCCGGCCCGACCCAAAAGCGGCGCTGGGCACAAGGCTTGCCCGACAGCCGCAAGGCCGGCTTGCGCGCGGGCCGCCGTTCGATCGTTCAACCGACCGCGATCCCACCATGAGCGCACAAACTCCGGAACAACTGCTGTTCGACGACGAATCGCTGCCGCTGGTCGGTGAACCGCTGGCGCCGTGGCTCGCGCGCGAACGGCTGCTCGTGCACGAGAGCCCCGCCGATTGCCGCCGCGGTTATGTCGGCACGTGGCGGCTGCACGGTGCGCGGCTGTGCCTCATGTCCCTCGCGCCGGCGGCCGAAGGCACGCACCTGCAGCGCGAGCGGGACGAACGCCCGGTCGAGATCTCGATGGCGGCGCTGTTCGGCAGCGACCGGCCGGTGTGGGCCGAGTGGTTCAGTGGCCGGCTGTGCTGCCCGCGCCTGCCCTGCCTGCGCTACAGCGACTACGGCATTCCGCAGGCAGCGCAGCACGACCTCGTGATCGAACTGGTGGTGGGGCGCGCCCGGCGCATCGGCTTCGATGCCGCACCGGCAGCCTCTGAAGCGCCGGCAGTCGGCACGGCCGCCGTCGATGCGGCTGTGCATGCCGCTTCGACCGACACGGGCTGGCATTGGCGGTGGCCGACGCCTGCGTGGCGCCCGGCCCTGCGCCGCTGGCACCTGCTGCCGCACCGGCCGGCACATTGACCGAGATGCGGCGATGCCCGTCGACGCCGCGCGCCGCCAGCCGCCGCGACCGGTGGCGCCTGCGGGTGGCCTGGACGTGAGTGCCGCAGCCATACCGGCCGGCGCCGACGCGGGCATCGCACTCGGCGAACTGCTGTTCGAGCGCCATCCGCATGCAGCCCTGCTGGCCGATGCCGACGGCCGCGTGCTGCGCGCCAATGCGGCGGCGCGCTGGCTCGCGTCCCATGGCCCCGACACGACGCTCGGCGAGCTGATGCGCCGCGCCGGTCCGCGGGCCGCCTCGCCCGAAGGCTGGCACGGGCGCGTCACGCTGCAGGGCCTCGACGGCCCACGCGAAGTGGCCGCCGACGTGCTGCCGCTGCCGGCGGGGCGCTTCCTGTGCCTGCTCGGCCCGGCAGAGACGGCACGCGCCGGGGTCCGCACGCGCAGCGGCGACAGCGAGGGCGAGAGCCACTTCCGCACCATGGCCGATTCGGCACCGGTCATGGTGTGGGTGTCCGGCGCTGACCGGCTGATCGAGTGGGTCAACCGCCCCTGGCTCGCCTACACCGGCCGCACGCTGGCCGAGGAGCGCGGCAACGGCTGGTTCGACGGCGTGCACGACGAGGACCTCGAGCGCGTGACCGGCATCTTCGACACCGCTTTCGACGCGCGCATGCCTTTCACCATGGACTACCGGCTGCGCCGCCACGACGGCAGCTACCGCTGGATCTCCAACCACGGCGTGCCACGCTATGCGCCGGACGGCAGCTTTCTCGGCTACATCGGCAGCTGCTTCGACGTGCACGAACGCAAGGATCTGGAGGAGCGCCTGGCCGAGCGCACGCGCGCGCTGCGCCTGGCGGACCGGCGCAAGAACGAGTTCCTTGCCATGCTGTCGCACGAGCTGCGCAACCCGCTCGCGCCGATCGCCAACGCGGCCGGCATCCTGCGGCTGATGGAGCGCGACAACCCGCCGCTCGTGCGCGTGCGCCAGATCATCGACCGGCAGGTGGAGCAGATGCGCCGGCTCGTGAACGACCTGGTCGACGTGACACGGCTCACGCACGGCAAGATCGCGCTGCACAAGGAGCACGTGCTGCTCGACGACATGGTGCGCGCCGCCGTCGAGAGCGCGCAGGCGCGGCTCGATGCCGGTGGCCACACCTTGCGCATCGACCTGCCCGAGGCGCGCGTCGTGGTCGAGGGCGATTCGGTGCGGCTTGCGCAGGCGCTGGCCAACCTGATCGCCAATGCCGCCAAGTTCACGCCCACCCCGAGCGTGATCGACATCGCCGCCAAGACCACGCGCCACGTGCTGCGCGTGACGGTGAGCGACCCCGGGCAAGGCATCCGCGCCGACTTCCTGCCGCATGTGTTCGACCTGTTCGCGCAGCAGGACCAGACGCTCGCGCGCACGCAGGGCGGGCTGGGTGTCGGGCTCACCATCGCGCAGCGCATCGCCCACCTGCACGGCGGCGAGATCGAAGCATTGAGCGACGGGCCGGGCCAGGGCGCGCAGTTCGTGCTGAGCCTGCCGCTGGCGCGCCAGGCGAGCGTGCCGGAACGGCGCGAGGCCGAGGTCATCGATGCGCCGCGCGGCTACCGCGTGCTGCTGATTGAGGACAACGCCGACAGCCGCGACGTGCTGCGCCTGCTGCTGGAGATCGGCGGCAACGAGGTGATGAGCGCGGCGAACGCCGAGGAAGGCCTGCGCCTGGCCGGGCAGTTCCTGCCGCAGATCGTGCTGTGCGACCTCGGATTGCCGGGCACCGACGGCTACCAGCTCATCGCGCCGCTGCGCAAGAAGCTCGCCGGGCATGCGACGCTGTTCGCCGCGCTCACCGGCCACGGCCGCGAAGAAGACGAGGCGCGCGCGCTGGCGGCGGGCTTCGATGCCTTTCTCGTCAAGCCGCTGCAGCCCGACGGCCTCGGCCGGCTGCTGCGTTCGTATGCCAGCAAGCTGCACTGATCACAGGAGCCCGCGATGGACGACCCACCCTTTGCCGACGCGGCCGAACGCATCCAGTTCAGCCAGGCGGTGAGCTACCTCGAGAGCGGCACGCCGGAGTTGATTCCGCAGGAGCGCGTGGACGCCTATGTCGCCAAGGGTTTGATGCTGCGCGACGGCGCCGCCTTGCGCGTCACCGATGCCGGGCAGCGTCAGCATGAGATCGCGAAAGGCGAACGCTTCACGGACGGGTGATCGGCCCCCCGACGCGGCCTGCGGCCGCCTCCCCCAGGGGCGCGCTGGCGGACCGGCGGAGCCGGATCCGCGGCGCTGCCTGATGCGGACTCGGCCGTTCTAGCCAAAGAGGAACCAGAGCACGAGCAGCACGATGCCCGGAACGCCGAGCAGCCATGCGATGAAGTACTTGCCCATGTCGGGTCCTTGGTCGTGGAAGCGGGGGATCGAAATGCGTCAGCGCGGCTCCAGCGCGCCGTCGACCACGGTGACCCGCTGGCCCGGGCGCAGCGCGCGGTCGGCGGCGTAGCCGAATTCGCGCGTGCGGCCATCGTCGAGCTGCACGATGTAGCGGAAGGGCGCCGGCGTGGCATCGGCGACGTGGTCCACCGCGCGGATGACGCCGGTTTCCACACGATCGTCGCGCAGCAGTTGCGCCACCTCGACCGTGCCGTCCGGCGGCCCGCTGAACATCAGCACGATTGCCCCCACGGCGGCGCCGGAGGCCAGCGTCAGCGTGGGAATCAGGCGTTTCGGGCGGCGGGGGTTCATGACCGTGATCGGCAATCGGCATGCCCCGCTCGCCACATCGCCACGGGAATGGGGCTTGCCTGATTCGCGGTGCAGGCGCGCGCCGCACCGGCTCCGGAGTTCCTATGGGCCGATTCCGTGCGGCGCCCGCGCCTTCGGTGCGCCGTGCATGCAGGGCACGACACGGCCGCAATCCAGGCCCATCCACGCAAGGAGCACACATGCAACAGCGTCACTCCAATGAACGAGGTTCCGAAAGCGGCGCCGGCTACGGCGACGACGACCGCTTCGCCACCGGCGGCTCGCGAACCTCGGCCGGCAGCAACTACGGTGACTACGCGCCCGCGCGCGGCGGCGCCGATGAAGGCTACGGCTACGGCGCCACGGGCGGTGGCGGCTACGGCCGCGCCGGCATGGGCGACTACTACACCGGCGGCAGCAACTGGGAAGAGGGCCGCGACGAACCCTGGCGCGGCCGCGACGAAGCTCCGCGCGGCCAGCGCGGCGGCGGCTACCGCGGCGGCGAACCGGGCGGCCCGCAGCGCGGCCACGCCGGCGGCGGCAGCTACGGCGAGCGCGAACACGAAATCCGCGGCCGCCGGCAGCAGCAGGGCGGCGGCTACGGCGAGCAGTACGGCGGCTACGGGTCGCAGGCCGAATACGCCGGCCCGTCGCGCGGCGGCTACGCCGGCGGCTGGGGCGGCAGCCAGGGCGGCGGCTACGGCGATGAGCAGGGCCGCCGCACTGGCGGCCGGCAGGCCTCGACCGGCAGCGACTTCACCCAATCCGGCGAGCCGCACCACGAGCGCCACCACGAACACCATCACGACCCCGACTATCACGAATGGCGCGACCAGCAACTGCGCGCGCTGGACGACGACTACCGCGCGTGGCGCAAGGAGCGCTACCAGAAGTTCTCCGACGAGTTCACCCAGTGGCGCCAGGGCCGCCAGGCGCAGGGCGGCAGCACCGGTTCCCCGGGCGTGGCCTCCAGCACCGCAGCCGACGAATCGTCTGCATCGACCAACCCCTATGCGGCCAGCGGTTCGTCGTCCCAGACCGGCGCGGGCTCCACGGGCCCCTCCGTCGACAAGAGTTCGCCGGGCAGCAGCACCGGCTCGTCGCTGACGGGCGGGGGCAAGAGTCGGTAGCTTTGCATGAGGCGACGAACGGCGACCGCCGTGGCGGTCACGGCAGGCTGAGGGTGGCCGGATCGGGACCTGTTTGACTGCCGGTGGCGGGCAGTGCACCGCCTTCGCCTTCCCAGGTCTGCTCGGCGGCCGGCTTGGCCTGCGCGCGCTCGGCCTGGCGTTGGCGCGCCTGCTGGCGCAGTGACCACAGCGTGCCGGACACCACGGCCACGATGGCCAGTCGAACGATGCTGATCGCCATGTCGATACCCTTGCACACAAGTCGCGCGGCCACTGCGACCGCGCTGCCAAGGAGCAACGTACGTGCCCAGACGGGCATCTTCGCAAGCAAACGCCGCAGATGCCGCTTTGCCGGTCCGCTGGTGTGCTCCTTGAGGGGCGCGCGAAGCGCGTAGGGGTGGACCCGTCCTTCAGACCATCTTCGCGGGGTCCACCCAGCGGTCGAAGTCGTCGCCGTTCACGCCCGAGGCCAGCGCCGCGTCGCGCAGCGAACTGCCGCCCGCATGCGCCTTCTGCGCGATCTTGGCCGCGCGGTCGTAGCCGATGTGCGGCGCGAGCGCCGTCACCAGCATCAGCGAATCGCCCAGCAGTTGCGCGATGCGCGCGCGATCGGCGGTAATGCCCTGCACGCAGTGCGTGTCGAAACTCGTCGTCGCGTCGGTGAGCAGGCGCAGGCTCTGCAGCAGGTTGTGCGCGATCAGCGGCTTGAAGGTGTTGAGCTCGAAGTGGCCCATCGAGGCGCCGATCGAGAGCGCCACGTCATTGCCCATCACCTGGCAGCACACCATGGTGAGCGCCTCGCACTGCGTCGGGTTCACCTTGCCCGGCATGATCGAGCTGCCCGGCTCGTTCTCGGGCAGGCGCAGCTCGCCGAGACCGCTGCGCGGGCCGGAGGCGAGCAGCCGCACGTCGTTGGCGATCTTCATCAGCGCCACGGCGGCGGTCTTGATCGCGCCGTGCAGGCCCGCGAGCGCGTCGTGCGCCGCGAGCGCGGCGAACTTGTTGGCGGCGCTCGTGAACGGCAGGCCCAGCTCCTGCGCCAGCTCGGCCGCCACGCGCGCGCCGAATTCGGGGTGCGTGTTGAGCCCAGTGCCCACCGCCGTGCCGCCGACCGCCAGCTCGGCCACCGGCGCGAGCGCACGTTCGATCGCGGCGTGCGCCTGCGCGAGCTGTGCCTCGTAGCCGGAGAACTCCTGGCCGAGCGTGAGCGGCGTCGCGTCCTGCAGGTGCGTGCGCCCGATCTTCACCACGTCGGCGAACTCGCGCGCCTTGGCGGCCCACTGCGCGCGCAGCGCGGCCAGCGCCGGCAGCAGGCTCTTGGCGGTGCCCATGAAGGCCGCCACGTGCATCGCCGTCGGAAAGATGTCGTTGGACGACTGGCCGAGGTTCACGTCGTCGTTGGGATGCACCAGCCGCCCGCTGCCGCGCGGGCCGCCCATCAGCTCGGAGGCGAGGTTGGCGAGCACCTCGTTCATGTTCATGTTGCTCTGCGTGCCCGAACCCGTCTGCCACACGCGCAGCGGGAATTCGTCGTCGAGCGCGCCGGTTCGCACGCGCGCCGCCGCCGTCTCGATGGCGGTGGCCTTCGTCTCGTCGAGCAGGCCGAGCGCATGGTTCACCCGCGCGCAGCACTGCTTGACGAGCGCCAGCGCATGGATGAGCTCGGCGGGCATGCGCTCGGTCGAGATCGCGAAGTAGTGCAGCGAGCGCTGCGTCTGCGCACCCCACAGGCGATCGGCATCGACGGCCAGCTCGCCCATCGAATCGCGTTCCATCCGGCTTGTCATGCGCAGCTCCTCATGTGGTGTGATCGCCCAGCGGCAAACCACGCGCCCCGTGCCGCAGATCGCTGATGCCGCTGGTAACACCCGTTGCGTGTGTACAGATTCATTTCGTTCGGCAAGATTTCCCTGACCGGCGCATGCGTCGCAGCGGCCGCGCCCGGGGCGTTGCGTGGCACAGCACTTGCCATCGCCTCTGTTCAAGTCAGTCGACGCGGACCCGACACATGCCCGAATTCGCTTCTTCCACCGACCATTTTCCGGGCGAGACGTACCGCCACGTTCTGTACGTCGAAGACCATCCGGTGAACGTGCTGCTGATGCAGGGCCTGCTGGCGCAGCGGCCCGCTGTGCGGCTGACGGTGGCCGACAGCGGCGACGAGGCGCTGCGTCTCGCCATGGAAGATCCGCCGCACCTGCTGCTGCTGGATCTGCACCTGCCCGACTGCAACGGTGCCGACCTTCTCGAGCGCTTACGGGCCGTTCCCGCCTTGGCGCGCGTGCCCGCGGTGGCCGTCACGGCCGACGAAGACGCCCACCTCGAAGGCACCAGCTTCCTCGAAGCCTGGAACAAGCCGCTCGACCTGTACGCCACCCTGCGTCGCCTGGACGCACTGCTCGACCTCGGCACCAGCGCCGAACGGGCAGGCCGCCTGCCGATCCCGCGCGGCGAGTTCCGCGGCGAGCGCGTACGCGGCTTGTTCTGACGCCGCACACCCGCGCGAGTACCTGCTGCGCATCTGCGCCAAATCTTCAGAGCCCTTCAGAGTCCGAGCGCGACCGCGTTCGCGTTGCCGCTTCGACCCATCCCACCGACCTCCCCGACCGAACCGTCCCAGGAGTTCCGATGAAGCTCAGCCGCCCCCACACCCTCGCCGGCGAAGACGAGGCCCGCGATGACGAGATCCTGCGCCGCCACGGCAGCCACGCCGACGACGCCGACTCCGCCCCGCGCGAACGCATGGCGCTCGCGCGCACCCGTCTGCGCGACGACGGTGATGGTGATGAGCGCGGCCCGTCAAGGCACGGCCGGGCCGACGGCAAGCGTGCCGCAAGGCGCTGAGCGCGCGACGACGAACCCGTGATCAAGCTAACGCCGCGGAACCGGCTGCGCCGGTCCGCTGGTGTTGCCCCTTAAGGGGCGCGCGAAGCGCGTAGGGGTGGTCCTTATCTACTCGAAGGTCTCGCTCTCGCCCTTGGGCTGAACCGTCGAATATTCCTTCAGGCGGTTGTAGAGCGTCTTCAGGCTCACGCCCAACGTCGCGGCCGTCTTCTCCTTGTGGCGGCCGAGGTACTCGAGCGTCGCCAGCGTGACCTGCCGTTCGATTTCCGCCAGCGGCGTGCCCACGCGGATCGAGAGCATCGGCGCGCCCGTCATCGCCGGCAGCGGCGCGTCGGTGGTCGGCAGGCATTCGTCGACGATGGTGCTGTCGGGCGCCATCACGTAGGCGCGGTGCACGATGTTGCGCAGCTCGCGCACGTTGCCCGGCCAGCGGTAGTCGGCCAGGCGCGCCAGCGCCTGCGGCGAGAAGCGCTTGGCCTGTCCCTCGCGGCGCGAGATCTCGTCGAGGAAGTGCTCGGCGATGAGCCCGATGTCCTCATTGCGCTCGCGCAGCGGCGGCAGGTGGATCGGGAACACGTTCAGGCGGTACAGCAGGTCTTCGCGCAGCTTGCCGGATGTCACCGCCTGGTTCGGCTGGCGGTTGGTGGCGGCGATCATGCGCACGTCGGTCTCGAGCACCTGCGTGGAGCCCACGCGCATGAAGGTGCCGGTCTCCAGCACGCGCAGCAGTTTGACCTGCAGGTCCAGCGGCATCTCGGTGATTTCGTCGAGGAACAGCGTGCCGCCCGAGGCGCGCTCGAAGAAGCCCTGGTGCTGGCGGTCGGCACCGGTGAAGCTGCCCTTCTCGTGGCCGAAGATCTCGCTCTCGATCAGGTGCGGCGAAATGGCGCCGCAGTTCACGCCGAGGAAGGGCTTGGCGCGGCGGCGCGACAGGTCGTGCACCGTGCGCGCCACCACTTCCTTGCCGCTGCCGCTTTCGCCGGTGATGAACACCGTGACGGCCGTGCCCGAGACGCGCAGGATCTGCTCGTACACATGGCGCATCGGCGCCGAGCGGCCCCACAGCAGGCCGAAGTGGCCTTCCTTCTCGAGCCCGGTCTGCAGATCGTCGGCCTCGGCCTTCAGCGCCGACGGCTTGGTCACGCGCGAGAGGATGCCCGACAGCTGCTTCATGTTCAGCGGCTTGACCAGATAGTCGGCCGCGCCCAGGCGCAGCGCCTGGATGGAGGTTTCGAGGCTCGCGTGCCCTGTGATCAGCACCACCTCGGTGTTGGGCAGGCCCTTGGCGTCTTCGACCAGCGACATGCCGTTGCCGTCGGGCAGCATGAGGTCGAGCAGCACGATGTCGGGTTCCTGCAGCGCCATCTGGCGGCGCGCGTCCCGCAGCGAGCCGGCAGTGGCCACCGTGAACCCTTCGGTGGCGATGAGTGCGGCCATCATTTCGGCCGAGTCCGCTTCGTCGTCAACGACCAATGCGTGAGGCATGGTGTTTCCTTTTCTGTGTCATCGAGAGAGAGGCCCGGGATCCGCTCCGGCACCACGCAGTGCGCGGTCTCGGCAGGGCCGTGGAGAGGGCGCGTGCGCGGCGTTCGTGCCGCTTGCACCGCAGTGCCGGCAAGGCGGCAACGAAGTGAATCCATTATGGGCGAACGACTTGTTCGCGACGTGCGTAGTCCTTTCACTGAGGTGCGCTTTCGGTCTGGATGCGGTGTCGTTTCTACAAAGCCCGGTAAGCCGTGCCGACGCGGCCAATCGGCTGCTTCAGGCGGCGGCAGGGCCGGCGATGAGTTGGTCCTTCGCGCGAGCTTCCGCGTGGCGCTGCTTGGCGATCGCCCGCAGGTTGGCCGCCACGGCGAGCGAGAACGCCTCGTCGAAGAACATGTGCGCGCCGCTCGCGGCCACGACGATGCCGTCGAGCCACACGCCACCCCATAGCAGGCCATCGCCTTCGCGCAGCAGATGCGGCCGCTCGTGCTGCACGCGGTGGCTGTCCATGCCATGCAGCCAGCACAGCCGCGCCTTGGCGCGCGCGAAGGCGGCGTAGTCGGCGTCCCACCGGCTGCGGTCGCCGACGGCGTGTTCGAGCAGCACCGCCTGCTCGAAGCTGGCATCGCCCGGCCGCAGTGCCGGATCCATGACCACGACGTAGAGAAAACCGCTGCCGCACACCTGCTTGTCAGGCACGGCACGCTCGATCATCGGAAGCGCGAGGTCAAGCGCCGCGCGCGCGGCACCGGCATCAGCGAAACGGCTGCCGGCCGGGCCGGCGGTGGAGCGGGTCATGGGGGTTTCCTCGCACGCGATGCGATCCGCTTGATGCGGATCGAAGCGGCATTAGGAGCAAGGAACGGGCCTGAGCCTGGAGTGCCGTTCAGGCTCGGGCGCGCCCAAGCCTCCGCCGCGGCAGGCCCTTTCGCACTTCGTTCAGGACGTTCGCGACTCACTCGGCGCGTTCGTGCCGAGCCGGTCGAAGCGTTCGTCCCACCAACCCGTTCGGACTGAGCTTGTCGAAGGCCCTGCTCGTTGGCTCAGTCGAAGGACCGTGCGTTGATGTGAGAAGCCGGGTCTCGCCCCGGCGGGCGAGTCACCTTTCTTGCTTGCCCAAGAAAGTTGACCCAAAGAAGGGCACCCCGACCTCGGCGGTCCGCTTGCAGCGGACTGCTCTGCGGT
>JAKFDI010000059.1:0-40466 GCA_036676235.1 Rhizobacter sp. | reverse complement strand
GCGAGTTCTGCGCGAGCGCCAAAGTCCGAGCACCGCAGAGCAGTCCGCTGCAAGCGGACCGCCGAGGTCGGGGTGCCCTTCTTTGGGTTCCCTTTCTTGGGCAAGCAAGAAAGGGGACTCGCCTGCCGGGGCGAGACCCGGCTTGTCTCAACAACGCGCCCAGCCTTCGATCAAGCACAACGGTGCTGTAGCCCAGCGCTTCGACAAGCCAAGCGGGAGCCGGATAGGCGCAACGGGCACATTGTTCGACTCACGGGTGCGTGCAGCCCCGCGCCGCGGCGCCCCCTCAGAACAACAGGTTCGGCAGAAACAGCGTGATCTGCGGCACGTAGGTGATGATGACGAGGAACGTCAGCAGCACCATCAGCCACGGCGCCGCAGCGCGCACCACCTGCATGATCGACATGCCTGTGATGCCGGCCGTGACGAAGAGGTTCAGCCCCACCGGCGGCGTCACCATGCCGATCTCCAGGTTCACCACCATGATGATCCCGAGGTGCACCGGGTCGATGCCCAGCTGCGTGGCGATCGGGAACAGGATGGGCGCCATGATGAGGATGATGCCGGTCGGCTCCATGAACATGCCGGCGACCAGCAGCAGGATGTTCACGACGATCAGAAACTGCCAGGCCTCCATGCCCATGCCCATGATGTGACCGGCGATCGTCTGCGGTATGCGCTCGGTGGTGAGCACGTGCGCGAACAGCAGCGCGTTGGCCACGATGAACATCAGCATCACCGTCACCTTGCCGGCATCCACCAGCACCTGCGGCACCTCCTTCATGCCGATGTCGCGGTACACGAAGACTGCGATGACGAACGCGTAGACCGCGGCCACCGCGGCGGCTTCGGTTGGCGTGAAGATGCCGCCGTAGATGCCGCCGAGGATGATGACGATGAGCAGCAGGCCCCACAGCGAATCGCGCCCCGCCTGCAGCGCCTCGCGCAGGCTGGCGCGCGGTTGGCGCGGCAGGTTGACCATGCGCGCGCGCACGTAGATGGCGAACATCAGCATGAGGCCGAGCACGAGGCCGGGAATGACGCCGGCCATGAAGAGCTTGCCGACCGAGGTTTCGGTGGCCGCGCCGTAGACCACCATCACGATGGACGGCGGGATGAGGATGCCCAGCGTGCCGGCGTTGCAGATCACGCCGGAGGCGAAGGTCTGCGTGTAGCCGGCCTTCACCATGCCGGCGATGACGATGGAGCCCACCGCCACCACCGTGGCCGGCGAGGAGCCCGACACCGCGGCGAACAGCATGCAGGCCATCACCGAGGCCATGGCCAGCCCGCCGCGCAGGTGGCCGATGCAGGCGATGGCGAAGCGGATCATGCGCTTGGCCACGCCGCCGGTCGTCATGAAGGCGCCCGACAGGATGAAGAAGGGAATGGCCAGCAGCGTGTAGTGCTCGGAGGTCTCGTACAGCTTGAGCGACATCGAGGCCAGCGAATCCTGCGCAAAGAGCAGGATGGTCAGCACCGACGACAGGCCGAGCGCCACCGCGACCGGCATGCCGATCGCCATGAACACGAACAGCAGGATGAAGAGCGCGGCAGTGGTCATGGGCGGTCGGTCGAGGTCGGCTCGACGTCCTGGCGCAGCTTGAGCGCGTCCTCGGTCTCATCGCCGAGCAGGTGCGTTTGCCGGTTGCGGATCACGTCCCAGAGCACGGCCGCGAAGCGCCAGGCGAGCAGCGCGAAGCCGAGCGGCATGATGGTGCGCGGCACCCACTGCGGAATCGGCAGGTCCTGCATCTCGATGCCGATGGAGAACATCTTCTCCACGTAGATCCAGCCGCCCAAGGCAATGATCAGCGCGTAGACGAGGCACAGCGCCGCGGCGATGCCGGCGGTGACGCGGGCCGTGCGCGGCCCCAGCACCTTGACGAGCGCATCGACGCCGATGTGGGCGCCGACCCGCACGCCGTACGACATGCCGATGAAGATGAGCCAGGCGAACAGCACCGTCACCAGCTCCAGCGTCCAGACGAAGCTGTAGTTGAAGACGTAGCGCGCCACCACCTGCGCGAAGGTGAGGATGGTCATGAGCGCCATCAGGAGGGCGATGAGGCCCTCCTCGAGGCGCGCGAACCAGCCCGTCGTCGGTGCGGTCGTGCCGATCACCGGGTTTACTTGTTGGCCTTCTGCGCGGCGTCGATCAGGTCGCGGCCGATGTCGCCCTCGAACTTGGTCCACACCGGCAGCATCGCCTTGCGCCACGCGGCCACGTCGTCCTTCGACAGCTGGACGACCTTGGCCTTGTCGGCTTCGATGATGCGCTTGCGGTCGCGCTCGTTCAGTTCGTTGGCGAGGTCGTTGGTGTACTTGGTGGCTTCGGCCATCGCTTCCGAGAGGCCCTTGCGGATGTCGGCCGGCAGGCCGTCCCACCACTTGGCGTTGGTGACGACCATGTAGTCGATCACGCCGTGGTTGGTGTTGGCAATCGTCTTCTGCACCTCGTGGAACTTCTGCGAGTAGATGTTCGACCAGGTGTTCTCCTGCCCGTCGACCACGCCGGTCTGCAGCGCCTGGTAGACCTCGGCGAAGGCCATCTTCTGCGGGTTGGCGCCCACGGCGCGGAACTGCGCTTCAAGCACGTCGGAGGCCTGGATGCGGAACTTCAGGCCCTTCACGTCTTCGGGGCGCTGGAGCTTGTCCTGGTTGGTGGACAGCTGCTTCATGCCGTTGTGCCAGTAGGCGACACCCTGCAGGCCCTTGCTCTTGATGGCGTTCAGCAGCGACTGGCCCTCGGCACTGCTCTGGAAGCGGTCGACGGCCGCGATGTCGTCGAACAGGAAGGGCAGGTCGAAGATCTGGATCTTCTTGGTGTAGCGGTCGAACTTGGACAGCGATGGCGCGATGAACTGCACGTCGCCGAGCAGCAGCGCCTCCATTTCCTTCGCGTCGCCGAAGAGCTGCGAGCTCGGGAACACCTGCACCTGCACCTTGCCGGGCAGCTTCTTCTCGGCGAGTTCCTTGAACTTGATCGCGCCCTGGCCCTTGGGCGTGTGCTCGGCCACCACGTGGCTGAACTTGATGACGATGGGTTGTGCCTGTGCCGGGCCGGCGAGGGCGAAGGCGGCAACAAGGGCGGAGGCGAACAGCATCTTCATCGTGAGTTCCTTCGGCGTTCAAGATCGGAATGGGCTCGCCCAAGGGCGAACCCGATGCAAGCTCGCAGGCTATCGGTTCATGCGCGGGCATTCAGAGGGGGATTTCCCGCAAGCTGCGGCTATCACGTATGCGCCTGCGCCACGCCTGTTTCGCGACGTGACTGCGGCGGCACGGCTTCACTTCAGCCGCGGGCGCGCGAGCTTGGCCTGCACCGGCGCCAGTCGGCCGGCGCGCAGTTCGCCCACCGCATGCGCCACCGCGCGGCCGACGTTGCGCGCCTCTTCCTGCACGCCCTCGTCGCGGTCCAGCGCCTCGTGGCTGGTGGCATAGGGCGCGTAGTAGCCGATGTAGCGGTCGAGCCGCGCCTGTGCGCCGGCATCGACGAGGCCCATCCAGTCGAGCCAGTCCGACAGGTCGCGGCGCGAGCCTTCGATGCCGGCCACGTCGCCGTGCACGATGAGGCCGTACACGCGGCCGGCGAGGTGCTGCGGGTAGTCCCAGCCGGCAAGTTCCACCTCTTTCGCCTTGGCCGGGTTTTTGCCGCCGGTGAGCGTGGGGTCGGGGTTGCCGCCGTCGGCGCACACCAGCCGGTCGATCATCAGCTTGAGTGCGCTCGGCGCCTGGTACCAGTAGGTGGGCGTGACGACGACGATGCCGTGGGCCGCGGTCCAGCGCTCGTAGATCTCGTTCATCCAGTCGGGAGCCTGCCCGAGCGAGTGGTTGGGGTAGCAGCTGCAGGGCCAGTGGCACAGCGGCATGGCGGTGGCGACGCAGGCCTTGCACGGGTGGATGCGCCGGCCGTACTCGGAAGCGAGCAGGCTCAGGTCCAGCAGGTCGACTTGCATGCCGCGTTCCTCGAGCCCTTCGCGCGCGAGTTGGCCGAGGCGAAAGGTCTTGGACATCTCGCCCGGGCAGGTGCCGTCGTTGCGTGCCGCGCCGCACACCAGCAGCACGCGGGGCGGCGTGGCCGGGTCGTGCCATGCGGCCTGTGCGCGCTCGATGCGTTCCTTCGCCTCGATCCACTCGATCGACAGGTCGTAGTCCGGGTCGGCGTAGCCGGGGCCGGCCTTGCGCGTTCGCGGCGCCTTGCGGCCCTGGTCGTAGGCCTGCCAGGCGATCTCTTCCAGTCGGGTGAGTGCTTCGTTCTCGACATCGAAGGCCGGATCGAAGAACTGCTGACGCCAGCGGCGCCCGAACTCCGCGCGGTCCAGCGTGGCGGGCGCCTGCCCCTTGCGTACATCGGTCATCGCGATTCCCCGGGCCTTGATGTGCCGACCTCGGCAAGGGGCATGCCGCACGCCTACGATGCGTTTCATTTCACCCGCATGAAAGGCCAGCCGATGAAAGCCATCTGGAACGGCACCACCATCGCCGAGAGCGACGACACCGTGGTCGTCGAGGGCAACCACTACTTTCCCGAGAGCAGCCTGAAGCGCGAGTACGTCACCTTCAGCAATCACCGCACGAGCTGCCCGTGGAAGGGCCAGGCGCACTACCACAGCCTGATGGTGGCCGGCGACCTGAACCCGGACGCCGTCTGGTACTACCCCGAGCCGAGCGAGGCTGCGGCGCAGATCAAGGGCCGCGTGGCGTTCTGGAACGGCGTGCAAGTCACCGAGTGAGCCGGCCTCACAGCAGCTCGTCCGGCGCCAGCGGCGCGAGCAGGCGCAGCGCCGCGCGCAGCCACAGGCTCGCGCCCGGCTCGCTGGTCGCCACCACCGGCACCTCGCTGTCGGCGTCCGGCTTGGCGGTCCAGCGCAGGCCGCCGTCTGCGTCGAGCGACAGGCGCCAGGCGGCGTCGTTGCAGATGGATTCGTACATCGCCGCGATCTCGCGCGAGATGACCCCGCTGTGCACGAGCACGCCGACCTCGGTGTTGAGCCGGTCCGAGCGCGGGTCGAAGTTCATCGAGCCGATGAGCACCACCTGCTTGTCGACCACGAAAGCCTTGGCGTGCAGCTTCGACGACGACGAGCCGAAGCTGCCGAGCCGAACCTTGGTGCGCCCGACCTCGGGGCGCAGCTCGTGCAGCATCACGCCCATGCGCAGCAGGTCTTCGCGGTAGCGGGCATAGCCGATGTGCACCGCCGGCGCGTCGGTGGCGGCGAGCGAACTGGTCAGCACGCGCACCGCCACGCCGCGCGCGCGCAGCTCGCCGAGCAGCGCCATGCCGTGCGCGCCGGGCACGAAGTAGGGCGAGACGAGGATCACCTCGCGCTTGGCCGAGCGCAGCAGCGCGTCGATGTTGTCGAACATCGTTTCCTGCGGGGCCGGCTCGTCGTCGTGGCCGAGCTTGCTCGGGCGGTCGGCGATGACGCGCGCGGGCGCCCAGACCAGCGGCAACTCGCCAGCGGCGAGCTGGCGCGACAAGGCCCGCGGCTGCAGCTTGGCGTGGACTGCCTCTTCCGCAGGCGCTGCAGCCGCGGCGTTGGGCGGCGGATCGATGGGTAGCGGGTCGTCGTGCAGGTCTGGGCGCGGGCGCGCGGGATGCTCGATGAACATCGCCGCGGGATAGGCCAGCGGCCCGTTCCAGAACCGGTCGAACGATCGCGACAGCGCGCGCGCCGCCGGCCCGGCCACCAGCAGATCCAGATCGACGAAGTTGCTCGTGTCGCTGCGCACGAAGTACGGATCGCCGAGGTTGCGCCCGCCAGTGATGGCCAGCGCGTTGTCGGCGACGAACAGCTTGTTGTGCATGCGCCGGTTGATGCGCGCCAGGTCGCCCAGCGAGCCGAGCACGCGCGTGATGACGGAGGCGCGGCCGTTCGGGAACGGGTTGTAGAGCCGCACCTCCACGTTCGGGCGCTGCATGAGGGCGAGCAGTGCTTCGTCGGCGCCGGCGGTGTTGAGGTCGTCCAGCAGCAGCCGCACGCGCACGCCGCGGTCGGCGGCGGCATGCACGCGCTCGAGGATCGCGTGCGCCGACACGTCCTTGCTGATCGCGTAGTACTGCAGGTCGAGCGTGCGGCTGGCGTGGTCGGCCAGCGCGAGCCGCGCATCCAGCGCATCGTCGCCGGCGATCAACGTGCGCAGGCCCGAGACGCGCGGTCCCGGCGCCGAACGCGCGACAAGCCGGCCGAGCGGCGTGCTGCCGGGGTTTTCAAGTGCCCGCGTGACCGGCTGTTCAGGGCGTGGCGGCAGACCCGCGCAACCGCTGAGCCATGCGGCCGCGAACACGATCAGGAACAACGCCGTCGCCCGGCCCCATCGGCCGAGAGCCGGGCGGGAGAGGGTGGTCGGCGAACTCATTCACCGCTCGAAGAGCACACGGCGTGCCCACGCTGTAGGAGGGGCGCAGAGGCGGATCAAGCAAACACCGCGGATCCGGCTCCGCCGGTCCGCTGGTGTGCCCCCTTGAGGGGGCGCGCGAAGCGCGTAGGGGGTGGGCCTGTTCTTGGGGTGGGCCTATCTGAGGAAGCGCCCGTCGCGCGTGACCTGCACCAGCTCGATGAAGCGCGAACCCGTGTGGCCGCCGTGGGTGAAATCGATGTTCATCCCGGCCATGCGCATCTTCATGGAGCGCAGCACGGCGTGCAGCCGGGGTCGCGTGAGGTCGCGCCCGGTGCGCTTGAGTGCCTCGCTCATCACCACGGCGTTGAGGTAACCCTCGAAGGTGTAGTAGCCCACCGGCAGCTTGGCGGCCTCGGCCAGGCGCTGGTACTCGCGCACGAGCGGCTCCACCTCGCCCCAGGGGTAGGGAATGATCTGCGCGATGGCGAGACCGCGCGCACGCTCGCCGGCCACCTTGGCGGTGACTTCGCCCGGCACGATGGACATGCCGTAGAACGACGGGCTGTTGCCCAGCTCCGCCGTGGCGTTGATGAGCTTGCCGGCCAGCGAGCCGCCGAGGTACATCAGCACCGCCTGCGGCTGCTGGGCGCCGAACAGCTTGGCGACCTGCGGCGCGTCGCTGCCGTCGCCCTTCATGCCCGACGAGGCCACCGGCGCCAGTTTGTGCTTGGCCAGTTCGTCGGTCAGCAGCTTGAGCACTTCGAGGCCGCCGGCGTTGCTCAGGTGCGCCACCGCGATGCGCGTGATGCCGATGGTGGTCAGGTGCTGCACCAGCGCCTGCCCTTCGCGGGCCGTGGCGGCGCGCACGAAGTAGGCCGAGCCGGCCACCTTGTCGCGCGCCGAATCGGCCACCGCAAAACCGCCCACCGCGGCCGCGCCGCTGGCCTTGAGCACCGGCCCGGTGGCGGCCGTGGTGCCCGAGCCCACGCAGCCGAAGAAGGCGAAGGCCTTGTGTTCTTCCAGCAGCGTCTTGCAGTTGGCCACCGCCTTGGGCGGCTTCAGCTCATCGTCCAGCGACACCACGCGCACCTTGCGGCCATGAATGCCGCCCTTGGCGTTGAGGTCGTCGAACAGCAGGTTGCCGCCCTTGAGCATCATGGTCACCGGCACACCCAGCGGGCCGCCGAGGATGCCGGTATTGCCGAGAACGATCTCGTTGTCGCCCACCTGGAACTCGGCGCGCACCAGCGATGCCGAGACTCCGAGTGCTGCGGCCGTGCCGGCCTGGAGGAGGGTTCTTCGCTTCATGGCGGTTCCGAATGACTGAAGTAGTTATTGCGCTTAACGATCTCCGTTCGATTATTTGAACGCAGTGTGCGAACCATCTAAGCGTTAACCCTTGCCTGTGGCGCTACGGTGTGGCGTGCGGCACGATGACCGCGATTCACTGCGCGATGTCAACGCGCGATTCCAAGGAGTACCCCATGTCGAACACAGTTCTTGCGTTGAATCAGCCCCGCCGCGTTGAGCAGATGGTGCGCGGCCAGCCGACGTCCGACGGCGCCGGCGTCAAGCTCACGCGCGTGCTCACCCAGCCGCTGCAGCGCCGGCTCGACCCCTTCCTGATGCTCGACGCCTTCGGCAGCGAATCGGCCGACGACTACATCGGCGGCTTTCCCGACCATCCGCACCGCGGCTTCGAGACGGTGACCATCATGCTGGCCGGGCGCATGCGCCATCGCGACAGCGTGGGCAACGTCGGCCTGCTGGAGCCGGGCAGCGTGCAGTGGATGACCGCCGGGCGCGGCCTGCTGCACTCGGAGATGCCGGAACAGGAGGCGGGGCGTATGGCCGGCTTCCAGCTGTGGGTGAACCTGCCGGCCAAGGACAAGATGACGGCGCCGCAGTACCGCGACATCCCGCCCGCCGGCGTGCCGGTGCTCAGCCTCGCCGGCGGTGTGTCGGTTCGCGTGATCGCCGGCGCCAGCCACGGCGTCGAAGGGGCCGTCACCCGGCCGGGCACCGAGCCGATCGTGCTCGACATCGCCCTGCCGGCCGGCGCGGTGTTCGAGCAGCCGCTGCCCCCGGGCCACAACGCCTTCTTCTACGTCTACGAGGGCAATGTCGACACGGGCAGCGAAGCGCAGCCTACGCGCGTGGAGACGGCGCGCATGGCCGTGCTCGCGAATGCGCCCGAGGCCGATGGCGTGCGCCTGGTCGCCGCCGGCGGGCCGGCGCGCGTGCTGCTGGTGGCTGGACGGCCGCTGAACGAGCCGATCGCGCAGTACGGGCCCTTCGTCATGAACACGACCGACGAGATCCGCCAGGCCGTCGCCGATTTCCAGCAGGGCAATTTCTGACGCTGCGGCTACGCTTGCGCTTTTCCCGCCTGGAGCGCCCATGCCCCGCCTGGTTCTCGACGAATCGCGCATTCACCCCGACATCCGCGAGCGCATCGCCAACCTGAACCTGGACATCGTGCACAACGTGCAGTCGGCGGTGAACTCGAACCCGGTGCTGGTGGTGGGCATGGCCTGGAACCCGCACTGCCGCCGTGCGCGGGCGGCGCTCGATGCGGCGCGCCAGCCCTTCCACTACCTCGGCTTCGGCAGCTACCTGAGCCAGTGGCGGCGCCGCACGGCGCTGAAGATGTGGACCGGCTGGCCGACCTTGCCGATGGTCTTCGTGCGCGGTGTGCTGGTCGGCGGCAATACCGAACTGCAGAGGCTCATCGACAGCGGCGAGCTCAAGCGCCTGCTCGGCGAGTGAAGCGGATTCGGCACCTCGCCTGCCTGGCCGCGGCCCTGCTGCCGTGGGCTGCGGCGTGGGCCGCCGACGCGCCGCCCGCGCCGTGCCGCGTGCCCGGCCTGCCGCACGAGGTGCGCTGCGGCAGCGTGCAGCGCGCGCTCGACCCGGCCGCGCCGGACGGCCGCCGCATCGACGTGCACTACGTGGTGGTGCCGGCGCTCGCGCGGCGCAAGCGGCCCGACCCGGTGTTCCTGCTCGCCGGCGGGCCAGGGCAGAGCGCCATCGACGTGGCGGGCGACGTGATGCCGCTCTTCGCGCGGCTGAACAACCGGCGCGACATCGTCTTCGTCGACCAGCGCGGCGCCGGCCGCTCGGCGCCGCTCGTCTGCGATGACGCATCGCGCCGAACGCTGGCCGAGCAGGCCGCCGTGGAACGCGAGATCGTGCATTTGCGCCAATGCCGCGAGTCGCTCGCGAAGCTGCCCTACGTGGCTGGCGCGGACGGTCTGCGCTTCTTCACCACGGCCATCGCCATGCAGGACCTGGATGCCGTGCGGCGCGCGCTCGGCGCCGAGCGCATCAACCTTGTGGGCGTGTCCTACGGCACGCGGGCGGCGCTCGAATACCAGCGGCAGTTCCCCGTGCACCTGCGCCGCAGCGTGCTCGACGGCGTGGCGCCGCCCGACATGGCGCTGCCGGGCAGCTTCTCGACCGACGCGCAGGCCGCGCTCGACACCTGGTTCGCCGCCTGCCGCGACGATGCTGCCTGCGCCGCACGCCACCCGCGGCTGCGCGAGGACTGGCAGGCGCTGCTGGCCGGCCTGCCGCGCACGGTGACGATGCGCCACCCGCTGGACGGCCGCGAAGAGCGCGTGGAGCTGACGCGCGAGCTGCTGCTCGGCGCGGTGCGCGCGGCGCTGTACACGCCGGCGCGGGCCGCCGCGCTGCCGCCGGCGATTGCCGAGGCGACGGCGGGGCGGCCGCAGGCGCTGGTGGCGCTCGGCATGCCGGGCGCGAGCCGCCGCGGCGAGATCGCGACCGGCATGCACTTCTCGGTGATGTGCGCCGAAGACGTGCCGCACCTCGGCCCGGCGGGCGATGCGCTGGGCGCCGATTTCGGCACCGGCTTCGCGCGGCTGTACCAGCGCGTTTGCGCCGAGTGGCCGCAGGGCGCGCTGCCCGAGGGCTTTCGCCGCATCGCGTCGAGCGCGGTGCCGGTGCTGCTGCTCAGTGGCGGGCTCGATCCGGTGACGCCGCCGCGCCATGCCGAACGCACGGCGCGCGCGCTGGGCGAACTTGCCCGCCACGTCGTGGTGCCGAATGCCGGCCACGGCGTGCTGGCGCTCGGCTGCATGCACGAGGTGCTGTGGCGCTTCATCGACGCCGAGACGCCGGCCGACGCGTTGGCCGTGGAGGCGGACTGCGCCGCGAACATGCCGCGCCCGCCGGTCTTCCAGCCGGTGGTGCTGCCGCGATGATCGAAGTCGCCGGCCTCGCCAAGCACTTCACCGTGTCGGCGCCGCGCGGGCGCTGGCGCGGCGAGACGCACCGCGTGGCGGCGGTGTCGCAGGTCGACTTCACCGCGCCTGACGGCCACATCACCGGCCTGCTCGGCCCCAACGGCGCGGGCAAGACGACGACGCTGCGCATGCTGGCCGGGCTGATCGCCCCCGATGCGGGCAGCCTGCGCGTGGACGGGATCGACGTGACCGCGCGGCCACGCGAAACGCTCGCGCGCATGGGCGTGCTGACCGATGCGCGCGGGCTGTATCCCCGGCTCACGGCGCGCGAGAACATCGTCTACTACGGCCGGCTGCAGGGCATGGCGGCCGGGGCCGCCCATGCGCGCGCCGAGGCGCTGGCCGGCATGCTCGACATGGGGCCGCTGCTGGAGCGGCGCACCGAAGGCTTCAGCCAGGGCGAGCGCATGAAGACGGCGCTGGCGCGTGCGCTGGTGCACGACCCGGCGCACCTCGTGCTGGACGAACCGACCAACGGGCTGGACGTGCTCGCCACGCGCGCGCTGCGCGAAGCGCTGCGTTTCCTGCGCACGGCGGAAGGCGGCGGCAAGTGCATCGTCTTTTCCACGCACATCATGCAAGAGGTGGAGCGGCTGTGCGACAGCGTGGTGCTCATCGCGCATGGGCACACGGTGGCCTCGGGCAGCGTGGCGTCACTGCTGGCGAGTACGGGCGAATCTGATTTCGAGGCGGCTTTCGTCAAGCTGGCCTTCGCCGAAGAACTGGCGGGAGGCCGCGGCTGATGCTTCGCGACGTGTGGACGGTCTTTGCGAAGGAATGCGTGGATGCGCTGCGCGACCGACGCACGCTGCTGGTGGTGCTGGTGTCCAGCGTGCTGCTCGGGCCGCTGGTGCTGGTGGCGCTGTCGAACCTGATCGCGACGCTCGAGTCGCGCGCCGACCGGCGCGAGGTGGTGGTCGCCGGCGCCGCATATGCGCCGGGGCTCATCAACTACATCGAACGCCAGACCTACACCGTGAAGCCCGCGCCGGCCGGCTTCGAAGCGCAGTTGCGCCGCGGCACGCTGGGCGATCCGGTGATCGTGATTCCGGAGGGCTTCGAGGCGGCGCTGCTGCGCGCCGAGGTGCCCGTGGTCGAGGTGGTGAGCGACAGCGCGAACCGGCGCGCGCAGGCCGGCGTGGGTGCGGCGCGCAGGCTGCTGCAGGGCTATGCGCGTGAGCGGGCGATGCTCGGCATCGCATTGCGCGGCGTGTCGCCGGCGCTGCTGGCGCCGCTGGAAGTGCAGTCGCGCGACCTCGCCAGCACGCAGACCCGTGGCGCACAGTTCACCGGCATGCTGCCGTTCTTCGTGCTGATGGCCGTGCTGTACGGCGCGCTCAATGCGGCGCTAGACACCACTGCCGGCGAGCGCGAGCGCGGCTCGCTCGAGCCGCTCTTGATGAACCCGGCGGCGCACCTCGCCATCGTGCTGGGCAAGTGGGGCGCCGTTGCCATGCTGGGCATGCTGATCGCCGTGCTGGCGTGCTTCAGCTTCCTGCCGGCGCAGTGGCTGCTGCGCAGCGACACGCTGGCCGCGCTGTTCCGCTTCGGCTGGCGCGAGGCGCTGCTGTTCCTCGCCGTGCTGCTTCCGCTGGCAGCGGCGCTCTCGGCCGTGCTCATGGCGGTGGCGATTCGCTGCAGAAGCTTCAAGGAGGCACAGGCCAACACCACGGTGGTGGTGCTTGGCGTGTCGGTGCTGCCGCTGGTGTCGATCTTCGACCAGGGCGGCGAGGCGCCGTGGCACTTCGCCGTGCCCGCACTCGCGCAGTTCGCGCTGATGACGCGGGTGCTGAAGGGCGAGGCGCTGGCGCTGGCGCAGATTGCGCTGCCGCTCGTGATCTGTGTGCTGCTGACCGCCGCCGCCCTGTGGTTCGTGGCGCGCTCGCTGCGCAACGCCGCCGTGCGTTGACGCGGCCCGTGGGGCTTCATCAATCGTGGTGCAGGGCCCGTGTGACCTCTTCCTGCCACGGCAGGGTATGCACGATCTGGTTCAGGTGCATCGCCGCCTGCAGGCCGGTGAGCACGCCGCCGTGCGAATCGATCAGCTGCAGGTTGCTCACGAGGCTGATGGGGTCCGACATCGCGACGACGCCGCTTTGCAGCTCGACCCAGTCCCACGCCACGCCGGCGGCCTTGTCGGGCGTGGAGTCGCCCCACACCGTCTGGCCGGAGCAGGGATGTTCGGGGTCGCCGGCGCTCAGCACCCGCGTGCCGAGATGCACGAAGCGCAGCTCGGGCGGGTGATCGGCCGGCCACAATACGGGCGGCCACGAGCGCACAATCCACGGGGGCGTCATGGGTCGGGCAATGGCTTGCTGTTGTCGTGGCCCGCAGTGTGGCGCCCGAGCGGCCGCCTGCCATCTGTAAAGCATTGCAGGTCGATCGGGGCGAGCCCGCAGTCATTCGCAAGGTCCACGCGGAGCGAATCAGATCCATGTTGCAGGGCGGGTTCACATCGGTGCTCGGCGCACAGACGAGCGACGATCTTCTCGGCGAAGTCGTGCGCTTCGCGCGCCAGCTCGGCTTCGACACCGTGTCGGCCACGACGGTGATCGACCACATGCTGGGCGAGTCGGAGTTCATCACGCTGCACAACACGCCGTCGTCGTACGCCAACGAGTTCGAGAATGCATCGAGCCGCCGTCTCGACCCCGTGATGCAGCACTGCAAGCGCCAGAGCGTGCCCATCATCTGGAACCAGGACACCTACGTCGCCAAGGGCCTTGGCGAGAAGTGGGAGGCGCAGGCGCGCTACGGCTACCGCACCGGCATCGCGCTGGCGCTGCACCTGCCCGAAGGTCGGCATTTCTTCATGGGCGTCGACCGCGACCAAGCCCTGCCGCCGAGCCCGGGCGAAGTGACGCGTCTGGTGGCCGATCTGCAGCTCTTCGCCGTGCACGCACTCGACGCTGCGCAGCGGGTGCTTCTGCCCGCGCCGGTCGAGGCCGACGTACCGAGTCTGACGCCCCGCGAACTGGAAAGCATGCGTTGGACCATGGAGGGCAAGACGGCATGGGAGGTCGGCGCCATCCTCGGCATCAGCGAGCGCACGGCGGTGCTGCACGTGAACAACGCGACCCACAAGCTGGGCTGCGTGAACAAGCACCAAGCGGTGCTGCGCGCGATTCGCCTCGGCCTCATCCGATAGCACGCCGCGGGGGTGCGCGCACGCGCATTCGGGTCGATCCCCTGTAAGAGTTGACAGTTACGCGGCAGAAGTCCGCCCGTTGGAATAGCGCCATGCGTGCACCCCGCACGCTGCCACCAACAGGAGCTTCAGATGCGGAACGACAAGACCTCCCAATTCCAGCCCAAGGCCAAGCAAACCGCGGTCCCGCAACCGGCAGGCAAGAAGCCGGCACCGACGCCGCTGGGCACGGAGGATCTGAAGCACGTCGGCGGTGGTTTCGGTCGCCCGGGCGGCCCGCACAACGGCTGGTGAGTCGACCGCTTCTCGCAGGTGCGGCGCCCGGCCATCGGCTTCATCGTGACACCCCTCTCGTTTCGATGACGCCATGGCCGGCCTTTTCCGTCCCGAGGTGATCGAAGGGCGGCAACAAGCCTGGCTCGGCAGCATCCAGCTGGTGCGCCCCGTGTCGCTGGCCGTTCTCACGGTCGGCGTCATCGCCGCTGCGGTGGCTGCCGGCGCCTTTCTCTACGAAGGGCGCTACACCCGCAAGGCCCACATCTCCGGCTATCTGGTGCCCGACCGCGGCGTGGTGCGGCTGGTGCCGCCGCAGCAGGCGGTGGTGCTGGAACGCCGGGCCGTCGAGGGTGCGCAGGTGCGCGCCGGCGATGTGCTCTTCGTGCTGTCGCTGGACCGCGCCACGCTGGCGGGCGACACGCGCGCC
This sequence comes from Rhizobacter sp., assembly GCA_036676235.1. GTDB lineage: Bacteria > Pseudomonadota > Gammaproteobacteria > Burkholderiales > Burkholderiaceae_C > JAKFDI01. The sequence continues at coordinate 26,002 of JAKFDI010000059.1, read as the reverse complement.
GCCGTGAAGGCGAGCCTCGACACCCGCGTGCGCAGCCTGCACGACAGCGCACGCCAGCGCGCGCAGTTGCAGGCCGAGCAGCTTCAGTCGCTGGATCGGCAGGCCGACAACATGCGCCGCGAGCTGGCGCAGATCGACGCCGAGAACGAATTGCAGACGCAGCGCCTCACGATGGCGCAGCAGGCGGTGACGCGGTTCGAGTCGCTTCAGCGCGACAACTTCGTGTCCGACGCGCAGGTTCAGACAAAAAGGGAGGAGTTGCTGGCGGTGCGGGCGCAGATCCAGGCGCTCGCCCGCCAGCGCGCGGCGCAACTGCGCGAGCTCGGCGTGCTGGAGGCGCAACGCCGCGAGCTGCCGCTGCAGGCGCAGGCGCGGCAGGGCGAGATCGAACGCGAGCTGGCCGAAGTCGCCCAGGAGGCGGCCGAGATCGAGGCGAAGCAGCGCATCGTCATCCGCGCGCCGCAGGACGGTGTGGTCACCGCGGTGCTGGCCGAGGTCGGCCACAGCGTCTCGCCCGACATGGCGCTCGCGAGCCTGCTGCCGGCCGGGGCGCGGCTGGAGGCGCAGCTTTTCGCGCCATCGAGCGCGGTCGGCTTCGTGCAGCGGGACCAGGCGGTGCAGTTGCGCTACCAGGCCTTTCCGTACCAGAAGTTCGGCCACCACGCGGGGCAGGTGCTGGCGGTGTCGCGCACGCCGCTGCAGGCGAGCGAGCTGGCCGGCCTGCCGCTGCCCGAGTCGCTCAAGGAGGCGCCTTCGGCCGAGCCGCTGTACCGCATCACCGTGGCGCTGGACGCGCAGACGGTGCAGGCCTACGGGCAGGCGCGCCCGCTCGCGGCCGGCATGCAATTGGAGGCGGATGTGCTGCTCGACCGGCGCCGCCTCATCGAATGGATCTTCGAACCCCTCTTGAGTGTGAGCGGCAGGGTATGAACTCCACATGACACACACCGTGTCGATCTGCTGGCGGGCCGAGCGCCGGGCCGCTCCCAAGCCGGCCCGCATCCCCTCGGGGGATCGACCGCGGTACTCCGCGGGCGAGGGGTCCTCATGAACGGGTTGTTGTCGTTGTTGAAGTTGGGCTTCGGCGCGCGCCGCGCCCCGATGCTGCTGCAGACCGAGGCCGCCGAGTGCGGCCTTGCGTGTCTGGCGATGGTGGCCGGCTACCACGGCCACGCCACCGACATGCCCACCTTGCGCCAGCGCTTCCAGCTGTCGCTCAAGGGCGCGACGCTGATCGAGCTGACGCGTATTGCCGGCGAGCTGCAGCTCAACGCGCGTGCGCTGCGCGCCGAGCTGGAGCATCTGCCGCAACTGCAGACGCCCTGCGTGCTGCACTGGGACCTGAACCATTTCGTGGTGCTGGTCGAGGCCACGGCACGCGAGGTGGTGATCCACGACCCGGCGCGCGGCGTGCGGCGCCTGTCGATGGAGGAGGTATCTGCGCATTTCACCGGTGTGGTGCTCGAAGTGAACCCGGCGGCCGACTTCCGCCCGCGCGTCGAACGCCAGCAGGTCACGCTGCGGCAACTGCTCGGCCGGGTGACCGGGCTCAAACGCGCGCTGGCGCAGATCTTCGTGCTGGCGCTGGCGCTGGAAGCCTTCGTGCTGATGTCGCCGTTCTTCATGCAGTGGGTGGTCGACAGCGTGCTCGTGAGCGCCGACCGAGACCTGCTGGTGACGCTCGGGCTCGGCTTCGGGCTGCTGGTGCTGATCAGCGTGGCGACGGGCGCACTGCGTTCGTGGGCGGTGCTGTATCTCTCGGCCACGCTCAACCTGCAGTGGCTGTCGAACGTGTTCGCGCACCTCATGCGCCTGCCGGTGGCGTGGTTCGAGAAGCGGCACGCGGGCGATGTGATGTCGCGCTTCGGCGCCATCCAGCAGATCCAGCAGACGCTCACCACCAGCTTCATCGAGGCGGTGCTCGACGGCCTGCTGGTGGTGCTGACGTTGGCGATGATGCTGGTCTACAGCGTCACGCTCACCGCCATCGCGGTGGGCGGCGTGTGCGTCTACGCGCTCATGCGCTGGGCCTTCTTCCGGCCGCTGCGCGACGCGACGGAAGAAACCATCATCCACGAGGCGAAGCGCTCCAGCCACTTTCTCGAATCGCTGCGCGGTGTGCAGTCGATCAAGCTGTTCAACCGGCAGGAGGATCGGCAGGCGCGCTTCATGAACCTCGTGGTCGACGCGATGAACGCGGACATCACCACGCGCAAGCTCGATCTGCTGTTTGGCGTGCTGCACAAGCTGGTGTTCGGCCTGGAGCGCGTGGCCGTGATCTGGGTCGGCGCGCTGCTCGTGCTGGACCGCAGCTTCTCGGTGGGCATGCTGTTCGCGTTCTTCGCCTACAAGGAGCTGTTCGCGCTGCGCGTGAGCGGGCTGATCGACAAGCTCGTCGAGGTAAAGATGCTCAAGCTGCAGGGCGAGCGCCTGGCCGACATCGTGCTCACCGCGCCCGAGGCCACCATGGCCGCGCCGCCGCGCCGGGGCGAGATGGGCACGCGGCTGGAGCTGCGCAACATCGGCTTTCGCTATTCCGACGGCGAGCCGGCGGTGCTCAAGGGCGTGAACCTGATCATCGAGCCGGGTGAATCGGTGGCGATTGCCGGGCCGTCGGGTTGCGGCAAGACCACCTTGCTCAAGCTCATGCTCGGCATTCACGAGCCGCAGCTTGGCGAGGTGAGGGTGGGTGACGTGCCGCTGGCGCAGCTGGGCATGCGCACCTGGCGCGACATGATCGGCACCGTGATGCAGGACGATCAGCTCTTCGCCGGGTCGATGATCGACAACATCAGCTTCTTCGACGCCCAGCCCGACCTCGATTGGGTCGAAGAGTGCGCGAAGCTTTCCGCCGTGCACACCGAGATCGAGGCCATGCCGATGGGCTACCACACGCTGATCGGCGACATGGGCACCAGCATCTCGGGTGGCCAGAAGCAGCGCCTGCTGCTCGCCCGTGCGCTCTACAAGCGGCCGAAGATTCTGTTCCTCGACGAGGCGACGAGCGCGCTCGACGTGGAGCGCGAGCGCCTGGTCAACCAGGCGGTGAAGCAGCTCAACCTCACCCGCGTGATCGTGGCGCACCGTCCCGAGACGCTGGCGTCCGCCGGTCGGGTGGTGGTGCTGGCCGACGGACGCGTGTCGCAGGACCTGCGCAACGTGAGCGTGGGTTCGGGGGCGGTGGGGGCGTGATGGCCGGTCGTCGCTGAGCCGCTTTCGCGCCTCGCCGCTCGTTGGTCTCCCTGGCTCGTCCCGAACGCCTTCCCTTCCTTGAGCGGATCTCCGCGCGCCGCCTCTGACGCCGTTCCTTCTTCCGTTGTTCCTGATGCCTTCTGCCGTCGAAGTCCTGAAGCTTGCCAATCCCCACGCCGTGGCCGCCATCGCCAAAGCCGGCGAATCGTGTGCCATCGTCGCCTCGCAGGACATCGTGGACGAGCGCGGCGTCAAGCTGCTCGCACGCAACCAAACGGTGTCTACCGCGCTGCAGCAACGCCTGCTGGAGCGCAAACTGCAGCAGCCGCTGGAAGCGTGTTTGCGGGCCGAGGACGGAGTGACGACTCACCAACTTACCGAGGCCTTGACTGCCTTCCTCGACTCGGACGATCCGTGGGCGCCGCTGGCGCGCCAGAACGCCGATGCCTTGCGTCACGAGGTGCAGCATCTGCCGCTGCACTCGGTCGCGCAGCTCCTGCTGACGACGGCGCGGGCCACGCAGCCGGCCTGCTTCGACCACGCGATCCGTGCCATGGCGGTGGCCGGCGCGATGTTCGCTGGCGAGATCGACGAACGTTATGGGTTGCGGCTGGCATTGCTCGGCGGGCTGCTGCACGACATCGGCGAGATGTACGTGCCGCCTCAACCCCTGGAGTCCGGCCATCCGCTCGATCTGCGCGACTACCGCGCGATGGCGGTGCATCCGCGCGTCGGCGAGATGGTGCTTGGCACGCTGACGGACTATCCGCCCGCGCTGTATCGAGCCATTGCGGAGCACCACGAGCGCCTGGACGGCAGCGGATATCCGGCACGTCGTACGCGCGAGGGCCTGTCGGTGCACGGGCGCCTGCTCGCGGTGGTGGAGGCGGCGCTGGGCGTGATGGCGGCCCGCGAGGCTCCGTGCAGGCGGGCGGACATGGCCCTGCGGCTGGTGCCCGGTGAATTCGATCCGGCGTGGGCCAGCCGGGTCGCCGCTGCGGCGGCGGCCGCGCCGGACGACACGGCGGCGCTCGTCGATGCGGCGGCACCGGGACTGCTCGATCGACTGGGCGAGCTGGACCGCTGCATGTTGCGTGGGCGCTCACAGGCGGTCTCGCTCGTGGACGGCGCCCGCTCGCCGCGCGTGAACGAGATCGCGGCGCGCGCACTGCATCTGCTGGACCGCCTGCGCGACGGCTGGAACTCGGTCGGCCTGTGGTCGCCGCCCGGAGCCGACGCCGCGCCGGCCGAGCTGGCGGAGGCGGTGGTAGCGGAGCAGGAGCTGGCGTACCGGCTCCAGCGGCTTTCGCGCGACTGCCTGTGGGCCGAGGATGGGCTGCAGGCGGAGGAGGCCGCCAGCCTCGCGCCACTCTGGGCCTGCGTTCTGACGGAGGAGCCGGGCGACGGCGCCATGGAAGCCGTGCAGGCTGCCTGAGTCGGCTCTAGTTGATCCGCGCCCCGCGGGTCCTCAGAATACCTCGTGGCCGACGCGCTGCATGCCCCTCCCTACAATCTCGGTTTGCTCAAAATTTAGGCAACCCGATGTTGTTCCCGAAGGTCTTCGACGTGATCGTGGTGGGTGGCGGCCACGCCGGCACCGAAGCGGCGCTCGCCGCCGCCCGCATGGGCTGCGCGACGCTGCTGCTCACGCACAACATCGAGACGCTGGGGCAGATGAGCTGCAATCCGTCGATCGGCGGCATCGGCAAGGGCCACCTGGTCAAGGAGATCGACGCGCTGGGCGGCGCCATGGCGGCCGCCGCCGACGAGGCGGGCATCCAGTTCCGCATCCTCAACGGCTCCAAGGGGCCGGCCGTGCGCGCCACCCGCGCACAGGCCGACCGCGTGCTGTATCGCGCGGCCATCCGCCGGCGCATCGAGAACCAGCCGAATCTGTGGCTGTTCCAGGGGGCGTGCGAGGACCTGCTGGTGACGGGGGACCGCGTCACGGGGGTGGCAACGCAAGCCGGCATCCGTTTTGACTGCCACACCGTGGTGCTGACGGCGGGCACGTTCCTGGACGGGCGTATCCACGTCGGGCTCGAGAACTTCTCGGCCGGGCGCGCGGGCGACCCGCCGGCCATTCGCCTGTCGGCGCGGCTCAAGGAACTGAAGCTGCCGCAGGGCCGGCTCAAGACCGGCACGCCGCCGCGCATTGACGGCCGCAGCATCGATTTCAGCGTGCTCGCCGAGCAGCCGGGCGACACCGATCCGGTGCCGGTGTTCAGCTTCCTCGGCGATGCCGGCCAGCATCCGCGGCAAGTGCCGTGCTGGATCACGCACACCAACGAACGCACGCACGAGATCATCCGCTCCGGTTTCGACCGCAGCCCCATGTTCACCGGCGTGATCGAGGGCGTGGGACCGCGCTACTGCCCGAGCATCGAGGACAAGATCAACCGGTTCGCGGACAAGGATTCGCACCAGATCTTTCTTGAGCCGGAAGGGCTGGAGACGCACGAAATCTACCCGAACGGCATTTCCACCTCCTTGCCTTTCGACATCCAGTTGGCGGCGGTGCGGTCCATGCGCGGCATGGAACAGGCGCACATCCTGCGCCCCGGCTATGCCATCGAGTACGACTACTTCGATCCGCGCTCGCTGAAGGCGAGCTTCGAGACGCGTGCGATCGGCGGGCTGTACTTTGCTGGGCAGATCAACGGCACGACGGGCTACGAAGAGGCCGGCGCACAAGGGCTGTATGCGGGGCTGAATGCCGCGCTTCAAGTGCAGGGCAGGGCGGCTTGGACGCCAGCGCGCAACGAGGCTTACCTCGGCGTACTGGTCGACGACCTCATCACCAAGGGTGTGACCGAGCCCTACCGCATGTTCACCAGCCGGGCGGAGTATCGGCTGCAGCTGCGGGAAGACAACGCCGACAGGCGTTTGACCGAATTCGGCCGGGAACTCGGCTTGGTCGATGACCGTCGGTGGAATGCTTTCAATGCGAAGCGCGATGCTGTTTCACGTGAAACAGAGAAGCTGCGGACGCGTTGGATTTCGCCCGCGAAGCTGTCGGCAGAACGCGCAACCGCGCTATTGGGTCAGCCCGTGGACCATGAGTACAGATTGCTGGATCTGCTGCGTCGCCCGGGAATCACGTTCGATACCGTTGAAGCCGTCGCTCATGCCGCCGGCATTGCCGATGTTTCACGTGAAACCTTGACCGCCGAACTCGGCCCCATGGCTGCCGCAGTGATCGAGCAAGTCGAGATCGGCACGAAGTACGCGGGCTACATCGAGAAGCAGAACGACGACGTGCGCCGCGCGGCGCACTACGAGAACATGCGCCTGCCGTCGGAGCTGGACTACGCCGCCGTGCCGGCGCTGAGTTTCGAGGTGCGCCAGCGGCTGAACACGCTTCGGCCGGAGACGCTGGGTCAGGCTTCGCGCTTGTCGGGTGTTACGCCTGCCGCCATTTCGCTGCTGCTGGTGCACCTGAAGAAGGGGCGCTTCGCGGGGTTCGAGTCGAATGCGCGCAACCCCGCGCACGAGTCGGCGGCGACGGTCGGCGAGGGTACCTCGGCCAGCGCAAGCGGCGCATCGTGACGAGTGCCACGCCCACCGCGCGCGCCGACCTAGAGCGAGCAGCACAAGTTCTCGGCTTGCCGCTTGCGTCCGCGCAGGCCGACACATTGTTGGCCTATCTGTCGCTCCTGCAGCGCTGGAACGCCACCTATAACCTGACCGCCGTGCGCGACCCGGCGCAGATGCTGGTGCAGCACCTCGTCGACTGCCTGGCGGTGGTGCCGCCGTTGGTGCGGGCGCTCGGCGAACAGGGCGGCACGCGAGTGCTCGACGTCGGAAGCGGCGCCGGCCTGCCGGGCGTTGTGATCGCGGTCCTGTGCCCGGCGGTCCAGGTCGTGTGTGTTGACACGGTCGGCAAGAAGGCCGCGTTCGTGCGGCAAGCGGCGATGGAATTGGGCCTTGCGAATCTGCAGGCCGAGCACGCGCGCGTCGAGACGCTGAAGCAGCCGCCCTTCGACCTGATCACCTCGCGCGCCTTCGCGTCGCTGGCCGATTTCGTCACGCTGACCCGTCACTTGCTTGCACCCGGCGGGCGGTGGATGGCGATGAAAGGGCAGCGTCCCGACGCCGAACTGTCGAGCTTGCCACCCGGCGTGAGGCTCGATGGCGTCGAGCCGCTGGCCGTGCCCGGCCTTGCCGCCGAACGCTGCCTGGTGTGGCTGCGGCCCGAGGTGCCGTCCGCCGGCTGAGTTTGTGGCGGCGATGCGGCGCCCGCCTGCCGTCGCAGCATCGACAATGGCGGCCGCCGATTGCCGCCGCGCGCGAGTGATCGCGAGCAATCTCCCACCATCACACGAGCCGACGAGTCGATCGCCATGGCAAGAATCTTTTGCATCGCCAACCAGAAGGGCGGGGTCGGCAAGACCACCACCACGGTCAATCTCGCCGCCGGTCTTGCAGCCGTCGGACAGCGCGTGCTGGTGGCCGATCTGGACCCGCAGGGCAACGCCACCATGGGTTCCGGTATCGACAAGCGGGCGATGGAACTGGCGGTCTACGACGTGCTGCTCGAAAACGCGAGCGTCGCCGAAGCGCGGCTTCGCAGCGAGAAGGGTGGCTATGACGTGTTAGGCGCCAATAGAGAATTGGCCGGCGCCGAGGTCGAACTGGTGGCGCTCGAACGCCGCGACAAGCGCCTGAAGCAGGCCCTCGCGGCCGTGGCCGACGACTACGACTTCGTGCTGATCGATTGCCCGCCGTCGCTCAGCCTGCTCACGCTCAACGGCCTGTGCAGCGCGCACGGCGTGATCGTGCCGATGCAGTGCGAGTACTTCGCCCTCGAAGGCCTGAGCGATCTGGTCAACACCATCAAGCAGGTGCATGCCAACCTGAACCCGGATCTGGAACTCATCGGCCTGTTGCGCGTCATGTTCGATCCACGCATCACCTTGCAGCAGCAGGTGAGCGAGCAGCTCAAGGCGCACTTCGGCGACAAGGTGTTCGACACCGTGATTCCGCGCAACGTGCGTCTCGCCGAAGCGCCAAGCTACGGCATGCCGGGTGTGGTGTTCGATCCGGCGTCCAAGGGTGCGCAGGCGTTCGTCGAGTTCGCGCGTGAGATGGTCAAGCGATTGGCGTGAGAGTGGGCGCAAACTCCGATTCAGAGTTGCTGGCGCGCATCGAAGATGCCGGCATCAACGCGAGTGCCCCGCCGCAGCAGCGGCTGCTGGACGGCTGGCTGCTGCGCTTCTCGCCGGGCGCCGCCAAACGCGCCCGCTGCATCAACGCGGTTGCGCCCGGCGTGCTGCCGCTGCCGGACAAACTCGCGCGCTGCGAGGCGGTGTACGCCGATGCCGGCCTGCCGGTGGTTGCGCGCATCACGCCGTTCTCGCAGCCGCCGTCACTCGATGCGGCACTCGAAGCGCGCGGCTACCTGCGCCACGACGACACCGAGGTGCAGTTGCTGTGCGACCTGCCTCTGCTGGCCGTGCCGGCGGGTGGCGGCTTGAGCGCCGAGCGCATCGGGCCGGTGCGCTTCGCGCAGATCGCCGGCGCCCTGCGCCAGGCGCCGCTCGCCTTGCGCGAAGCCCACGCGGAGCGGCTTGCCAACGCGCCGGTGCCGTTCACCGGCTTCCTGCTCAAGCGCGACGGCGAGCTGCTCGCCTGCGGCCAGCATGCGATCGAGGGCGACCTGGTGGGCCTGTACGACATCTATACCGCCCAAGCCGTGCGCGGGCAGAGCCTGGCAGGCCGGCTGTGCATCGAGATGCTGAACCACGCTCGTTCGCTCGGCGTGCGCCATGCCTATCTGCAGGTGGAGGCGGACAACGCACCGGCCCAGGCCGTCTACCGGCGCCTCGGCTTCGCCAAGGGCTACGCCTACCACTACCGCATTCGCGAAGGCGCCTGAGCGTCGGTGCGACGCCGCGCGGCGTCTACTGGAGGCCTTGGCCTTCGTCGAGCCCGAGGTGCAGGTTCATCGACTGCACCGCCGCGCCGCTCGCACCCTTGCCGAGGTTGTCCAGCCGCGCCATCAGCAGCAGTTGGGTGTCGCTGGCGTTCACGAACAGGTCGACCCGGTTGGTGTCGTTGCAGGCCTGCACGTCGAAGAAGCCGTCGTCGAGCGTGGCCGCGCTGTTCAGCGGCAGCACGCGGATGAAGCGCTCGCCTTCGTAGTGGCGCTCGTAGGCCGCCTGCACGCTCTGCGCGGTGGCGCCCGCCACCAGCTGCGACAGATGCAGCGGCACCGTCACGGCCAGCCCCTTGTAGAAGTTCCCGACGATGGGCTGGAACACCGGCTTCACCGTCAGCGCCGAATGGGTGGTCATCTCGGGCACGTGCTTGTGGGCGAGGCCGAGGCCGTAGGGGCGGGGCGACTTGAGCCGCTCGTCCCCGGCGCGCTCGTACTGCTCGATCATCTTCTTGCCGCCGCCCGAGTAGCCCGTCAACGAGTGCGCGGCGAGCGCCGTGCCGGGCGCCACGAGCCCTGCCTCCACGAGCGGGCGCATCAGCAGGATGAAGCCGGTCGAGTGGCAGCCCGGGTTGCTGATGCGCTTGCTCGTGCGGATCTTGCCGCGCTGTCCGCGCACCAACTCGGGCAGGCCGAACACCCAGGCCGGGTCGGTGCGGTGGGCGGTGCTGGCGTCGATCAGGCAGGTCTTCTCGCTCGTCACCAGGAACGCCGCCTCTCGGGCGGCGATGTCCGGCAAGCAGAGAAATGCCACGTCGGCCTCGTTGAGCAGGCGCGCCCGCTCCGCCACGTCCTTGCGGCGTTCCGGATCGATGTGCAGCACCTCGATGTCGCCGCGCTGCGCGAGATACTCGTTGATGCGCAAGCCGGTGGTGCCTTCCTGGCCATCGACGAATACACGGTGCTTCATTTGGATTTCCTCTGCTCGAAACGCATCAAGGATAAGCCAGCCCCATGACCGACGCAGTGCCCGCATCCCGACGAGTGTTGCTGCTGCCGGGCTGGCTGAACTCCGGCCCCGGCCATTGGCAATCGCACTGGGAAGCCCTGCACGGCTGGCGCCGTGTGGAACAGGACGACTGGCAATGGCCGCGCCGCGGCGACTGGATGGCGCGGCTCGACGAGGAACTGCAGGCAAGCGACGCGCCGGCCATGCTGGTGGCGCACAGCCTCGGCTGCCAGCTCGTGGCGGCGTGGGCGGCGCATTCGTCGCTGACGCACCGGGTGCACGCCGCCTTGCTCGTCGCGCCGCCGGATACCGAACGCGAGGACATGCCGCCCAACCTCTACAGCTGGCGCGCGATCGTGCGGTCGCGCCTGCCGTTCGCAAGCCTCGTGCTCATCAGCACCGACGATCCGTACGGCTCGGTCGGACGGGCGCAGGCGATGGCGGCCGACTGGGGCAGTCAGGTACGCCTCGTCGGCGCGCGAGGTCACATCAACCACGAGTCGGGTCTCGGTGACTGGCCCGAGGGCCTCGCGATGCTCGACAAGCTCGCAGCCAGTGCACGTTGATCACAGACAATCGCGCGATGGCGACCAAGAAACCCAAGGGCCTCGGCCTCGGCCTCGAAGCGCTGCTCGGCCCGCGCGTGTCGGACCAGCCCGCCGCGCGTGCGGAATCCGACGGCCAGCCGCACACGCTGCGTCTCGCGCAACTGCAGCCCGGCAAGTACCAGCCGCGCACGCGCATGGACGAGGGTTCGCTCTACGAGCTGGCCGAGAGCATCAAGGCGCAAGGAATCATGCAGCCGGTGCTGGTGCGACCGGTCGGCCCCGATCGCTACGAAATCATTGCTGGCGAGCGCCGCGTGCGTGCGGCCAACCTTGCCGGCCTCGACGAAGTGCCAGTGCTGGTGCGGCCGGTGCCCGACGAAGCCGCCGCAGCGATGGCGCTGATCGAGAACATCCAGCGCGAAGACCTGAATCCGCTCGAAGAGGCGCAAGGCATCCAGCGCCTGGTCACCGAGTTCAGCCTCACGCACGAGCAGGCCGCGCAGGCCGTGGGCCGCTCGCGCAGTGCGGCCAGCAACCTGCTGCGCCTGCTCAATCTTGCCGAGCCGGTGCAGCAGATGCTGATGGCCGGCGACATCGACATGGGCCACGCCCGTGCGCTGCTGCCGCTCGAAGGGGCGCAGCAGATCCTGTGCGCCGGCGAGATCGCGGGCAAGAAACTCAGCGTGCGCGAAGCCGAGAAGCTGGTGCACCGCATGGGCAACGCGCGCCAGAAGCCGCTGCTGCGCGTGCAGCGCGGCAAGTCGGGCGACCTCGCGCGCATCGAGGAAGAACTCTCGGACGCACTCACCGCCACGGTGGAAATCCGCGTCAAGAAGCGCACCAAGCGCGGCGAGCAGGGCGAGGTGGCGATTGCCTTCGGCTCGCTCGACGAGTTGAACGGGCTGCTCGACAAGCTCGGCCTCGGCAAGCGCTGACGCGCGCTGCGTTCACGACGCGTGAAGTGCTTGCGCGGGCCTTCGGCACGCGGGTAAACGCGCGCGGCGCGCGTACGCAAGACCGCGCATCCCCCGAGGAACTTCTCACGTCGTTTGTCGCTCCCTGAGAACACATGACGCACATCGAACGAGACGAGGAGTAATCTTTCCAAGGCACAGGGCTTGCTCATCGTTGATGCAAGGCCGAAGGCCATGAAGTGCGGGGCAAGCGCCTCGCTACTCGGGCTTTCGATCCGGCAGGTCGAGAGCAAGCTAGACGCACACACCATGCGCTTTCCGCGACGGAAAGCTCTGATGGCGCCCATGGCGAGAGGGTTCGTCAGGACGTCATCAGAACTTCCCAAGGTGGTGACCCGGGTTCCCCCGCGGTCGCCGCCGCCTGATGTCCCGGAGGACTGCATGGACGTGATCAGCCATTTCACCGCCCGCTTCGAGCGCACCCGCGAAGAGGAACTGACGCTCGAGGAATACCTGGCGGAGTGCAAGAGCAACCCGCTCGCATACGCCACCGCCGCCGAGCGCATGCTCAAGGCGATCGGCGAGCCGCAGAGCGTTGACACACGCAACGACCCGCGCTTGTCGCGCCTGTTCGCCAACAAGGTCATCAAGCTGTACCCGGCGTTCGCCGAGTTCTACGGCATGGAAGACGCGATCGAGCAGGTGGTCTCGTACTTCCGCCATGCCGCGCAGGGGCTGGAGGAGAAGAAGCAGATCCTCTATCTGCTGGGGCCGGTGGGCGGCGGCAAGTCGTCGATTGCCGAGCGTCTGAAGCAGCTCATGCAGGAAGTGCCGTTCTACGCCATCAAGGGCTCGCCGGTGAACGAATCGCCGCTCGGGCTCTTCGACGGCGCCGAAGACGGGCCGATCCTCGAGAAGGAATACGGCATTCCGCGCCGCTACATCAACCGCATCCTGTCTCCGTGGGCGGTGAAGCGGCTGGAGGAATTCGGCGGCGACATCCGCAAGTTCAAGGTCGTCAGGCGCTACCCGTCGGTGCTCAAGCAGGTCGCGATCTCCAAGACGGAGCCGGGCGACGAGAACAACCAGGACATCAGCTCGCTGGTCGGCAAGGTCGACATCCGCAAGCTCGAGACCTACGCCCAGGACGACCCGGACGCCTACAGCTACTCCGGCGGGCTGTGCCTGGCCAACCAGGGCCTGCTGGAGTTCGTGGAGATGTTCAAGGCGCCGATCAAGGTGCTGCACCCGCTGCTCACCGCCACGCAGGAAGGCAACTACAAGGGAACCGAAGGCTTCGGCGCCATTCCGTTCGACGGCGTGGTGCTCGCCCACAGCAACGAGAGCGAGTGGAAGGCCTTCCGCAACAACAAGAACAACGAGGCCTTTCTCGACCGCATCTACATCGTCAAGGTTCCGTACTGCCTGCGCGTTTCGGAAGAGATCAAGATCTACGAGAAGCTCTTGCGCGGCTCGTCGCTGGCCAACGCCACCTGCGCGCCCGGCACGCTGAAGATGATGAGCCAGTTCGCCATCCTCACGCGGCTGAAGGAGCCGGAGAACTCGTCGCTGTTCTCCAAGATGCTGGTCTACGACGGCGACAACCTGAAAGACACCGATCCGCGCGCCAAGAGCTACCAGGAGTACCGCGACTACGCCGGCGTGGACGAGGGCATGAGCGGGGTGTCCACGCGCTTTGCGTTCAAGATCATCTCCAAGGTCTTCAACTTCGACTCCACCGAGGTGGCGGCCAATCCGGTGCACCTGATGTACGTGCTGGAGCAGCAGATCGAGCGCGAGCAGTTCCCGCCGGAGACGGAGCAGAAGTACCTCGCCTTCATCAAGGAGCATCTGGCGGTGCGCTATGCCGAGTTCATCGGCAAGGAAATCCAGACCGCGTACCTCGAGAGCTACAGCGAGTACGGGCAGAACATCTTCGACCGCTACGTCACCTATGCCGACTACTGGATCCAGGATCACGAGTACCGCGACACCGATACCGGCGAGGTCTTCGACCGCGGCTCGCTGAACGCCGAGCTCGAGAAGATCGAGAAGCCCGCGGGAATCAGCAACCCGAAGGATTTCCGCAACGAGATCGTCAACTTCGTGCTGCGCGCGCGCGCCAACAACAGCGGCAACAACCCGGTGTGGACGAGCTACGAGAAGCTGCGCACGGTGATCGAGAAGAAGATGTTCTCGAACACCGAGGAACTGCTGCCGGTGATCAGCTTCAACGCGAAGGCCAGCGCCGACGAGGCCAAGAAGCACGAGGACTTCGTGACCCGCATGGTGGCCAAGGGCTACACGCCCAAGCAGGTGCGGCTGCTGTGCGAGTGGTACTTGAGAGTGAGGAAAAGCAGCTAATGGCCCACCCCCGGAGCGCCTTCGGCGCTCCCCCTCAAGGGGGCGCCACCAGCGGCCCGGCGAAGCCGGTTCCGCGGTGGCCGCTTGATGCCGACGCAACGGAGCGATGAATGCAGGCCATCATTGATCGCCGGCTGGCGGGCAAGAACAAGTCCATCGGCAACCGCGAGCGCTTCCTGCGCCGTCACAAGGAGCAGATCCGCGAGGCGGTGAAACGCGCGGTGGACGGCCGCAGCATCCGCGACATCGCGCAGGGCGAAGACGTTCATATTCCCAAGCGCGACATCAGTGAGCCCGTCTTCGGCCATGGCCCTGGCGGCACGCGCGAGATGGTGCACCCCGGCAACGAGGACTACCTGCGGGGCGACCGCATCCAGAGGCCTCAAGGCGGGGCGGGCGGTGGCGGCAGCCAGGCAAGCGATTCCGGGGAAGGGGAGGACGACTTCGTCTTCCACCTCACCAAGGAAGAGTTCATGCAGGTCTTCTTCGACGACTTGGCCCTGCCCAACCTCGCGCGCACCACGCTGGCCGACACGCCCGAATTCAAGAGCCACCGCGCCGGCTTCACCAGCGACGGCACGCCCAACAACCTGAGCGTGGTGCGCTCCATGCGCGGCGCCATTGGCCGACGCATTGCGGTCGGCAGCGAGTCGCGGCGCGAGTTGCGCGATCTCGAAGACCGGCTCGCCATGCTGCGCGCCGCGCCCGACCCCGCCGCCCACGCGCACGAGATTCCGCCGCTGGAGCGGCGCATCGAGCACCTGCGCGCCAAGCTCGGCCGCATCCCGTACCTCGACCCGATCGACCTGCGCTACCGCAGCCGCGTGAAGGTGCCGCAGCCCACCGCCAAGGCGGTCATGTTCTGCCTGATGGACGTGTCGGGTTCGATGGATGAGGCGCGCAAGGATCTCGCCAAGCGTTTCTTCATCTTGCTGTACCTCTTTCTCACGCGGCACTACGAGTGCATCGACATCGTCTTCATCCGCCACCACACCCAGGCCCAGGAAGTGGACGAAGAGAACTTCTTCCACTCCACCGAGACCGGCGGCACCGTGGTGTCGAGCGCACTGGTGCTGATGGAGGAGATCGCTCGCGAGCGCTACCCGACCAGCGAGTGGAACATCTACGGCGCGCAGGCGAGCGATGGCGACAACTGGCACCACGACAGCGGCCGCTGCCGCGAACTGCTGGCTCAGAGCATCCTGCCGCTGTGCCGCTACTTCGCGTACGTGCAGGTGGCCGAGGAAGAGCAGAACCTGTGGGACGAATACGCGACGCTGGCCGAGGACGCCAAGACCTTCGCCATCCGCAAGGTGACCGAGGCCTCGCAGATCTATCCGGTGTTCCGTGATCTGTTCAAGAAAGAGGGAGCCACCGCATGACAAGAAAGCACGTGGCACCGCCTGTCGACCCGACGCCCGATCTCTTCGACGGCGTATATGCCGACCCGCCTGGGCGCACCAAGCGCGCCGCCGACATCATCACGCCGCCGCGTGCCGTGAGCCATCTGCCCGCGCCGAGCGACTGGTCGTTCGAGCTGATCGAGCAGTACCACGCGGTGATCCGCCAGACGGCCGAGCGCTTCGGCTTGGACACCTACCCGAACCAGCTCGAGGTCATCACCGCCGAGCAGATGATGGATGCGTATGCGTCAGTGGGCATGCCGGTGAACTATCGTCACTGGAGCTACGGCAAGGAATTCATCGCGACGGAGAAGAACTACCGCCGCGGCCACATGGGTCTCGCCTACGAGATCGTCATCAACAGCAATCCCTGCATCAGCTACCTGATGGAGGAGAACACGATGGCGATGCAGGCGCTCGTCATCGCGCACGCCGCTTACGGCCACAACAGCTTCTTCAAGGGCAACTATCTCTTCCGGATGTGGACGGATGCGTCGTCCATCATCGATTACCTCGTCTACGCCAAGAACTACGTGCACGAATGCGAGGAGCGGCACGGCCTGGATGCGGTGGAGGAAACGCTGGACTCCTGCCATGCGCTGATGAACCACGGCGTCGACCGCTACCGCCGACCGAGCAAGCTGAGCCTGGCGCAGGAACGCGAGCGCCGCGAAGACCGCGAGCGCTATGCGCAGCAGCAGATCAACGACATCTGGCGCACCCTGCCGAGCAAGCCCGAGAAGACGGTGGAAGAGTCGCAGACCAAGCGCTATCCCGAGGAGCCGCAGGAGAACCTGCTGTACTTCATCGAGAAGAACGCGCCGCTGCTCGAACCTTGGCAGCGCGAGATCGTGCGTATCGTGCGCAAGGTGGCGCAGTACTTCTATCCGCAGCGCCAGACCCAGGTGATGAATGAAGGCTGGGCCACCTTCTGGCACCACAAGCTGCTCAACACGCTGTACGACGACGGCCATCTGTCGGACGGCATGATGATCGAGTGGCTGAAGTCGCACACCAACGTGGTGTACCAGCCGCCGGTCACGCACAAGGCCTACAGCGGCATCAACCCGTATGCGCTCGGCTTTGCGATGTTCACCGACATCAAGCGCATCTGCGAGCACCCGACCGAGGAAGACCGGCACTGGTTCCCCGACATCGCCGGCAGCGACTGGCTCGAGACGCTCGACCACGCGATGCGCAACTTCAAGGACGAGAGCTTCGTCGGCCAGTACCTCTCGCCGAACCTGATGCGCGAGTTCCGCTTCTTTTCCATCGTGGATGACGAAAAGGAACGGGAGCTGGAAGTGGCCGCCATCCACGACGAGGCCGGCTACCGCCGCGTGCGCGAGGCGCTGTCCCGCCAGTACGACCTCGCCAGCCGCGAGCCCAACATCCAGGTGTGGAGCGTCAACGTCCGCGGCGACCGCTCGCTCACCTTGCGGCACGTGCAGCACAACGATCGCCCGCTCCACGAAGGCGCGCAGGACGTGCTGAAGCACGTGGCTCGGCTGTGGGGCTTCGGCGTGCATCTCGAGAGCGTCGATTCGGCCGGCTTCGCCACCAAGCGCTGGTCGGTCAACGGGCCGGCGCAGCAGTAGCCGCTCGCAAAATCCGGCGGCGCGTTGGGATGTCACGCCGGCGGCTGCCGGCGATGCGCACGACGGGGCGCGCACTTCTAGACTTGGTTCCAGGTGCCCGACGGGCACGCCAGAACCCGAGTTGTTGTCGCGCCATGAGCCACGCCCCCGCCTTGCATGTCGACTGGGAATCCGGCGAAGGACGGATTCACCTGGGTGAACTCGCCCAGGCGCCTGCGCGCTTCCGGCGCGACGTGCTGGTCGACTGGAAGGGCGAGATCGAGCACCTGCTCGGCGCGGTCGAGGCCGACCTGCATCCTGAAAAATTGCGGGAACAAACCGGCGACCAGCGGGCTCAGAATCGGCGTCGCCGCACCTTGTGCGAGCGGCTGTCGGGAGCGACGATCCAGTTGGCGGAACCCCTGGTGAACGGCGATGTGCTGCTGCACCTCGCCGACGGCACGTCGATCGTGCTCTTCGCGCGCCATGAAGACGTGAAGCTGCAGCGTATCGACGATCCGGCCGATGCGCGGCTGCATGCGTCGCGCGCCGGCACCGGCGACCTTTATCTGCGCGAAGACCTGCCGTGAGGCGAGGTCGCTCGCCACGCTTGTCTTTCTCGTTCTTGTTGTTCCTTTGTCGTTCCAGGTAGTACAGCCATGAAGATTCTCGGCGTCGAACTCCAGAAGCCGTCGTTCAACCAGATCACCGCCGCCGCCGTCATGGCGGCCGGCCTGTGGATGGCCATCGTCGCGGTGCTGCGCACCGCCGGCCAGCCGCTCGATCGTGTGGACGCGGGTGCGGCGCTGCTGGTGATCTTCTGGGGCTGCGTGTGCGTGCGCATGGGCATCCGCGTCGACCGCGGGCCGCGCCACCTGGCCTTGAACCTGCTGTGCGCCGGCGTGCTGCTGGCGGTGTACCAGTTCGTGGTGATGCTGTTCAGCGGCGCACCCGTCGCCTGAAGCGCGGCGCGCGGGTTGTGCCGGCCTACAGCGCGAATATCTTCCCCGGATTCATGATGTTTTTCGGATCGAGCGCCCGCTTGAGCGCGCGCATCTGATCGACCGCGCCCGCGCCGGCTTCCGTCGCGAGAAACCCCATCTTGTGCAGGCCCACGCCGTGTTCGCCGGTGCAGGTGCCGTCCATGCGCAGCGCGCGCTCCACCAAGCGCGCGTTCATCGCTTCGGCCTGATCACGCTCCGTCGCGCTGGCCGGGTCGATCAGGTAGCCGACGTGGAAATTGCCGTCACCCACATGGCCGACGATGAAGTACGGAATGCCGCTCGCATCCACCTCGGCCACCGTCTCGTTGATGCATTCGGCCAGGCGCGAGATCGGCACGCAGGTATCCGTCGTCACGCAGCGGCAACCGGGGCGCATCTGCAGCGCCGAGAAGTAGGCGTGGTGGCGTGCGGTCCAGAGCTTGGTGCGCTCCTCCGGCGTGTCGGCCCACTGGAAATCCTCGCCGCCGAACTCGGCCGCGATCTCCTGCACCGTGGCTGCCTGCTCGCGCACGCCGGCCGGGCTGCCGTGGAACTCCATCAGCAGCATGGGCACCTCGGCAAGCGTCAGCTTGTCGTGCCGGTTGACGGCACGCACCGTGTTCGGGTCGAGCAGCTCGCAGCGCGCGATGGGCACACCGGTCTGGATGATCTGGATGGTGGTGCGCACCGCCGCGTCGATGCTCGGGAAGGAGCAGGTGGCCGCCGACACCGCTTCGGGCAGCGGGTAGAGCTTGAGCGTGATCTCGGTCATCACGCCCAGCGTGCCTTCGCTGCCGACGTACAGCCGCGTGAGGTCGTAGCCGGCCGATGACTTGCGCGCGCGCGTGCCGGTGCGGATCACCTCACCGCGCGCGTTGACCACCGTGAGCGCCAGCACGTTGTCGCGCATCGTGCCGTAGCGCACCGCGTTCGTGCCGCTGGCGCGCGTGGCGCTCATGCCGCCGAGCGTGGCGTCGGCGCCCGGGTCGATGGGAAAGAACAGGCCGGCGTGGCGCACCTCGTTGTTGAGCTGCGTGCGCGTGACGCCGGCCTGCACGGTGACCGTCAGGTCTTCCGGCTGCACGGCGATGACGCGGTTCATGCGCGACAGGTCGATGCTCACGCCGCCCTGGACCGCCAGCAGGTGGCCTTCGAGCGAGGAGCCGATGCCGAAGGGGATCACCGGCACGGCGTACTGGTCGGCGAGTTTCACGACCGCAGCCACGTCCTCCGTCGATTCGCAGTAGGCCACCGCCTCGGGCGGCGGCGCATCGAAGGGCGATTCGTCGCGGCCGTGCTGCGTGCGCACCGCCATTGACGTGGAGCAGCGTTCGCCGAAGCGCTGCCGCAGCGCGTCGAGCATCGCCGGCGGCACCGGCCGCGCGGCCTCGGCGCCCAGCACGTGGGCTGAAATCGGTGCGTTCATCGCGGGTCTCCGTCGATCGTGATTGACCGTGTGCAGATTCTAGGAAGCGGGCTTGGGCTAGCATGGCCCGCATGGCCAATCGACTCTCGCAGATCGCCACGCGCACCGGCGACGACGGCACCACCGGGCTCGGCGACGGCACGCGCGTGCCCAAAGACCACTTGCGTGTCGCAGCGATGGGCGATGTGGACGAGCTGAACTCCACGCTCGGCGTGCTGCTCGCCGAGCCGCTGCCCGATGACGTGCGCGAACTGCTGGTGGTCATCCAGCACGAACTCTTCAACCTCGGCGGCGAGTTGTCGATTCCCGGCTTCGAGCTGCTGAAGGCGGATGCCGTGCTGCGGCTGGACGAAGCGCTGGCGCACTACAACGCCAACCTGCCGCGCCTGAAGGAGTTCATCCTGCCGGCGGGCACGCGCAGCGCCGCGATTTCGCATGTGGCGCGCACCGTGGCGCGCCGCGCCGAGCGTGCGTTGGTGGCGCTGGCAGGAGAGGCCACCGTGCGCAAGGAACCGCGCCAGTACCTCAACCGCCTGTCGGACCTGATGTTCGTGCTGGCGCGCGTGCTCAACCGCGCCAACCTCGACGGCCTGGGTGGCGACGATGTCTATTGGCGCAGCGAGCGCCTCGCCCGACAAGGCGACTGAACCCTTCAGCTGCCGGCCGTGTAGCCGGCGCCGAATTCTTCGAGGCTCAGCAGTCCGTCGCGGTCGCGGTCGAGTTCCTCGAACTTCGCCGCCACCGTCGGCAACTGTGCCGCTTCCCGCTTGGACAACTTGCCGTCCGAATCGGTGTCGGCGCGAGTGAAGGCCGAGCGAAAGGGCGTCTCCTCCGCCCCGGTCGGCGGCGTGGCCTGCTGGGCCGCGGCCATCCAGCATGCGGCCGAAGCAGCAACGCCGGTCACGATCCGTTGAAACGTCATGCATCACTCCTCGCAAGCCGCAGACGAGGGTTCGACCCGCGGCGGCGGCGGCGGTGCAGCGTTCTTTGTCAGTCGACGTAACGGGCGCAGCGGCTCAGGACCGTTGGCGCCGCCCCTTCACTGCCGCACTCAGCGTGTCGAGCACGGCGAGCGAATCGTCCCAGCCGATGCAGGCGTCGGTGATGCTCTGGCCGTACTCCAGCTTGGCCGGATCGTCCTTGCCAGGGCTGAACTTCTGCGCGCCGGCGTGGATGTGGCTCTCGACCATCACGCCGAAGATGCGCCGGCTGCCCGCCGCGATCTGCCCGCCGATGTCCCGGGCCACGTCGATCTGCCGCTGGTGCTGCTTGCTGCTGTTGGCATGCGAGCAGTCGACCATCAGTCGCGGCGGCAGCTTGGCGGCTTCGAGGTCATGGCAGGCCGCTTCCACGTGCGCCGCGTCGTAGTTCGGCGCCTTGCCGCCGCGCAGGATCACGTGGCAGTCCGGGTTGCCGCGCGTCTCGACGATGGCCACCTGCCCGTTCTTGTGCACCGACAGGAAGTGGTGTGGGCGCGCCGCGGCCTGGATGGCGTCTGTTGCGATGCGTATGTTGCCGTCGGTGCCGTTCTTGAAGCCGATCGGCGCCGACAGCCCCGACGACAGCTCGCGGTGCACCTGGCTCTCCGTCGTGCGCGCACCGATCGCGCCCCAGGCAATCAGGTCGCCGATGTACTGCGGCGAGATCACGTCGAGGAACTCGCTGCCAGCCGGCACGCCCAGGCGGTTGATCTCCAGCAGCAACTGGCGCGCGATGCGCAGGCCTTCGTCGATGCGGTAGCTTTCATCGAGGTAGGGATCGTTGATCAAGCCCTTCCAGCCGACGGTGGTGCGCGGCTTCTCGAAGTACACGCGCATCACGATCTCCAGCGTGTCGGCATGCGCCTCGCGCTGCTGCTTCAGGCGCCGCGCGTAGTCGAGCGCGGCCTCGGGGTTGTGGATGGAGCAGGGACCCATGATGACCAGCAGCCGGTCGTCGCGCCCGGACATGATGTCGCGGATGCGCTGTCGCGTGTCGCCGACCAGCGCCTCGACCGGCGTGCCCTGGATGGGGAAGAACCGGATCAGGTGTTCCGGCGGTGGCAGCGGCATCACGTTCCGGATCCTTTCGTCGTCGGTTCGGCTCGTCTTCTCGGTGCGCGCATACCACTCGTCGCTTGCGGCTTGGGTCGTCATGGGAAGGGCTCCTCGGGTGGGTCGGTGAATTGGGAACTGCGGGCGAAAAAAAACCGCCGGGGGGTCGCCCGGCGGTTTGAAGATTCGGTTCGCGCTCGTTCAGCTATGCGCTTGCCTCTCCTCCGCCGGTGCGGTGCGAGAACCAAAAATACGCAAAGAAAAAGCTGCGAGACATAGGGCGCGAATGTAGCACGGGGCTCGGCGGGCGAAAAGCTCAAGCCGTGCCGCCGACGGTCAGGCGATCGATGCGCAGCGTCGGCTGGCCGACTCCGACCGGCACGCTCTGGCCCTCCTTGCCGCACACGCCAACGCCCGTGTCCAGCCGCATGTCGTTGCCGATCATGCTCACGCGCGTGAGTGCATCTGGGCCGTTGCCGATGATGGTCGCGCCCTTGACCGGGTACTGGATCTTGCCGTTCTCGACCCAGAACGCTTCGCTCGCCGAGAACACGAACTTGCCGCTCGTGATGTCGACCTGCCCGCCGCCGAAGTTGGTGGCGTAGAGCCCGCGCTTGAGGCCCGCGATGATTTCCTCGGGCTGCTTGTCGCCGCCCAGCATGTAGGTGTTGGTCATGCGCGGCATCGGCACGGCGGCGTAGCTCTCGCGGCGGCCGTTGCCGGTGGGCTTCGTCTTCATCAGCCGCGCGTTCATCGCGTCCTGGATGTAGCCCTTGAGGATGCCGTCCTCGATCAGCACGTTGCGCTGGCTGGCGTTGCCTTCGTCGTCGACGTTGAGCGAGCCGCGGCGATCGGCGATGGTGCCGTCGTCGAGCACCGTCACGCCCTTGGCGGCCACGCGCTGTCCCATGCGCCCGGCGAACGCGCTCGAGCCCTTGCGGTTGAAGTCGCCCTCCAGCCCGTGGCCGATGGCCTCGTGGATCAGCACGCCGGGCCAGCCCGGGCCGAGCACCACGCTCATCTCACCGGCCTTCGCCGGGCGCGAGCCGAGGTTGGTCAGTGCCGCGTTCACCGCCGAATCGACATAGCCCTCGATCACGCTGTCGTGGAAGTAGCCGAAGCCGAAGCGCCCGCCGCCGCCGCCGGTGCCGACCTCCCGGCGCACCTGGCCGTCGATCGTCTGCTCGGCGATCACCGTGACCGACAGGCGCACCAGCGGGCGCACGTCGGCCGCCAAAGTGCCGTCGGCGCGTGCCACCAGCACCACGTCGTATTCGCCGGCCAGGCCCGCCATCACCTGCACGATGCGCGGGTCCTTGGCGCGGGCGAGTTTTTCCACCTTCTCGAGCAGCGCCACCTTCTGCGTGCTGTCCAGCGTGGCAATGGGGTCCATCGGTGCGTACAGCGTGCGGCTGCCGGCGATGACCGGTTTGCCGCCCACCTTCACCTTGCGGCTCTGCCCGGCGGCGGCGATGGTGCGCACCGTCTGCGCGGCATCGAGCAACGCGGCTTCGGAGATGTCGTCGGAGTACGCAAAGGCCGTCTTCTCGCCCGCCACCGCGCGCACGCCCACGCCCTGGTCGATGCCGAAGCTGCCGCTCTTGACGATGCCTTCCTCCAGACTCCAGCCCTCGCTGCGCGTGTACTGGAAGTACAGGTCGGCGTCGTCGATGCGGTGCGTGGCGATGGTGCCCAGCGCCTTCGCGAGCGTGGCGTCGGTCAGGCCGAAGGGCTCGAGCAGCAGCGAGCGCGCAATGGCCAGGCGTTCGATCGTGGGTTCGCGGGAGATCATGGGCGGTCCTTCAGATGGGGCCTGCAACGAGGCCGAATCATTGTAGGGAGCGGGTTCTCTCCGCGAGGCGCGTGCGGCCATGGGCGAAAGCCATCGCCGACGGCGTGCGATCAGCCGTCGGCGCCCATCTGCCGCTGCAGGCGCAGGGCGCGCTTGTACAGCGTGTTGCGCGGGGCGCCGGTCAGCTCGCCGGCCAGTGCCACGGCCTGTTTCAGCGGCACGGCGGCCATCAGCGTGCGCAGGGTTGCGTCGTGCGCAGCTTCGTCATCGGCCGCTGCCGCATCGGGCAGCGCATGCAGCACCAGCACGAACTCGCCGCGCGTGCGGTTCGGGTCTTCGGCCAGCCACGCCGGCAGTTCGCTCGCGGCCAGGGTGTGCACCGTCTCGAACTGCTTGGTCAACTCGCGGCAGGCGGTGAGGCGGCGTGCGCCGCAGGCCTCGGCCAGATCCTTCGCCAGCGCTTCGATGCGGTGCGGTGCCTCGAACAGCACCTGCGTGCCGGCGGCTGCCGCGCAGGCCTTGAGCGCCGCACTGCGCTCGGCGCCGCGCGAGGGCAGGAAGCCGGCGAATGTGAAGCCGCTGCCGGGCGCATCGCCCGCCACGCTGAGTGCGGCGACCGCGCTGCTGGCGCCGGGAATCGGCACGCTGCGGTGGCCGGCCTGCTGCACGGCTGCCACCAGCACCGCGCCGGGGTCGCTGATGGCCGGCGTGCCGGCATCGCTGACATAGGCCACGCGCTCGCCACGTGCGAGCCGCGCGATCACCGCGCCGGCCGCTTCATGCTCGTTGTGTTCGTGCAGCGCCAGCAGCGGCTTCTCCAGCCCGAGGTGGCGCAGCAACTGCGCGCTGTGGCGTGTGTCTTCGCAGGCCAAGGCGTCTGCAATCGCGAGCACGTGGATCGCGCGCAGCGTGAGGTCGGCCAGATTGCCGATCGGCGTGGCCACCACGTACAGTGCGCCGGCCGGAAAGTTCTGGCCGCCAGCAGCCGCGGCGGCGGCCTGCAACAGCAACGGGGCGCTGGACATGGTGACGACGAAGACGCTCGGTGATGAGGGAGAGCAGGCGGCACTGGCGCATCTGCAGGGCCACGGGCTCGCGCTCGTGCGGCGCAATTATCGGGTGGCCGCCGGACCGCGCGCCCGCGGCGGCGAGGTCGATCTGATCCTGCGCGAGCGCGACGGCACGCTGGTCTTCGTCGAGGTGCGCCGCCGCAAGGGCATGACGCACGGCGGCGCGGCCGCGAGCATCGGCGCCGCCAAGCAGCGCCGCATCGTGCTCGCGGCGCAGCACTTCCTGCGCCCCTATGCCTCGCCGCCGCCTTGCCGCTTCGACGTGGTGGCGATCGACGGGCCGCGCATCGAATGGCTGCAAGGCGCTTTCTACGCCGACTGAACCAAGTGGCCCCCAAGTGGCACGAAGGCCTGTCATATCATCGACGACCATGCTCGAACAACGCATCCAGCAACAGTTCTTCGACAGCGCCGACCTCAAGTACGCCGCGGCCGAGCTGCTCGCCAAGCCGATCGCCGATGCGGTGAACGCCGTCGTCGGCTGCATCACCTCGGGCGGCAAGGTGCTCGCCTGCGGCAACGGCGGCTCGGCCAGCGACGCCCAGCATTTCGCGGCCGAGTTCGTTGGCCGCTTCGAGCGCGAACGCCCGGGCTTGGCAGCGATCGCGCTCACGACGGACACCTCCATCCTCACGGCGGTGGGCAACGACTACAACTTCGACGTGGTCTTCGCCAAGCAGGTGCAGGCGCTCGGCCAGCCGGGCGATGTGTTGCTCGCGATCTCAACCAGCGGCAACTCGGCCAATGTGCTGGCCGCCGTCGAGGCGGCGCGCTCGAAGGAGATGACGGTGGTGGCGCTCACCGGCCGCGACGGCGGCAAGATTGCCCACCAGTTGATCGAGACCGATGTGCAGATCTGCGTTCCGCACGAACGCACAGCACGCATCCAGGAAGTTCATCTGCTCGTCATCCACTGCATCTGCGATGCGGTCGACCTGCAGCTTCTCGGCGAACAGGACAACGCATGACTCTCGTTTTCTCGCGCGGCGCACGCCTGCGCTGCACGCTTCTTCTTGCCACCGCCACCACGCTGACGGCGCTGGCCGGCTGTGCGCCGCTGCTGGTGGGCGGTGCGCTCGTCGGTGGCAGCATGATGGCCGCCGACCGCCGCACCTCCGGCACGCAGATCGAGGACCAGGCGATCGAGCTGAAGGCGCGCAACCGCATTGCGGAGGCCATCGGCGACCGCGGCAACGTGAGCGTCACGAGCTACAACCGCACCGCGCTCATCACCGGCGAGGTGCGCGACGAGGCCGACAAGGCGGCTGTTGCGCAGGCCGTCTCGCGTGTCGAGAACGTGCGTGCCATCGTCAACGAGCTGCAGATTGCCGGGGCCGCGTCGCTCACCAGCCGCTCCAACGACGCCATCGTCACGAGCAAGGTGAAGGCGAGCTTCGTCGACGCGCGCGACATCTCGGCCAACTACTACAAGGTCGTCACCGAGCGCGGCGTGGTGTACCTGATGGGCCGGGTCACCGAGGCCGAGGCCACCCGGGCGACGGAACTGGCGCGCAGCGTGCCGGGCGTGCAGAAAGTGGTGCGGCTGTTCGAGATCCTGAGCCAGGCCGAGGTCGACGCCATGCGGCTCAAGCCGCAGCTCGACGAGACGCCACGACCCTCGAAGTAAGCCTCGAAGTACACCGCGAACTGAGCCGCCGCGGCGGCATGACAACGGCGCCCGCGGGCGCCGTTTTTCATGGTGCGCCCGGCACGGGCGCACTCCTGTGGGTGCAAGTCCCGCCGTAAGTTGATCACAGCGAACGAAGCGAAGCGCAACTGCATGAGGGCGACCGAGTGTGGGGAGGAAGCGTGG
>JAKFDI010000058.1:0-40635 GCA_036676235.1 Rhizobacter sp. | reverse complement strand
GGCGCGGCCGGTGCGAGGCGCGCGGCAGGCGGTGCGGCGGCAGGCGGTGCGGCGGCAGCGCGGGGTGGCGCCGCTGGTGCGGGCGTGATGACCGGCGCGGTTGCAGCGGGCGCCTGCGCCATGCGCGTGTTCGACGGCGGATCGAACAGCAGGGTGTATTCACGCACCAGCCGACCGGTCGACCAGGACAGTTCGAGGATCACATCGACGAAAGGCTCCTGCACGCCACGATCACTCGTGAGACGCAGGTAGGCGCGTCCATCGGGGCGGCGCAGCAACTGGGCCGTGGTGCTGGGCAGCACGGGGTTGTAGTCGACACCGGCCGCACGATAGGACTCGGGCGGCGCGACTCGCACGCGCAGGTTCGACGCCTCTTCGGCCGTCATGCTCGTGATGTCGATTTCGGCGCGAAGGGTTTCGCCGAGCGCCGACTGCACCGACAGCTTGCCGAGGCCGAGCGCCCACGCAGCGGGTGCAGTCAGCCAAAGAGCAGCCAGAGCCACTCCGGTCAAGGCAAATCGCCCCGTGATTAGCGCGTTTCGTTTCAAGGCGTCTCCCAACTCGATCGTGCGCGGCACTCTGCCGGCGTCAGCCGCTTGTTTGCAGAGCCGGACAACCGGTTCACCCGACCCAGCGGTAAATTGAAGAAATCACAATAGCATCAAGCAGATACGGTGACAAGCTCATGCATTTGCTGACATCGCGCCAGAGGTCACGAAGTGGCCGCCAACCGACAGACTGTTGGCCGCAGCCAACGAATGCGCGGGATCAGGCCTGCAGCAGGATGCGCAGCATGCGCCGCAGAGGTTCCGCCGCTCCCCACAACAACTGATCGCCGACGGTGAACGCGCCAAGGTAGTCCGGACCCATCGCCATCTTGCGCAGCCGCCCCACCGGGATGCCGAGCGTGCCCGTGACTGCCACGGGCGTCAGGTCGCGAATCGTTGCTTCCTTCTCGTTCGGCACCACCTTCACCCATTCGTTGTCGGCGGCGATCATGGCCTCAATGTCGGCAAGCGGGACGTCCTTCTTGAGCTTGAAGGTGAGCGCCTGGCTGTGGCAGCGCATGGCGCCGATGCGCACGCAGAAGCCGTCGACTGGCACGGCGGGAGCGTCGAGCCCGTCGCCTTGGCCGAGGATCTTGTTCGTTTCGGCCATGCCCTTCCATTCCTCGCGGCTGACGCCGTTGCCGAGGTCCTTGTCGATCCACGGGATCAGCGAGCCCGCCAGCGGCACGCCGAAGTTGGCAACCTCGGCCTCACCCAGCGATTGCTGCTTCGCAAGCAGCTTGCGGTCGATGTCGAGGATGGCGCTCTTCGGATCATCGAGCAGCGAGCGCACCTCGGCGTTGAGCGTGCCGAACTGGGTGAGCAGTTCGCGCATGTGCTGCGCGCCGCCGCCGGATGCCGCCTGATAGGTCTGCGTGCTCATCCACTCGACAAGCCCGGCCTTGAACAGCGCACCGACGCCCATCAGCATGCAGCTGACTGTGCAGTTGCCGCCGATCCAGTCGCGTCCGCCCTTGGCCAGCGCGCTCTCGATCACGCGCAGGTTCACCGGGTCGAGCACGATGACCGCGTCGTCCTTCATGCGCAGGGTGGAGGCAGCGTCGATCCAGTGGCCCTTCCAGCCGGCAGCGCGCAGCTTCGGATAGACCTCGGTCGTGTAGTCGCCGCCCTGGCAGGTGATGACGATCTCGCAGCGCTTCAGCGCCGCGATGTCATAGGCGTCCTGCAGCGTTGTCTCGTTCTTGACGAGTGAGGCGATCGGCCCGCTCGCCTTGCCGCCGGCGTTGCTGGTGCTGAAGAACACCGGCTCGATAAGGGCGAAGTCGCCCTCCTGCTGCATGCGCTCGATCAGCACGGAGCCGACCATTCCGCGCCAACCGACCAGTCCTACGAGAGTCATTTCGTTGCCCCTTCAAAGATTCGTTGAAAACCTTTGCTCTCCGGCTCGGATCGCCGGGAGGAACGGGCGAAACGAACCGAGAGCGTTCTAGCCCTTGGTAATGGTTTTGGTGACCGCGGCGACCACGGCATCGCCCATCTCGCGCGTGCCGACCTTGCGGGTGCTCTCGGACCAGATGTCAGCCGTGCGCAGGCCCGAGGCGAGCACATGCTGAACGGCCGACTCGATCCGGTCGGCAGCCTCGGGCTGGTTGAGTGAGAAGCGGAGCATCATGGCGGCAGACAGAATTGTAGCCAGCGGGTTCGCAAGCCCCTGCCCCGCGATGTCGGGCGCGCTGCCGTGGCTGGGCTCGTACAGCCCCTTGTTGCTCGCATCCAACGACGCCGACGGCAGCATGCCGATGGAGCCGGTGAGCATGGCGGCCTCGTCCGAGAGGATGTCGCCGAACATGTTGCCGGTGACGATCACGTCGAACTTCTTGGGCGCCTTGACGAGCTGCATCGCGGCGTTGTCCACGTACATGTGATCCAGCTCGACGTCCGGGTATTGCGCATGCACTTCGGTCACCACGTCCTTCCAGAACTGGAAGGTTTCGAGCACGTTCGCCTTGTCGACGCTGGTCACGCGCTTGCTGCGCTTGCGCGCGGCCTGGAAGGCGACGTGCGCGATGCGTTCGATCTCCGGGCGCGCATAGCGCATGGTGTCGAAAGCCTCGGGCTGCCCGGCAAACGCGCCGTCCGGCGACTCGCGGCGGCCGCGCGGCTGGCCGAAGTAGATGTCGCCCGTCAGCTCGCGAATGATCAGGATGTCGAGGCCCGACACGAGCTCCGGCTTCAGGCTCGACGCATGCGTGAGCTGCTCGTAGCAGATCGCCGGGCGCAGGTTGGCGAACAGCTGCAGATGCTTGCGCAGGCCGAGGATCGCCTGCTCGGGACGCAATGCTCGCTCCAGCTTGTCGTACTTCCAGTCGCCCACAGCGCCGAACAGCACCGCATCGGCCGCCTTGGCGAGCGAAAGCGTCGCCTCGGGCAGCGGATGGCCGTGCGCCTCGTAGGCCGTGCCACCCACCGGCGCTTGCTCCAGCTCGAGCGGCAGCTCCAGCACCTTCAGCACCTTCACCGCTTCCGCGACGATCTCGGTGCCGATTCCATCACCCGGCAGGACTGCAATCTTCACGAATCGATTCCTTCGACGAATTCAGAGGTGGTTGGCAAGCCAGGGCTTCTTGAGCAGCCGCTCGGCCTCATAGGTCTTGATCTTGTCGGCGTGGCGCAAGGTGAGCGCGATGTCGTCGAAGCCATTGAGCAGGCAGTACTTGCGGAACGGCTGCACGTCGAATTCGAGTTCGCTGCCGTCGGGCTTGATCACCCGTTGCCGCTCGAGGTCGATGGCCAGTTCGTAGCCGACGAAAGCCGCGACTTCGTCGAACAGCTTCGACACCTCATGTTCCGGCAGCACGATGGGCAACAGGCCGTTTTTGAAGCAGTTGTTGAAGAAGATGTCGGCATAGCTCGGCGCGATGAGCGCGCGGAATCCGTACTGGTCGATCGCCCACGGCGCATGCTCACGCGACGAGCCGCAGCCGAAGTTCTTGCGCGCGAGAAGAACCGAGGCGCCCTTGTAGCGCGCCTGGTTCAGCACGAAGTCGGGGTTCGGCTTGCGTGACGCCGCGTCCTGGCCGGGGAAGCCGGCATCGAGGTAGCGCCACTCGTCGAACAGGTTCTGGCCGAAGCCCGTCTTCTTGATCGACTTCAGGAACTGCTTCGGGATGATGGCGTCGGTGTCGACGTTCTCCCGATCCATCGGAGCGACCAGCCCCTTGTGAATGCGAAACGCTTGCATGGCTACTTCTTCTTCGATGCGTCTTCGAGCGTCGAGCCGGCCTTCTGGATGTCTTTCCCGATCCCGCTGACGGTGTTGCATCCGGCCAGCGCAATCAGCGCCATGGTGACGAGCAGCAGTGTCTTCTTCATCGATCCCTCCACAGTGATGTTCAGGCGATCCGGCGCACGTCGACGAAATGCCCTTCGATCGCCGCCGCTGCGGCCATCGCCGGGCTCACGAGGTGTGTGCGGCCGCCGGCGCCCTGCCGGCCCTCGAAGTTGCGGTTCGAGGTGGACGCGCAGCGCTCGCCGGGCTCGAGCCGGTCGGCGTTCATCGCGAGACACATCGAACATCCCGGTTCACGCCACTCGAAGCCGGCGGCGAGAAAGATCTTGTCGAGACCCTCGCTCTCGGCCTGCGCCTTCACCAGGCCCGAGCCGGGCACCACCATCGCGAGGCGCACGTTCGACGCCACCTTGCGGCCGAGGCGCCGCACCACGGCGGCGGCCTCGCGCATGTCTTCGATGCGCGAATTGGTGCACGAGCCAATGAACACCTTGTCGATCAGGATGTCGGCGATCGGCTTGTTCGGCTCAAGCGCCATGTATTGCAGCGCACGCTCCATCGCGCCGCGTTTGTTCGCGTCCTTTTCGCGCTCGGGATCAGGCACGCGGTCTTCGATGGACAGCACCATCTCGGGTGAGGTGCCCCAGGTCACCTGCGGGCGGATCGTGCTTGCGTCGAGTTCGACGACGGCGTCCCAGTGCGCGTCGGCATCGGAGTACAGCGTGCGACAGTAGGTGACCGCCTGGTCCCACTCCACGCCCTTGGGCGAGAAGGGCCGGCCCTTCACGTAGCTGATCGTGGCGTCGTCCACCGCGATGAGCCCAGCGCGCGCGCCGGCTTCGATCGCCATGTTGCACACCGTCATGCGGCCTTCCATGCTGAGCGCGCGGATGGCCGAGCCGGCAAACTCGATGGTGTGGCCGTTGCCGCCGGCGGTGCCGATCTTGCCAATGATGGCCAGCACGATGTCTTTCGCGCCGCAGCCCCTGGGAAGCTTGCCTTCGACGCGGATCAGCAGGTTCTTCGCCTTCCTGGCGAGCAGCGTCTGCGTGGCGAGCACGTGCTCCACCTCACTGGTGCCAATGCCGTGGGCGAGCGCGCCGAACGCGCCGTGCGTGGACGTGTGCGAATCGCCGCACACCACCGTCATGCCCGGCAGCGTGGCGCCCTGCTCCGGGCCGATGACGTGAACGATGCCTTGCCGGCGGTCGTTCATCTTGAACTGGGTGATGCCGAAGCGGTCGCAGTTGGCGTCGAGCGTGTCCACCTGAAGACGCGAGATGGGATCGGCAATGCCGTGCGAGCGGTCGGTGGTCGGCACGTTGTGGTCGCTCACCGCGAGGTTGGCGGAGATGCGCCAGACCTTGCGGTCGGCGATGTCCAGGCCCTCGAACGCCTGCGGACTGGTGACTTCATGCACCAGGTGGCGATCGATGTAGAGCACCGAGGTGCCGTCGTCCTCGGTATGAACGACGTGTTCGTCCCAGATCTTGTCGTACAGCGTGCGGCCCATGCGTGTGTCTGCCAGCTCGTCGGAAAGACTGCAATTTTAGGTGTTTGCGGTCTTGTCTCCCGCACGATGGGTCATTCGCGCACCCAACGAAAAGAGCCCCACGCCTTGCGGCGGAGGGCTCTTGTCGGGGTTGGGCGCGTGCGTGGATCAGCGCTGCGCGATGGGCTGCACGTCGCGCTTGGTCGAGCCGCTGAAGAGCTGGCGCGGGCGGCCGATCTTGTACTCGGGGTCGCTGATCATCTCGTTGAGCTGGGCGATCCAGCCGACGGTACGCGCCAGCGCAAAGATCGCTGTAAACAGGCTGACCGGGATGCCGATCGCGCGCTGCACGATGCCGGAGTAGAAGTCGACGTTCGGGTACAGCTTGCGCGACACGAAGTAATCGTCTTCCAACGCAATCTTCTCGAGTTCCATCGCGAGCTTCAGGATCGGGTCGTTGTTCTTGCCGAGCGCACCCAGCACCTCGTGGCAGGTCTCGCGCATCAGCTTGGCGCGCGGATCGTAGTTCTTGTAGACCCGGTGACCGAAGCCCATCAGCTTGACGTTGGAGTTCTTGTCCTTCACCTGCTTGATGAACTCGCCGATCTTCTCGACGCCGCCCATGCGCTGCACATCCTCGAGCATGTTCAGCGCCGCTTCGTTGGCGCCTCCGTGCGCGGGGCCCCACAGGCAGGCCACGCCGGCGGCGATGGCTGCGAACGGGTTGGTGCCGGACGAGCCGCAAAGGCGAACCGTCGAGGTGGAAGCGTTCTGCTCGTGGTCGGCATGCAGGATGAAGATGCGGTCCATCGCGCGAACCAGCACGTCGTTGGGCACGTATTCGGCGCAGGGCGTCGCGAACATCATGCGCATGAAGTTGCCGGCGTACGAGAGGTCGTTCTTCGGATAGACGTAGGGCTGGCCGGCCGAATACTTGTAGGCCATGGCTACCAGCGTCGGCATCTTCGCGATGAGGCGGATCGCGGCGATCTCGCGATGCTCCGGGTTATTGATGTCGGTGCTGTCGTGATAGAAGGCCGACAGCGCGCCCACGAGGCCCGTCATCACGGCCATCGGATGCGCATCGCGGCGGAAGCCGCGCAGGAAGAACTGCATCTGCTCGTTGACCATGGTGTGGTTGGTCACACGGTCGTCGAACTCCGCCTTCTGCGCCGGGTTGGGCAGTTCCCCGTACAGCAGCAGGTAGCACGTCTCGAGGAAGTCGCAGTTCACCGCCAGCTGCTCGATCGGGTAGCCGCGGTACAGCAGTTCGCCCTTGTCGCCGTCGATGTAGGTGATGCTCGACTCGCAGGCTGCGGTCGACAGGAAGCCCGGGTCGTACGTGAACTTGCCGGTCTGGGCGTACAGCTTGCGGATATCGATCACATCCGGACCGACGGAGCCCTTGTAGATCGGCAGCGACATGCTCGGGCTGCCGTCGGAGAAGGACAGGGTGGCTTTCACATCGGACGGATTCATGGTCGTTCCTCGTAGACAGGTTTAAAGCGATTCTGGCTGTTGTAGGTCTTGTGCGTCGTGGCGCGGCACGCGCAGCATGCCGAGCACTTCGATCACCTCGGGGCGCTGCATCTGGGCGTCGGGTTCCTTGCGGCCGAGCAGCAGGTCCAGCAGGTCGTTGTCCGACAGTTCCATGAGAGCACGCAGGCCTTCGGCCTGGTGCTCCGTCAGCGTGCCTTCGTGTCGAGCGAAAAAGCGCTCGATGAACAAGTCGTTCTCGAGCAAGCCGCGGCGGCAGCGCCACTTGAGCTTCGACAGGCTTCGTGCATCGACGAGAACGCGCATGGCCGAGGCCTCACGGACTGCCGACATCCGTCAGACGGCGCGGCGCACCATCAGTTCCTTGATCTTGCCGATGGCCCGCGTCGGGTTCAGCCCCTTCGGGCAGACATCGACGCAGTTCATGATGGTGTGGCAGCGGAACAGACGGTAGGGATCTTCGAGGTTGTCGAGCCGCTCGCCGGTCGCCTGATCGCGGCTGTCGGCGATGAAGCGGTAGGCCTGCAGCAGGCCGGCGGGGCCGACGAACTTGTCGGGGTTCCACCAGAAGCTGGGGCAGGCCGTGGAGCAGCTCGCGCACAGGATGCACTCGTACAGGCCGTCGAGTTCTTCGCGCTCCTCGGGCAACTGCAGCCGCTCCTTCTCGGGCGGCGGCTCGTCGTTCACGAGATACGGCTTGATCGAGTGGTATTGGTTGAAGAACTGCGTCATGTCGACGATCAGGTCGCGGATCACCGGCAGGCCGGGCAGCGGCTTGAGGACGATCGGGTCCTTCAGCGTGCGCATGTTGGTCAGACACGCCAGGCCGTTGCGACCGTTTATGTTCATCGCGTCGGAGCCGCACACGCCTTCGCGGCAGGAACGGCGAAAGCTCAGCGACGGGTCGACCGCCTTCAGCTTCATCAGCGCATCGAGCAGCATGCGCTCGGAGCCGTCGAGCTCGACCTCCAGCGTCTGCATGCGCGGCTTGGCATCGGTGTCGGGGTCGTAGCGGTAGATCTGGAAAACGCGCTTGGTCATGACTTGGAATTCCTTGGGGCAACTGCCTCAGAACGAACGCACCTTGGGCGGCACGGACTCGACGGTCAGGGGCTCGAGCTTGACCGGCTTGTACTCGAGGCGATTGCCCTCGGCATACCACAGCGTGTGCCTGAGCCACTCATCGTCATTGCGGCCGTTCGGGTGTTCGGGCGTGTCCCCGTAGTCGGCCACGCTGTGGGCACCGCGGCTTTCTTGGCGCGCTGCCGCCGACACGATGGTCGCGAGCGCCACTTCGATCAGGTTGTCGACCTCCAGCGCCTCGATGCGCGCCGTGTTGAAGACCTTCGACTTGTCGGCCAGGTGGATGTTCTTCACGCGCTCGGCCAACGCCTTGATCTGCTCGACGCCTTCACTCAGGATGGCCTGCGTGCGGAACACGCCGGCATGGTGCTGCATCGAGGCGCGGATGGCATTGGCCACGTCCTGTGCGTACTCGCCGCTGGTGGTGTTCTCATACTTCGCCAGGCGTGCCAGCGAGAAATCGGCGGCATCGGCGGGCAGCGGCTTGTGGCTTTGCGTCTTGAGGCCGCTTGCGGCCACATGGTTGCCCGCCGCGCGCCCGAACACCAGCAGGTCGAGCAGCGAATTGGTGCCCAGGCGGTTGGCGCCGTGCACGCTCACGCAGGAGCATTCGCCCACGGCATACAAGCCGTTCACGACTTCGTTCGGATTGCCGTTCTTCGGCGCGACGACCTGGCCATGGATGTTGGTCGGGATGCCGCCCATCTGGTAGTGGATGGTCGGCACCACGGGAATCGGCTCCTTGGTGATGTCGACGTTGGCGAAGTTGTGGCCGATCTCGAAGACGCTCGGCAGGCGCTTCATGATGGTCTCGGCGCCCAGGTGGGTCATGTCGAGGTGGATGTAGTCCTTGTTGGGACCACAGCCGCGGCCTTCCTTGATCTCCTGGTCCATGGAGCGCGAGACGAAATCGCGCGGAGCCAGGTCTTTCAGCGTCGGCGCATAGCGCTCCATGAAGCGCTCGCCCGAGGCGTTGCGCAGGATGGCACCTTCGCCGCGGCAGCCTTCGGTGAGCAGCACGCCGGCGCCGGCCACGCCGGTCGGGTGGAACTGCCAGAACTCCATGTCCTCGAGCGGCAGGCCGGCGCGGGCGGCCATGCCGAGGCCATCGCCGGTGTTGATGAAGGCGTTGGTCGACGCCGCAAAGATGCGCCCTGCCCCGCCGGTGGCCAGCATCACCGTCTTGGCTTCGAGGATGTGCAGCTCGCCGGTTTCCATCTCGAGCGCCGTCACGCCGACCACATCGCCGTCGGCGTCGCGGATCAGGTCGAGCGCCATCCACTCCACGAAGAAGTGCGTGCGCGCCTTGACGTTCTGCTGGTACAGCGTGTGCAGCATCGCGTGGCCGGTGCGGTCGGCCGCAGCGCAGGCGCGCTGCACCGGCTTCTCACCGTAGTTGGCG
Organism: Rhizobacter sp.; assembly: GCA_036676235.1. Classification (GTDB taxonomy): domain Bacteria; phylum Pseudomonadota; class Gammaproteobacteria; order Burkholderiales; family Burkholderiaceae_C; genus JAKFDI01. Next base: position 31,363 of record JAKFDI010000058.1, on the reverse strand, counting down.
GTGTGGCCGCCGAAGGGCCGCTGGTAGATCGTGCCGTCGGCATTGCGGTCGAACGGCATGCCGAAATGCTCGAGTTCGTACACGACTTTCGGCGCTTCCCGGCACATGTACTCGATCGCATCCTGGTCGCCGAGCCAGTCGCCGCCCTTGACGGTGTCGTAGAAGTGGTAGTGCCAGTTGTCCTCGGACATGTTGCCGAGCGAGGCCCCGATGCCGCCCTGCGCAGCCACCGTGTGCGAGCGCGTGGGAAACACCTTGGACAGCACCGCGACGTTCAGGCCGGCCAGCGCCAGCTGCAGCGAGGCACGCATGCCGGAGCCGCCGGCGCCGACGATCACCACATCGAACTTGCGCTTTGAAACGGAGGAAGCCACCGACATCACAGTCTCCAGAGAACCTGAACCGCCCAGCCGGCACAGCCGACGAGCCACACGATCGTCACCGCCTGCAGCGTGATCCGCAGACCCATCGACTGCACGTAGTCCATCCACACGTTGCGAACGCCCACCCAGGCGTGATGGAGCAAGGCGACGATGGTCACGAAGGTCAGCACCTTCATCCACTGCTGCGAGAAGATGCCGGCCCAGCGGTCATAGCCGAGCGGCCCGCCGAAGAGCACTTGCGCGATGAGAACCAGCGCGAAGAGCGTCATCACGATCGCCGTGACGCGCTGCGAGAGCCAGTCGCCGAGACCGTAATGCGCGCCGACGACGAGGCGCTTGGAGCCGTAGTTGATTGCCATGCCTGCGGCTCCTCAGAAGAACAGCTTGAAGCCGAGCGCGAGCGTGACCACGATGCTCGCTGCCAGCGTGAAGAGCGCCGACTGGCGGCCGAATTTCTTCGTGGTCTGGTGCGTGATGTCGAGCCACACGTGGCGCAGGCCGGCGATCAGGTGATGCAGGAAGGCCCAGATCAGGCCGAGCACGATGAGCTTGTAGAACCAGCCGGGCATGACGCCGGTGCCGGCCTCGAACAGATGGGTGAAGCGCGCGTACGAGACCTCGGACGTGACGCTGTTGTCGAACATCCAGATCAGGAAGGGCATGAACAGGAAAAGCCCGGCGCCGCTGACTCGATGAAGGATCGACACGATCGCGGCCACCGGGTGGCCGTAGGTGATCGCACCTTTGAGCCCCATCGGGCCTGGTCTCTGTCTAGTCGCTTCGGGCATACCCAACCTTTTATGTCTGACGAACGAAGTGAAACCGAATGATTTTATTGCAATGCAGCAGCGATGAACCTGCGGCGCAGGATGGTGCGCTCACGTGCTGTTCAACTGAGTTGATTGCGGTAGTGGTGTGAGGCCGTGTCGTAGAGCCCGCGGCGCAGTTCCACCGGCTTGCCCTCGTAGGTGAACGACAAGCGCTCCACCAGCAGCAGCGGCGCGCCCTCGGCGACCCTAAGCCAATTCGCGGCGGCAGCGTCGGCGGCCACGGCGCGAATCTTTTCTTCGGCGCGGATCATGCGCACGCCGAACTCGGCCTCGAACAGCGCGTACATCGGCCCGCGATAGTCGGACAGCCGCTCCGCCGACAGTCCCTTGAACAGCGAACCCGGCAGCCAGATGTCGTCGAGCACCACCGGCCTGCCCGCGAACGACAAGACGCGGCGAATCTCGACCGCCGGCTCCCCCGCCTTCAATTGCAGCGCACGCGCCACCTCGGCGGGTGCGCGGCTGCGGCGGCAGTCGATGAAGTGGCGCTGCGCGCCGGCACCTGCGCCGATTTCGACAGCATCCGGCGCGAGCCGCAGGAAGCGGTACTGGATCTTCTGCTCGGCGTGCGTGGCGACGAAGGTGCCCTTGCCCTGCCGGCGCACCAGCAGGTTGTCGGCCGCGAGTTCGTCGATCGCCTTGCGCACCGTGCCCTGGCTCACCTTGAAGCGGGCGGCCAGGTCCATCTCACTCGGGATGGCCTCGCCGGGGCGCCACTCGCCCGCCTGCAGGCTGCGCGTCATCAGCGCCTTGATCTGCTGATACAGCGGGCTGAAGGCCGGCGCCACCCCGTCGGCCGGGCGCGGCGGCGTGGTCGAGGCAGGCGTTGCGGCAGCGGACATGACCCTGCATTCGAGCACAGCCGCTCGCCCGAGTCCATGAAAGTCGAGAGATATCTTATGTAAGACATAAGAATCTTGACCCTGCGCACGGCAGGCGCCTAGACTCCCCCGCCGCCCGAGACGCGCTGGCCTAAACTTGCCGGCTGCCCCTTCGCTGCGCACCGCGCGGCGCCTCGCACACCGGGCACCGGGCACCGATTTCCCTTTTGCCTCACCCTTATCCGGAGATTTCCATGAGCAAGAAACCCGTTCGTGTCGCCGTCACGGGCGCAGCCGGCCAGATCGGCTATGCGCTGCTGTTCCGCATCGCCTCGGGCGAAATGCTCGGCAAGGACCAGCCCGTCATCCTGCAGTTGCTCGAAGTGCCGGCCGACGGCCCGCAAAAGGCGCTCAAGGGCGTGATGATGGAGCTTGACGACTGCGCCTTCCCGCTGCTCGCGGGCATGGAAGCGCACGGCGATCCGATGACCGCTTTCAAGGACGCCGACTACGCCCTGCTCGTTGGCTCGATGCCGCGCAAGGCGGGCATGGAGCGCGCCGAATTGCTGTCCATCAACGGCCAGATCTTCATCGGCCAGGGCAAGGCGCTCAACGCGGTGGCCAGCCGCGATGTCAAGGTGCTGGTCGTCGGCAACCCGGCCAACACCAATGCCTATATCGCGATGAAGAGCGCGCCCGACCTGCCGCGCAAGAACTTCACCGCCATGCTGCGCCTGGACCACAACCGCGCCGCCTCGCAGATCGCCGCCAAGACGGGCAAGCCGGTGGCCGCGATCGAGAAACTCGCCGTGTGGGGCAACCACTCGCCCAGCATGTACGCCGACTACCGCTTCGCCTCCATCGAGGGCCAGCCGGTCAAGGACATGATCAACGACCAGGTCTGGAACAAGGACGTGTTCCTGCCGACGGTGGGCAAGCGCGGCGCGGCCATCATCGAGGCGCGCGGCCTGTCGAGCGCGGCCTCCGCCGCCAACGCCGCCATCGACCACATGCGCGACTGGGCGCTGGGCACCAAGGGCAAGTGGGTGACGATGGGCGTGCCCAGCAACGGCGAATACGGCATTCCGAAGGACGTGATGTTCGGCTTCCCGGTCACGACCGAAGGCGGCGAATACAAGATCGTCGAAGGGCTCGAGATCGACGCCTTCAGCCAGGAGCGCATCAACGCCACGCTCAAGGAACTGCAGGACGAGCAGGACGGCGTGAAGCACCTGCTCTGAGCTCACCTGCTCTGACCTGATTCCCTGCACTTGCGACGCGGTGTTGCCACACCGCAGACCCGAGCCGGCCCACACTGTGCGCCGGCTCTTTTCTTGTCCGCGACTTTTGTCCGCGACTTTTGCCCGCGACCTCCATGGACCTTTCTCACCCGCTTCATCCGCGCCAGGCCCTGTTCGATGCCGGCGACGTGGCCGCTGCGCTGCCCGTGTGCGACCACTACGCCGGGGTCGAGGTGCGCATGCGCAAGAGCCTCGAACTGCAGCAGCGGCTCGGCCCGGTCTTCGACATCACGCTCGACTGCGAAGACGGCGCGCCGGTCGGCGGCGAGGCCGAGCACGCGCTGCTCGTCGCGGATCTGGTGATGTCGCCGGCCAACGCGCACGGCCGCGTGGGCGCGCGCGTTCATCCCGTCGACCACCCGGCCTTTGCGCACGAAGTCGAGACGCTGGTCGCCCGCGCCGGTTCGCGGCTCGCCTACCTGATGGTGCCCAAGCCGCGCGGCATCGCCGACGTGCGCCGCGCCTGCGACACCATCGACCACTTCATTCGCGTCACGCCGGCGAGCCGCCGCTTCCCGATCCATGTGCTGGTGGAAACGCACGGCGCGCTGCGCGACGTGGACGCCATCGCAGCGCATCCGCGCATCGAATCGATCTCGTTCGGGCTGATGGACTTCGTGTCGGCCCACCGCGGCGCGATCCCGGCCAGCGCGATGAGCGTCGACGGCCAGTTCACGCACCCGCTCGTCATGCGCGCCAAGCTGGCCATTGCCGCCGCCTGCCATGCCCACGACAAGGTGCCCTCGCACTGCGTGGTGACCGAGTTCGCCGACAAGCGTGCGCTCTCGCGCGCTGCCGAACGGGCCTGCCGCGAACTCGGCTACACCCGCATGTGGAGCATCCATCCGAACCAGATCGAGCCCATCGTCGAAGCCTTCGCGCCGACGGCGGCCGAGCTTGATATCGCCATCGAGATCGTGCACGCCGGCGCCGCGGCCGACTGGGCGCCGATCCGTCATCGCGACACGCTGCACGACCGTGCGAGCTATCGCTACTTCTGGCACGTTCTCGAACGTGCACACCGCACCGGCCAGCCGCTGCCGGCGCAGGTGCGCGAGCAGTATTTCGATGCGCCCACCCCGTGACCGTGCCGCCACGACTTGTATCCAAGTCCTGGGTCGGCAGCCGTGGTCGCCCGTGTGCCGGCCATGTGCATTAGTTCCGTCCCTAGGCGGCAGACTGCGCATGCGCCGGCTCCACATGTGAACTACGTCCCGACCGGGCCGGCCGATTGCTCTTCGGTGCGCACGAACGGTTCGTGCACTAGTTCCGACCCTGCAGCGCGGCACGCCAGCAATCTGTTGCAGAAGCAGCCACGCCGCGCTGGCCCCTGCGAGCCGGCGCGCCACACAATCGCGGAGCCCGCAAACCCGGAGGTGCTATCCATGTCCCGCTCCCTTGCCGTGTCGATGTTCTGTGCCGCCGCGCTCGCGTTCCCGCTGGCACACGCCCAAACCAGTGCCGCGCAACCGGCGCAGAGCGCGGCAAAGAGCGCGGCCAAGCCCGGCAAGTCGAAGCCGAAGCAAAGCCGCTCCCGCGAAGCGTTGAAGTCCGAAGCCGCGGGGCTGGCGGTGGCGAGCGAAACCGTTGCCGCGCTCACGGCCGCGCAGATGGAAGTCGCCTCGCGCGTACTGCTCGGCAAGGCCGATTGCGAGTTCTCGCAGCACGTCGACGTACAGCCGGCCGAAGGAAAGCCGGGCCACTTCAAGGTGAATTTCAAGAACGCGAGCTACGAGATGGTGCCGGAGGAAACCACCACCGGGGCCGTGCGCCTGCAGGACAAGCGCAGCGGCGTGATGTGGCTGCAGATCCCGAGCAAGTCCATGCTGCTGAACAACAAGATCGGCCAGCGCATGGTCGACAGCTGCATGGTCGCCTCGCAAAAGACCATCGCCGATGCGCCGGCCAAGTCCAACGTGATGCTGGGGTCCGCCGACGCCCGCTGATCCGGCGCTTGCACATCAGCGGCGGCCTGCGGGCCGCCGTTTTGCTGTCGGCCGTCGCGGTGACGGTCGTTCGGTATGACGTTGAAAGTATGTAGAATTCGTACATACTTTAACCGGACACCTGCCCATGGAAGCCACCGTCGCCGAGCGAGGCCAGATCACGCTGCCCAAGGCCGTTCGCGACGCGCTGGGTCTCGTCAAGGGCACCCAGCTCAAGGTCGAACTCGAAGGCAGCCGCATCGTGCTGCGCAAGAACGTGGATGACGCCATCTCCCGCGTGCGCGGCAAGTTCAAGCTCGACGGCTTCGAATCAGTCGACGACGCCCTGCACTCGGTGCGCGGCAACAAGGGCCAGTCGAGCAAGTGATCGCCGTCGATTCCGCCGTCATCGTCGAGCTGCTGAGCAACGCCGCCGAGGCCGACGCCGCCGAGGCGGTCCTGCGGGAATCGCTGGCCCGTGGGCCGGTCGTCGTGTGCGAGGTCGCTGTGGCCGAGATCTGCAGCGCGCTGGCCGACGGTGCGCAGGCGCTGCAGGCGCTGGAGGAACTCGGCATCGGCTACAGCGCCGTCGAGGCCAAGGCCGCGGTGCGCGCCGGCGAGATGCAGCGGCGTTTTCGCGCCCGCGCGGGCGCCGCGCCGCGCAGCCTTCAGGATTTCATCGTCGGCGCCCACGCCCTGCTGCAGTGCGACGCGCTCATCACCCGCGACGCCGCCTTCTTCAAAGACTTCTTCAAGGGGCTGAAGGTCATCGTGCCCAAGCCCGCATGACCGCCCCGCCTTCTTTCTCACCCCCACGCAACACCGGAGAACCCATGCTCGCTGCCTATCGTGAACACGCCGCCGAACGCGCTGCCCTCGGCATTCCGCCGCTGCCGCTGTCGGCATCGCAGACCGCCGAGGTCATCGAGCTGCTGAAGGCGCCGCCCGCCGGCGAAGAGGCCTTCCTGCTGGATCTGCTCACGCACCGCGTGCCGCCGGGCGTGGACGATGCCGCCCAGGTCAAGGCCTCGTTCCTCTCGGCCGTGGCGCACGGCGACACCGCCGTGGCCGCGCTCTCGCGCACCCACGCCACCGAGCTGCTCGGCACCATGGTCGGCGGCTACAACGTCAAGCCACTGATCGACCTGCTGGACGACGAGGCCGTCGCCGGCGTGGCCGCCGCCGCGCTGAAGAAGACGCTCTTGATGTTCGACTTCTTCCACGACGTGGCCGAGAAGGCCAAGGCCGGCAACGTGCACGCCCAGGGTGTGGTGCAGAGCTGGGCCGAGGCCGAGTGGTTCACCTCGCGCCCGGAAGTGGCGAAGAAGATCACCGTCACGGTGTTCAAGGTGAACGGCGAAACCAACACCGACGACCTCTCACCCGCACCCGACGCCTGGAGTCGCCCCGACATCCCGCTGCACTACCTCGCGATGCTCAAGAACGCGCGCCCCGGCATCACCCCCGAGGAAGACGGCAAGCGCGGCCCGATGCAGTTCATCGACGACCTGAAGAAGAAGGGCCACCTGGTCGCCTACGTCGGCGATGTGGTCGGCACCGGCTCCTCGCGCAAGAGCGCCACCAACAGCGTGATCTGGGCCACCGGCGAAGACATCCCGTTCGTGCCCAACAAGCGCTTCGGCGGCGTCACGCTTGGCGGCAAGATCGCACCGATCTTCTTCAACACGCAGGAAGACTCGGGCGCACTGCCGATCGAGGTGGACGTGTCCAAGCTCGACATGGGCGACGTGGTCGACATTTACCCCTACGACGGCAAGATCGAGAAGAACGGCGCCGTCGTCGCCAACTTCGAACTGAAGAGCGACGTGCTGTTCGACGAAGTGCGTGCCGGCGGGCGCATCAACCTGATCATCGGCCGCTCGCTCACCGCCAAGGCGCGTGATTTCCTCGGCCTCCCGGCGGTCACCACCTTCCGCCTGCCGCAAGTGCCGGCCGCCTCGACCAAGGGCTTCACCTTGGCGCAGAAGATGGTCGGCCGTGCGTGCGGCCTGCCGGAAGGCCAAGGCGTGCGCCCCGGCACCTACTGCGAGCCGCGCATGACCACGGTGGGTTCGCAAGACACCACCGGTCCCATGACGCGCGACGAGCTGAAAGACCTGGCGTGTCTGGGCTTCAGCGCGGATCTCGTGATGCAGAGCTTCTGCCACACCGCGGCCTACCCGAAGCCGGTGGACGTGAAGATGCACCGCGAGCTGCCCTCCTTCATCAGCAACCGCGGCGGCGTCTCGCTCAAGCCGGGCGATGGCGTGATCCACAGCTGGCTCAACCGCCTGCTGCTGCCCGACACCGTCGGCACCGGCGGCGACAGCCACACCCGCTTCCCGATCGGCATCAGCTTCCCCGCGGGCTCGGGCCTCGTGGCCTTCGGCGCCGCGACCGGCGTGATGCCGCTGGACATGCCGGAATCGGTGCTGGTGCGCTTCAAGGGAAAGATGCAGCCGGGCATCACGCTGCGCGACTTGGTGCACGCGATTCCGCTCTACGCCATCAAGCAGGGCCTCTTGACCGTTGCCAAGCAAGGCAAGAAGAACGCCTTCTCGGGCCGCGTTCTCGAAATCGAAGGCCTGCCTGACCTGAAGGTGGAACAGGCCTTCGAGCTGAGCGACGCCTCGGCCGAGCGCAGCGCGTCGGGCTGCACCGTGCACCTCAACAAGGAGCCCATCCTCGAGTACCTGCGGTCGAACGTGGTGCTCATGAAGAACATGATTGCGCAGGGCTACGAGGACAAGCGCACGCTGGAGCGCCGCATCAAGGCGGTGGAAGCGTGGATGGCCGATCCGAAGCTGATGAAGGCCGATGCCGACGCCGAGTACGCCGAGATCATCGAGATCGACCTGGCCGACATCAAGGAGCCCATCGTCTGCTGCCCGAACGATCCGGACGACGCCAAGTTCCTGAGTGAGGTCGCCGGCACCAAGATCGACGAGGTGTTCATCGGCTCGTGCATGACCAACATCGGCCACTTCCGCGCCGCCTCCAAGCTGCTCGAAGGCAAGCGCGACATCCCGGTCAAGCTGTGGGTCGCACCGCCGACCAAGATGGACGCGAGCGAGCTGACCAAGGAAGGCCACTACGGCGTCTTCGGCACCGCCGGCGCACGCACCGAGATGCCCGGCTGCAGCCTGTGCATGGGCAACCAGGCGCAGGTGCGCGAGGGCGCGACGGTCATGTCCACCAGCACCCGCAACTTCCCCAACCGCCTGGGCAAGAACTCCAACGTGTTCCTCGGCTCGGCGGAACTCGCGGCGATCTGCTCCAAGCTCGGGCGCATCCCGACCGTTGTGGAATACCACGCCGACATGGGCGTCATCAACCAGGACGCGGCCAGCGTCTACCGCTACATGAACTTCGACCGCATCGACGAATACGCGGACGTGGCGAAGGAGGTCGCCGTCTGATCGACGGCGCACTTTCAGCCTGCTGAACGGCCCGCCCTGCGCGGGCCGTTTTTCTTGGCCGCTCCCCATGTCGGCACCCGCAACCCACCCCTAGAATCGTTTCGAGTTTCGCGCGAGGGATTCCCAACGAGACAGGCGGCGTGAGCAGCCCGGCGGCGACCGGGCAAATAGGGCGCCGAGGAAGTACACCGTATGGACCTGCGACTCCCGGCACGGGTCGGCCGGCGCGATCGGTTTCGTGCCGTCTGGTTGGCCGCCCTGCTGTGGACGGCGGTGGTCGCACTGGCCGGATGGTGGGCGCTGCAGGAGCGGCTGCGCGAACACCGCGAGCAGATGCTCGCAACAGCCGGCCTGCGCGCCAACGCCGCGCGCGACACCGTTGCGCTCACCGTGCGCCAGCTCGTCGCCCTGCCCGCCCACCTGTCGCACCAGCCGTCCGTCCAGCAGTTTCTGGCCGACGCGGCGCAGCGCGCGTCGACCTCGCCGGCAGATGCCGCGCCCGACTTCACCCCGCCCGAGGCGCCGGCGATGGAGGACCTGCTCGCGGGCTTGATTCAGGACTTCCGCCTGCCGCTCGCCCTGCTGCTGGACACGCAGGGCCTAAGCCTGGCGCGGGCGTTCGACGACCCGGCCGCCAGCCGCTCGACACCGAACCGCACCCGCGTGCAGGACCGCCGCTACTTCAACGAGGCGATGTCGCGCGGCTCCTCGCTGCAGTTCCTCACCGGCCGCGTCAGCCAGGTGCCCGGCCTCTACGCCGCGCGCCGCGTCGAACTCGGCGGTCAGACGGTCGGCGTGGTGGTGGTCAAGCAGAACGCCGAGTCCATCAACCGCCTGCTCGCCGATCCCGACGGCACGCTGATCTACGTCACCGACGCCCACGGCGTGGCCGTGCTCGGCAACCGCAGCGGGCACCTGCTGCAGCGCCTGCCGATGGCGCATGCGCCGTCGCCGGTCGACTGGCAGGCGGTCTATCGCCGCACCCCGGAACTGCTGGCCTGGGAAGTGACGCAGGCGCGAGTGGGCAACCAGTCGGCGATGCTGGTCGAGATCGACGGCAAGCGCCACGTCGCCACTTCCGCGCGCCTGGGCGACTGGCCCTTCACCGTGTGGGCGCTGGCCCCGCTGGCCGGCGCTGGCAGCATGCTGGCCGGACACCTCATCGCCACGCTCTCGGTGTGGCTCGCCGGCCTGCTGCTGCTGTGGGCCGCCGGACGCCGGCTGGAACTGCTCGAGGTGGCGCTGCAGGCGCGGCGCGAAATGCTCAACCTGACGCAGGCGCTGCCGATGACGGTGTTTCGCTACCAGCAGCCCACGGGCGGCACCGGCCGCTTCACGTTCGTGGGCAGCGGCGTTGAGGAGCTGTTCGGCGTCGACGCCAACACCCTGCACGAAGACCCGACGCTGCCTTGGCGCCTGGCCGGCGATCCGGCCGCGCGCCCGCCGATCCGCCCCGTCGAGTTCGCCGTGCGCCAGGCCGATAAGGTCTGCTGGGTGCTGGTGCACAGCACGCCGCTGCGCGAGATGGACGGCAGCACCACCTACAACGGCTACTGGCTCGACATCTCCGCGCGGCGCGAGACCGAGGCACGGCTCTCGGCCGTGTTCGAGCACGCCCCGAACGGCTATCTGTTCTTCGACCGGCGCCGCGGTATCACCCGCTGCAACCCGGCGGCGCTCGGCCTCTTCGCGGCCGACAACCCGCGGCGCCTCATGGGCCGCGTGGTGTGGTTCCCCCCGCTTTCGCCGGACCTGCAGGCCGACGAGGTGCGCAGCAGCGAACGCGCGCTCGAACTGATGCGCCGCCACACCAGCAGCAGCGAGCGCGTGCAGAGCTTCGAGTGGCGCTTCCGGCGGCTGGACGGCAGCGAGTTCGATGCCGACGTGAGCGTGATCGCGCTCGACTGGGTGGGCGAGCCGCAGTTCTGTGCCGTGATCGAGGACATCACCGCGCGCAAGCAGGCGGAATTGGCCACTCAGCATGCGCGCGAAGCGGCCGAGGCGGCGAGCCAGACCAAGTCGAGCTTTCTCGCCAACATGTCGCACGAGCTGCGCACGCCGATGAACGCCATCATCGGCATGACGCACCTCGCGATCGAAGACGGCCTGCCGCCGCGCCAGCGCGACTATGTCGAGAAGGCGCACGTCTCGGCGCGCAACCTGCTGCAGATCCTCAACGACATCCTCGACGTCTCGAAGATCGAGGCCGGCCACATGGAGCTGGAGCGCATCGACTTTGCGCTCGATTCAGTGATCGCCGACATGGCCGACGTGCTCGGCCTGAAAGCCGAGGAGAAGGCGCTGGAGCTGCTGTTCAGCGCCGGCCCCGACCTGCCGCAGCGCCTGGTCGGCGACCCGACGCGGCTGCGCCAGGTGCTGGTCAACCTCGGCAACAACGCCATCAAGTTCACCGACCGCGGCGAGGTCACGGTGGGCATGGAACTCGAGGCGAGCGACGACAGCGGCGTGGTGCTGCACGGCTGGGTGCGCGACACGGGCCTCGGGATCACGCAGGAGCAGCTCGCGCGCATGTTCCAGCCTTTCATGCAGGCCGACAGCTCCACCACGCGCCGCTTCGGCGGCACCGGGCTCGGCCTCGTCATCTGCCGGCAACTGGTGGAACGCATGGGCGGGCGGCTGTGGGCCGAAAGCTCGCCGAGTCAGGGCTCGACCTTCCACTTCAACGCGCGCTTCGGCCGCAGCAGCGAGCCGGCCCCGGCTCCCGCGCCGGTACCCGCGCGAAGCGGCCTGCGCGCCCTGGTGGTCGACGACAACGCCACCGCGCTCGAGGTGCTCTCGCGCATGGTCGAGCAGCTGGGCATCACCGTCGATCAGACCGGCTCGGGTGCGCAGGCGCTCGCCATGCTCGACGCCGCGCCCACCGCCTACGGCTGGGTGCTCGTCGACTGGAAGATGCCGGGCCTGGACGGCATCACCGTCGCGCGCCGGGTGTTCGAGATGGCGCTGCCGACGCAGCCGGGCGTCATCCTCGTCACCGCCTTCTCGCGCGACGAGGCGGTGCGCGTGAGCCAGGGCCTCCCGCTCGCCGCCGTGCTGCAAAAGCCGGTGACGCCCTCCACCCTGCACGACGCGCTGCGCCAGGCGCGCCCCGGCGAGGACGTGGCAACCCTGCGCCGGCCCAGCCACCGGCCGACGCAGCTCGACGACGCGACGCGCCAGCGGTTGGCCGGCGCGCGCATCCTGCTGGTGGAAGACCACCCGCTGAACCAGGAACTCGCGCGCGAGCTGCTTCGGCGTGCACGCATGGAGGTGGTGATCGCCGGCGACGGGCGCGAGGCGCTGCAGCAGCTCGAACACAACGGCCCCTTCGACGGCGTGCTGATGGACTGCCAGATGCCGGTGATGGACGGCTACACCGCCACCCGCATGCTGCGCGCCGATCCCCGCTGGAAGGACCTGCCGGTCATCGCCATGACCGCCAGTGCCCTGGCCGAAGACCGCGAGCGGGCGCTGGCCAGCGGCATGAACGCGCACATCACCAAGCCGCTCAACGTGAACCTGATGCTGGAGACGATGGCGCAGTGGATCGAGTCGCGCCGCCCGCCGCCGGACGACGCCCACAAGACGACCATCAGCGGCGCCTGGACCGACGACGGCACCACCTCCATCGACACCGCCGATGGCCTGGCGCGCTGCATGGGCAAGGCCGATCTGTACCGGCGCCTGCTGCAGGGCTTCGTCGAGGCCGAGCGCGGTTTCGCCGAGCTGATGACGGAGGCGCTCGCCCAGGGCGACTGGACGGGGGCCACGCGCCGCGCACACGATCTCAAAGGCCTGTCGGGCACCATCGGCGCGCGCACACTGCACGGCATGACGCAGGCACTGCATGCCGCGCTCGCCGCGCACGACGAGCCGCGGGCGAGCGAGGCGCTGCAGCGCGTCGTTGCCGAACTCGACCTCGCGCAGCGCGAGATCGAACAGCTTCTGCAGCCCGCGGCCGATGGCGCCTGACCCGTCGGCTTGACCCGCCCGCGCGACCGGTCATGCGCAGGGCGACACAATGACCCGTGACGCTTGCGCGCCCCGACGCCCCCAACAACAACCGCACGAGAGGTTTCGCCATGCTGACCCGGACCAACGACCATCCCTTCGCCAACACGCTCGCCAGCTTCACCACCGCGACAGGCACCGCGGGGCGACTGTTCTCGCTGCCGGAGCTGGCCAAGAAGTACCCGAACGTGCAGCGACTGCCGATTTCCTTGCGCATCGTGCTCGAGTCGGTGCTTCGCAACTGCGACGGCAAGAAGGTGTTGCCCGAACACGTGGAGCAGCTCGCCAACTGGAAGCCGCGCGCCGAGCGCAGCGACGAGATCCCCTTCGTGGTGGCGCGCGTGGTGCTGCAGGACTTCACCGGCGTGCCGCTGCTGGCGGATCTGGCCGCCATGCGCAACGTGGCCCGCGACATGGGCAAGAACCCCAAGACCATCGAGCCGCTGGTGCCGGTGGATCTGGTGGTCGACCACTCGATCATGATCGACCACTACGGCACGAAGGACGCGCTCGACCTCAACATGAAGCTCGAGTTCCAGCGCAACCGCGAGCGCTACGAGTTCCTCAAGTGGGGCATGCAGGCCTTCGACACCTTCCGCGTCGTACCGCCGGGCTTCGGCATCGTGCACCAGGTGAACCTCGAGTACCTCGCGCGCGGCGTGCACAAGACAGACGCTCGCGTGTACTACCCCGATTCATTGGTGGGCACCGACAGCCACACCACGATGATCAACGGCATCGGCGTGGTGGCCTGGGGCGTGGGCGGCATCGAGGCCGAGGCGGGCATGCTGGGCCAGCCGGTCTACTTCCTCACGCCTGACGTGGTCGGCTTCGAGCTGACCGGCAAGCTGCGCGAAGGCGTGACCGCCACCGACCTCGTGCTCACCGTCACCGAGATCCTGCGCCGGCACAAGGTGGTGGGCAAGTTCGTCGAGTTCTTCGGCGAAGGCACGGCCAGCATTGCCGTGCCCGACCGCGCCACCATCGGCAACATGTCGCCCGAGTACGGCGCCACCATGGGCTTCTTCCCGGTCGACGAGAAGACCATCGACTACTTCCGCGGCACCGGCCGCACGCCCGAGGAGATCGAGGCCTTCGAGGCCTACTTCCGGGCGCAGAACATGTTCGGCATTCCGATGGCCGGGCAGATCGACTACTCCAGCGTGGTCAAGCTCGACCTCGGCAGCGTGACGCCCAGCCTCGCTGGCCCCAAGCGCCCGCAGGACCGGATCGAACTGGGCAACGTGAAGAACCAGTTCACCTCGCTGTTCAGCAAGCCGCCGGCGGAGAACGGCTTCAACCAGCCGGCCGAGCGCATGTCGCATCGCTATGGCTTGTCGCCGGTGGCCAATGGCGCGCCGGCCGCGCCATCCATGGAGCCGGGCGCGCCGCGCAACGAAGCCGAGATGAAGAGCAACCGGCCGACGCTGGACTCCAGCGCCGCGCAGGACGTGGCACTGCACAGCGGGATCGGCCGCGGCTTTTCCATCGGCAACGGCGACGTGCTGATCGCGGCCATCACCTCCTGCACCAACACCTCCAACCCGAGCGTGCTGCTGGCTGCCGGACTGCTGGCGAAGAAGGCGGTGGAAGCGGGCCTCAGCGTGAGCCCGCACATCAAGACCTCGCTCGCGCCGGGTTCGCGCATCGTCACCGAATACCTCGAGAAGACAGGCCTCTTGCCCTACCTCGAAAAGCTCGGCTTCAACCTCGCCGCCTATGGCTGCACCACCTGCATCGGCAACGCCGGCGACCTCACACCCGAGATCAACGAAGCCATCTGGCGCAACGACCTGGTGTGCGCCGCGGTGCTGTCGGGCAACCGCAACTTCGAGGCGCGCATCCACCCCAACATCAAGGCCAACTTCCTCGCCAGCCCGCCGCTGGTGGTGGCCTACGCCATTGCCGGCACGGTGCTGCGCGACCTGATGACCGAGCCCGTGGGCAAGGGCAAGAAGGGGCAGGACGTGTGGCTGGGCGACATCTGGCCGTCGAGCGAGGAGATCCATGCGCTGATGCGTCATGCGATGAACCCCACGGCCTTCCGCAACAACTACGACAAGGTGGCAACCGACCCGGGCAAGCTGTGGAAGCGCATCGACGGCGTGTCGGGGCAGGTCTACACCTGGCCCGAATCGACCTACATCGCCCTGCCGCCCTTCTTCGAGGGCTTCACGATGGAGCCACCCCCGCCCGCCGCGGCGGTGCGCGGCGCGCGCGCGATGGCGCTGTTCGGCGACTCCATCACGACCGACCACATTTCGCCGGCCGGCTCCATCAAGGAAGCCTCGCCCACGGGCGACTGGCTCAAGGCGAACGGCGTGATGAAGCCCGACTTCAACTCCTACGGCTCGCGCCGCGGCAACCACGACGTGATGATGCGCGGCACCTTCGCCAACGTGCGCATCAAGAACCTCCTGATCCCGCCCCTGCCCGACGGCGGGCGCGAGGAAGGCGGGCTCACGCTGTTCCAGCCCGGCGGCGAGAAGATGTACATCTACGACGCCGCGATGAAGTACATCGCCGAGGGCACGCCCACCGTCGTCTTCGCGGGCGAGGAATACGGCACCGGCTCCTCGCGCGACTGGGCGGCCAAGGGCACGCAGTTGCTCGGCATCAAGGCCGTGATCGCGCGCAGCTTCGAGCGCATCCACCGCAGCAATCTCGTGGGCATGGGCGTGCTGCCGCTGCAGTTCAAGGGCAGCGACAGCTGGCAAAGCCTGGGCATCTGCGGCGACGAGTTCTTCGACATCGAACTCGCCGCCGACCTGCAGCCGCAACAGGAGGCGACGCTCGTGATCACCGCCACGGATGGGAGCACGAAGCGCGTGCCGCTCACCCTGCGCATCGACACCGCGATCGAGGTCGACTACTACAAGCACGGCGGCATCCTGCCCTTCGTGCTCAGGCAACTTCTCGCCTGAGCCTCACTTGGCAGAGCCCTTCAAGAACTTCCTCAACGCCGGCCTCGTGCAGGCGATGGGGAAGCACCTTCACCGTGCAAGCGCCGATTTCGAGCGCGACCATTTCGAGGCGCTGGCGCAGGATGGACTGGAGGCGCTGGAGCTGAAGGCGCGCTGCCATCACCTGTGCGATGCGCTGGAGCAGGTGCTGCCGCGTGACTTCAACGCTGCCGCGGCGCTGATGGAAGGTGCGCTCGCCAGCCCCAACGGCGACGACGACAGCGCGCTCGCGGTGCGCGACGACGGCCTCGCGAGCTGGACCGTCTGGCCGCTGACCGAATACGTGGCCCGCCACGGCCACGCCGACGTGCCCCGCGCCTTGGCTGCATTGCACGCCATGACGCAGCGCTTTTCGGCCGAATGGGCGATCCGGCCCTTCATCCTGCGGCATCCGCAAATCACCTGGGACACGCTCGCCTGCTGGACGCGCGACCCGAGCCCGCATGTGCGCCGCCTCGCGAGCGAAGGCAGCCGCCCGCGCCTGCCCTGGGGCATGGTGCTCAAGCCGCTGATCGCCGATCCCTCGCCCACCTTGCCGCTGCTGCGCGCGCTGCAGGACGACGCCAGCGAGTACGTGCGCCGCAGCGTCGCCAACCATCTCAACGACATCGCGAAAGACCATCCGCAGCTCGTCGAAGCCTGGGTGCGCGAGCACCTGCCGGCAGCCTCGCCCGAGCGGCGCGCGCTGCTGAGGCACGCGAGCCGCACGCTGGTCAAGCAGGGCCACGCCGGCGTGCTGAATGCCTGGGGCTTGGGCGAGGCGTTCGCCGGCCATGTGCGTTTCGCGCTCGAGCCGAAGCGGCTTGCGGTGGGCGACTCGCTGCAGCTCACGCTCGCGCTGGCTTCCACCTCCGACGCGCCGCAGCGCCTGGTGATCGACTACGCGGTGCACCACGTGAAGGCCGGCGGCCACAGCACACCCAAGGTGTTCAAGGGCTGGGCGCTCGAACTCGCTGGCGGCGAAAGCCGGCAACTCGCCAAGCGGCATTCGATGAAGGCGGTGACCACGCGCCGCTACCACGCCGGCCTGCACCGCGTGGAGATCCGCGTGAACGGCCAGTCGATGGCCGAGGCGGCGTTCGAGCTGGACGTGCCGGGCTGACACGCCCGGTTCAGCCCATCCGCTGCGCCCAGTCCGCCGCGTCGAACCCCACGGTCACGGCGCCATCGCCCCAATCCACCACGGGCCGCTTGATGACGCTGGCCTGCGCCTGCATCAGTCGCAAGGCCGAGGCGGCGTCAAGCACCGCCGCCTTCTCGGCCTCGTCCAGCTTGCGCCAGGTCGTGCCCTGGCGGTTGAGCAGCTTCTCCCAGCCCACGACCTCGGCCCAGCGCGCCAGCGCCTCGGCCGGCACGCCTGCCTTCTTGAAATCGTGGAAACGGTAGTCGACGCCCTGCCCGGCCAGCCAGGCGCGAGCGCGCTTGACGGTGTCGCAGTTGGGAATGCCGTGGAGCACCGCCACGCCGCGCGGCGCCATCATTGGTCTTCGCTGGTGCAGATCGGGTCCGGGCTGTATCCCGTGTCGACCACCTCGCCGCGCGGATTCAGGCTCACCTGAAACCACTCGCAGAAGGTGCCGTCGTAGCGATACGACCACAACTGCCGGTTCTGATACGGCAGGGCGCTCGACTCGGCCGGGCGGCCGATGCGGTAGAGCACTTCGTCGCGCGACATGCCCACGCGGATGGTGTCGAACGTGGCCCGCGTCAGCACCTGCTGCGATTTCGTCATGCGGCCCTGCGCGTCGATGTCGACCATGAAGGTGTGCAGGCCGTACGGCCCCTTGGCGTACTCGAGCCGGCGCGTGCCGTCGGGTCCCGGATATTCGTTCGTCGGCTCGCCCATCGTGCTGCGCACCTCGGCCACCGGCGTGCCGGGCGAGAGCGATTCGGGGCTGTAGCCGGAGCACGCGCCGAGCGCCAGCGCGGCCGCGGCGATCCCAAGCAAACGCAGTGAGCGGTTCATCGCAAGACTCCCATGTGAAAAAAAAGCCGGGCATTGTCGCGCCTGGGCCAGTGGCCTGCCGCCGTCGACACGGTCTGCCGCAGGCCTTCGGGTGTATACGCCGCAGGCCGGCCGCGGCATCCCGTTTGCCGGCGCTGTGCGTCACCAACCGCGCAAGGAGTTCCCGTGGCCAAGCGACTCGACCTGATCGTCACCGGCGGCGCCGGCTTTCTCGGCTCGCACCTGGTGGAGCGGCTGCTGAACGATGGCCACCACGTGCTGTGCGTGGACAACTTCTTCACCGGCGACAAGCGCAACATCGAGGCGTTTCTCGACCACCCGCGCTTCGAGATGATCCGCCACGACATCACCTTGCCGCTGTTCGTCGAAGGTGATCGCATCTTCAACCTCGCCTGCCCGGCCTCGCCCGTGAATTACCAGTACGACCCGGTGAAAACGGTGCGCACCAACGTCAACGGCGCGATCAACATGCTGGGCTTGGCGCGGCGTACCGGCGCGCGCATCCTGCAGGCCTCGACCAGTGAGATCTACGGCGACCCGGAGATCCACCCGCAGGTGGAAAGCTACTGGGGCCGCGTCAACCCCATCGGCCCGCGCGCCTGCTACGACGAAGGCAAGCGCTGCGCCGAGACGCTGTTCTTCGACTACCACCGCCAGCACGGCCTGAAGATCAAGGTGGCGCGCATCTTCAACACCTACGGCCCGCGCATGCAGCTCGACGACGGGCGCGTGGTGTCCAACTTCATCGTGCAGGCACTGAAGAACGAGCCGATCACGGTGTACGGCGACGGCTCGCAGACGCGCTCGCTGTGCTACGTGAGCGACATGGTCGATGCCTTCGTGCGCCTGATGGACACCGACGATGCGGTCACCGGCCCGGTCAACCTCGGCAACCCGGTGGAGCAGAGCATGCTGTCGCTGGCGCAGCAGATCATCGAATACACCGGCTCGCATTCGGGCATCCAGTACCTGCCGTTGCCGGTGAACGACCCTGTGCGGCGACGCCCTGACATCTCGCAGGCGCGCGAGCTGCTCGACTGGCAACCGAAAGTGGACGTGTCCATCGGCCTGCGCGACACCATCGCCTACTTCGACGCGGCGCTTAGTCGCGAGGCGGACTGAAGCCGCGCCGCCAGCGTGGCCGCCGGGGTCGGGTGGGACAATCGCCGCCTGCCCTTCTTCCCGTCACTGCATGACCGCCCTGCCTCCCTTTCTCGATGTGCATCCGCATGGCGTGCACGTTGTCGACACCGCCTTCCAGCGCGACCACTTCGACGCCAGCTACCTGCTGGTCGAGAACGGCCACGCCGCCTTCATCGACACCGGCACCAACCATGCCGTGCGGCGTCTGCTGCGCTCTCTGGGAGCGCTGGGTCTGCAGCCGGGCGATGTGGATTACGTCATCGCCACGCACGTGCACCTCGACCACGCCGGCGGCGTGGGCCTCCTGATGCAGTCGCTGCCGAACGCGAAGCTGGTGGTGCACCCACGCGGCGCGCGCCACCTGATCGATCCGACCGCGCTCATCGCCGGCGCCCTGGCCGTCTACGGCGAGGAAGAGATGGAGCGTTCCTACGGCACCGTGCAGGGCGTGCCGGCCGAGCGTGTGATCGAGACGCACGACGGCATGCGGCTGGACCTCAACGGCCGCCCGCTCCAGTTCATCGACACGCCGGGCCACGCGCGCCATCACCACTGCATCTGGGACGAACGCAGCCGCGGCTTCTTCACCGGCGACACATTCGGCCTCTCGTACCGCGAATTCGACACCGACCGGGGCGCCTACGTCATGCCGACGACGACGCCGGTGCAGTTCGACCCCGAGGCGCTGCGCGATTCGGTCAAGCGCCTGCTGAGCTACCAGCCCGAGGTGATGTACCTCACGCACTACGGCCCGGTGCGCGGCATCCCGAGGCTGGCAGAGCAGTTCTTCGAGCAGCTCGATGCGATGGTGGCGCTGGCGCGTTCGTTGAAATCCGCACCTGATCGGCATCAGGCCCTGAAGCGCGAGCTGACGGCGCTGTACGTGGATCGCATCCGCGCGCATGGTTCGGCGCTGCCGCCGGCACGCATCGAGGAACTGCTCGCGATGGACATCGAACTCAACGCCCAGGGCATCGGCGTGTGGCTCGACAAGGAAAGCAAATGAGGCGGGCCGAGCGCCGGGCCGCCCCAAGCCGGCCCGCATCCCCTTGGGGGATCGGCGGCGGTACTCCGCAGACGAGGGGCAGTCATGACTAGCAAAGCGCGCGTCGACTTCAAGCTCGAAGGCCGCGTAGCCGTGGTCACCGGCGCCGCGCAAGGCATAGGCGCGGCCTGCGCCGAACGGCTCGCGCGCGACGGCGCCTCGGTGGCGCTGTGGGACATCGACGACGCGCAGGGCCAGCAGCTCGCCGATTCGCTCAGCGCCGGCGGCGCACTCGCGAGCTTCATCCACTGCGACGTGTCGAACAAGGCCGAGGTCGACGCCGCCGTGGCCGCCACCGTCTCGGCCTTTGGCGGCATCGACGCGCTGGTCAACAACGCCGGCATCTTCCGCGCGGCCGATTTCCTCGACGTCACCGAGGCCGACTGGGATGCGGTGATCGCGGTCAACCTCAAGGGCTCGTTCCTGGTGGGCCAGGCCGTGGCGCGCGAGATGGTCAAGGCCGGCGGCGGCGCCATCGTGAACATGAGTTCGGTCAACGGCGTGATGGCGATTCCGACGATTGCCAGCTACAACGCGAGCAAGGGCGCCATCAACCAGCTCACGCGGGTGATGGCGCTGTCGCTGGCCGACCACGGCATCCGCGTCAACGCGGTGGCGCCGGGCACCATCGCCACCGAACTTGCCAACCGCGCGGTGCTCGGCAGCGAAGAGGCCAGCGCCCGCATCATGAGCCGCACGCCGCTGCGGCGCCTGGGCGAGCCCGACGAAGTGGCCGAGGTCGTGGCCTTCCTGCTCAGCAGCGCGTCGAGTTACATGACGGGCGAGATCGTGCATGTCGACGGCGGCCGACTCGCCTTGAACTACACGATGCCGCCTCCGGCCTGATGGATCCCCCCCGAAGCGGCCTGCGGCCGCCTCCCCCCAGGGGGCAACACCAGCGGCCCGGCAAAGCCGGATCCGCGGTGTCCGCTTGGGAACACCCCCTCCCCGCCTGAGGCACTTCTCTTCCATGCCGCCGCTCGCGCGACGCGGCGGCACGTATCCATGTCCTTCGAAGCCCTGTCCGTCTCCACCGGTGTCGTCCTGCTCGGGGAGATGGGCGACAAGACCCAGCTCCTGGCCCTGCTCCTCGCCGCGCGCTACCGCCGGCCGTGGCTCATCGCCTTCGGCATCCTGATCGCCACGCTCGCCAACCATGCGGCGGCGAGCGCGCTGGGCGCCTGGCTCACCGGCGTCGTCGATCCGCAATGGATGCGCTGGGGACTAGGCCTCTCGTTCCTCGCCGTGGCGGCGTGGATGCTGATCCCCGACAAGCTCGACGAAAGCGAGGCTGCATCGCCCGGCCGGCTCGGCGTGCTGGGCGTCACCATCGTTGCCTTCTTCCTCGCCGAGATGGGCGACAAGACGCAGATCGCGACGGTGATGCTGGCGGCGCGCTTCGAGTCGCTGCTGTGGGTGACGCTCGGCACCACGCTCGGGATGATGCTGGCCAATGTGCCGGTGGTGTTTCTCGGCGAGCGGGCGGTGCGTTGGGTGCCCATCGAGTGGGTTCACCGCGTCGCGGCATTGGTGTTCGCGGTGTTCGGGGTGCTGGTGTTGATGGGGTTCGGGGGCTGAGCGGCGGCTCCGCTGCCCTCACCCCAGCCCTCTCCCGCACGCGGGAGAGGGAGTCACTCCCAGCATCGTCCTCGCTGGCGCGCTTACCCGTAGCGACAGACCTTCCATGCCCGCCGCGGCCTACTCCCTCTCCCGCTTGCGGGAGAGGGTTGGGGTGAGGGTCCGCCCGCCCGAACCACCATCCACTTTTCGGTCGAACGCGACAAGCTCCTTGATTTGTCACCATTAAGTGACTACTATTTTGTCACCACAAAGTGACCAAGGAGCCACCGAATGAACCGACGCAACTCCATCCGCCTGATCGGCGGCGGCATGCTGGCTTTGGGCGGCGCCACGCTCACCGGCTGCTCCACCGACATGCCGCCCGCAGCCATCGCCGCCTGGGCCGGCCCGCGCCCCGACGAACCCGACCTGCGGCGCTGGGCGCTCGCGCACGCCGTGCTGGCGCCCAGCTCGCACAACCGCCAACCTTGGCTGGTCGACCTGCGCGAACCCGACGTGATCACGCTCCACGTCGACCGCGAGCGCCTGCTGCCCGAGACCGACCCTTGGTTCCGCCAAATCGTCGTGAGCCAGGGCACCTTCCTGGAACTGCTGGTGATCGCGCTGCGCCAGCGCGGCGTGGAGCCCGCGGTCGAGCTCTTTCCGCAAGGCGAGTTCGCGCCGCGCGCGGTCGATGAGCGGCCAGTGGCTCGCATCACCTGGCGCCCTGCCGAACGGCCCGCGCCAGACCCGCTGTTCGCGCAGATCCTGCAGCGCCATACCGCCAAGGTCGCGTACGACACCGCGCGCCCCGTATCGCCCCGCATGCTGGCCGCGCTCGCCGACGCGCTGCCCGCCACTCCGAGCCTGCGCTTCGGCGGCACCGTCGACCCGGCGCGGCTAGCGCCCTTGCGCGAGCTGTGCATGGCGTCGGCACGGGTGGAGGTACGAACGCCACGCACGGCGCTCGAAAGCCTGCGCCTCACCCGCATCGGACCGGATGAGATCGAGCGCCACCGCGACGGCATCTCGCTCATGGACCCGATGGTGCGCGCGGTGACCGCACTCGGACTGTTCGACCGAAGCAAGCCGCCGGCGCCCGAAAGTCAGGGCGCAAAGGCCGCGGAAGCGATGTTCGAGGACTGCAGCCGCAGCGCCATGGGCTTCGTCTGGCTCACCACCGACACCGCAGCCCACGCGCGCACCGGCACGCTGCGCAGCGCCGAAGTGGGCGCCGGGCGGGCTTACATGCGCCTTCAGTTGCAGGCCACGGCGCTCGGCCTGCAGGTGCACCCGATGAGCCAGGCGCCGCAGGAGTTTGCGGAGATGAAGCCGCACTACGAGCGCCTGCACCAGCTCGTCACCGGCAAGCCGGCCGAGGTGGAAACCGTGCAGATGTTCTGCCGCATCGGCTACTGCGAGGCGCAGCCCCACGCGCCGCGCCGCGGGGTGGATGCGATCATCCGCGCGTGAAGGCGACCGGCACGCGAGAACGAAATCGGGACGAGACCACCGCGCGCATCCTCGGCGCGGTGGGCGAGGTGCTGGCGCGCGACGGCTTCGGTGGCATCGGCATCAACGCCATCGCACGGCAGGCGGGCATCGACAAGGTGCTCATCTACCGCTACTTCGGCGGCCTGCCCGAACTGCTGGAAGCCTGGGGCCAAAGCGGTCGCTTCTGGCCGAGCGTGGATGAACTGTTGGGCGACGATCCCGAGGCCTTTCTCGCGCTGCCGCTTGCCGAGCGCTACGTGCGCTTCTTCGAGCACTTCGTCGAGGGTCTGCGTGCTCGCCCCCTCACGCTGGAGATCATGGCCGCCGAGGTGCAGGAGCGAAACGCGCTCACCGCCATCCTGGAAACCGAACGCGAGCAGTGGGGCGAAGAGGTCGCACGCCTGCTCGGCGGCGAGGAGGCGCAGTCCGCCGCGTGGCTGAACGGCGTGTCGCTGCTGCTGGTGGCCGGCGTGCAATACCTGCTGCTGCGCAGCCGCAGCATCCGCATCTTCGGCGGCGTGGAACTGCGCACCGATGCGGGCTGGGCGATGCTCATGCAGAGCGTGCGGGCGCTGGCCGAGCAGGCCTTCCCCGCCCCCGCGCCGCCGCCACAGGCGTCGCGCCCCAGGGCGGCACGCAAGGCGCGCTGAGCTGGCTCAGCCGGCCGCGGCGAGGCTGGGCCGCACCAGCCGCGCCTCGCGGATGGGCAGGTTCACGAGCGCCGCGCCGAAGGCCAGCAGGATGTCCACGTACCACATCCAGTCGTAGCTGCCGGTCCACTCGAAGGCCTTGCCGCCGAAGTACGCACCGAGAAAGCCGCCGATCTGGTGCGCCAACATCACAAGGCCGAAGAGCGTGGCGATGTTGGCCGGCCCGAACAGCTTGGCGACCAGCCCGACGGTGGGCGGCACGGTCGAGAGAAAGGTCAGGCCCATCACCGAGGCGAAGGTGAGCATCACCGCCTCGGTCTTGGGCGCAAGCAGGAACACCAGCACCGCGACGCCGCGCGTGGCATACACCAGCGACAGCAGCGACTTCATGCGCCAGCGCCCGACCGCCCAGCCCATGCCCAGGCTGCCGACGATGTTGAACAGGCCAATGAGCCCCAGCGCCCATGCGCCCACCGACGGCGGCAACTGGCACGAGGCCACCACGCCCGGCAGGTGGGTGGCGATGAAGGCCACGTGGAAACCGCACACGAAGAAGCCGGCCGCCAGCAGCCGATAGCTCGGTTCGCGCAACGCCGCACCAATCACCTCGCGCACCGGCGCGCGCTTCGCCGGAGCCGCGTTGGCGGATGCCGGTGCCGCGCCCGTGCCGCGCAGCACCCAGGCGGCGGGCAGCGCCAGCAGCGTGATCGCGGCGAGGCTCTGGACCGAGGCCATCCAGCCCGCCGCCGCCGTGATGCCCTGCGCGATCGGCGCAAAGACGAACTGCCCGAACGAGCCGCCCGCGTTGACGATGCCCGTCGCCATGCCCTGCTTCGCCGGCGGCACCAGCCGCGTGGCGGCGGCCATCAGCACCGACGGCCCGGCCATGCCCGCGCCGCCAGCCGACAGCACGCCGATGGCGAGGATCAGCCCCCAGGTCGTCGTCATGAAGGGAATGAGCGCGGTGCCAATGGCCACCAGCACGATGCCGACGAGCAGCACCCGGCCGGCGCCGATGCGATCGGCCACGATGCCCGCAAGCGGCTGCGTCAGCCCCCACCACAACTGGCCGAACGCGAACGCGAGGCTCACGCTGCCGAGGCCGAGCGCCGTGTGCGTGTTGATCGGCCCGACAAAGAGGCCCATCGACTGCCGCGCACCCATGGTGAGCGCGAAGGTGCCGGCCGCGGCCAGCAAGATGAAGGCGATCGGCCAGGCCGACGTGCGTTGCGGGCTACTCATCGGCATCTCCCGGCCCATCGGCCTCGTCCAGCAGGTCCATGCATTCGTCGATCAGTGCGTGCAGCCGCACCACGCGTGCCGCGCCCAGCGTCTCGTTGAGCGCGAGCTGTGAGCGCTTCCAGGCGCGCTGCGCCTCGGCGCGCAGGGCACGGCCTTCGTCTGTTGCGACGACGAGGCGGCTGCGCTGGTTCTCGCCGGCTTCCATGCGCACCCAGCCCTGCGCGATCAGCGGCTGCAGGTTGCGCGTGAGCGTGGACGGGCCGAGGTCCAGGTGGGCGGCCAGCACCGAGGGCTGGATCGGCCCGAGCGTCACGATGTACGACAGCAGCGAGTACTGCGTGCCCTTCAGGCCGAGGGCCCGCACGTCCTCGTCGTAGCGCCGCGCGACGCGGCGCCCGAGCCGGTGCAGCCGCAGGTTGGTGCAGCCCTGCGGCCGGGCCGGTTCATCGGCGGATGGCACAGGTCGTGAAGAGCGTCGGTTCGTGGCCATGCGTGCATTGTATATACAATCATTGCATCTGCAATTCAAAAACGAGCAAGCGATGAATACCGAAGACACCTTGGCCCAGTGGCAAGCCGAAGAGAAGGCCGTGCGCGAACGCTTCGCCGGCGCGGTCGGCTGGGCACGGCCCGAGCAGGTGGCGGGCAAGCCCGGCATGGCACTCTTCGCGGCCATGTTCGCCGGCGAGGTGCCCCCGCCGCCCATCGGCGAGACGCTGGACTTCACGCTGGTACACGCCGAGCCCGGCCGCGCCGTGTTCCAGGGCCGCCCGCTCCAGCGCCACTACAACCCCATGGGCACGGTGCACGGCGGCTGGTTCGCCACGCTGCTCGATTCGGCCGTGGGCTGCGCGGTGCACACCATGATGCCGCCGGGCAAGGGCTACACCACGCTGGAGCTGAAGGTGAACATCGTGCGCGCCCTCACCGACCGCGTGCCGCTGGTGCGCGCCGAGGGCAAGACCATCCACGTCGGCGGCCAGACCGCCACCGCCGAAGGGCGGCTCACCGGCCCCGACGGGAAGTTGTACGCTCACGCGACGACCACCTGCCTCGTCTTCGACTTCCCGCCGAAGAACGGGGCGCGAACCCCAAGCTGAGCACACGATGAGACTTCTCCACACCATGCTGCGCGTGGGCAACCTGCAGCGCTCGATCGACTTCTACACGCAGGTCATGGGCATGCAATTGCTGCGCACCACGAAGCGGCCCGAGCAGCAGTACGACCTCGCCTTCGTCGGCTACGGCAGCAACCCCGGGCACGCCGAGATCGAGCTGACCTACAACTACGGCGTCGACACCTACGACCTCGGCAGCGCCTACGGCCACATCGCCATCGGCGTGCCCGATGCGGCGGCCACCTGCGATGCGGTGCGCGCAAAGGCCGCGTCCCTGGGCGGCGCCGTCACGCGCGAAGCCGGGCCGGTCAAGGGCGGCAGCACGGTGATTGCGTTCATCACCGATCCGGATGGCTACAAGATCGAACTCATAGAGACGGCCACAAGAGCTTAGGCGAGCACCGATGGGGTGACCTTGTTCGGGCCGCAGCGCAGGCGACCCGAGCGCGTTCAGCGCCGCGTCGTCAGCCACGCCTTGAGGGCGTCATTCGCGCGTGTCTGCCACCCCGGGCCAGTTGCCTTCAGTGCGGCGAGCACGTCGGCATCGAAGCGAATCGTCGTGGAGACCTTTGGTGTGGCCTTCGGCGGCCGCCCGCGTCGCAGGGTTGCGCGCGCCGCCTGTGCGAACACCTCGCGCGACACGGGCTCTCCTCCGACCATCGGCGTCGCCTGCTCGAAGAAATCGGCCCCCAGTTCGGGCGCTTCGTCAGGATCGATCCAGGATTCGGAGGATTTGGGCAACTTCGCGTTCATTGGCATACCTGATCGAAATCGCCGAGCCGCTTTGCGGGGCGTCCACACCACCACCGTCCAACGGCCGTCCAGCAAGCCGACAGTGATGTGCCTCGACTCTCCGTAGGCGCGGCGCTCGTCAGCGCGGGTCAACACCGGACCGTCGAACACTTCGCCGGCCCGCTCGAAATCGAGTCCCCGCTCCGCCAGCGTCTTGGCCCGCTTCGCGGCATCGAACTCGATCGGCATGGATTTATCGTGCCAGTCGCCATCACGCCACCCTCTGCTTGTCGCGCAAGGCATCGACGTGTACTTCGAGAACGTGGGCGGTGCGGTCTTCGATGCCGTGCTGCTCCGCCTGAACGTCGGCGCGCGCGTGCCTGTCTGCGGCTTCATCTCGCGCTACGAAGGGCGCAATTTCGGGAAGCTGGTGGTGCGGGTGCTGCGGGACTGATTGCGCCGCGTACCAAGACGCGCAGTCACCGTCGCGCCGACGCTGCCCCTTTACGGCACCGGCGAATCCCCAGCCAGCGCCTTCTCGATCCAATCCCACCGCCTCTCCTTGACCATGACGAAGCGGCAGCGCCCCTCTGACAGGCTCGCCCAGAGGCCGCCGATCAGCCGGTCGTCCTCTGCCGCGGCCCAGCGGTCCGCGCCCTTGTATTCGACGGCCAGGATCGGGCCGGGTTGGCCTTCTGTGCCGGGCAGCTGGCACACGAAATCAGGGTAGAAGCGCCCGTCGGCCTTTTGCAGCAGGAACGAACTGCCTTCCCGCCGAACGAGGTTTCGCACCCAGAACTGAATGCGCCCCTGCTGCGCCTGAATGTCCAGCCAGCAGGCGCACTCGAACTCCTCCTTGCTGTCGAAGTCGCCAACGCGGCCGTAGAAGTGCCTGCGGAAATCGAAATGCCCGAAGCGGCCGTCGTAGTCGCGGCTGGGCGCATAAGCCTGCGCGTGGAACTCGAACGCGCACCGATCGGTCACCGCCACGCGCGACGCTGCATCGTCACCGAACAGCGCCTGCTGGTACGCCTTGCCGACCGCCTGCCGGCGCAGCTCGCGGATGCGCGCTTCCAGCAGATTGCGGATCAGGAACTTCTGCAGATTGGCACGTGCCAGCGTGAAGTCGTCGCGGCGCAGCAGTTCGCTCAGCCACCCGGCCACGAAGGCCTGCTTGCTGGCATGGGTCGACGAAGGCTCCGGCAGGTTGCGGCACATCCAGGCGGCAAGCCGCACCTCGTCCCAGTGCTCGGGCCGATAGACCAGGCCCAGGTCGCGCTGCAGGTCCGGCAGGAAGCGCGAGACGACTCTGCCGCTGGCGCCGTCGACATCGATCTCGCCCCCCTCCGACACCTGCAGACCGGCGCCCAGCGCCGTCAGGTCATCGCTGGTCGGAGCGGCGTCGTAGGTCGACAAGTCCCACGGATAGTCCAGCACTTGCGGATCGTCAAACAACTGCAGCTCGGTCTGCACCCGCAACGCAAGTTGCGGCACACGAAAGCGCTCGCCCTGCTCAGCGGGCGTCTGGAAGAACTCGATGGCCGTGGTGCGGCTGACTTCGGCAGCTTCGACAATCGCAGCCGCCGCCGAGTCGCTGGTGACCGAGGCCTTGAGCACCTCGGTCTCGTCTTCCGTCAGCGGCGTGGCGATGGTCAGCGTATTGAGCTTTCCGTCCCAGCTCACCTTGTCGCGCACCGCCTTCGGCACGGTCTTCAAGTCCGGCTTCTCCGAAAGCGTGATCGCCACCGGCCGCACGACGACGCGCCCGGCGTGGCCCTCGAAGTCCAGCCGCGCCTGTTCGTCCCTGGCGGCGGTGACGAAGTCGGCCACTTCGCGCCGCTCGAAGCCGGCGCCCGACACCAGACGGTCACGCAGCGCCCCTGCCGTCTCGGCAAAGTTGCGCGACACGACGAAGGCATACGACTGATTCAGCGCCGCGGCCTGCCGGTGGCTGGCACCGGGCTGGCGCAACACACGCCCGAGCAACTGCTCAACGGCCGTGGCCGACGACAGCGAGGCCATGCTCACCAGGATGTAGGCGAACGGACAGTCCCAGCCCTCGGCCAGCGCCTTCTGCGTGATGACGAACTTCACCGGGCAGGCCGGGTCGGCAATGCCCAGCCTGTAGTCGGCATCGATCTGCTCCAGCCCGCGTTCCTCGCCGGTGGCGACGACGATCTCGCCGGCCGGAATGGCGTGGTTGGTGATCAGCTCATTTCGCACCCGCTCGACGTCCAGCGTGTCCACCCCGGCGCGGCGCGGTTCCGCCTGAATCAGCACCAGCGGGCGCAGATAGGCGCTGCCCGCACGGCGCTCTTCCTCGGCCAGCGTGTGCAGCGCATCGCGGCGGCCGATGGCATCGGCCAGGCACTGCTGCCAGTTCGGCTCGGTCTGCAGCACCACCGGCAGCTTGATCATTTCCTCCGCCTTCAGCTCGGCGGCGGACACGCTGTGCAGCACGTTGCTCGGCGTGCGTTCCAGATCGGGCGTGGCAGTCAGCTCCATCACGCCGCTGGGGCGAAAGCGCGCCAGCATGTCGAACGCCAGTTCGGTGCGGCTGTTGTGCGCCTCGTCCACGATCACGAACGGCCGGCGCAGCCGCAGCACGTTGGCCAGCGAGCAGGGAACCGTGCGCTCGGCGCCCTCGCCTTCGCTCAACAGCCCGCTTCGCTGCGCCGGCGACAGGTTGTCGAAGTGGTGCATCAGCGCGCCGCTGCTCTGGTACACCTTGCGCGATTCCTCGTCCTCGACCTGAAAGGCCTGCCGGGTGGCGACGATGACCGTGGTCGATGTATCCAGCGTCGCGCGGGTGACGCTCTTGGCCTCGTCCAGGTCCATCACCGTGACCGGCCCGGCCTCGCGCAGCGCCGTGTGGTAGGGGTGCTGGCGGTCGCGCAGGGCGCGCAGCGTCTGCTCGCGGATCGGCTTGCTCGGCACCAGCCACAGGATCACGCTGTGCTCGCAGCGCAGCAGGTGCGTGTTGACCAGCGCCACGCTCTTGGCGGCCAGCCAGGTCTTGCCGCCACCTGTGGGCACCCGCAGACAGAAGTACGGCATGTCGCCGGGAAAGCCCGACAGCGGGTGGTACGCATTGCCGCGCCCCCACAGCCGCTCCGTGGTGGCGGTGAAGGCGATCGAAGGCGAGGGCAACTCGTGGCAGGCCTCGAGGTAGGCCTGCACGCTCTCCAGCACCTGCTGCTGGTAGGTCTTGGGCGCGAACGTGGTCATCGCTTGTCACCGTAGTCCGCAGGGGGCTCCTGCACACGCTGGCCGAGCGGTTCGGGCGCAGGCCGGATGTGCTCGATCACGCGGTTGCGGCTGATGACGATGGCCGTACCGGTTCTCGCTGCCAGTTCGCGCGCGCGCTGTGCAGCGCGCTGCAGGGCCTGCTGCGAAAGCCGCAGGTCGGCGTCGCGCGCCGTCGAGAGGGGGGGCTTGCTCATGCTTTCGTTCCAGTCCTGCCGTCCTGAGTCACCTCAGATTTCCAACGCATAAGGCGTCTGCTTGAAGGTGATGCCCTCGCCCGCAGCGCGGCTGCCCATGCGGTTGGCGGCGGCGTAGATCACCTTCGGACCGGTGAATGCGGGCAGCACATCGAACACCGGGCCGGTGAGCACGTTGCCGCCACCGACCGACTTGTCCTTGAGGATGCCGTTGTAGAGCAGGTAGATCGCACGGCCCTCATGCACGCCGAGCTGCGGTGAATCGGCCTGGCCGATGTAGCCTGTGCCGGTTTCGGCGAACCAGACGAACTCGGCCAGTTGGGCGAAGGTCACGTCACGGCGAATCTGACCGTCGGCATCGAACAGCGGTTCGGCCGAGAGGCGGCAGAACTGGAAGCCGCCGCCGAGGCCTTCGACCGGGACTCGCTTCTTGCCGGCGAGCGGCGTGTAGCCCTCGATGGCCTTTCGGACGCGCTCGCGCGTCTTGCTCCGTGCGACGTCATCGTTAAGTTCGACGAGGATGAACCGAACCGGCTCCTTCAAGTGCTGATTCAATCTGAGCACAGCGTGCGCCGTGGTGCCGGAACCGCCAAAGCTATCGAGCACAAGGTCGTCAGGCTCGGCAACCATCCCTACCAGGTCGGCGATGACCTCTGAGTCCTTCGGAAACGGAAACGCCCCCGCGCCAAGGATCGCTTCGACCTCAAGGGTGGCTGCCCGCCCGTCCTTGTAGAACACGCTCATCATCGGCTCTTCGTCGATCTCGAACAGATAGCTCTTGCGGTTCGGAATCGTCGTGTGGTCCTTACCGAAATGAATACGAGGCGGGTCCTCGGCCAGCGCCGCCTTCGTCGTGACCTCTTCCCATCGCCAGCCGGTCGAGGGTATGGCGCAGGGCTGCTGGGTGACCGGGTGCGAGATCGGATAGCGCGGGCGACTCTCGCGACCGTCATCGGGACCTGCAAAGTCGGCCGCGAAGTACAGCCCGCGTTTGTCGGACCAGTTGTAGTGCTTGTGCCCCTTGCGCGGATCGCCCTTGGGTAGAGCACGGTACCAAGCCAGCATCTCCTTGCGGATGGCTGTGTGGTTGTCATCGTGCTTCTCGCGCAGACTCTCGTAGTGATCGAGCACCGCATCGACACCCGGCTTCTTTCGCCGCCATCGGACGTTCCGCTCCTTGAGCAGAGCCTTGTTGATCGGGATAGGGGCCGATCATCGTGATCGGGCCCCTCCCACACCACCCGGCGTGCGGGTCCGCACCGGGCGGTTCGAGAGCTTGAGGTCAGGAGAGTCGGGGTACACCCAGTCGATCGAAGT
>JAKFDI010000057.1:0-3294 GCA_036676235.1 Rhizobacter sp. | reverse complement strand
GCAGGCGTGTTGTGGCTGGCACTGCTCGCCGCACTATGGCGGGCCGGCTGGCGTTATGCGGCAGTGTTCCTGCTTGGCGGCATGGTCGCGTTGTTGCCGGTCCTGCCGATGGGCAGCAGCTGGAACCATTACGCCTACGGCTTTGCTGCGGTGGCGTCGATGTGCGTGGCGGCGGCGTGGCCGCACACCGCCCGCTGGGGCCGTGTTGCCATCGCCATGTTCGCGTTATTGAACCTGTTGCACGGCGTCAACGTGATGCGACTGATGTACAGCGTGGGCCAAGTGCAGGCGGTGTTCTCGCCCGCGCTCGCCAATGTCGTACGCGAAAGCGACGCCGTGGTGCGCCTGCGCCCTGCGCCCCACGCCAAGGAATGGGTCTTCAAGCGACTCACGCATGAGATCCCGAGCTATCGCGGCGTGCCGATCGGTGATCGGGTGCGACTGGTCGGCGCAGGGGAGCCGGCGGACTACGTGATCCTTCCCGACGGGCACCTGCAACCCTTGCATTGATGCGAGAGCGTAGGGCGGGCCTTGGCCCGCCATGAAGAAACGCGATTAGCCTCAAACCGACAAAACGCTCGCAACAGCAGCCGCGATCCGGCTATGGGGTCGTGGCGGGCCAAGGCCCGCCCTACAGCTCGAACGCGGCTTCGGACGCAACGATCTGGTCGAGGCGGATGCGGTTGGCGAACAGCGAGAACGCGAGCATCCCGGCGAGGCCATTCGCGCGCTGCACCCAGTGCGGCAGCCAGCGCGGCGGCACGATCACGCCGGCGTCGTACAACGGTTCGAACCGCTGCACGTCGCCGAGCGTCATCTTGCCGGCGAACAACAGGCGGCACAGCCGCAACTTGCGCTGGCGCAGCGCCCAGCGGAAGAAGGTGTGCACACTGATCAAGCCGCGCAGGTAAACCGCGTCCTTGGTGAACGCGGAGCCGCCGGTGGTCGGCACGCCACGGAACACGCGCTGCGCGGACGTGAAGCTGTCGGGCGCGCTCTGCCCGGCATCGATGAAGTAACGGAACACCTCGATGAAGTCGGCGCCGTTCAGCGCCATCGCCACCGCCTCGATGCGCAGGCTGATGCGCTTCATGCGTTCGATGTCGATGCTGCCGGTGATCTGTTCGGCGAAGGTCGCCAACCCTTCCTGCGTAGCCGTGGTGCGCGGCGAGGACAGCGACAGGCTCTGCAACTGCGGCTGCTCGCGGCCGTTCAGCGCAGTCAATGAATGCACGAAGGCCTCGTGCTGCACCAGTTGGTGGCGGTCGTAATCGCTGAACGCCGCGCCGGAACGCAGGCGGATGCGGGTGGCGCCAGCGGCCGCTTTCGCGATCAGGTCCGGATCGAGCACGACTTCGATGACGCGCGCATCGAAGAAGTCGTCGAGATCGGATTGCAGTTGCAGCTTGAGCGCGGTCGCCGAGATGGCCACGCATTCGGACGGGGCCAGCAATTCGCGGTCGAGTTCACCGGCGATGTCGATGAAGTGTCGCGCGGCCTCGCGCGTGGTCGGACCGTTGCCGGGCAGCGGCTCGTCGGGGCGGCCGAACAGGCGCACCGAATGCGTAGTGACTTCAGGCGTGCCGAGCGACTCCAGCAACTCGGCCGCGATCGACCAGCTGCGCGCGGTTTCGCCGACATAACGGCCCAGCGGATGCCCGGGATCGGCAGCGGCAATGATCGCGTCGAGTTCGCGCCGGGCCGCGGAAAAATCGTGCTTGGGGTATTCGTGCTGCGGCAGCGCCAGTTCGCCACGTGCGTAGTCGGCGAGGAACCGCTGCTGCTCGCTGGCCGGCCAGCTCACCAGGTTGAGCAGCCTGAGTCCGCGCACCGCCCTGACCATGCGCGCGTCGAGTGCGGCGTGATGGAGGATGTCGGGCGCGAGGTCGGGCATGGTTTCTTAGCTCGTCATTCCTGCGAAAGCAGGAATCCAGTGCCTTTCGCTCCTTCAGGAATGCAACCCAAAAACAAAGTCGCTGGATTCCTGCTTTCGCAGGAATGACGAACAAGAGCAACAGCGGATTCAATGCCGCCCATATTTCTCATCCAGCCGTTTGTTGAGGGCCTTGCCCCCGACCTTCTCGTCCGCCTTTTGCGCGAGCCGCGTCGCCAGTTTGTTGGCGGCGCCGGCGACTTCGTCGCGGAGCTTCAGGTAGTTGGCATAGCGCTCGGGGGCCAGTGTGCCGGCTGCGATCGCGGCGCGCACCGCGCAGCCGGGCTCGCGTTCGTGCTTGCAGTCACGGAATTTGCACTGCTCGGCCAGCACCTCGATGTCGCTGAAGTTCTCGGCGACGTCTTCCTCGCCGGTGGGCTTGAGTTCGCGCATGCCCGGCGTGTCGATCATGCAGGCGCCGCTCGGCAGCGGGATCAGCGCGCGATGCGTCGTGGTGTGGCGACCGCGCTCGTCGCTGGCGCGCACTTCGCCGATCTTCATCTTCTCGGTGCCGAGCAGGGTGTTGGTCAGCGTCGATTTGCCGGCGCCGGAAGAACCGACCAGCACGATGCTGCGGCCGGGCGCGAGCCAGGGCTCGAGCGCGGCCACGCTGGCGCGATCCTTGGCGTTCACTGCGACAACGGCAACGCCCTGTACGGCGATCTCGGCCAGCGCCGCGAGTGCGTCTTCGACATCGTTCGCCTTGTCGGCCTTGGTCAACACCACCACCGGCTCGACACCCCCGCCGCGCACCAGCAGGAGATAGCGCTCGATCCGGCGCGGATTGAAGTCGGCATCGAGGCCGCAAACGACAAATACGTTGTCGATGTTGGCGGCGATCAGCTGCTGCTTGTAGTGCTCGCCGGCGGCGCCGCGCTTGATCGCACTGCGGCGCGGCAGCAGCGCGACGATGCGCGCGCTCCGTGGCGGCTGGCCTTCCACCAGCACCCAGTCGCCGACCGCGGCGCGTTGCTCGGTCGGGATCATCCCCTTCTTGTAGCTGGGGGCGCGCTGCCATTCCGGCGGCGATTCGGCGGCATAACTCTCATCCGGGCCTTCGGCGACGATGTACCCGGAGCGGTGCTGCTCGGTGACCCGGGCCAATCGCGCCTGCGGATGCGCTGCGATGGCTTCGCGCCAAGCCTCGTCGTCCGGCTCACCCGTAAAGGGCCAGCCGATCGCGCGTAACGGTGTCATGCGGGGTTGAATGCCGTCATGGCCGCATTCTAGCCCTGCTTTTTCGACGGAAGCCCGGCCATGACGCTCCGTTGCCCCGCCCCGAGCAGTTTTCCCGTCTGGATCGGGCTCAAAAACACGGAAAATCCGGCCGATTTCCGCTAGTCTGGCGAGCCATTCACGTC
>JAKFDI010000056.1:0-96357 GCA_036676235.1 Rhizobacter sp. | reverse complement strand
CGTCGAAGGGGTTCATGCTCATCTTCACGTTCGCAATGTCCACCCCGGTGCCGTCACTCTTGACCCGCACCTTCACGTTGTAGTCGACCACCCGCTTGACGGGGACGAGGATCTTCATGGGGAGCACTCCTGCAGCGTTGGATGGGTTGGCAAGTCCGATCGATTCTATGAGTCGACCCTCGGCGAGACAGGCGTGGGAATAGAAAGCGAACGATCGTGCTATTTTAACCATGCGCGCACGCCGCGAGCGACCACGCGGACGCGCAGCGGGTCGGGTTCCACGATCGCTTGTTCGCACGCCGCTTGCTGCAAGCGTGAAGCATCAGGCCGCCTCCCGGCGACCGCCAAGGAGCACGCATGGACTTCACCCTCAAGCCGATCGACCAGCAGGTCGTGGTGATCACCGGCGCATCGAGCGGAATCGGCCTCGCCACCGCTGAAGCGGCCGCCATGCACGGCGCGTCGCTCGTACTCGTCG
The DNA here is from genome assembly GCA_036676235.1 of Rhizobacter sp. Classification (GTDB taxonomy): domain Bacteria; phylum Pseudomonadota; class Gammaproteobacteria; order Burkholderiales; family Burkholderiaceae_C; genus JAKFDI01. The sequence goes on along the minus strand of JAKFDI010000056.1, from coordinate 95,879 downwards.
CACGCAGCGAGCAGACGCTGAGCGAACTCGTGCAGCGCATGCAGCGCTCAGGCATCTCGGCGATCGCCGTGCCGGCCGACGTGGGCGACCGCGCACAGCTGCAGCGGGCCGCGGACCGCGCGATCGAACGCTTTGGCCGCATCGACACCTGGATCAACGACGCGGGCGTATCGATCTACGGCCGCCTCGACGAGGTGAGCGAAGCCGACAGTCGGCGACTGTTCGACACCAACTTCTGGGGCGTGGTCAACGGCTCACTCATCGCCTTGCCGCATCTGCGCCGGCAGGGCGGCGCGCTCGTCAACGTGGGCAGCGAGGTTTCGGACGCGGTGATTCCGCTGCAGGGCATGTACACCGCGTCCAAGCATGCGGTGAAGGGCTTCACCGATGCGCTGCGCGTCGAGGTCGAGAAGATCGACCGCGCGGCGGTTTCGATCACGCTGATCCAGCCGACCGCCGTCAACACGCCCTACGCGGAACATGCGCGCAACTACATGGACAGCGAGCCGAAGCTGCCCTCGCCGCAGATCGACCCGAACGAAGTCGCGAGCGCGATCCTGAAAGCCGCCACGGAAGGCGGACGCGACGTGACAGTGGGAACGATGGCCGGGCTGAACGCGGCGGTCTCGAAGCTCATGCCTTCGCTGGCCGACAGCATCTCGGCGAAGCAGGCCGGGCGCCAGCAGCGCGACATGCCGCCGTTGCGGCCTGAAGGCACGCTGTACCGGCCCGGGGAGAGCGGCCGGATTCACGGCCGCGCGGGCTAGGCGCCCTCAAGCCGGCTGCCGCGCCGCTTCGGCACCGCGTGCGACATTCACCGGCGCCAGCAGCGCAAGACCGGCGAGAAAGAACACCGCGGTCGAGAAAATCGCCAGCCGGTGGTTGCCGGAAGTCAGCACCGTGATCACGCCGTACGTGACCGGCCCGACGATGGCGGCCAAGCGCGTCGCGAACGTCCACAACCCATAGAACTCGCCCAGCCGCGCACGCGGCGCGAAGAGTCCGGCCAGGGCTCGCCCGGCCGACTGGCTCGACCCCATGCAAAGCCCGGCGATCACCGCAGCCACCCAGAACAGCCCGGGTCCTTGCGCCAGCATCGCGAGCACCGTCATCACGACCCAGCCGACCAGCGTGATCGCAAGGGCCGGTTTGTGGCCAATCCGGTCCTGCCAATAGCCGAAGGCAAACGCGCCGACCGCAGCAGCGATGTTCACGAGAAAGATCAGCAGCATCGTGTCTGCCTGCTCGAAACCGAGCGCCTCCTGGGCGTAGACGGCTGCCAGCGCAATCACCACCGAAATGCCGGCCTGATAGCACGCAGCGCAGGCGAGCAGCCAGCTGAAGTCGCGAAAGCTGCGCGCCCGACGCCACGTACCGGCCAGCCGCGCGAGCGAGGCGCGCACGCCGGCACGTGACGCGCCCTGCGGCTGAGGTGTCGCCCGTTCGCGCAGCAGCACGAAGGTGAGGATCGACGCCGTGCCGTAGACCGCGGCGGTGATGAGCATCGTGACCGGCACGAAGTGCGTTGCCGGCGCACCGCGTGCCTGCGCCGTGAGCACATAGGCCAGGCTCAGGCCGAGCGACAACATGCCGCCCAAGTACCCGAAGCTCCAGCCCCAGCCCGACACGCGGCCGATGGCGTCTGGCCGCGACAACTCGGGCAGAAACGATGCGATCAGCGACTCGCCGAAGGAATAGAAGGTGTTCGACAGCACCACCGCCGCAACGGCCAGCGCCACATCGCCCCGCCCGGTGAAGGCCAGCAGCACCGTCCCTGCGACACAGCCGAACGTGGTGAAGGCCAGCACGCGCTTCTTGGCCGCCTTGATGTCGGCCCAGGCACCGAGCGCCGGCATCAGCAGCATCACGCCAAGACTGGACGCCGCGATGGTGAGCGTCCACGCCAGCGTGGCCCAGGGCGCACCGCCCGCGATCACGCCAACGAAATAGGCGTTGAACACGGCCGTGAGCACGACCGTCGTGTAGCCCGAGTTGGCGAAGTCGTACATCGCCCAACCGAACACTTCGCGCTTCTTGACGCCTTCGTTCAGCGCGTCGGCCGGGAACAGAGCCATGGCACCCTCCGCAGCGACATTCGATGTTGTTGTTGGTGCCCAGAACGGGACTCGAACCCGTACGCCGCCTCTCGGCAAGCGGCGGAGTTTAAGTCCGCTGTGTCTACCAGTTTCACCACCCGGGCCGCGCTTGGATTATGTGGGCGATGCGGTGTTCGGCCGCCTGCGCGCGGTGCGCCGGACGCGGCGTGCGGTTCGCCGCACATGTGAAGCGCGGCGCGCAAATCGGGCAACAAAGAAAAAGCCCCGCATCGAATCGGTGCGGGGCTTGAAGGGTGGAGGCGCGGCCCAGAGTCGAACTGGGCTGAACGGATTTGCAATCCGGTGCATAACCGCTTTGCTACCGCGCCGTTGTTGCGGGCCGCATTCTCACACAACGAATTTTCTCCGTTGCGCGGAAGGCCAACTTCGCCGATCTCTTGTAGGACCCCTTGCGGGATACCTTGTGCGAAGCCCGGCGCATGACGCCGATTGCCGACAAAAAAGGGAAGCACGAGGCTTCCCTTTTCGATTCTGGAGCGGGAGACGAGGCTCGAACTCGCGACCTCAACCTTGGCAAGGTTGCGCTCTACCAACTGAGCTACTCCCGCATTCACTCACCGCAAGCGCATCTCAAAACAGATCTGCGAAAACAGCGAGCCCGCATTATATGCAGAGAACGAAGCCGCGCACAACACGGCCTCACTCAACGCATCAATGCTTGATCAGATCACCGCCGGCGCTCGGTGCCGCCGGCTTGCTGACGGCCTCCGCCTTGGCGGCTTCAGCCTTCGGCGCTTCTTCATCGGGCAGCGCCTGCGGCATCTTCTCGAGCGCCACTTCGAGCACCCGGTCGATCCACCGCACCGGAATGATCTCCAGGTGGTTCTTCACGTTCTCCGGAATGTCCTGCAGGTCCTTCACGTTCTCTTCCGGAATCATCACGGTCTTGATGCCGCCGCGATGCGCGGCGAGCAGCTTCTCCTTGAGACCGCCGATGGCCGTGACTTCACCACGCAAGGTGATCTCGCCGGTCATCGCCACATCGGCGCGTACAGGTATGCCGGTCAAGGCGGACACGAATGCCGTCGTCATCGCGGCACCCGCACTCGGGCCGTCCTTCGGCGTCGCGCCATCGGGCACGTGGATGTGGATGTCGCGTTTCTCGAACAGCTCTTCCTTGATGCCCAGGCGGCTGGCGCGCGAACGCACCACGGAACGTGCGGCTTCCACTGACTCCTTCATCACATCGCCCAGCGAGCCGGTGCGAATGATGTTGCCCTTGCCGGTCATGACGGCGGCTTCGATGGTCAGCAAGTCGCCACCGACCTCGGTCCAGGCCAGCCCGACCACCTGGCCGACCTGATTCTGCTTCTCGGCACGACCGAAGTCGTACTTGCGCACGCCGAGAAAATCGTTGAGGTTGTCCTCGTTCACGACCACCTTGCCGTCGTAGTCCTTGAGCTGCAGACCCTTGACCACCTTGCGGCAGATCTTGGAGATCTCGCGCTCGAGCGAACGCACGCCTGCTTCACGGGTGTAGTAGCGAATGATCCCGCGCACTGCCGATTCGGCGACCTCGAGTTCCTCTTCCTTCACGCCGTTGTTCTTGCGCTGCTTGGGCAGCAGGTAGCGCTGCGCGATGTTGACCTTCTCGTCTTCGGTGTAACCCGCCAGGCGGATCACTTCCATCCGGTCCAGCAGCGCCGGCGGAATGTTCATCGAATTCGATGTTGCGATGAACATCGTGTCCGACAAGTCGAAGTCGACCTCGACGTAGTGGTCGCTGAAGGTGTGGTTCTGCTCCGGGTCGAGCACCTCGAGCAGCGCCGACGACGGATCACCGCGGAAATCCATGCCCAGCTTGTCGATCTCGTCGAGCAGGAACAGGGGGTTGCGCGTGCCAACCTTCGACAGGCTCTGCAGCACCTTGCCCGGCATGGAGCCGATGTAGGTGCGGCGATGGCCGCGGATCTCGGCTTCGTCGCGCACGCCGCCCAGCGCCATGCGAACGAACTTGCGTCCGGTGGCGCGCGCCACGGACTGGCCGAGCGAAGTCTTGCCCACGCCCGGAGGTCCGACGAGGCACAGGATCGGCGCCTTCACCTTGTCCACGCGCTGCTGCACCGCGAGGTATTCGAGGATGCGGTCCTTGACCTTCTCAAGACCGTAGTGGTCTTCGTTCAGCACTTCTTCCGCGTGCTTGAGGTCGTACTTGATCTTGGTCTTCTTGCTCCACGGCAGATTGACCAGCGTGTCGATGTAGTTGCGCACCACCGTCGCCTCGGCCGACATTGGTGACATCAGCTTGAGCTTCTTGAGTTCGGCATCGACCTTCTTGCGCGCCTCCTTGGGCATGCGCGCGGCGGTGATCTTCTTCTCCAGTTCCTCCATGTCGGCGCCTTCTTCGCCGTCGCCGAGTTCCTTCTGGATGGCCTTGACCTGCTCGTTCAGGTAGTACTCGCGCTGGCTCTTCTCCATCTGGCGCTTGACGCGGCCACGGATGCGCTTTTCGACCTGGAGGATGTCGACTTCGTGTTCGAGTTGTTCGAGCAGCTTCTCGAGCCGCTTGTCGACCTGGAACAGATCGAGCACCGACTGCTTGTTCTCGAGCTTGAGCGGCAGGTGCGCGGCGATGGTGTCGGCCAGCCGACCCGCATCGTCGATGCCTGCAATGGAGGTGAGGATTTCCGGCGGAATCTTCTTGTTCAGCTTGACGTACTGGTCGAACTGCTGGGTCACGGCGCGGCGCAGCGCCTCGACCTCGGGCTTGAGGTCGGCCTCCGGCAGCACCGGCGTGACCTCGGCGACAAAGTGCTCGCCGTTGTCGCTGATGCCGTGGGTGTTGGCGCGCTGGATACCCTCGACCAGCACCTTCACGGTGCCGTCAGGCAGCTTGAGCATCTGCAGGATCGACGAGACGCAGCCGACCTCGAACATGTCGTCCGGGCGGGGCTCGTCCTTGCCGGCGGCCTTTTGTGCCACCAGCATGATCTGCCGGCCGGCTTCCATGGCGGCTTCGAGGGCCTTGATCGATTTCGGGCGCCCGACGAACAGCGGAATCACCATGTGGGGAAACACCACCACGTCGCGCAGCGGCAGCAGCGGCAGGGTGATCTGTTCAGCAGGGAGAACGGGGTGTCCGGACATGAGTTACCTCTCTTTCTCGAACCGATATCAGGTTCGAGCCTTCGATTGCAAGAAGCCGCGGGCCATGTCGACAACCGCGGAACCGGACATCAGGCGCTGGCCTTGGCCTGCTCTCGGTAGACGAGCAGAGGCTTCGCCTCTTCTTCGATGGTGTGCTCGTCGAGTACGACCTTGGCCACGCCATCGAGGGTGGGCAGGTCGAACATGGTGTCGATCAGAGCCTGCTCCATGATGGAGCGCAGCCCGCGCGCACCGGTCTTGCGCTCCAGCGCCTTGCGGGAGATGGCAGCCAATGCGGAGGGACGGATCTCGAGTTCGACCCCGTCCATCGAGAACAGCTTCTGGTACTGCTTGAGCAGCGCGTTCTTCGGCTCGGTGAGGATCTGCACCAGGGCGTCTTCGGTCAGTTCGCCGAGGGTCGCAACGACCGGCAGGCGGCCCACCAGTTCGGGGATGAGGCCGAACTTGATCAAGTCCTCGGGCTCGACCTCGCGGAAGACTTCCGAGACCCGGCGCTCCTTCTTCGTGTGCACCGTGGCACCGAAACCGATGCCCGATTTCTCGGAACGGTTCTGGATCACCTTCTCGAGGCCGTCGAAAGCGCCGCCGCAGATGAACAGGATGTTGGTCGTGTCGATCTGCAGGAAGTCCTGGTTCGGGTGCTTGCGCCCGCCCTGGGGCGGCACCGATGCCATCGTGCCCTCGACGAGCTTGAGCAGCGCCTGCTGCACGCCCTCGCCCGACACATCGCGTGTGATGGACGGGTTGTCGGCCTTGCGCGAGATCTTGTCGATCTCGTCGATGTAGACGATGCCGCGCTGCGCCCGCTCGACGTCGTAGTTGCAGTTCTGCAGCAGCTTCTGGATGATGTTCTCGACGTCCTCGCCCACGTAGCCGGCTTCGGTCAGCGTGGTCGCGTCGGCGATGACGAAGGGCACGTTGAGCAGGCGGGCCAGCGTTTGCGCCAGCAGGGTTTTGCCCGAACCCGTCGGCCCGATCAGCAGGATGTTGCTCTTGGAGAGCTCGACATCGTCCTTCGTGCGGCTCATGTGCCGCAGCCGCTTGTAGTGGTTGTAGACCGCGACGGAGAGGGTGCGCTTGGCCGCGTCCTGGCCGATCACGTACTGGTCGAGGCTGCCCTTGATCTCGCTCGGAATCGGCAGATCGGACTTGGTGTTCTTGGTGTCGGCGCCTTCGGCGGGCACTTCATCGCGAATGATGTCGTTGCACAGCTCGATGCACTCGTCGCAGATGAACACGGACGGGCCGGCGATCAGCTTCTTCACCTCATGCTGGCTCTTGCCGCAGAAGGAGCAGTAGAGAACTTTCTCGCTCGAAGAGCCTTTTTTTTCGGCCATGGGTAATGTCGTCGGTGGGCGTGCGGGGGAATGCTCGGGGAATGATAGTTCAAAAGAAAACGGGCCCCAGCGTACAAAAAGGGCCCGGTTTCATGGGTTTTCCGCCGCTGGCGCGGCGCTCGGATCAGGTGCTGCTGGCAGGCGTCGTGCGGTGCGCCAACACCTGGTCGATCAGGCCGTAGCTCTTGGCCTCTTCCGGGTCGAGGAAGAAGTCGCGTTCCATGTCGGCGCGGATCTTCTCGATGGGCTGGCCGGTGCGGTCGGCGTAGATCTTGTTGAGTTGCTCGCGGGTCTTCAGGATCTCGCGCGCATGGATCTCGATATCGGTCGCCTGCCCCTGCGCGCCACCCGAGGGCTGGTGGATCATCACGCGCGAGTTCGGCAGCGCGAAGCGCTTGCCCTTGGCGCCGGCCATCAGCAGGAACGAGCCCATGCTCGCGGCAATGCCCATGCAGAGCGTGGACACATCGGGCTTGATGAACTGCATGGTGTCGAAGATCGACATGCCCGCGCTCACCGACCCACCCGGGGAGTTGATGTACAGCGAAATGTCCTTGTCGGGGTTCTCGCTTTCCAGAAACAACAGCTGCGCCACCACGACGTTGGCGGTCTGGTCATTGACCGGCCCGACCAGGAAGATCACCCGCTCGCGCAGCAGGCGCGAATAGATGTCGTAGGCGCGCTCGCCGCGGCCCGACTGCTCGATGACGATGGGCACCATGCCCAGGCTTTGTGTGTCCAGCGCGCTCATGGGGAATCCTCGAAAAAAGACGTATGGAAGGTCAGGGCGGATTATCCCGCCACAAGGGCGCCCCGCCGGAAAAGCAAAGGGCACCGGCCTTGCGGCACGGTGCCCTGCTTCAGCGGGCGCGTGGCTCAGGCAGCCATCAACTCGTCGAAGGGCAGCGTCTTGTCAGTGACCTTGGCCTGGCCGAGCACGAAGTCGGCGACGTTGTTCTCGATCACCACCGCTTCCACTTCGGCCATGCGCTGACGGTCACCGAGGTACCAGCGCACCACTTCAGCCGGCTTCTCGTAGCTTTGCGCCATCTCCTCGATGTGCGCCTGCAACTGCTCGGGCTTGGCCTGCAGGTTGTTGCTGCGCACGAGTTCGGCCACCACGAGGCCCAGGCGCACGCGGCGCTCGGCCTGGGGCTGGAACATCTCGGCAGGGATCGGTGCCGTCTCGGCATCCTTGATGCCGCGCTTCTTGAGGTCGGCGCGGGCACCCTCGATCAGGCGTTCGACTTCGCCGTTGATCAGCGCGTTCGGCACCTCGAGTTCGGCGCCCTTCACCAGGGCATCCATCACGGCGCCCTTGTTGCGCGCGAGCACGCGGAACTTCACCTCGCGCTCGAGGTTGCGCTTCACGTCGGCACGCAGCGCCTCGACGGTGCCGTCCTTGATGCCGAGCGACTTGGCAAAGGCTTCGTCCACTTCCGGCAGGTGCTGGGCTTCGATCTTCGTCACGGTGACGAGGAAATCAGCTTCCTTGCCGGCCACGTCCTTGCCCTGGTAGTCCTCGGGGAACTGCAGCGGGAAAGTCTTGGACTCGCCGGCCTTCATGCCGCGCACGGCCTTGTCGAAGGTCTCGAGCATCTGGCCTTCGCCGATCAGGAACTGGAAGCCCTCGGCCTGGCCGCCCTCGAAGGGCACGCCATCGATCTTGCCCTCGAAGTCGATCGTCACGCGGTCGCCTTCGACCGCGCCTTCGCCCGCCGGACGCTGCGCGAAGGTGCGGCGCTGCTTGCGCAGGATGTCCACCGTCTTGTCGATGGCTTCCTCGGTCACTTCGGTCGACACGCGCTCAACTTCGGCCTGGCTCAGGTCGCCGAGCTTGACTTCGGGGTACACCTCGAAGGTGGCGTCGAAGGCCACGACGCCCTCGCCCGCTTCTTCCTTCTCGGTGATGCGCGGCGCGCCGGCCACGCGCAGCTTGGCTTCGGAGGTGGCTTCGGCGAAGGCCTGGCCGACCTTGTCGTTCATCACCTCGTACTGCACCGAGTAGCCGTACTGCTGGGCCACCACGCTCATCGGCACCTTGCCGGGGCGAAAGCCGTTGGCCTTGACGGTGCGCGACAGGCGCTTCAGGCGCGACTCGACTTCGTTCTTGATGAGGTCGGCCGGCAGCGTGAGCGTGATGCGGCGTTCGAGCTTCTCGAGGGTTTCAACAGTGACAGCCATAGCAGGGACTCTCTGGAGTTGTAGGTGGTGCGCGGGGTCGGACTCGAACCGACACACCCGTGAGGGCGTCAGGACCTAAACCTGGTGCGTCTACCAATTTCGCCACCCGCGCGCTGGGTCTGGGAGTACGTCTTGGGGTACAGAAGTACGAAGGGGCCGCCGTGGCGACCCCAGTGAGAAAGGCTGGCGATCCGGTAAACCGCGGATTTTAGCCTTGCCGCGCGGCCGCACCGCACGCCGCGTGCCTCAGCGAGGCGCGAACTCGGTGGGCGGGAATTCCGACTCCGAGCCATCGCCGGTGGCCGGCGGCGGCACCTCGTCGGCCGGCGCACGCGGCTCGCGCTTGACGCGGAACCACGCGGCATACATGGCCGGCAACGACAGCAGCGTGAGCACAGTGGCGACGATCAGCCCGCCCATGATGGCCACTGCCATCGGCCCCCAGAAGCCGGTGCGCGACAACGGAATCATCGCCAGCACCGCCGCTGCCGCGGTCAGAATGATGGGGCGGAAGCGCCGCACCGCGGCCTCGACGATCGCGTCCCAGGTGGGCACGCCGCGCGCCCGGTCCTGCTCGATCTGATCGATCAGGATCACGGCGTTGCGCATGATCATGCCGATGAGCGCGATCACCCCGAGCAGCGCGACGAAGCCGAAGGGCTGCCCCGTGATGAGCAGCGCCGCCGCCACGCCGGCGATGCCGAGCGGCCCGGTCAGGAACACCAGCACGGAGCGGCTCATGCTGTGCAGTTGCAGCATCAGCAGCGTGAACATGATGAAGAGCATCAGCGGCGCGCCGGCGATGATCGAATCCTGCCCCTTGCTGCTTTCTTCCACCGCGCCGGCAATCTGGATGTCGTAGCCCGGCGGCATGGCCTCTCGGATCGGATCGAGCTGCGGGTCGATCTGCTCGGTCACCGTGGCGCCCTGCAGGCCTTCGACGATGTCACCCTGCACCGTGGCCGCGTAGTCGCGGTTCTCCCGCCACAACACGCCCGGCTCCCAGACGAAGCTCGCCTTGGCAATCTGGCTGAGCGGAATGCTGCGCCCGGACGCCGTGGGCACGTAGGCGTTGGCGAAATCGCTGAGTTCGTTGCGGTCTTCGGGCGGCTGGCGCAGCACGATGTCGATGAGCTTGTCGCCGTCGCGGAACTGGCCGAAGGTGGTACCGCTGTTGACGGTGCGCGCGGCCTGCGCGATCGACTGGCTGGACACGCCGAGAGCGCGCGCCTTGTCCTGGTCGATCTCCAGGTGCACCGCCTTCACCGATTCGTTCCAGTTGTCGTTGACGCCCCGCAAGTTCGGGTTCTCCAGCATCACCGCCTTCACCTGGTCGGCGTAGATGCGCACCTGCGCCGGGTCGGGGCCGACCACGCGAAACTGCACCGGATAGGCCACCGGCGGCCCGTTGGGCAACAACTTGGCGCGCCCGCGCAGTTCCGGAAACTCGTTCGCCAGCAACGCCGGCAGCTCGCGGCGCAGGCGCTCCCGCGCGGCCATGTCCTCGGGCACCAGCACCATCTGGCTCACGTTGCTCTGCGGAAAGATCTGGTCGAGCGGCAGCGCGAAGCGCGGCACGCCGCTGCCCACCCAGGTGGTGACGCGCTGCACGCCGTCGAGCGACATCAGCCGCGTCTCCACCCGCTTCGTCACCGCCTCGTTGGCCGAGAACGAGGTGCCTTCGGGATACCACAGGTCGACGAGGATTTCCGGCCGCGCCGAATCGGGGAAGAACTGGTTCTGCACCCGCGTCATGCCGAAGATGCCGAGCACCAGCGACGCCACCGTGAGCCCGATCGCGAGCCATCGGCGCCGCACGCACCAGTTCACCGTGGCACGAAAGCGGTTGTAGAACGGCGTGTCGAAGAGCTCGTGCGGCTGGTCGGCGCCGTGCGGCTTCGCCTTCAAGATCAGGATGCCGAGGTACGGCACGAAGTAGACCGAGACGATCCACGAGATCAGCAGCGCCGCCGCGGTGACGGCAAAGATGGCGAAGGTGTATTCGCCCGTCGACGACTGCGCCAGACCGATCGGCAGGAAGCCCACCGCGGTGATCAGCGTGCCGGTGAGCATCGGCATCGCGGTCGCCTCGTAGGCGAAGGTGGCGGCGCGCACCTTGTCATAGCCCTCTTCGAGCTTGCGCACCATCATCTCGACGGCAATGATGGCGTCGTCCACCAGCAGCCCGAGCGCGATGATGAGCGAGCCCAGCGACACCTTGTGCAGCCCGATGCCCCAGTAGTACATCGTGACGAAGGTGATGGCGAGCACCAGCGGGATGGCGATGCCCACCACCAGGCCCGGCCGCCAGTCGATGGTGAAGCGCCAGGTGCCGGGCTTGCGGTGCAGCCCGAGGCTGAGAAAGCTCACCGCAAGCACGATCACGATCGCCTCGATCAGCACGCCGATGAATTCGAGGATCGACTTCGCGACGATGGTCGACTGGTCCTGGAACTGCCGCATCTCGATGCCCACCGGCAGGTCGGCCCGGATATCGGCCACCGCCGTCTTCAGCGATTCGCCCATGGCGATGATGTCGCCGCCCTTGGCCATCGAGACGCCGAGCGCGATCACCTCGCGGCCTTGGTCGCGCACCTTCACCTGGGGCGGGTCGACGTAGCCGCGCTTGATGGTCGCGATGTCGCCCAGCCGCAGGCTGCTGCCGCCGGCGCGCATCGGAAAGGCCTCGAGCTCCTCGACGCTCGTGAACTGCCCGCCCACGCGCACCTGCACGTAGTCGGTCGGCGAGTCGATGACCCCGGCGAACTCGACCGCGTTCTGCTGGCCGATCTGCTGCAGCACGGTGCCCATGTCGAGCCCGAGCTGCGCCAGGCGCTTCTGCGAGATCTCGACAAAGATCTTCTCTTCCTGCACGCCGAAGAGCTCGACCTTCTTCACGTCGGGAACCCTCAAGAGCCGCTGGCGCACGAGGTCGGCGTGATCTTTCAGCTGGCCGTAGCTGAAGCCGTCGCTCGCCAGGGCGTAGATCGTGCCGTAGACATCGCCGAACTCGTCGTTGAAGAACGGCCCGATCACGCCCGCCGGCAGGGTGCCGCGCATGTCGCCGACCTTCTTGCGCACCGTGTAGAAGACCTGCTGTATCTCCTGGGGCGGCGCCGAGTCGCGCACGTTGAAGATGATGACCGTCTCGCCCGGCTTGGAGTAGCTGCGGATCTTGTCGGCGTAAGGCACCTCCTGCAGCGTCTTCTCGATCTTGTCGGTCACCTGGTCGGCGACCTGCTGCGCGGTGGCGCCCGGCCAGTAGGCCTGCACCACCATCGCGCGGAAGGTGAACGGCGGGTCTTCGTCCTGCCCGAGCTGGAAATAGGCGGCCATGCCCAGCACCATCAGCACCACCAGCAGGTAGCGCGTGAGTGCCGCGTGCTCGAGCGCCCAGCGGGAGATGTTGAAACGCTGCCGCACTTCGGCGGGCGGCGTCGGTTGACGGTCGGAGGTGCTCATCGGGCCGTGCTCACTTGGCGGCCGAGGCGCTGGCCGCCCCGATCGGTGCGACTGCCGCCGGCTGCTTCTGCTCCTGCTGCGGCGAGCCGTTGCCGTTCACGCCGCCGTACAGCTTGACCTTCTGCCCCGGGTTGAGCACGTGCACCCCGGCGGTGACCACCACCTGCCCGGCGCTCAAGCCCTCGTCGATCACGGCCTCGTTGCCGTCGACGCCGGACACGCGCACCGGCTGCGGCTTCACCGTCATCGTCGCTTTGTCGACCACCCACACGATGGTGCCGCCCTGCTCCTCCTTCAGCGCCGACAGCGGCAGCTTGGTCACGCCGGCCGATTGAGGCGTGGCCACCAGCACCGTGGCCGTCTGGCCGAGGCTGACGCCCGCGGCGGCGCCCGAGCCGATATCTGCCTTGACGGTGAAGGTGCGCGTGAGCGGGTCGGCGGCTGCGGCGATCTCGCGCACCGTGGCTGGCAGCGTGCGGCCGTCGCCCCACAAGCGCACCGAGAAGCGGTCCTTCTGCGTGCTGAGCTTCTTGACGAGCGCCACCTTGTCTTCGGGCACCGAGAACACCACGTCGCGCGGGCCGTCGTGCGCGAGCCGGATGACCGGCGTGCCCGCGGCCACCACCATGCCCGGCTCGGCCTCGACGGCGGTGACCACGCCCGCCGCGTCGGCGACGAGCGAGGTGTACTCCGCCTGGTTCCCCTGCACGTTGGATTGCGCGCGCGCCTGGTCGTACTGCGCCTGCGCGGTGTTGAGCGCCGTCTGGCGGCGTTCCAGCTCCGCCGAGCTGATGAAGCCCTGGTCGCGCAGTTCCTTGAAGCGCTTGTAGTCGGCCTGCGTCTGTTCGAGGTTGGCCTTGGCCGCCACCAGCGAGGCACGGGCGGCGTCGCGGCCGAGGCGCATGTCTTGCGGGTCGAGCTGGGCGAGCACCTGACCCGCCTTCACCGCACTGCCGAGGTCGACGTTGCGCCGCACGATCTTGCCGCCGATGCGAAAGCCGAGCCGCGATTCCGTGCGCGCGCGCACCTCGGCGGCATATTCGTGGACGGTGCCGGCGGAATCGTCGGTCACGGTCATCGTGCGGACGGCACGCACGGGCTCGGGCGGCGGCTCGTTGCGACCGCATCCCGCCAAGGCGGCGAGAGCGATCGTGAATAGAAGTGCTTGACGCATGAATCGTCCTTGGCGCCCAGGGCGCGCGGGCAAAGTGGCGAGGTGATCGGAGGCAGCCGGTGCGCGTGCGGAGCCGGTACACCCGGCACCGCGCCCGATGCTTCGACGGATAACTGACTGATTGGTCAGTAATGTATTCAGCGCACTGCGCAGTGTCAATTGCGCGCAGCCTGCCGCGCGAGCGGCCTCCCCATGGCAGGAGTGGACAATGCGCGCCGTGCCCGTCGATCACTACGAAAACTTTCCCGTTGCTTCGCTGCTGTGCCCGCCGCATCTGCGGCCGGCCGTGGGCGCGATCTACTGGTTCGCGCGCACCGCCGACGACATCGCCGACGAAGGCAGCGCCACACCGGCCCAGCGCCTGGCCGAGCTGGCCGACTACCGCCGCGATCTCGACGCCGCGGCCGCCGGCGCCGCCTTCTCGCCGCGTTGGGCACGTGTGTTCGCCCCGCTGGCCGAAGCCATTGCCGCCTTCGCCTTGCCGGTGCCGTTGCTGCACGACCTGCTCGATGCCTTCGAGCAGGACTTGATCAAACAGCGCTACACCGACCGCACCGAACTGCTCGACTACTGCCGCCGCTCGGCCAACCCGGTGGGCCGGCTGCTGCTGCATCTGTATGGCGTGAGCGGCGAGACGGCGCTGCGGCAGTCCGACGCCGTCTGCTCCGCACTGCAGCTCATCAACTTCTGGCAGGACTTGGGCACGGACACCACGCGGGGACGCCTCTACCCGCCCCTGACGGACTGCGCCCGATACGGCGTAACGCCCGAGTCACTGCTGCAGCACGACGACAGCCCGGCCGTGCGCCGGCTGGTGGCCGACCTGTGCCGCTGGGCGCGCACGCTGATGAACGAAGGCGCACCGCTCGTGCACGCCCTGCCCGGCCGCGCCGGCTGGGAGCTGCGCCTCGTGGTTCAGGGTGGGCTGCGTGTGCTCGACAAGATCGAAGCACTGCAGCACGACACCCTGCGCACGCGGCCGAAGCTGCATTGGCACGACGGCCCGCGCCTGCTGTGGCGCGCGGCGCGCATGCCGGCTGCCACCACGCGCACCACCAGGATGACCGCATGACGCCCGAGCAGTACGTCCAGGACAAGGCGGTGCAAAGCGGCTCCAGCTTCTACTACGCCTTCAAGTTTCTGCCCGCGCCGCGACGCGCGGCCATCACCGCCTTCTATGCCTTCTGCCGCGAGGTGGACGATGTGGTCGACGAGGTGAGCGATCCCACCGTGGCCGCCACCAAGCTCGCGTGGTGGCGCCGCGAAGTCGGCGAGACCTTCGCCGGCCGGCCCAGCCATCCGGCCATGAAGGCACTCGTGCCGCACATCGAGCCCTACGCCATCGAGGCGCGGCACCTGCTCGCGGTGATCGAGGGCTGCCAGACCGACCTTGAGCAAAGCCGCTTCCTCGACTACGCCGGGCTGCAGCGCTACTGCCATCTGGTGGCCGGCATCGTCGGCGAGGTGGCGGCCAACATCTTCGGGCGCACGAGCGACACCACGGTGCAGTACGCGCACCGGCTGGGGCTTGCCATGCAGCTCACCAACATCATTCGCGACGTGGGCGACGACGCCCGGCGCGGGCGCATCTACCTGCCGTTGTCGGAGCTGCAGCAGTTCGACGTGAAGGCGCACGAGATCCTCAACCGCTCGGCGCCCTACGGCTACAGCGAGCGCTTCACCGCCTTGATGAAATTTCAGGCCGAGCGCGCGCATCGCCTCTACGACGAAGCACTCGCCCTGCTGCCCGACCAGGATCGCCGCCCGCAGAAGCCCGGGCTGATGATGGCCAACATCTACCGCACCCTGCTGCGCGAGATCGAATCCGAAGACTTTCGCGTGCTGCACCAGCGCATCTCGCTCACGCCGGTGCGCAAGCTGTGGATCGCGATGCGGACCAACTGGCGTGGCCGCTAAGTGGGCCACTGAGCCGGGGCTTGCGGTTGCCGTGATCGGCGGCGGCTGGGCGGGGCTGGCCGCGGCGGTGGAAGCCGTGCAGCGAGGGCACCGCGTCACGCTGTTCGAGATGGCACCACAACTGGGCGGCCGCGCGCGCAGCGTCGACGGGCCGGTGGTGCTCGACAACGGCCAGCACATCCTCATCGGCGCCTACACCGAAACGCTGCGCCTGATGCGCGCGGTCGGCGTCGCGCCAGCCGATGTGCTGCTGCGCACGCCGCTGCGCCTGTGCGATGCGCAAGGGCGCGGCCTGCGCCTGCCGGGCGGCGCGCCCCTGCTCTCCTTCGTGCGCGGCGTGCTGGCACAGGATGCGTGGACCCTCGCCGAGCGGCTGCGGCTGCTCGCCGTGGCCGGCGGCTGGGGCCTGCGCGGTTTTGCGTGCGCGCCATCGACGACCGTGCAGGCGCTGGCCCGGCGACTGCCTGCCACGGTGCAGCGCGAACTGATCGAGCCGCTGTGCGTGGCCGCGCTCAACACGCCAGCCGAAGAGGCCAGCGGTCAGGTGTTTCTTCGTGTGCTGCGCGACGCGCTCTTCGCCGGGCCGGGTTCGTCCGACCTGCTGTTACCGCGGCGGCGCCTGAGCGAGTTGCTGCCCGCCGCCGCCGAGCAGTGGCTCAGCCGACACGGCGCGACGATCCTGCGCTCGCACCGGGTGGATTCGATCGAGCGCCGCGCGCCGGGCTGGCAGGTCGACGGGCAAGCGTTCGACCACGTGGTGCTCGCCGCCAGTGCCGCGGAGGCGGCACGCCTGGCCCGGCCGATCGATGCGCGCTGGGCGGACCGGGCCGCAGCACTGCGCTACGAGCCCATCGTCACCGTCTACCTGCGCAGCGCCGGCACCGTGCTGCCCGAGCCGATGCTGACGCTCGCGTCCGACGCCTCGCACCGCCCGGCGCAGTTCGTCTTCGATCTCAGCCGTCTCGGCGGCGAGCCGGGGCTGCTCGCGTTCGTGATCAGCGGCGCGCAGCCCTGGGTCGATCGCGGCGCCGATGCCACGCGCGAAGCGACGCAGGCACAGGCCCGCACCGCGCTCGGACCGCTGCTGCGCGGCCCGCTCGAGCCGCTGCGCCTGCTCACCGAAAAGCGCGCCACGTTTCGCTGCACGCCGGGTCTCGACCGGCCGGGGCGCGACATCACGCCGGGCCTGCACGCGGCGGGCGACTACGTGGCGGGCCCGTATCCTGCGACGATCGAGGGCGCTGTGCGCGCGGGCCTCGCGGCGGTGCCCCCGGCCCGCTGAGCCGCCTCAATCGCGGGCGAACGGCGCTGCCAGCGGCTCGCCGACGAACAGGCCCTGCTGCGGCCAGCGCACGCTCTTCCAGTACGCCTCGATGGCCGTGCTTCCCTGCACGTAGTGCTTCAGCACGATCCGCGGATGCGGAAACTTTTGCGGATGCGCGCAGGGCTCCGACACCGTGCCGTAGCTCGCCGTCGCACCGGAGCCGGTCCAGTCGAGCACGCTCATCTGCCCGCTGTCGCCGCTGAGCCGGCCGCCGAACGAGGTGAGGTGGTCCGCCAGCGCGCCCGGCACCCAGTTGACCCGGTCGAGCCCCGCGACGCGCGGCAGGCCGGTCATGTAGAGCAGCACCGGCTCGGCACTGCGGAGTGCATCGGCCGTTGTCACGTGAATGTTCAGGCCGACCTGCGGCACGAAGCCCGGCGCCGGATAGGACTTCACGCGCACGTTGCGCGCCGGATCGCTGGTTCGCAGGTAGAACGCATGCACGGGCGGCGCGCCGCGCAGGCCGAGCGTGTGGTCCGCGCGCACGCCGCGGTCGATCAAAGCGCGCGCGGCTTGCGCGTCGGGCGCGGCCAGCAGCATGGTGGGGCGCAGATGCAGGTCGGTGAAGGGGCGCAGCGAAGGCGAGTCGAAGTACGGCGAGCGCCGCGACGGCGCGCAGCTGTTGCTGCATAGCGCAGCGTCGAAGCCGAGCGTCAGCGCTCCGGTGATCGAGTTGCACGCCACGGCGTAGGGCTGCTGCCAGACCAGCGCCAACGCCTGCGTGCGGTCGTCGAAGTGCTCGACGATGCGCGCCTGCAGCTGCGCGAACGCATCGCGGTCCAGCACCGGCACGAGCGGCAACTCGAGGCGCAACACCTGATGCGGCGCCAGCCCGCGGGCGGCGATGTAGTGCGCGCCGACGGCGACCGAGTACGGGTCGTTGGTGTTGATCACGAGACCGAGGTCGCGCGCGTGCAAACGCCCTGCGGCACCCAGGGCCGCGGGTCGAGTTCGATCCGCGCTTAAAGCGGTCGCCGCGGCTTCAGTGCCCCGCGTCGCCTGGCCAACGGCCGCCGCGCTCGCCAACAGCACGACAAACATGAGCACAAGCGAAGCCTGCCGCGCTCGCCCGGTCACGTCGGGAGTGCGCTTCCGGCATGCAGCCACATCTTTCGCCATGCAAAAATGAGATCCAGTTCAAGGAGAATGCCCAGCCATGAAGAACACAGAAGCGAAGGTTCCGGCTATCCAGGTTCTCGAGCGTACGTTCCTGCTGCTCGACATCCTGGCCTCCTATCCCGATCCGGTTTCCCTCAAGCTCATCAGTGAGCAGACCGGACTGCATCCTTCCACGGCGCACCGCATCCTGAACGATCTGACGATCGGCCGCTTCGTCGATCGCCCGCAGGCCGGCAGTTATCGGCTGGGCATGCGCCTGCTGGAACTGGGCAATCTGGTGAAGGCGCGGCTGGACGTGCGCGATGCGGCGCTCGGCCCGATGCGCGAGCTGCACAAGGTGACGCACCAGCCGGTGAATCTGTCGATGCGCCAGGGCGACGAGATCGTCTACATCGAGCGTACCTACAGCGAGCGCTCGGGCATGCAGGTGGTGCGTGCGATCGGCGGGCGTGCGCCGCTGCACCTCACCTCAGTCGGCAAGCTGTTCCTCGCACACGACGACGCCCAGCGCGTGCGCGCCTACGCCACGCGCACCGGCCTCAATGGCCACACGCGCAACAGCATCACGACGCTGGGCGCGCTCGAGCGTGAACTCACGAAGGTGGCGAGCCAGGGCACGGCGCGCGACGACGAGGAACTCGAACTCGGCGTGCGCTGCCTCGCCGCCGGCATCCTCGACGACCAGGGCAAGCTGGTCGCCGGGCTCTCGATCTCGGCACCGGCCGACCGGCTGGAAGAAGGCTGGATGGAGCGACTCAAGACGACGGCGGCGCAGATCTCGGCCGCGCTCGGCTACCGCGCACCGGCGCCGAGCGCGTCGACCGTGCACTCGCTCAAGTAGCCGAGCAGGCCTCACGAAAAAGCCCGGCAGAGCCGGGCTTTCGTTCGTCGCAGGCGCGTGCCGCTACTGGGCGATCTTTGACGCCGTGTGTGCCGACGCAGTCTGCATGGCGTTCTCCATCAGCCAGTCGCGCATGCGGTTGGCGTCGCCGATACGCGAGTACTTGCCCGTCGAATCGAGGAACACCATGATGAGCTTGCGGCCCAGCATCTCGGCCTGCATCACGAGGCAGCGGCCGGCTTCGGAGATGTAGCCCGTCTTCTGCAGGCCGATGTCCCAGGTGGGATCGCGCACCAGGCCGTTGGTGGTGCCATAGCGCAGCTGACGATTGCCCACGTCCACCAGATATTCGGACGAGGTGGACCATTCGCGAATGAGCGGTACCTCATGGACCGCCTTCACCAGGATCGCGAGATCGCGCGCGCTGGACTGGTTGCCGCTCGACAGCCCCGTCGGCTCGACATAGCGGGTGTGGCTCATGCCGAGTTCGTCGGCCCTGCGGTTCATCTCATGCACGAAGGCGTCGAGGCCGCCCGGGTAGTGCCTGCCGAGCGCATTCGCCGCACGATTTTCCGAAGACATCAGCGCCAGATGCAGCATCTCGCCGCGCGTGAGCTTGGTGCCGACCCGCAGGCGCGAGCGGCTGCCCTTTTCGGTGTCGACATCTGCCTGGGTGACGGTGAGCACCTCATCGAGCGGCAGGTCGGCTTCCGTGACCACAAGCGCGGTCATCAGCTTGGTGAGCGAGGCAATGGGGAGCACCGCCTTGGCGTTCTTGGCGAACAGCACTTCGTTGGTTTCCTGATCGAGCACGAGGGCGACGGCCGACTTGAGGTCGGCATCATCCGGCGTGAGATGCAGCCCGGCGATCTGCCCGAACGACAGCCGCGGCGCCGAACGAACCACCGCGCGGGCCTTGGTGCGCCGCGCCGGCTTGCGGGCGCGCGGGGACGGCTTGGTCGCGCTCTTCTTGGCGCTCGCGTGAACGCGCTTTTTCGACTGCGCGCTGTAAGCGGCGCTGGGGACCGCCACCGCAGCGGCAACGGCCATCACGACAACGGATGCGAATCTTGACCAGAACTTCACGTCAACCCCTCGACTCACGATGGCGAAAGTGTAGGTGAACGCAAAAATCTGCACAAGATCAAAAACTTACGCGCGACTCCTCAAGTGCCGTCTTGATTGCCACAGTTGTGACCGATTGCTCAGCCCTGTGCCGCCACGCGTTCCGTCTTGCTGTGCAGCTTGTTCAATGCCGCCAGATAGGCCTTGGCGGACGCCACGACGATGTCCGGATCAGCCCCCACGCCATTGACGACCCGCCCGCCATGCTGTAGCCGGACCGTCACCTCTCCCTGTGATTCTGTGCTGCCGGAGGTGATGGCATTGACGGAGTACAGCAGCATTTCGGCGCCAGATTGAAGCTTGGACTCGATGGCCTTCAGCGTCGCATCCACCGGCCCGTTGCCGTCGCTCTCCACACGGTGCTCGACGCCCCCGTCTGCAAAGGTCACCGCCGCGTGCGGCCGCTCGCCGGTCTCCGAGCGCTGCGACAGCGACAACAGTCGGTAGTTCTCATGCTCGGACGTGACCGACTCGTCCATGACGAGGGCGAGGATGTCCTCGTCGAAGATGTCGCTCTTGCGGTCGGCCAGTTCCTTGAACTTGGCGAAGGCGGCGTTGACCTCGGCCTCCGACTCCAGCGCCACGCCGAGCTCCTGCAGCCGCTGCTTGAAGGCGTTGCGCCCCGAGAGCTTGCCGAGCACGATCTTGTTGGCGCTCCAGCCCACGTCTTCGGCGCGCATGATCTCGTAGGTGTCGCGCGCCTTGAGCACGCCGTCCTGGTGGATGCCCGAGGCATGCGCGAAGGCATTGGCGCCCACCACCGCCTTGTTGGGCTGCACCACGAAGCCCGTGGTCTGCGCCACGAGCCGAGAGGCCGGCACGATCTGCGTGGCATCGATGGCGACGTCGAGACCGAAGTGGTCGCGGCGCGTCTTGACCGCCATCACCACCTCTTCGAGCGAACAGTTGCCCGCTCGCTCGCCGAGGCCGTTGATGGTGCATTCGACCTGGCGCGCGCCGCCGATCTTGACGCCGGCCAGCGAGTTGGCGACCGCCATGCCCAGGTCGTTGTGGCAATGCACTGACCACACGGCCTTGTCCGCATTGGGAATGCGCTCGCGCAGCTTGAGGATGAAGTTGCCGTAGAGCTCGGGGATGGCGTAGCCCACGGTATCGGGCAGGTTGATGGTGGTGGCGCCTTCGGCAATCACCGCCTCGATCACGCGGCAGAGGAAATCCGGGTCGGAGCGATAGCCATCCTCGGGTGAGAACTCCACGTCCTCGCAGAGGTTGCGTGCGAAGCGCACCGAGAGCTTCGCCTGCTCGAACACCTGGTCGGGCGTCATGCGCAGCTTCTTCTCCATGTGCAGGGCACTGGTCGCGATGAAGGTGTGGATGCGCGCGCGCGCCGCGCCCTGCAGCGCCTCGGCCGCGCGGCTGATGTCGCGGTCGTTGGCGCGCGCGAGAGAGCACACCGTCGACTCGCGCACCTGCGTGGCGATGGCTTTCACCGCCTCGAAGTCGCCGTTGCTCGAGGCCGCAAAACCGGCCTCGATCACGTCCACGCGCAGCCGCTCGAGCTGGCGCGCGATACGCAGCTTCTCGTCGCGCGTCATCGAAGCGCCCGGTGACTGCTCGCCGTCGCGCAGCGTCGTGTCGAAGATGATCAGCTTGTCGGTCATGGCGGTCTCCGGGGTACTTCGTCGAAGCGGGATGTTAGGCGAGCGCCGCGCTGTCCAAGCGCAGCGCGCCACGCCGGCCGGCGCGCTGCAGCGCCGACACGATGGCCTGCAGCGAGGCCGACACGATGTTGGCGTCGATGCCCACGCCGAAGAGCGTGTGCGCGTCGTCAATGCGCAGCTCGAGGTAGGCCACGGCCTTCGCGTCGGCGCCGCTGCCGATGGCGTGTTCGTGATAGTCGAGCACCCGCACCGGCGTCGCGAGCTGCCGGCCGAGCCCGTCGACGAACGCATCGATCGGACCGGAGCCTTGGCCCTGCACCTGCATCTCGCGCGAGCCGATGCGCGCGGTGGCCGTCACCGAGACGCCGCCCTGCGCAAGGCTTGCGATCGTCGAGCGCACGGCAGACTCCGCGCCGGCCACGAGCCCGTACTCGCGCTCGAAGATGTTCCAGATGTCGCCGGCCGACAGCTCCTTGCCGGTGTCGTCCATCACCGACTGCACCACCTGACTGAACTCGATCTGCAGCCGGCGTGGCAGTTCGATGCCGTACTCGCTTTCGAGCAGGTAGGAGATGCCGCCCTTGCCGGACTGGCTGTTGATGCGAATCACCGCGTCGTAGTTGCGGCCCACGTCCTTCGGGTCGATGGGCAGATAGGGCATGACCCAGATGTCGGTGTCTCGGCGGGCGGCGAAGGCCTTCTTGATCGCGTCCTGGTGCGAGCCGGAGAACGAGGTGTAGACCAGGTCACCGGCGTACGGATGGCGCGGATGCACCGGCAGCTGGTTGCAGTGCTCGACGCAGCGACGCACTTCGTCGATGTCGGCGAAGTCGAGGCCCGGGTCGACGCCCTGCGTGTACAGGTTCAGCGCGATGTTGACGAGGTCGACATTGCCGGTGCGTTCTCCGTTGCCGAACAGGCAGCCTTCGATGCGGTCGGCGCCGGCCATTAGCGCGAACTCGCCGGCCGCCGTGCCGGTGCCACGGTCGTTGTGCGGATGCACCGACAGCACGATGCTGTCGCGCCGCTCGAGGTGGCGGTGCATCCACTCGATCATGTCAGCGAAGATGTTCGGCGTGGAGTGCTCCACCGTCGACGGCAGATTGACGATGCAAGGGCGTGCGGGCGTGGGTTCCCACACCGCGGTGACCGCATCCACCACGCGCTTGGAGAACGCGAGCTCGGTGCCGGAGAACATCTCGGGCGAATACTCGAACACGAACTCCGTGCCGGCCTGACGCTGAGCCAGATCCTTGATCAGGCGAGCGTGCGTGGTGGCGAGCGCCACGATGCCGTCTTCGTCGAGACCGAGCACCACGCGGCGCATCACCGGCGCCACGGCGTTGTACAGATGCACCACCACGCGCCGTGCGCCGACGAGCGACTCGAAGGTGCGCGCGATCAGCTCCGGCCGCGCCTGGGTCAGCACCTGGATCGTCACGTCCTCCGGAATCAGGTCCTGCTCGATCAGCAGCCGAACGAAATCGAAGTCCGTCTGTGACGCAGAGGGAAAGCCGACCTCGATCTCCTTGAAGCCGATGCGCACCAGCATCTCGAACATGCGCAGCTTGCGGGCGCTGTCCATCGGCTCGATGAGCGCCTGGTTGCCGTCGCGAAGGTCGACGCTGCACCACAGCGGCGCGCGGTCCAGCACGGCGTCGGGCCAGGTACGGTCACGCAGGGCCACGAGCGTCGTGGCGCGGTACTTGAGATGCGGTTGCTTCAACATGGAATACCTCGTCGAGTGTTTCGCAACCAGCATTCAGAAAAAGCAAAACGGCCCGCTGCTGGTTGCATACGGGCCGTTGAGATCAAGACGTGTGGACGTGGACGATCAGCGAACCCGTGGCTCTCCTAGAAGAAGCAGTAGCGTGGTCGCGGACAGGAACGTCATGGCTGTCGAATATAGCACTCGATCGCCGGAAGGCTAGCGGTGCAGCCCCTGCTCGTCGGGCTCGTCGGTGGAGGTGGCGATCATGCTGACCGGCCGGCCCTTCATCTTCTTGTACGCATAGACCACGTAGCCCGAGAAGCCGTACACCAGGAAGAGCGCGAACAGCACGACCGGCGGGTGGATGTTGATGATGGCGATGCCCAGCGCAATGGCGACGATCACGATGAACGGCACGGTCTTCCTGAAGTTCACGTCCTTGAAGCTGTAGAACGGTACGTTGGTCACCATCGTGAGGCCGGCGTAAAGCGTCATCGCGAACGCGCACCAGGCGAGCCAATCGATCTGCCAGACGTTGTGCCAGCCGCCGTCGTCCATCACCCAGATGAAGCCGATGATCAGCGCCGCCGCCGCCGGGCTCGGCAGGCCCTGGAAGAAGCGCTTGTCCACGACGCCGATGTTGGTGTTGAAGCGCGCGAGCCGCAGCGCGGCGCCGGCGCAATAGATGAAGGCCGCGATCCAGCCCCAGCGGCCGAGCCCCTTGAGCGCCCACTCGTACATGATGAGCGCCGGCGCCGCGCCGAAGCTCACCATGTCGGACAGGCTGTCCATCTGCTCGCCGAAGGCGCTCTGCGTGTTGGTCATGCGCGCCACGCGGCCGTCGAGGCTGTCGAGCACGGCCGCGAGAAAGATCCCGATGGCCGCCTGCTCGAAGCGGCCATTCATCGCCATCACGACCGCATAGAAGCCGCTGAACAGCGCGGCGAGCGTGAACAGGTTGGGCAGGATGTAGATGCCCTTGCGGCGCGGCCGAACCACCGTCTCGTCGTGGTCGGGCGTGGCATGGGATCCGTCGTGCATGGCGCTCATTCGGACAGGGTTCGCAGGGTTTGCATCATCGCGGGAGGATAGCGCAGCGCCCAAAGAAAAAGCCGCAAGGTCGCCCTCGCGGCTTCCGTGACCCAGGCGCAGCAAACGGCGCGCCCGGTCGGCTCGCCGATCAGTTCTTGCTCTGGTCGACGAGGCGGTTCTTCTTGATCCAGGGCATCATCGCGCGCAGTTGCTCGCCCACCACTTCGATCTGGTGCTCGGCGTTCAGGCGGCGGCGCGACTGCAGGGTCGGTGCGCCGGCCTTGTTCTCCAGGATGAAGCTCTTGGCGTATTCGCCGGTCTGGATGTCCTTGAGCGTCTGGCGCATCGCCTTCTTCGTCTCTTCGGTCACGATCCTCGGACCGGTCACGTACTCGCCATATTCGGCGTTGTTCGAGATCGAGTAGTTCATGTTGGCGATGCCGCCTTCATAGATCAGGTCGACGATCAGCTTGAGTTCGTGCAGGCACTCGAAATACGCCATCTCCGGCGCATAGCCCGCTTCGGTCAGGGTCTCGAAGCCGGCCTTGATCAGCTCGACGGCGCCGCCGCACAGCACGGCCTGCTCGCCGAACAGGTCGGTCTCGGTTTCCTCGCGGAAGTTGGTCTCGATCACGCCGGCCTTGCCGCCGCCGTTGGCCGCGGCGTAGCTCAGTGCCAGGTCGCGCGCCTTGCCCGACTTGTCGGCATGCACGGCGATCAGGTGCGGCACGCCGCCGCCTTGCGTGTAGGTGGAGCGCACGGTGTGGCCGGGGGCCTTGGGCGCGACCATCCACACATCGAGATCGGCGCGCGGCACGACTTGGCCGTAGTGCACGTTGAAGCCGTGCGCGAAGGCGAGCGAGGCGCCCTGCTTGATGTTGGGCTCGACTTCGGTCTTGTAGACCTCGGCGATCTGCTCGTCGGGCAGCAGGATCATGACCACGTCGGCGGCCTTCACGGCCTCGCCGACTTCCATCACCTTGAGGCCGGCCTTCTCGGCCTTGCCCCAACTGGCGCCGCTCTTGCGCAGGCCGACCGTGACCTTGACGCCGCTGTCGTTCAGGTTCTGCGCATGCGCATGGCCTTGCGAGCCGTAGCCGATGATCGTGACGTTCTTGCCCTTGACGAGGCTGAGGTCCGCGTCCTTGTCGTAATAAACCTTCATGGTCTCTCCTAAAAATCTCGAATGAATGCGGGGCCTAAGTCAAATGCGCAGGATGCGCTCGCCGCGACCGATCCCGCTGGTGCCGGTGCGCACGGTTTCCAGAATGGCGCCGCGATCGATGGCTTCGATGAAGGCATCGAGCTTGCTCGCGTCGCCGGTCAACTCGATGGTGTAGCTCTTCTCCGTCACGTCGATGATGCGGCCGCGGAAGATGTCGGCCATGCGCTTCATCTCGTCGCGCTCCTTGCCGACCGCGCGCACCTTGATGAGCATGAGTTCGCGTTCGGTGTACGAGCCTTCGGTGAGGTCGACCACCTTCACGACTTCGATGAGCCGGTTCAGGTGCTTGGTGATCTGCTCGATCACGTCGTCGGAACCGTTGGTGACGATGGTCATGCGCGACAGCGACGGGTCTTCCGTCGGCGCGACGGTCAGGCTCTCGATGTTGTAGCCGCGGGCGGAGAACAGCGCCACCACGCGCGAGAGAGCGCCCGGCTCGTTCTCGAGCAGCAGGGCAATGATGTGTTTCATGGGTCGTTCCAGCGCGCTCTTCAGGACGCCGGCGGTAACCGGCGGCCCTTGGCCACGCTGTCCGTGGTCAGAGAAAGAATGAATCGCCGAAGTCGCGAAGCGCCTGTGGCCGACGAGCCAGGCAGCGCGCGGTAACGCCCTGCCCTCTGCCGGCCTTCAGCACATCACAGGTCTTCGGACCCCAGCAGCATCTCGCTGATGCCTTTGCCCGCCTGCACCATCGGCCAGACGTTCTCGGTCGGGTCGGTGCGCACGTCGAGGAACACGGTGCGGTCCTTCAGCTTGATGGCCTCACGCAGCGCCGGCTCCACGTCGCTCGGGCGCTCGATCTTCAGGCCGACATGGCCGTAGGCCTCGGCCAGCTTCACGAAGTCGGGCAGCGCATCCATGTAGCTGTGCGAATAGCGGCCGCCGTAGTCGAGCTCCTGCCACTGCCGCACCATGCCGAGGTAGCGGTTGTTCAGCGAGACGATCTTCACCGGCGTCTTGTACTGGAAGCAGGTGGACAGCTCCTGGATGCACATCTGGATGGAGCCTTCGCCGGTGATGCAGAACACGTCCGAATCCGGCTTCGCCATCTTGATGCCCATCGCGTAAGGCAGACCCACGCCCATCGTGCCGAGGCCCCCGGAGTTGATCCAGCGGCGCGGCTCTTCGAAGCGGTAGAACTGCGCGGCCCACATCTGGTGCTGGCCCACATCGGAGGTGATGTAGGTGTCGCGATCCTTGGTGAGTTCCCACAAGGTCTCCACCACGTACTGCGGCTTGATGACCTCGCTGCTGTTCTTGTACTTCAGGCATTCGCGCTTGCGCCATTCGTTGATCTGGCCCCACCAACTCGACAGAACGGCGGTATCGGGCTTGGCCTGCGCCTCCTTGACCTGCGCGATGAGTTCCTGCAGCACGTCTTTCACGTCGCCGACGATGGGGATGTCGACCTTCACCCGCTTGGAGATCGACGACGGGTCGATGTCCACGTGAATGATCTTGCGCGCCACCGAAGCGAAGTGCTGCGGGTTGCCGATTACCCGGTCATCGAAGCGCGCCCCCACGGCCAGCAGAACGTCGCAGTTCTGCATCGTCATGTTGGCCTCGTAGGTGCCGTGCATGCCGAGCATGCCGAGGAACTTCGGGTCGCTCGCCGGCATGGCGCCCAAGCCCATCAGCGTGTTCGTGCAGGGGTAGCCAAGCAGATCGACCAGTTCACGCAACTCGGCCGAGGCGTTGCCGAGGATCACGCCGCCGCCGGTGTAGATGTACGGGCGCTTGGCGGCCAGCAGCAGTTGCACGGCCTTGCGGATCTGACCGCCGTGGCCCTTGCGCACCGGGTTGTAGGAGCGCATCTCCACGCTCGCCGGGTACTGGAAGGGAGCCGTCATCAGCGACACATCCTTGGGGATGTCGACCACCACCGGCCCCGGGCGCCCGGTGCGCGCGATGTGGAAGGCCTTCTTGAGCGTCACGGCCAGTTCGCGCACATCCTTCACCAGGAAGTTGTGCTTGACGATGGGCCGCGTGATGCCGACGGTGTCGCATTCCTGGAAGGCGTCGAGGCCGATCGCGGCCGTCGGTACCTGCCCGGTGATGATCACCATCGGGATCGAATCCATGTAGGCCGTGGCGATGCCGGTCACCGCGTTCGTGACACCGGGACCCGAGGTCACGAGCGCCACGCCGACGTCGCCGGTGGCGCGCGCATAGCCGTCAGCCGCATGCACCGCCGCCTGCTCGTGGCGCACGAGCACGTGCTCGATGGTGTCTTGCTTGTACAGCGCGTCGTAGATGTACAGGACCGCGCCGCCGGGATAGCCCCAGACGAACTTGACGCCTTCGGCCTGAAGGCTGCGGACCAGGATTTCCGACCCGTTGGGATCGGCAGGAGATTGGGAGGGGTGCGGTTGTGCCGAAGCGGCACGCTTGACTTCCGCGGCAGACATATCCATGTTGAACCTTTGCGATTTTCTCTAACGAAAAACCATCGGTGCGCCTCCGCGCGCTCTCATGAAGCGGCCTTGGCACCTGCGCGGTCAAAAAACAGGGCGTCCGGGGTCGAACGCGCGGTCAGTGACCATACTTTGTGCGAGGCGGAATTATGGCACTGCACAAAGCGCGAATGCTGCCGCCCGATTCATGCGATTCGAGGCGATGGATAATTCCCGCCGCAGTTCGAGTACATCCGCTCACAGCGCGACGCCTCGGCCGCTCCCGGGCTTGACGCCCCACCCCTCCCATGACCGCTCCTCTGCCCCCCGCGTCGCCGGACGCCGCGCCCACCCCCAGCCTGCCTCGCCGCATGGCGGCCTTCGTCTACGAGGGCGTGCTGCTGTTCGGCGTGGTGATGATCGCCGGCTACGTGTTCGCCGGGCTGATGCAGCAGCGGCACGCGCTGGCCGATCGGCATTTGCTGCAGGCGGTGATGTTCGCCGTGCTCGGCCTGTACTTCGTGTGGTTCTGGACGCACGGCGGGCAGACCGTCGCAATGAAGGCCTGGCACGTTCGCCTCGTCGATGCGGCGGGCCGGCCGGTGGGCGTGTGGCGCGCGTCGGCGCGTTACGTGTTGAGCTGGCTGTGGCTCATGCCCGCGCTGCTGTCGATTTACCTCTCGGGGCTTCGCGGCACCGGCGCCGTGTTCGGTCTGCTCGTGGCCGGCGTCGTCGGCTATGCGCTGCTCGCGCTGCTGAATCCGCGACGCCAGTTCGTGCACGACGTGCTGTGCAACACCCGCCTCGTCACCTCGCGACCGCCGCCGCGCCGTCCGCGGCCATCGTCTTCTCCTACCGCCACATGAACGAACCTCGCGCCCATCGACCCATCACGCTGTGCGTCTACTGCGGCTCGCGCCCCGGCGCGCAGCCGGCCTATGCCGCCGTCGCGCGCGAGGTCGGCACCTGGATAGGCCAGCGCGGCTGGGGCCTGGTGTACGGCGGGGGACGGGCCGGGTTGATGGGGATAGTCGCCGATGCGGCGTTGGCGGCCGGGGCGCGCGTGGTGGGTGTGATTCCGGCCACGCTGATGGACAAGGAACTCGGCCATCCCGGGCTCGCCGAACTGCACGTCGTCGACACCATGCATCAACGAAAGCAGCTGATGGCCGAGCACGCCGATGCGTTTCTCGCGCTGCCGGGTGGCATCGGCACGATGGAAGAACTGTTCGAGGTGTGGACGTGGCGCCAGCTCGGCTACCACGACAAACCCGTCGGGCTGCTGAACGTCGACGGCTACTACGACGGGCTGCTCGGCTTCATCGGCACGATGGCCGACCACGGTTTCGTGACGCAGTGGCAACGCGATCTGCTGCAGACCGATTCGGACCCTGCCGCCCTGCTCGAGCGCCTCGGACATCTGGCCGTCGCAGCGACGGCACCCGACGACTACCAGCTCATCTGAAGCGGCAGCGGGCGCCGGCTCAGACCGCGTCTTCGTCCGTCTCGCCAGTGCGGATGCGCACCACCTGCTCGATCGGCATCACGAAGATCTTGCCGTCGCCGATCTTGCCGGTCTTGGCGGCCTTCACCACCGCATCGATGCAGCGCTCGACATCGCTGTCCTTGACGACGACCTCGATCTTCACTTTCGGCAGGAAGTCGACCACGTACTCCGCGCCGCGGTACAGCTCGGTGTGGCCCTTCTGCCGACCGAAGCCCTTCACCTCGGTCACGGTCAGGCCCGTCACGCCGACTTCCGCCAGCGCCTCGCGCACTTCCTCGAGCTTGAAGGGTTTGACGATGGCGGTGATCTGTTTCATGGCGGCTCCTCGCAGCGACGTGTTCGGTCGAGTTTACTTGCGCACTTCCCGGCGCCAAGCCTGCAGCGAACCGCGCCCTAAGATCGACGGCCGATGCCCAGAACACCTTCCAACGCGCACCCGACGCCCGACGCCCCCGCGCGCATCCGCCTGATCGACACGCCGGGCGCGATCGAGTCCACCCGCTGGAACGAGTTGCTCGACGCCACCGGCGAGCCCACGCCGTTCATGCGCCACGAGTACCTGCTTGCGTTGCACGAATCGGCCAGCGCCAGCCCCACGGCCGGCTGGGTGGCGCAGTTCCTCGTGATCGAGGATGGCGACACGCTCGCGGCGGCCTGTCCGCTCTACCTGAAGGAGCACTCCTACGGCGAGTACGTCTTCGACTGGGCCTGGGCCGATGCCTACCAGCGCACCGGCCTCGCCTACTACCCGAAGCTGCTCGTCGCCGTGCCGTTCACGCCGGTTCCTGGCGCGCGCCTGCTGGCGCGGAACGACGACGCCCGTCGCCTGCTGCTGCGGACGCTGGCCCAGATCGCGCGCGACAACCGCCTTTCGTCGGCGCATCTGTTGTTCATGACCGATGCCGACGCCCGCGCCGCCGAGGCCGAAGGCTGGCTGCTGCGCCACGCGGTGCAGTTCCACTGGGAGAACCGCGCGGCGCCGTACCTTGACTTCGCCGAATTCACCGCCGGCCTGCAGCGCGAGAAGCGCAAGAAGATCGCGCAGGAGCGCCGCCGCGTCGCGGACGCCGGCGTCACGTTCCGCGTGCTCGAGGGCGAGGAGATCGACACCGATGCCTGGGACTTCTTCTACCGCTGCTACACCCTCACCTACCGCGCCCACCATTCGACGCCCTACCTGACGCGCGACTTCTTCGCCCGCATGGCGCAGACGATGCCGCAGCACTGGCTGCTGTTCATCGCCGAACGCGGCGGCGAGCGCATCGCCGCCTCGCTCGTGGCGATCGATCCCGCCCAGGGCGTGGCCTACGGCCGCTACTGGGGCGCGGTCGAGCATGTGCCTCTGCTGCACTTCGAGGCCTGCTACTACCAGCCGCTCGACTGGTGCATCGCTCGGCGCTATCGCCGCTTCGAGGGCGGCGCGCAGGGCGAGCACAAGATGGCGCGCGGCCTGCTGCCGGTGCGCACGAACTCGGCGCACTGGCTCGCGCATCCGCGCTTCGCATCCGCCGTGTCCGACTTCCTCGAACGCGAAGGCGCGGGCGTCGACGCCTACGTGGACGAACTGCGCGAGCGCAACCCGTTCAAGGCTTCTTGAAGTCGCCGGCCAGGCCGAAGACGAAGGTCTGCGGCTGCAGGTACTTGCGCAGCGCGGCATTGGCCTGCGCCGGCGTCACCGCCTCGACGGCCTCGTCGACCCGCTGCTCGAAGGCGAAATCGCGGTCGAGGTACAGGTGCGAGGACAGCGTGGCCGCGAGGCGATCGTCCTGCGCACGGCCGAGACGCCGGTAGCTGAGCAGCGCCTGCTTGGCGTTCGCCACCTCCTGGTCGGTGAACCCCGCCTTCAGGGCGAGTGCCACTTCCTCGCGGAAGGCTTGCTCGACCTTGTCGCGGTTCTGCGGCGCGTAGATTGCGGTGGCGGCCCACAACGAATTCGCCTCGAAGGGGTTCCAGTCGACGGACGACCAGGTACCGTAAGACAGCCCGTCACGCTCGCGGATGCGCTTCCACAGGCGCGAATCACCGCCGGAGCCGAGCATGAAGTTGGCAAGCGCGAAGGCCGCGTAGTCGGCGTCGGTGTCGTTGAGCGGCACGTGCTGCTGCACGCCCAGCACCGCGTTCTGCTTGTCGGGCGTCTGCATCACCATGCGCGTCGCATCGGGCGCGAAGAAGGGCCGCGGCACGCGGGTGTACGGGCTCGGGCTCTTCCACGGGCCGAAGGCCGCCTCCAGCGCCTGCCGCACGGCGGCGGCGTCGAAGTCGCCCACCGCGGCGAACTGCGCGTCGCTCGCTCCGTAGAAGCTGCGGTGGTAGTCCTGCACCTGCGCAGGCGTCACGGCCTGCACGTCGGCGACGATCTGATCGAAGGTGCGCGCATGCCGCACGTCGCCGCGCGGATACGGGTTGTCGTGCCGCAGCAGTGCGTTCTGCACGATGGCGCGCGGCTCGTCGCGCTGCTGCTCGATGGCGGTCAGTGTCTGCTGGCGCACCTCGGCCATCACCGCCTGGGGAAAGACCGGTTCGCGCGCCATCCGGCCCACCAGCGCGATGGCCTCCGCGATGTGCTCGCGGCGCGAGACGATGCCGAAGCTCACGCTGCCGGGCCCGTCAGCCACCGAGACCTCGGTGCGCAGCGCGTCCAGGCGGTCCTGTATCTGCTGGCGGGTAAGGCTTGTCGTGCCCTTGTCGAGCAGCGCCGCCACCATCGCCCCGACCGAGGTTTTCCCGGCGAGCGACTTCTCGTCGCCGAAACGCAGCGTGAGCGTGGCGCGCACCGCCTGGCCGCGCGTGGGCTTGGCAAGCAGCGCCGCCTCCAGGCCGCTTGGCAGGGTGAAGCGCAGCGTGCTCGCCTCGACGTGCGCCGGCGAGGTGTCGAAGGCCTCGGTCGCGTCGGCGCCCGCCTTCGGCACGAAGGTCTTCAACTGCTCGGCCACGTCGACGGCCGCAGGCGTCGGCGCGCGCACCGGCTTGGCCGTCGGCAGGTAGATGCCGAGCGTGCGGTTGGAGCGAACCAGCCGCTCGGTCGCCACGCGCTGCACGTCGGCGAGCGTCAGCGCCTGCACGCGGTCGCGCAGCAGGAAGAAGAGCCGCCAGTCACCCTGGGCGATCGAGGCGGACAGCGCCACGCCGATCGCCTCGGGATTGGTGAACTGCTGGTCCCAGGCCTTGAGCCACTGCGTCTTCGCGCGGTCCAGCTCTTCTTGCGTGACGGGCGATTCGGCGAAGCCTTCGATCACCGCGAGCAGTGCGTCACGTGCCTTGTCCGGGTCCTGGCCGGGCGCAAGGTCTGCGCCGATCAATGCAAAGCCCGGATCGGCCAGCCCCAACGTCTCGGCAAAGATGCTCGATGCGAGACGGGTCTCCACGAGCTGCTTGTGCAGCCGCCCCGAGGGCGTGGTCGAGAGGATCAGGGCCAGCGCCTCGGCGGCGGCAAAGTCCGGATGCGCGGCCGGCGGCAGGTGATACGCCGCCATCAGCATCGGCGTGCCGCCGACGCGGCGCAGCGTCATGCTGCGTTCGCCGCTCTGCACCGGGTCGAGCGTGTACAGGCGCGGCAGTTCACGCGTGGGCTTGGGGATCTTGCCGAAGCTCGCCTCGATCCACGCCAGCACCTGCTCACGGTCGAACTTGCCCGATATCACGAGCGTCGCGTTGTCGGGCTGGTAGTACAGCCGATAGAAGGCCTGCAGACTTTCGATGTCGACGTTCTCCACGTCGCTGCGTGCGCCGATGGTCGACTTGCCGTAGTTGTGCCAGTCGTACATCACCGCCACGGTCTTCTGGAACAGCATGCGCCCGGGGTTGTTCTCACCCATCTCCATCTCGTTGCGCACCACCGTCATCTCGGTGTCGAGATCCTTGCGCGCGATGAAGCTGTTCACCATCGCATCGGCCTGCCAGTCGAGGTACCACTTCAGGTTGTCGGGGTTGGCCGCGAAGCTCGCGAAGTAGTTGGTGCGGTCGAACGAGGTGGTGCCGTTGGCACGCAGCCCGCGCTTGGTGAATTCGCTCCATACCTCGGGGTGCGACGGCGTGCCCTTGAACAGCAGGTGCTCCAGCAGGTGCGCCATGCCGGTCTCGCCGTAGTTCTCATGGCGCGAGCCGACGCGGTACGTGACGTTCACGGTGGTTGTGGGCTTGGACGCATCGGGCACCAGCAGCACCTGCAGGCCGTTGCCCAACCGGTACTCGTGAATGCCTTCGACGGAATGCAGCGGGGCCGCCGGCGCGGTGCGCGTCGGCGATGTCGAGCACCCGACGAAGGCGAGCGTCGAGGCGATCAGGCAGGAATTCAGCAGGCGAAGCAGCATGGCGTGACCGGTTGTTTGGCGGTTGCGTGGCAATGGCGCGGGCCAGTGTAGAGGCGGCTTCGATGCCAGAGGTTCAATCGTGTGCCGCAATGAAAACGGGGAGCCGAAGCTCCCCGTGCGTGCGCATGCCGGCGTTGCTCAGCCGTGCTTGCGCGTCCAGTTTTCCATGCCGAGCTTCACCTCGTCGCGCGCGGCCTGCGGGCCTTCCCAACCGATGATCTTGACCCACTTGCCCGGCTCGAGATCCTTGTAGTGCTCGAAGAAGTGCTGGATCTGGTTGAGGCGCAGCGCGTTCATGTCTTCGGGCTTCTGCCAGTGCGTGTAGATCGGCAGGATCTTGTCGATGGGCACGGCGAGCAGCTTGTTGTCGCCGCCGGCTTCGTCGTTCATCTTGAGCACGCCGATGGGGCGGCAGGTCACCACCACGCCGGGGAGCAGCGGGTACGGCGTGATGACGAGCACATCGACCGGATCGCCGTCGTCGGCAAGCGTCATCGGGATGTAGCCGTAGTTGCATGGGTAGTGCATTGCCGTGCCCATGAAGCGGTCCACGAACATCGCGCCGCTGTCTTCGTCGACCTCGTACTTGATCGGGTCGGCGTTCATCGGAATCTCGACGATCACGTTGAATTCAGCGGGCGCCGCAGCGCCGGGGGTCACGTTGTGCAGGCTCATGATCAGGGTGTTCGGGGGAAACCCGAATTCTAGCCAGCGGCCTTCGCTGGCACGCGCGCGCACCGTTGCCGCAGCGCGTGAAGCGCGCTCTACGTTCATTGCCTTGCCACAGTCCATCCCGTAGCATCCCTTCGCTGATTCGAGCCCGCCGGCAAGAGCGGTTGGAGCGGGCGCGCCGTCGGTACAACCCGGTTCCCGAAACGAGGAAGGAGACTCTTGATGTCGACTACTGTGGCGCTCTATGTAGCGCTGGCCTGCGGCTTGGCTGCAGTCATCTACGGCTTCGTGCAGCGAAGCTGGATCCTCAGGCAAAGCGCCGGCAATGCGCGCATGCAGGAGATCGCAGGCGCGATCCAGCAAGGCGCCGCCGCCTACCTCGCGCGGCAATACCGAACCATCGCGATCGTCGGCGTGGTCCTCGCCATCCTGATCGGCGTCTTTCTCGATCTCACCACCGCCTCGGGCTTCGTCCTCGGCGCCGTGCTCTCCGGCGCGTGCGGCTTCATCGGCATGAACGTCTCCGTGCGCGCCAACGTGCGCACCGCGCAGGCCGCCACGCAAGGCATGGCGCCGGCACTCAATGTCGCCTTCAAGGGCGGCGCCATCACCGGCATGCTGGTGGTCGGCCTCGGGCTGCTGGGCGTCGGCCTCTTCTTCTGGTACCTCACCGCCACTGCCGCACCCGATACCGGCCTGACGACGGTACTCAAGCCGCTGCTGGGCTTCGCCTTCGGCTCGTCGCTCATCTCGATCTTCGCGCGGCTGGGCGGCGGCATCTTCACCAAGGGCGCCGACGTCGGCGCCGACCTGGTAGGCAAGGTCGAAGCTGGTATCCCCGAGGACGACCCGCGCAACCCGGCGGTGATTGCCGACAACGTGGGCGACAACGTCGGCGACTGCGCCGGCATGGCGGCCGACCTGTTCGAGACCTACGCCGTCACGCTGATCGCCACCATGGCTCTCGGCGCGCTGATGGTCACGAATGCGTCGATGGAGGCGGTGATGTATCCGCTGCTGCTGGGTGGCGTGTCGATCATTGCTTCCATCATCGGCTGCAGCTTCGTCAAGGCCTCGCCCGGCATGAAGAACGTGATGCCGGCGCTCTACAAGGGCCTGGCGGTGGCGGGCGTGCTCTCGCTCATCGCCTTCTACTTCGTCACCGCGGCCTTCATGCCCGACGACGCGCTTGGCGACGGCACCCACATGCGGCTCTTCGGCGCCTGCGCCGTGGGCCTGGTGCTGACGGCCGCGCTGGTGTGGATCACCGAGTTCTACACCGGCACGCAGTACAAGCCGGTGCAGCACATCGCACAGGCCTCGACCACGGGGCACGGCACGAACATCATTGCCGGCCTGGGCGTGTCGATGCGCTCCACCGCGTGGCCGGTGGTCTTCGTTTGCGCGGCCATCCTCGCGTCGTATCAGCTGGCCGGCCTGTACGGCATCGCCATCGCCGCCACCGCCATGCTGAGCATGGCCGGCATCGTGGTCGCGCTCGACGCCTACGGCCCGATCACCGACAACGCCGGCGGCATTGCCGAGATGGCCGATATGCCGGAAAGCGTGCGCGCGGTCACCGACCCGCTCGATGCCGTGGGCAACACCACCAAGGCCGTGACCAAGGGCTACGCCATCGGCTCGGCCGGTCTTGCCGCGCTGGTGCTGTTTGCCGACTACACGCACTCGCTCGAAGCGCGTGGCATGAGCATCAGCTTCGACCTGAGCGAGCCGCGCGTGATCGTCGGCCTGTTCATCGGCGGCCTGATTCCCTACCTGTTCGGCGCCATGGCGATGGAAGCCGTGGGCCGCGCCGCGGGCTCGGTGGTGGTGGAGGTGCGGCGCCAGTTCCGCGACATCAAGGGCATCATGGACGGCAGCGGCAAGCCCGAATACGGCCGCGCTGTCGACATGCTCACTTCCGCGGCGATCAAGGAAATGATCATCCCGTCGCTGCTGCCGGTGGTGGCGCCGATCGCCGTCGGCCTGCTGCTCGGCCCGGCCGCGCTCGGCGGCCTGCTGATGGGCACCATCGTGACCGGCCTCTTCGTTGCCATCTCGATGTGCACCGGCGGCGGCGCCTGGGACAACGCCAAAAAATACATCGAAGACGGCCACCACGGCGGCAAGGGCTCCGAGGCGCACAAGGCCGCGGTCACCGGCGACACCGTGGGCGATCCCTACAAGGACACGGCCGGCCCCGCGGTGAACCCGCTGATCAAGATCATCAACATCGTGGCGCTGCTCATCGTGCCGCTGCTGTAGGCGGCAGCCACCGGCCCGCGAGCTTCGCGGCCTTCATCCCCCAAGGGCCGGCAGCAATGCCGGCCCTTTTTCGTTGCGCCGCCGGTGCGCTTTCAACCGTCCTTCAGCAGCCGGCGCAGCACCTTGCCCGCGCCGGTGACCGGCAGGCTGTCGCGGAACACCACCTGCCGCGGCACCTTGTAGGCCGACATGTGCTCGCGGCTCCACGCCATGATCTCGGCGGCGCTCGTCTCCACATCCGGCTTGCGCACGATGACGGCCTTCACCACCTCGCCGCGATGCGCATCGGCCACGCCGATCACCGCGGCCTGCGCCACC
The DNA here is from genome assembly GCA_036676235.1 of Rhizobacter sp. Lineage (GTDB taxonomy): Bacteria > Pseudomonadota > Gammaproteobacteria > Burkholderiales > Burkholderiaceae_C > JAKFDI01. Next base: position 59,116 of record JAKFDI010000056.1, on the reverse strand, counting down.
GCCGGATGGCGGATGAGCAACGTCTCCACTTCCTCGGGAAAGACGCTGTAGCCCGACACCTTGATCATTTCCTTGAAGCGGCCCTGGAAGGTCAGGTAGCCCTCCTCGTCGAGCACGCCCATGTCGCCGGTGTGCACCCACCCGTCGCGAAGCGTTGCGGCCGTGGCTTCGGGCTTGTTCCAGTAGCCCTTGAAGACCCCATCGCTCCTGAGCACGATCTCGCCCTGAGACCCCCGCGGCAGGTCAGCGCCGGAGTCCGGGTCGACGATGCGGATCTCCACTCCCGGCGCCGGCACGCCGTGCGTACCCCACTTGATGCGCTCGCGCGGCATGTAGGTGTCCATGGTGTGCGTCTCGGACAGGCCATAAGCCGCCTCGAAAAGTTCCGCATGGCCGGTGAAGGCGCGCCACTGCGAGGCGAGCGCCTCGGTCAGCGTGATGCCGAAGCTGGTCGATGCGTTGACCTTGAGCGACGACAGGTCGTAGTCCTTTGCCTGCGCCAACTGCATCACCGCCACGTTCATCGGCGCAATGCTGTACCACCAGCTGATGCGGTACTTGTCGATCGCCTGCGCTGTGGCCAAGGGGTCGAAGCGGTGCAGCAGCACGGTGGTGGCGCCGGTATACACCGTCACGTTGATGCCCATCAGCATGCCGGCGATGTGATAGAGCGGCGCGATGGCGAGCACCACGTCGTCGGCGCGCACGCCATTGCAGTCGGCCGCCGCAGACGCCTTGCACAGCGCGTTGCCGAAGCTCAGCATCGCGCCCTTGGGCAGCCCGGTCGTGCCGGAGGTGTAGGTCAGCAGCGCCACGTCGTCGAGCGACACCTCCACCGCCTTGGGCTTCTCGCCCGAACGCATGGCCGCGACCAGGTCGTGCATGCCCTCGCGCCAGGCGGCTGCAGGCGCCTGAAGTTCCGGCGGCACGGCAATGTCGGCCTGCGCCGGCAGCAGGTCGGCGTACCGCGTGACGAACACATGCCGGATCGCCGTGTTGCCGCGCACCTGGTCCAGCACGGGCAACAGGTTGTCTGCCGCGACGATCACCTCGGCGCCGAGATCCTTCAGCTGGTACTCGAGTTCCATCGCCTTGAACAGCGGCCCGCAGGGTCCGACGATCGCCCCGGCCTTCTGGATGCCGAAGTGTGCGACGACGTATTGCGGACAGTTGTTCAAGAACAGGGCCACGCGGTCGCCCTTGCGCACGCCCAGTGCCTGCAGCGCGGCGGCGAAGGCGTCGCTCCAGGTATCGAGTTCAGCGTAGGTGATGCGCGTGCCGTACCAGATGAATGCCGGCTTGTCGGGTTGGGCGCGCGCGTGCTCGCGCAGATAGTCGTGAAGGGGCTTGGTGCCTTGACGATAGGTGGGCATGAGGCTTGTGGCGGGTAGTCGGCGCTGTGGAACCATACAACGCGCGCTCCACCGGGCGTGCCTAGGCAAACGCTGCACGCAGGCCGACGCCAGTGCGGCGTACGTCACGTTCCATGCACGCCGCCGGGGCGAAATGGGGTGACATTCCTGGCCGAATGTGTATAATCCACTTCTTCCAGAGCGCGCAACCGGCCGCATGATTGGGCGGACCCATCGGGAACCCGTAACCCAGCGCAAAAGACCGTCGTCACTCCACACGGGTACGTCCGGAAGACCGAAGCCCGCTACCACTGAAATGGTTGCGGGCTTTTCTTGTTCTTGGAAGCGCCTCGTGCGCGACACACATGGTGCGCCAAGCAGTTCGAGCGATGTCGGGTTCCAAAACACCGGCTTCCAAAACAGGCAAGCAACCCCCAGATGCGATGTAGTGCGCCACGAGCCTTGTCGCTGCGGGCTTCGGCACCGATTGCACCCCGCTCCGGGCTCCCTGCCCACCCCATTCCGCTCACCGCCGCGACGTTCCGTTCACCTTACTCTTTGGAAATTGCATGACCGCCAAGAAGACCACCCGTTCCGCTGCCAAGGCCGATGACCTGGTTGCTGCCGTGCGCGTCGAAGCACCGCAAGCCAAGACGGCCAAGGCGCCCGCCAAGCGCGCCGCCGCCCCGGCCAAGGCAGCCAAGCCTGCGGCCAAGGCCCCGGTGAAGGCGAAGGGCAAGGCCAAGCCGGCCGCCAAGAAGATCGACATCGAAGACGACTTCTCCGACGTGCTCGATGCCGAGGGCGATGAACTCGACCCGACCGAGACGGTCGACGCGGCCGAGACGATCGTCGAAGCGGCCGAAGTGAAGGCCGCCAAGGCCAAGCCGCTACGCATGAAGGTGCCCAAGTCCAAGGAACGCGCGCTGATCCGCGAGTTCGGCCTGGACGTGAGCGCCCTCACCGAAGAAGAGGCCGAGAAGCGCCGCAGCGAGCTGCGCACGCTGGTCAAGCTCGGCAAGACGCGCGGCTTCCTCACGCAGCAGGAAATCAACGACCACCTGCCCGAGAAGCTGGTCGACGCCGAAGTGCTCGAAGCCACGGTGAAGATGCTCAACGACATGGGCATCGCCGTGTACGAGCAGGCACCCGATGCCGCCACCCTGCTGGTGGCCGGCGGCGGCGGCACGGCCGCAACCGACGAAGAAGCCGAAGAGGCCGCCGAAGCCGCGCTGTCCACCGTCGATTCCGAATTCGGCCGCACCACCGATCCGGTGCGCATGTACATGCGCGAGATGGGCTCGTTCGAGCTGCTCACCCGTGAAGGCGAGATCGAGATCGCCAAGCGCATCGAAGGCGGCCTGCAGGACATGATGCACGCCATCTCGGGCTCGCCGTCGGTGATGGCCGAGATCCTGAGCTACGCCGATCAGGTCGCCAGCGGCGCGATTCCGATCTCGCAGCTCGTCGACGGTTTTGTCGTCGCCGACGAGGCCGACGACTACGTGGCCGAGGAAGACGTCGACTCCTTCGACGACAGCGAGGACGACGACGACGGCAACGGCGGCTCCAAGGCCATGACGCGCCGGCTCGAGGAAATGCGCGTCGCCGCCCTCTCCCGCTTCGACTCCATGCGCACGAGCTTCGACAAGCTGCGCCGCGCCTTCGAGAAGAACGGCTACGGCTCGCCCGCCTACCACAAGGCGCAGCAAGAACTGACCGACCAGCTCATGACGATGCGCTTCACGGTCAAGACCATCGACAAGCTGTGCGGCATGCTGCGCACGCAGGTCGAGGAAGTGCGCCGCCACGAGCGCGAGATCCGCAAGATCGCCGTCGACAAGTGCGGCATGCCGCAGGAGCACTTCATCACGCAGTTCCCGCCCAACGCGCTGAACCTCGCGTGGGTGCAAGCCGAGGCGGACAGCACCAAGCCCTACGCCGCGGCGCTGGGCCGCAGCCTGCCCGCCATCCAGGAACTGCAGACCAAGCTGACCGACATCCAGTCGAAGGCCGTGCTGCCGCTGGAGGAACTCAAGGCCATCAACAAGAAGATGAACGAGGGTGAACGCTCCTCCCTCGAGGCCAAGAAGGAAATGATCGAGGCCAACCTGCGCCTCGTGATCTCGATTGCCAAGAAGTACACCAACCGCGGCATGCAGTTCCTCGACCTGATCCAGGAAGGCAACGTGGGTCTGATGAAGGCGGTGGAGAAATTCGAATACCGCCGCGGCTTCAAGTTCTCGACCTATGCGACGTGGTGGATCCGCCAGGCGATCACGCGCGCCATCGCCGACCAGGCCCGCACCATCCGCATTCCGGTGCACATGATCGAGATGATCAACAAGATGAACCGCATGAGCCGTGCGCACCTGCACGAGTTCGGCTTCGAGCCGGATGCGGCCACGCTTGCGATCAAGCTCGAGATTCCGGAAGCCAAGGTGCGGCAGATCATGAAGGTCGCCAAGGAGCCGGTGTCGATGGAAGCGCCGGTGGGCGACGAAGGCGACACGACGCTTGGCGACTTCATCGAGGACACGATGAACGTGGCGCCGATGGAAGCGGCCATGCAGTCGGGCCTGCGCTCGGTCATCAACGAACTGCTCGACGGCCTGACCGCGCGTGAAGCGAAGGTCATGCGCATGCGCTTTGGCATCGACATGAGCAGCGACCACACCCTCGAGGAAGTGGGTCGCCAGTTCGATGTGACGCGCGAGCGCATCCGCCAGATCGAAGCCAAGGCCATGCGCAAGCTCAAGCACCTGAGCCGCTCGGAGAAGCTGCGCGCCTACGCCGACCCGCTGTAAGGCACTTCACGCTCCTCACGAAAGCCCCGCGACGCGGGGCTTTCTTTCGTCCGGATCACCCGTCCAGCAAGCCGCCGGCTCGCCGGAAGCGGCCAGCCATGCCACCTTGACGTCGCCCGCTAGACCTCGACAACATAGCGCAGCAGTTGGAAGTCGACCCGCCAGGTCTTCCCATCCATCGCCTGCAGCGTCGCCGTGCGGCGGTTGAGGCGCGTGATCATCCCGACCTGAGCTACGCCCTTGCCGTCGTCGAAGGTCACCTTGTCCCCGATCTTGAAGGCGACACGCCCCTGCGGCCCGGCCGGCTCCGGCGGCGGGGCGTAGGGCTTCGGTTGTTCCCCAGGCGCGCTCGCAGCAGCCTCGATCGCCACGTACGGGATCTTCCAGGTCCTGCGCACGCTCTCCTCGAGCACAGTCGCCTGCGTATCGTGCCGGGCGATCAGCTTGCCGAGCCGAGCCGAGCCTGTCCGGTGCGGTGGTCGATGAACCGAACTGCCTGTCCAAGGTGCAGCGCGGCACGCGCCGCGATCGTGCGCTTCGTGTCCGCCAGCATCCCGTCGATGAGCGCGCGCATCTGGTAGAGCTGGATGCTCGAAGCGCCTTGCAGTGCCTGCGTCATATGCGAAGCGTTGTCGTCGTCGACCATGCCCCGCATCTTGCCAGCCCGATCAGTCCTTGACGCTTATGCCGAGGGCGTCCGCCGATGCGGCAGCAGCATCGACGATGCGATGGCTGGGGTGCGTCAGCAGCCGCTCCAACACGCCAGAAAAAGGGGCACATCGACGTCAAGACCGTTTCCAAGCAGGTTGGCGACAGACAGATGTGCTTCAAGAATCGCAAGCCGCTCAAGAACCGCCGAAACGACGACACGCTGGTGCTGTCCAAAGGCGAGAACGGGGAATGGACCCCGCATGATCTGCGCCGCACCGCGGCCACGATGATGCAGGCGCTCGGCGTCAGCCTGGATGTCATCGACCGTTGCCAGAACCACGTCATGCCAGGCGGCAAGGTGCGCCGGCACTACCTTCACCACGACTACGCCGACGAGAAACGCGAAGCCTGGCGCAAGCTGGGCGAGCGGCTCGATGCGGCCCTGCTCGACGGCTGACGCCTGCCTCGCTGCAGGGCGTCTGTTGCCGCCCTCCTCACTCCTGGCGATGCTGACACCACGTCGGCATCGTCATCATGTGGTAAGCGGGGTGCGCGGTAGCCGCCGGGATTGTCGATCCAAGCCTGGAGCTCTGCCTGCGTCCAGCCACAGGCCCGCCCACCCAAATGCACCGGCGGCGGAAAAATCCCGTCAGCGATCCGCCGGTACACCGTGGCGCGGCTCAAGGCGGTGATGCGCATCACGTCGGCGATGCGGAAGAAGGCCGGCGCAGCAGTCATCAGATGTGGGGCACCAGCGCCGGACTTCCGGGGATCATCGGATTCATTGGTAGACAAGCTGCACACTCCTGAGAACATCAGGTCAACAGATTGCCCGGCAGCGCCGCCGACAACGACCCATCCTGGCGTACCGTAGCGCAACCACGCTCAGTCTCGTAGCTGGCTTGGTCAGAAACTTGGATTGATCGGGATTATCGTAGCCCAGCTACGATTAAATCATTCAAACCAATCTTGCTACCTACTTGAATTGGTGATAAAAATCGTAGTATGGCTACGACAGAGCGGACAAAACTAAATGACCTCTACGCCCACTGGACGTCAGGAACACCGTTGACATCAGAGGACTTGGCCGCGCGTGGCATCTCCGCCGACCTGGCCGTCCACTATGCGCGCGCCGGCTGGCTCACTCGCCTGGCGCGCGGCGTGTACTGCCGCCCGAACGATGTGCTGGAACTGCACCCCTGCCTGCTTCTGCTGGAACGCGCGGTCGGTGGACTGCACGTCGGCGGCAAGTCGTCGCTCGACTGGTATGGGGTACGGCACTACGTGTCGCAGCAACCCGTCCTAGAGCTCTACGGCTGGACGGCAGCCAAACTGCCCGACTGGTTCACGACGCGCTTCCCGGCCGATTACCACCGAAAACGCCTGTTCGACGAACCACCAAGCACCCCGCTGCATGCCGGCCCTTTCGAGAAGCGCAGCGGCGCGCCGCGGGTCTCGGCCCCTGAACGCGGATTGCTGGAAGTGTTCAGCGAAGTCGGGGTGCGACAGCCACTTCAAGAAGCGCGTGAGTTGGCAGAGAGTGCGTACAGCCTGCGGGCCGACGTGCTGCGTGAACTGCTGCAACGCTGCACCAGCGTCAAGACCGTTCGCCTGTGCCTGCAACTCGGACGCGAACTCTCCCTGCCCTGGGCTGCGAAGCTGGACCCCGCGCAACTGCCCACCGGCAGCGCGAGGGCCTGGGTGTCCCGTTCGGCGGATGGGCTTCTGGTGCTCAAGCCATGAACCAGACCTACCTCTACACCGCCCGCCTGCTGACCCAGATCGCGCCCTTCGTCTTTGCGGACGGCACGTTCGCGCTCAAGGGCGGTACCGCGATCAATCTGTTCATCCGTGATATGCCACGGCTGTCGGTCGATCTGGATCTGGTCTTCCCCGACCACAGCCTGCCTCGTGATGCAGCACTCGCCCGCTCAATGACGCCATCCGGCAATCCGCGGAACGCCTGAACGCCCGGGGTTTTCAGACGCACGCGCTGGCAACAGCCGATGTCGGCGAAACCAAACTACTGGTACGCCGCGGAAAGATCGAGGTCAAGGTCGAAGTGAACTTCGTGATGCGTGGCACCGTCCAGCCCGTGCGCACCGCGGCCTTGACGCCTGCGGCCCGCGACACCTTGTTGGCGGAGCTGGAGATTCCAGTGGTGTCGCTGGAGGATGTGTATGGCGGCAAACTCGTCGCAGCCATGGACCGCCAGTATCCCCGCGATCTGTTCGACGTGATGCAGTTGTTCGTGCATGAAGGCATTACCCCAGGCATCCGGCACCACCGAGCCGGTAGAACTGGGCGCGCTACTGGCCGCGCGCGAACGCATGGTTCAGGAACTGCAAAGCAGCCTTGATGCCGATGAGCGCCGCTTTCTGCTCTCACTCGTCAACGGTCAACCCGAATGGCCGTTGCTGGGCGTCGCACATGTCGAGCATCTGCCCGGCATTCGCTGGAAGCTGCAGAACCTGAATCAACTGAAACGCAAGAGCCCGGCAAAGTTCGCCGAACAAGCCGCCTTGCTGGCGCAGGGTCTGGGATAGGCCTATGAGGCCGGATCGACCGGCCTCGCGGCTTCGCCCTTTTCGCCGCTTTGAAACCCCGGTCGCGTGCGATGAAGGCCGATCCCCTCTGGAAAAACAACGGCTGATACGGCCGCAGTACCAGATCCTTGCTGAACATCACCCGCATCGGGAAGCCGGGCCGGATCGTCAGCGTCGGCTGGATGCTCACGTTGCGCTTCGTGATCTCCTGCCCAACCTGGTTCACCGTCTCCTGTGCGCTCTCCCGCCCAGCGATGACGATGCGGTTGCCATCGGTGCGGCTCTCTGGTGCTGCCAATTCGGCCCCGATACCCAACAGCGTGGACAGTGCAGCGCCGGCCAGGATGCGGTCCCACTGCCAATCAACACCATCTTCAAGCCCGGCGTAGCCGGCAGGGTCAATGCCGGGCAGACGGTCGAGCGCCACCGATGACGTGTCCGGCAGGATCAGCCGTGTCCATACCAGTAACACGCGACGCTGTCCGAAGGCCACCTGGCTGTCGTAGCGACCGACCAGGCGCGAGATGCGGTCGACGACCATCGAAGAGTTCGTGGCGGCGTTGGATGCCTACATCCGCTGGTACAACGACGTGCGGATCAAGAACTCACTTGGCTTCCGCAGTCCCGCCGAGCACCGCAGAAGCCTGGGGATCGCTGCTTAACCAGTCCAAGTTTTCTGCCGCACCCCCGGTTCGTACTGCGGTTCCGAAACTGGTTCAACGCGCACAGGCGACCTCGATGGCTTCTGATTTCGGCACCGTACCGTATCCCGGTCCCAGCGCTCCGACCCACGCATCAAAGCAACTTCTGCATGCGCAACAGCGGCACGGCAGCGCCGCCGCGGTCGTCGACCGTGCGTTCGATCGCCGCATAGCCGCACGCCCGATAGAGCGGCTCGCCCGCCAGCGTGGCCATCATCTCCACGCACTTGAACTGCTCGGCCCTTGCCGCGGCTTCACACAAGGAGAGGATCAATCGGCCAACACCTTGGCGCGTGTGCCGCGGGTGCGTGTACATCGCACGGATACGCGCCGCATGCTGCGCCGGATCGAGCAGTGCCGCATCGCGGCCGGGCGATTGATCCGCGCCGTACAGCGTGGCGCGGCGGCTCCAGCCGCCGCAGCCGGCCAGCTCGCCGCTTGCTTCGACGACGAAATACGTTCGATCCGCGATGAGCTGCGTGTCCAGGCCCATGATCGTGCGGCTCGACGCGATCTGGTCGTCGTCGAGAAACGGTCGTTGAAGTTGCGAGATCGCGGCGTCCATCAGCGCGCGCAACGCGTCGAGGTCATCGAGGTTGGCAAGCCTGTGCGTCAGATCGGCGCGCTTCTTCATGGCATCTCCCGCATTCGTGTGGTCGTGGATCGCAGGAAGGTACTACGCATCTGGATGCCGATCTCGTCCGAGTGCGAGAGCCATGGCGACTCGCCGATCGACACCCTCGGCGGCTTCGCGCGCCAGCGCAGCCCGCACGGGTTCGGGCAAGCCGGCCTCGTCCATCACCTCGAACCCCAGCTTCCGATAGAAGGCCGCATTCCATGGCAGATCGGCAAAGGTGGTGAGCGCGAGCCTCGGCCAGCCTTGCGCGGCGGCCCAGGCGATGGCGCGCTCGACCAGCGCCCGCCCGATGCCGCGGCGGCCGTGAGCGGGTAGCACATCGACTTCGCCGAGGAAGGCCGTGGTCTCGATCACCATCGCGAGGGCGAAGCCGACGGGCTCGTCGGTATCGTGGTCGAGGGCGACCCAGAGGCGGCCTTCGTGCTGGGCGGCTTGCAGCAGGGCTTCATCGACGGTGCGGTCGGTGAAGCCGGGTGGGAAGCTGCCGGGGGGGAACAGGGTGGCAGCTTCACGCTCGATGTGGGGGAGCGCAGGGAGGTGCTCGGGTTGAGCGGGGGCCACGGACCAGGTGGTCATTCGGGGGTGCAAGGGATCGGCTGGACCGGGTTGGCCCTTCGATACCTCAGGGCGAGCGGATGGGGGCATCGGTGCGGTCGAGGGCTTCGGCAAGCTCAGCCCGGCCCTTCGACAGGCTCCGGGCGAACGGGTGGTGGAGCGGCACGCCACGCCCCACCCTTCTCGTCACCTCACTGCAGCGGCACGCCCGTCTTCGACTGCAGTTCCTCGCGCGTCACCCCCGGCGCCATCTCCACGACCTTCAGGCCCTGCGCCGTCACGTCCATCACCGCCAGGTCGGTGATGATGCGGTTGACCACGCCCACGCCGGTGAGCGGCAGGGTGCACTGCGGCAGGATCTTGAGGTCGGTGGTGCCGTCCTTCTTCTTCGCGACGTGTTCCATCACGACAAGCACGCGCGGCACGCCGCCCACCAGGTCCATGGCGCCGCCCATGCCCTTGACCATCTTGCCGGGGATCATCCAGTTGGCGAGATCGCCCTTTTCGCTGACCTGCATGGCGCCGAGGATGGCGAGGTTGATCTTGCCGCCGCGGATCATCGCGAAGCTGTCGTGCGAGCCGAAGATGCTGGTGCCGGGGATGGTGGTCACCGTCTGCTTGCCGGCGTTGATGAGGTCGGCGTCGACCTCGTCGTCCGTCGGGAAGGGGCCGATGCCCAGCATGCCGTTCTCGCTTTGCAGCCACACCTCGATGTCTTTCGGCACGAAGTTGGCGACGAGCGTCGGGATGCCGATGCCGAGGTTGACGTAGTAGCCGTCCTTCAGCTCGGAGGCGGCCTTGGCGGCCATTTGGTCTTGGGTCCAGGGCATGTTCTTCTCCTTAAGCCGCAGCGCGGATGGTGCGCTTCTCGATGCGCTTCTCGGGCGATGCGTTCACCACGATGCGGTGCACGTAGATGCCGGGCAGGTGCACGGCGTCGGGGTCGAGTTCGCCGACCTCCACCAGGTGCTCCACTTCGACGATGGTGATCTTGCCGGCCATCGCGCAGGCGGGGTTGAAGTTACGCGCGGTGCGGCGGAACACGAGGTTGCCGCTCTTGTCGGCGGTGTGCGCCTTGACCAGCGCCACGTCGGGCACGAGCGAGCGTTCCATCACGAAGGTGTGGCCGTCGAACTCGCGCGTTTCCTTGCCTTCGGCCACCAGCGTGCCCACGCCGGTGCGCGTGAAGAAGGCCGGGATGCCGGCGCCACCGGCGCGCAGCTTCTCGGCCAGCGTGCCCTGCGGCGTGAACTCGAGTTCGAGTTCGCCGGCGAGGTACTGGCGCTCGAACTCCTTGTTCTCGCCCACGTAGCTCGCGATCATCTTCCTGATCTGGCGCGTCTCCAGCAATTGGCCGAGGCCGAAGCCGTCGACGCCTGCGTTGTTGGAGATGACGCTCAGGTTCTTGACCTTCGAGTCGCGCAGCGCGGCGATCAGCGCTTCGGGAATGCCGCAAAGGCCGAAGCCGCCGACGGCCATCAGCTGGCCATCGGCCACGACGCCTTCGAGCGCTTTGGCTGCACTCGGATAGAGCTTGTTCATTGATCCGTCTCCGGAGGGTTTTCGATCGGGTTGTGCAGCGTACTACGTAAGCCATTGCGTAGTCGTTACGTAAGATTGACTAATGGCTCCCACCCACGGCGCGGCCCTCGACTACCGCATGGCTTTCGACCTGGCGCCGATCGGCCTCGTGCTCTCGCGCAACCGCCTGATGGTCGACTGCAATCAGCAATTGCTCGACATGTTCGGCGCCACGCGCGAGCAGTTCGTCGGCCAGTCGTTCGAGCTGCTGTACCCGACGCAGGTCGAGTTCGAGCGCACGGGCAACCGCATCGTCGCCAGCCTCAACGCACGCGGCGGGTACGCCGACGAGCGCGTGATGAAACGCACCGGCGGCCCGCAGGCCGGCGAGCTGTTCTGGTGCCACGTGTCCGGTCGCGCGCTCGATCCGGCGCAGCCGCATGCGGCCGGCATCTGGAGCTTCGAGGACCTGTCGGCGCGGCGCCAGGTCAGCGCCGACCTCACGCCGCGCGAGCGTGAGATCGCCGCGCTGCTGGTCGACGGGCTCACCAGCAAGCAGGTGGGCAAGCGCCTGGGCATCAGCCCGCGCACGGTGGACGTGTACCGGGCGCGGCTGATGAAGAAATACCAGGCAGCCACGACGCCGCTGCTGGTGCAGAAGCTGCTGAGCGCCTGATCGTCAGGCCACGAGCGCCCGCAACCAATCGGGCAGCGGTGCCGACTTCTGCACCGGGAAGTTGGTCCACACGATGGTGGCGCCGCCGGATGCGTACACCAGGCCCGGCTGGTCGCTGCGTTCGATCGTGGTGTAGCTGTCGATGCTGGTGCGCCCGGGGTTGCACACGAAGTGCTTCACCAGCAGCGAACCCGGGTACTCGATCTGCTTCTGGAAGTTGCAGAAGGCGTTCACGATGACCGGTCCTTCGCCGCTCGGGTCGGGCGCGCAGCCCACCAGATCGAACCATGCGATGCGCACGATCTCCAGGTATCGGAAGTAGACCGTGTTGTTGACGTGGCCCATCGCGTCCATGTCGCCCCAGCGGATGGGGATCACGCACTCGTTGGTCAGCTTCTTCTGTTCGGGAATCTCGAAACGCATCGTCGTTCGTCCTGCCTCAGTCGCGGGTCACGCCCAGTTCGGTGTAGAGCCGGTCGACGAGCGCACGCAGCTGGTCAATCTCGGCGCGCATGGCCGCCTGCTGCGTCTTCATCGCGGCCAGTTCACTCGTCGCCACGAAGTCGTCGCCGCCGGCTGCGACCGGCAGATTCGACACGTCGACGGGGCCGCACATCAGATGTGCCCAGCGCGCTTCGCGCATGCCAGGCGCGCGCGGCAGCTTGATCACCAGCGGGCCGCCCTTCTCTTCGGGCCGTTCGGTCAGCTCGATCAGGAAGCCGTCGACCGACGACACGTCGGAGAAGCGATGCAGCCGTTCGCTGTTGGCCCGCAGTTCGGCGCTGGTCTGCGGGCCCCGCAGCATAAGCACCGTGAGCAGCGCCACCGCCTGCGACGGCAGCCCCATCGCACGCGCCATGTTGTGCTCGTAGCGAGCGACGCGCGAGCCGCTGCTCTCGAACGCGAGGCTCAGGCCCTTCAGCGAATCGGCGGCATCCTGCACTTCCGCATCGGTCGCGTTGATCACCGGATCGCGCGCCGTCTTCTGGTTGCACCCCGAGACCAGCGCATTGAGCGACAACGGATAGCTGTCCGGCACGGTGTGCGCCTTTTCCACCAGCACGCCGAGCACGCGCGCTTCCAGCAACGAGAGTTCCCTCACGCTGGCGTCCGGCTCAGACTGCGAAGCCGTCGTCGGCCTGGATCACCGCGCCGTTGATGAAGTGGCTCTCGTTCGCGCACAGCATCATCAGCACCGAATCCAGGTCCTTCGGCTGGCCCACGCGCTTGCGCGGCAGCATGTCGACGAGCTTCTTCCCCTGCTCGGTCTTCCAGTGGTGGTGGTTGATCTCGGTGTCGATGTAGCCGGGGCAGATGGCGTTCACGTTGATGCCGTAGCGGCCCCACTCCAGCGCCATCGCGCGCGTCATGTGGATCACCGCGGCCTTGCTCATCGCATAGATGCCGATCTGGCCCAGCGCCTTCAGCCCCGCCATGGAGGCAATGTTCACGATGCGCCCGCCGGTGAAGGTGCCCGGCGCCGAGCCGCGCGCGCGCGCCAGCATGCGCTTGCCCACCTCTTGCGCCACGAAGAACGCGCCGCGCGTGTTGGTGTCGAACACGTAGTCGTAGTCTTCCTCGCTCACGTCGACGAGCTTCTGCGTGGTGCTCACGCCCGAGTTGTTGATGAGGATGTCGAGCGTGCCCATCTCCGTCTCGGCGTGCGCCACGGCGGCGCGGATGCTGTGCACGTCGGTCACGTCGACGGTGACCACGTGTGCGCTGCCGCCGTCGGACTCGATCTCCGCGCGCAGCGACTTGAGCCGGTCGACGCGGCGCCCCGCAAGCACCACGCCGCAGCCGGCGGACGCGAGCGTCTTCGCGAACTGTGCGCCCAGCCCGCTCGAAGCACCGGTGACGAGCGCCACGCGCCCGGAAAGATCGATGCTGTAGCCCATGCCTGAACTCCTGGATGTGTTGTCTTCGACTGCGGAAAAATCGAAGAAACGATAGCACGCGCCCCATCGCGTCGGCCCTCGTCGGCGAGGCCATTTCTCCCGCTGGGCGGGACGCTGGCCACTGCAGGGTGCACCCGTAGAATTCGCGGTTCTCCCGATCTACGAAAAGCGCTCCATGACGACACCACAAGCCCTCCTCGAACAGTACGGTCCGCGTGAATCGATGGAATACGACGTGGTCGTCGTGGGCGGTGGCCCCGCCGGCCTCGCGACCGCGATTCGTATTCGTCAACTCGCGGCCGAACAGGGCAAGGAAGTCTCGGTCGTCGTGCTCGAGAAAGGCTCGGAGCCGGGCGCGCACATCCTCAGCGGTGCAGTGATGGACCCACGCGCGCTCACCGAGCTGATTCCCGACTGGAAGGAGAAGGGTGCGCCGCTGAACCAGCCGGTGACAAGCGACGACGTGCTCTTTCTCAGCAAGACCGGCGCACTGCGCACGCCGAACTGGCTGGTGCCGGGGACGATGCACAACGAGGGCAACTACATCGTCGCCCTCGGCAATGTGGTGCGCTGGCTGGGACAGCAAGCCGAAGCGCTCGGCGTCGAGATCTTCGCGGGCTTCTCGGCCGCCGAAGTGCTCTACAACGACGACGGCTCGGTCAAGGGCGTGGCCACCGGCAACCTCGGCGTCGGCAAGGACGGTGAGCCGAGCGAAAGCTTTCAGCTCGGCATGGAGCTGCACGCCAAGTACACGATCTTTGCCGAAGGCGCGCGCGGCCATCTCGGCAAGCAGCTGATCGGCAAGTTCAAGCTCGACGAGGGCCGTGATCCGGCGAGTTGGGCCATCGGCGTGAAGGAGCTGTGGGAGATCGACCCGGCCAAGGCCAAGCCGGGGCTGGTTGTGCACACCGCCGGCTGGCCGATGGAGAGCGACACCTTCGGCGGTGGCTTTCTCTACCACCTCGAAGACAACAAGGCGACGCTGGGCCTCGTGGTCGGCCTCGACTACAAGAACCCGTGGCTCAGCCCCTTCGAGGAAATGCAGCGCTGGAAGACGCACCCGTCGATTCGCGCGCATCTCGAAGGCGGTAAGCGCATCGGCTACGGCGCGCGTGCGCTCAACAACGGCGGCCTGCAGTGCCTGCCCAAGACCGTGTTCCCGGGCGGTGCGCTGGTCGGTTGCGATGCCGGCTACATGAACGCCGCGCGCATCAAGGGCAGCCATGCGGCCATCAAGACCGGCTCGCTCGCCGGTGAAGCCGTGTTCGCAGCAGTCACCGCGGGCCGCCAGCACGACGAGCTGAGCGCCTACCCCGAAGCCTTCGAGAAGAGCTGGCTGCGCGAGGAACTGGACGCCTCGCGCAACTTCAAGCCGTGGTTCAAGAAGGGCCTGTGGATCGGCTCGCTCATGACGGGCATCGAGCAATGGCTGCTCCCCAAGCTCGGCGTGAAGAGCCCGCCGTGGACGCTGCACCGCGACACGCCGGACCACGCGATGCTGAAACCCGCGTCGGACTGCCCCAAGATCGACTACCCCAAGCCCGACGGCAAGCTGACCTTCGACCGCCTCTCCAGCGTGTTCGTCAGCAACACCAACCACGAAGAGAACCAGCCCGCGCACCTGACGCTGAAGGATGCGACGGTGCCGGTGGCGATCAACCTCGACAAGTACGCCGGCCCCGAGAGCCGCTACTGCCCGGCCGGCGTGTACGAGTTCGTGACCGACTCCGACAACGTCTCGCGCCTCGTCATCAACGCGCAGAACTGCGTGCACTGCAAGACCTGCGACATCAAGGACCCGACGCAGAACATCGTGTGGGTCACCCCCGAAGGCGGGGGTGGGCCGAACTATTCCGGCATGTGAGGGGTCGGTCCCTGCATGACTGAAAGCGACGCGCGCGCCGTCCTGTTGGTGCGAGCCTTCGAGGAGCCGATCACCGCCCCGTGGACCGCCACGGATGCCACCTGGGCCACGCACGATGCGCAGCGCGAGATCGGCGAGAACGCCGGCCCCGAGCGCCTGGTCCCGCGCCGTGCGCGCCTCGCGCTGCAGCGGCTGCTCAAGCATGAGCCCGCGGCTGCCGGGGCCTTGAGCGCGAGCGCCGCTCACGCCTGGGTCGGCTGGTTCATCGTCGGCCTGGCTTTCGTTGTCGGCGTGATCGGCGATGCGATCGGTCCGTCGCAGCGCATCAACCTGCTGGCGCCGCCGCTGCTGGCGCTGATTGCGTGGAACCTTGCTGTCTACGCGAGCCTCGTGATCGGCCGCGTGATGCGGCTGCGGCGCCGCAACGACGTGACGCCGCGTGCCGG
This sequence comes from Rhizobacter sp., assembly GCA_036676235.1. Classification (GTDB taxonomy): domain Bacteria; phylum Pseudomonadota; class Gammaproteobacteria; order Burkholderiales; family Burkholderiaceae_C; genus JAKFDI01. Next base: position 43,462 of record JAKFDI010000056.1, on the reverse strand, counting down.
GCAGCGGCTCATCGCGCGGCTGATGGAATCGGCGGCGCATCGGCGTGCGCAGCGTGAAACCTCACCCGCACTGCGGCGCTTCTTCGCGAGCTGGGTCACGCACGCCCGCCGCATGTATTCGCGGCGGGCGAGCGTGGTGCTGCATGCCGCAGCCGCCGCACTCGCCGCGGGTGCGCTGGCATCGCTCTACATGCGCGGCCTGGCCTTCGATTTCCGCGCCGGCTGGGACAGCACCTTCCTCAGCGCGGAAACCGTGCAGCGCGTGCTCGGCATCGTGCTCGGACCGGCTGCGCAGCTGCTCGGCATCGATCTGCCGAACGCCACGCGCCTCGAGGCGCTGCGCTTCGCCAACGGCGCGGGCGAGAACGCCGCGCGCTGGATCCACATGTACGCGCTGACGGTGGTCGCGGCCGTCGTGCTGCCGCGCCTGGCCCTTGCCGCCCGCGCCGCATGGCTCGCGCATGCGCTCGCGAAAGACTTTCCGCTGGTGCTGGATGACGCCTACGTGCGCCGCCTGCTGCCGCAGCAGGCCGGCGAGCCGCTGGTCATGCAGGTGCAGCCCTTCAGCTACCAAGCGCCGCGCGAGACGCTGAAGGGCCTCGAAATCTTGATCGAACGCCACCTCGGCCGACCGGCCGCGATCACGATGGCGGCATCCTGCACCGAAGGTGACGAAGCCCGATGCGCGGCGGAAGTGCGATCTTTGCGACACGGCCGCACTGTCGTGGTGGCGATGTTCCCGCTGACCGCCACGCCCGAGCGCGAAACCCACGGCCGGTTCGTCGAGGCACTGGCCGAAGCGGCCGAGCGCGCGCCGGTGGTGCTGGTCGACGAATCCGCCTTCCGCCAGCGCTTCGGCGATTCGCCGCGCCTTCCCGAGCGCCGCAACGCCTGGCGCAACCTGTTCGCCCAAATGGGCATCGCCGCGGTGTTCGCCGACCTCGCGCTGCCGCAGGCAGAAAACGAGGCGATCCTCATGCACGCTTTCACGGAGCCCGGCACACTCGCGGCACCATGACCGCAGCGCCGATCACCGTTGCCTTAAGCCTGGTTTCGCATACCAACGTCGGCAAGACGACGCTCGCCCGCACGCTGCTGCAGCGCGACATCGGCGAGGTGCGCGACGAGGCGCACGTGACGATGGAGGCCGAGCGCGACACGCTGATCGAGTCGCCCGACGGCGACCGCCTCGAACTGTGGGACACGCCGGGCTTCGGCGACAGCACGCGGCTCGCCAAGCGCCTCGCGCAGGCCGGCAACCCGCTCGGCTGGTTCATGAGCGAGGTCTGGGACCGCTTCCGCGACCGCGCCTTCTGGTCGAGCCAGCGTGCGGTGCGCAACATCCTCGATCAGGCCGACGTGGTGCTGTACCTCGTCAATGCGTCCGAGTCACCGGACGACGCCGGCTACATCGATGCCGAGTTCAGCGTGCTCGACCTGATCGGCAAGCCGGTCATCGTGCTGCTCAACCAGCTCGGCCCGCCGCGCGCGGCCGCGGACGAAGCGGCCGAACTGCAGCGCTGGCGCGAGCGGCTGCAGGCGGCGCGCACGGTGCGCGACGTGATCGCGCTCGACGCCTTCGCGCGCTGCTGGGTGCAGGAAGGCACGCTGCTGCAGGCGGTGGCGCAGGTCCTGCCCGCCGATCGCCAACCCCCCTTCGCGCGCTTGCAGCAAGCGTGGCAGACGCGTGCCCGCGAAACCTGGCACAGCGCCATGCGCGTGCTGGCGGAGCGTCTCGCCGTGGCGGCGGCCGACCGCGAAACCGTGCCCGACGCCGGCTGGCCCGGCCGCATCAAGGAAGCCGGCGCGGCGCTCGGCCTGCGCCGCGAATCGACGCGCACGCCGACCGATGAAGCGATGGCGCAACTCGCCGCGCGCCTGCAGGCCAATGTGCGCGGCTCGACCGACCGCCTCATCAAACTGCACGGCCTGGGCGGCAGCGCCGCCGACGAAGTGCTGGCACGCCTGGCCGAGCACTACGCGGTGCGCGAGCCGCTGGACGAAGGCAAGGCCGCGGCCCTCGGCGGCATCGTCACCGGCGCGCTCACGGGCCTGAAGGCCGACATCGCCACCGGTGGCCTGACGCTGGGCGGCGGCATGCTGGCCGGCAGCATCCTGGGCGCGTTGGGCGCGTTGGGCGTGGCCCGCGGCGTGAACACCCTTCGCGGCATCGATGCGCGCACCGTCGCCTGGACCGATGCGGTGCTCGACGACCTCCTGCGCTCGTCGCTGCTGGGCTACCTGGCCGTCGCGCACTACGGCCGCGGCCGCGGCGACTGGGTGGTGTCCGAGAACCCGCAGCTCTGGGCCGCGCTCGTCAACACGCTGATGAACGAAACCGCCACCCAGCGCGCGAACCTGTGGGCCAAGCGCAGTGGCGGCATGAATGCGTTCACGCGCTCGCTCGAGGAGCGCCTGACGCAGTGGACGGGGGAACTGCTGCGGCGGCTCTACCCGGAGGCCCGGGCCGCCCTGAACTGACCGTTAGGGCGCGAGCGGCTGCGGCAGCGGCAATGCGTTCTCGCGCATCATCTCGCGGGCCCGATCCGGGTAGTCGGTGATGAGGCCATCCACGCCGAGGTCGATCATGCGCTGCATGTCGCGGGGATGGTTGACGGTCCACGGAATCACCTGCAGTCCCAACGCCTTCGCTTCGCTCACCAGCGCCGCCGACAGATCCTTGTGGAACGGCGTCCAGTACCGACCGCCGGCGGCCTTGACCATGCGCGGTGCCGAGCCGTGATCATCGAGTTGCATGCCCGCCGTCCAGTGCGTGCCGTGCAGCGTGTTCGCATCCGGCTGCTGGATGGTCAGGTAAGCGGTCGGCACATCGGGTGCCAGTTGCTGCGACAACTTCAGCGGCTCCCAGTTGAAGCTCTGCACCATCGCGCGGCCGGACAGCCCGTGCGTCTTCAAGGCCTGGTGCACCGCGGCCACCAGCGCCGAGGCCTCGGCATGCAGTTCGGGCTTGCGCGGATCCAGCTTGATCTCGATGTTGACGCGCACGTTCTTCGCGGCCTCGGCGTTCAACAGCGCCAGCACGGCATCGAGCGTGGGAATGATCTCGCCGTCGGCCGGCTGCTGAGAGGCGAAGTTCCGGGCTGTCTTGCTGCCGGGGCGCACGCGGCCGACATCGACCGCCTGCACCTGGGCGAGCGTCAGCGTCTTGAGCGGCGGCTGTGGTCCTGTGAGCCACTGGCCGCTTTCGTCTCGCGCGATGTCGGTATTGAAGGCGGGATCGTGGTGCACCACCAGGTGCCCGTCGGCCGTCACGTGCACGTCCAGTTCCAGCGTGCTGACACCCACCACCAGCGCCTGCCGGAACCCCGCCAGCGTGTTCTCCGGCGCAAGCCCGCGCGCGCCGCGGTGCCCCTGCAGATCGAAGGCGGCAGCCGCCCATGCACCCGAGGCAAGCGCGACGCCCACGAGCCAGGCTCGCGAGGAAGGGAAAGTGAACATGGCGGGCTCCTGACCGTGTTGAGGCAAGTGTGCGCCGCTACAGCCGCCGCCCCGAATAGATGCACGCCCCCGGCGTCTCGGTGATCTGCCGCACCACCTGCCGGCGCGCGTCGTCCTTCCAGAAGTCGTGCGCCAGGTCGATCACCATGAAGGGGAACGGTAGGTCGATGCGCTCGCGCAGCTCGCTCCACAGGTGCGATGCCTTCGAGCCGCCGTGGCCGCGGGCGCGCTCGACCACCACCAGCCCGAAACGCCAGCCGGCGGCCGCCTGCACCGTCTTCTCCACCAGGAAGGCGCGGCCGACCGCGGGCTCGCGGCGCAGCACGTCCAGCACCGGGCGCAGGCCGCGCGGCCCCAGATCGCTGGCAGTGAAGTGCTGCGCGCCGTCGAAATCCTCGAGCGCCTGCGACGCCGTCTCGTGCTGCAGTGCGATCTTGGCGAGCCGCTCGCGCCAGGCCTTCAGCGGACCACGGTCGTCGCCGCGCTCCACCCATTGCTCATAGCGCTCTGCGGCCGGCACGGCGAGGTGGTGCGCGCATTCGTCGGCGAGCGTACGCAGGCGTTCGGCGCCTTCGGCTGCCGCGCCGGCCGAGGGCGATTCGATCAGCAGCATGCCGAGTTCGAAGCGTGCCTCGGGCTGCTGCGGGTGGTCGACCAGCAAGGCGCGCAGCACCTCGCAGGCGGCCGCGTCCCCTTCGACCTCGCGGGCGGCGTGCGCCCAGGCCAGGTGGTCCCAGACGTTCAGCGGCTTCTGCGCGCGCTCCTGCGCGAGCTCGTCGACCAGCGCACGCTGCGCCTGGTGCCGCCGGTGGCGCTCGGCCCAGGCCGGCGCCGCCTCCTTCTGCCAGCGCAGGTCCATGCGCTCGATCCAGCGGTCGAGCGTGCGCGGCAGCAAGGTGGCGGCGGCGCTCTCGGCGATGGGCTTCGGCAGCGACGGCGCCACCTGGGCGAACTCCAGCCGGTCGCGCAGCGACGGATGGGTGTCGCTGGGCTCCGGCAGGCGCTTGAGCGCCTCGCGCAGCCACTGCCCCGCCTCAGGCCGCGCAACGGCGCGCGGCAGCGCCTCCTGCAGCACGCGGTAGGGCGTACCGGTGGGCATGGCGACCTCGCCCGCGGCGCGGAAGATGCCCGGCCAGAACACCTCGTCGAGCCAGCGCGATTGCAGCGCGAGGCTGATCAGCCCCGAAGCGCCCGGCCGCGTGCCGACCACCTTGTGCGCCGTGCGGTCGGCCTCGTACTCCTGCTGGCGCGAGAGCACGAAGGCGCGTGCGTTGAAGCGCGGAAAGAAGTGGCGAAAGAAGAGCGCCAGGCCCGCATCCGCGACCGACGCCTCCACGCGTGAACGCGCGCGCGCCTCGGCCAGCTTCCACCAGCTCAGCCGCGTGCGGTAGACCCAGGCGCCGAGCTTGCCGTGCGCGCCGCGCAGATGGCCGAACTCGTGGCCGATGACGGCGGCCACCTGCTTCACGTCCAGCCCCATGAGCAGCGGCAGGCCGAGGATGAGGTAGTTGCGGTGCCAGCCCAGCAACCCGAGCCGCGGCTGCTGCACGATGGCCGCGTTCAGCTCGCCGTCGATCAGCACCACGTCGGGCCGCGGCGCGCCGCAGCGCTTGCGTACCTTCTCGATCAGCTTGAAGAGTTCGGGCGCATCGGCGCGGCGGATGCGCAAGCCCTCGGGCGGGCGCTGGCGCGACCACAGCGCGCGCGACAGCGACCACAGCAGCGACGCACAGCCGATCGCGACCATCACCCACACATAGCTCACCTGGCCGTCCAGCAGCCGCGCGCCCACCCACAGCAGCACCAGCGCACACACCACGAGCGCCGTGACGATGGCGGCATAGCCGAAGGCGGCCATCAGCACCGTGCGCACGGCAAAGCGCTCCGGTTCGATGCGGCAGGTGTGCTCGTGGGCGGCGACGAGGCGCCGGAACTCGTGGTCGGTCATCCGTGGCTTTCGCGCCCGATGTGGTCGTTGGCCGGTATTGAACGCGAAGACGCACCCGAAGGCGCCGGGTGCAGCACGCGCGTCCAGCGCCTCGTGTGACGTAGTGCGCGAGGCGTCGGCGCGCGCGGGCCGGCACGGCGACACGACGCCCGCTGCTACACTGCCGCCGGTCAGGAGAGAGCCTCTTTCGCGGAGGCCGCCGAAGGCGCAGCACGACGGAAACCGGCGTGCGGAACGCTCAGGCAAAAGGACTGGCAAGCGCCTTGAAAAAGGCGTTCCTCGCTGGAGAGAGGCCCGTCATCGAGCGGGTCCACCGAAGGGGCAAGCGGCTCGCCACGGCGGACCGTCAATCTCTCAGGTAAAGCGGACAGAGGGGGCATTGCCGATGCGCCACCATGCATCGGACCTGGAATGCCCTCGGAGAGACAACCATGTCCGCAAACGACCTGCTGCATACGCCGCTGCACGCGCTGCATCTCGAACTCGGCGCCAAGATGACGCCCTTCGCCGGCTACGACATGCCGGTGAGCTACCCCGAGGGCATCCTTGCCGAACACCGCCACTGCCGCAGCGATGCGGCCTTGTTCGACGTCTCGCACATGGGCCAGCTGCGCCTCGTCGCTGACGACGTCGCCGAGGCGGCGCGCGCGCTCGAGACGCTGGTGCCGGTGGACGTGCTCAACCTCGGCGTGGGCCGCCAGCGCTACGGCTTCTTCACCAACGCCAGCGGCGGCATCCTCGACGACCTGATGATCACGCGGCGCGAGAACGACCTGTTCGTGGTCGTCAATGCTGCGTGCAAGCAGGCCGACATGCGCCACCTCATGACGCACATCGGCCACCGCTGCCGCATCGTGCCGCTGCCCGATCGCGCGCTGCTCGCGCTGCAGGGGCCGAAGGCCGCCGCGGTGCTGGCACGCCTGGACGCCGGCGTGACGGGCCTCACCTTCATGACCGGCGCTCAGTTCACGCTGGCCGGTGCCGAGTGCTTCGTCACCCGCTCGGGCTACACCGGCGAAGACGGCTTCGAGATCTCGGTGCCGGCCGAGGGCGCCGAGGCCCTGGCCCGCGCGCTGCTGCAGCAGCCGGAGGTAAAGCCCGCGGGGCTCGGGGCGCGCGACACGCTGCGCCTGGAAGCCGGCCTGTGCCTGTACGGCCACGACATCGACGCCGGCACCTCGCCCGTCGAGGCCGGCCTCACCTGGGCGATCCAGAAGGTGCGCCGCGCGGGCGGCGCGCGCCATGGCGGCTACCCCGGCGCGGCGGTGATCGATGCACAGCTGTCCAGCGGCACGGTGCGCAAGCGCGTGGGCCTCGTCGGGCTAGAGCGCGTGCCGGTGCGCGAGGGCGCGCTCATCACGGATTCGCTCGGACGCAAGCTCGGCCACGTGACCAGCGGCACGCTGGCGCCGAGCCTGGGCCACCCGATCGCCATGGCCTATCTCGCGAGCAACCACGCGATCGTGCACCACGAGGTGCAGGCCGACGTGCGCGGCAAGGGCCAGCCGATGCGCGTGTGCCCGATGCCGTTCACGCCGCATCGCTACTTCCGCGGCTGAGCCCCGCGCCTACCTTCCTTTTCCGTTCCTTCCACCGCCGCGCGGATGTCCGACGCGGCCAAAACCCCAGCACCCAGGAGAGTCCCATGACGACCAAGTACAGCACCGACCATGAGTGGATCAACATCGAGGACCACGAGTCCGCCGCCGTCGGCATCACGCTGCATGCGCAGGACGCCCTCGGCGACGTGGTGTTCGTCGAGCTGCCCGAAGTCGGCAAGAGCTTCAAGAAGGGCGAGGTGGCCGGCGTCGTCGAGTCCGTCAAGGCCGCGGCCGACCTCTACATGCCGGTGGGCGGCGAGGTCGTCGAGGTGAACGAGGCGCTGCGCGCCGATCCCTCGCTCGCCAACTCCGACCCGCTGGGCAACGGCTGGTTCTTCAAGGTGCGCGTGGCCGACATGGCCGAGTTCGACGAACTGATGGACGGACCCGCCTACGACGAACTCGTGAAGAACGCCTGACCCGCACCCCTTACCTGCCCCAGCGAACCCGCCACGCCATGCCGATGACAGCCCCCAGCGCCGAAGCCTTCCCGCTCGGCGAACTCGAGAACACCCGCGAATTCGTTGCCCGCCACATCGGCATCACGCCCGAGGACGAGCCGCCGATGCTCTCGGCCATCGGCGCGGCCTCGCGCCAGGCGCTGGTTGCGGCCGTGGTGCCGGCGAGCATCGTGCGCGGCACGCCGATGCGCATTCCGCCGGCGCTGGGCGAAGCCCAGGCGCTGGATGAGCTGCGCCGCATCGCGGGCCGCAACCGCCTGCTCAGGAGCTGCATCGGCCAGGGCTACCACGGCACGCACACGCCGGGCGTCATCCTGCGCAACGTGCTCGAGAACCCGGCCTGGTACACCGCCTACACGCCCTACCAGGCCGAGATCTCGCAGGGCCGCATGGAGGCGCTGCTCAACTTCCAGACCATGGTGACCGACCTCACCGGCATGGCCATCGCCAATGCGTCGATGCTGGACGAGGCCACCGCCGCGGCCGAGGCCATGACGCTCGCGCTGCGCATGGGCAAGAGCCGCAGCCACACCTTCTTCGTCGCCGACGACGTGCTGCCGCAGACGCTGGAAGTGGTGCGCACGCGGGCGCGGCCGCTGGGCATCGAGGTGGTGGTGGGGCCAGTGGCGCAGGCGGCGGAATGCGGCGGGTTCGCCGCCCTGCTGCAGTACCCCGGCGTGACCGGCGCGGTGCACGACCTGCGCCCGGTGATCGACGGCGTGCATGCCGCGGGCGGCCTCGCGATCGTCGCGGCCGACCTGCTCGCGCTCACGCTGCTGCTGCCGCCGGGCGAGATGGGTGCCGACATCGCGGTCGGCAACACCCAGCGCTTCGGCATGCCCATGGGCAACGGCGGCCCGCACGCCGCCTACATGGCCACGCGCGACGAGTTCAAGCGCTCGCTGCCGGGGCGGCTGGTGGGCGTGAGCGTCGACGTGCACGGCCAGCCGGCCTACCGCCTCGCGCTGCAGACGCGCGAGCAGCACATCCGCCGCGAAAAAGCCACGTCCAACATCTGCACGGCGCAGGTGCTGCCAGCGGTGATCGCCAGCATGTACGCGGTCTACCACGGCCCGGTGGGCCTGGCGCGCATCGCACGGCGCGTGGCGGCTTACACCGCCGTGCTCGCCGCGGCCCTGCAGCAGCGCGGCGGTCAGCTCGCACATGCCGAAGCCTTCGACACCCTTGAGGTGGTGACCGGTGAGCGCACCGCCGCGGTGATGCAGGCGGCGCACGACGCTGGCTTCAACCTGCGCCGCGCTTCGGCCACGTCGGTGGGCATCACGCTCGACGAGACGACGACGCGCGAGGACGTGGCCGCGCTGGCGTCACTCGTCGGCACGGCGCTCGGCGCGCCGGCCGAGACGCAGGGCGTGGCACTCGGCGAACTGTGGGCGCGCTTCGATGCCGGCGCCTCGTCGCTGCTGCCGGCGGAGCTGCTGCGCACCAGCAGCTACCTCGCGCACCCGGTGTTCAACACCCACACCAGCGAGACACAGATGCTGCGCTACATCCGCAGCCTGTCGGACAAGGACCTGGCGCTCGACCGATCGATGATTCCGCTCGGCTCCTGCACGATGAAGCTGAACGCCACCAGCGAGATGATTCCCATCACCTGGCCCGAGTTTGCGAACGTGCATCCGTACGCGCCCGAGGACCAGCTCGAAGGCTATGCCGAACTCGACCGCCAGTTGTGCGAATGGCTGTGCCAGGCCACCGGCTACGGCGGCGTGAGCCTGCAGCCCAATGCCGGCTCGCAGGGCGAGTACGCCGGCCTGCTGATCATCAAGGCGTGGCACGAATCGCGCGGCGAAGGCCACCGCAACATCTGCCTCATCCCCGAATCGGCGCACGGCACCAATCCGGCCAGCGCGCAGATGGCGGGCATGCAGGTGGTGGTGACGAAGTGCGATGCCGACGGCAACGTCGACCTCGCCGACCTGCGGGCCAAGTGCGAGCAGCACGCGGCCAAGCTCGCCTGCGTGATGATCACCTACCCCTCCACCTACGGCGTGTTCGAGGCGCGCGTGAAGGAGCTGTGCGCACTGGTGCACCAGCACGGCGGGCGCGTCTACGTGGACGGCGCCAACATGAACGCACTGGTCGGCCTCGCGGCGCCGGGCGAGTTCGGTGGCGACGTGAGCCACCTCAACCTGCACAAGACCTTCTGCATTCCCCACGGCGGCGGCGGCCCGGGCGTCGGGCCGGTGTGCGTGGCCGACGATCTGGTGCCCTTCCTGCCGGCGAACCCGGCGCATCCCGAAGCGCGACGCGGGCAAGCCGTCGGGGCCGTGTCAGCAGCACCGCTCGGCAATGCCGCCGTGCTGCCGATCAGCTGGATGTACATGCGCATGATGGGCGCCGAAGGCCTGCGCGCCGCCACCGAGACGGCCATCCTCAGCGCCAACTACATCGCCGCGCGCCTGGCCGACCACTACGAAGTGCACTACAGCGGCAACATCGCGGGGCTGAAAGGTGGCGGCGTGGCGCACGAATGCATCCTCGACCTGCGTCCCCTCAAGGACAGCTCGGGCATCAGCGCCGAGGACGTGGCCAAGCGCCTGATCGACTACGGCTTCCACGCGCCGACGCTGAGCTTTCCCGTGGCCGGCACGCTGATGGTGGAGCCCACGGAGAGCGAGCCGCTGGAAGAACTCGACCGCTTCTGCGACGCGATGATCGCGATTCGCGAGGAGATCCGGAAGGTCGAACAGGGCGAGTGGCCGCGCGAGGACAACCCGCTCAAGGCCGCGCCGCACACCACGGCGGCGCTGCTGGCGGCCGATTGGGCACATGCGTACTCGCGCGAGGAAGCGGCCTATCCGGTGGCCGCACTGCGGCGCCAGAAGTATTGGGCGCCGGTGGGGCGGGTGGACAACGTGTATGGCGATCGCAACCTGTTCTGCAGTTGCGTGCCGATGAGTGCTTACGAGGATTGACGTTGCGGGGTTTGCGCCCGCCTCTGCTCCGTTCGTCCTGAGCCTGTCGAAGGACTTGGCTGAGCTTGCCGAAGCCTTGGGGGCGCGCCGGGCGCTTCGACAGGCTCAGCGCGAACGGTGGCGAGCGGCGCAGGCTGTCAGCCGTGCCCAGCACTGGATGCGGCTCGTACCCCGCATCCAGCTGCTTGATCTCCTCGGCCGAGAGCGACAGCTCCACCGCCGCCACCGCCTGCTCGATCTGCTGCGGCTTGCTGCAGCCGACGATGGGCGCCGCGACGCCCTTGTGCAGCAGCCAGGCATAAGCGAGCGTCGCGTTGCTCACGCCCTTGTCGGCGGCGATCTTCGTCAGGCGGTCGACCGTGTCGAAATCGCTCTGGCGGTAGTACAGCCGCTGCGCAATGTCGTCGGTCTGCGCGCGTGAGGTGGCACCGGCCTTCACGTCGTCGGCCTTCCGGTTGCCGGCGAGAAAGCCGCGCGCCAGCGGGCTCCACGGGATGAGCGCCACGCCGGTGTCGCGGCACAGCGGGATCATCTCGCGCTCTTCTTCGCGGTACACGAGGTTGTAGTGGTTCTGCATGGTGACGAAGCGCGCCCAGCCGTTCTCCTTCGCCACCTGCTGCGCCCGCGCGAACTGCCAGGCCCACATCGAGCTCGCGCCGATGTAGCGCGCCTTGCCGGCGCGCACCACGTCGTTGAGCGCCTCCATCGTTTCCTCGATCGGCGTGTGCGGATCCCAGCGGTGGATCTGGTAGAGGTCGATGTAGTCGGTGCCCAGGCGCTTCAGGCTCGCGTCCACGGCGTGGAAGATGCGCTTGCGCGACAACCCGTGCGAGTTGAGTGGCGGCTTGGCGTTGGCCTCCATCTGCACCGGGAAGAACACCTTGGTGGCGATCACCACCTCGTCGCGCTTGCAGAACTCGCGGATGAGCTGGCCGGTGAGCACCTCGCTCTCGCCGGCCGAATAGGTGTCGGCTGTGTCGAAGAAGTTGATGCCGGCCTCCACCGCTTGGCGCACCAGCGGGCGGCTCTGCGCTTCGTCGAGGATCCACGGCCGCCACTTCGGCGTGCCGTAGGTCATCATGCCCAGGCACAGTCGCGAAACGGTGATGCCGGTCGAGCCGAGGCGGGTGTACTTCATCGACGTTCCTTGTTCGTGTGAGGTTCAGGAGTCGCTTCGCGCGGCGATGACGGGCGTGGCTACCGACACGTCGCCACATTGCGCCCGGTGGCGCAGCGCATGGTCCATCAGCACCAGCGCGAGCAGCGCCTCGGCGATGGGCGTGGCGCGGATGCCGACGCAGGGATCGTGGCGGCCAAAGGTCTCGACCGTCGCCGGCTGGCCTTGCAGGTCGATGGACTGGCGCGGCGTGCGGATCGAACTCGTCGGCTTGACGGCGATCGACACCGTAATGTCCTGCCCCGTCGAGATGCCGCCCAGCACGCCGCCGGCGTTGTTGCCGCGAAAGCCCTGCGGCGTGAGTTCGTCGCCGTGCGTGGTGCCGCGCTGCGCGACGCTCGCGAACCCTGCGCCGATCTCCACGCCCTTCACCGCGTTGATGCCCATCATCGCGTAGGCGATGTCGGCGTCGAGCTTGTCGTACAGCGGTTCGCCCAGACCCACCGGCACCTGCCGCGCCATCACCGAGAGGCGCGCCCCGCAGCTGTCGCCGGCCTTTCGCAACTCGTCCATGTACGCCTCGAGGCGCGGGATGTCGCTCGCGTTGGCGGCGAAGAACGGATTGTTCGGCACATGGTCGAACGACTCGAACGGGATTTCGATCTCGCCGATCTGCGTCATGTGGCCGGCGAAGGTGGTGCCGTACTGCTGCTGCAGCCACTTCTTCGCCACGGCGCCCGCGGCCACGCTGGGTGCCGTCAGGCGCGCCGAAGAGCGACCGCCACCGCGCGGGTCGCGGATGCCGTACTTGTGCCAGTAGGTGTAGTCGGCGTGGCCGGGGCGAAAGGTCTGAAGGATGTTGCCGTAGTCCTTGCTGCGCTGGTCGGTGTTGCGGATCAGCAGGCAGATGGGCGTGCCGGTGGTTTGGCCTTCGTACACGCCCGAAAGAATCTCCACCGCATCGGGCTCGTCGCGCTGCGTCACGTGGCGCGAGGTGCCGGGGCGGCGGCGGTCGAGTTCGGGCTGGATGTCGGCCTCCGACAGCGCCATGCCCGGCGGGCAGCCGTCGATCACACAGCCGATGGCCGGGCCGTGGCTTTCGCCGAAGTTGGTGACACGAAAGAGAGTGCCAAGAGTGCTGCCGGACATGCGAGGGCCTTGGAGATGCGCGGTGCACGTGGCGCAAGAGCCGCCGCACGGGGCGCGAAGGCGCCGATTCTAGGGTTCGCCCCCTGCGGCGCAGGCGGCGCGCGCCGTGCCGCTCAGTTGGGCGCGGGAAGCTGCGAGCCGTCCTCGCGCTGCAGCGGCACTTCTTCCACCGGCCAGTCGCGGATGTAGGCCTTGAGCATGCGGTTCTCGAAGTCCTGGCTGTCGACCACGGCCTTGGCCACGTCGTAGAACGAGATCACGCCCATCAGCGTGCGCTGGGTCATCACCGGCATGTAGCGGGCATGCCGACCGAGCATCATGCGGCGCACTTCGTCGATCTCGGTCTCGGGCGTGCAGGTAAGCGGGTGGTCGTCCATCGCAGCGCGCACGCGGGTGCTGCCCACCGTGCCGCCGTTCTTGACGACGGTCTTGATCAGTTCGCGGAACGTGAGCATGCCTACCAGATCGCAGTGCTCCATGACGACGAGCGAGCCGATGTCGTTGTCGGCCATGCAGATGGCGGCTTCCGAGAGTGGCTCCTCGGGCGAGATGGTGAACAGGGTGCCGCCCTTCACGCGCAGGATGTCGCTGACTTTCATGCTCGTCTCCTCGGGGTCGATTCGGATCAATATAGCCCACAATTCCAAGCACGACACATCCTGGTAACTCACCCTTTGGAGTTTGAATGGCTGGTTATTCGGATCCCGGTTTCGACACGCTGGCGCTGCATGCGGGCGCCGCCCCCGACCCGACAACAGGCGCCCGCGCGGTGCCCATTCACCTGAGCACGTCCTTCGTGTTCGAGAGCAGCGAGCACGCCGCCTCGCTGTTCAACATGGAACGCGCCGGCCACGTTTACAGCCGCTTGTCGAACCCGACCAACGCGGTGTTCGAGGAGCGCATGGCAGCGCTCGAGGGCGGCGCAGGCGCCATCGCCACCGCGAGCGGCCAGGCGGCGCTGCATCTGGCGATTGCCACGCTGGCCGGCGCGGGCTCGCACATCGTGGCGAGCTCGGCGCTGTACGGCGGCTCGCACAACTTGCTGCACTTCACACTTTCGCGCTTCGGCATCGAGACGACCTTCGTCAAGCCGCTGGACATCGACGCCTGGCGCGCCGCCATCCGACCCAACACCAAGATGCTGTTCGGCGAAACGCTGGGCAACCCGGGCCTGGACGTGCTGGACATTCCCACCGTCTCGGCCATCGCCCACGAGCACGGCCTGCCGCTGATGGTCGATTCGACCTTCACCACGCCCTGGCTGATGAAGCCCTTCGACCACGGTGCCGATCTGGTCTACCACTCGGCCACCAAGTTCCTCTCCGGCCACGGCACGGTAATCGGCGGCGTGCTGGTCGACGGCGGACGCATGGACTGGGAGCGCTCGGGGCGCTTCCCGGAGCTGACCGAGCCCTACGACGGCTTCCACGGCATGGTGTTCACCGAAGAGAGCACCGAAGCCGCCTTCCTGCTGCGCGCGCGCCGCGAGGGCCTGCGCGACTTCGGGGCGTGCATGAGCCCGCATACGGCATGGCTGATCCTGCAGGGCATCGAGACGCTGCCGCTGCGCATGGCGCGCCATGTGGAGAACACGCGCAAGGTGGTGAACTTCCTCGCCGGTCATTCGATGGTCGAACGCGTGGGCTACCCCGAACTCGACGGCCACCCGAGCCAGGCGCTCGCCAAGAAGCTGCTGCCGCGCGGCTGTGGCTCGGTGTTCAGCTTCGATTTGCGCGGCAGCCGCACGCAGGGGCGCGCCTTCATCGAGGCGCTGAAGTTGTTCTCGCATCTGGCCAACGTGGGCGACTGCCGCTCGCTTGTCATCCATCCGGCCTCGACCACGCACTTCCGCATGGACGACACGGCGCTGGCGAACGCCGGCATCACACCCGGAACGATCCGCCTGTCCATCGGCCTCGAAGACGCCGACGACCTGATCGACGACCTGAAGCGTGCGCTCAAGGTCGCCGAGAAGGCCACACAAGAGAAGGCAGGGGCCTGACGATGCAGCTCGTCGTGAATGGCCGCAGCGCCTACGCCTACACCGGCGGCAAGCCCTTCGATGCCGCCCTGCCCTGCGTCGTCTTCATCCACGGCGCATTGAACGACCACAGCGTGTGGACGCTGGCCGCGCGCTGGTTCGCGCACCACGGCTTCGGCGTGCTGGCAGTCGACCTGCCCGGCCACCTGCGCAGCGAGGGGCCGCCGCTCGCGAGCGTCGAGGAACTCGCCGACTGGACGCTCGCGCTGCTGGACGCGGCAGGCGTGGAGAAAGCGGCGCTGGTTGGCCACAGCATGGGCTCGCTCATCGCGCTGGAAGCGGCCGGGCGCGCGCCGCAGCGCATCACGCGGCTGGCGATGGTCGGCAGCGCCTATCCGATGAAGGTTTCCGCCGCGCTGCTAGACACCGCGCGCGACGACCCGCTGCGTGCCATCGACATGGTGGTGTCGTTCTCCATCTCCACGCTCGCGGCCAAGCCCTCCTATCCCGGCCCCGGTACGTGGCTGCAGGGCGGCAACCGCGCGCTGATGCGGCAGGTGCAGGCACACGAGCCGTCGATCAACCTGTTCCACCACGACTTCGGCGTGTGCGACCGCTATGCCAACGGCCTGGAGGCCGCCGCCAAGGTGGACTGCCCGGCCACGCTGATCCTCGGCGAGCGCGACCAGATGACGCCGCGCCGCCAGGCGGGCACGCTGGCTGCCGCGCTGAAGGCGCAGACCGTCGTGCTGCCGGCAGGGCATCAGGTGATGGCCGAGAGTTCCGACGACCTGCTCGCGGCGCTGCGTCTCGTGCTAGCCTGAGCGGCTTGAGCCCCATTGCGAAGGAGACATCCGATGACCACCGCATCCACCGTGGATCCGAAGCGCATCACGAGCTTCGCGCAGTTCTATCCGTTCTACCTGTCGGAGCACGGCAACCGCACGTGCCGCCGGCTGCACTTCGTCGGCTCGACGCTGGCGTTGATCTGCCTCGCCACGGCCCTCGTGCGCGGCGCGCCGGTGTTCCTGCTCTACGGCCTGCTGTGCGGCTACGGCTTCGCCTGGGTCGGCCACATCGTGTTCGAGAAGAACAGGCCGGCGACCTTCAAGCGCCCGCTCTACAGCTTCATGGGCGACTGCAGGATGTACCGCGACATCTGGATCGGGCGCATCAAGTTCTGATCTTCAATCGGCGATCAGTTCAGCGAGCGTCATCTCGCCGAGGCCGGCCTTGTGCCAGAAGCTGTGAGTCGTCGGCGAGCGGTCGAGCAGCAGTTGCGACAGCAGCGGCGCTGCGGGCGTCGTCTCGGGGTCGCACAGCAGCACGTGGCGCCCGCCGCCCTCTTCTTCGAGGCGCCCCACCCAGTCGAGCATCACCAGCGATTCGAGAATCGGCTCGATCTGCAACGGATCGGTGCGCAGGGTCTTGGACATCGCCGACGCGGTGAGCCCGTGGCTGCGACCTTCGCGCGCGAGGCTGAGTGATCGCAGGATGGCGAGTGCCAGCTCGAAATGCGAGCCGGCGGCTTCGCGCACGCGCACCACGCGCATCTGCAGGCTCGGCGCGTAGGCGGCGATGACGGCGCCGAGCAGCACGATCACCCAGCCGAGATAGAGCCATACCAGAAAGATCGGCAAGGTGGCGAACGCGCCGTAGATCACCTCGTACGCCGGCACGCTGGCGAGGTAGAGCGCGAGCAGGCGCTTGGCGAACTCGAAGCCCACCGCCACGAACAGCGCGCCGGCGAAGGCGTGGCGCCAGCGCACTTCGGTGTTGGGCACGTAGTGGTACAGCCCCGCGAGCGCGACCACGAGCATGCCGAACTCGATCATCTGCAGCACGAAGGCCACGCCGCCCGGCAGGCGGTCGACCAGGCCCTGCGCGGCCGACAACGCGTACGAACTCATGGACACGCTCACGCCCAGCAGCAGCGGCCCGAGCGTGAGCGCCGCCCAGTAGATCAGCACGCGCTGCGCGAGCGGGCGCGGCCGGCGCACGCGCCAGATGGCGTTGAGCGAACGATCGATCGTGAGCATCAGCGCGAGCGCCGTGAACAGCAGGAACACCAGGCCGAACACGCCGAGCCGGTTGGCACTCACGGCGAACTGCGTGAGCGTCGAGAGCACCGGCCGCGCAATGCTGTCCGGCACGAGCGACTGCACGAAATAGCCTTCCAGTGAACGCTGGAAGGTGGCGAACATCGGGAAGGCCGAGAAGATCGCCAGCATCACCGTGACCAGCGGTACGAGCGAGATGATGGTGGTGAAGGTCAGGCTGCTGGCGGTGATGCCGAGCCGGTCCTCGCGAAAGCGCTGGAGCAGCGTCTTCAGCGTCTCGACCCAGGGCCAGTTCTGCAGCGTCTCCAGCAGCCGGCGCGCCTGCTCGTGCCACGCGGCGGGGATGATCCTGGGGAGATTCATTGCTGGCATCATAGCCAGCGATGTCTGCCACTCTTCTTCACCCCGTGCCCGTTCCATTGCCTCAGAGCGACCCCAGCCATGCCGTTCGCTGGACACGTGCCGCCGCCGTCGCCAGCCTGCTCGCGCTCATCGTGCTCGGCCTTGCGTGGGAACTCTGGCTCGCGCCCACCGGCCGCGGCACGCTGGCCCTCAAGGTGCTGCCGCTCGCGATCCCGCTCGCCGGGCTCTTGAAGAACCGCATGTACACCTACCGCTGGGTCAGCCTGCTGGTGTGGATCTATTTCACCGAAGGCGTCGTGCGTGCGACGAGCGAGGGCGGTGTTGGCGCCGTGCTCGCGGGCATCGAAGTGCTGCTGTGCCTCGTGCTGTTCGCCGCCTGCGCGATGCACGTGCGCATGCGACTGCGCAGCGTGCGGGAGACCGCGGCATGAGTGACTTGCTGAATGCGCTTCGCGCCGCCGTGGGCGAGCGCAATGTGCTCGTCGATGGCGACCTCGCCGCGTGGGAACAGGACTGGCGCCGGCGCGTGCGCGGCCGCTCGCTGGCGGTGGTTCGCCCCGGCAATACGGAGGAAGTGGCTGCCGTGGTGCGCGCTTGCGCCGCTCACGGCACGCCACTCGTGCCGCAGGGCGGCAACACGGGCCTCGTCGGCGGCTCCATCACCGACGACAGCGGCACGCAGGTGCTGCTGAGCCTTGCGCGCATGAACCGCGTGCGCGCCATCGACCCCGCCAACCTCACGATGACGGTGGACGCCGGCTGCGTGCTGCAGGCGGTGCAGGAAGCCGCGGCCGCACAAGGCCTGCTGTTCCCGCTGAGCCTCGCGGCCGAAGGCAGCTGCACCATCGGCGGCAACCTTGCCACCAACGCCGGCGGCACGCAGGTGCTGCGCTTCGGCAATGCGCGCGAGCTGTGCCTCGGGCTCGAGGCCGTGACGGCAACCGGCGAAGTGTGGAACGGCTTGTCCGGCTTGCGCAAGGACAACACCGGCTACGACCTACGAGACCTCTTCATCGGGAGCGAAGGCACGCTGGGTGTGATCACCGGCGCCACGCTGCGGCTGTATCCGCGCCCGGCCGCGGTGTGCACGGCGCTCGCCGCCCTGCCCGCGCTCGAAGCGGCGACCGGCCTGCTTCAGTTGGCACAAGCGCGCCTCGGCGCGGGGCTCACCGGCTTCGAGGTGATGAACGAATTCTCGCTCGACCTGGTGCGCAAGCATTTCAGCCAGTTGGCCCAACCGCTGCCGCCCGCGCCTTGGGTGGTGCTGCTGGAACAGTCGGACACCGAGAGCGAGGCGCATGCACGCGGCCTGTTCGAGTCGCTGCTGGAGCAGGCGCTGGAGCAAGGCCTGATCACCGATGCCGCCGTGGCCGAAAGCCTGGACCAATCGAACGCCATGTGGCATCTGCGCGAATCGATCCCGCTCGCGCAAGTGGAAGAAGGCGCGAACATCAAGCACGACATCTCGCTGGCCGTCTCGCGCATTCCTACGTACGTGGCCGAGACCGATGCGGCGCTGGCGCGTGCCTTTCCCGGCATCCGCCTCGTGAACTTTGGCCACCTCGGCGACGGCAACCTGCACTACAACGTGCAGGCGCCGCTCGGCACGCCGGCGGCCGACTTCCTGCGCGACCAGGAGCACGCGGTCAACAAGATCGTGTACGACGCGGTGACGGCCCACGACGGTTCGTTCTCGGCCGAGCACGGCATCGGCAGCTTCAAGCGCGAGGAGTTGCGCGAGCGCAAGTCGCCGGTGGCGCTGTCGCTGATGCGCGCGATCAAGGGCGCGCTCGACCCGCGCAACCTGCTGAACCCCGGGAAGATGCTGTAGGGACCGCGGGCCGCCCATGGCCCGCGCCACGTCTACTGCAGCGTGCCCTTCAGCGCCGGCGGCATCGGCAGCGCCATGACCTCGATGCCTTCGTCCTTCAGTGCCTGCGCCTCGTCGCGCGTGGCGCGGCCGCGGATGGCGCGCTCGTCGGCCTCGCCGTAGTGGATCTTGCGGGCCTCTTCGGCGAAGCGCGGCCCCACGTCGTCGGTGTTGGCGAGTACGTGGCGCACGGCATTGAGCCAAGCCGCCTGCATCGTCATCTCGACGGTGGCAGCCTCGGGCGTGGCGGGTGTGGCCGGCTCGCGCGCCTTGGAGACGTTCAATCGCGGCGCGGTCGGCAGACGCACGACCGATCGGTCGCCGCAGATCGGGCATTCGACCAGGCCCCGTTCGCACTGCGCTTCGTAGTCGGCATCGGAGCCGAACCAACCCTCGAAGCGATGGTTGGCGGTGCAGCGCAGGTTGAGAACCTTCATCGGATGATTATCGCGGCGCACCGCTGTGCGGCGCCGGCTGCCATGCCACGCTCCAGCGGCCGGCGCGCCAGTTCTGCAGCCACAGCAGGCCGATCAGCGTCTTGGCATCGGTGAGTTCGCCGCTCGCCGCCAGGGCGAGCAGTTCGTCGAGCGTGGCCGACGAGACATCGAGGAACTCTCCGTCGTCGAGCCGGCGCTCGCCGAGGCTCAGGCCACGCGCGAACCACACCTCGATGCCTTCAGTCGAGTAGGCAATGGCGTTGTGCAGGATGCCGGCCCGCGCCCATTCGGCGGCGCGGTAGCCGGTTTCCTCGGCCAGTTCGCGCACTGCACAGATGAGCGTCGATTCGCCCGCGTCGATCTTGCCCGCGGGGAACTCGAGCACCACGCGCCCGAGCGGATGGCGGTACTGGCGCTCGACGACGAGCCGGCCGTCGTCCAGCATCGGGATCACCATCACCGCGCCCGGATGCACGATGTACTCGCGCTGTGCCGTGGCGCCGTTGGGCAACCGCACCTCGTCGCAGCGCACGTCGAGGAAGTGGCCGCGGTAGACCTGACGCGAGGCGAGCGCTTCTTCCCGCAGGTGCCCGTCGTCGGCCGATGGAGTCGACGTGGTCATGGATGGCGGCGCCTCAGGTAGCGCCACACGAAGCCGGGAAACGCGAGCGTCGCGAACATGCAGCCCATGGCGGCATAGAACTCCCAACCCTGTGGCTGCGTCTGGCCGATTCGCGCTTCGAGCGCGAAGCCCAGTGCCAGCGTCAGCCCGAAGAGCACCACGAGTTCCAGCAGGCGCCAGCCGAGCGATTTGGGGGCGCGCCTCGGGCCGCCGATGCCGATGCGCTCGTTGACGAACGGCAGGTTGGCCGCGACCGCTGCGACCACGATCACCAGCCAGACGGCTGCCGACGAATTCATTCGCTCAGGTGGTCAGCGTCTTGACGACCGCCTGCGCGCACAAGGCCATCAGGCCGCCCGGCAACAGGCCGAGCACCAGCACCGCTGCGCCGTTGAGCGACAGCAGCAGGCGCAGCTGGCGCCCTTCGGCGAGCGGTTGCGTCTGAACGGGTTCGTCGAAGTACATGACCTTGACCACCCGCAGGTAGTAGAACGCGCCGACGAGCGAGAACAGGATGGCGACGAGGGCGAGCCAGAAGTAGCCCGTCGAGTTCGTCGAGATGAGCGATTGCAGCACTGCGAACTTCGCATAGAAGCCCATCGTCGGCGGCACGCCAGCGAGCGAGAACATGAAGATGGCCATTACCACCGCATACCACGGGCTGCGCCGCGCGAGCCCCTTCAGGTCGTCGATGTTCTCCGACTCGAAGCCCTGGCGGGCGAGCAGCATGATGATGCCGAAGGTGCCAAGCGTGGTGAGCACGTAAGTGACCATGTAGTACATGGCCGAGCTGTACCCGTTCGCCGCCGAGAAGGTGTTGCCGTCGACCACGCCGACCGTCAAGCCCAGCAGCACGAAGCCCATCTGCCCGATGGTCGAGTACGCCAGCATGCGCTTCAGGTTGCTCTGCGCAATGGCGCCCAGATTGCCGACGACCAGCGAGCCGATCGCCAGCACCATCAGCATCTGCTGCCAGTCGACGGCGAGACCGAACATGCCCTCGACCAGCAGCCGGATGATGATGGCGAAGCCGGCAAACATCGGCGCGGTGGCGATCAGCAGCGTCACTGCGGTCGGGGCGCCGTGGTAGACGTCGGGCAGCCACATGTGGAAGGGCACGGCGCCGAGCTTGAAGGCGAGACCGGCGACCACGAACACCACGCCGAAGACCAGCACCGACTCGTTCAGCGCGCCGCTTACGATGGCCTCGAAGACCTGCGGAATGGTCAGCGACCCGGTGGCGCCGTACATCATCGACAGGCCATACAGCAGGAAACCGCTCGCCAGCGCGCCGAGCACGAAGAACTTCATCGCCGCCTCGGTGGCGTTGAGGTTGTCACGGCGCAGCGCCGTCAGCGCGTAGAGCGACAGCGTCATCAGTTCGAGGCCGACGTAGACCACGAGGAAGTTGTTGGCCGAGACCATCACGTTGGCCCCGAGCAGCGAGAACATCGACAGGGTGAAGAGTTCACCCTTGAGCATGTCGCGGTCCATCGCGTAGCCGCGCGAGTAGGCCAGCGTCGCCATCACGCACAGCGTGGTGAAAACGGCCAGCAGGTGCCCCATCGGGTCGGCCACCACCATGTCCTGCATCGCGTAGACGGTATCGCCTGCGTCGAACGCCCACAGGTGCAGGGCGCCGACGACGGCCAGCGACAGCTGGGTGAGCCAGTAGGTGGGCGAGCGGCGGGGATCGGAGACCCACAGATCCGCCAGCGTGACCACGCAGGCCATCGTGAGCAGCACGATCTCGGGAAGGACGGCCATCCAGTTCATCTGATTCATCATCTCGTGGTACCGGCCATCAGTTCAGCTTGGATACCGACACATGCCGCAACAGCTCGGTGACGCTCGTGTGCATGACGTCGGTGACGGGCTTCGGGTACAGGCCCATCCACAGCACCGCCACGGCAAGCACGCCCAGCATCGCGAACTCGCGCGCGTTGATGTCGGTCAGCGAGCGCACGTTGTCGTTCGTGACCGGCCCGAAGTACACGCGCTTGACCAGCCACAGCGTGTACGCCGCACCGGAGATCAGCGCCGTGGCGGCCAGCAGGCCGAGCCAGAAGTTCACCTGCACCGTGCCGAGAATCACCATCCACTCGCCGACGAATCCCGACGTGCCCGGCAGACCGCAGTTGGCCATCGCAAAGAAGACCACGAGCGCGGTGAACTTCGGCATCGTGTTGACGACACCGCCGTAGCTTGCGATCTCGCGCGAGTGCACCCGGTCGTACAGCACACCGATGGCCAGGAACATGGCGCTAGAGATAAAGCCGTGCGAGATCATCTGCACCATGCCGCCCGACACACCCAGTTCGTTGAACAGGAAGAAGCCGAGCGTCACGAAGCCCATGTGCGCGATCGACGAATAGGCGATGAGCTTCTTCATGTCCTGCTGCACGAGCGCGACCAGGCCGATGTAGATGACCGCGATCAGCGACAGCGCGATGATGAACCAGGCGTACTCATGCGCCGCATCGGGCGCAATCGGCAGCGAGAAGCGCACGAAGCCGTAGCCGCCCAGCTTGAGCATGATGGCCGCCAGCACCACCGAGCCGCCGGTGGGCGCCTCGACGTGCGCGTCGGGCAGCCACGTGTGCACCGGCCACATCGGCACCTTGACCGCGAAGGCCGCGAAGAAGGCGAAGAACAGCAGCGCCTGCGCCGTCATCGGCAGCGGCACCTGGTGCCAGTCCAGGATCTCGAAGCTGCCGCCCGACACGTAGTACAGGTAGATCACAGCCAGCAGCATGAGCAGCGAACCGGCGAAGGTGTAGAGGAAGAACTTGAAGGCGGCATAGACCCGCCGCGGCCCGCCCCACACGCCGATGATGATGTACATCGGGATCAGCGTCGCCTCGAAAAACGCATAGAACAGCAATCCGTCGAGCGCGCAGAACACGCCGATCATCACGCCCGACAGGATCAGGAACGCCGCCATGTACTGGTTCACGCGCTCGGTGATGACCTGCCAGCCGGCGATGACCACGATCACCGTGATGAACGCCGTCAGCAGCACCAGCCACACCGACAGCCCGTCGATGCCGAGGTGGTAGTGCACGTTGAAGCGCTCGATCCACGACACGTTCTCCTCGAACTGCATCGAGGCGGTGCCGGCGTCGAAGCCGGTGATCAGCGGCAGCGTGACGGCGAAGCTCGCGACCGCCGCAACGAGCGCGGCCCAGCGCACGGCATTGGCATGCTCGTCGCGGCCGAACGCCAGCAGCAGGATGCCCGCGACGATCGGCAGCCAGATGGCAAGGCTCAACAGACCCATGTTCTTGTTCTCTTCAGATGACGTTCAGGGTGGCCAGGTATGGCCAGAGCTGCCATGTCAGCAGGCCCAACACCCCGAGGATCATGGCGAGCGCATACCAGTACAGGTAGCCGGTCTGCACGAGGCCCACCACCGAGGCGATGGCTCCCGTCGCACGCGCCGAGCCGTTGATCAGCGCGCCGTCGATGAGCCCGACGTCGCCGCCCTTCCACAGGCCGCGCCCGACCAGCCGCGCTCCCGCAGCGATCACATGCTCGTTGAACCAGTCGAGGTAGTACTTCTGGTCCAGCAGGCGATAGATGAAGCTGGCGCGCGCCTTGATGGCCGCCGGGATCGACGGCTTGAGGATGTAGAAGACATACGCGACGATCACGCCGGCAAGCGCCAGCCAGAAGGTCGGCACGGTGAGTCCGTGCAGCACCATCGCCACCGGGCCGTGGTAGATGGCCTCGAGCTCGGCCATGGCACGGTGCTTCGCGTCGACGAAGATCGAATCGGCAAAGAACTCGCCGAACAGCATCGGCCCGATGGTGAAGAAGCCGATCACCGCCGACGGGATGGCGAGCAGCACCAGCGGCACGGTCACGACCGCGGCAGATTCGTGCGGCGCGTGGTGCTCGTCGCCGTGCGCCTCGTGGTGCGTATCGTCGGATTCCGGCGGGAACGGCTTGTGATGGAAGCGCTCCGGGCCGTGGAACACCAGGAAGTACATGCGGAACGAGTACAGCGCGGTGACGAAGACCCCCGCGAGCACCGCGAAGTGTGCGAAGCCAGCGCCCGCTAGCTCGCTTGCGTGCACCGCCTCGATGATGCTGTCCTTCGAGTAGAAGCCGGAGAAGAACGGTGTGCCGATCAGCGCCAGCGAGCCGATCAGCGACGTGATCCAGGTGATGCGCATGTACTTGCGCAGGCCGCCCATGTTGCGGATGTCCTGGTCATGGTGCATGCCGATGATCACCGAGCCCGCCGCAAGAAACAGCAGCGCCTTGAAGAAGGCGTGCGTCATCAGGTGGAACACCGCGACCGAGTAGGCCGACGCACCGAGCGCCACCGTCATGTAGCCGAGCTGCGACAGCGTGGAGTACGCCACGACGCGCTTGATGTCGTTCTGGATGATGCCGAGGAAGCCCATGAACAGCGCCGTGATGGCGCCGATCACGAGGATGAAGCTCAGCGCGGTGTCCGACAGCTCGAACAGCGGCGACATGCGCGCCACCATGAAGATGCCGGCCGTCACCATGGTCGCCGCGTGGATCAGCGCGGAGATGGGCGTCGGGCCTTCCATCGAATCGGGCAGCCACACGTGCAGCGGGAACTGCGCGCTCTTGCCCATCGCCCCGATGAACAGGCAGATGCAGATCACGGTGATCAGCATCCAGTCGGTGCCGGGGAAGGTCTGCGCCGCCAGCGTGGCCGATGCGTCGAAGACCTGTCCGTAGTGCAGCGTGCCGGCGTAGGCCACGATCAGCCCGATGCCGAGGATGAAGCCGAAGTCGCCCACCCGGTTCACGAGGAAGGCCTTGAGGTTGGCGAAGATCGCGGTCGGCTTCGTGTACCAGAAGCCGATCAGCAGGTACGACACCAGACCCACCGCCTCCCAGCCGAAGAACAGCTGCAGGAAGTTGTTGCTCATGACGAGCATCAACATCGAGAAGGTGAACAGCGAGATGTAGGCGAAGAAGCGCTGATAGCCCGGGTCTTCCTTCATGTAGCCGATGGTGTAGATGTGCACCATCAGCGACACGAAGGTCACCACGCACATCATCATGGCCGACAGACCGTCGATCAGGAAGCCGACCTCCATCTTCAGGCCGCCGAGCACCATCCACTCGTACACCGTGGCGTCGAAGCGCGCGCCATCGAGCGCGACCGACTTCAGCGTCATCGCGGACAGGATGAAGGCGATCAGCACGCCCAGGATGGCGACGGTGTGCGCGCCGCGGCGGCCGATGGCCTTGCCGAAGAAGCCGGCGAGCACCGCGCCGGCCAACGGCGCCAGCGGCACCGCGAGGAGCATGTTCGGAGAAAGTTCTGCTGACATGTTGTTCTGCTGTTCTGCGGGCGGTCAGCCGCCGCCCATCCGGGTAGCGAAGGTCCCACCAAGCAACAACCGCGGACGGGTCCCCCGGCCGCCAGGTTGGCGCCCCCCCGGGGGGCAGGAACGAAGTGACGTGGGGGCTGTCATTTCATCCCTTGAGGGTGTCGAGCTCTTCGACGTCGATGCTGGCGCGGTTGCGGAACAGCACCACGAGGATCGCGAGGCCAATCGCCGATTCGGCGGCGGCCACCGTCAGGATGAAGAACACGAAGACCTGGCCCGCCATGTCGCCGAGGTAATGCGAGAAGGCGACGAAGTTCATGTTCACCGCCAGCAGCATCAGCTCGATCGCCATCAGCAGCACGATGAGGTTCTTGCGGTTCAGGAAGATGCCGATCACCGACAGCGCGAAAAGAATCGCGCCGAGCGACAGGTAGTGGCCGAGCGTGAGTGTGCCGAGGGTCATGCCTTCTCTCCTTCGGCGGCCGGCGGCGCAGGAGGCGGCTCGATCGTGGGGGCCATCTTCACGATGCGCACGCGGTCGGCGCTGCGCACCCGCACCTGCTGCGACGGGTTCTGCGACTTCGAGTCCTTGCGCTGGCGCAAGGTCAATGCGATGGCCGCGATGATGGCCACCAGCAGCAGCACCGCGGCAATCTGCAGCACGTACAGGTACTGGGTGTAGATGGCGATGCCGAGCAGCTTGGTATTGCCAAGTTCAAGCGCACGCGCGTCAGCCGCAGGCACGTCGGTGACGGCAAAGCCGCCGAGCAGCACCAGTGCCATCTCGATCGCGATCACCGCCCCCACGACTGCTGCGAGCGGCACGTGCTTCCAGAAACCGACGCGCAGCCGCTCGACGTTGATGTCGAGCATCATCACGACGAACAGAAACAGCACCATCACGGCACCCACGTAGACGAGCACCAGCACGATGGCGAGGAACTCGGCGCGCAGCAGCATCCACACGCAGGCGGCGGAGAAGAAGGCGAGCACGAGGAAGAGCGCCGCATGCACCGGGCTGCGCGCGGTGATCACGCGAAAGCCGGCGAACAGCAGCACGGCCGAGAAGACGTAGAAGAGCGCGGTGATCGTGTTCATGTTGTGTTGGCGCCAGGGCAGACCGCTCGCGCGCCCCACCCTCCACCGAGCCGGGAAGGCTCAGCGGTACTTGGCGTCGGCCTCCCGGTTGGCGGCGATTTCGCGCTCGTAGCGGTCGCCCACGGCGAGCAGCATGTCCTTCGTGAAGTACAGGTCGCCGCGCTTCTCGCCGTGGTACTCGAGGATGTGGGTCTCGACGATGGAGTCGACCGGGCAGCTTTCCTCGCAGAAGCCGCAGAAGATGCACTTCGTGAGATCGATGTCGTAGCGCGTGGTGCGGCGCGAGCCGTCGTCGCGGATGTCGGACTCGATGGTGATGGCCAGCGCCGGACACACCGCTTCGCACAGCTTGCAGGCGATGCAGCGCTCCTCGCCGTTCTCGTAGCGGCGCAGCGCGTGCAGGCCGCGAAAGCGCGGCGACAGCGGCGTCTTCTCTTCCGGGAACTGGACGGTGATGTTCGGCGACAGGAAGTGCCGGCCGGTGACGGCCAGCCCCTTGAAGAGTTCGACGAGCATGAAGCTCGAGAACAGATCCTTGATGGCGGTTGCGGCGGACATGATGGTTTCTTTGCGGCGCTGCTCGGATGCAGCGCTCAGTTCCAGACTCAGTTCCAAATGTTCCAGGGCGACTGGATCCACAGGCCCACGACCACGAGCCACACCAGCGTGACTGGAATGAAGATCTTCCAGCCCAGACGCATGATCTGGTCGTAGCGGAAGCGCGGGAAGGTCGAACGCACCCACAGGAACATCGTGACGACGACAAAGGTCTTGATGCCGAGCCAGATCCAGCCCGGAATGAAGTCGAGGAAGGCGAAGGGGCTCAGCCAGCCGCCGAGGAAGAAGGTCACCGTGAGGATGGAGACCAGGATCATGTTGGCGTATTCGGCGAGGAAGAACATCGCGAACGCCATGCCCGAGTACTCGACCATGTGGCCGGCCACGATCTCCGACTCGCCTTCCACCACGTCGAACGGGTGGCGGTTGGTTTCCGCGAGCCCCGAGATGAAGTAGACGAAGAAGATGGGCAACAACGGCAGCCAATTCCACGACAGGAAGCCTGCGCCCATCTCAGCAAAACGCCCCTTGCCTTGGCCGAGCACGATCTCGCTCATGTTCATGGTGCCGCTGACCATCAGCACGATCACGAGTGCGAAGCCCATCGCGATCTCGTAGCTCACCATTTGCGCGGCGGCGCGCAGCGCACCCAGAAAGGCGTACTTCGAGTTCGATGCCCAGCCGGCGATGATCACGCCGTAGACCTCGAGCGACATGATCGCCAGCAGGAACAACAGGCCGGCGTTGATGTCCGCCAGCGCCACCTCGGGGCCGAACGGAATCACGACCCAAGCCACGAGCGCCGGCATGATGGTCATCACCGGAGCGAGCAGGAACAGCGGCCGGTTCGCTGCCGTGGGCAGGATGATCTCTTTGAAGATCAGTTTCACCGCGTCGGCAATCGGCGTCAGCAGGCCGAACGGACCCACACGGTTCGGCCCGGGACGGATCTGCGTCCAGCCGATGGCTTTGCGCTCCCAGAGCGTGAGGTACGCCACGAAGATCATCAGCGGCAGCACGAGCGCCACGATCTTGATCAGGTTCCAGGCCACCGGCCAGGCGCCGCCCAGCCAGGCGCTGCCGTAGGTGTTGAGCGTGTCGAGCATGGTCAGGCCTTCTCCACCACGATGGGGCCGAACATGGCGGTGAGCGCTGCGGTGGCTGGATGGCCGGCCGGCACGCGCACGGCATCGTCGGCGAGCGTGGCGTCGAGGCGCGCGGGCAGCACGGTCGCCGCTGCGCCCTGCGACACACGCAGCGATGCACCTTCGGCCAGGCCCAGCCTCGCCCACAGCACTTGCGAGACGCTCACGACCGGCGCACGCGCATCGGCCGTGAGCTGCAGCGCGGTGGAGCGACGCACGAGTGCATCGGTGGAATAGATCGGCACGTCGGCCACGCGCTCCAGGCCGCCTTGCGCCGGCTGCGCGGCTGCGCTCGAAGTTGCAGCGGCATTGGACAGGCGCTGGTCGAGGCCGTTCGCCTCGCCGAGTGCCGCGGCGCGCACCTCTTCCGAAGTCTCGAAGTCGAAGCCGGCGATGTCCAGCATGTTGCCCAGCACGCGCAGCACCTTCCAGCCAGGCCGCGTGTCGGCGAATGCCTTCACGACCCCGTGGAAGCTCTGCGCGCGGCCCTCGGAATTGACGAAGGTGCCCGAGGTTTCGGAGAACGGCGAGATCGGCAGCAGCACGTCGGCGCAGTCGGCCGCCGCGCTGCGGAAGGGCGTGAGCGCGACCACCATCTCGGCCTGGCGCAACGCGGCTGCGGCCGCTTCGCCATTGGCGGCGTCGAACGTCGGCTCCACGTTGAGCAGCACGCAGGCCTTGAGCGCACCCGACAGCATGCGGCCGGCGTCGAGGCCGCCGTTGCGCGGCAGTGCATCAACGAGTTGCGCGCCCACGCTGTTGGCGGCCTCGCCCATGTAGCCGACGCTCGCGCCGGTCTGCTCGCCGATCCACTGGGCGAGTGCCAGCAGGCGGGCAGCCTGCGGATGCTGGGCTGCGGCGTTGCCGAGCAGGATGGCCTTGCGCTCACCGCTCAGCAGCCCATCGGCGATGGCGCGGGCTGCGTCGCTCGGCGAAGCATCGACCGGCGCGGCGGTTCCGCGCTGCGCGCCGATGGCGGCCGCGATGCCGGCCAGGGCATCGACCCAGGCGCTGGGTGCCGCGAGCACCGCACCGGCAACCGGCACCAGCCAGTCGTCCTGCAGCGCGTGCAGGTTGTAGATCTGCGCGCCCTTCTTCGCGGCCTGGCGCAGGCGCTGGGCGAAGAGCGGATGGTCCTTGCGCAGGAAGGAGCCGATCACCAGCGCGCGATCGAGCGTGGTGAGCGATGCGATCGAGGTCCCGAGCCAGCGCGCCGAGCCGGCTTCACCGACGTTGGCGAAATCGGCATGTCGCAGACGATGGTCGATGTTGTCGCTGCCCAGGCCGCGCACGAGCTTGGCGAGCAGATGCAGTTCTTCCGTGGTGCTGTGCGGTGAGGCCAGCGCGCCGATGCTTTGCGCGCCGTGATCGGCCTTGATCTGCGTCAGCCCGCGCGCCACGTATTCGAGTGCGGTGGTCCAGTCGACCGTCTTCCACTCGCCGCCCTGCTTGATCATGGGCGCGGCGAGTCGGTCTTCGTGGTTCAGCGCCTCGTACGAGAAGCGGTCGCGGTCGGCGATCCAGCATTCGTTGACTTCTTCGTTCTCGAGCGGCAGCACCCGCATCACGCGGTTGGCCTTGACCTGCACGATCAGGTTCGCGCCCGTGCTGTCATGCGGGCTCACGCTCTTGCGGCGCGACAATTCCCAGGTGCGGGCGCTGTAGCGGAAGGGCTTGCTCGTGATGGCGCCGACCGGGCACAGGTCGATCATGTTGCCGGACAGTTCGGAGTCGATCGTGTCGCCGGTGATCGTGGTGATCTCGGCGTGCTCGCCGCGATTGACCATGCCGAGTTCCATCACGCCTGCCACCTCCTGGCCGAAGCGGATGCAGCGCGTGCAGTGGATGCAGCGCGTCATCTCCTCGAGCGAGAGCAGCGGTCCGACTTCCTTGTGGAAGACGACGCGCTTCTCTTCGGTGTAGCGCGAGGCGGAACCGCCGTAGCCGACGGCGAGATCCTGCAGCTGGCATTCGCCGCCCTGGTCGCAGATCGGGCAGTCGAGCGGGTGGTTGATGAGCAGGAATTCCATGACGCTCTGCTGCGCCTTGAGAGCCTTCTCGCTCTTGGTGCGCACGATCATGCCCTGCGTCACCGGCGTGGCGCAGGCCGGCATGGGCTTGGGCGCCTTCTCGACCTCGACGAGGCACATGCGGCAGTTGGCCGCGATCGAGAGCTTCTTGTGATAGCAGAAGTGCGGGATGTAGGTGCCGGCCTTGTCGGCCGCATGCATCACCATGCTGCCTTCGGGCACCTGCACCTTCTTGCCGTCGAGTTCGATTTCCAGCATGGGTTTCTCAGACGTAGGCCGGCACGAGACAGTGCTTGTGCTCGACGTGGTGCACGAACTCCTCGCGGAAGTGCTTGATCATGGCGCGCACCGGCATCGCGGCGGCGTCGCCCAGCGCGCAGATGGTGCGGCCCTGGATGTTGTCGGCTACGGAGTTCAGCACGTCGATGTCGTCCATGCGGCCGGTGCCGTGCTCGATGCGATCGACCATGCGCCACAGCCAGCCCGTGCCTTCACGGCACGGCGTGCACTGGCCGCAGCTCTCGTGCTGATAGAAGTACGACAGGCGCAGCAGGCTCTTGACCATGCAGCGGCTGTCGTCCATCACGATCACAGCGCCCGAACCGAGCATGGATCCGGCCTTGGCGATGGCGTCGTAGTCCATCGTCGTGTCCATCATGATGGACGCCGGCAGCACTGGCGCCGACGAGCCGCCCGGGATCACCGCCTTCAACGTGCGGCCTTTGCGCACGCCACCAGCGAGTTCGAGCAGCTTCGAGAACGGCGTGCCCAGCGGCACCTCGAAGTTGCCCGGGCGCTCCACGTCGCCCACCACCGAGAAGATCTTGGTGCCGCCGTTGTTGGGCTTGCCGATCTCGAGATAGGGCTGGCCGCCGTTGACGATGATCCACGGCACCGCGGCGAAGGTCTCGGTGTTGTTGATCGTCGTCGGCTTGCCGTACAGGCCATAGCTCGCAGGGAACGGCGGCTTGAAGCGTGGCTGGCCCTTCTTGCCTTCGAGCGACTCGAGCAGCGCAGTTTCTTCACCGCAGATGTAGGCGCCGAAGCCGTGCGCGGCATGCAGCTGGAAGCTGTACGCGCTGCCGAGAATCTTGTCGCCCAGATAGCCCGCGGCGCGCGCTTCTTCGAGCGCCACCTCGAAGCGCTCGTACACCTCGAAGATCTCGCCGTGGATGTAGTTGTAGCCGACGCTGATGCCCATCGCATACGCCGCAATCGCCATGCCTTCGATGACGATGTGCGGGTTGAACATCAGGATGTCGCGGTCCTTGCAGGTGCCCGGCTCGCCTTCGTCGGAATTGCAGACGAGGTACTTCTGGCCCGGGAACTGGCGCGGCATGAAGCTCCACTTCAGGCCGGTCGGAAAACCCGCGCCGCCGCGGCCGCGCAGACCCGAGGCCTTGACCTCGGCGATGACCTGGTCGGGCGTCATGCCCTCGCCACCGTTGGCAGCGAGGATCTTGCGCAATGCCTTGTAGCCGCCGCGCGCTTCGTAATCCTTGAGCGACCAGTTGCTGCCGTTCAGGCCGGCATAGATTTGCGCGCCGATGTGCCGGTCGTGGAAGCAGGTCTCCCGGCCGCTGGATTGGAACTTGGAAAGATCGAGCATGTTGGTCTCAGCGCCCATGCGTCTTCAGCACATCGACAAGTTCGTCGAGCCGCTCGGGGCTCATGAAGCTGCACATCTGGCGGTCGTTGACGAGCATCACCGGCGCATCGGCACAGGCGCCGAGGCATTCGCTCTTCTGCACGGTGAACTGGCCGTCGGCCGTGGTGCCGCCCTCTTCCACGCCGAGCCGGCTGCACAGGTGCTCCAGCGCCTTCTGCCCGTCGCGCAGCTGGCACGGCAGGTTGGTGCAGACGTTGAGCTTGATGCGCCCGACCGGCTGCTGGTTGTACATGTTGTAGAAGGTCGTGACCTCGTGCACTGCGATCGGCGGCATGCCGAGGTAGTGCGCCACGGCGAGCTCGCTCTCGGCAGAGACGAAGCCCTGCTCCAGCTGCACGATCGCAAGGCAGGCCATCACGGCGGACTGCCGCTGGTCGGCCGGGTACTTGGCCACTTCGCGGTCGAAGCGCGCCAGCGTTGCAGCGGAGAACGACACGCCCTCCGCCCGGATCGCTTCGGTGCTCATCTGTCGATCTCTCCAAACACGATGTCCATCGTGCCGATCACGGCCACCGCGTCGGCAATCATGTGGCCACGCGACATCTCGTCCATCGCGGCCAGATGCGGGAAACCCGGCGCACGGATCTTCAGGCGGTACGGCTTGTTGGCGCCGTCGCTCACGAGGTAGATGCCGAACTCGCCCTTCGGATGCTCCACCGCCGCATAGGCCTCGCCTTCGGGCACGTGAAAGCCTTCGGTGAAGAGCTTGAAGTGGTGGATCAGGTCTTCCATGCCCGACTTCATGTCGACGCGCGAGGGCGGTGCGACCTTGTGGTTGTCGGTGATCACGGGACCCGGGTTCTCGCGCAGCCACCTCACGCACTGCTGGACGATGCGGTTGGCCTGGCGCATTTCTTCGACGCGCACGAGGTAGCGGTCGTAGGTGTCGCCGGTGACGCCGACCGGCACGTCGAAATCCATGCGGTCGTAGACCTCATAGGGCTGCTTCTTGCGCAGGTCCCATGCAATGCCTGAGCCGCGCAGCATCGGGCCGGTGAAGCCGAGGTTCAGCGCGCGCTCCGGCGAGACAACGCCGATGCCCACCGTGCGCTGCTTCCAGATGCGGTTGTCGGTGAGCAACGTCTCGTAGTCGTCAACGTTCTTCGGGAAGCGCCGCGTGAAATCGTCGATGAAGTCGAGCAGCGAGCCGGCGCGGTTCTCGTTGAGCTTCGCCATCGTCTTGGCGTTGCGCACCTTCGACGGCTTGTACTGCGGCATGGTCTCGGGCAGATCGCGGTACACGCCGCCCGGGCGGAAGTAGGCCGCGTGCATGCGCGCGCCCGACACCGCTTCGTACATGTCGAGAATGTCTTCCCGCTCGCGGAAGCAGTAGATGAGCATGTTCATCGCACCGCAGTCGAGCCCGTGCGCACCCAGCCACAGCAAGTGGTTCAGCAGCCGGGTCAGCTCGGAGAACATGACGCGGATGTACTGCGCGCGAATCGGCACGTCCACGCCGAGCAGCTTCTCCATCGCGAGGCAGTACGCATGCTCGTTGCACATCATCGACACGTAGTCGAGACGGTCCATGTACGGCAGCGACTGGATGTACGTGCGCGTCTCGGCCAGCTTTTCGGTCGCGCGGTGCAGCAGGCCGATGTGCGGATCGGCACGCTGGATCACTTCGCCGTCGAGTTCGAGCACCAGGCGCAGCACACCGTGCGCCGCCGGATGCTGCGGACCGAAATTGAGCGTGTAGTTCTTGATCTCTGCCATATCAGAGCGCGCTTTGCGCCCTCCAAGCGAACGCCGTGGAACTGGCTCTGCCGGGCCGCTGCCGTTGCCTTGCAGGCCGCGCCGGGCCAGTGGCCCGGCCCCTCGCCAGGCATGAAAGGTCCACTGGACCTTTCATGTCCAGGCTCGACCCCCTTGAGGGGGCGCGCAAAGCGCGTAGGGGGTGGGTCATTGCAAGCCGCCGTAGTTCTCTTCGCGCACGACGCGCGGCGTGATCTCGCGAGGCTCGATGCTCACCGGCTGGTAGATCACGCGCTTCTGGTCGGCGTCGTAGCGCATCTCCACGTGCCCGCTCACCGGGAAGTCCTTGCGAAACGGGTGGCCGATGAAGCCGTAGTCCGTGAGAATGCGCCGCAGGTCGAGGTGGCCGTCGAAGATCACGCCGTACAGGT
This sequence comes from Rhizobacter sp., assembly GCA_036676235.1. Classification (GTDB taxonomy): domain Bacteria; phylum Pseudomonadota; class Gammaproteobacteria; order Burkholderiales; family Burkholderiaceae_C; genus JAKFDI01. The sequence continues at coordinate 9,508 of JAKFDI010000056.1, read as the reverse complement.
CGAAGGCCTCGCGCTCGAACCAGTTGGCCGCGTTCCAGACGCCATTGACGGAGGCGATCGTCGGCACGTCGTCGTCGGGGCAGAAAGTCTTCAGCCGCACGCGCCAGTTGTGCGTGATCGACAGCAGGTGCGACACGACGCAGAAGCGCGGACCGTCCCATTCGCGGTCCTTGTAGCTCGCGTAGTCGACACCGCACAGATCGATGAGTTGCTCGAATCGCAGCGCCGGGTTGTCGCGCAGCGCCGTGGCGACGGCCAGGTAATCGGACGCCGCCACCGTGATCGTGATCTCGCCGCGATCCCGCACCAGTGTCCTGAGTTGACTGCCGAGGCCGGCTTCGAGAGCGGCCTGCAGCGTGTCGAGTGTGCTGCTCATGGGAATGAATTCAGATGTCGGCGCGGCATCAGCGCGCGATGGTGTTCTCGCGGCGGATCTTGGCCTGCAGTTGCAGGATGCCGTACAGCAGCGCCTCGGCGGTCGGCGGGCAGCCGGGCACGTAGACGTCGACCGGCACGATGCGGTCGCACCCGCGCACGACCGAGTAGCTGTAGTGGTAGTAGCCGCCGCCATTGGCGCAGGAGCCCATGCTCAGCACCCAGCGCGGCTCGGCCATCTGGTCGTAGACGCGGCGCAGCGCCGGCGCCATCTTGTTGCACAGCGTGCCGGCGACGATCATCAGATCGCTCTGCCGGGGGCTCGGGCGGAACAGCATGCCGAAGCGGTCGATGTCGTAGCGCGCGGCACCCGCGTGCATCATCTCGACGGCGCAGCACGCGAGACCGAAGGTCATCGGCCAGAGTGAGCCGGTCTTCGACCAGTTGATCACCGAGTCGATGCTCGTGGTGACGAAACCTTCCTTGAGAACGCCTTCGATGCCCATGCTGCTACCTAGTGGTCCCGATCATTCCCAGTCGAGCGCGCCCTTTTTCCATTCGTAGGCGAAGCCGACGACAAGGATGCCGAGAAAAACCATCATGGCCCAGAAACCCGTCGCGCCGATCTCGGCCAGCGACACGGCCCACGGGAAGAGGAACGCAATTTCCAGGTCGAAAAGAATGAAGAGGATGGCGACGAGGTAGTAGCGCACATCGAACTTCATGCGCGCATCCTCGAAGGCCTCGAAGCCGCATTCGTACGGGGCGTTCTTTGCCGCATCAGGACGACGCGGGCCCAGCAGAAAACCGAGAACCTGGGGTGCCACACCGACTGCCGTGCCCACCAGGATGAACAGGATGACGGGCAGGTAGGGTTCCAGATTCATGGTCGGCTGGTGGAGCTGGTACTGGCAGATCCGCGAAGAATCTGCTCAGGTCAATCTGGTGCCGACGGCGAGACTCGAACTCGCACAGCTTTCGCCACTACCCCCTCAAGATAGCGTGTCTACCAATTTCACCACGTCGGCCAACGCGTTTGCTCCAACTTCACTTGTCCATTGGGGCGCGCTCGCAGCAGTTCGAAACGCGTGAGGATTGCCTTTCCGAACAGCCTCGAATTCTAACCTGATTGACGGGGGTTCTCAACGCGCAGACCACGCCTTCGCGCGTTGTCTGCCCCCGTCCTGCGCTTCGTCAATCGCGACTCAGTCGGCGCCTGCCGCACTCGCGCCGGAAGCCGCTTGAGCGGCCGCTGCCGGGGCTGTCGGCGCTGCGGCGCTTGGCGCTTCAGTCAACGGTGCCGACCCCGCTGCCGGCACGCCCGCCGCGGGTGCGGTGCTCGCCGGGCGATCCAGCACGCTCGCACCGTCGTCCACCGGACGCGCGCGATCGTTCGCGATGAACGACAGGTAGGTCGTCGCTGCAAAGAAGATCGCCGCGAGCACGCCCGTCGTGCGCGACAGGAAGTTTGCGCTGCCGGTGGCGCCGAAGAGGCTGCCCGACGCACCACTGCCGAATGACGCGCCCATGTCGGCGCCCTTGCCGTGCTGCACCAGCACGAGTCCGACCATCGCCAGGGCAGCGACGATCTGGATCACTATCACCACGCTCAGCAGCCAGTTCATTTTTCTCGGTTCTCCAGAAGGTTCGGGTGCACCGACTAGGCGGCAGCACGGCAGATGGCGGCGAAATCAACGGCCTTCAACGAGGCGCCCCCGATCAAGCCGCCATCGATGTCGGGTTGCGCAAAAAGACTCTGCGCGTTGTCGGCCTTGACGCTGCCGCCGTAGAGCAACTGCATCTCGTCGGATTTCGGCGTGGCGGCGTGCAGTTGCGCACGCAGCACCGCGTGCACGGCCTGCGCCTGCTCGGGCGTGGCCGTTCTGCCGGTGCCGATGGCCCACACCGGCTCGTAGGCCACGACCACTTGCGAAATGCAATGGCCCAGCGTGTGGATCACTGCCGACAACTGCCGCTTGACCACTGCATCGGTCTTGCCCGCCTCGCGCTCTTCGAGCGTCTCTCCGACGCACACGACGGGCGTCAGCTTGTGCGCGAGCGCAGCCTTGGCCTTGTCGGCGACGAGTTGATCGGATTCGGCGTGATACGCCCGACGCTCGGAGTGGCCGACGATCACGTAGCGGCAACCGAACTCGCTGAGCATCGCCGGCGCCACTTCGCCGGTGTAGGCACCGGCTTCATGCGCCGAACAGTCCTGCGCGCCCCAGGCGATGCGGCTGCCTTGCAGCGACAGCGCCACGTCGGCGAGATACGGAAACGGCGCGCAGACGGCAACCGAGTCTTCGTCCCACGGCCCGGCGTTCTTCAGCCCGGCCAACAGCTCCGCGTTCGCCACGCGCGAGCCGTTCATCTTCCAGTTGCCCACCACCAGTTTGCGCCGCACCGCCTTCACGCCTGTGTCCTTGCTCACCACGTCAGCACCAGCTTGCCGATGTGCTGATTCGATTCCATCAGCGCATGGGCTTGCGCGGCTTGCTCGGCCGGGAACACCTGGTGGATCACCGGCTTCACACGACCGGCTTCCAGCCAGGGCCACACGGTGGTCTGCAGCGCCTTCGCGATGGCCGCCTTGAAGGCCACCGGCCGCGGGCGCAAGGTCGAGCCGGTGATGGTCTGGCGACGGCGCATCAGGTTGCCGCAGTTCACCGTCGCTTCCATGCCGCCCTGCGTCGCGATCATCACGAGCCGGCCGTCCTCGGCCAGGCAGTCGAGTTCCCGCGGCACATAGTCACCGGCCACCATGTCGAGGATGACGTCGGCGCCGCGCTTGTCGGTCAGACGCAGCGTCTCGGCCGCGAAGTCCTGCGTGCGGTAGTTGATCGCGTGGTCGGCCCCGAGGGCGAGGCAGGCCTTGGCCTTGTCGTCCGAACCCACCGTCACGATCACCGTGGCGCCGGCCTGCTTGGCCAGCTGGATGGCCGTCACGCCGATGCCGCTGCTGCCGCCTTGCACCAGCAAGGTTTCGCCGGCCTTCAGGCCGCCGCGGTCGAACACGTTCGACCAGACGGTGAAGAAGGTCTCGGGCAGGCTGGCCGCCTCGATGTCGCTCAGCGCCTTCGGACTCGGCAGGCATTGCGCCACCGGGGCCACGCACAACTCGGCATAACCGCCGCCGGCCACCAGCGCGCACACGCGATCACCGACCTTCAGGCCGGCAGCCGCCATGGCGGCTGCGTCGCCGCTCAACACCGTGCCGGCGACTTCCAGGCCCGGCAGGTCGGAGGCGCCCGGCGGCACCGGGTACTTGCCCTTGCGCTGCAGCACGTCCGGGCGATTCACGCCCGAAGCGGCCACGCGGATGAGCAATTCACCGGCCTGCGCGACAGGATCGGGCCGCTCACCAGACTGCAGGACCTCCGGCGCACCGAAGGACGTGATCTCGATTGCTTTCATCAAAGCCTCGCGTTGTCGGATTCCACCGCACCCAAGTGCGCGGCGGTTTCACCCCAAGCTCGAATCACTCTTGCGGGAATTGCGACTGCTCGCGCGGCTCGCGCTCACGCTCGATCAGCGCCTTCATCGACAGCTTGACGCGGCCCTTTTCATCCGTCTCGAGCACCTTGACCTTGACGATCTGGCCTTCGCTCAGGAAGTCGGTCACCTTCTCGACGCGCTGGTGCGCGATCTGGCTGATGTGCAGCAGGCCGTCCTTGCCCGGCAGCAGATTCACGAGCGCACCGAAGTCGAGGATCTTGGTGATCGGGCCTTCATAGATCTTGCCCACTTCCACTTCGGCGGTGATCTCCTCGATGCGCTTCTTGGCGAACGCAGCCTTGTCGGCATCGGTGGAGGCGATGGTGATGGTGCCGTCTTCGCCGATGTCGATCGTGGTGCCGGTTTCTTCGGTCAGCGCACGGATGGTCGAGCCGCCCTTGCCGATCACGTCGCGAATCTTCTCGGGGTTGATCTTCATTGTGTACAGGCGGGGCGCGAACTGCGACACCTCGGTGTTGGCCGTGCCCATGGCTTCGACCATCTTGCCGAGGATGTGCAGGCGTGCTTCCTTGGCCTGCGCCAGTGCGACCTGCATGATTTCCTTGGTGATGCCCTGGATCTTGATGTCCATCTGCAGGGCGGTCACGCCGGTGGTCGTGCCGGCCACCTTGAAGTCCATGTCGCCCAGATGATCTTCGTCACCCAGGATGTCGGTCAGCACGGCGAAGCGGTTGCCTTCCTTGATCAAGCCCATCGCGATGCCCGCCACATGCGCCTTCAGCGGCACACCGGCATCCATCATGGCGAGGCAGCCGCCGCACACCGAGGCCATCGACGACGAACCGTTCGACTCGGTGATCTCGGAGACCACACGCATCGAGTACGGGAACTCGCCGCGATCCGGTAGCACCGCCACCAGCGCACGCTTGGCGAGGCGGCCGTGGCCGATCTCGCGGCGCTTGGGTGTGCCCACGCGGCCCGTTTCGCCGGTGGCAAACGGGGGCATGTTGTAGTGCAGCATGAAGTGTTCGCTGTACTCGCCGGCCAGCGCGTCGATCTTCTGCGAATCGCGGTCGGTGCCGAGCGTGGCGGCCACCAGCGCCTGCGTTTCGCCACGGGTGAACAGCGTCGAGCCGTGAGCGCGCGGCAGCACGCTGTTGCGGATTTCGATCGGGCGCACGGTGCGCGTGTCGCGGCCGTCGATGCGCGGCTCGCCGGCCAGGATCTGGCTGCGCACGATGCCGGCCTCGATGTCGAACAGCACGTTCTCGACCTTGACCTTGTCGAACTCGGTGCCTTCGGCGGCGAGCGCGGCCAAAGTGGCGGCGGTCACTTCGCGGGTGGCTTGCGTGCGCGCCTGCTTGGAGCGGATCTGGTAGGCAGCGCGCAACTTGTCTGCGGCCAGCGCATTGACCTTGCCGATGAAGGTTTCGTCCTTGGCGGGCGGCTGCCAGTCCCACGCCGGCTTGCCGGCATCACGCACGAGATCGTTGATCGCGGCGATGGCGATGTTGCCCTGCTCATGGCCGAAGACCACGCCGCCGAGCATCACCTCTTCGCTCAGCTGCTTGGCTTCTGACTCAACCATCAACACGGCCGCTTGCGTACCGGCAACCACCAGGTCCATCTGCGACTCGAGCAGTTGCGTCTTGCCCGGGTTCAGCACGTATTCGCCGTTGACGTAGCCCACGCGCGCTGCGCCGATCGGGCCGTTGAACGGAATACCCGAAATGGCGAGCGCCGCGCTTGCGCCGATCAGCGCGGGGATGTCGGCCGAGACTTCAGGGTTCAGCGACATCACATGGATGACGACCTGCACCTCGTTGTAGAAGCCTTCGGGAAACAGCGGGCGCAGCGGCCGGTCGATCAGGCGCGAAGTCAGTGTCTCGAGTTCGCTCGGACGGCCTTCGCGCTTGAAGAAGCTGCCCGGAATCTTGCCGGCAGCGTAGGTCTTCTCGATGTAGTCGACGGTCAGGGGAAAGAAGTCCTGGCCCGGCTTGGCGTTCTTCGCGCCGACGACTGTGGCGAGGATCACGGTGTCCTCGACGCTCACGATCACGGCACCGCCGGCCTGGCGGGCGATCTCACCGGTCTCGAGGATGACGCTGTGCTGACCCCATTGGAAGGTCTTGGTGACTTTGTTGAACATGCTCATGGCTTATCTCCGGTTGTGGCGGGCGGCTTGTGGGTGGCGCCCTTCGACCCGTGGCACGGAGCATCCTGGCGCGATGCCATTCCAGCGGCGCTCCAAGCGAACGCCTTTGGAATGACACATCGTCATCAATGGATGCCCGGCTTCAAACGCGAAGAGCCTGTGCTGGCGCTCCAGACAGGCTCTTCGCTTTCATCGGCGCGTTGTTTGCAACACGACTTGCGGCATCGCTTGCAGCATTACTTGCGCAGACCCAGCTTCTGGATCAGTGCGGTATAGCGCGGCGCGTCCTTGCGCTTGAGGTACGCCAACAGGCTCTTGCGCGTGTTGACCATCTTCAGCAGCCCACGGCGACCATGGTGGTCTTTGTGGTGCGTCTTGAAGTGCGGCGTCAGCTCGTTGATGCGGGCGGTGAGCAGGGCGACCTGGACTTCGGGCGATCCGGTGTCGGTCGCGCTGCGTGCATTGGCCTTGACGATCTCGGCCTTGACTTCGGGTGCGGACATTGCGTTTCCTGTGGAATCGAAGCCGCAACGCCGGGACTGCCGAACGAGCGGTTTCGAAGTTGAACTTGCGGTCGCCGGTGAAACCGACCAGCGCCGTGCTTGGGTGCTGCCGGCAGGTGCCAGGCAGCGTTTCGCCCGGATGGGCAAAACCGCGGGATTATAGATGACGAGGCGACAGCGCCCGTGCCAGGCGCTCAACGCCCGCTTCGAGGCGCTGCGGATCGCGCGAGGCGAAACACCAGCGCAGCCAGCCCTCGGCCTCGGGGCCGAACGCCGCGCCGGGCGCAAGGCCCAGCCCGTGCTCCACCACCAGGCGCTTGGCGAACGCGAGTGAATCGCCCTCCCCGGCTGCGCGAAAGAACGCATAAATGCCGCCACGCGGCATCGCAACTTGCAGGTCCGGCACCGCCGCGAGGCCAGACACCAACGTGTCGCGGCATTGCTTCATGCGTTGCACGAGCGCAGGAACAAAGCTGTCCGCCTGCGCCAGACCGGCCAAACCGGCGCGCTGCACGAACACCGGCGCGCACGAGGTGTTGAACTCGATCAGCTTGCCGGCGGGCGGCACGAGCGCTTCAGGCAGCACCAGCCAGCCCAGGCGCCAGCCCGTCATCAGAAAACTCTTCGAGAAGCTGTGGGCGACGACAAGCCGATCGTCGGGCTCGGCGATGTCGAGAAAGCTCGGCGCGGCGTTCGTGCCGGGCTCGAACCACAGCCGCTCGTACACCTCGTCGGCAACGATCCAGGTGCCCGTGCGGCGGCAATGCGTCTGGATCGCCCGCTGCTCCTCCCGCGTGAGCGTCCAGCCGGTGGGATTGTTGGGCGCATTGACGAGCAGCACGCGGGTGCGGGCCGTCACGGCTTGCAGGAGTTCATCGAGATCGAGCCGCCATTCACCCTGATGCGGCTTCAGCGACACTCTGCGCACGTCGGCACCGAGGATGGCGGGCTGCGCCGTGAGGTTGGGCCACACGGGCACTACCGCCACCACTTCGTCGCCCGCGGCCGCCAGCATCTGCATCGCGATCATCAGCGCGCTGACGCCGGAGGACGTGACCGCGATGCGTTCGGCGCCGAGCGGCCGGTGCAGCGAGCTCGCGTAGCGCGCCAGCGCCTCGCGCAGTTCGGGCAGACCGAGGTTGTGCGCGTAGAACGTCTCGCCCTGCTGCAGCGAGGCGATGGCCGCCTCGCGGATGAACGCCGGCGTGACCTCGTCGCTCTCGCCGAACCAGAAGGCCAGCACGTCGCCGCGCCCGAGACCGGCGTTGGCGACCTCGCGGATCATCGAACCGGGCAGTTGCCTGATGACGTCCCTCATGACGTGGCCGTTCAAGCGCCGGCCAAGGGCCAGCGGGGGCGCACGTTGACGGCGTAGTCACGCGTCGCTTCGGCTGCGCCATCCTGCAGGCGCATGGCGGCGGCGAGCGCGATCATGGCGCCGTTGTCGGTGCACAACGCAAGTTCCGGGTAATGCACGCGGATGCCGCGTTTCGCGCATTCCGCGTTCAGCCGCGCACGCAGCAGCGCATTCGCGCCCACGCCACCGGCAACCACGAAGCGCTCGAGCCCCGTCTGCTTCAGCGCCGCGAGCGATTTGCGCACCAGCACGTCGACGATGGCCTCCTGCGTGGAGGCCGCGAGATGCGCACGATCCTGTTCGCACACATTGGTGCCGAGCTTCATCAGTTGCGTGCGCACCGCCGTCTTCAGCCCGGCGAACGAGAAGTCGAGGTTGCCGCTGTGCAGCAGCGGACGCGGCAGGTCGAAGGTGTCGGCGTCGCCGAAATCGGCCAGCCGCGCGAGCGCCGGTCCACCGGGATAGCCGAGCCCCATCATCTTGGCCGACTTGTCGAAGGCCTCGCCGGCGGCATCGTCGATGGTCTCGCCGAGCAGCAGGTAGCGGCCGACGCCATCGACACGCATGAGCTGCGTGTGCCCGCCGGAGACTAGCAGCGCCACGAACGGAAAGGCCGGCAGGTCGGCCGACAGGAACGGCGACAGCAGGTGGCCTTCGAGGTGGTGAACGCCGAGCACCGGGCGGTCGAGCGCCGCGGCCAGCGCACAGGCGACGCCGGCGCCCACCAGCAACGCACCCGCCAGACCCGGCCCTTGCGTGTAGGCCACCACGTCGATCTGCGACAGGTCGACGCCTGCGTCACGCAGCACGTGGCGCGCGAGCGGCACGACGCGGCGGATGTGATCACGGGAGGCCAGCTCCGGCACCACGCCTCCGTAGTCGACGTGCATGTCGATCTGGCTGTGCAGCGCCTGAGCCCGCAGCCGGGGCGCTTCCCGACCCTCGAATCCGACCAGCGCGACGCCGGTCTCATCGCACGACGATTCGACACCCAGAACATTCATTTCGCGAGTGTACGGGGCGGTATCCCGCGCCTTGGAGGCGGCGCCCCACGCCTTGGAAGGGCTGGCACCCGAGACAAATGGATACGTCCACGCTCAGGGGTTTACCCGCGAGTGCGGCGGTTTTCCCTTCCACTGGCATGGCGCTGACACTAGGCTCCGCTTCCCACCGGGGTCGAGGTTGTCGACAGCCCCCACAAGAAGGGTCGTTGGAGTATGAAAGAGTACCGTCTTGCCGCCTGGCCGGAACTGGCGCCGCCGTTCCATCGCACAGGTTATCGCCGCATCCTGAGCGACATGTCTCAGCGTTTCGTCTCGCTGCACCAGCTCCTTGCGTGCAGCAGCCTCAAGCGGCATGAGATCCGTGCCTTTCTCGATCTGCTCGAGTCGCGTGGCGTGCTGATCGAACGCGAGCGCCCGACGGACGATTCGCTGTTCGGCTCGCTGCGGCCGCTCGGTGGCTGGATCAAGCGGGCGATATCCACGACGACGCACTGACGCCCTCGGCCCGTTCTTCTCCAAGCCCGCTCACGCGGGCTTTTTCATGGTGCGCCCGGCACGGGCGCACTCCTGTGGGTGCAAGTCCCGCCGTAAGTTGATCACAGCGAACGAAGCGAAGCGCAACTGCATGAGGGCGACCGAGTGTGGGGAGGAAGCGTGG
>JAKFDI010000055.1:0-98137 GCA_036676235.1 Rhizobacter sp. | reverse complement strand
CGACCACTTCGTCGCGGCCTATAACACGAACTGCCAGCCCTTCAAGTGGACCGCCACCGCCGACTCGATCCTCGAAAAGCTGCATCGACTTTGCTCACGTATCAGCGGGACGGGACACTAGCGACGCACTACCAGATCTGCCACCACGGCTTGTCGGCGCGGCCGAGCGTCGCGCCCGCGAGATAGGCACTCTCGGGATAGTTCGTGCTCAATACCCGTCGGGCATCGTCGCGCAGTTCTTCCAGGCCGAGCTGGTCGTAGCTGCGCACCAGGATCGCCAGCGCCTCCTCGGCCGCCGGCGACTGCTGAAACTCCTGCACCGTCTGCTGCGCCCGGTTGGCGGCAGCGAGGTAGGCGCCGCGGCGCAGGTAGTAGCGGGCCACGTGCACTTCGTAGGCCGCGAGCGAATTGACGATGTAGTCCATGCGCACGCGCGCGTCTTCGGCGTAACGCGAGTTCGGGAACTGGTCGACGAGCTGCTTGAATGCCTGGTAGGCGTCGCGCGAAGCCTGCTGGTCGCGCTCGGACAAATCCTGGCGCGAGAGGTTGCCGAACAGGCCGAGGTCGTCGTTGAAGTTGATCACGCCCTTCAGGTAGAGCGCGTAGTCGAGGGCGGGACTCGTCGGGTTGAGCTTGATGAAGCGCTCGATGGCGGCCAGCGCCTGCGGCTTCTCGTTGGCCTTGTAGAGCACGTAGGCGCGCTCGAGCTGCGCCTGCTGCGCGAGCACCGTGCCGACACCGCGGCCCTCAAGCTTCTCGTACAGCGTGGCCGCCTTGTCGTAGGCGCCGGCGGCGGATTCGTCGCGGGCCTCTGAATACAATTTGTCGGCCGACCAGTCTGCGGTTTCGTCCTTGGGTGCCGAGCTGCACGCGACGAGCAGGCAAGCGGCGGCTACCAGGGTAGACACGAGACCCGCACGACGGGCCGATTCAGACGCGAGATTCATGAACTGATGGCCGCAGCACACCGTGCCGCCGTATCGAAAAATGAGCACGGATTATAGGGTTGACCCCTCGGCAGACCCCGGTGAGACGGACGATTCGGAGGCGCCCGATACCCCCTGGGCCGACGAGCCCGAACGGCGCGAAGCCACCGTGCCCGCCGCCCACCACGCCGGCCGGCTCGACAAGGCGGTGGTGGCGATGGCGCCGGAGTTCTCGCGCAATCACCTGCAGTCCCTGATCGAGCGCGGGCATGTGTGGATCGATGGACGTGTCGAGACGACGCCCTCGCGCAAGGTGCGCTCCGGCCAGCGTCTGCTCGTGGAACTCGTGCCCACGCCCGAGAGCCAGGCTTTTCGGCCCGAGCCGGTGCCGCTTGCCATCGTCCACGAGGACGACGACCTGCTGGTCGTCGACAAGCCGGCCGGACTGGTGGTGCATCCCGCGGCGGGCAACTGGTCGGGCACGCTGCTCAATGGCTTGCTGGCGCATCACGCAGGCGCGGCACGCTTGCCACGCGCCGGCATCGTGCACCGGCTCGACAAGGACACTTCCGGCCTGATGGTGGTGGGCAAGACGCTCGAGGCCGTGACCGCACTGGTGCGTGCCATCGCAGCGCGCGAGGTGCACCGGCAATACCAGGCGATCGTGCACGGCGAACTGTCGCCCGCAGGCCAGCGCATCGACGCGCCGATCGGCCGCGATCCGCAGTCGCGCGTGCGCATGGCGGTCGTGGCGTCGGGCAAGGCGGCGATGACCGACGTCGAGCGCATCGCGCAGGCCGACGGCTTCAGCGCCGTGCACTGCACGCTGCACACCGGGCGCACGCACCAGATTCGCGTGCACCTGGCGTCGCGCGGGCATCCGCTGGTGTCCGACGCGGTCTATGGCGGCGCGGCCGCTCTCGGCATGGAGCGGCAGGCCCTGCATGCGATGCGGCTCGAGTTCACGCACCCGACGCGGCAGGCGCGAATCGCCCTGCATGCCGCCCCGCCGGCTGACTTCAGCGCCGCCTGGGAGCGGATAGCGCCGGGGCGATGAGCGTCGGCGCCGGCTCCGCTACAATCGCTGCCTTGGCTCGGCATGCGGTTGATCGCCCGCCCCGAATGCCAGGCAGTGCGAGCAGGCGACATGTGCCCAGCGACATGAGCCAACGAGGCCGCACCGGGTTCCTCGCGACGAACGCGACAACCCGCCAGACCCACAGCCAACCGACAACAGCGCCCCATCGTGAGGTGGAGCCACAAGGCTGAATGCGAGAGACCGCAAACCATTTGGCTGGCTGATGCCGCCGAGGATCCGAACGAAGCGATGAACACACAGGATGCGAAGCGCGTCCTCGAGACGGCCCTCATCTGTGCCCAACAGCCGATGCCGTTGCGCGACATGCGGGCGTTGTTCGCCGACGAGGTCGGCCCCGACACGCTGCGCTCGCTGCTCGACGAACTGGTGCGCGACTGGGAGGGCAAGGGCGTGGAGCTGGTGCCGGTGTCCACGGGTTGGCGCTTCCAGAGCCGCCCCGAGATGCGCGAATACCTCGACCGCCTGAACCCCGAGAAGCCGCCGAAGTACTCGCGCGCTGTGATGGAGACGCTCGCGATCATTGCGTACCGCCAACCGGTCACGCGCGGCGACATCGAGGACATTCGAGGTGTCACCGTGGCGAGCCAGATCATCAAGCAGCTCGAAGACCGCGGCTGGATCGAAGCCATCGGGTTTCGCGAAGCGCCGGGCCGGCCCGCGCTGTTTGCGACCACGCGTCAGTTTCTCGACGACCTGGGTGTAGCCAGCCTCGAACAACTGCCCGCCATCGAACGCGGCGCGGGCGGGGATGCACTGGCCGGTGCGCTGGCCGGCGAGTCCGCCCAGCTCGAACTGCAGGCAGCGCTGGCGCTGGACGAACGGTCGGCACAGGCGCCTGACGACGCGGCCGCCGATCACGGCGACTCGGCCGAGCCGCCTACGGCTTCCGCCGATGCCGATTCGGTTGCTGTGGCAGAGCCTGCAGCAACGTCCGACCCTTCTTCGGCGCCTGCCGATGCCGCGGCCAACTCCGAACCCGCCGTCGAGCGCGTGCCCGGCGCACCGCCCGACGCTTCATCTTCCGCGCCGGCCCCCGAATCTCCCGAGCCTGCGGCCGACGCCGCTCCGATGGAACCTCAAGCATGAATGGTCCCCAAGACAACGCTGCCCTGCCCGACGGTGAAGCGCAGACGCCCCCCAGCGAAGACGCTGCCCAAGCGAAGCCGGCGCGACGCAAGCGCACGGTGAAGGCCGTGCCGGAGGGCACGGAAGCAGCCGCGGGCGAGAACGCCGCGGCCGAAGCCTTGCCGGCCGACAGCACTGAATCGCAGGCGGAAGATGGCGCAGCGAAGCCGGTGCGCCGACGTCGCGCGCCTGTGAAGAAAGCCGAGGCGGACGAGGCGGTGTCCGAGCCGCAGGCATCTGCTGCCGCGCCTGCCGTTTCGCCGCAGGCTCCGCTGCCTTTCGAGCCGTCCCGCGAGAGCGCCACGGCCGAAGCCGCGACGACTGCCTCGACGGCCGAGCACCCCGTGGCCGTCAGCGGTGATCAGGCGGCAACCGGCGACGTGCAAGCCACGGCCTCTGCAGGCGACGGCGAAGCCGCCCCGGCCGGCGAACGCACCCGTCGGCGCAACCGGCGTGAGCGGCGGCGCGGTCGTGGTGACAGCCCGCGCGCTGCTTCAGGCCAAGTCGGCAACGAGGATGAAGGCGCCGACGCGGCAGAAGCGTCGGATGAGCAGACCGATGCCCAGGAAGCCGAAGCGTCGACGCTCGTGATTCCCGCCGAGGCGGGTGAACTCTTCGCGCAGGTCATCTCGGGCGAATACGACGCCGCTGTCGAACCGCCGGCGGAAGAGCCCGCCGCGCCGCCCAAGCGCGTGTTGCGGCCCGAGCCGGAAGCGCCGAAGCTGCACAAGGTGCTCGCGCAGGCTGGCATCGGCTCGCGGCGCGACATGGAGCAGATGATTCTCGACGGCGAGATCTCGGTGAACGGGCAGCCGGCGCACATCGGCCAGCGCATCTCGTTCGGCGACCACATCAAGGTCAAGGGCAAGCCGGTGAAGGTGCGCATCATGCCGCCGCCGCCACGCGTGATCGCCTACCACAAGCCCGCCGGCGAGGTCGTCACGCACGACGATCCGCAGCATCGCCCGACGGTGTTTCGCCGCTTGCCGCGGCTGCAGCAGGGCAAGTGGCAATCGGTCGGCCGCCTCGACATGAACACCGAAGGCCTGCTGCTGTTCACGAACTCCGGCGAGCTGGCGAACCAGTTGATGCATCCGCGCTTCGGCGTGGAGCGCGAGTACGCCGTGCGCGTGCTGGGCACGCTCGACGAGGAGGCGAAGAGCCAGTTGCTCGAAGGCGTGACGATCGACGGTCAGACGGCGAGCTTTCGCTCCATCCAGGACGGCGGCGGCGAGGGCGCGAACCACTGGTATCGCGTCGTCATCACCGAAGGGCGCAACCGCGAAGTGCGCAAGCTCTTCGACGCCGTGGACCTCACCGTGAGCCGGCTGATCCGCATCCGCTACGGCACCGTGGTGCTGCCGCTGGGCTTGAAGCGCGGCGTGTGGGCCGATCTGAGCGAAGCCGATGTGCGCGTCATCCGCCAGTTGGCGGGCGGCGCGGGTGGACGCGAGGCACGCGACGAGTCGCGCGGCAACGACCGTGGCAACGACCGCGGCCGCAACAAGCGGCGGGGCGAGCGCGGCAACGACCGGGGCGACCGGGACAACGGCAACAACGCACGCGGTCCGGCGCCGAGGCAGCGTGGGTTCGACCAGCCGCCGCGGCAGGACCCGCCGCGCGTGAACGTCGACCGTGATCGCGACCACGATGACGATGACGATTTCGATCCGGCACGCATCCCGAACCCGCTGGAACAGACCTTCGACAAGCGCTTCGTGCAGAACCCGCGCAGTCCCGCCGGCGGACGCGGCTTCCGCCAGGGCGGAGGCGGCTTCGGTGCGGGTGGTAGCGCACCCGACCGGCCGAAGAAGGGCAGCGGCCCGCGTGAACCCGATCCGCTGCAGACCTCGCTCGGCTACATCGGCGCCGATGCGTTCCGCCGCAAGAGCGGGCGTGGGGGCGGCGGCGGTGGTGGCGGCGGCGGTGGTGGTGGAAGCCGAGGCGGAAACCGTGGAGGAGGTGGCGGAGGTGGCGGTTTCGGTGGCGGTGGCCACCGAGGGCGTTGAACCTCGGCGCGTGAGCTGACTCCATCGGCTCGCCGCAGCGTCGCAGCGTCGCCGTCAGAGGCTTCGCAACACGACGCGCAGATAGAATTCAAGGCTTTGCCAAATCATTGATTCAGGAGAGAAATTTCATGGCGCTCGAACGCACGCTTTCGATCATCAAACCCGACGCGGTGGCGAAAAATGTCATCGGCCAGATCTACGCACGCTTCGAAGGCGCGGGGCTGAAAGTCGTGGCGGCCAAGATGGCCCATCTGTCGCGCGGCGAGGCCGAGGCCTTCTATGCCGTGCACAAGGCGCGTCCGTTCTTCAAGGACCTCGTGGACTTCATGATTTCCGGCCCGGTGATGATCCAGGCCCTCGAAGGCGAGAACGCCATCGCGAAGAACCGTGAACTGATGGGCGCCACCGATCCGAAGAAGGCCGACAAGGGCACCATCCGCGCCGACTTCGCCGACAGCATCGACGCCAACGCCGTGCACGGCTCCGATGCGGCGGAAACCGCTGCCGTCGAAATCGCCTTCTTCTTCCCGGCGATGAACGTCTACAGCCGCTGACGCGCGCTGCAAGACCAGCCGCTTGGGCATGACTGTCAACCTGCTTGAATTCGACCTCGACGGGCTGACGGCGTATTGCGAGCAGCTCGGGGAGAAGCGCTTTCGCGCGACCCAGCTGTTTCGCTGGATTCACCAGAAGGGCGCTTCCGACTTCTCGCAGATGTCGGACCTCGCCCGTTCGTTGCGCGACAAGCTCGCCGGATGCGCGCAGATCACGTCGCTGCCGGTGGCGAGCGAGCAGGCCTCGACCGACGGCACCATCAAGTGGCTGTTCGATGTCGGCGGCGGTGATGCCGTCGAGACGGTCTTCATTCCCGAAGACGACCGCGGCACGCTGTGCATCTCGTCGCAGGCCGGCTGTGCGGTGAACTGCCGCTTCTGTTCCACCGGTCACCAGGGCTTCAGTCGCAACCTCGCGACGGGCGAGATCGTCGCCCAACTCTGGTACGCCGAGCACCACTTGCGTCGCCGCCTGGGCTTGGCCGAAGGCGAACGCGCCATCACCAACGTCGTGATGATGGGCATGGGCGAGCCGCTGCAGAACTACGCGGCGCTCGTGCCCGCACTGCGCGTGATGCTCGACGACCACGGCTACGGCTTGTCTCGGCGACGCGTGACGGTGTCGACCTCCGGTGTGGTGCCGATGATCGATCGGCTGCGCGAGGATTGCCCAGTGGCGCTGGCCGTCTCGCTGCATGCGCCGACCGATGCGCTGCGCGACGACCTCGTGCCGCTGAACCGCAAGTACCCGATCGACGAACTGCTGGCCGCCTGCACGCGCTATCTCGAGCGTGCGCCACGCGACTTCATCACCTTCGAGTACTGCATGCTCGACGGCGTGAACGACACGCCCGAACAGGCGCACGCACTCGCCGCACTGATGCACCGCCGCGTGCCCTGCAAGTTCAACCTGATTCCGTTCAATCCGTTCCCGCAATCGGGCCTGAAACGCTCGTCGCGCGAACGGGTGCAGGCCTTTGCCGCGGTACTGCAGTCCGCCGGCTACGTGACCACGGTGCGCAAGACGCGCGGCGACGACATTGACGCGGCCTGCGGGCAGCTCGCCGGCGAGGTGAAAGACCGCACGCGATTGAAAGAACGCCTGTCCACACGCGCGCCCATTCCCATCCTGCCGGTGCACAGCCCGCGCGCCGGCAACCATCGACGGGAGACCTCTTGATGATCCTGGCCCTTCGCAAGGCCTCGTCCACCACGACAGCGCTCATGCTCGTCGCCATGGCCGCGCTGCTCGCGGGTTGCGCCGCCACGAGCGGTGCCGGAAGCACCACCACGGCCACGCCGGACCGCATCACCGCGTCCGACGAATCCGATGCCACGAAGAAAGCGCGCGTGCGTCTCGAACTCGCGAGCGCGTATTTCGGCCGGGGGATGATGACCACCGCGCTCGACGAGGTGAAGCTCGCGATCGCCGCCGACCCGAACGTGAGCGCCGCCTTCAACCTGCGCGGTCTCATCTACGCGAGCCTCGGCGACGAGAAGCTGGCCGAAGAAAGCTTTCGCCGCGCGCTGCAGCTCGACGCGCGAGATGCCGACGCGATGCAGAACTACGGCTGGTACATGTGCCAGCGGCAGCGCTACGATGAAGCCGAAGCGATGTTCGACCGCGCGCTGGCCGTGCCGCAGTACCGCGATGCGCAGCGCACGATGATCTCCAAGGGCGTGTGTCAGGCGCGCAGGAACGACTGGGCGCAGGCGGAACAGACGCTGATGAAAGCGTACGAAATGAATCCCGGCAGCCCGGTGGCCGCGGTGAACCTGTCCGAAGTGCTGTACCACCGCGGTGGCTACGAGCGGGCGCGCTTCTACATGCGGCGCGTGAACGACATGCCCGAGGTCTCCAACGCGGGGACCTTGTGGCTCGCGCTGCGCATCGAGCGGCGCCTGGGTAACGACGAAGCCGTGCGCGACCTCAGCTACCGGCTGCGCAGCCGCTTTCCCGAATCACGCGAGACGGCCGCCTTGAACGAGGGGCGTTTCAATGACTGAAGCCGAACGCCCGGCGGAGTCGCGTCCTGCCGCTTCGGCCGGCGCGCTGCTGCGTGAGGCGAGGCAGGCGCAGGGTCTGCACATCGCGGTGCTGGCAGCGTCCATCAAGGTCTCGCAGCGCAAGCTCGAGGCGCTGGAAGCCGATCGTTTCGACGAACTGCCGGACGCCACCTTCACCCGTGCACTGGCGCAGACGGTGTGCCGCAGCCTCAAGATCGATCCGGCGCCGGTGCTGGCGCTGCTGCCCCAGCACCAGGTCGACGACCGGCTCGCCCACGTGAGCCAGGGCATCAATGCGCGCTTTCGCGATGCGCCGGGGCGCGCCGAGAGCAGCGATCTTTCGGCCTTCTCTTCACCGGCGGTGTGGGGGCCGGCGCTGCTCATCGTCGGCGCGGGGATCGTCTACTTCTGGCCGCAGGGGTGGATGCCCGAGCTGGGGGCCAATGATGCGGCGCCGGTGGCTGCAGCCAGTGCTCCCGAAGCCGGCATCGTGATCGCGCCGATCGAGTTACCGGCCGTCGAGCCGGTGCCCGCTCCAACGCCCGCGCCGGAGGCTGTTGCGGCGGCGCCTGAGTTGGCGGCGCCGGCGGCCTCTGCACCGCCTGTGGTCGAGGCGGCGCCGCCCGCACCGGCGCCTGTGCCGGTCGCGGCCGATGCACCTGCGCCGGTTGTGGTCGATGCGGCGGCGGATGCGCTGATCGTGCGGGCCAACGCCACATCCTGGGTCGAAGTGGTCGATGCCAGCTCCACCGTGCTGGTGTCGCGCCTGTTGAAGGCAGGCGAAAGCCTGGCGCTCGACGGCGCGCCGCCGCTCAAGGTGCGTGTGGGCAATGCGGCGGAGACGGAACTGGTGTTTCGCGGGCAGCCCGTCGACCTCGCGCCGTCGACGCGCGACAACGTGGCCCGGCTCGAACTGAAGTAGGTGAGCGAAATGAGCGAAATCCGTTTGCGCGAAGACGAATTCGTCGAGCCGGCCCGGCCCGCGCCGCGCCGGCGCCTGCAGGCACAGGTGCGCTGGGGCTCGCGCCTCGTGACGGTGGGCGGCGACGCGCCGGTGCGCGTGCAGTCAATGACCAACACCGACACGGTGGACGTGATCGGCACCGCGATTCAGGTGAAGGAACTGGCCGTCGCCGGCTCCGAGATGGTGCGCATCACCGTCAACACGCCCGAGGCCGCCGAAGCCGTGCCGCACATCCGCGAGCAGCTCGACCGCATGGGCATCGACGTGCCGCTGGTCGGCGACTTCCACTACAACGGCCACCGGCTGCTGAGCGACTACCCGGCCTGCGCCGAGACGCTGTCCAAGTACCGCATCAACCCCGGCAACGTGGGCAAGGGCGACAAGCACGATCGCCAGTTCGCGCAGATGGTCGAGATCGCGGCGAAGCACGACAAGGCGGTGCGCATCGGCGTCAACTGGGGCAGCCTCGACCAGGAACTGCTCGCGCAGCTCATGGATGAGAACGCCAAGCGGCCCGAGCCCTTCGAGCCGCAGCAGATCATGTACCGCGCCATCATCGCCTCGGCCATCGGCTCGGCGAAGCGTGCCGAAGAGATCGGCCTCAAGCGCGAGCAGATCATCCTGTCGTGCAAGATGTCCGGCGTGCAGGACCTCGTGAGTGTTTACCGGGCGCTGGCCCGGCGCTGCGACTACGCGCTGCACCTGGGCCTCACCGAAGCCGGCATGGGCACCAAGGGCACGGTGGCCTCGACCGCCGCGCTGTCGCTGCTGCTGCAGGATGGCATCGGCGACACCATCCGCGTCTCGCTCACGCCGCAGCCCGGCGAAGCGCGCACGCAGGAAGTGGTGGTGGCGCTGGAGATCCTGCAGGCGCTCGGCCTGCGCGCGTTCAACCCGAGCGTGACGGCGTGCCCCGGTTGCGGGCGCACCACCAGCACCACCTTCCAGGAACTCGCCAAGCAGATCGACGACTACCTGCGCGCACAGATGCCGGTGTGGCGCGCGCGCTATCCCGGCGTGGAGACGATGAAGGTCGCGGTGATGGGCTGCATCGTCAACGGCCCGGGCGAAAGCAAGCATGCCGACATCGGCATCAGCCTGCCGGGCAACGGCGAAGCGCCGGCCGCACCGGTGTTCATCGATGGCGAGAAGGCACTCACCTTGCGCGGCGCGACCATCGCGCAAGACTTCCAGGTGCTGGTCGAGGACTACATCGAGAAGCGCTTCGGCGTCAGCGAGAAGACGCACACGCCGGCCTGACCGCGTGCACCCATGCGCCGCCGCCGTGGCGGCGCCGACGAAAACGAGAATATGGCCGATCAACCCAAGCCTGCCGCCCTTCAAGCCGTGAAGGGCATGAACGACATCCTGCCGCCCGAGTCGGCGCGCTGGGAGTGGTTCGAGGACAAGGTGCGCTCGCTGATGGCGCGTTATGGCTACGCCAATGTGCGCACGCCCATCGTCGAGCCCACCGCGCTGTTCGTGCGCGGACTCGGCGAAGTGACCGACATCGTCGAGAAGGAGATGTATTCCTTCGTCGACGCGATGAACGACGACCAGCTCAGCCTGCGCCCCGAGAACACGGCCGGCGTGGTGCGCGCGATGACCGAACACTCGATGCTGCGCGACGGCGGCAAGCGGCTGTTCTACATCGGCCCGATGTTTCGCCACGAGCGGCCGCAGAAGGGGCGCTATCGCCAGTTTCACCAGGTCGGTGCCGAGGCGCTCGGCTTCGCCGGGCCGGACGTCGACGCGGAGCTGATCCTGATGTGCCGGCTGCTGTGGCGCGAGCTCGGCCTGGTGGAAGGCCGCGACGTGCGGCTGGAGCTCAACAGCCTCGGCCAGCCCGACGAGCGCCGTGCGCACCGCGAGGCACTGATCGCCCACTTCGAGCGCCACACCGACCTGCTCGACGAGGACGCGAAGCGCCGCTTACGCAGCAACCCGCTGCGCATCCTCGACACCAAGAATCCCGCCATGCAGGCGGTGGTCGAAGCCGCGCCGAAGCTGCCCGATTTTCTCGGTGAAGCGTCGCTCGCCCACCTGAGCGCCGTGCGCGCCGTGCTCGACGCCGTCGGCCTCGAGTACCGCATCAACCCGCGCCTCGTGCGCGGAATGGACTACTACAACCTCACCGTGTTCGAGTGGGTGACGGACAAGCTCGGCTCGCAAGGCACGGTCTGCGGCGGCGGCCGCTACGACTCCCTGATCGAACAGCTCGGCGGCAAGCCGGCGCCAGCGGTGGGGTGGGGCATGGGGATCGAGCGCCTGCTGCTGCTGCTCGAAGCCGCGCAGATCGAGCCGAAGACGCCGGTCCCGGCCGTATACGCCATCGTGCCCGGCGATGCAGGGCTCGCGTTGCCCATGAAGACGCTCGACACGCTGCGCGCGGGCGGCATCTCCGTGTTGATGAACGCCGGGGGCGGCAGCATGAAGTCGCAGTTCAAGCGGGCCGATGCCAGCGGTGCGCGCCATGCGCTCATCTTCGGCGCCGACGAAGTGGCGCGCGGCGAGGTCTCGCTGAAGGACCTGCGCGACCCGTCGGTGCCGCAGCGCAGCCTGCCGCTCGCCAATGTCGACGCCTGGATCGCCGATCTCCTCAACGCATAATCCCGCCTTCCGACCGGACCCGCCGCCCATGGCCACCCAGCTCAATCTCGAAGAACAAGAACAGCTCGACCAGATCAAGCATTTCTGGAACAAGTACGGCAACCTGATCACCTGGGTGGCGATTCTTGGCTTCGGCGCGCTGGCGGCCTGGAATGGCTGGCAGTGGTGGCAGCGCGATCAAGCGGTCAAGGCGTCGTCCATGTTC
This sequence comes from Rhizobacter sp., assembly GCA_036676235.1. Taxonomy (GTDB): domain Bacteria; phylum Pseudomonadota; class Gammaproteobacteria; order Burkholderiales; family Burkholderiaceae_C; genus JAKFDI01. The sequence continues at coordinate 86,638 of JAKFDI010000055.1, read as the reverse complement.
AATGAACTCGACAGGGCCGTGCAGGCGAGCGATGCCGAGCGCAGCGCGCGCATCTTCGGCGATCTGAAGGAGCGCTACCCGCGCACCGTTTTCGCCGGGCAGGGCGGCCTGCTGGCCGCGAAGCTGCAGGCCGACCGGGGGAATGCCGAGGCCGCGGCCGCCGCGCTCGAATGGGTCAGCGAGAACGCGCAGCAGGACGCCTACCGCAGCATGGCCCGCCTGCGCCTGGCGGGCGTGCTGCTCGAACAGAAGAAGTACGACGAGGCCCTGCAGCAGCTCGATGGCGCCGACGTGCCGGAGTTCGCGGCGCTGGTGGCCGATCGCCGCGGCGACGTGCTGCTAGCACAGGGCAAGAAGGACGAGGCCCGCGCGGCCTATCAGCAGGCGTGGCAGGCGATGGCCGCCGATGTGTCGTACCGGCGCCTGATCGACGCCAAACTGACGGCGCTCGGCGCGGCGCCCACCGCTGCGGAGACAGGCAAGTGATTCAGCGCCGCTCAATGCCGCGAGTCCTTCGGCTCGGGATGGCGGCGGCTCTGGCGGCTGCCGTGCTGGCCGGGTGCTCGAGTGCCGGCAAGAAGCCCGAACCCAAGCCGCTGGAACCCATCGTCGCGACGACCAGCGCTTCGCCGGCCTGGACGCACCGCGTCGACGCGGCGGACTTTTCGCTGTCGGTGGCTGTCAGTCCCAATGTCTTCACGGTCGCCGGCGGCGATGGGACGGTGCTTGCCGTGCAGGCCGACATCGGCCGCGAACTCTGGCGCGGCAACGTGGGCGCTCCGCTGGCTGCGGGCGTGGGGAGTGACGGACGCTTCGCCTCGGTGGTCACGCGCGATGGCGAACTCGTCACGCTCGAAGCCGGCCGCGTGCTCTGGCGCAAGCCGCTCGGCCTGCGCGTCAACACCGCGCCGCTGGTCGCGGGTGAGCGCGTCTTCGTGCTCGGCACCGATCGCAGCGTGCATGCCTTCGATGCGATGAATGGTGCGCGGCTGTGGTCGGTGCGGCGCCCCGGCGACCCGTTGACGCTGGCGCAGGCCGGCGTGCTGGCTGCATTCAAGGACACGCTGCTGGTTGGGCAAGGGCCGCGCCTCGCAGGGCTCGACCCGATGAATGGCAATGTGCGCTGGGAACTGCCGGTCGGTTCGCCGCGCGGTACCAACGAGGTCGAGCGCCTGGCCGATCTCGTCGCGCCGCTCGCGCGGGTCGGCGATGTGGTGTGCGCCCGCTCGTTCCAGGCGGCCGTGGGCTGCGTGAACGCCGAACGCGGCGCGCTCGAATGGAGCCGACCGATTGGCGGCACCGACGGCGTTGCGGCGGACGAACTCCAAGTCTACGGCGCCGATGCGTCCGACCGCATCACCGCGTGGAAGCTTGCCGGCGGCGACATCGCCTGGACCTCCGACAAGCTGCTGTACCGCGGCCTGGGCGCACCGCTGGCGATGAACCGCCACGTCGTCTTCGGCGATGCCGAAGGCATGGTGCACTTCTTCTCCCGCGACACCGGCGAGGCGGCGCTTCGGCTCACCACCGACGGCACGCCGGTCGCCGCCGCCCCGGCGATGTCGGGCAACACGATGCTCGTGGTCACGCGCGGCGGCGGGCTGTTCGCCTTCCGCCTCGAGTAGTGCGAGGCGCGCGCACTCAATGAAACCCGTCATCGCCATCGTCGGGCGGCCCAACGTCGGCAAGTCGACGCTGTTCAATCGCCTGACCAAGACCCGCGATGCCATCGTGGCCGATTTCTCGGGTCTGACCCGCGACCGCCACTACGGTGACGGTCGCCTCGGCGATCGCGAGTTCATCGTCGTCGACACGGGTGGCTTCGAGCCGGACAGCACCACCGGCATCGTCAAGGAGATGGCCAAGCAGGCGCGCCAGGCAGTGGCTGAAGCCGACGCCGTGGTCTTCGTCGTCGACGTGCGCGCTGGCCTGTCGGCCCAGGACCACGACATCGCACGCTACCTGCGCACCTCGGGCAAGAAGGTGCTGCTGGCGGTGAACAAGGCCGAGGGCATGGTCGACTCGCCGCATCTGGCCGAGTTTCACGAGCTCGGCATGGGCGAGCCGAACGCGATCTCGGCGGCGCACGGCCAAGGCATCCGCAGCCTGATCGACGTCGCGCTGGCCGACTTCGACGTCGATCCCGAAAACGCCGAACCCGAAGAAGGCGCGCCGATCCGCCTTGCCGTCGCCGGCCGGCCCAATGTCGGCAAGAGCACCCTCATCAACACCTGGCTCGGCGAAGAGCGCCTCGTCGCATTCGATCTGCCCGGCACCACGCGCGATGCGATCACCGTGCCGTTCGAGCGCAACGGGCAGAAGTTCCAGCTGATCGACACCGCTGGGCTGCGTCGCAAGGGGCGGGTGTTCGAGGCGATCGAGAAGTTCTCGGTGGTCAAGACGCTGCAGGCGATTGCCGAGGCGAACGTGGTGCTGCTGCTGCTGGATGCGACGCAGGGCGTGACCGACCAGGACGCCCACATCGCGGGCTACATCCTCGACAGCGGCCGCGCCGTCGTGCTGGCCGTCAACAAGTGGGACGCGGTCGACGACTACCAGAAGCAACTGCTGCAGCGCTCCATCGAGCAGCGGCTCGCCTTCCTGAAGTTCGCGCCGGTGCTCAACATCTCGGCCATCAAGCGTCAGGGCCTGGGCCCGGTCTGGAAAGCCATCGCCGATGCGCACGCCTCGGCCACCCGCAAGATGCCCACCCCGGTGCTGACCCGCTTGCTGCAGGAGGCCGTGGAGCACCAGGCGCCCAAGCGAGCCGGCATGTTCCGCCCGAAGCTGCGCTATGCGCACCAGGGCGGCATGAATCCCCCGGTCATCGTGATTCACGGCAACTCGCTCGAGCACGTGACCGATTCCTATAAGCGCTTCCTCGAAGGGCGCTTTCGCGAGCACTTCAAACTGGTCGGAACGCCCTTGCGAATCGAGACCCGATCGGGCCGAAACCCGTTCGACGAGAAGGGCTCTTGAGCGACGCCTGTTTACACAGGCGCGCGGAACCTCTGTGTTAACGTGCCGCTCTCAATACTTTTGAACACGGAGCTATATCGTGAGCAACAAGGGTCAACTCCTACAAGATCCCTTTCTGAACCTGCTTCGCAAAGAGCATGTGCCTGTGTCGATCTATCTCGTCAACGGTATCAAGCTGCAGGGCCACATCGAGTCTTTTGATCAGTATGTGGTGCTTCTTCGCAATACGGTGACACAGATGGTCTACAAGCACGCCATCTCGACCGTCGTGCCGGGTCGTGCGGTGAACTTCCACGCCGCCGAGAATCCCGATCAGAGCTGACCGCGGCGCCGCATCCGATGTGCGCGTCGCGCCGCCCTTGAGTTCGACCGACGTCACCGCGGCAACGCCTGTGCTGGCGCGCGCCGTGCTGGTTGGTGTGGACGTATCGGGCGCCGGCCACTTCGACCCGACGCTTGACGAACTTGCGCTGCTCGCCGAATCCGCCGGCGATCTGCCCGTCGCGCGCGTGATCGCCCGGCGCAAGGCGCCGGACCCCGCACTTTTCATCGGCTCGGGCAAGGCCGACGAGATCAAGGCATTGGTCGAAGGCCACCGGGCCGAGGCCGTGCTCTTCGACCAGGCGCTCTCGCCGGTGCAGCAGCGCAATCTCGAACGCCACCTCGGCGTTCCGGTGGCTGACCGCACCATGCTGATCCTCGAGATCTTCGCGGCACGCGCCCAGAGCCACGAAGGCAAGCTGCAGGTCGAACTCGCGCAACTGCAATACCTTTCGACGCGGCTGGTTCGCCGCTGGAGCCACCTCGAGCGCCAGCGCGGCGGCATCGGCGCACGCGGTGGGCCGGGCGAGGCGCAGATCGAACTCGACCGCCGAATGATCGGCGAGCGCATCAAGGCGGTGAAGGGACGGCTCGAGAAGGTCAAGCGCCAGCGATCGACGCAGCGCCGCTCGCGCGAGCGCAATCAGACTTTTCGCGTCTCGCTCGTCGGCTATACCAATGCGGGCAAGTCGACGCTGTTCAACACATTGGTGAAAGCGCGCAGCTACGCGGCGGATCAGCTCTTCGCCACGCTGGATACCACGACGCGGCAGTTCTATCTCGAAGATGCCGGGCGCAGCCTGTCGCTGTCCGACACGGTCGGCTTCATCCGCGACCTGCCGCACAAGCTCGTCGAAGCCTTCGAGGCCACGCTGCAGGAAGCCGCCGATGCCGATCTGCTGCTGCATGTGGTCGATGCGGCCAGCCCGGTGCTCGACGAGCAGATGGCTGAAGTGAAGCGCGTGCTTCATGACATCGGCGCGGCAGACGTCCAGCAGTTGTTGGTCTTCAACAAGATCGACAAGCTCGAAGCGACACAGCGGCCCCGCGTGGCCAGCGATGTGTTGGAACTCGAGGGCGGCATGCGGGTGCCGCGTGTCTTTGTGAGCGCACAAAGCGGCGAAGGGCTCGCCGAGCTTCGCCGCCTCATCGCCGAAGCGGCGGCCGGAACGCTAGTCGCCGAGTTGAAAGACGATGGACAGCCCTCATCTGCCGTTGCGTTCGATGTCGACGCCGGATTGAACGAGCCAGCCGCTGCGCCCCTGCAGCGACCCCGTACCTCTCACATCAACCGAAATACATGAGCAGCTCTTCTGTCGCGCGGCATGGTCGATCGACCGATTTCTTCCCACGGCTGGCCGACGTCGCGCGTGCGGCCATCGCGCTGCTCGGCAGTGCCGCGACGCGCGTGCCGTTCCTGCCGGCACGGCTTTCCGGCGACCGACAGGACGGGCGCATCCTGAACAACGGCGGGAATCGCGGTGACGGTCCTCCCGACCTCGATGAACTGTGGCGGGACTTCAACCGCAAGCTCAGCGGCCTGTTCGGCGGCAAGGGCGGCGGTGGCGGGCCACGCGGCGGCGGCCCGGGCGATGGCAACAACTTCCAGCCCGACATGAAGAGCGCGGGCATCGGCGTCGGCCTCATTGCCGGCGTCGTGGCGCTGATCTGGCTCGGCAGCGGTTTCTTCATCGTGCAGGAAGGCCAACAGGCCGTCGTGATGACCTTCGGCAGCTACAGCAAGACGGTGAACGCCGGCTTCCAGTGGCGTCTGCCGTACCCGTTCCAGTCGCACGAAACGGTGGCGTACACGCAGCTGCGCACCAAGGAAATCGGGCGCAATTCGGTGATCCAGGCAACCGGCCTGCGGGATTCTTCGATGCTCACGCGCGACGAGAACATCGTCGACATCCGGTTCACGGTGCAGTACCGCCTGGGAGATGCGCGCAAGTTCCTGTTCGAGAACCGCGATCCCGAAGAGGCCGTGGTCATGGCTGCCGAATCGGCAGTGCGCGAGATCGTCGGCTCGACCAACATGGACTCGGTGCTCTACGAGCAGCGCGACGCGATCGCGCTGGAGCTCATCCGCTCCATTCAGGCACAGCTCGACCGGCTCAATTCCGGCATCCAGGTCGCCAATGTGAACCTGCAGAGCGTGCAGCCGCCCGAGCAAGTGCAGGCCGCGTTCGAGGACGCGCTCAAGGCCGGTGCCGACCGCGAGCGCCTGAAGAACGAAGGCCAGGCCTACGCCAACAACGTGGTGCCGCAGGCGCAGGGAACCGCCGCCCGGTTGCGTGAGGAGTCGCAGGGCTACAAGGCGCGTGTGGTCGCCCAGGCGGAGGGCGATGCGCAGCGCTTCAGCCAGGTGCTGGCGGAATATCGCAAGGCGCCGGCGGTCACGCGCGACCGCATGTACATCGACACGATGCAGCAGGTCTACTCAAACGTCAGCAAAGTGCTGATCGACAGCCGCAGCAACTCGAACCTGCTGTATCTACCGCTCGACAAGCTGATGCAGCAGGCGGGCGCGCAGGTGGAAACGGTCACACCGGTGCCGCCGCCTGAGGCTGCGCACCCACCGACAGGCGCGACAGACGCGCGTTCGCGCGAAAACCAACGCAGCCGAGGCCGCGAAGGCCGCTGAATGACAACGACTCCACGCGACCTGCAACAACAATCATGAATCGCATCGGTATCTACATCGCCGGCATCCTCGTGGTGCTGATGGTGCTGTTCTCCACGCTCTTCGTCGTCGACCAGCGGCAGTTCGCCGTGGTCTATGCGCTGGGTGAAATCAAGGAAGTGGTGAACGAGCCCGGGCTCAAGTTCAAGCTGCCGCCGCCCATGCAGAACGTGGTCTTTCTTGACCGCCGCATCCAGACACTGGACAGCCCCGAAAGCCGCGCGATCTTCACCGCCGAGAAGAAGAGTCTGGTCATCGACTGGCTGGTGAAGTGGCGCATCATCGACGCGCGGCAGTTCATCCGAAACAACGGCGTGGACATTCGGAACGTCGAAAACCGGTTGAGCCCGATCGTGCAGGCGGCTTTCAACGACGAGATCACCAAACGCACAGTGAAGGAGGTGATCGCCACGGACCGCGAGCATGTGATGCAGGGCGTGCAGGAGCGGCTGGCGGACGAGGCGGAGTCGTTCGGCATCGAGATCATCGACGTGCGCACGAAGCGCGTGGACTTCGCCGCCAACGTGAGCGAATCGGTGTATCGCCGCATGGAATCGGAGCGCAAGCGCGTCGCCAACGAACTGCGTGCAACCGGCGCTGCCGAGGCGGAGCAGATACGCGCCGATGCGGACCGCCAGCGCGAGGTGATCGTCTCCGAGGCCTACCGCGACGCACAAAAGGTCAAGGGTGAGGGCGACGCGCGGGCTGCCGCGATCTATGCCGAGGCCTTTGGCCGGGATGCGCAGTTCGCGCACTTCTATCGCAGCCTGGAGGCGTATCGTTCCAGCTTCCGTAGCAAGTCTGACCTGTTGGTCGTCGATCCTTCGAGCGACTTCTTCCGGGCATTCCGCGGCGGACCGTCCTCCGAGGCGGGTGGGGCGCCCCGGCGATAGGCGGACGGTGCCCGGACTGGCCGATCTCCTTTTCGGCGCCTTCGCGCTGATGCTGGTGATCGAGGGCCTGCTGCCTCTCTTGAACCCCGGCGCATGGCGACGCATGTTCGAGCGCGCGATCCGGCTCACCGACGGCCAACTGCGCTTTCTCGGCTTAGCGAGCATGCTCGCCGGGGCCTTGCTTCTGCTGGTCGTCTGACGCCGCCGCACCCCCGCGCACAGGGCGGCCGGCGCGGGTGCGCCGGTACAATGCCCGTTTTAAATACCCCGGTGTTTCCCATGTCGTCTGCTTGGCTGCTGCCCGAGCACATCGCGGATGTTCTGCCCTCGCAGGCGCGGCACATCGAGGAATTGCGGCGGCGCCTCTTGGACGCGGCGCGGCGCTACGGTTTTGAGCTCGTGATGCCGCCGCTGCTCGAACATATCGAGTCGCTGCTGTCGGGTACCGGCCACGAACTCGGGCTCAAGACCTTCAAGCTGGTGGACCAGCTGAGCGGCCGCACGCTGGGCGTGCGCGCCGACACCACACCGCAAGCCGCGCGCATCGACGCGCACCTGCTCAACCGCGTGGGCGTCACCCGCCTGTGCTACTGCGGTCCGGTGCTGCACACCCGGCCGAGCGGTCTGCACGCGACGCGCGAGCCGCTGCAGTTCGGATGCGAAACCTTCGGCCACGCCGGCCTGGAAGCCGATCTCGAAACCATCGATCTGGCGCTCGACTGTCTGGCGAGCCTCGGTCTTGCCGACGTGACGCTCGATCTGGGCGACGCGCGAATCGTCGATGCGCTGCTGTCTAACGCCTCGCTCGACGAGGCGCGTATCGCGCAGATCGTCGCTGCATTGGCCTCCAAGGACGAATCGGCGCTGACCGCGATGTCGCACGACCTGCCCGCCGAAGTGCGCGACGGCCTCGTCGCGCTGGTGCGTCTGTACGGCGGGGCAGAGGTGCTTGACGTGGCCCGCCGCAGCCTGCCCTCGCATCCGGCAATCGCCGCGGCGCTGGACGATCTCGCCTGGCTCGCCCGCCACATAGTGACCGCACATCCCGGCGTGCGCGTGGGCTTCGATTTGGCCGACCTGGTCGGCTACACCTACTACAGCGGCATTCGCTTCGCGGCCTATGCGCGCGGGTCGAGCGACGCCGTGGTGCGCGGCGGGCGCTACGACGAGGTCGGCGCCGTCTTCGGCCGCAACCGGCCCGCGGTCGGGTTCAGCCTCGATCTGAAGGCGCTGGCGGCCCTCGTGCCACCGCACCCGCTCGCCGCGGCGATTCGCGCGCCCTGGGGCGAGGACGCGGCCTTGCGCGCCCGCATCCGCGAACTGCGCGAGCAGGGCGAGACGGTCGTCTGCGCCTTGCCGGGCCATGAAGACGAGGCACAGGAATTCGACTGTGACCGCGAACTGGTGGCCGATGGCGGCCGCTGGATCGTGCGCGCCCTCGCGCGCTGACACCTCTTCCGTTTTTTCAGCTTCGGATCTCAAGCAATGCAACAGACACAGCCAAAGTGCGGCCGCAACGTGGTCGTGGTCGGCACCCAATGGGGCGACGAAGGCAAGGGCAAGGTCGTCGACTGGTTGACGGACCACGCCCAGGGCGTGGTGCGCTTCCAGGGCGGCCACAACGCCGGCCACACGCTCGTGATCAAGGGCGTGAAGACCGCGCTGCAGCTCATTCCTTCGGGAATCATGCGCGACGGCGTGAACTGCTACATCGGCAACGGCGTGGTGGTCGACCCGCAGCATCTGCTGAGCGAGATTCAGCGGCTCGAGGCCATCGGCCTGGACGTGCGCTCGCGCCTGTTCGTGAGCGAATCCAGCCCGCTGATCCTGCCGTTCCACGTCGAGGTCGACAAGGCGCGTGAAGCCCTGCGGGAGACCAGCGGCGCCGGCAAGATCGGCACCACCGGCAAGGGCATCGGTCCGGCCTATGAAGACAAGGTCGCACGGCGCGCGCTGCGCGTGCAGGACCTGAAGCACCCCGAGCGCTTTGCGAAGCGCCTGCGCGAACTGCTGGAGTTGCACAACTTCGTGCTCTCCGGCCTGCTCGGCGCCAAGCCGCTCGAGTTCCAGCCCATCTTCGACGCCGCCATGCAGGCGGCAGAGCAGATCCGCCCGATGATGGCGGACGTGGGCTATGCGCTGCACACCGCGAACCGCAACGGCGCCAACCTGCTGTTCGAGGGCGCACAAGGCACGCTGCTCGATATCGACCACGGCACCTATCCGTACGTCACCTCGAGCAACTGCGTGGCCGGCAACGCCGCGGCCGGCGCCGGCGTGGGGCCGGACCAGCTGCACTACATCCTCGGCATCACCAAGGCCTACACCACGCGCGTGGGCAGCGGCCCGTTCCCCACCGAACTCGAGATCAACGAGCCGGGCACCGTGGGCCACCATTTGTCCACCGTCGGCCAGGAGCGTGGTGTGGTGACCGGGCGCACGCGCCGCTGCGGCTGGCTCGACGCCTGCGCGCTCAAGCGCTCGACCATCATCAACGGCACCTCGGGCCTGTGCATCACCAAGCTCGACGTGCTGGACGGGCTGAAGGAGATCAAGGTCTGCGTCGGCTACGAGCTGAACGGGCGGCGCATCGACATCCTGCCCCTCGATGCGGATGACGTGACCGACTGCAAGCCGATCTACGACACCTTCCCGGGCTGGAGCGAGACCACCGCCGGCGTCACCGAATGGGACGCGCTGCCGCTGAACGCGCGCCGCTATCTCGAGCGCGTGCAGGAGTTCATCGGCGCGCCGATCGACATGGTGTCCACCGGCCCCGACCGTGACCACACCATCCTGCTGCGGCATCCCTACAAGCGCTGAATCGAACGAGGACCATCGAGATGCTGACCGACGACGGCAAACACCTGTACGTCTCCTGGGACGAGTACCACATGCTCACCGAGCGTCTGGCGCTCAAGGTGCACGCTTCGGGCTGGGAGTTCGACCAGATCCTGTGCCTCGCGCGGGGCGGCCTGCGCCCCGGTGACATCCTCTCGCGCGTGTTCGACAAGCCGCTGGCGATCATGTCGACGAGTTCGTATCGCGCGGAGGCCGGCACCATCCAGGGCCGGCTTGACATGGCGAAGTACATCACGCTGCCCAAGGGCGAAATCGCCGGCCGCGTGCTGCTGGTCGATGACCTGGCCGACTCCGGCGTCACGCTTCGCGCTGTCGTCGACCGGCTGCGCGGCATGCCCTCGATCAGCGAGCTGCGCTCGGCGGTGATCTGGACCAAGGGCGTCTCCAGCTACACACCCGATTACTACGTGGAGATGCTGCCTACGAGTCCGTGGATCCATCAGCCGTTCGAAGACTACGACACGCTTCGCCCCGAAGGCCTGGCAAAGAAATTCGCCATCTGACCATCGCCGGTCGCGCAGGCCCGGACCATGTGTCCGGGCACGTCCATTGCAGCGGCGTGTGCATGAAAACCGGGCAACAAAAAGGCCGCATACTGCGGCCTTGTTTGCTTCTTACCTCTATCTCTGGTGCCCAGGAAGGGACTCGAACCCCCACGGAGTTACCCGCTAGTACCTGAAACTAGTGCGTCTACCAATTCCGCCACCTGGGCATTTCAGGAAGTCTTGGATCATATCATCAAAAAAACATCATTCACAAGCAACTCGATCGGCGCAGAGCTGATGAGTGAAGTCGAAGGCACGGTGCAAGGCCACCGTGACGGCCACGGGTTCATCGTCCGTGACGACCGCCAACCCGATCTCTACCTCTCGCCGCAGGAAATGCGCGCGGTACTGCACCGTGATCGCGTGAAGGCGCGGGTCATTCGGCACGATCGCAAGGGCCGGCCCGAGGCGCGCGTGCTCGAGATCATCGAGCGCAAGAAGGCGCCGATCATCGGCCGGCTGCTCAACGAGAGCGGCGTGTGGCTCGTTGCGCCCGAAGACAAGCGCTACGGCCAGGACATCCTGATCCCGAAGAACGGCATCGCCGACGCTGCGGCCGGGCAGGTCGTGGCGGTCGAACTCACCGAAACGCCCTCGATGTACTCGCAGCCGGTGGGGCGCGTGAGCGAGGTGCTGGGCGAGATCGACGACCCCGGCATGGAGATCGAAATCGCGGTGCGCAAGTACGAAGTGCCGCACCGCTTCTCGCCCGAGACGCTGGCGCAGGCAGCGGCGCTGCCGGACAAGATTCGCCCCGCCGATCGCAGGCAACGCATCGACCTGACCGACGTGCCGCTCGTCACCATCGACGGCGAAGACGCGCGCGATTTCGACGACGCGGTGTATTGCGAGCCCGCGAAGGTGGGCCGCGCAAAGGGCTGGCGCCTGATCGTCGCCATCGCCGACGTGAGCCACTACGTCAAGCCGGGCGAGGCGATCGACGACGACGCCTACGAACGGGCGACCTCGGTGTACTTCCCGCGCCGCGTCATTCCCATGCTGCCCGAGAAGCTCTCGAACGGGCTGTGCTCGCTCAACCCGAACGAAGACCGCCTGGCGATGGTGTGCGACATGCTGGTCACCGCTGCCGGCGAGATTCATGCGTACCAGTTCTTCCCAGCGGTGATCTGCTCGCATGCGCGCTTCACCTACACCGAAGTCGCAGCGATCCTCGGCAACACGCACGGTCCCGAAGCGGCCCGGCGTGCCGACCTGGTGCCCGACCTGCTGAACCTCAACGAGGTCTATCGCGCCCTGCTCAAGGAGCGCGCCAAGCGTGGCGCCGTCGACTTCGAGACCACCGAGACGCAGATCGTCTGCGATGAGAACGGCCACATCGAGAAGATCGTGCCGCGCACGCGCAGCGAGGCGCACAAGCTGATCGAGGAAGCCATGCTGGCTGCCAACGTGTGCGCCGCAGACTTCATCGCGCAGGCGCCGCATCCGTCGCTCTATCGCGTGCACGAAGGCCCCACGCCGGAGAAGAAGACGCTGCTGCAGAACTACCTGCGCCAGCTCGGCATCGGCCTGTCGATCAGCGACGATCCGAAGCCGGGCGAGTTCCAGGCCATTGCCGCGGCCACCAAGGACCGGATCGACGCGCTGCAGATTCACACCATGCTGCTGCGCTCGATGCAGCAGGCGATCTACACCGGCACGAATGCCGGCCACTTCGGTTTGGCCTACGAGGCTTACACGCACTTCACAAGCCCGATTCGCCGCTACCCCGACCTCCTGGTGCATCGCGTCATCAAGGCATTGCTGGGCGGCAAGCGCTACCACCTGCTGAGCGGAAAGGTCGTCGATGCGCCCACGGTTCGCCGCGGTGGCAAGACAGCCAAGACGGCGCCGGAAGAGGCGGAGATGTGGGAGACCGCCGGCGCGCACTGCAGCGCCAACGAGCGGCGCGCCGACGAAGCCTCGCGCGACGTCGAGGCCTGGCTCAAGTGCCGCTACATGCGCGAACGGCTGGGCGAGGAGTTCGCCGGCACGGTGAGCGCCGTCACGAGCTTCGGCCTGTTCGTGACGCTGGACAGCCTGTACGTCGAAGGCCTGGTTCACATCACCGAACTCGGCGGCGAGTACTACCGCTTCGACGAGGTCAGGCAGGAGCTTCGCGGCGAACGCACCGGCGTTCGCTATACGGTCGGCTCGCGCGTGCGCGTGCAGGTCAGCCGGGTCGATCTCGATGGCCGGAAGATCGACTTCCGCATGGTGCATGACGGCGCGGAAGACGCGGCGCTTGCGCGCGCCCACCGCGGGCGCGCGTCCAAGGCGGGCAGCGCCGTGGCCGAACTGGCGGCCGTGAAAGCGGCGGACCGTGCCGTCAAGGCGGAAGGCCGCGGGCGCAGCCGGGCCAAGGCGGGCGGCGAAGCATCCGGCGGCACGAAGGCATCCGCGCGCAAGAGCACGGGGTCGTCTAGCCGCCGTCGCTGAACGTCGTCACCCGGGTGCGGGCTGCCGCTCAGCGTGCAGCCTGCATGCGGTCGATCAACTCGCCCGCGCGCAACAGCGCTTTGGGGTGGGCTTCGGCGGCGGCGCCGTGCGCGTACACCGCACCCGCCGCCAGGCGCTGCAGATCGTCGAGGCGCCGCTGTCCGACTTGCTGTGCCCACAGGCCGCCGATCCAGCCGGCCAACACGTCACCGGTGCCGGCCGTTGCGAGCGCCGCGTCGCCGGTCGGATTGACGAACGGCAGCAGCCCCGGCCCGGCGATGATGCTGCCCGAGCCCTTGAGCACCACGATGGCCTCGAGCCGGTCGGCCAGTGTCTGCGCCGCCTGGAGCCGGTCACGCTGCACCCCTTCGGTGTCGCGGTCGAGCAGCCGGGCGGCTTCCAGCGGATGCGGCGTCAGCACGGTCAGGCGTTCGCCGTCGCTGCGTGCGCGCAGCAGGTGCTGAAGCAGCGAATCGGCGGCGATGGCATTGAGCGCGTCCGCGTCGAGCACCAGCCGGGATGCGCTCTTGAGCAGCCGCGGCAGGATCTCGCGCACGGCGTCGCCACCGCCGCAACCGCAGACGATGGTCGTCGACTGCAGCACGTTCGCCGCGGCTTCCCACCAGCGCCCCCGGAACATCAGTTCGGGGTGCTGGATGTCGTGCGTGAGCGAGCCGCCGTCCAGCAGGCCGACAAATACGCGGCCCGCGCCGGATGCGTGCGCCGCGCGGGCGGCCAGCAATGCGGCACCGGTCATCCCGCTCGCACCGCCGACGACGGCCACGTCGCCGAAACTGCCCTTGTGCTGAGCGTGCCGCCGGCGTGCCGCTATCCGCGCATCGGGACCGATGAGACGGGCGTCGGGTGCATCGGCGTCGATGTCGACCCCGAGTGTGTCGAGCCAGATGTCGCCTGCGCAGTCGCGCCCGGTCCCGGTGAACAGGCCGGGCTTGAGCGTCAGCAGCGACAGCGTGTGCGTGGCGCGCACACATGCGGTGCCGTGCGGTTGGCCCGTCAGGCCGTGCAGGCCCGAAGGTAGATCGACCGCCAGCACGGGGCAGGGCAATCGGCTGAGTTGCGCGATGGCGTCGGCTAGCGACCCTTCGGGGGCGCGTGCGGCGCCCAGTCCGAGCAGGGCATCGATGGCCAGGTCGCCGGGCGCCAACTCGGGGGCGCCTGCCGGGTTGATCGCAAGCCCGGCGGCTTGCGCGCGTTGCAGGGCGTCGCGCGCGTCGTCCGGCAGGTTGGCCGGATCGCCTACCAGCGTCACGGTCACGTCTTTGCCCGCCGTGTGCAGGCGAATCGCGGCGTCGAGACCGTCGCCACCGTTGTTGCCGGGCCCAGCGGCCACCCACACCCGCTCGGCATGCGGCGCGACGGCGATCGCCAGGCGGGCGATACCCAGGCCGGCGCGGCGCATCAGCGTGTGCGGCGGCAGATCGGCGGTCGCCCGCTGCTCGATCACGCGGCTGAGCGCCACGCCGTGCAGCGGCCAGGAGCGTCGGGTAGGCAGGATGCGGTGCATGCGGTGGGTGCGGCGCGAAGACGCGGTGGCAGCGGCCTGATGCCGCCGCGCCGATTGTGTTTCATGGGTCCGCGCCTTCGGGGCGAAATTGCAAGCGGATCGCAACCCGCGCCGGCCGAAGCCGTCGGCTGGGCCGTCAGCCGTTCGCCGCAGAGAGCGCCGCTTCGATCGCCAGGGACGCATCGAGCACCCGGTCGTCGGCCATGGCGCCGGCCCACACCATCAAGCCGACCGGCATCTCGTCCGCGCGGTGGCAGGGCAGCGACAGGGCGCAGCCGTCGAGCATGTTGACGATCGATGGGTTGCGCAGCAGCAGCGCGTTGGTTGCGAAGAACGCATCGTCGCTCTGCACCAGCGGCGCGAGCGGCGGCGCCACGATCGGCACGGTCGGCGAGAGCAGGGCGTCGAAGCCGCCGATGGCCGTGTCCATCCGATCGATCCACGATCGGCGCGACTGCAGCAGATCGATGTAGTCCGCCGCGCTCATGTGCTGGCCTCGGCGGATTCGGGCGGCGACGCGCGGGTCGTAGCGCGGCTCGTCGACGGCCAGTCGCGCGCGATGCCAGGCCCAGCTTTCGGCCGGTGAAAACCCACCGGTGGCCTGAATGCCGGTCAGTTCATTCAGTTCCGGCAGCGCGATGTCGACGATCCGGGCGCCGGCAGCGCGCAGCGTGTCGAGGCTACGCGCAAAGGCCGCGGCGACCGTCGCGTCCAGGCCGTCGAGAACCACGGCTTGCGGCACGGCGAAGGTGCAGGCATCGATCGGCCTTCGGGTCAGCCGCGCGACGGATTGCGACAGCTGTTCGTGCAGCAGCACTGCGTCGCGCACGGTGCGCGTGATCGCGCAGGCGGTGTCGAGCGTTGTCGACAACGGAATCGCACCCTCGGTGGGCGTGAGCCGCGCGGTGTTCTTGAACCCGACGAGCCCCTGCAACGCCGCGGGAATGCGGATCGATCCTCCGGTGTCCGAGCCGAGTGCCGCCCATGCCGCGCCGCTGGCCACCGAAACCGCGCCGCCGGAGGTCGAGCCGCCCGGAATGCGCGGTGTCGCGTCGAGCGCTAGCGTGGCTGGGTTCGCCGGCGTGCCGTGGTGCGGATTCATGCCCACGCCCGAAAACGCGAACTCGCTCATGTTCGTGTGACCGATGAGCGCGGCTCCGGCGCGGCGCAGTCGAGCAACGGCCGGACAGTCGGTAGCAGCGGGTGCCGCATCCGCCAGCACGACGGAGCCGGCGGTGGTGGGCTGGCCGGCCACGTCGAACAGATCCTTCACGCTCACTGCGAGCCCGGCAAGCGGCGGCAACGGCGCGCCGGCGGCGCGCAGCGCGTCGATCGATCGGGCGGTGGAGCGCGCCATGGCGTCGAAACGGCGAACGAAGACATGCCGGCAAGCGGGCGATTCCGCCGCCGCCAGCGAAGCCTCGAAGTGTTGCTCCGCGCTGATGCGCGACGAGGCGATGTTCGAGTGCGCTGCGGTCAGGTCCGGGGTCATCGGGTGCTATACTCGATTGGTTTATCCGAGCAGTGCGCAGCAGCCTTCGTGGCGGTTTCGTGCACGGTGCGGACGAACAAATCGCGAAGCCGGCTGTTTGAAGGTGTCGCGGTGGTCTTCTCCCCGGGATTGGCCCGGTCCGACCCCCGCGATTCGAGCCGGATTCTAGACACAACCTTTGGAGCTCCCATGACAGTCAGCATGCGTGAAATGCTGGAAGCCGGCGTCCATTTCGGACACCAAACGCGCTTCTGGAATCCCAAGATGGCCCCGTACATCTACGGCCATCGCAACAAGATCCACATCATCAACCTGGAGAAGACGCAGCCGCTCTTCCAGGACGCGATGAAGTTCGTCCGCCAGCTTGCTTCCAAGCGCGGCACCATCCTGATGGTTGGCACCAAGCGCCAGGCGCGCGAGGTCATCGCCACCGAAGCGCGCCGCGCCGGCATGCCTTTCGTCGACCAGCGCTGGCTCGGCGGCATGCTCACCAACTTCAAGACGGTCAAGGGTTCGCTCAAGCGCCTGAAGGAGATGCAGGCGCAGATCGAGTCGGGCACCGAGATCCGCATCAAGAAGGAAGGGCTGATGTTCCAGCGTGAGCTGGCCAAGCTCGAGAAGGACATCGGCGGCATCCAGGACATGAATGCGCTGCCCGACGCGATCTTCATCATCGACGTGGGCTACCACAAGATCGCCGTGGCCGAAGCCAAGAAGCTCGGTATTCCGGTGATCGGCGTCGTCGACACGAACCACTCGCCGATCGGCATCGACTACGTGATTCCCGGCAACGACGACTCGGCCAAGGCGGTGGCGCTGTATGCGCGCGCTGTGGCCGATGCGGCGCTGGACGGCAAGGCCAACGCGAACAATGAAGTCGTTCAGGCTGCCGGCGGCGAAGGCGACGAGTTCGTGGAAGTCAACGAAGCCGCCTGACGAGGCGCCTTTCTCACTGTCGAAGTGAGGCAAGAAAGGGGCTGACACAGCCCCTTCTTTTTTACAAACCGAATCGATGGGTGCCGTCTCGCGTGACGTGTGCCCTCTAGCCAACGGAGAAATACGATGCCTGCAATCACCGCCAGCATGGTCGCCGAACTGCGCGCCAAGACCGACGCGCCGATGATGGAATGCAAGAAGGCGCTGACCGAAGCCGACGGCAATGCGGAGAAGGCCGAAGAGTTGCTGCGCGTGAAGCTCGGCAGCAAGGCCGGCAAGGCCGCCTCGCGCGTCACCGCCGAAGGCGTGGTGTCGGCGGCGGTCGACGGTGCGACCGGCGCGCTGGTCGAGATCAACTGCGAAACCGACTTCGTCTCGAAGAACGACTCCTTCCTCGCGTTCACCAAGGCCGTGGCCGAACTGGTGGCCAAGGAGAATCCGGCCGACGTGGCCGCGCTGTCGGCCCTGCCGCATGCGCAGGACAGCTTCGGCCCGACCGTCGAAGACGTGCGCAAGGGCCTGATCGGCAAGATCGGCGAGAACATGTCGATCCGCCGCTTCAAGCGCTATGCGGGCGGCGGCCAACTGGCGAGCTACCTGCACGGCACGCGCATCGGCGTGGTCGTCGAGTTCGAGGGTGACGAGGTGGCGGCCAAGGACGTCGCCATGCACGTCGCGGCGATGAAGCCGGTGGCGCTGTCGTCGGCCGACGTGCCCGCCGATCTGATCGAGAAGGAGCGCAACGTCGCCGCCGGCAAGGCCGCCGAAGACGCCAAGGTGGCCGAAGCTGCGGGCAAGACGCCGCAGTCGGCGGAGATCGTCACCAAGCGCATCGAAGGCTCGGTGCAGAAGTACCTGAAGGAGGTCAGCCTCTTCAACCAGGCCTTCGTCAAGAACGACAAGCAGACCGTTGAGCAGATGCTCAAGGAGAAGAGCACCAAGGTGCTGGGCTTCACGCTTTACGTGGTGGGCGAAGGCATCGAGAAGAAGGTCGACGATTTCGCGGCCGAAGTGGCCGCCCAAGTGGCAGCGGCCAAGAGCGCCTGAACGTTTCCGCGACAACGCCCGGTGAGCGCCGGGCGTTTAGACTTTCGCACCCCGAGAACCACCCGAAAGCCGCCTGCATGCCCGCCTACAAGCGCATCCTGCTGAAACTCTCCGGCGAGGCCTTGATGGGCGACGACGCCTACGGCATCAACCGCGCCACGATCGTGCGCATGGTGCGCGAGGTGCAGGAAGTGACGCAGCTCGGGTGCGAGGTGGCAGTGGTCATCGGCGGCGGCAACATCTTTCGCGGCGTGGCGGGCGGCTCGGTCGGCATGGACCGGGCGACCGCCGACTACATGGGCATGCTTGCCACCGTGATGAACGCCCTGGCGCTGGCCGACACCATGCGCCAGGAGGGCATGACCGCGCGGGTGATGTCGGCCATCGGCATCGAGCAGGTGGTCGAGCCCTACGTGCGGCCGAAGGCGCTGCAGTACCTCGAAGAAGGCAAGGTCGTCATCTTCGCCGCCGGAACGGGCAACCCCTTCTTCACCACCGACACCGCGGCCGCGCTGCGCGGTGCCGAGATCGGTGCGCAGATCGTGCTGAAGGCGACCAAGGTGGACGGCGTGTACACCGCCGACCCGAAAAAGGATCCGAACGCCACGCGCTACACCCAGATCAGCTTCGACGAGGCCATCGTCAAGAACCTCCAGGTGCTCGACGCCACGGCCTTCGCGCTGTGCCGCGACCAGAAGCTTCCGATCAAGGTGTTCAGCATCTTCAAGCCCGGAGCGCTCAAGCGCGTGGTGCTGGGCGAAGACGAGGGCACGCTCGTTCACGTGTGACGCGCCGCCGAAGAGAGAAATTCCATGAGCATTGCCGAGATCAAGACCACCGCTGAACAGAAGATGGGCCGCTCCGTCGAGGCCTTGAAGGCCCAGCTGCAGAAGATCCGCACCGGCCGCGCCCACCCCGGCATCCTCGACCAGGTGCAGGTCGACTACTACGGCTCGATGCTGCCCATCAGCCAGGTGGCCAACGTGACCCTGCTCGACGCGCGCACGATCACCGTGCAGCCGTGGGAGAAGGGCATGGGCGCCAAGATCGAGAAGGCCATCCGCGAGAGCGACCTGGGCCTGAACCCGTCGTCGCAGGGCGACCTGCTGCGCGTGCCGATGCCCGCGCTCACGGAAGAGCGCCGCAAGGAACTCACCAAGGTGGCGCGCCACGAAGGCGAAGACGCAAAAATCGCCGTGCGCAACCTGCGCCGCGATGCCAACGAGCATGCCAAGAAGCTGCTCAAGGACAAGCTCATCGCCGAAGACGACGAACGCCGCTCGCTCGACGACATCCAGAAGCTCACCGACCGCACGATCGGCGAGATCGACCGCCTGATTTCGGCCAAGGAAGCCGAAATCATGGCTGTCTGATCGCGCGGCAGAGTCGTTTTCGGTCACGCCCCGTGGATTCCAAGGCTGCCATTCCGCGCCACGTCGCGATCGTCATGGACGGCAACGGCCGCTGGGCCAAGAAGCGCTTCATGCCGCGCTTCTTCGGCCACAAGGCGGGTGTCGATGCGCTGGTCAAGACGGTGCTCGCGTGCGCCGACCGCGGCGTCGAGTACGTGACCGTCTTCGCGTTCTCATCCGAGAACTGGAAGCGCCCGACCGAAGAGGTGTCGGGGCTCATGGGCCTGGTGCTCGTGGCCGTCGCCAAGTACCTGAGCAAGCTGGCCGACCGCGGCGTGCGCATCAAGATCGTCGGCGATCGTTCGCAGGTCTCCGACAAGCTGCGCGCCGCCTGGGAACAGGCCGAATCGAGTACCGCGCACAACACGCGCATCACGCTCTCCGTCGCATTCAACTACGGCGGCCGCTGGGACATCGTGCAGGCTTGCCGCCAAGCGGTTCGCGATGGCGTGCCGCCGGATCAGCTCGACGAAGACCGGCTGAACCGCTACATGGCGCTCGGCCATGCACCCGACCCCGACCTCTTCATTCGCACCGGCGGCGAAGTGCGCATCAGCAATTTCCTGCTGTGGCAGGCGGCGTACTCCGAACTGGTATTCACCGATTGCCTGTGGCCCGAGTTCGGCGAAGCCGAACTCGATGCCGCCCTCGCCGAGTACGCCCGCCGCGACCGCCGCTTCGGCGCTGTCAAAGACACGGCGCGAGCCGAAACGGCCTAGGACCCAACCATGCTCAAGCAGCGGGTGATCACGGCGGTTGTGTTGCTGGCGCTCCTGCTGCCGGCGCTGCTGGTCACGCAGCCCTGGCCCTTCGCGCTGCTGACGCTGGTGGCCATCGGCGCTGCGGGCTGGGAATGGGCGCGGCTCAACGCTTGCGGCCAGCCGGCATCGATCGCCTTCGGCATCGTGCTCGCAGCGGCCTGCGCGGCCGCCCTGTGGCGCGGCTGGAATATTCAGGCGCCGGTGCTGGCGTGGTGGCTGGCCGCGCTGGTGTGGGTGCTGGGCGGCTTGGCGGCGATCCGGCTCGGCCCTGCCGCATGGCCGAACCTGCCGCGGACGCTGCGTCTGGTCCTCGGCTGGCTGGCGCTGTGGACGGCGTGGCTCGCGCTCGCGCATGCAAAGACGCTGGGCGTCAACTTCATCCTCTCGGTCTTCTGCCTGGTGTGGGTGGCCGACATCGCCGCCTACTTCGGCGGCCGGCAATTCGGGCGCCGCAAGCTGTCGCCGACCATCAGCCCCGGCAAGAGCTGGGAAGGTGTGTGGAGCGGCATGGCGGGGGCGCTGGTGCTGGCCGGTCTGTGGCTGCTTGCCGATGCCAGCTTCGCCGTCGATTCGGCGAGCCTCTACACCCGGCTGCACGACCGCGCGGGTGCCCTCGGACTGGTGTTGGCCGTCCTGTTTCTTGCGGCCATGAGCGTTGTCGGCGACCTGGTCGAATCCCTGGTCAAGCGCAGCGCCGGCGCCAAGGACAGCAGCCGTCTGCTGCCGGGCCACGGCGGCGTGCTGGACCGGATCGACGCGCTGTTGCCTGTTTTCCCGCTCGCCCTCGCGCTGGGCACGATCTGATTCCCGACATGACACCTTCGGCTGCTCGCCAGCGCGTCTGCATCCTCGGCTCGACCGGGTCCGTCGGCACGAGCACGCTCGACGTGATCGGCCGCCATCCGCAGCGTTTCGAGGTCTTCGCCTTGACGGCGCACAGCCGCGTGGACGACCTGTTCACGCAATGCCTTCGCTGGCGCCCGCGCTTCGCCGTTGTGGGCGATGCGGCGGCGGCCTCGCAATTGCAGCAGCGCCTGCGGGCCGAGAGCGTGGCGTGCGAAGTGCTTCATGGGCCGCAGGCGCTGGTCGATCTTGCCGCGCACCCCGAGGTCGATGCCGTCATGGCAGCCATCGTGGGTGCGGCAGGACTGGCTCCTTGTCTGGCCGCCGCGCGTGCCGGCAAGCGCCTGCTGCTGGCGAACAAGGAGGCGCTGGTCGTCGGGGGTGCGCTGTTCATGAACGCGGTGCGCGAAGGCGGCGCAAGCCTGCTGCCCATCGACAGCGAGCACTCCGCCATCTTCCAGTGCCTGCCCGAAGACCGCAACGTGTGGCACGAGCGCGTCGACCACATCCTGCTCACCGCCTCGGGCGGGCCGTTTCGTACCCGCGATCCGTCCACGCTCGCCCGGGTCACGCCCGACGAAGCCTGTGCGCACCCGAACTGGGTGATGGGTCGCAAGATCTCGGTCGACTCCGCCACGATGATGAACAAGGCGCTCGAGGTCATCGAGGCGCGCTGGCTGTTTGACCTGCAGCCCGAGCAGGTGCGTGTGGTGATCCACCCGCAAAGCATCATCCATTCGATGGTGGTATGCCGCGACAACTCCGTGCTCGCACAACTGGGCACGCCCGACATGCGGGTGCCCATCGCCTTCGGCCTGGCCTGGCCCGAGCGCATCGCATGCGGTGCAAGCCAGCTCGACTTCACTGCACTCTCGGGCCTCAGCTTCGAGCCGGCCGATGCCGCGCGCTACCCCGGCCTGCACTTGGCCTGGGAGACGCTGCGCGGCGCCGACGGAAGCACCGCCGTGCTGAATGCCGCCAACGAGGAAGCAGTGGCCGCTTTCCTCGAGGGGCGCATCGGTTTCGACCGCATTCACGCCGTCAACGCCGAGGCGCTCGCGTCCGTGCAGATCGTGGCGGATGAAACGGCCACGCTGGCCGGGTTGCTCGAACTCGACCAGCGCAGTCGTCGCCAGGCGCGGCAGCACATCGAACGGCTGGCCCGATGAGCGGCGCCGGCTTGCTCACCTTCCTGATCAGCGCGCTGGCGTTCGTGGTGGCGCTGGGCATCCTCATCGTCATCCACGAATACGGCCACTACCGCGTTGCCGTGGCCTGCGGCGTGAAGGTGCTGCGCTTTTCCGTCGGCTTCGGACGTCCGCTGCTGCGGCGCCAGAAGACGCCCGAATCCACCGAGTTCGTCGTCGCGGCGCTGCCGCTCGGCGGCTACGTGCGCATGCTCGACGAGCGCGAAGCGCCGGTGCGCCCCGAAGAGCGTCACATGGCCTTCAATCGCAAGCCGCTGTGGCAGCGCACGGCCATCGTCTCGGCCGGCCCGGCGGCGAACCTCGCGCTGGCGGTGGTGCTCTTTGCCGGCGCGCACTGGATTGGCGTGGACGAACCCAAGGCCGTGCTCGGCGCGCCGCCGGCACACAGCCTGGCCGCCCAAGCCGGCGTGCGCGCCGGCGACTGGGCGCGCGCGGCATCGCTCGACGGCAACGAATGGCGCGACCTGCGCTCGATGAACGACCTGCGCTGGGAGATCACCCAGGCCGTTCTTTCGGGCGAACCGCTCCATCTGCGCGTGGCCGACAGCCAGGGCCGCCACGAGCGAAGCGTGCAGATCGGGCTCGACACGCTGGACGCCCAGGAGATCGACGAGCAGATGATGCAGCGCGTCGGGCTCGGCCAGCTTCACAGTGAGCCGGTGGTCGGCAAGGTCAATGCCGGAGGCGCCGCGGCGCGCGCCGGCCTGCAGGAAGGCGACCGCGTGCTGGCCATCGATGGGCAGCCGGTCGTCGAGGCGGCGAAGCTGCGCGAACTCATTCGTGCCAGCGGCGCGGACGGCGAGGCGCAGGCGATGACCTGGCGCGTCGAACGGGGCGGGCGCGAACTCGACATCGAAGTGCTGCCGGCCGTCGTGCTGCAGGGCGGCAAGCGCATCGGGCGCATCGAGGCGTTCATCGGCGCGCCGCCGGAGATCGTGACGGTGCGTTATGGGCCGGTCGAAGGCTTCACCAAGGCGGCCGTGCGCACCTGGGACATGTCGTGGCTCACGCTGCGCATGCTCGGCAAGATGGTGATCGGCGAAGCGTCGCTCAAGAACCTCAGCGGCCCGCTCACGATTGCCGACTACGCCGGCCAGTCGGCGCGCCTGGGCCTCGCCTATTTCCTCGGATTTCTGGCCGTCGTGAGCGTGAGTCTGGGCGTGCTGAACCTGCTCCCGCTGCCGATGCTCGATGGCGGACACCTGATGTACTATCTTTTTGAAGCAGTGACAGGGCGGCCCGTGTCGGAGTTGTGGCTCGAGCGGCTGCAGCGCGGCGGCGTGGCAATCATGCTGATGATGATGTCGCTTGCTCTCTACAACGACGTGGCCCGGTTCCTGGGCCTGCACTGATCCCTCCCGTATGCCATCGTCCTTTCGACCGCGCTCGATTCGTCCGTCCATCCTGTCCGTCGCTTTGGCCGTGGCGCTGCACGCGGTGCCTGTCTGGGCCGTCGAGCCGTTCACGCTCAAGGACATCCGTGTCGAAGGCCTGCAGCGCACCGACGCCGGCACCGTGTTCGCCGCGCTGCCGTTTCGCGTGGGCGACGTCTACAACGACGAGAAGGGCGCGGCGGCGCTACGCGCGCTGTTCTCGACCGGCCTGTTCAAGGACGTGCGCATCGAGATCGAGGACGGCGTTGCCATCGTCATCGTCGACGAGCGCTCGGTCATCGGCAGTCTCGATTTCGTCGGCCTGAAGGAGTTCGAGCGCGACGTGCTGATCAAGGCGCTGCGTGACTTCGGCATCGGCGAGGGTCTGCCTTTCGACCGCGCATTGGCCGACCGTGCCGAGCAGGAACTCAAGCGCCAGTACCTGACGCGCAGCCTCTACGGCGTCGAGGTGGTGACCACCGTGACGCCGCAGGAGCGCAACCGCGTCAACGTCACCTTCTCCATCACCGAGGGCGCGGCGGCGCGCATCAGCGAAATCCGCATCACCGGCAACAAGGCCTTCCCGGAGAGCACGCTCACAGGCTTGTTCGAACTGAACGAAGGCGGCTGGCTCAGCTGGTACACCAAGTCGGATCGCTATTCGCGCACCAAGCTCAACGCCGACCTCGAAACGCTGCGCTCGTTCTACCTGAACCGCGGCTACCTCGAGTTCAACATCGAGTCGACGCAGGTCGCCATCTCGCCCGACAAGCAGAACATCACGATCACCGTCAACGTGAACGAGGGCCAGCCCTACATCGTGACGGCGGTGAACCTCGAAGGCGACTACCTCGGCAAGGAAGAGGACTTCAAGACGCTGGTCGAGATCAAGCCCGGTCAGCCCTACCGCGCCGAGGCGGTGGCCGAGACGACGCGTGCCTTCATCGAGCGCTTCGGCACCTTCGGCTACGCCTTCGCCCGCGTGGAGGCGCAGCCGCAGATCGACCGCACGACGGGCCAGGTCGAGCTGACGCTGGCTGCCGACACACAGCGCCGCGTCTACGTCCGCCGCATCAACGTGGCGGGCAACAGCCGCACGCGCGATGAAGTGATCCGGCGCGAGTTCCGGCAGTTCGAGTCGGCCTGGTACGACAGCAACAAGATCCGCCTGTCGCGCGACCGGCTGAATCGCCTGGGGTTTTTCACTGAAGTTGCCATCGACACCGAAGAGGTACCCGGTGTGCCCGACCAGGTCGACCTGACGGTGAACGTGACCGAGAAGCCCACCGGCAGCCTGCTGCTGGGCGCCGGCTTCTCGAGTGCCGACAAGCTGTCGTTCACCGGCGCAATCAAGCAGGAGAACGTGTTCGGTTCGGGCAACTACCTCGGCATCGAACTCAACACCAGCCACTCGCAGCGTTCGATGGTGGTGAGCACGGTCGATCCGTACTTCACGATCGACGGCATCTCGCGCGCGATCGACGTGTTCTATCGCACCACCCGCCCGCTGAACAGCCAGGGCGAGGAGTACGAACTCGCGACGCCCGGGGCATCCATCCGCTTCGGTGTGCCGTTCAGCGAACTCGACACCGTGTACTTCGGTATCGGCCTTGAGCGCACCGAGATCAAGGGCGACACCGCCCTGCCGCTGTCGTACCGCGTCTACAAGCTCAAGCACGGTGCGGCCGCCACGTCGGTGCCGCTCACCATCGGCTGGACGCGCGACGCGCGCGACAGCGCCCTCGTGCCGACCGAGGGCCGATATCAGCGGCTCAACCTCGAGTGGTCGCCGGGCGGCGACGCGCGTTACCTGCGTGCGAACGCGCAGTTCCAGGAGTACTTCCCGCTGTCGCGGCGCTTCACGCTTGGCCTCAACGCCGAACTCGGCTGGGGCAAGGGCCTCGGCGGAACCGAGTTCCCCATCTTCAAGAACTTCTACGGCGGGGGCCTGGGCACCGTGCGCGGCTTCGACCAGGGCTCCCTCGGCCCGGTCGATCCGATCGGCGCCTACCAGGGCGGCAACCGGCGCCTCAACCTCAACGCCGAGCTGTACCTGCCGCTGGTGGGTACCGGCACCGACAAGACGCTGCGCTGGTTCACCTACGTTGACGTGGGCAACGTATGGGGCGAAAACGAGAAGATGGACCTCGGCACGCTGCGCGCATCGGCCGGCATTGGCCTCAGCTGGATCTCGCCCGTGGGGCCGCTCAAGCTGAGCTACGGCCGCCCGATCCGCAAGGAGCCGACGGATAGAATCCAGCCTCTTCAATTCCAGATCGGGACCGCGTTCTAAATGAAGACCTCTGCGCTGAAAATCGTCTTCGCAAGCGCCTTGCTCGCATTCGCCGGCGTGGCTGCTCAAGCGCAGGAACTGAAGATCGGCTACGTGAACAGCGATCGCGTGTTGCGCGATTCGGCGCCCGCCAAAGCGGCGCAAGCCAAGCTCGAAGCCGAGTTCGGGAAGCGCGAGAAAGAGCTGAACGAAGCCGGCCTGCGGCTAAAGAACGCCGCCGACAAGCTCGACAAGGATTCGCCCACCCTGTCCGAGACCGAGCGCAACCGGCGCCAGCGCGAACTCGTCGACCAGGACCGCGAGATCCAGCGCAAGCGCCGCGAGTTCCAGGAAGACCTGAACCAGCGCAAGAACGAAGAACTGGCCGCCATCGTCGACCGCGCCAACCGGGTGATCAAGCAGATCTTCGAAACCGAGAAGTTCGACCTGATCATCCAGGAAGCCATCACCGACAGCACCGGCCGCCCGCTCGTGAGCGCGCGCGTGGACATCACCAAGAAGGTGATCGACGCGCTCAACAACGGCAAGTAGGCCTGCTTCACGCCGGGCGCCTGCCCGGCCTCATTCAAGACGCGCCATGCCAGAAGTCCGGCTGTCCGAAGTGGTTGCGCAACTGGGCGGCGAACTCCTCGGCGATCCCGCGACACGCATCGACCGCATCGGCACGCTGCAGGATGCGCAGGGTTCGACGCTCAGCTTCCTGTCCAACCCGCGCTATCAGTCGCAGCTCGTGAGCACGCGGGCGGCCTGCGTCATCGTGTCGCCTGCCATGCGCGAGGCGGCCGCGGCGCGCGGTGCGGCCATCGTCACCGACGACCCCTACCTCTATTTCGCACGGCTCACGCAGTGGTGGGCGCGCCGGCTGCGTGTGCAGCCGGCGGCCGGTGTGCACGCCAGTGCCGTGGTCGAAGCCGGCGCGGTGGTGGAGGCGGGCGCCGCCATCGGCCCCTTCACGTTCGTCGCGGCGGATGCCCATGTGGGCGTGGATGCCGTGGTCGGCAGCCACTGCCACATCGGCCGCGGCACGCACGTCGGCGCCGGCACGCGCCTCGCCCCGCGTGTGACGCTCGGTGACGGCTGCCGGATCGGTGCGCGCGGCATCGTGCACAGCGGCGTGGTGATCGGCGCGGACGGCTTCGGCTTTGCGCCGACCGACGGACGCTGGGAAAAGATCGAGCAGCTCGGCGGCGTGCTCATCGGCGACGACGTGGAGATCGGCGCCAACACCTGCATCGACCGTGGTGCGCTCGGCGACACGGTGATCGAGGATGGCGTCAAGCTCGACAACCTGATCCAGATCGGCCACAACGTGCGCATCGGCGCGCACACGGCGATGGCCGGCTGCGCGGGCGTGGCCGGCAGCGCGACGATCGGCGCGCACTGCACCATCGGCGGCGGGGCCATCGTGCTCGGCCACCTGACGCTCGCTGACCACGTGCACATCTCGGCCGCGTCGGTGGTCATGCGGTCGATCCGCAGGCCCGGTCAATACAGCGGCGTGTTTCCCATCGACGAGAATCCCGCCTGGGAAAAGAACGCCGCCACCTTGCGGCAATTGCACACCTTGCGAGACCGCATCCGCGCGCTCGAAGCGCAGGACGACAAGACACCATGATGGACATCCACCAGATCCTGCAGAAGCTGCCGCACCGCTATCCGATCCTGCTCGTCGACCGGGTGCTGGAGCTCGAGAAGAACAAGCGCATCAAGGCGATCAAGAACGTCAGCATCAACGAACCGTACTTCAGCGGCCACTTCCCGCACCGCCCGGTGATGCCTGGCGTGCTCATGCTCGAAGCGCTGGCGCAGGCGGCGGCCATCCTCGCGTTCGAGACGCTCGGCATGGTGCCGGACTCGAACACGGTCTACTACTTCGCCGGCATCGACGGCGCCCGCTTCAAGCGGCCGGTGGAGCCGGGCGACCAGCTTACGCTCGACGTGACGCTCGAGCGCATGAAGGCCGGCGTGTTCAAGTTCAAGGCGCGTGCGCTGGTCGGCGAAGACGTCGCCGTCGAGGCCGATCTCACCTGCACCATGCGCAGCATCGCCTGAAGCCCATGGCGACGATCCACCCCACCGCCATCGTCGAATCCGGTGCCCAGCTCGGCGAATCGGTGAGCATCGGCGCCTACAGCGTGATCGGTCCGCAGGTGCGCATCGGCGAGGGCACGACCGTTGGACCGCACTGCGTGATCGAGGGCCGCACCACCCTCGGGCGCAACAACCGTGTCTTCCAGTTCGCATCACTGGGCGCCGTACCGCAAGACAAGAAGTACGCCGGCGAGCCGACCGAACTGCAGATCGGCGACGACAACGTCATCCGCGAGTTCTGCACCTTCAACCTCGGCACGGCGCAGGGCGGCGGTGTCACGCGGCTGGGCAACGACAACTGGATGATGGCCTACGTGCACCTGGCGCACGACTGCCAGGTCGGTGACCACACCATCTTCGCCAACAACGCGCAGATCGCAGGGCACGTCGAGATCGGCGACTGGGTCATCATGGGCGCCTACACCAACGTGCATCAGTTCGTGAAGATCGGCGCGCATGCGATGACCGCCATGGGCACCACGCTACTTCAGGACGTGCCGCCGTTCGCGATGGTGGCCGGCAACCCGGCCGAGGCACGCAGCTTCAACCTCGAAGGGCTGAAGCGCCGCGGCTTCTCCGGCGAGCGCATTGCGGCGGTGAAGCAGATGCACCGCCTGTTGTATCGCTCGGGCCGAACGCTCGACGCGGCGCGCATCGAGATCGCAGGGCTCGCCGGCAGCATGCCCGCTGCAGCCGAGGACGTGGCGATGATGACGCGCTTTCTCGCCGAGGCCTCGCGCGGCATCGTGCGCTGAGAGCGATGGCGACCGTGTCCCCGCGCCTCGCGCTCGTCGCCGGCGAGGCCTCCGGCGACCTGCTCGCTGGCCTGCTGCTCGGTGGGCTGCGCGCACGCTGGCCCGAACTGCAAAGCTTCGGCATCGGCGGCCCGAAGATGCAGGCGCATGGCTTCGACGCCTGGTGGTCGCACGAGAAGCTGGCGGTGCGCGGGTATGTCGAGGTGCTGCGCCACTACCGCGAGATCGTTGGCATACGCCGCCAACTCGCCGCGCGCCTGATCGAAACCCGCCCCGACGCCTTCATCGGCGTTGACGCGCCCGATTTCAACCTCGCGCTCGAAGCGCAGCTCAAGGCGCGCGGCATCAAGGCGATCCATTTCGTCAGCCCCTCGGTGTGGGCTTGGCGCGGCGGTCGCATCGCGAAGATGCGCGAAGCCGTCGACCACGTGCTGTGCCTGTTTCCGTTCGAGCCCGCGCTCTACGCGGAGCACGGCATCGCCGCCACCTACGTCGGACACCCGCTGGCTGACGCGATCCCGCTCGAGGTGCCGCGTGCGGCCGCGCGCGAAGCGCTCGGTGAGGACGCTGGGGCGCAGCTCGTCGGCGTACTGCCCGGCAGCCGCCGCTCCGAAATCCAGTACATCGGGCCGCGGCTGCTCGCCGGCGTGGCCGAGATGCACCGGCGCCGCCCGGGCCTGCGCTTCGTGCTGCCGGTGGCACCGGGCTTGCGGCCGCTGCTCGACCCGATGGTGCGCGAGCATGCCGCCGGCGTGCCGCTCACGCTGGTCGACGGCCGATCGCATGAGCTGCTGGCGGCCAGCGACGTGGTCATGGTGGCCAGCGGCACCGCCACGCTGGAGGCGGCACTCTTCAAGCGGCCGATGGTCATCGCCTACAACATGCACTGGGCGAGCTGGCAGATGATGAAGCGCATGCGCTACCAGCCGTGGGTGGGCTTGCCCAACATCCTGCTGCGAGATTTCGCCGTGCCCGAGCTGCTGCAGGAAGACGCCACGCCGGCGCGTCTGGCCGACACCACGCTGCAGTGGCTCGACGACCCGAAGCGATGCGATGAGGTGTCACGCCGCTTCGAGGCACTGCATCTTCAACTGCGCTGCAACACCGCCCAGGCGGCTACCGATGCGATCGAAAAAGTTCTCGCGGGCTGAAATGAAAGCAGCCCAGCTCGGCCTGCGCTGGGACGTGGCCGGCCTCATTGCCGGTGTCGACGAAGCCGGCCGCGGCCCGCTTGCCGGCCCGGTGGTGGCCGCCGCCGTCATCCTCGACGACCTGCAGCCGATCAAGGGCCTGAACGACTCCAAGCAGCTGACGCCGCGAACGCGCGACCGCCTGTACGACGAGATTCGTGCGCGTGCCTTGTGCTGCAGCGTGGCCGAAGCGAGCGTGGAGGAGATCGACACGCTGAACATCCTGCAGGCCACGATGCTGGCGATGCGGCGGGCGGTGCTGAACCTGCGCCTGAAGTGCGCGAAGGTGCTGGTGGACGGCAACCGCCTGCCGGTGCTGCCCATGCCGGCCGAGGCGGTGATCGGCGGCGATGCGCTGGTGCCTGCCATTTCGGCCGCATCCATCCTCGCCAAGGTGCATCGCGACCGGCTGTGCCTCACGCTCGACCAACTGCATCCGCAGTACGGCTTTGCGGAGCACAAGGGCTACTCCACGCCGGCGCATCTGGCGGCGCTGCGGCAGCACGGTGCCTGCACCTGGCACCGCCGCAGCTTCGCGCCGGTGCGCGAGGTGCTGAGCAAGGAATGACTGACGCTCAGCGCATCAGTTCGCGCGACAACCCGCTGCTGGTTCGCCTGCGCAAGCTCGCGCGCGACCCGGCGGCGTATCGCAAGCAGGGCGAGGTGTGGATCGAGGGTGATCACCTGTGCGGCGCGTGCGCCAATCGCGGGCAGGCGGTGGCGCAGGCGGTGATCACCGAGTCGGCCTGGCAGCAGCCCGCGTTGCGCCAACTGGCCGAGCGCGCACCGCGCGTCGTGATCGTCAAGGATGAACTCTTCGCCGGCCTGAGCGCACTCGAATCCCCACCGAGCATCGGCTTCGTGTTGCCGTGGCAAGCGACGGCGAAACTGATACCCGGCATTCCCACCGTCGTGCTCGACCGCCTGCAGGACGCCGGCAATGTCGGCAGCGTGCTGCGCTCGGCGTCGGCCTTCGGCTTCACCCAGGTGGTGGCGCTCAAGGGAACGGCCGCGCTGTGGTCGCCGAAGGTGCTGCGTGCCGGCATGGGGGCGCATTTCGGATTGCATCTCGTCGAGTCCGTCGACGAATCGGCGCTCGATGCCCTGCAGCTTCCCTTGATCGGCACCAGTTCGCACGCCGCACAGGCGCTGCATCGCGCCGACCTGCCGTGGCCATGCGCCTGGGTGCTGGGCCACGAAGGGCAGGGTGCTTCGGTCGCGCTGATGCAGCGTTGCGCGTTGACGGTGCGCATTCCCCAGCCCGGCGGCGAAGAGTCGCTCAACGTGGCGGCTGCCGCTGCGGTGTGCCTGTACGAATCGGCGCGCCGGCAAGACGCGGGCTGATCAGTACATCAGCCGATCCGGGCGCAGGTCGCGCAGGATTGTCGTCGCGATCTCCTCGATCGACTTGTGCGTGGACGACAGCCACGCAATGCCCTCGCGGCGCATCATCGCCTCCGCTTCGGCCACCTCGTGGCGGCAGTTCTCCAGGGCGGCGTACTTGCTGCCCGGGCGGCGCTCGTTGCGGATGTGGTTCAGCCGATGCGGGTCGATGGTCAGGCCGAAGCACTTCTTGCGGTGCGGCGCGAGCGGCGTGGGCAGGCGGCCGCGGTCGAAGTCTTCGGGAATCAGCGGATAGTTCGCCGCCTTGATGCCGTGCTGCATCGCCAGGTACAGCGAGGTCGGCGTCTTGCCGCTGCGGCTCACGCCGACGAGGATGACGTCGGCGCGCTCGAGGTTCTTCGACGACTGGCCGTCGTCGTGCGCCAGCGCGAAGTTGATCGCCTCGATGCGGTCGGTGTACTCCTGGCTTTTCGACACATCGGGGAAGCGCCCCACGCGGTGGCTGGAGGTCATGCCGTACTCGGCTTCCAGCGGCTCGATGAAGGTGTTGAACATGTCGAGCACCAGCCCATTGGCGCTCTTGACCACGGCCAGCACCTCGCGGTCGACCAGCGTCACGAACACGATCGGGCGGCGGCCTTCGACCTCGGCCGTGTGGTTGATCTCGCGCACGACCTGGTGCGCCTTGTCGGCACTGTCGATGAAGGGCCGGCGCACGTGCCGCGGCTTGGCGGCGAACTGCGCGAGGATGGAATTGCCGAAGGTCTCGGCCGTGATGCCTGTGCTGTCGGAGACGAAGAAGACGGTGCGGTTCGGCATGGCGTGGGCGCGTTCGTTGGGGCCATGGTGATGATAGGGACTGCGCAAGGCCCACCTTTAGAATCACCGCGCAGTTTCCACCGTCTTCGATGCCTGCCTCGCCCACACCGTCCGCACCCCTGACGGGGCGGGTGCGCGCATCGATCGCCGGGTCCGTCGAGCCAAGCTCCGGGCCCCATGCCGCGGGTGTCGGGACATCGGTTTTTCATCATCACGGAGCTTTGTCATGTCACCCAACCGTCTGGCGACCGCCCTGGTCGTACCGTTCGAACTATTGAGGATGACCGACGTCGAGTCGGTCGGCGGCAAGAACGCCTCCCTCGGCGAAATGATCAGCCAGCTGGCCGCCTCGGGCGTGCGCGTGCCCGGCGGCTTCGCGACTACCGCCCATGCGTTCCGGCAGTTTCTGCAGCACGAGCGGCTGGGCGAACGCATCGAACAGCGCCTCGCCAAGCTCAATATCGAAGACGTGCGCGCGCTGGCCGAAGCCGGAGCCGAAATCCGCGGCTGGATCGAGAGCACGCCGTTCCCGCCCGATCTGGAAGCGGCCATCCGTTCGCACTTCCAGCAGCTCGCGGCCGACGCGCCCGAGGCCTCCTTCGCCGTGCGCTCGTCGGCCACCGCTGAAGACCTGCCCGACGCCAGCTTCGCCGGCCAGCAGGAGACCTTTCTCAATGTGGTGGGCATCGACGAGGTGCTGCACAAGATGCGCGAGGTGTTCGCGAGCCTCTACAACGACCGCGCCATCAGCTACCGCGTGCACAAGGGCTTCACGCACAGCGACGTGGCGCTGTCGGCCGGCGTGCAGCGCATGGTGCGCTCCGACCTGGGCGCTGCCGGCGTGATGTTCACCATCGACACCGAGAGCGGCTTTCCGGACGTGGTGTTCATCACCTCCAGCTACGGCCTCGGCGAGACGGTGGTGCAGGGCGCGGTGAACCCGGACGAGTTCTACGCCCACAAGCCGGCGCTGAAGAACGGCAAGCTCGCGGTGATCCGCCGCAGCCTCGGCTCCAAGCTCATCAGGATGGAGTTCGCGACACCTGCTGAAAAGGCCGCCAGCGGCAAGCTCGTGAAGACGGTGGACACGCCGCCCGAACTGCGCAACCGCTACTCGCTCACCGATGCCGAAGTGACCGAACTCGCCAGCTACGCCGTCACCATCGAGCAGCACTACGGCCGGCCGATGGACATCGAGTGGGGCAAGGACGGCAACGACGGCAAGCTCTACATCCTGCAGGCCCGCCCCGAAACGGTGAAGAGCCAGGCCGGCAGCAAGGCCGAGCAGCGCTACAAGCTCAAGGGGCAGGGCGCCGTGCTGGCCGAAGGCCGCGCCATCGGCCAGAAGATCGGCACCGGCCCGGTGCGCATCGTGCACAGCATCAACGACATGGACACGGTGCAGCCGGGCGACGTGCTCGTCACCGACATGACCGACCCGAACTGGGAGCCGGTGATGAAGCGCGCCAGCGCCATCGTGACCAACCGCGGCGGGCGCACCTGCCATGCGGCCATCATCGCGCGCGAGCTGGGCATCCCGGCTGTGGTGGGCTGTGGTGACGCGACCGAGGTGCTGACCGAGGACGCACTCGTCACCGTGGCCTGCTCGGAGGGCGACACCGGCTTCGTGTACGACGGCCTGCTGGAAACCGAGATCTCCGAAGTGCAGCGCGGCGAACTGCCGTACTGCCCGGTGAAGATCATGATGAACGTGGGCAACCCGCAGCTCGCCTTCGACTTCGCGCAGATGCCCAATTCCGGCGTCGGCCTGGCGCGCCTTGAGTTCATCATCAACAACAACATCGGCGTGCACCCGAAGGCGATCCTCGACTATCCGAACGTTGACGCAGACCTGAAGAAGGCGGTGGAGTCGGTGGCGCGCGGGCATGCCTCACCGCGGGCTTTCTACGTCGACAAGCTGGCCGAGGGCATCGCAACGATTGCTGCGGCCTTCTGGCCCAAGCCGGTGATCGTGCGGCTGTCGGACTTCAAGAGCAACGAGTACCGCAAGCTCATCGGCGGCTCGCGCTACGAACCGGAGGAAGAGAACCCGATGCTGGGCTTTCGCGGCGCGTCGCGCTACGTGAGCGAGGCCTTTGCCGAAGCCTTCGCGATGGAATGCGAGGCGCTCAAGCGCGTGCGCAACGAGATGGGGCTCGAGAACGTCGAGATCATGGTGCCCTTCGTGCGCACCCTCAACCAGGCCAAGACCGTGGTCGGCATGCTGGCCGAGAAGGGCCTGAAGCGTGCATCCGAAGGCGGACAGGACAACCTGCGCATCATCATGATGTGCGAGGTGCCGAGCAACGCCATCCTTGCCGAGCAGTTCCTCGAGCATTTCGACGGCATGTCGATCGGCTCGAACGACCTGACCCAGCTCACGCTCGGCCTCGACCGTGACTCCGGGCTCGAACTGCTGGCCCGTGATTTCGACGAACGCGATCCGGCGGTGAAGGCGCTCATCTCGCGCGCCATCGCGGCCTGCCGCGCGGTGGGCAAGTACATCGGCATCTGCGGCCAGGGGCCGAGTGACCATCCTGATTTCGCCGACTGGCTGGCGCAGGAAGGCATCGTCTCGATGTCGCTGAACCCGGACACGGTGGTCGATACCTGGCAGCGGCTGGCGAAACGTTGATTTCGCGGCGGCCCTGAACGACCAAAGGCTGGCAGCGATGCCGGCCTTCGTGTTTGCGCGCGCCGCGTTCAGCCGCCGATGTAGTGCATCTCCACGCGCCGTTCGCCCGTGCCCGAATCGGGGGCTTGAGCGCCGCGCAGTTCGGAGTAGCGGTCGTCGCGGTGCTGCCAGACGTTGGCGATGGCCGAGGCGATCTGCTCGTCGCTGTACTCGCCGCGCAGCAGGGCGCGCAGATCATGTCCGCGCGAGGCGAACAGGCAGAGATACAGCTTGCCCTCGGTGGACAGCCGCGCGCGGTTGCACTCGTGGCAGAAGGCCTGCGTGACGCTGGAGATCACGCCGATCTCGCCGCTGCCGTCGCGGTAGCGCCAGCGCTGCGCCGTCTCGCCGGTCTGGTTGGCGCCGATGGCTTCGAGCGGGAACTCGTCGTTCAGGCGCGCAATCACCTGCGCCGACGGCATCACCTCGTCCATGCGCCAGCCGTTGGTGGCACCCACATCCATGAACTCGATGAAGCGCAGCACGATGGGCGTGCCCTTGAAGTGCCGAGCCATGGCGACGATCTCGTGATCGTTGGTGCCGCGCTTGACCACCATGTTGACCTTGATCGGCCCGAGCCCGGCGCGCTCGGCGGCTTCGATGCCGCGCAGCACGTCGGCCACCGGGAAGTCGGCGTCGTTCATGCGGCGGAAGATGGTGTCGTCCAACGCGTCGAGGCTCACCGTCACGCGCTGCAGGCCGGCGTCCTTCAGCGCCTGCGCCTTCTTCGCGAGCACCGAGCCGTTGGTGGTGAGCGTGAGGTCGATCGGTTCGCCGTCGACGGTGCGCAGTTCACTCAGCATGCCGACCAGCACCTCGAGGTGCTTGCGCAGCAGTGGCTCGCCCCCGGTGAGGCGGATCTTGTGCACGCCGTGCGCCACGAAGAGCTTCGCGGCGCGGGTGATTTCCTCGAAGCTGAGCAGCGAGGTCTGCGGCAGGAACTGGTAGTTCTTGTCGAACACCTCTTTGGGCATGCAGTAGCTGCAGCGGAAGTTGCAGCGGTCGGTGACCGAGATGCGCAGGTCGCGCAGCGGCCGCCCGAGCGTGTCGCCGACGAGGCCGGTGGCCGGCAGCGGCGACGCGGGGATCTGCGGCACCGAGGCGGCGTAGCGGTGATCCGCAAGCGGGATGACGCGGTCTGTCATGTTGCGCATTCTGCCGCTTGCCCGCCGCGGGCGGCTTGATCCAGCGCGTGAACCGTTCAGTACGTCGGGGGCATGCCCAGCATGGACTCGGGGGCCGGCGCAGAAGCAGCAGCCGCACGGATTCCAGCGTCGACAGCTCCCGCCGGGCGCCGGGCACCAGTGAAGCGTTTGCTCCAGTAGGCGACACGCATGCTCTCCAGGCGGACTTCGGCGCCCGGACGCGGCGCGTGGATGAAGCGGCCGTCGCCGATGTAGATGCCGACATGGGAGAAGGTACGGCGCAAGGTGTTGAAGAACACCAGGTCGCCGGGTTGCAGCTCGTTGCGGGCGACCGCCACCAGATCCGGTGAATGCGCCTGCTCGTCGGCACGGCGAGGCAGCAGCAGGCCGAGGCGGGTCTCGAACAGGTGGCGCGTGAAGCCGCTGCAGTCGAAGCCGTCTTCGTCGTTGCCGCCGCGGCGATACGGCACGCCGAGGAAGCCCATTGCGGCGACCACGAGCCCGGATGCGCCGTTGCCCGCGCCTTGGCCCGGGGGAAGCGTCTGCGGCAATCGGGACTGGTCTTGTTCAACCAGCCGCTCGGGTGAATGGCTCGGCGCGGCACATGCCCCCGCGCCCAGTGCCATCACCACGGCACACAAGCACCGCCAGGTTCGAGACGGGAGGAGGCGCTCAATCCACATGGCTCGCAGCCTAGTCAGCAGGTTCCGATGTGTCAAGACGTTTTCCTGAAAAATATGAATAACAACAATCGCTTAGAGCGGATTTGTCAACCAGTTTCGCGGTACTGCAGCGTGCGTGTCGCTGGGGATCGTCCGCTGTGGCCACCACGGGGCGGGGTCTAAGATCGAAGACCGTTTTCCGACGTTTTTCACCCAGGAGTGTTCGATGTTCAAGGCCGTCTTGCTGCAAAAGCCCGAGTCCGGTTTCACCGCGACCGTCACCGACCTGGATGAGGCGCAGTTGCCCGCCGGCGATGTACTGGTCGGCGTAAGCCACTCCACGCTCAACTACAAGGACGCGCTGGCGATCTGCAACAAGAGCCCGGTGGTGCGTAGCTGGCCGATGGTGGCGGGCATCGACGGCGCCGGAACGGTGCTCGAAAGCGGCCACGCCGGCTGGAAAGCCGGCGACCAAGTCGTGCACAACGGTTGGGGCGTCGGCGAGAGCCACTGGGGCTGCCTCGCGCAAAAGGCGCGCCTGAAGGGCGACTGGCTGGTGCGCTTGCCGAACGCCTTCACCCCGCGCCAGGCCATGGCGATTGGCACGGCCGGCTATACCGCGATGCTGTGCGTGCTGGCGCTTGAGCGCCACGGCGTAAAGCCCGACGCCGGCGAGGTGCTGGTGACTGGCGCCACGGGCGGCGTGGGCAGCGTCGCCATTGCGCTGCTGTCGAAGCTGGGTTACGCGGTCACGGCAGCCACCGGCAAGGCGGCGGAGGGCGACTATCTGTCGGCGCTCGGCGCCACGGCCATCATCGATCGTGCTGAACTCGGCAGCCCGGGCAAGCCGTTGCAGAAAGAACGCTGGGCGGCGGTGGTCGATGCGGTGGGCAGCCACACGCTGGTCAACGCATTGGCGCAGACGCGCTACGGCGGCGTGGTGGCCGCCTGCGGCCTGGCGCAGGGGCTCGATCTGCCCGGCAGCGTGGCGCCGTTCATCCTGCGCGGCATCACGCTGGCCGGCATCGACAGCGTGATGGCGCCGCTGGCGTTGCGCCAGCAGGCCTGGGCGCGCCTCGCGCGTGATCTCGACATCGCCAAGCTGGAATCGATGATCGACGAGATTCCGCTAGGCAACGCCACTACGCGGGCGCGCGACCTCATCGACGGCAAATCGCGCGGGCGCATCGTGGTGCGCATCGACTGATGAATCCGGCTGGCGAACGAGAAGGAGACAAGACGATGACCGGCTACGCCGATTTCTACCGCCGCTCGATCGATGACCGTGATGCGTTCTGGGCCGAGCAGGCGCAGCTGATCGACTGGCACACGCCACCGCAGACCATCTGCGACTACAGCCGTCCGCCGTTTGCGAACTGGTTCGTCGGCGGCACGACCAACCTCTGCCACAACGCCGTCGACCGACACCTGGCCGAGCGCGCCGACCAGAACGCGCTGATCTTCGTCTCCACCGAGACCGACGAAGAGAAGGTCTACAGCTATCGTGAATTGCACATCGAGGTGCAGGCGATGGCGGCCACGCTGCGGTCGCTGGGCGTGAAGCGCGGCGATCGGGTGTTGATCTACATGCCGATGATTGCGCAGGCGGCGTTTGCGATGCTGGCCTGCGCGCGCATTGGCGCCATCCACTCCGTGGTGTTCGGCGGTTTCGCGAGCTTGAGTCTTGCGAGCCGCATCGACGACGCCGAGCCGGTCGTCATCGTCAGCGCCGATGCCGGCAGCCGCGCCGGCAAGGTGGTGGCCTACAAGCCGCTGCTCGACGAGGCGATCCGCATGGCGTCGCACAAGCCGGCGAAGGTGCTGCTGGTTGATCGCGGCCTGTCGCCGATGACGCTGGTGCCCGGCCGCGACGAGAGCTACGCCGCGCTGCGCGACAAGCACCTCGGCATCGACGTGCCCTGCGAATGGCTGGAGTCCACGCACCCGAGCTACACCCTCTACACCAGCGGCACCACCGGCAACCCCAAGGGCGTGCAGCGCGACACCGGCGGCTATGCCGTGGCGATGGCGGCGAGCATGAAGCACATCTTCTGCGGCAACGCGGGCGAGACCTACTTCTCCACCAGCGACATCGGCTGGGTGGTGGGGCACAGCTACATCGTCTACGGGCCGCTCATCGCCGGCATGGCGACCATCATGTATGAGGGTCTGCCGATACGGCCGGACGCCGGCATCTGGTGGCGTCTCGTCGCGAAGTACAAGGTCACCGCGATGTTCAGCGCGCCGACCGCCGTGCGCGTGCTGAAGAAACAAGACCCGAAGTACCTGACGCAGTACGACCTGAGTTCGCTGCGGGCGCTGTTTCTCGCCGGCGAACCACTCGACGAGCCCACGGGCAAATGGATCGCCGAGGCGCTGGGCAAGCCGGTCATCGACAACTACTGGCAGACCGAGACTGGCTGGCCGATCCTGACCATCGCCAACGGCGTCGAGAAGGCGCCGAGCAAGTTCGGCAGCCCGGGTGTGGCGATGTACGGCTTCGACGTGAAGCTCGTCGATCAGCACAGCGGCGAAGAACTGAAGGGCGCGAACCAGAAGGGCGTGCTGACCATCGCCGGGCCGCTGCCGCCTGGCTGCATGCAGACGGTGTGGCGCGACGACGAACGCTTCGTCAAGACCTACTGGCAGACGGTGCCCGGCCAACTGCTCTACAGCACTTTCGACTGGGGCGTGCGCGACGACGACGGCTATTACTTCATCCTCGGCCGCACCGACGACGTGATCAACGTGGCGGGCCATCGGCTCGGCACGCGTGAGATCGAGGAGAGCTTGTCGAGTCATCCGAACGTGGCCGAGGTGGCAGTCGTGGGCGTGGCCGACGCGCTCAAGGGACAGGTCGCCATCGGTTTTGTCGTGGCGAAGGACGCGAGCGCGCTCGACGATGCCGCCGCGCGGCTCAAGCTCGAAGGCGAGTTGATGCAGACGGTCGACCGACAGCTCGGCGGCGTCGCGCGCCCAGCGCGTGTCTACTTCGTCAGCGTACTGCCCAAGACACGCTCCGGCAAGCTGCTGCGCCGGGCGATCCAGGCGGTGTGCGAGCAGCGCGATCCCGGTGACCTCACGACCATCGAAGACCCGACGGCGCTGCAGCAGATCAAGGATCTCGTCACCGCCTGAGCCGGATGCAGCGCCCCCTGTCGGGGGTGCGCCGTCACCATCCACGGAGGGATGGTGACGCCGCAGCGAGACTCGCAGACTGCGCGCTCCAAACAACAGGGAGCAGCGGATGAACGAGAACAAGATGACTCGCGGCATATCCAGGCGCAGCTTCGTCGGCTGGCTGGGTGCATCGATCGCGGCGCTCGCTTCGGGCGCACCGGCGTGGGCTGCAGGCAGCCCGCCGCGTTTGCTGCTGGCGAGCGAGGCGCCGGCTGACATCGATCCGGCGGGCTACCTGGTCAGCGAAAAACTCGATGGCGTGAGAGCTGTGTGGGACGGCAAGGCTTTGCGCTTTCGCAGCGGGCGGCCGGTGGCGGCACCCGCGTGGTTCCTCGATCGGCTGCCAGGACGCGCGCTCGATGGCGAACTGTGGATGCAGCGCGGCCAGTTCGAGTCTTTGGTGGGCGCCGTGCGGCGACAAGTGCCGCGCGATGGCGACTGGCGTTCGATCAGCTACCGCGTATTCGAGTTGCCTGACGCAGCAGGCGACTTCGCCTCGCGCGCCGAGGCGATCCGCACGCTGGTGGGCGATACCGGTTTCACGCAGCTCATTGCGGTCGAGCAGCAGCGAATCGGTAGCCCAGCCGCGTTGCGGCAACGGCTCGATGCGGTGGTGCGCGCAGGCGGTGAAGGATTGATGCTGCATCGTGCCGAAGCGCCGTACGTCACCGGCCGCAGCGAGATGCTGCTCAAACTCAAGCCACTGTTCGACGCCGAAGCCACGGTGATCGGCCATGTCGAAGGCAAAGGCCGGCTGCATGGCGTGATGGGCGCCTTGCGCGTTCGCACCGCCGAGGGCACCGAGTTCCTCATCGGCACCGGATTCAGCGACGCCGAACGCGCCGATCCACCACCCGTCGGCAGCACCGTCACCTTCAACCATCGCGGCTTCACCGGGCAGGGCGTGCCTCGCTTCGCGAGCTTCGTTCGCCGCCATCAGGCCCTGTGAAATCGGGCCTTGCACGAGACGCTTGAGATACTGCGCCCATGAGTGAATTCAGCTTCTTCTGGCACGACTACGAAACCTTTGGGCGGGTGCCGCGCCGTGACCGGCCATCGCAGTTCGCGGGCGTGCGCACCGATGCCGAACTGAACGAGATCGGCCCGCCGCTGATGCAGTACTGCCGCCCGCCGTCCGACTTTCTGCCCGAGCCCGAGGCCTGCTTGCTGACCGGCATCCTGCCGCAGACCTGCCTCGAGCACGGCATGCCGGAGCAGGCCTTCGCCGCCGCCATCGAGCGCGAACTCGCGACGCCGGGGACGGTGGGCGTGGGCTACAACTCGATCCGCTTCGACGACGAGGTGACGCGCCATCTCTTCTGGCGCAACCTGATCGACCCCTACGCTCGCGAGTGGCAGAACGAATGCGGGCGCTGGGATCTGCTCGACGTGGTGCGCTGCACTCATGCGCTGCGGCCCGAGGGCATCGAGTGGCCGAAGCATGACGACGGCCGTGTGTCGTTCAAGCTCGAACATCTGACGGCTGCCAACGGCCTGGTGCACGACGCCGCGCACGACGCGCTCTCCGACGTGCGCGCCACCATTGCCCTGGCGCGATTGATTCGGGAGCGTCAGCCACGACTGTGGGAGTTCTGCCTGAAGCTGCGCCGGAAAGACGGAGTGTGGGCCGAGATCGGCCTCGGCGAGCCGCGTCCCTTCCTGCACATCTCGGGCATGTTCCCGGCCGAGCGCGGCTGCATCGGCCTCGTGTGGCCACTCGCCTCGCATCCGGTGAACCGCAACGAGCTGATCGTGTGGGACCTGGCCTTCGATCCGGCCGAGCTGTGGTCGCTCGACGCCGAGACGATCCGCCAGCGTCTGTTCACCCGCACCGACGAACTGCCTGAAGGCATGACGAGGCTGCCGATCAAGACGATCCACGTGAACAAGAGCCCGATTGTGATCGGCAACCTCAAGACGCTGACGCCTGAGGCGGTCGAGCGTTGGGGCATCGACATGGCGCAGGCGCTGCGGCACGCCGATGCGGCGCGCAGTGCGCCCGCCTTGCCCAAGACGCTGTGGGCCGAGGTGTTCGCCCGTCCGGCACCGGCATCGCCGCCCGACGTCGACGAAGACCTCTACGGCGGCTTTATCGGCAACGAAGACCGGCGCCGGCTCGAACGCCTGCGCACGCTGGCGCCGGATGCGCTGGCACAGCATGCGGCGCGCTTCGATGATCCGCGGCTGGAGGAACTGCTGTTCCGCTATCGCGCCCGCAATTTCGAGGCGACGCTGAACGAGGCCGAGCGTGAGCGCTGGGAAGCTCACCGTGCCGCACGCCTGCACGGCGGCGAGGGCGGGGCGCTGACGCTGCAGGCGTTCTTCGAGCGAATTGACGCGCTGAGCGAGGACGCAGACGAGCGCGGCGAGGCAATCCTCGGCGCGCTCTACGACTACGCTGAGGCGATCGCACCCGCCGCCGATTGACGGCGGGCGATCGTTCTCAAAGCACTTCGGAAGCGAAGTCGGCGAGCCGCGAACGCTCGCCGCGCGCCAGCATCACGTGGCCCGAATGCGGCCAGCCCTTGAAGCGATCGACCGCATAAGTGAGGCCCGAGCTGCCTTCGGTGAGGTAGGGCGTGTCGATCTGCGCGAGGTTGCCGAGGCACACGATCTTGGTGCCCGGCCCGGCACGCGTGATCAGCGTCTTCATCTGCTTGGGCGTGAGGTTCTGCGCCTCGTCGATGATGACGAACTTGTTCAGGAAGGTGCGCCCGCGCATGAAGTTCAGGCTCTTGATCTTGATCTTGCTGCGCACCAGATCGTTGGTCGCCGCGCGCCCCCATTCGCCGGCGCCGCCGTCGTTGCGCGACAGCACCTCGAGGTTGTCGTCCAGCGCGCCCATCCACGGGCCCATCTTTTCTTCCTCGGTGCCGGGCAGGAAGCCGATGTCCTCGCCTACAGGCACGGTGACGCGGGTGACGATGATCTCGGTGTAGCGGCGGTCATCCATCACCTGTGAGAGTGCGGCAGCGAGCGTCATCAGCGTCTTGCCGGTGCCGGCGGTACCGGTCAGCGAGATGAAGTCGCACTCGGGATCGGTAAGCAGGTTGAGCGCGAAGTTCTGCTCCCGGTTGCGCGCGGTGATGCCCCACACCGCGTTCTTCTGGTGCGTGTACTCGCGCAGCGTGCGCAGCACGGCGGTCTTGCCGGTGATCTCGATGACCTTGGCGTACAGCGGCGCCTCGCCGGCCGCTTCGAGATAGACGAACTGGTTGATCAGCAGCGCCGGCACCAGCGGCCCGCTGATGCGGTAGTAGGT
Source organism: Rhizobacter sp. (assembly GCA_036676235.1). Classification (GTDB taxonomy): domain Bacteria; phylum Pseudomonadota; class Gammaproteobacteria; order Burkholderiales; family Burkholderiaceae_C; genus JAKFDI01. The sequence continues at coordinate 43,907 of JAKFDI010000055.1, read as the reverse complement.
CAGGCCGCCCTGGTTCCAGCTCTCCATCGTCTTGCCGTGCCGGTCCCAGAAGTCGGCGGGCAAGGCCAGCACGCCGGTGTAGAGCAGGTCACCGTCGTCCAGCGTCTTGTCGTTGAAGTAGTCCTCCGCCGGCAGACCCAACGCACGAGCCTTGATGCGCATGTTGATGTCCTTGGACACCAGCACCACGTCGCGCGCCGGCGTCTGTTCGCGCAGCGCTTTCACGACGCCCAGGATCTGGTTATCGGCCTTTCCCTGCGGCAGGCCCTGCGGCAGGCTCACATCGACGAGATTGGTCTGGAAGAAGAGCTTGCCGGCGGCTTCGCGGTGGCCGGTGCGTGCGAGCGACAGGCCCTCCGACATGCCATTCGCGTCGCGCGAGCCCATGGTGGCAGCCAGCGCGTCGAGATCGCGGCTGACCTGGCGCGCGTTGCGTGCCACCTCCGTCATCCCCTTCTTGTGCCCGTCGAGTTCCTCGAGCGTGATCATCGGCAGATAGATGTCGTGCTCCTCGAAGCGGAAGAGCGACATCGGGTCGTGCATCAGCACGTTGGTGTCGAGCACGAAGAGCTTGGGCGGGCCTTCGCCGCGCGGCTTGCGCGCCCGCGGCTCGGGCACCGTCTTGCGCGCAGCGACTGGTGGGGCCGTGGGTTTGTGCGCAACAGCGAGCGGCGGGCTCAGCAGCGTTTCATCGCCATGCAGGTGCAATTCGGCCGGCGACGCAGGTTCGGCCGATGGACGGGTTTGGTGCGCGCGCTTGCCCGGTTTCGGCGCAGCCTGGGAGTCGAAGTCGGTGGTGGTCAGAAGTGCGGCTCGCTTGGCCGGCGGCTTGGGCAAAGGCATGGGCAGTAGGACTCCGCTGGAAAAGAAAAAAAGCCGCACAGTTGCCTGTGCGGCTCGATGGAGAGATTGCGCGTTTCACAACTCACGGGCATGGGCCATTATGCATACCGCTTCGTGACGGGCCGCGGATTCTTGCGCCGCGCCAAGGGTCGTGAAACCGTTCAGACGCTAACCCGTTCTCAACCCTTCTTGATGGCCTTGACCGCCTTCAGCACTTCCTCGACGTGGCCGGCGACCTTGAGGCCGCGCCATTCGGCGCGCAGCACGCCTTCGCCGTCGATCAGGAAGGTACTGCGCTCGATGCCCTTGACCTTCTTGCCGTACATGATCTTGTTCTTGACGACGCCGAACATGTGGCAGAGCTTCTCTTCGGTGTCTGCGATCAGGTCGAAGGGCAGTTCGAGGTTCTGCTTGAACTTGTCGTGTGACGCCATGTTGTCGCGCGACACGCCGAACACCACGGCGCCGGCCTTCACGAAATCCTTGTGATGGTCGCGGAACTGCATCGCTTCGGTGGTGCAGCCCGGCGTGTTGTCTTTCGGGTAGAAGTAGAGCACCACGACCTGGCCTGCGAAGGCTTGCGGGGTGAATTTCACGCCGCCGGTTGCAAGCGCTTCAAATTCCGGGAGGGGTTTGTTGAGGGCTGGCGTCATGAAGTATTCTGCGTGGTTGCGCCGTCGCAGGCGTAGCCCGTCATTATAAGGGCAGCGAGTGTGCGCTCGCCCTGTGGATGACTGCAGCCGACTGCAGTTGGCGCGATCGTTGCCGCGATCGAATCTCGCAGGTCTTCAACCGGCGGGCGGTGCCTGCTCGAACAGCAGGGCTGCGACAACGCGGCGGCCTTCGGCGAGCAGCACGTTGTAGGTTCGCGCCGCGGCCGCCACGTCCATCGTCTCGAAGCCGATGCGCCGCTCGATGAGTACGCGCATCGCCGCGGCGGGTGGGAAGCGCAGCCGCGTGCCGCTGCCGAAGATCACGATCTCGGGGCCGAGCGCGGCGACCCGTTCGAAGTGCTCCGCCGTCAGCGTTTCGAATGAATGCACCGGCCAGTCGGTGACTTCGCCTTGCCACGGCACCAGCACGCTGCTGCGATGCTCGACGCCGTTGACGACCACGCCATCGGCGGCATGGCGCGCGATGGCGTTCTGACCTTCGATACGTTCGGCCTGCATCTTCATGGCGGCGCCCGTCGTGCTTGGTTTTCCACGACTAGAATTATAGTTTTTGCACTGCAGCAATCACCCTTTCTGCCGTGCCGGAGACCCTTCTTGAAGCCCATCGTCAAGTCGACCAAGCTCGCCAACGTGGCCTATGACATCCGCGGCCCGGTGCTCGACAAGGCGCGCGAGATGGAGGAAGAAGGCCAGCGCATCATCAAGCTGAACATCGGCAACGTGGCCGCGTTCGGGCTGGAGCCGCCCGACGAGATCGTGCAGGACATGATCCGCAACCTGCCGCATGCCGCCGGCTACACCGATTCCAAGGGCCTGTTCGCGCCGCGCAAGGCGGTGGTGCACTACACGCAGGAAAAGCGCATCGCCGGCGTTGCGGTCGATGATGTGTACCTCGGAAACGGCGCCTCCGAGTTGATCGCGCTGAGCATGAATGCGCTGCTCGACAACGGCGACGAGGTGCTGATTCCCGCGCCCGACTATCCGTTGTGGACGGCGGTTGTCGGCCTGTCGGGCGGGCGCCCGGTGCACTATCGCTGCAGCGAGGAATCGGGCTGGATGCCGGACCTCGACGACATCGAGGCGAAGATCACGCCCAACACGCGCGGCATCGTTGTCATTAATCCGAACAATCCGACCGGCACGCTTTATTCCGACAGCGTGCTCCAGGGCATCGTCGAGATCGCGCGTCGCCACCAGCTCATCGTCTTCGCCGACGAGATCTACGACAAGACGCTGTACGACGGCGAGGTGCACACCAGCATCGCGTCGCTCGCCGACGACGTGCTGTTCGTCACCTTCAACGGCCTGTCGAAGAACTACCGCTCCTGCGGCTACCGCGCCGGCTGGATGGTGGTCTCGGGCGAGAAGCGGCATGCGAAGGACTACATCGAGGGCCTGAACATGCTGTCCTCGCTGCGCCTGTGCGCCAACACGCCGGGGCAACTCGCGATCCAGACGGCACTCGGCGGCTACCAGAGCATCAAGGACCTGGTGGCGCCGACCGGCCGGCTGTGCCGCCAGCGCGACTTGGCCTACAAGCTGCTGAGCGAGATTCCCGGCGTGAGCGTGGTCAAGCCCAAAGCGGCGCTGTACATGTTCCCGCGGCTCGATCCCGAGGTCTACCGCATCGAGGACGACCAGCAGTTCGCCTATGAGTTGCTGGCCGAAGAGAAGGTGCTGATCGTGCAGGGCACCGGCTTCAATTGGCCGACGCCCGATCACTTCCGCCTCGTCTTCCTGCCCAATTCCGACGACCTCACCGAAGCCATCGGCCGCATCGCCCGCTTCCTCGAGAGCTACCGCAAACGCCACTCGCGCTGAACGCGCCACCACCACACATGAAACCGATCCAAGTCGGCCTGCTGGGCATTGGCACCGTCGGCACAGGCACCTTTAACGTGCTGCGCCGCAACCAGGAAGAGATCCGCCGCCGCGCCGGCCGCGGCATCGAGATCACCATGGTGGCCGACCTCGACACCACGCGTGCCAAGGCAGTGGTGGGTGACACGGCCAAGGTGGTCTCGGATGCCCGCGAAGTCATTGCCAACCCGGACATCGACATCGTTGTCGAACTGATCGGCGGTTACGGCATCGCCCGCGCGCTGGTGATGGAAGCCATTGCCGCCGGCAAGCACGTGGTCACGGCCAACAAGGCGCTGCTGGCGGTGCACGGCACCGAAATCTTCGAGGCGGCGCGCGAGAAGGGCGTGGTCGTCGCCTTCGAGGCGGCGGTGGCTGGTGGCGTGCCCATCATCAAGGCGCTGCGCGAAGGGCTCACCGCCAACCGCATCGAGTGGATCGCCGGAATCATCAACGGCACGACCAATTTCATCCTTTCGGAGATGCGCGACAAGGGCATCGATTTCGCCACTGCGCTCAAGCAGGCGCAGGAACTCGGCTATGCCGAAGCCGACCCGACCTTCGACATCGAAGGCGTGGATGCCGCGCACAAGGTGACGATCATGAGCGCCATCGCGTTCGGTATCCCGGTGCAGTTCGACAAGGCCTACGTCGAGGGCATCTCCCACCTCAATGCGGCCGACATCGCCTACGCCGAACAACTCGGCTACCGCATCAAGCTCTTCGGCATCACGCGCCGGCGCGAGCAGGGCATCGAGCTACGCGTGCACCCGACGCTGGTGCCGGCCAAGCGCCTGATCGCCAACGTGGAAGGCGCGATGAACGCCGTGGTGGTGCAGGCCGACGCCGTGGGCGCGACGCTCTACTACGGCAAGGGTGCGGGCGCGGAGCCCACCGCCTCGGCCGTGGTGGCCGACCTCGTGGACATCACCCGGCTGCACACCGCCGACCCGAACCACCATGTGCCGTACCTGGCCTTCCAGCATGACGCGATGCACGCCACGCCCGTCCTGCCGATGGAGCAGGTGCTGACCTCGTTCTACCTGCGCCTGCAGGTGGCCGACCAGACCGGCGTGCTGGCGCGCATCACAGGCATCCTGGCCGAGCGCGGCATCTCGATCGACGCGGTGCTGCAGCGTGAGTCGGCGGAGGGCGAGGCTCAGACCGACCTCATCATCCTCACGCACACCACGCTCGAGGGCGAGATGAACCAGGCACTGGCGCAGATGCAGGGTCTGCCCACCGTGCTGGCGCCCATCGTGCGTATCCGCAAGGAAGAGCTGAATTGAAGTACCTCAGTACGCGCGGCGATGCGACGCCGCGCCGCTTCTGCGAGATCCTGCTCGAAGGCCTGGCGCCCGACGGCGGGCTGTACCTGCCGGCGCACTATCCGCAGGTCGATGCCGCCACATTGGCGCGCTGGCGCGGACTGGCGTACCACGAGCTGGCATTCGAGATCCTGTCGCTCTACATCGACGACATTCCGGCCGATGACCTGAAGGCGCTGGCCGCGAAGACCTACACCACCGACGTGTTCGGCACGCAGGAGATCGTGCCGCTCAAGCGCCTGGAAGACAGCGTGTACCTCGAAGCGCTCTCCAACGGCCCCACGCTCGCGTTCAAGGACATGGCGATGCAACTCCTCGGCAACCTGTTCGAGTACGAACTGGGCCGCCGCGGCGAAACGCTCAACATCCTCGGCGCCACCTCGGGCGACACCGGCAGCGCCGCCGAGTACGCCATGCGCGGCAAGCAGGGCGTGCGCGTGTTCATGCTCAGTCCGCACGGCCGCATGAGCCCGTTCCAGCAGGCGCAGATGTTCAGCCTGCAGGATCCGAACATCCACAACATCGCCGTCGAAGGCGTGTTCGACGATTGCCAGGACATCGTCAAGGCGGTCTCCAACGATCTCGCGTTCAAGCGCCGCCACCGCATCGGTACCGTCAATTCCATCAACTGGGCGCGGCTGCTTGCGCAGGTGGTGTATTACTTCGCCGGCTACTTCCAGGCGACCAAGGCAGAAGACGAACACGTGAGCTTCGCCGTGCCCTCGGGCAACTTCGGCAACATCTGCGCCGGCCATGTGGCGCGCATGATGGGCCTGCCGATCGAGCAGTTGGTGCTGGCAACCAACGAGAACAACGTGCTCGACGAGTTTTTCCGCACCGGCAGCTACCGCGTGCGCGGCAGCGCCGAGACGCACGAGACATCGAGCCCCTCGATGGACATCTCCAAGGCCTCGAACTTCGAGCGCTTCGTCTTCGACCTGACCGGCCGCGACGCCGAGCGCACGCGCGCGCTGTTTGCCACCGAGATCGCGCAGCACGGCGCCTTCACCGTGTCGCCGGACGAGTTCGCGCGCATCGCGCAGTTCGGCTTCGTCTCGGGCAGCAGCACGCATGCGGACCGCGTGGCCACCATTCGCGACACCTGGCAGCGCTTCGGCACGATGATCGACACCCACACCGCCGATGGCCTCAAGGTGGCGCGCGAGCATGCGAAGCCCGATGTGCCGATGATCGTGCTCGAGACTGCGCTGCCCGCCAAGTTCGCCGAGACCATCGTCGAAGCGCTCGGTCGCGAGCCCGAGCGCCCCGCCGCGATGCAGGGCATCGAGCAGTTGCCCAAGCGTTTCACCGTCATGAAGCCGGACGCCGACGCGGTGAAACGCTACATCGCCGACCACACCTGAGCGCCACGGCGCTCGCCCAAGCTGCGCGCCATGACATCAGAACGTTCTTCGACACGACCGCCGCTGCTCACGCTCGACGAGGCGCTGGCACGCCTGACCGGCGCGATCCGCCCGACCGCGGCGGATGAAGCCGAATCGCTCTCGACCTTCGATGCCTTGGGCCGCGTGCTGGCCGAAGACGTGCGCTCGACGCTCGACGTGCCGCCCGCCGACAACAGCGCGATGGACGGCTACGCGCTGCGCTGCGCCGACCTGCCGGCCGAAGGTACGGTGCTGCCGGTGAGCCAGCGCATTCCGGCCGGCACGCCGCCGCAGCCGCTCCAGCCGGGCACGGCGGCGCGCATCTTCACCGGCGGGCAGGTGCCGCCCGGTGCCGATGCGGTGGTGATGCAGGAGCAGTGCGAGGCGCTTGATGGCGCGGTGCGCGTCAACACGCTGCCGCCGCCGGGCCTGTCGATCCGCCGCCGCGGTGAAGACGTGGCCACGGGCGCCGTCGTGCTCGAACGCGGCAGCCGCCTCACGCCGCAGGCGCTGGGCATGGCGGCGTCGGTGGGTGCGGCCACCTTGACTGTCGCGCGCCGCCCGCGTGTGGCGCTGTTTTCCACCGGCGACGAACTGGTGATGCCGGGCGAGCCGCTCAAGCCCGGCGCGATCTACAACTCCAACCGCTACACCTTGCGTGCGCTGATCCAGGCGATGGGCTGCGACTGCACCGATCTCGGCATCGTGCCCGACCGTCTCGAAGCCACGCGGGAAGCACTGCGCCTCGCCGCCGACGGTCACGACCTGATCGTGACGAGCGGCGGTGTCTCGGTCGGCGAAGAAGACCACCTCAAGCCGGCCGTCGAGGCCGAAGGCAAGCTGGATCTGTGGCAGATCGCCATCAAGCCCGGCAAGCCGTTGGCGTTCGGCGAGGTGCGGCGCGCAAGCGGCGGGAACGCCTGGTTCCTCGGCCTGCCGGGCAATCCGGTGTCGAGCTTCATCACCTTCCTGCTCGCCGTGCGGCCGGTGCTGCTGTGCCTGCAGGGCGCGCGCGAGGGGGCGCCGCGCACGATCGCGATGCGCGCCGATTTTGACTGGCCCAAACCCGACCGGCGCCGTGAATTCCTGCGTGTGTGCCGCAACGAAAGCGGCGGGCTCGACCTGTTCGCCAACCAGAGTTCCGGCGTGCTGACCTCCACCGTGTGGGGCGACGGCGTGATCGACAACCCTTCGGGGCAAGCGATTCGGCGCGGTGATACGGTGCGCTATCTGCCGTTTTCGGAGTGGCTGTCGTGAAGGTCGATGTTCGCTATTTCGCCTCGCTCCGCGAGGCACTCGGGCCGCGGGAGGCGGTGGAGTTGCCGGAAGGCGCCACGCTGGCCGCGTTGCGCGATCTGCTCATCGAGCGCAGCCCGGCCCACGCCGCGGCTCTCGCCCGCGGACGCGCGCTGCGCTGCGCGCTCGACCAGACCGTGGCCGACGAGTCCACCATGATCGGCGCGGGCGCCGAGGTGGCGTTCTTTCCGCCCGTCACCGGCGGATAGCGCTCAGCGAGCCTGCGGCAAATCGGCCAACATCGCGCTCAGCCGCTGCACCAATGCTGGCGTTGCCGGCAACAGCGGCTCACGCAGTTCATCCTGCAGCCAGCCGTCTCGCGCCAGCATCGCCTTCAGCGGCGCTGGATTCGGCTCGGCGAAGAGTTCACGCGTGAGCGGGCCGAGTTGGCGCCACAGCGCCTGCGCTGCATGCAGCTCGCCGGCGGCCAGGTGGCGATCGAGTGCGATGAAGAGGTCGGTGCGCAGATGCGTGCTCGCCGCGATGGCACCGGCACCGCCAAGGCAGCGACTCTCGAACCAGCGCGCATCGTCGCCGCACAGCACCTGCAACCGCCCGTCGCGGATGAGCGCTTCGGTGGCCTGCGCATCGCCGCCGCAATCCTTGACCGCACGGATGTTGTGGTGCTCGGCCAGTGCCAGCAGCGTCTCGGGCTCGATCCGCACGCCGGTGCGCGCGGGCACGTCGTAGGCGATCACCGGTTGCGGCGCGGCATCGGCCACGGCGCGGAAGAAGCGCAGCAGGCCTTGCTGCGACGGGCGCACGTAACCGGGCGCAGGAATCAGAAAGCCGGCAAACCCGTGGCGCTCGGCGCGGCGCAAGGCGGCGATGACCTGGGCCGCCGTCGTGCCCGACACGCCGAGCACAACAGGCCGTACGCTGGCTTCGAGGACCGTGTCCTGCACCGCTTCGCTTTCTTCGTCGGTCAGCAGCGCCGCCTCGCCCGTGCTGCCGCAGGCAACGAAGCCGGCGATGGGCTGTCCGCCGAGGTGGATGACAAGCCGCTTCAGCGCGGCGTGGTCGACGGCGCCGCCCTCGAACGGCGTGACGAGCGGAATCCAGAGTCCGGAAAAGTCCTGCATGTCGATGCTCCATGGTTGACGACCGGCGAGAAGCCGTCGGCGAACAGGCATCGGGAAGCAGCAGGGCGCAGGCTTGGCTTGCAGGTTCCGTCGCCATCCGACGACGGAACCGCAGCCCCGGTCAGATGAACGGCTGCGGTTTGGATTTGGGCCGACGCGCGCACATCGCGGCATCCATCGCAAGAAGCGATCGGTGCAGGGGCGCGGTTCGGGTCGGCATCGACGCAGTGTAGGCGGTGCCACAATTCCAGTCATGCCTGCACCCCGCGTGACCGTCCAGACCGAAGACTTCGATCTCTCCGCCGAAGTGGCTGCGCTGCGTGCGGGCGATGCCGGTGTCGGCGCCGTGGCGGCCTTCGTCGGCACCGTGCGCGACCGCAACGACGGGCAGGGCGTCTCGGCGATGGAGCTTGAGCATTACCCCGGCATGACCGAGCGCGCCATCGAGGTCATCATCGATGCGGCGCTGGCACGCTTCGACATCCGCGCGGCGCGTGTCATCCACCGCGTGGGGCTGCTGCAGCCGCTCGACCAGATCGTGATGGTGGCCGTCACCTCCTCGCATCGCGGCGAAGCCTTCAAGGCCTGCGAGTTCCTGATGGACTACCTCAAGACGCAGGCGCCGTTCTGGAAGAAGGAAAGCACGCCCGAAGGTGCCCGCTGGGTGGATGCGCGCGTGGCCGACGACGAGGCGCTGCGGCGCTGGGGCGTCGACAGCGGCAACGCCGCACCATGACGCAGGCGTTTCCGGCCGCGCAGGTGTTGGCCGTGGCCGCCGGTGCGGCTGCTGGTGGCGTGCTGCGCTGGCTGTGCGGCGTGGCGCTGAACACGCTGCATTCGCACATCGTGCTGGGCACGCTCGCCGTCAACTGCATGGGCGGTTTGCTTGTCGGCCTCGCGCTGGTGTGGTTCGAGCACACGCCGAACGAGGTGCTGCGGCTGCTGGCCGTGACAGGCTTTCTCGGCGGGCTGACGACGTTCTCGTCGTTCTCGGGCGAATCGTTGCTGCTGCTCCAGCGCGGTCAGTGGGGCTGGGCGGTCGTGCACACGCTGGCGCACGTCGTGGGCGCGCTCGCATTCGCGGCGATCGGCTTCCGGCTCGGCCGCGCACTCTGGGGTTGACGCCGGCTGCGGCCGCACGGGCCGCCGCGCCTTGAAAAGGCACGCGCATTGCCCCAAATTGATCGCAATCGGAGGATCTTCCCCATGCGAATCGACAAACTCACCACCAAGTTCCAGGAAGCACTGGCCGACGCGCAAAGCTTGGCCGTCACGGGCGACAACCCGTACATCGAACCGTCGCACCTGCTCGCCGCCATGCTGGCGCAGACCGACGGTCCGAAATCGCTGCTGCAGCGTGCCGGCGTCAACACGGCCAAGCTGCAACAGGCGCTGGAGGCCGAGATCGCCCGGCTGCCGCAGGTGCAGGGCGCTGAGCAGGTGCAGCCCGGGCGCGACCTCATCAGCCTGCTGCAGGCCAGCGAGAAGGAGGCCGGCAAGCGCGGCGACCAGTTCATCGCAAGCGAGATGTTCCTGCTGGCCGCGGCTGAGGCCAAGTCGTCCATCGGCCCGCTGGTGAAGGAACACGGCCTGTCGCGCAAATCGCTCGAGTCGGCCATCGACGCCGTGCGCGGCGGCCAGAACGTCGACAGTGCCGACGCCGAAGGCCAGCGCGAGGCGCTCAAGAAGTACACGCTCGACCTCACCGACCGCGCGCGCGCCGGCAAGCTCGACCCGGTGATCGGCCGCGACGACGAGATCCGCCGCACGATCCAGGTGCTGCAGCGGCGCACCAAGAACAACCCGGTGCTGATCGGCGAACCCGGTGTGGGCAAGACGGCGATCGTCGAAGGGTTGGCCCAGCGCATCATCAACGGCGAAGTGCCCGAGACGCTGAAGGACAAGCGCGTGTTGTCGCTCGACATGGCGGGGCTGCTGGCCGGCGCCAAGTACCGCGGCGAGTTCGAGGAGCGGCTGAAGTCGGTGCTGAAAGAGGTGTCGCAGGACGAAGGCCGCATCATCCTGTTCATCGACGAACTGCACACGATGGTGGGCGCCGGCAAGGCCGAGGGCGCGATGGACGCCGGCAACATGCTCAAGCCGGCGCTGGCGCGCGGTGAACTGCACTGCATCGGCGCGACCACGCTGAATGAGTACCGCAAGTACGTTGAGAAGGACGCTGCGCTCGAGCGCCGCTTCCAGAAGGTGCTGGTCGACGAGCCCACGGTCGAGGCGACGATTGCCATCCTGCGTGGCCTGCAGGAAAAGTACGAGGTGCACCACGGCGTGGAGATCACCGACCCGGCCATCGTGGCCGCGGCCGAACTCTCGCACCGCTACATCACCGACCGCTTCCTGCCCGACAAGGCCATCGACCTGATCGACGAGGCCGCGGCCAAGATCAAGATCGAGATCGACTCCAAGCCCGAGGTGATGGACCGGCTCGACCGCCGCATCATCCAGCTCAAGATCGAGCGCGAAGCGGTGAAGAAGGAGAAGGACGAGGCTTCGCAGAAGCGGCTCGGCCTGATCACCGACGAGATCGCCAAGCTCGGGCGTGAGTACGCCGATCTCGAGGAAATCTGGAAGTCGGAGAAGGCCGCGGCGCAGGGATCAGCGCAGATCAAGGAGGAGATCGAGCGCATCAAGCTGCAGATCGAGGACTGGAAGCGCAAGGGCGACTTCAACAAGGTGGCCGAGCTGCAGTACGGCCGACTGCCCGAACTCGAAGGCAAGCTGAAAGACGCGCAGGACAAGGAAGCCGGCAAGGCGCGCGACGCCAAGGAAGGCAAGGGGCCGCAGCTTCTGCGCACCATGGTCGGCGCGGAAGAGATCGCCGAGGTGGTGGCGCGTGCGACCGGCATTCCGGTCAGCAAGCTGATGCAGGGTGAGCGCGACAAGCTGCTGCAGATGGAGACCAAGCTGCACGAGCGCGTGGTCGGCCAGGACGAGGCGATCACGGCGGTGGCCGATGCGATCCGCCGTTCGCGCGCGGGCCTGTCCGATCCCAACCGCCCGCTCGGCTCTTTCCTGTTCCTCGGCCCCACGGGCGTCGGCAAGACCGAGCTGTGCAAGGCGCTGGCCGGCTTCCTGTTCGACAGCGAAGACCACATGGTGCGCATCGACATGAGCGAGTTCATGGAGAAGCACTCGGTCTCACGCCTGATCGGCGCGCCGCCGGGCTACGTGGGCTACGACGAAGGCGGTTACCTGACCGAAGCCGTGCGCCGCAAGCCCTACAGCGTGCTGCTGCTCGACGAGGTGGAGAAGGCGCACCCCGACGTGTTCAACGTGCTGCTGCAGGTGCTCGACGACGGGCGCCTGACGGACGGCCAGGGCCGCACGGTCGACTTCAAGAACACCGTGATCGTGATGACCAGCAACCTCGGCTCGCAGCTCATCATGCAGATGGCCGGCCAGGACAGCGAGCTGATCCGCGAGGCGGTGTGGGACGAGGTGAAGAACCATTTCCGCCCGGAGTTCCTGAACCGCATCGACGAGACGGTGGTGTTCCATGCGCTCGACCGCGAGCACATCGCGCGCATCGCGAAGATCCAGCTGAAGGGCCTGGAGGAGCGGCTCGACAAGATGGAGATGAAGCTCGACGTGTCGCCCGCGGCACTGGAGGAACTGGCCAAGGTCGGGTTCGATCCGGTGTTCGGTGCGCGGCCATTGAAGCGCGCGATCCAGCACCGCATCGAGAACCCGGTGGCCAAGCTCATCCTCGAAGGCAAGTTCGGTCCCAACGACGTGATTCCGGTCGCGGTCGAGAACGGCAGTTTCAGCTTCGAGCGCGTGGTTCACTAGTGTCGTTAGTGACAAATGCGTTGAACGATAGTTGCCTATCGGAGCCAGTCGTGCCGTGGATGCACACGACGTGGCGGCGATGAGCGGGCGACCAAAGGCGCAACTGGCGTTGACCGGGACCGAGCGGGCGGGTTTTCACCTGATTACTGACAGGCAAACGACAGCCTCGATGCCTAGGCTGCGGGCACCGCAACCGAGGAGACGGATCATGGATCGACGCACCTGCCTTCTTGGTGGCGCCGCGGGCGCGATGCTGTCCACGGTGGCCCTGCCGGCACTCGGCCAAGCGGCCATCAAGGCGAAGCCGGCGGCCGCACTCGCCGCCCTGCCGCTGCTGCGCATCTACATCCCGGGTGGTGCCGGCGGCGGCTGGGACCAGACCGGGCGCGCGCTGGGCGCCGCCATCCAGTTTGCCGGGCTGGCGCAGCAGGTGGCGTACGAAAACAAGGGTGGAAAGGGCGGAACCATCGGCTTGGCCGACTTCGTGGAACGCTACAGCCGCGACCCGGCCGCGCTGATGGTCGGCGGCTTGGTGATGGTGGGCGCCATCGCCGTGAACCAGCCCAAGACCACGCTGGCGCAGGTTACGCCAATCGCGCGACTCACCAGCGACTACATGGTGCTGGTGACACCGGCCGACTCCCGGCTCAAGGACATGAAGGCGCTCGCGGCCGCGATGCTGAAGGACCTCGGCTCCATCACGTTCACCGGCGGCTCGACAGGCGGCGTGGACCACATGCTCGCGGGCATGGTGGCCCGGCAGCTGCGGCTGGACCCCGGCGCGTTGAAATACGAGCCCACCAGCAGCGGCAAGGAGGCGACGGCGCTGCTGGCCAGCGGCAAGGCGCAGGTCGCCATCTCCAGCTACAGCGAACTCAAGGCCGACATCGAGAACAAGTCGCTCATTGCGCTGGCCACCTCGTCGCGCAAGTCGATGCATGGCATTGCGTCGCTATCCGAGCGCGGCATCTCCACTGAGCTGGCCAACTGGCGCGGCGTATTCGGCGCCGGGCTCGTTTCCGACGAGCAGAAGGAAGCCTTGCGCCGCATCGTCGTGAAGGCCACCGAAACGTCCGCGTGGCGCCAATCGCTGATCGACAACAGCTGGGTTGACGCCGTGCTCGACGGCAAGCAATTTGCCGACGCGCTGGAGATCGAACAGGCCATCGCCACCGCGGTGACGATGATGCTCAAGCTGAAGAAGGACTAGGCTGACCTGCGCCATGGCTCGCTCTGATGCACAAGCTTGGTGTCGAGGTCACGAGGCGGAGCGACAGAGATTCACTTGAGCACCTGCTCGACATTGCCCCGGTGACAACCGCCGTGAGTGAGCACGTGCAAGAGGATCTGCGCCGTGGACATGCGACCAGAGTCGCCGTCGGTGAACGTGAACGCCAAGATGGAGAACAGTTTTGTACCAGCGATGTGGCTGGTGAGCCTGCCGGCGTTGGTGGCGCACGTGTCGACGCTGTCGGATTGGGAATACGCCGGTTGACGCCGTCGTGACGTTCAGGCCTTGGGGTCCAGCATCGGGTCCAGCCGCTCGATCTGCAGGCGTGCGAGCGTCAGGTTGGCCTGGGTCTTGTCGAGCACCGCATGCAGCGCGAGCCCTGGGTGGCGCGGCACGGGGCGCAGCACGAGGTGGTGCGCGTTGAGCGTCACGGCCGCCTCGGGCGCCGCATGGCCGAGGCCGAGCATGCGGCTGGTGCTCAGCATGGCGTCGATCAGGTCCTTGCCGTGCAGCGAGAGGTCTTCGGCATCCGGCACGGACCCGGCATGGGCGACGGCATGGCCCTGCGCCATATCGAAGATGCAGCAACTCACCATGCCCGAGAGTTCGAGCAGCCGGTTCACGTAGCGCACCAGCGGGTCGTTGCCCGTGGATGCCGACGCGGGCGGCGCCACGGGTGGCATCGGGCGCAGCGGCAGCGGGGCGGTGGAGCGTGAGGGCGGCGACTCGACCGGCCGGGCAGGTGCTGCAACGGCCGGCGCGGCGGCGCGTGGCCCGTCGATCGCGCCATTGCCGCGAGTTGTCGACAGCGCACCGGGAACGGTGCGGCTCGTCGCGCTGGACGCGGCCGCCGGCGCTGCACCGCCCCCGAGCCGCGACCACGTGCCGCTGATGTAGGTCCAGGCGTCGGCCGGGCGGGTGACGGTGGGCGTGGTGGTGACCTTCACGGACGTGCCGCGAACGAGGTTCTGGCCTTCGGTCAGCAGTGTGGCGGCAGACGACAACGGCATCAGCAGCAACTGTCGGTTGTGCCAGCGGCGCGAGAGCACGTCGCTGCGCAGGGGCTCGAAGGCTGTCGCGAGGCCGCCCGCCGGCACTTCGCCGACCAGCACCACGCCGAGCCGGCTGTAGCCGAGCAGCACCTTGGCGAGCGCCGCGCGAACCGGCGTCTCGGCCTCGGCGTCGGTGGCGTAGAGACGCAGCATGCCGCCGGTGGAGGTGCTGAGGTCGAGGTACTGGATCGTTGCCAGCTCGGTGCCGTAGCCCTGGCGGCGAATCACGAGCTTCTTCACCGGCTGCTTGCTCGCCGCAGCCATGCCGGCGAGCAGCTTGCGCGAGGCGCTGGTGGCGATGTTGTGCAGGGCGATGAACTCGGGCAGGCGGTGCTGGAACTGCTGCTCGATGGCTTGATCGGGATCGCAGGAGACGAACAGCTCGCGGCGGTCGTCGCCCACCGGGCGGCCGATGTCGGCGGCTTCACTGTTGTCGCCGAGGTAGTCTTCCTCGCTGCGGCGGATCTGGGTGTGCTGCGTCTCGGCGCGCGTGGCCTGCCACGGATCGAGCGGCGTGGGCGTGGTCGGGGCGGTGTCGCCTGCGTTGCGGCTCCAGCCGGAGCCTCCGCTCGTCGAGTTGCTCATCTTGTACTTCCCTCACGGCCTCGGTGCGGCGCGTTCCCTCGAGCGCGCGACGCCGGGTCGCAGTTGTCCTCGGTATTTCGAGGCAGTTTAGGGCAGCGCCGACGCCCGCGCATCGGCCGAACGGCCCGGCCGCACCTGAATTTCTCGAAGGTGGCGCTCGATAGAATCGATGCTCCTCATTTCAGCGATGCCGGCCGGTCCCCAACGCGTGGGATGCGAGGCGCAAACGCTCATGCCTTCTCGTGAAGTCGCAGCCTCCGCCGCACCGGTCGTCATCGTGGGTGCGGGGCTTGCCGGCCTCACCGTCGCCCTGCACCTGGCCCGAACGCACCGCGTGATCGTGCTCGCCAAGCGCCGCTTCGAGGAGGGCGCCACCGCCTGGGCGCAGGGCGGCATCGTCGGCGTGCTGGGCGACGACGACAGCATCGAATCGCACGTTCAGGACACGCGCGAAGCCGGCGCCGGCCTGGTGGACGAGGCTACCGCCCGCTTCATCGCCGAGCACAGCGCCGCGGCCGTCGAATGGCTGGTCGAGCGCGGCGTGCCGTTCTCACCTGACCCCACCGGCCCGCTCGGCCTGCACCTCACGCGCGAAGGCGGCCATGCGGTGCGGCGCATCGCGCATGCGGCCGACGCCACTGGCAAGGCCATCCACGACGTGCTGCTCGACGAGGCGCGCCGCCACCCCAACATCGACATGCGCGAGCGCTGGATCGCGCTCGACCTCATCACCTCGCGCCATCTGAAGCGCGAGGAGACGCCGCAGTGCTATGGCGTGTATGCGTTCGACATCGACCGCAAGCGCGTGGAGACGCTGCCGGCCTCATCCGTCGTGCTTGCCACCGGCGGCGCGGGCAAGGTGTACCGCTACACCACCAATCCCGACACCTCCACCGGCGACGGCATCGCGATGGCCTGGCGGGCCGGCTGCCGGGTGGGCAACATGGAATTCATCCAGTTCCACCCGACCTGCCTGTACCACCCGCAGGAGCGCAGCTTCCTCATCACCGAGGCGCTGCGCGGCGAGGGCGGGCGACTCTTGCTGCCTGACGGCACCCGCTTCATGGCGGCGCACGACGCGCGGCTGGAGCTGGCGCCGCGCGACATCGTGGCGCGTGCCATCGACTTCGAGATGAAGAAGCACGGCGTCGACAACGTGCTGCTCGACGCCACGCATCTCGGCGAACCGTTCCTGAAGGAACACTTCCCGACCATCTACGCGCGCTGCCTGCAGCTGGGCATCGACATCGCGCGCCAGCCGATTCCCGTGGTGCCGGCGGCGCACTACACCTGCGGCGGCGTCGTCACCGATCTGCACGGCCGCACCGACCTGCCGGGCCTCTACGCCGTCGGCGAGACCACCTACACCGGCCTGCACGGTGCCAACCGGTTGGCGAGCAACTCGCTGCTGGAATGCGTGGTGCTCGGGCGCACTTGCGCGCTGGACATCAACGAGCGGGGCGGCAAGCCGGCGCCGGAACTGCCGGCGTGGGACGAGAGCCAGGTCGAGAACGCCGACGAGCAGGTTGTCATCTCGCACAACTGGGACGAGTTGCGCTTGCTGATGTGGAACTACGTCGGCATCGTGCGCACCACCAAGCGACTGGAGCGCGCGCTGCATCGCATCAAGCTGCTCAAGAGCGAGATCGACGACTACTACGCCAACTTCCGCGTCAACCGCGACCTGCTGGAGCTGCGCAACCTGGTCGATTGCGCCGAGCTGATCGTGCGCTCGGCGCTGATGCGGCACGAAAGCCGCGGCCTGCATTTCAGCCGCGACTACCCGCAGACGCTGCCTGTGAGCTTCCCGACGGTGCTGGTGCGGGGCAACGGCAAGGGGAAGGGCAAGAAGCCCAAGGCGGTCGGCTTGAGCGGTTGACACCGCGACTTGCTATCCGCTGAACAAGAACCGTTCGGGCTGAGCCTGTCGAAGCCGCGTCGTCGCACGCTGGCACTTCGACAGGCTCAGTGCGAACGGTTCTTCGTGAGGCGTCTTCTCGATTCGCGCGAATCGGTGAGGGTGAGTCGCTCAGCCCCGGGCGCGCATGGCGGTGCGAGCCTGCACGAACTCGAAGGCGAAAGCCACCGCTTTGGCAACCGCCCGCTCGTTCTCCCCGCGCTCCTTCTCGCTCAGATAGAACGCGAAATCGACCTCGTGCCGGATATAGCGCGGCGGCAGGCGGTTCAGCGCCACGCAGGCCACGTCGGGAAGCAGGCCCTTGGTGGCCAGATGCGGAAAACGCGGCGCTCCCTCGCGCACCGCCTCGGTGACGGCGCGTTCGTGGTAGTTCCGGATCGAGGTGAAGTCGACGTTCATGGGCGCGTGGTGCGAGCGGAGTCGCGCTCAGTGTGACGCCGCGGGGGTCGTTCCGAATGATCGAAATGCGGCCGCTCGGCAACGCATTTCACGCCAATCAGAGCCGCTCCAGCACCCGCATCGAGAAGTCGACCGCGCGCACGTCCTTCGTCAGCCGCCCGATGGAGATGCGGTCGACGCCGGTGGCGGCGATCTCGCGCATCTGTTCGAGCTGCACGCTGCCCGAGACTTCGAGCAGCGCCCGCCCGGCGTTCAGCGCTACCGCCTCGCGCATCTGCGGCAGGGTGAAGTTGTCGATCATCACGTTCTTCGCCCCGGCATCCAGTGCTTCGCGCAGTTGATCGAGGCTCTCGACCTCGATCTGGATGTCCACGCCCGCCTTCAACGCCACCGCATTGCGAAGCACGGCTGCAATGCCGCCGGCCGCGGCAATGTGGTTCTCCTTGATGAGGATGCCGTGCCACAGCGCCATGCGCTGGTTCTGGCCGCCACCCACGCGCACTGCGTACTTCTGCGCCTGGCGCAGGCCGGGCAGCGTCTTGCGCGTGTCGAGCACGGCGCAGCCTTTGGGGTTGGGCGACGCGCCTGCTATCGCATCCACATGCTGGCGCGTCAGCGTGGCGGTGGCCGAGAGCATCTGCAGGAAGTTGAGCGCCGGCCGTTCGGCCGAGAGCAGCGCACGCGCTGGCGCTTCGATGTGGCACACCGGTGTGTCGCGTGTCGTGAATGCGCCTTCGTCGTAGTGCCAGGTAATCCGCGCCTCGGGGGCGAGCGCATGCAGGCAGCCGTCGAACCATTCGCGCCCGCACAGCACGGCGTCCTCGCGCACCAGCACGCGAGCCTTCACCTGCTGCGCGGCGGGCACCAGCTCGGCCGTCCAGTCGCGCTGGCCGATGTCTTCGCGCAGCGCGTCGCGGATGTTGCGCTCGCGCGCTTCGGCCAGCGTCTCGTTGTGCTCGAACATCAGGCGGCTCCGACGTTGGGAACAAGGCCCGGCTTCTTCACGGCCTGCGGGTTGCGCGCCACGAAGTCCATCATGCGGTCGATGCAGCCGAGCGCCTGGCTGCGGATGGGCTCGTCCACGTGGACTTCGCCCGTGCCGCGCTCCAGGCAGTCGACCACGCCCTGCAGCGCGTTCATCGCCATCCACGGGCAGTGCGCGCAGCTCTTGCAGGTGGCGCCGGTGCCGGCGGTCGGCGCCTCGATGAGCGTCTTGCCCGGCGCGAGCTGACGCATGCGGTGCAGGATGCCGTTGTCGGTTGCGACGATGTAGGTCTGCGCCGTGCCCTGCGTCACCGCGTTGAGCAGTTGCGAGGTGGAGCCCACCACGTCGGCCTGGCGCACCACGCTCTCGGGCGATTCGGGATGTACCAGCACCATCGCGCCGGGATGTTCGGCCTTCAGCAGGTCGAGTTCCAAACCCTTGAACTCATCGTGCACGATGCAGGCACCGTTCCACATCAGCATGTCGGCGCCGGTCTGCTCCTGGATGTAGCGGCCGAGGTGGCGGTCGGGCGCCCACAGCACCTTCTGGCCCTGCTCCTTGAGGTGGTTGACGATGGCCAGCGCACAGGAACTCGTCACCATCCAGTCGGCGCGTGCCTTCACGGCGGCGCTGGTGTTGGCGTAGACGACGACCGTGCGGTCCGGGTGCGCGTCGCAGAAGCGCGCGAAGTCCTCCGGCGGGCAGCCGAGGTCGAGCGAGCAGGTGGCCTCCAGGTCGGGCATCAGCACCCGCTTCTCGGGGCTCAGGATCTTGGCCGATTCGCCCATGAAGCGCACGCCGGCGACGACCAGTGTCTGGCTCGCATGGTCGCGGCCGAAGCGCGCCATCTCGAGCGAATCGGAGACGCAGCCGCCGGTTTCCAGCGCCAGATCCTGCAGGTCGCCGTCCACGTAGTAGTGGGCCACCAGCACCGCGTCGTGTGCCTTCAGCAGTGCGGCGGCACGTGCCTTCAGGTCACTGCGCTGCGCGGATGAAAGCGGGGCAGGCGCCTTGGCCCAGATCTGCGCCGTGTGGCTGGCGCCGTTGGCGTCGGGGCGGGTGTAGTCGAACAGAACTTGGCTCATGTCAGCCCACAGATGGGGGCGTTCGCCCCGGGGCCAAGAATGGTAGCCGTTCGATTCTTCGTGGCTCGCCGGTGCCGCCGGATGAACCTGTCAGAGCAGGCTCTTTTCGACTTCCATCAACTTGAAGCGCGCAAGTGCGAGATTCGCGCGGTGGCGGTCGAGCAGGGCCATCAGGAAGAGCCCCGGATGGCGTGCCACCGTGCGCAGCACATGCTGGCGGTGGCCGACCGAACTCATCACCTCGTCGACCTGCGACGTACCCCCCATGGTGCGCGACGCCTGGCGGTGGGCGCGCATCAGCTGCGTTGACGCCGCGGCGCACAGCTCCAGGTCCACGGGCTGGTCGCCGCGCGACTCTTGCGCCAGCACCAGGCCGGTGCTGCCGTCCACCAGTGCGCAGCCGAGCAGCCCCTCGATCGTCAACATGCCGCTGAGCGCTGCCGTCGATCGCGCCATGTCGATCGGGTTCGCAGCGGAGCGCACCGGCGCCGTCACCGTGGTCGACGCCAGCGGCATCGAGCCGGTGGTCGCCTCGGCCTCGGGTTGAGGTGCATCGGGCGGCAAGGTGGATTGAAAGTCCGCCACGTGAATCGGGTAGTCGCCGCCGCCGACCAGCGGGTGCGGCGAGTCGCCTTCGGCCCAGGCGAGCTGTGTCTTCGCGTGGCTCCACATGCTCAGCATCGCGTTCCACACGGCCGACGCGCTGGTGAGCGATTCGTTGAGCACATGCACGTGCAGTTGCCGCGGCCAGTGCACGGCCTTGATCTTGTTGTCGATCCACACGGCGCCGGGCGGCAGCATGAACAGCAGGTTGGGGCAGCGCCAGGCCGGCAGCGACACCGCTTCCGCGAGGGAGGCCAGCAGCGAATCGACGGCGTGCGGCTGCATCGGGCCGACGATGACCACCGACATGTGGCTGCGCTCCATCAGCGCGAACGGGATTTCCGCGGTGTCGCGCCCGGGTGCGCGCACGTCGGCGTGGTAGATCTTGAGTGTTTCCTCCTGACGTCGAACCAGTGTGGTTCGCTCCACCGTTGCGAGCGTGCGCAAGGTGATCTGCTCGCGCAGATGCAGGCGTTCGATCGGGCGCCCGCCGGCATCGGACAAGGCGCGAATCACAGCCGACGCCCACACGCCGACCGGGTCGAGCAGGGTGATGAGCCGGCTGGCCGATTCGAGATCGGCACGCGCGCTGGCGAAGTGCTCGCGAATGGCTTGTGCGGGCGAGCCGCTCACCACGAGGTCGTGGTGATGGCGGTCGATCATCTGCCCGCGATCGTTCACCTCGGTGGCCACACGATCGAACAGCGCGGTGGCGGCGAAGCCGTGGTCGGGAGCGTCGTCGTCGGTGGCCGGCTTGCGGTCCTTGGACGCGCCGAGTTCACCGAACAGGGATGCGAGCATGGTGTCTCCTGCGGCTCGGCGCGACGCCTGGCCTTGTGGTTCTTGTGGGGGTTGGATTCAGCGTAGAGCATCGCCCGTGCCCATCGCTGCAGCCAAGTGAAACGGTCTGCAATTCACCCCCCGAGTGGAGGGGCGAACAGGCGTGGGAGATCAGCCGAAGAAGCGGCTCGGCGGCGCGCCGACCGAGCGCCGCACCATCGCGGTGAATGCGCTCGGGCTCGCATAGCCGAGTTCGACGGCAATGGCCGACATCGGCATGCGCTTGGCCGCCATCGACAACGCGCGCGCCAGCAGAACTTGCTGCCGCCATTGCAGGAAGCTCGTGCCGAGTTCGCTGCGAAACAGCCGCGCCACCGTGCGCGCGCTCGCGCCGGCTTCGCGCGCCCAGCCGTCGAGCGTGGGCCAGCGCGTGGGCTCATCGAGCACGGCTTCGCACAGGCTGCGCAGGCGCTTGTCGTTCGGGAGGTCGATGCCCAGCGGCAGCGGTTGCGCGCGGCGCAGTTCGTCCAGGATGAGCGCGCCGATCCAGCGTTCTCGGTCGGTCATGGAGCCCCCATACCTGCCGCTTCGCAGCAGGCCCCCCGAGGGGGTCGAGTCAACTCGGGAGCGGCCCGTCGTTGACTCGAGCGGCGCCAGCGTGTCGGGGTCGGCCGGCAGATGCGTGACGAGTTCGCGCAGCAGCGGCGAGACCTCGAGCACGCGGCATTCGCGCCATGCATCGCGCTCGCCGCGCGGCACGCCGGGGCCGATGCGCTGTGGCGTCTGGTGGATGTAGAGCGTGCGGATGTCGGCCGGCTCCACCACCGTGACCACGTGCTCCACGCCGGGCGGAATCCACAGCGCGCGCGTCGGCGGCACGAGGTAGGTGCTGCGTCCCGCGGTCATGCGGATCACGCCGGTGCTTGAGAGCGCCACCTGCGCCCACGGATGGCTGTGCGGTTGCACCCGCGTGTCGGCGGCGAGACGGCGCCATTTTGCGCGCAGCGGGCGCTGCGGCGTGGGGGCGTAGCGCAGCGGGTCGAGCGGCGGCACGTCCACGCGCGCGCGGCTGCGCGGCGGCGCGGCGGTCGGAACTTGAGGTGTTGGCATGATCGCGACAGAAATTGACGACCTATCGTAAACGCGCCCGCGGCGGGCCGCCTAGTATTCACCCTTAGTCCGAGCTCAGCTCAAGTCCAGGCCCACTGCATGACCGCTTCCAGCACCGCCCCCGTTCCCCCCATGCGCAAGGACGCGGCCGTGATCGGCCTGGTCGGCATGGCGCACCTCATCAGCCACTTCAGCCAGCTCCTGCTGGCGCCGCTGTTCCCGTGGCTGAAAGATGCCTTCGACGCGAGCTATGCGGAACTCGGCTTCCTGATGTCGATCTTCTTCGTCGTCTCATGCGGCGTGCAGGCGGCGGCGGGCTTCATGGTCGACAAGCACGGCCCGCGCCCCGTGCTCTTCGGCGGCCTCGCGCTGCTGGGCATCGCGGCCTTCGGCTTCGCGGCCAGCACGAGTTACGCGATGCTCGCCTTCTTCTCGGTGGTGGCCGGCATCGGCAACGGCGTGTTCCATCCGGTCGACTTCACGCTGCTCAACCGCAAGGTGCACCAGTCGCGCCTCGGCCATGCGTTCAGCGTGCACGGCATCACCGGCAGCCTCGGCTGGGCGCTGGCGCCGGCGATGCTGGTGCCGCTCACGCTGGCGTTCTCATGGCGCGTGGCGCTGGTGTGCGCCGGCGTGCTGGCGTTTGCAGTGCTGGCGGTGCTCATCGTCAACCGGCGCCATCTCGAACTGGCCCCGCTGCCGCAGGTCAAGGCCGTGCCGGGTGCCGAGGGCAACTTCGCCTTTCTCGGCATCCCCGCGGTGTGGATGTGCTTCGCGTTCTTCCTGTTCTATGCCATGGCGCTCAGCGGCGTGCAGGCGTTCGCGCCCGAGGCGGCGCGGCTGCTGCACGAAGTGCCGGTGGGCATCGCCGCCATGTGCCTGACGATCTACATGGTGTGCAGCGCGGGCGGCATGGTGTTCGGCGGCTTTCTCGTCGTGGACCCGGCACGCTGCGAGCGCATCGTGGGCATAGGCTTCGGCATCGCGGCGGCGATTGCGCTGGTGATCGGCTTCGTCGACCTGACGGCGCTCGCGGTGCCGGTTCTGTTCGGCGCGATGGGATTTGCCGCAGGCATCGCCGGGCCCTCGCGCGACCTCATCGTCAAGCGCTCGGCGCCAGACAACGCCACGGGGCGGGTCTACGGCGTGGTGTATTCGGGGCTCGACATCGGCCAGGCGATTGCGCCGCTGATGTTCGGCACGCTGATGGACATGCAACGTCCCGCGATGGTGTGGCTGGGCATCGCGGCGGTGCAGGCGGTGTTGATCGTGAGTGCGGTGAATGTGCGCAAGGTGCGGCGTACGACGCTGGCACCTGCTTGAAGACATAAAACCCCGTTCGGGCTGAGCTTGTCGAAGCCGCGCGTTCGCACCGAGGCACTTCGACAAGCTCAGTGCGAACGGTTCTGGCGGGTCAGACCGTGCTGCGGTGGCGGCTGATGCAGGTGTCGAGCACCTCGCCACCTTCGCGCTTCCACCAGTTCTCGCGCGAGAAGATCTCCACTTCGCTGTAGCCCGCGAATCCGGCGGCTTCGACCCAACCGCGAATGCGCGGAATGTCGATCACGCCGTCGCCCATCATGCCGCGGTCTTCGAGCAGGTCGCGCGTGGGCGTCAGCCAGTCGCACACGTGAAAGGCCAGCAGCCGTTCGCGGCCGGCGCGTTCGATCTGCGCCTGCAGCTTCGGGTCCCACCACACGTGGTAGACGTCGACCGCCACACCGAGTGCGCCGCTGCATGACGGATCCAGCGCATCGCACAGATCGAGCGCCTGCTCCATCGTGTTGACGCAGGCGCGATCGGCCGCATACATCGGGTGCAGCGGCTCGATGGCGAGTGGCATGCCGACGCTGCGTGCGTATTCCAGCGTCGCGGCGATGCCGTCGCGCACGTCGTTGCGGGCAGCGGCGATATCGATGTGCTCGGCCCTGCCGCTCAGTGCACCGGGCAAGCCGCCGACCACGAGCACGAGGCAGGCGGCGTTGAGTGTCTTCGCTTCATCGACGGCGCGGCGGTTGTCGGCCAGCGCGGCACGGCGCCCTTCGGTAGTCGACGCCGGAAACATGCCGCCACGGCAGTAGCCCGACAGCTCCATGCCGGTCGCGCGCACCCGCTCGGCGATGCGGTCAAGGCCGACCGCCGCCACCTGATCACGCCACGGCGAGATGGCACGGATGCCGCGTTGGGCGCACTCGTCGATGATGCGGTCGAGCGACCACTGCGCGCGCACCGTGGCCGTGTTGATCGAGAGCCAGCGATGGTCGGCCGAGAAGTCACGCATCTCAGTGCTCGCCCGGCCGCCCGGAGGGCACTGAGCACCCCCTTGGGGGGCAGCGAACGAAGTGAGCTTGGGGGCGCATATCAACCGATTCCGTGCAAGGCCAGCAGATGCCGCATGCGGCGCGCGGTGAGTTCGGGCTGCTCGATCAAGCCGGCCGCATCTGCGAGTCGGAGCAATTCGGCGAAGTGCACAAGAGAGCGCGTGCTTTGCTGCCCGCCCACCATCGTGAAATGCGACTGGTGGCCGTTGATCCAGGCCATGAACACCACGCCCGTCTTGTAGAAGCGCGTGGGCGCCTTGAAGATGTGGCGCGACAGCGGCACGGTAGGCGCGAGGATCGAATGAAACCTGGCTTCGTCACCCGCGGCCAGCGCCGACAGCGCCGCGCTGGCGGCAGGTGCGATGGCGTCGAAGATGCCCAGCAGCGCATCGCTCTGGCCGTGCGTCTTTTCGCTTCCGGCGCCATCACCTGCGATGAGTTCTGCGTAGTTGAAGTCGTCGCCGGTGTACATGCGCACGCCGCTCGGCAGGCGCCGGCGCATCTGGATCTCGCGGTCCTTGTCGAGCAGCGAGATCTTGATGCCGTCGACCTTGGACGGATGCGCGGCGATCACGGCCAACGCCGTGTCCATCGCGGCGTCGACGTCGGTGCTGCCCCAGTAGCCCGCGAGCGCCGGATCGAACATGTCGCCCAGCCAATGCAGGATGACCGGCTCCCTGGCCTGCGTCAGCAAGCGGTCGTACACGCGCTCGTAGTCGGCCGGGCTCTTGGCGACGCGGGCCAGCGCGCGGCTCGCCATCACGATCAGCCGGCCGCCCAAACCTTCGATCGCGGCCATCTGTTCTTCGTAGGCGCGGATCACGTCGTCGACATTGCGCGCTGCCTCGGGCGCCAGGTGGTCGGTGCCGCAGCCCGAAGCCACCAAGGCGCCGGGCACGTCTTGCGCCGCATCGAGCGAGCGGCGGATCAGTTCCAGCGAGGTCGGCCAGTCCAGGCCCATGCCGCGCTGCGCGGTGTCCATCGCCTCGGCCACGCCCAAACCCATGCGCCACAGGCGCTGGCGGTAGGCGATGGTCGCGTCCCAGTCGATCGCGCAGTCGAGCCAGGGGTCGATGGCGGCCAGCGGGTCGGCCACCACGTGCGCCGCCGAATAGGCGATGCGATTGAACTTCGGCGCGGCAGGTGCCTGCCAGGCCGCGCGGCCGCTCAATGTGAAAGGCGCGAGCGTGCCGTCGGCTTGCGGTAGTGAAAGCGTCAATGTCATCTTGTTTGCTCCATGGTGCCTACCCGATCACCGAAGCTCGGGTATTCCCAAGCAAACGCCGCGGATCCGGCTTTGCCGGTCCGCTGGTGTTGCCCCCTTGAGGGGGCGCGCGAAGCGCGTAGGGGGTGGGTCACAGCGCCAGCGGGGCCACGTCGACCCAGCGCCGCTCCTTCCAGCTTTCGAGCGCGATCTCCACCAGCTGCACGCCCTTGGCGCCTTCGGGCAGCGTCCAGCGGTACGGCGCGTCTTCCACCACATGGCGGATGAAGTGCTCCCACTGGATCTTGAAGCCGTTGTCGTACACCTGCGAGTCCGGAATCTCCTGCCACTGGTCGAAGAAGTTCATGGTCTGCTTCTCGTCCGGGTTCCACACCGGCCGCGGCGTCGCGACGTTCGACTGGGCGCGGCACGACGACAGGCCCGCCACTGCCGAGCCGTCCGTGCCGTCGACGTGGAATGTCACGAGGTCGTCGCGCCGCACGCGCGTGGCCCAGCTCATGTTGAGCTGCCCGATCACCGGCTCGCCGTTGTGGCCCTCGAGCTGCACGGTGGCGTAGGCGGCGTCGTCGGCCGTCGCCGCGTAAGGCTTGCCTTCTTCGTCCCAGCGCTGCGGAATGTGCGTGGCGCCCAGGCACGACACCGACTGCACCTCGCCGAACAGGTTGTCCAGCACGTAGCGCCAGTGGCACATCATGTCGAGGATCATGCCGCCGCCGTCTTCGCTGCGGTAGTTCCACGACGGGCGCTGGATGGGCTGCAGGTCGCCCTCGAAGACCCAGTAGCCGAACTCCAGCCGCACCGACAGCATGCGGCCGAAGAAGCCGGCGCGGCGCAGCATGTCGAGCTTGCGCAGGCCCGGCAGGAAGAGCTTGTCCTGCACGGCGCCGTGCTTCAGGCCCGAGCTTTGCGCCAGGCGCGCAATCTCCACCGCCTCGTTCAGGTTGGTCGCGATCGGCTTCTCGCAGTAGACGTGCTTGCCGGCGCGGATGGCCTGGGCCAGCAGGGTGGGGCGCATCTGCGTGGTGCCGGCGTCGAA
Source organism: Rhizobacter sp. (assembly GCA_036676235.1). Taxonomy (GTDB): domain Bacteria; phylum Pseudomonadota; class Gammaproteobacteria; order Burkholderiales; family Burkholderiaceae_C; genus JAKFDI01. Next base: position 17,302 of record JAKFDI010000055.1, on the reverse strand, counting down.
GAACACCGTGTCGTCCTTGTTGGCCAGCGCCGCATCGAGGTCGGTGCCCCAACGCTTGATGCCGTGCGCCTTCGCCAGCGCTTCGATCTTCTCGGCGTTGCGGCCGATGAGGATGGGGTCGGGCATCACCTTGTCGCCGTTGGCGAGTGTCACGCCGCCCTGCGCGCGGATCGCGACGATGGAGCGGATCAGGTGCTGGTTCATCCCCATGCGGCCGGTGACGCCGTGCATGATGAGACCGAGTCGTTGTGTGGCCATGGTGCTGCTTCTTCAGATGGATCAGGAGATCGGGATGAGGGTGTCCCAGCGCGGTATGGCGGCGCTGGCGAAGCCGGGAGCGTGGAGCGAGCGCAGGTCGAGCCGGCCGTCGACGATTGCCAGCCGCATGCGCCCATTCGATTCGGCATAGAAGCCGGCGTGCGCATCGCCGAAGGCCTGCGCTTCGTCGTGCGGCGCCGTGCCGAAGCCGTCGACGTAGTGATGGCCGTTGCGTTCGATGTGCGTGACGCCGAGGCTGGCGGCGAGCAGCGTGTCCTGCTGCACGGCGAGACCGGCCTGGCAGGTGAGGTCTTCGCCGGACAGCAGCAGTTGACCCGACGACTGCGCCACGCGCTGGGCGCTGCGCAGCGAGCGGTAGATGCCCTTGCAGGCCTTGGTGGAGATGCCGCGGTAGCCGAGCGCGATGCCCATGTCGAAGGCTTCGGCGCGGTCGTCGGCCTCGTCGAGGATCAGCGGCACGCCGATGGTCAGCGCCTTCACCGGCTCGCGCAGCGCGATCTGGCGCGGCAGCGGCTGCTCCAGCATCAGCGTGCGCTTGAGCAGGTCGGCGAGTGCGGGCGTGGTGGCCAGGCGCTGCCACAACTCGGCCAGCGCGGCGGTGCTCGCGAAGCTCTCGTTGCCGTCTAGCGTGACGCGCCAGTCGGCGTGCGCGTGCTGCGCCAGCACGGCGGCGATGCGCGTCAGCCGATCAACGTCGGCCTCGGGGCGACCCGAGAGCTTGAGCTTGAAGTAGCGCAAGCCGTAGTGGGCAATCGCGGCTTCGAGCGTGGCGGGCAGGCCGTCCTGCGGGTCGGCGCCGTCATCGGCGGCGGTGAGCCGGTCTGCGAGCCCGACGGTGTGGCGCAACCACACGCCTTGCGGCTGCGTGACGGCCAGCGCCGGCGAAAACGTATCACCCAGCACCCCGCGCGAGACGCCGTCACACCAACCGAGTTCGGCAGCACGCAACGCCGCATCCGCCACCGCCTTGTCGAGCAGTGCCGGGCCGAACTGCGCCGCCAGCCGCGGCAGGCCGAAAGCCACCCCTTGCGCGATAGCGGCCGAACCCTGCGTGGACGACAGCATCCACGGCGTCATCGCCTCGCCTTCGGCGGTGTAGGCCTCGCGCGCCACACGCAACGCCTCGCGCAGTTGCTCGAAGTTCTGCTCGTGCGTGAGGCCGGGGGATTTGTCGAACCACTTGGGCACCATCAGCTCGGCCGTGGCGCCGACGACGGTGCGCCCGCCGATCTCGGCCTCCACGCGCACGAAGGCCTGCGGGCAGCGCGTGACGGTGGCCGCGCCGAAGCGGAAGGGCAGGCGCAGGGTGACGGGGCGCTCGAAGAGTTCGACGTGCCGCAGTCGAAGCGGTGTCGCGGTGGCAGTCATGCCGTCGCCTCCAGCAGGCCGCGCAAGTGCCCGGCGGAATAGGCCGCGCAGGTGATGGCGTCGGGGTGGTAGTCGAAGGGTTCCACGGCCAGCCAGCCGGTGTAGCCGAGTTCTCGCAATGCGCGGATCGCCGGCGCCTGCGGTGTGTCGCCCTGGCCCGGGCCGCGGCGATTGCGGTCGTTGAACTGCACGTGGGCGATGTGGCCGCTGGTCACGAAGCGACGCAACAGCGTGGCGGCATCTTCGGTCTCGGCCTGCGCCGCCGCACTCATGTCGAGCATGGTGCGCAGGGCGGGTGAGCCGATGCGGTCGACCACGGCGGCGGCCTGCGCCACGGTGTTGAGCACCGGCGTTTCGGCCGGGGACAGCGGCTCGATGCAATAGACCACGCCGGCACGCTCGGCGTGCACGGCGAGCTGCATCCATCCGGCTTCGGCGCGCGCCAATGCATCGGCCGCCGATTGCCCCGGCGCCGGCGCACGCTGCTGCGGCGAGCCGTGCACCAGCACCTGCGCACCGCAGGCGGCGGCGAAGTCGATCAGGTGCGCGAGGAAATCGACCGTGCGCCGGTGCAGCGCCGCGTCGGGCGTCGACAGCGACAGCCCTTCGGGTTTCACCAGCAGCCAATGCAGGCTCGAGATCGCGAGGCCGTGCTGCGCGGCCGTCTTGCGCAGGCGCGCCGCATCGGCTTCGCGCAATTGCGCCGGGTCATCGGCCAGCGTGAAGGGTGCGAGTTCCAGCCCTTGGTAGCCGAGCGCGGCGGCGGTGCGGCACTGCGTCTCGAAATCGAGGTGGCGCAGCACCTCGTTGCACAGGCTCAGCTTCATTCGAGCTGTCATGTCACGCCGTTCGTTGCCGCAGCACCGATGCGCCGGCGTGCGCGATGCAGGCTGAAGAGCTTCCAGCCGATGGTGCCGAAGATCAGCGCCGCCACCGCCGCCGAGATCGGCCGCGTGAAGAACGGGCTCAGGTCGCCGTCTGAGAGGATGAGCGCGCGCCGCAGGTTCTTCTCGAGCAAGTCGCCGAGCACAAGCCCCAGCACCAGCGGCGCCATCGGGTAGCCGTAGCGGCGCAGCACGAAGCCGATGATGCCGAAGGCGAGCATCACGTACACGTCGAACAGCCGCCCTGCCAGCGCGAAGCTGCCCACCGAGCACAGCACGAAGATGATGGGCACGATCATGTGCTGCGGCACGCGCAGCACCTGCACCAGCGCCTTGGTCAGCACCAGGCCGTAGATGAAGATGCCGATGGTCGCGAACAGCATCATCGCGACCACGTCGTACACGAACTGCGCGTTCTCGACCATGATCATCGGGCCCGGCTGCACGCCGTGGATGATCATCGCGGCCATCAGCACGGCGGCCGGTGCCGAGCCCGGAATCGCAAGCGTCAGCACCGGAATCATGGCGCCCGGCACGCAGGCGTTGTCGCCGGTCTCGGCGGCCATCAGGCCCTCGATCGAGCCCTTGCCGAACTTCTGCTTCTCGCGGCTCGCGCGCTTGGCCGCGGCATACGACGACCACGCCGCCACGTCTTCGCCCACGCCCGGGATCACGCCCACGCCGGTGCCGATGAGCCCCGAGCGCAGGATGGTGCGCCAGTACTGCGTCACGTCGCGCAGCTTCGGGATCACCGTATCGAAGGCGCTGATCTTCACCGGCGCCTGCCGGTTCATGATGGCCGTCAGCAACTCGGCGAAGCCGAAGGCGCCCACAAGCGCCGGCACGAGCTGGATGCCGCCCGCCAGATCGCGCAGGCCATAGGCGAAACGCTCGTAGCCGTACTGCGGCTCCTGCCCGATGAACGCCACGGAGATGCCGGCAATGCCCGCGATCCAGCCCTTGAGCGGATCGTCGCCCGTCAGCGTGCCGGCGATGATGACGCCGAAGAGTGCGAGCCAGAAGAACTCGGTGGCACCGAACTTCAGCGCCATGCCGCCGAGCAGCGGCGTGAAGGCGGCAAGAAAGAACATGCCGATCAAGGTGCCCAGCACCGAGCCGGTGGTGGCGATGCCCATGGCGCGCCCGGCCATGCCTTGCCGCGCCAATGCGAATCCGTCGAGACACGACGCGGCCGATGCTGGCGTGCCCGGAATGTTCAGCAGGATCGCCGAGCGCGAACCGCCGTAGATGGCGCCCACGTAGGTGCAGATCAGGATCAGCAGCGCCTGGTCGGGCGGCAGCTTGAGCGTGAGCGTGGTTATCAACGCCAGCGACATCGTGGCGGTGAGCCCCGGCAGCGCGCCCATCACGACGCCGACGAGCGACGACAGCAGCGCGTAGAAGATGACGGTCGGTGTGGCGAAGTGCGCCAGCGAATGGCCAAAGGCCGCGAGCCCTTCAAACATGAATGCCTTATGGAAGGGTGACGAGGAAGAGCTTCTCGAAGACCAAGACCACCACGACGGCGGTTGCGACGCCGGTGATCGCTGCATTGGCCAGGCGCCGGCGCAGGCTGTGTTCGGGCGGAGAAAAGATCCAGATGAAGGCCGCGACGTAGATGGCGGTCGACACACCGAAGGGCAGGCGGCCGATCAGCACCGCGGCATAGGTCATGGACAACGCGAAGGTCGCCAGCACGCGGCGGTTGAGCATCGGCTCGCTGCCCGCCTGTGCATCGGCCGGCATGTGTGCGGCGCGCTTGCGGCGCCAACCGCGAAAGGCCAGCACCGCGCCGAGCAGCATGATGAGCCCGCCCACCATGCCAGGCACGAAGCCGGGCATGGTGTAGAGCGAGGCGCCCATCGCGGTGAAGCGATCCATGCGCAGCGCTTCACCGAGGATCACCGCGCCGAACGCCATCCACAGGCCGCCGCCGACGATGTCGCTGCGGGGGGATTGGCCGATGTTTTCGCTCATGGTGTGATGCGTGTTGCGGTGATCGAGAGGTCGAAGAAGGCGCTCAGACTTTTTCGCGAAGCACAACCCACCCCGTTCGGGCTGAGCTTGTATTTCCGATCGTCCTGAGCTTGTCGAAGGAAGCCGCGCGTGCACACCGGCACTTCGACAGACTCAGTCCCTTCGACAGGCTCAGGACGATCGGGCACTTCGACAAGCTCAGTGCGAACGGGGTTGTGAGAGTTCTCCGCTCTTGAACGCGAGCCCGTCTCACAACCGGTCCCCAGTCACACGATAAGAACCGTTCGGGCTGAGCCTGTCGAAGCCGCGCGTGTGCAGAGAGGCACTTCGACAGGGCCAGGACGATCGGGCACTTCGACAAGCTCTCAGTGCGAACGGGTTTGGGGACGTGCTCGGACCTTCAATGCGAGCCCGTCTCAGGGCTTCGGAATGCCCACCGTCTCCGGCGACACCTTGGCCTTGCCCGCCGCCTGCTGGACCCAGGCATACGACTGAATCGCCGGGAACACGGCCTTCTGCGCCTCGGCGCCGTGCATGGGCGCGAACAGGGCGCCGCGGCTCTGCGCGTACTTCTTCAGCGCCGCGTTGTCCTTCATGCCTTCCCAGATCTTGTCGAGCGTCTGCGTCACTTCAGCGGGCACGCCCTTGGGCACGAAGATGCCGAAGTAGTTGATCGGGTCCTTGAAGCCGGGAATGAACTGCGACAACGGCGGGATCGTGCCGTAGCCCTCGATCTCCAGCGGCTTGTCGCCCACCACGGCAAGCGGGCGGATCTTCTTGGCACGGATCATGTCGGTCTGTTCGGCCGCGAGCTGCGTCGTGACCTCGGTCTCACCCGACAGCGTGGACACCACCGCCGGCGCGCCGCCGTCATAGGTGACGTGCTTGTATTGCACGCCGGCGGCGCGCGCGATGGCCTCGATCGCCGAGTGCCCGCTCGAGTTGACGCCGGCCGTGGCCACCGACACCTGGCCCGGCTTGGCCTTCATGGCGGCGATCAGGTCTGCCATCGTCTTGTACGGCGTGTCGGCGTTGACGCCCACCACCGCGATGTGCGCGACGTTGAGGTACAGGTTCCAGTCGCTGATCGAGGTGTCGAGCATGCCCAGCACCTGGTAGGTGCCCAGGTCCTTGGCGGCACCGGCCGTCCAGGTGTAGCCGTCGGGTTTGGCCTGCATCGCGTTGCGCGTGCCCACCGAGCCCGAGGCGCCCGGCTGGTTCATCACCACCACGGTCTGGCCGAGCTTCTTCTCGATCTCGGCGGCCGTCACGCGCGTCACCTGGTCGGTCGAGCCGCCGGCGGCCCACGGCACGATCAGCGTGATGGGGCGCTCGGGCTTCCATTGCGCGAAGGCGCTGGTGGCGGCCACGGCCAGGGCGACCGCAAGGAGGGGCCGAGCCAGCGGCCGAGTCAGCGAAGAGGTGTGCTTCATGGTGTCTCCAGTGGGTCTTGTGGGGAATTCGTTTCGGCAGCGCGTCTTGGCCGTCGCAAGCACGGGCTAATTAACGAATCGGGGAATTGTTGGGCGAGCGACGGCGCGCTGTCAACGCTTGGCGCCGGCTCAATCCCTCAGGACATACCCGAGCACCACCTCGGTCATGTGGGAGAGCCGTTCGCTGCGCGCCTTGGGCGACATGAGGTTGCGCCCGAAGATCGCCGACAGCGTGTGCTGGTTCGAGACGTAGAAGTACGCAAGCCCGGCGATCGAGATGTAGAGCTGCACCGGGTCGATGCCGCCGCGGAACACGCCGCTCGCGCGCCCGCGCTCGATGATCTCGGCCAACGTCTGCACCAGCGGCGAGTTCAGCTCGCGGATGTGCGGCAGGTCGGCGATGTGCTTGGCGCGGTGCAGGTTCTCGCTGTTGAGCAGCGTCAAGAACTCGGGGTGCTTGAGGTAGTAGTTCCAGGTGAACTCCACCAGCCGGCGCACCGCATCGGCGGGCTCCATGTCGGTGAGGTGCAGCAGCTTCTCGGCCTCGCGGATGTGTCGGTAGGTTTCCTCCAGCACCGCGAGAAACAGGCCTTCCTTGCTCTTGAAGTAGTAGTAGACAAGCCGCTTGTTGACCCCCGCGCGTTCGCCGATGCTGTCGATGCGCGCGCCGCCGAGTCCGCGCTCCGAGAACTCCTCGGTGGCGGCTTTCAGGATGGCCTGCTGGGTGCGGTCGGCGTCGCGCGTGCGCAGTTCGGCAACGGCCGGGGCGTTTGTTGTCATGTCCAGATAATTCACCAAAGAGTTAATTAATGCATCCGGGGCAACCCGGGCGCAGGCACAACGCGCGCGCAAGACCGGCGCTACATTGCACGACCATGAACGCAACCACCGCATCCACTTCCACGAACCCGGCCGCGCGCCTGGCCGGCCACGCGCTGGTCGAGGCGCTCATCGCGCAAGGGGTCGACACGGCCTTCGGCGTACCGGGCGAAAGCTATCTCGCCGTGCTCGACGGCTTCTACCAGCACCGCGAGCGCATCCGCTTCATCGCCTGCCGGCAAGAGGGCGGCGCCGCCTTCATGGCCGAAGCGCAAGGCAAGCTGACCGGCCGGCCTGGCGTGTGCCTCGTGACGCGCGGCCCCGGCGCCACCAACGCCAGCATCGGCCTGCACACCGCCTTCCAGGACAGCACGCCGATGGTGCTGATCATCGGCCAGGTGGCCAGCGACCAGCGCGACCGCGAGGCCTTCCAGGAAGTCGACTTCCGCCAGATGTTCGGCCCCGGCACGCTGGGCATGGCGAAGTGGGTGGGCGAGGTGCACGACGCCGACCGCATCCCCGAGTACGTGTCGCGCGCCTTCCATACCGCGATGCAGGGCCGCCCCGGCCCGGTGGTGCTGGTGCTGCCCGAAGACATGCTGACGCGCCCGACCACGGTGCCCGTGCTGCCGCGCGTGGAACCCGCACTTGCCTGGCCGGCCCCGGGCGCGCTGCGCGAGGTGCGCCGCCTGCTGCTGGACGCCAAGCGACCCTTCGTCATCGCCGGCGGCAGCGGCTGGGATGCCGCGGCCTGCGATGCGCTGCAGCGTTTTGCCGAAGGCTGGCAATTGCCTGTCGGCTGCGCCTTCCGCTTCCAGGACCTGTTCGACAACCGCCACGCCAACTACGCCGGCGACGTGGGCATCGGCCTCAACCCGAAGCTGGCCGAGCGCATCGCCCAGGCCGATCTGGTGCTCGCCATCGGCCCGCGCCTCGGCGAGATGACGACCGGCGGCTACACGCTGCTCAAGGCGCCGCGGCCGACGCAGAAGCTGATCCACATCCACGCCGGTGCCGAAGAACTGGGGCGCGTGTACGCGGCCGACCTGATGCTGCAGGCATCGACGGCCTGCGCAGCCAAGGCGCTCGAGACACTCGCGCCGCCGCAGACGCTGCCCTGGGGCGCGTGGACGGTAGCCGCGCACACCGACTACGAGGCCAACCACGTCGCGCAACCGGTCGAGCCGCTCGATCTGGCGGTGGTGATCAAGACCATCCAGCGCCTGGCGCCCGCGGACACGGTCTACACCAACGGCGCCGGCAACTATTCGGGCTGGCTGCACCGCTATTGCCGCTACCACGGCCTGCGCCACCACGGCCGCACGCAACTCGCGCCGACCTCAGGCGCGATGGGCTACGGTGTGCCGGCCGCAGTGGCCGCGGCGCTGCTCTATCCCGAACGCACCGTGGTCAACATCGCCGGTGACGGCGACTTCCTGATGACAGGGCAGGAACTCGCCACCGCCACCACCTACGGCGCGCGCAAGCTCATCAGCGTGGTGGTCGACAACGGCAGCTACGGCACGATCCGTATGCACCAGGAACGCGAGTTCCCGGCGCGCGTGAGTGGCAGCGATCTCGGCAACCCCGATTTCGCGGCACTGGCGCGCGCTTACGGCTGGCGCGCCGAGACGATGGACACCACGGCGCAGTTCGAGCCGGCGTTCGCGGCCGCGCTGGCTGGCGGCACGCCGACGCTGTTGCACTTGAAGCTCGATGCGGACGTGATCACGAGTCGCACGACGCTGGAGGCGATCCGGCAAGCGGCGCTGGCGCGGCGGTAGCGGGTGCGGCCATGGCTGCCGCATAGGTCGATGAAGACCGAACCGCTGCTGATGCGGCCGCTGGCCGAGCCGTCAAACGTTGCCTGCCGCCCGGATCGATGCGACGGATACACGATTCATTGCCGAAGGACCTTCTCCATGGCCTTGCCTTTGGCGAGTTCATCGACGAGCTTGTCCAACTGGCGAATTCTCTGCATCAGTGGATCCGCAATCTCCTCTACGCGGACGCCGCAGACCACGCCTTTGATGAGGGCGCTGTTTGGATGCATCGCTGGCGCCTGAGAAAAGAAGGCCTCGAAGTCCACCTTCTGCTCGATCTGATGCAGTAGACCTGTTTGGTCATAGCCCGTCAGCCAGCAAATGACGCGGTCGACCTCCTCTTGCGTGCGCCCCTTGCGCCTGGCTTTCTCTACGTACATCGGATACACGGCCGCGAAGGGCGTCGAGAAGATTCGATGGCCTGGCATCTTTGCGTCTGCTGATGTGCGTCATGGACGCCGAGCGGCTTCGGGTTGGAGGGCAGGTCCCTTGCCGCACAGGAGAGTGCGCGCGAATTGACGCGCACGGGAGATGGACGCGGCGGAACACAACAGTACGCGGGCGACTCGGCAACGACTTCGTCTGTCCGGCGGCACCGAGTTGTCGTTCATCGCGGCAGGCGAGGCGGCCAAGCCTGCCGTGCTGCTGCTGCACGGAACTCCGAACTCGGCGCAAATATTCCGGGAAGTCGTGCCCGCGCTGGCGCAGGCCGCGTACGTCATCGCGATCCCACTTCGAGCCTGAAATCAAGGAGCTTCGATCGCGGATTGCAGATCAAGCCAGAACTGCCTTTTCCAGTTGACTTTCAAGATGATGCCCTCCTTGGCTTCGATCGAGAAGTTGTCCGAACCATCGTACTTCGGCCGCTCAACGATCGCTAATTGCCGCGTGCGGCCGTCAAGTCGTCTGGCCAGGAAACAATGGCAAAGCCACGGCGTTTGTTGGACAACCGTGGCGGGCGTCGGGTGGAAAGGCAAGCCGGCTCGCTTGTAGATTGGGTTGACTGTGTGCACTTGAACGTCACCCACTTGGAACTTGCCGCTACCGTTCCAGAGAAGCTTCTGGCTTCGAAACACCAACACGTCGTCGAGATAGTTGGTCGTAACTATGTGGTCGGGTTTTGCGAAGCCTTGGGCGTCGTGCTCCTTGCCTGCCCACAGAACGTAGGTGACGCCGCGGTCCTTCGTGAACCGCTCGCCGTTGAATACGGCCACCTCGTAGAGACCCCCGAAGAACTGGAGTAGTTGATCGTCATGGGCCTCCTCCATGCGGAGATGCACCCCTCCAAGTTGCAGACCAAGTTCGTATGCCTTTACCGCTGGATGCATCTTTGCGTCGTCGGTCCGCAATCTGCTCCTGCGGCTAGTCCGGAGCATCTTGGCTATGAGTGCTGCGCCTGTTCCCGCTAAGGTGACAGGCGTTCCGTCGGCCAGCGTTGTTTGGAGATCGGGCTCGTAGGCGAAGCCTTGGAAGCCTTGATCGGTACGGAGCAAACCCAGAAGGCTTGTTCCAAGCCTTCGCGTGTCGACGTTTAGGTTGTTGATGAAGTGTTGGATGCCTTCTGGCGTTAGCCTTTCCGACGCAGCCAGATCTCGAAGATCCTGCGCCGCAAGCTGAGCCCCAAGCTTGCTTCCTGCCCAACCAATGACGCATTCGTCGGAGATCACTGCAAGTTTCTGCGCGAGGCCTGTGATCGTCCATCCTGAACCTTCTGGGAAAAAGTTCTGAACATCGCCAATCGACGGTATGGCAATGTTGCGGCCTGGCGATTCCGGGCCCGACAGCAGCATGTCTCCAAAGGCCATCGGGTAGTCGTGAAATTCAAAGGTAGCAACTACGGTCACTTCGGCGGGTGGGTGAGGATCTTGTGGTGACGCATTACGCCTGAGTTAAGCCGCGCCGCCAAGCGTTGTCGACTTCAACGAATTGTTAGACCCGTGCCCCGGTTCGAGCCGGCATACGTCGCAACCTCGCCGCTGGTGAGCCGACGCTGCTGCATCTGAGCCTCGATACCGAAGTGATCACGAGCCGTACGACGCTCGAGACGATCGAGCGGGCGGCGCTGGCGCGACTGTTGGTACATCGGGCAGGCCTTCAGCCCTCCTCCTTCCAGGCTCCGAGCTTCTCCATGGTCGCCGCCCGCCGCCCCAGCCACCAGCCGAAGGCCGGCGGCCAATCGGCGAAGCGGTCCTTCGGCGGCGCGTCGGGCAGCAGTGCGGTATGCGCCTGCACCGGCCAGTTCGGATCGGCGAGCGCCTCGCGGCCGATGGCGATGAGGTCGGCCTGGCCGCGCTGCAGCACCTGCTCGGCCTGGTGCGGATCGACGATGAGGCCGACAGCCATGGTCTTGATGTCTGCCGCCGCGCGCAACTGCTGCGCGAAGCCGACCTGGAAGCCGTAGCCGCGCGGCACGATGGAGGCGGTGGGCGAGCTGGCAATGCCACCGGACGAACAGTCGATCACGTCGATGCCGAGGGCGCGCAGTTCGGATGCGAAGGCGATGCTGTCGTCGATGGACCAGCCGTTCTCCACGCCGTCGACCGAGGAGATGCGCACGAACATCGGGCGCGACTGCGGCCACGCTTCGCGTAGCGCGCCCGCCACTTCGAGCGGCAGACGCATGCGGCCGGCGCGGTCGCCGCCATAGCCGTCTTGCCGATGGTTGGACAGCGGCGACAGGAACGAATGCAGCAGGTAGCCGTGCGCGCTGTGCAGTTCGAGCACGTCGAAACCGGCCTTCGCAGCGCGGCGGGCGGCGGCGCGAAAGTCGTGCTTCAAGGTCTCGATGTCACCCGGCGTCATCTCGCGCGGTGTCAGCCAACCGGCATCCACCGGTTCGGCGCTCGGCGCGACGATGGGCCATGCGTGGTCGCCGCGCGCGAAGTCGGCTTCGCCCAACGGCCCGTTGCCCTCCCACGGCCGCTGCATGCTGGCCTTGCGCCCAGCGTGCGCGAGCTGGATGCCGGCTGCCGCCCCTTGCTGCTTGAGGAATGCGGCGATGCGCGCCAGCGGCTCGATCTGCGCGTCGTTCCACAGCCCCATGTCGCCGTGCGTGATGCGGCCCTCGGGCTGCACGGCGGTCGCTTCCACGATCACGAGCCCCGCGCCGCCGAGCGCGAAGCGGCCGAGGTGCACGAAGTGAAAATCGTTCGCCACGCCGTCGGTGGCGGAATAGGTGCACATCGGCGAGATGACGACGCGGTTCTTCAGCGTGAGTTCGCGCAATGCGAGCGGCTGGAACAGGGCAGGGGACACGGGCACTCCTTGGATCGATACGCCGGCCGGCGAGGGCGGCGAAGCAGTGTAGGTTCGCGCCCTGTTCGATGCAGACCGTGCCGACGAACCCCGCTCAGCGCCGCACGGTGCCGCGCAGCACCAGCACGACGCCGAGGAGTACGACGCCAGCCGAGAACCACTCGAACGACGTGATCACTTCGCCGGCGATGGCCACGCCGAGCAGCATGCCGATCACCGGGTTGACGAAGGTGTAGCTCGCAGCCAGCCCGGTGCTCGCATGGGCGAGCAGCCACATGTAGGCGTTGAACGCGATGAGCGAGCCGAACACGACGAGATAGAGCCACGCCGCTGCGGCGGCGGGCAGCGGTGGCCAGGCGAAGCCTTCTCCCGCAATCGCCGACAGCAGCAGCAACACGGCGCCACCGCACAGCATCTCGCTCGCAAAGCCCACGGCGCCGGCGGCGAGCGGCAAGGTACGTTGGCTGAGCACGCTGCCGAGCGACCAGCTCGCGCAGGCGACGACCATCGCCGCCAGCCCCGCGGACGATCCCTGGAAGCCCGCGCCCCGCGTGAGCATCAGCACGCCGGCCAGACCGAGTGCGATGCCGGCCAGCTCCAACCGACCGGGCTTCACGCCCCACAGGCGATTGAGCGCGGCAATCATCAGCGGCACGATCGCGATGAAGGCGACGACGAGCCCCGAGCCCACCGTCTGTTCCGCATAGGCCACGCAGCCCATGCCGCCGCCGAGCATCAGGGCGCCCACGATGGCGGCGTTGCGCCATTGCGTGCGGTCGGGCCAGGCGGCGCCGCGCCAGCGCATCCACGCCATCAGCAGCGCGCCGGCGAAGAGGAAGCGTGTGCCCATCTGCAGAAATGGGGCGAAGCTCGCGAGCGCGAACTTGATTGCGAGATAGGTGGAGCCCCAGATGAGCCAGGTGGCGGCCAGGCAGGCGATGAGCAGCGGCGACATGCGGGTCGTCGGCGATGCGGGCAGGGTGAGTTCAGGCATGGCGTGGGTCTCGCAACAGCGGCAACAAGCGGCATGAAACGAGCACGATGCTATGAAGGCGCTTCGGTGCGAGCCAGGGTTCTCTCACGCTTGTTGGCCCAGAATGCCGTTGATTCCAAGGGAAATCGACATGCCTGCCTTGAGCTACGAACTCGACGCCTACGACACCCGCATCCTCGCCGAACTGCAGGCCGACGCGCGCCTCACGATGGCCGAACTCGGCCGCCGCGTCCACCTCAGCCAGCCCGCCGTGACCGAGCGTGTGCGCAAGCTCGAGGCGGCCGGCGTCATCACCGGTTACCGCGCGAGCGTCGATCTTGGCAAGCTCGGCTACGGCATTCGCGCGGTCATGCGCGTGGGCCGCGCCGAGTACGCCCGGGTCGTCAAGCTGGTCGGGCAGACGCCCGAGGTCGTCAGCGCCTACAACGTGACCGGCGACGACAGCTGGATCATCGAGATCGCCGTCATCGACGTGTCGCATCTCGACGCGGTGGTGAGCAAGTTCTGCATCCTCACCGAGACCGCCACCTCCATCATCCTGAACCCCGCTCGCGAGCACCAGCCCATGCTGCCGGCGCGCCGCGAGGATGTGAAACCACCCATCAAGAAGGTCATCAACGCATGAGCACGCCCTCCGATACCTCCACCTGCGACCTGTGCGACGCGCACAAGGCCGATGCTTCCGGCGATTTCCGCGTGCTGCCGCCCGTGTTTCGCAGCTACGGCGGGCGCCTTGCGTTCTCGGGCCGCGTGAGCACCGTGAAATGCTTCGAGGACAACTCGCTCGTGAAGGCCGCGCTCGACGAGCCCGGCGAAGGCCGCGTGCTCGTGGTCGATGGCGGCGGCTCGCTGCGGCGTGCGCTGGTGGGCGGCAACGTGGCCGCGGCGGCGGCGAGGAACGGCTGGGCCGGCGTGGTGGTCGACGGCTGCGTGCGCGACGTGGCCGAACTCGCCGCCTGCGACGTGGGCATCCGCGCGCTGGCGTTGATCCCGCTGCCGACCGAGAAGCGCAACGAGGGCCAGCGCGACGTGGCGGTGCAGGTGCAGGGCGTGTGGGTGCGCCCGGGCGACTGGCTGTGTGCCGATGCCGACGGCATGGTCGTGATGTCCGAACCCGCCTGAGCGCTGGCGTCATGCGTAGTTCCGCGTACCTCGCACGCGACTACGCTTCGGGCATTCCCGGTTCCGCCGCGTCGCGTTCGGCTGTTACCTTTCGCCGCTGATTTGCCGTCCGCCGCAAGGCGTGTTTTTGCGGCGTGTGTCGTACGAACTTCTGGAGACCTGAACATGAAAAGCGCATTGATCGGATTGGTGGCCACCGTGGCCTTTGCCCTTGCCGGGCCGGCGTCCGCGCAGACCACGACGCGGCTCTCCATCGGCACCGGCGGCACCGGGGGCGTGTACTACCCGATGGGCGGCGGCATGGCCGCGGTGCTGTCCAAGCACGTGCCCGGCTGGGAGGCCACGGCCGAGGTGACCGGCGCCTCGGTTGCCAACCTGCAGCTGATCGGCCAGGGCAAGCAGGACTTCGGCTTCACCATGGCCGACTCGGCCTGGGACGCGACCAAGGGCCTCGGCAAGTTCAAGGGCCGCGAGGTCGATGCGCGCACGCTGATGGTGCTGTACCCGAACAAGATGCACGTCGTCACCGTGGAAGGCAACGGCGTCAACTCGGTGGCCGACCTGAAGGGCAAGCGCATCTCCACGGGCGAGCCCAACAGCGGCACCGAAGTGATGTCGCTGCGCCTGCTCGAAGCGGCCGGCATCGTGAAGGACGTGGAGCGCGAGCGCCTGTCGGTCGCCGAAGGCGTGAACGCCATCAAGGACCGCAAGATCGACGGCCTGATCTGGGTGGGCGGCGTGCCGACGGCGGCGATCACCGACCTGGCGGCCACGCCGGGCATCAAGATCAAGCTGCTCGATCACGCGCAGTACGCGGAAGCGATGAACAAGAAGTGGGGTCCGCTCTACGTCAACGGCACCATCCCGTCCGGCTCCTACCAGGGCCAGGACAAGCAGGTCACCAACATCGACGTTTGGAACCTGCTGGTGGCCGACAAGAAGATGACCGACGAGATGGCCTACACCATCGTCAAGACGCTGATGGAGAAGAAGGACGAACTGGTGGCCGTGCACCGCGAGGCGAAGAACATCACGCTCGAAGCGCAGGCTGGCTCGTCGCCGATTCCGATGCATCCCGGTGCCCGCAAGTACTGGGAAGAGCGGGGTGTGAAGTTCAAATGACCCACCCCCTACGCGCTTCGCGCGCCCCCTCAAGGGGGCAACACCAGCGGACCGGCGAAGCCGGATCCGCGGCGTTTGCTTGATCCTTCGTTCCCTGCTTCTTCCTTCTCTCGATGACTCTGCATGAGCGTGCCTCCGCAATCTGAAGACACAGTCGCCGATGAGCGACTGAAGGCCGCCGAGCGTTTCATCGAGGAGGAAGAGGGCGCCACCAGCCGGTTCGGCGGCCACCTCGATCTGCTGATCACTGCCTTGCTGGTGGTGATGTCGCTGTTCCACCTGTACGCCGCAGCGGGAATCGTGCGCACGCAGATCCTGCGGCCGGTGCACGTGGGCTTCGTGCTGCTGCTGATCTTCCTGATCTTTCCGGCCACCAAGCGGCTGCGCAACCGGCTGATGTGGTACGACGTGCTGCTCGGTCTGGCGGGCGTCGCAACCATCGTCTACCTGCTGATGGGCGGCGACGAGTTCTGGGACCGCGCCACCTGGCCCACCGACTGGGATGTGATCTTCGGCGTCACCTTCGTCGTGCTGGTGCTCGAAGCCTGCCGGCGCACCACGGGCTGGATCATGCCCTTCGTGGTGCTGCTGTTCGCGAGCTACGCCTTCCTCGGCCCCTGGCTGCCCGGCCACTGGACGCACCGCGGCTACGACGTGCCGAGCCTGGTAGGCGTGATGTACATGTCGCTCGAAGGCATCTTCGGCACCGCGATCGACGTGTCGGCCACGCTGATCATCATGTTCACGATCTTCGGCGCCTTCCTGCAGCATTCGGGCGCCGGCAAGTTCTTCCTCGACTTCAGCTTCGCGCTGCTGGGCGGCAAGCGCTCGGGCGCGGGGCGCACGGTGGTGCTGTCGTCATTCCTGCTCGGCGGCCCGTCCGGCTCGGGCGTCGCCACCACCGTGACCATCGGCACGGTGGCTTGGCCGATGCTGCGCAAGGCCAACTACGACGTGCATGCCGCCGGTGGCCTGCTCGCCGCCGCGGGCCTTGGCGCCATCATCTCGCCGCCGGTGCTGGGCGCGGCCGCCTTCCTGATCGCCGAGTTCCTGAAGATCTCGTACCTCGACGTGTTGTTGATGGCGACGATCCCGACCTGCCTGTACTACCTGTCGCTGTTCCTGATGGTGGAACTCGATGCGCGCAAGTTCAGCAGCGGCGCCGCCGTCGAAGCGCGTGTCGGCGCCACGGCGATGCAGCTGGCGGCCAAGTTCTGGTTTCACTTCCTGTCGCTGATCGCCATCGTCGGCTTCATGGTCTACGGCTTCTCACCGCTGATGTCGGTGTTCTGGGCCACCGTGGTGGCCTTCGTGGTGAGCTTCTTCGCCCGCGAAACGGCCATGTGGCCGCCCAAGCTGATCGCCGCGCTGAAAGACGGCTCCAAGCAGGCGCTGAACGTGGCCGCCACCTGCGCCGCGGCGGGCGTGATCGTGGGCGTGGTGGGCAAGACGGGTCTGGGCCTGAAGTTCAGCTCCATCGTCATCGACTACGCCGGCGGCAGCCTCTTCCTCACCGCGGTGTACACCTCGCTGATCGTGTGGGTCATTGGCTTGGCGGTGCCGGTGACGGCCAGCTACATCATCTGCGCGGTGATTGCCGCGCCGGCGCTCACCAAGCTCGGCGTGCCCGACTACGCGGCGCACATGTTCATCTTCTATTACGCCGTGTTGTCGGAGGTGTCGCCGCCCACCGCCTTGTCGCCGTTCGCGGCCGCGGCCATCACCGGCGGCGATCCCTACAGGACGACGCTGCAGTCGTGGAAGTACACCTTGCCGGCCTTCCTGCTGCCCTTCGTCTTCGTGCTCGATCCGGCCGGTGCGGGCCTGCTGCTCAAGCCGCCGCCGGGCGTGACCTGGGGCGAGGTGGCGTGGATCACGGCCACCGCCACGGCAGGCATCGCGGCGCTGGCCTGCGGCGCGCAGAACTGGGTGTTTGTGCGCTGCCGCTGGTGGGAGCGCCTGGCCTTCATTGCCGCCGGGCTGCTGCTGGTCTATCCGCACGGCTGGGCCGATGTCATCGGCCTGTCGCTGCTGGGGCTCGGGCTGCTCACGCAATGGCTGCGCCGGCCGGCGCCGGCCTTGCGGGCCGGCGGCGCGTAGCTCATACGGCTTCGCGTTCAAAAGTACAAGAACGCCACAAAGCCCGTTCGCACTGAGCTTGTCGAAGTGCCTCTGTGCGCACGCGCGGCTTCGACAGGCTCAGCCCGAACGGTTCTTATTGTTTGA
>JAKFDI010000054.1:0-15243 GCA_036676235.1 Rhizobacter sp. | reverse complement strand
CGGCGGCAGCAACCTCGCCACCGCTCTGTCCTTGAATGCCTGTCCGTATCGAGCCAAGTCCGTCCTTCATCGCCGCCCCCTGGGTTGGTCTATGGAGGCGACAACTATTCTGACGCGGGGGGCACCCCGACGGCGACCCGCAGGCCCGCGAGGACTGGAAAAAAAACTCACCGGCACGCTGGTTCAAGTCGTAGCCGAGTTCGCACAGCGCCGACCGCTGCGGCTGATGTTCCAGGACGAGGCGCGCTTCGGACGCATCAGCGACTGCCGCCGCTGCTGGTGCCGTCGCCCGCTGCGTCCGATGGTCAAGAAGATGCTGTCGCGTCAGTACATCTATGCCTTCGGGGCGGTCAGTCCGCAAGATGGAGGACTCGACACCTTGGTGCTGCCCCAAGTTGATACGCCGTGCATGCAGCTGTTCCTCGACGAGGTGGCGGCACGCCACGCCGACGACAACATCGTCATGGTCATGGTCATGGTCATGGACGGTGCGGGCTGGCACACCAGCAACGAGCTGCGAGCACCGGTCAACATGCGGCTGTTGTTCCTGCCGCCGTACTCGCCCGAGCTGAACCCGGTCGAGCATCTGTGGGACGAGTTGCGCGAGAAGCACTTCCACAACCGCGTCTTCGACTCCCTAGATGCCGTTGAAGATCATCTCGTCGACAGTCTTCACAACTTCGAGTTCGACCAACAACGCATCCGCAGCATCACCGCCTGGCCATGGATTATTGATGCTGTTTTTAACGCGAACTAGAATCAGACTGCCGGCTCGTTCTGCCAGCAGAAATACTTGTGCGCCGTGCGACAGCCGCGTCTCGAATGCCGCCGGCGCGTAGCCATCGAGGACCTCGCGCGCAAGCTTCGGATCGATCCCCGATGTCGCATACGTGTCGAGGAACACCTGCGTGGCCAGCACGCCGACGCAAATCGCATCAGCGGGACGGCCCTGTCTGAAGTCAATGCCGGGTATGGGCAGCGAAGGCGTGTGCATGCGATCCAGTGTTCAAGTCGCGGTAAGCGTGGCCACAAGGCCCTCTTGACCGTGGAACTGCGAGTGGGCTACAGCAGGTCGCTTTCACCGTCGTTGACGTCGTCGATGACAGGTCGCCAGACCAAGCCGAGCCGATGGCCGTGTCCAGACGCTTCAGCAGCGCGTTGAGGCTCTCGCCATCGTCACTTGAACCATTTGCGACTCAGAGCTTGATCTCGGCGAGCCGGTCGTTGACCTCGATGGTGTCGAAGGCCGCAGGGTCCCACGTCTCGGTGCCGATCCATTCGGCCAAGTTGTCGTGCTCGGGGTCGTCGGGGTCCGCCATGGCTTGCACGAACTCCGCATAGCCCGGCACGCCGCCGCAGTCCTCGGGCGGCGTGGCGCAGGCCCCACCAACGCAGAACGGCAGCGCCAACTCCGGAACCGGCGCGAGCGTCTTCTCGACCTTGATGCGGTGCTCCCAATAGTCACCGAAGTCGTAGACATAGTTCAACGCTGCCTTGCGCAGTGCCGTCGTCAACCGAATGTTCTCGCTCGTGACCGAGCCGGGGGAGCCGTACATCGGATCGGGCGTGCCATAGCGCTCGCCGTCGCCGGCGATGAACTCGTGCAGGTGCGAGTGGCCCCACCCGAAGGCGGCCTGGATCACTAGGTGCAGGTGCCGCAGGGTGATCGTCTCGGGCACCAGAACACGTCGCCAGACCTTGGGCTTGGTGCCTCGCAGTTCGATGTGCAGTTGAAGGATCGCCGCCGGCGCCTTGATCCGTTGTACCTTGGTCGCCATGCTCAGGCTGCTTGTCGTTGGTCTTCGTCGCCTGCGCCGACGTTCCACGGCAGCAACTCGTCGATGCGGTTGATCGGATGGTCGGCAATGCGCGTCAGCACCTCGCGCAGGTATGGGGTGGCTGGAGAGGGGTGTGCACAGAGATCAACTGTGCCGGGTCATGTCGGTGCCGGCCATAGGGGCCGCACCGGAGGCAACTCCATACAGTGGTTCAGGCCGCCAGTTCCGGCCGATGCGTGCGTACCGGCATACGCCAGTCGATGCCTTCGAGCAGCATCGAGAGTTGCGCAGGCGTGAGCGAGATGCTGCCCGAGTCGGCCTGCGGCCACACGAAGCGACCGCGCTCCAAGCGCTTGGCCAGCAGCAGCAGGCCCTGGCCGTCGAACCACAGCACCTTGAGGATGTCGCCGCGCCGGCCGCGGAAGACGAAGACGTGGCCGCAGACATCCTTGCGAGCATCGAGCGGTTTTGTCTGCGAACTTCCAACTCACGACACTAGCCAAGCAGATGAGATGAAGGGCCTTGCTTGCCTCTGGATGCAAGTTGCCGTGGCGCTTTTGAATTCCTGATGCAAGTCACCGAGCCCGCAAAGATCTGTGACAAGGCCAAATCCATTAAAAATGCCTGCTTGATCGACACAGCGAGGCAGGGGCCGAGAGTCGTCGACCGGCTCTGGACATCGCCGTCTCGTTCAAGTGTTCCCATAGATGTTCCCACGAATCAGACAAAGAAAAACGGGTTAGCTCGTTTCCAAGCTAACCCGTTGATTTTATTGGCGGAGTGGACGGGACTCGAACCCGCGACCCCCGGCGTGACAGGCCGGTATTCTAACCAACTGAACTACCACTCCATGTGGCCGGCGGCTTTCGGATTGCTCCGCAAGTGCTGCCGAAAACTTGGCGTCCCCTAGGGGATTCGAACCCCTGTAGCCACCGTGAAAGGGTGGTGTCCTAGGCCTCTAGACGAAGGGGACTTGATCCTTCTGCCTTCGCCTCAAGCATTTCCGTTTCCGGTTGTGCCATCGGCTCGGGCTCTTGAACTGCGCGCCACTTTTGGTGGAGGTAAGCGGGATCGAACCGCTGACCTCTTGCATGCCATGCAAGCGCTCTCCCAGCTGAGCTATACCCCCTCTTGGGTAACCTTTCCTGGTTGACTTTGTGAATCAACCGATCAAGGTTCGCGCTGTTCAAGCGAGACCGCGATTATAGACAGAGTTTCAGACCTCTCGCAAACGCTCAAGCACAGTTTCGCGAGGGAACAGTTCGAGCACCGCATCGAGCGACGGCGTCTGCGCGCGGCCGCACACCAGCACGCGCACCGCATGCGCGAGTTGAGGCATCTTGAGCTGGTGTTCGCCGAGTGTTTCCTTGATCGCTGCGGCGATTGCGGGCTTGGCCCACTCGGCCTGCGTAAGGCGCTCGCGCAGCGATCGAACGGCCGGCAGCACCGCATCGGTGACGTGGGTCTGCACGTCCTCGGGGCTCGGCTGCACGTCGGCGAAGTACATCGCGAGCCACTCGGCGAGTTCGTCGACTGTGGCGCAGCGATCCTTGAACAAGCTGCACATCGCGTCGAGATTCGCCGCCTGCGACGCATCGATGCCGCGGCGCGACAACTGATCGCGCAGCCGCTGCACCAGCGCATCGGCCGGCAAGGCCTTGAGGTAGTGCGCGTTGACCCAGTTCAGCTTGGCCGCATCCCACTGCGCCGGGCTCTTGGCGAGATGCTGCCCGTCGAACCACGAGACGAGCTGCTCGCGGCCGAAGAGTTCGTCGTCGCCGTGGCTCCAACCCAGGCGCGCAAGGTAGTTCACCATCGCGTCGGGCAGGTAGCCGGCTTCCTCGTACTGCATCACGCTCACGGCGCCGTGGCGCTTGGAAAGCTTCTCGCCGTCGGAGCCGAGGATCATCGGCACGTGGCCGTACTCCGGCAATTCGGCGCCGAGCGCGCGCAGGATGTTGATCTGCCGCGGCGTGTTGTTCACGTGGTCGTCGCCGCGAATCACGTGCGTGATCTGCATGTCGAGATCGTCGACGACGACGCAGAAGTTGTAGGTGGGCGTGCCGATGGCGCCGGCCGCATCATCGGTTGCTGGCCGCGCGATGACGAGATCGTCGAGCTCGCGGTTGGCGATGGTGATCGACCCCTTGACCATGTCGACCCACGTGACGTCGCCGTCCAGCGGATTGCGAAAACGCACCACCGACCGCACGCCGGCCGGTACCGGCGGCAGCGCCTTGCCGGGCTCGGGCCGCCAACGGCCGTCGTAGCGAGGCTTCTCCCCGCGTGCGCGCTGCGCTTCGCGCATGGCGTCGAGCTCTTCGGGCGTGCAGTAGCAGCGGTAGGCCGTGCCGGCTTCGAGCATCTGACCGATCACCTCGCGATAACGCTCGATGCGCCGCATCTGGTAGTACGGCCCTTCGTCGTAGTCGAGCTGCAGCCACTTCATGGCCGCGATGATCTGGTCGACGGCCTCTTGCGTGGAGCGCGCTTCGTCGGTGTCTTCGATGCGAAGGATGAATTCGCCGCCGTGGTGGCGCGCAAAGGCCCACGAGAACAAGGCGGTGCGCGCCGTGCCGAGGTGAAGAAAGCCGGTGGGCGACGGAGCGATGCGGGTGCGGACTTTTCGGGTCATCTCGATGGTTGGGTTCGATCGCAGGCGCCGCGCTCAGCGACCGTCGTGCACGACGCCTTGCAATGCAAGGCGGGTGCGGTCGTCGCCCTCTTCTTCGTCGCCCTGCGACTTGCGTTGCGCGGCGATGGTGTCGAAGTCCTCGCTGCTCACGTCGCCAGTGATGTAGTTGCCGTCGAAGCACGACGCCTCGAATCCCTGCAGCTTCGGGTTGAGCTGGGCGACCACACGCTTCATCGCCGCCACGTCCTGATAGATCAGTGCATCGGCGCCGATGTACTCGCGGATCTCGTCCAGACTGCGGTTGTGCGCGATGAGCTCTTCCTTGGTCGGCATGTCGATGCCGTAGACGTTCGGGAAGCGCACCGGCGGCGCGGCGCTCGCCATGTAGACCTTGCGCGCACCGGCGTCGCGCGCCATTTGCACGATCTCCTTGCTGGTGGTGCCGCGCACGATGGAGTCGTCGACCAGCAGCACGTTGCGGCCCTTGAACTCCACGCCGATGGCGTTGAGCTTCTGGCGTACCGACTTCTTGCGAACACCCTGCCCGGGCATGATGAAGGTGCGGCCGACGTAGCGGTTCTTCACGAAGCCCTCGCGATACGGCTTGCCGATCTTTTGCGCGAGTTGCATGGCCGAGGGGCGGCTTGATTCGGGAATCGGAATCACCACGTCGATCTCGTTCGGCGGCATGGTGGAGATCACGCGCTGCGCCAGTGTCTCGCCCATGTTGAGCCGCGCCTGGTAGACCGACACCCCGTCCATCACTGAATCGGGCCGCGCGAGATAGACGAACTCGAACATGCAGGGGTTGAGCGTCGGGTTGTCAGCGCACTGCTCGGTGTGCACGCGGCCCTGCAGGTCGACGAACACCGCCTCGCCAGGCGCCACGTCACGTATCGCCTTGTGGCCCGTGCCTTCGATAGCCACGGATTCGCTCGCGACGATGACTTCGCGCCCCTCGGCCGTGCTGCCCTCGCCGAAGCACAGCGGGCGGATGCCGAAGGGGTCGCGAAACGCGAGCAATCCGTAGCCGGCGATCAGGGCGACCACCGCGTACGAGCCCTTGATGCGCTTGTGCACGGCGCGCACGGCCTTGAAGATTTCCTCGGTCGACAGCGGCAGCCCGCGGGCGGCGCGGTCGAGTTCGTGCGCCAGCACATTGAGCAGCACTTCGGTGTCGCTGTCGGTGTTGATGTGGCGGCGATCGATATCGAACAACTCTTGGCGCAGCGCATGCGCATTCGTCAGGTTGCCGTTGTGCACCAGCACGATGCCGAAGGGCGCGTTGACGTAGAAGGGCTGCGCCTCTTCCTCGCTGTAGGCACTGCCCGCGGTCGGATAGCGCACTTGGCCGAGGCCCACATTGCCGGGAAGCGCGCGCATGTTGCGGGTGCGGAAGATGTCGCGCACCATGCCGCGCGCCTTGTGCATGAAGCACTTCGTGCCTTGCATCGTCACGATGCCGGCCGCGTCCTGGCCACGGTGCTGCAAAAGCAGCAGAGAGTCATAGATCAGCTGGTTGACCGGGCCTTGGGAAATCGCGCCGACGATGCCACACATGAACAACTCCAGAGTCAGGCCGCGAGCCGGGAGATTCGGCTCACGACGGAATGTGCCGCGAAACGGCCACCGGCAGCAGCGGCTTGACCACCGAGAGGCCCTCGGCCAGCCACACGGCACCGCGTGATTGCTGCCACGCCGCAGACTGGCGCAGTGGCGTGAGCATCACGACAGAGGCCACCGCCAGCAGCAGCACCATGCCGCGCGCCGCGCCGAACACTGCCCCGAGCAGCCGGTCGACGCCGCTGAGCGGCGTGGCATGGACCAGCATGCGCAGCACGCGCACCGCCAAGCCCCACACGATGAGCGCCAGGATGAACACGATGGCGAAGGCCGCCGCATGGTTGGCGGCCGAGCCCGGCGTGCCGATCGGCAAGGACGGCGCGAGTTGCGGTGCGAACCACTGCGCGGCGAAGTACGACGCCACCCAGCCGAGCAGCGAGAGCACCTCGTAGATGAAGCCGCGCACAACGCCGACGACGATCGACAGCGCCAGAACGGCGAGCAGTGCCCAATCCACCCATGCGATGCCTGCCGCCACGCGCAATCAAAGCGTCAGCACGACCGCGGCCATACCGGCGGCCTTGGCCTTGGCCAGTGCCTTGTCGGCTTCCTCGCGCGAGTCGTAGGGGCCGGTGCGCACGCGGATGCGCTTGCCCGCGGAGGTGTTGACTTCCTGCGTGTACGTCTTGAGGCCGAGCTTCTCGACCTTCTTGCGCATTGCGCCGGCGGCCGCCGCATCGGCGAACGCGCCGACCTGAACCACGAAGCGCTCGCCGCGGCTTGAGGCCGGATCGCGCTTGGCGCTTCGGCCTTCGAGCAGCGCCTTGGCGCGTGCGGCTTCGCCTGTATCGGCACGCGCGGCGGGCTTGGGCTCGGTCGCCGCGGACGGTGCCGCGGCAGCGGTCTTGGATTCAGCGGCAGGCGCCGGCGGCTCGGGAGGCGGCGCTGCAGCCGCCTCGGGTTCCGGCTTGGCTGGCTCGGCCGGCACAGCATCGACTGGCGCGGCGGCTTCGCGCGGCGCCGGCAACGCGAGCGGTTCGACGCCGTCGCGGCGTGGGATCTCGATGGGAATGTCGACGGCGATCGGACGCGGCTGCGTCTCGAACAACAAGGGAAAGCCGATGATTCCCGCCAGCAGCAGCACACCGGCGCCGATCAGGCGGCGGCGTGCGCGAGTTCGGGCTTGTTGCACCGCATCGGGCGAGCCGCGTTCGGCGGCCTCGGGCTTGGCGGCAGCCTTGCTTTTGAAGATGGAGGACAGTCCCATGCGCGGCAGTGAAGGATGCGGCCAGGTGAACAGTGAACCGGCGCGGTGAACCTGCGCGGTGAGCCTGCGCGGGCGGCTTGGCCCTGGAGCGCACGTACCGCGCGATGGGCAAAAACGCGAGCCGGATCAACCGGCGTGCGGGGCGCCCAATCGCGGCAGGCCCGCCTTCAGCACACCGCCCACGGTGGAGAAGGAACCGAAGACGACGATTCTATCAGCGGGGTCTGCGGCGGCCAGTGCCGCGGCGAGCGCATCCGACGGCTGCGCATGGCATTGCACGGCGTCGGCGCCGGGTACGCGCAGCGGCTGCGCGGCGAAGATTTCCTGCAGCTCGCGCGCGGTCGCCGCGCGGCCGGTGCGTGCACCCGGCAGGTCGGTGAAATGCCAGTGATCAACGAGTGGCGCGATGTGCGCGAGCATGCCCGCGATGTCCTTGTCGCGCATGGCGCCGAACACCGCGTGCGTGCGCGGAAAAAAACCCATCTGGTCGAGGTTCTGCGCGAGCGCTGCCACCGCATGCGGGTTGTGCGCCACGTCGAGCACGAGCGCCGGCTGGCCGGGCACGATTTGGAAGCGACCCGGCAATGCCACCAGCGACAGGCCGTTGCGCACTTCCTGGGCAGTGACCGGCACGTGCTCGCGCAGCGCCTCGAAGGCGGCCAGCGCGCCCGATGCGTTGAGCAATTGATTGGCGCCACGCAGTGCCGGATACGCCAGCGAGTTGAAGCGGCGATTGCGCCCGGCCCAGGACCACTGCTGGCGATCCCCCGAGTAGTTGAAATCGCGCCCGAAGAGCCACAGTTCTGCGCCGACGCGCTCCGCCACCTCGGCCAGGCTTGCCGGCGGCACCGGGTCGCACACGATCACCGGCTTGCCCGCGCGCATGATGCCGGCCTTCTCGCGGCCGATGGACTCGCGGTCGGGCCCGAGGTAGTCGACGTGGTCGATGGCGATGCTGGTGATGACGGCGCAATCGGCGTCAAATGCGTTCACGGCGTCGAGCCGCCCGCCGAGGCCGACCTCGAGGATCACGAGATCCAGCGGCGCCTGCGACAGCAGCCGCGCAATGGCAAGCGTCGTGAACTCGAACTGCGTGAGGCTCAATTCGCCGCGTGCTTGCTCGACCGCCTCGAAGTGCGGCAACAGCGCATCGGCCGCCACCACTTCGCCGTTGACGCGGCAGCGCTCCTCGAAATGCACCAGATGCGGCTTGGCGTAGAGCCCGACGCGATAGCCGGCCTGCAGCGCGATGGCTTCGAGCATGGCGCAGGTCGAGCCCTTGCCGTTGGTGCCCGCGACGGCAATCACCGGCGCGGGGAAGGCGATGCCCAGCCGCCGTCGGACTTCGACGACGCGGTCGAGCGTCATGTCGATCTCGGTCGGATGAATGCGCTCGCAATGGGCGAGCCAGTCGTCGAGCGTGCGCGGTGTGGCGGCGTCG
This sequence comes from Rhizobacter sp., assembly GCA_036676235.1. Taxonomy (GTDB): domain Bacteria; phylum Pseudomonadota; class Gammaproteobacteria; order Burkholderiales; family Burkholderiaceae_C; genus JAKFDI01. The sequence continues at coordinate 6,559 of JAKFDI010000054.1, read as the reverse complement.
GGCGTGGACATGGTCGGCCTGCAATGAAAGGTGGTGGAAACGAAGAAGGCGGCCGCAGCCGCCTCTCGAACGACGGCGGCTTCGTCCTCAGGCCACCGCGTCGGCGCTCTGCCGCTGCAGCATCGCCACGAGGCGCGCCACCGTGGCGCGCAGTTCACGACGGTCGACGATCATGTCGACGGCGCCCTTCTGCATCAGGAACTCGGCGCGCTGAAAGCCTTCGGGCAGCTTCTCGCGCACGGTGTTCTCGATCACGCGCGGGCCGGCGAAGCCGATGAGCGCCTTGGGTTCTGCGATCACCACGTCGCCCATGAAGGCGAAGCCCGCCGACACGCCGCCCATCGTCGGGTCGGTCAGCACGCTGATGTAGGGCAGCTTCGCCTTTGCCAGCCGCGTGAGCGAGGCGTTGGTCTTGGCCATCTGCATCAGGCTGAGCAGCCCTTCCTGCATGCGCGCGCCACCGGTGGCCGTGAAGCTCACGAAGGGCACACGCTGCTCGAGGGCCGCCTGCACGCCGCGCACGAAACGCTCGCCGACGACGGAACCCATCGAGCCGCCCATGAAGTCGAACTCGAAGCACGCGACGACCAGCGGCACGCTCATCACCGCACCGCCCATAACGACCAGAGCGTCTGTCTCGCTGGTGGATTCGAGCGCGTCCTTCAAGCGGTCGGGGTACTTCTTGCTGTCGCGAAATTTGAGCGCGTCGACGGGCAGGATTTCCTGCCCGATCTCGTAGCGGCCCTCGCCGTCGAGAAAGCTGTCGATGCGCGCGCGCGCGCCGATGCGGTGGTGGTGGGCGCACTTCGGGCAGACGTTCAGGTTCTGCTCGAGGTCGGTCTTGTAGAGCACCGTCTCGCACGATGGGCACTTGATCCACAGCCCGCCCGGGATCTGGCGGCGCTCGCTCGGATCGGTCTGCTGGATCTTCGGGGGCAACAATTTCTCGAGCCAGCTCATGCGCGTACTCCTTGCAGGGAATCGAGGGCGGCGCGGATCTCGCCGATGAAGGTGGCCAGCGCCTGCGCCGCATTGTCGCGCGGCTCGCGTTCGAGCAACTGGACCAGGGCCGTGCCGATCACGACGGCATCGGCCACCGCGCCGACCGCCTTGGCCGACGCCGCGTCGCGGATGCCGAAGCCGACGCCAACAGGCACCGGCACGTGCGACTTGATGCGCGGCACCATCGCGGCCACGGCCGCGGTGTCGAGGTGGCCGGCACCCGTCACGCCCTTGAGCGACACGTAGTACACGTAGCCGCTTCCGATGCGGCCGACCTGCTTCATGCGCTCGTCGGTAGAGGTCGGAGCGAGCAGGAAGATCGGATCGAGTTCGACCTTGCGCAGCGCCGCAGCGAAGGCTTCGCATTCTTCGGGCGGGTAGTCGACGATGAGCATGCCATCGACGCCGGCGGCCTTGGCGTCGCGCACGAAGGCGTCCACGCCATAACGCTCGACCGGGTTGGCGTAGCCCATCAGCACGACCGGTGTGGTGTCGTTCGTTTCGCGGAAGCTGCGCACGAAGCCGAGCACTTGCGTGAGGCCGATGCCCTTGGCCAGCGCGCGTTCGCCGGCACGCTGGATGACCGGGCCATCAGCCATCGGGTCGGAAAACGGCACGCCGAGTTCGATCACGTCACAGCCGGCGTTCGCCAGCACGTGCATCAGCTTGACGGTGTCGTCCGGCTCCGGATCGCCCGAGGTGATGTAGGGAATCAGCGCCTTGCGGCCGCTGGCGGCAAGTGCCTCGAAGGTGGCGGCGATACGGCTCATTTCGCCTCCTTCGCCACGTCGTCGGCGCCCGACAGTGCGGCCACGGTGCCGATGTCCTTGTCGCCGCGGCCGGAGAGGTTCACGAGCAGGATCTGATCGCTGCGCATCGTCGGCGCCAGCTTGATGGCATGCGCCACCGCATGGCTCGATTCGAGCGCCGGAATGATGCCTTCGGTGCGGCACAGGCGGTGAAAGGCGGCGAGCGCTTCGTCGTCGGTGATACCGACATATTCGGCGCGGCCGATGTCGTTCAGGTGGGCATGCTCGGGGCCGACGCCAGGGTAGTCGAGGCCGGCGGAGATCGAATGCGTCTCGGTGATCTGGCCGTTGGCGTCCTGCAGCAGGTAGGTCCGATTGCCGTGCAGCACGCCCGGCGAACCGCGCAGGATCGACGCCGCATGCCGCGGGGTCGACAGCCCCTCGCCGGCCGCTTCGACACCTATCAGCCGCACGCTCCCGTAATCGATGTACGGGTAGAAGATGCCCATCGCGTTGCTGCCGCCACCCACGCAGGCGATGACGGCATCCGGCTGGCGGCCCGCCATCTCGGGCATCTGGACCAGGCATTCGTCGCCGATCACGCGCTGGAAGTCGCGCACCATGGCCGGGTACGGGTGCGGGCCGGCCACGGTGCCGATGATGTAGAAGGTGTTCTCCACATTCGTCACCCAGTCGCGCAGCGCCTCGTTGAGCGCGTCCTTCAGGGTCTTGGAGCCGCTTTCCACCGGAACCACGCGCGCGCCGAGCAGGTTCATGCGATAGACGTTGGGCGCCTGGCGCTTCACGTCCTCGCTGCCCATGTAGACCACGCACTCCATGCCGTAGCGCGCGCAGATCGTGGCTGTTGCCACGCCGTGCTGCCCGGCGCCCGTCTCGGCGATCACGCGCGGCTTGCCCATGCGGCGCGCCAGCAGCGCCTGCCCGATGGTGTTGTTCACCTTGTGGGCGCCAGTGTGGTTGAGGTCTTCGCGCTTGAGGTAGATCTGCGCACCGCCGAGTTCGCGGCTCAGTCGCGCCGCGTGGTAGATCGGGCTTGGCCGGCCCACGAAGTGCGCCAGTTCCGACTCGTATTCGGCCTTGAAGGCCGGGTCGCGCTGTGCCTCGGCGTACGCGGCCTTGAGCTCATCAAGCGCATGGATCAGGGTTTCGGCGACGAAGGTGCCGCCATAGGGACCGAAATGCCCCTGTGCATCGGGTTGCTGATAGTTCGACATGAAAGACTCTCTTCAGGTGCCAAGGTCGGCAATGCGAGCGTCCGCCTCTTGCACTGCCTCGCAGAACCGGCGGATGGCATCGGCATCCTTGATGCCCTTGGCCGACTCCACGCCGGAACTCACGTCAACGGCCCAAGGCCGCACCTGAAGAATGCCGTCGGTCACATTTCCGGCATGCAATCCACCAGACAAAACGACTGGAGAGCGCACGTTGGGAGGAATGAGTGACCAATCGAAGACCTTTCCACCGCCGCCATAACCCTCGACATGGGCATCGAGGAGAAGCGCTTGCGCATCGGCGTAGCGAGCTGCGAAGTCTAACAAATCGAGGTCCGGCGCCATGCGAGCCGCCCGCAGGTAGGGCCTTGCGGCGGCGCGGCAATCCTGTGGGGATTCGTCGCCGTGGAACTGCAATAGGAGCTGCGGAATAGCCTCGGTCGCCGCAGCAATCTCACCGGGCGATGCGTTGACGAACAACGCCACCGGCGTGACGAAGGGCGGAAGGCGCCGCGCCAGTTCCGCCGCGCGTACCACGCCGACGAAGCGTGGACTCTTCGGGTACATCACAAGGCCGATCGCGTCGGCGCCGGCCTCTACGGCGGCGTCGACGTCCGCTTCGCGGGTCAGGCCGCAGATCTTGATGCGAGTGCGTCGTGACATCGGCAAGTTGTGATGCTCAGGGCAGCCAGTCCAACGCAGGCGTGTGCTGCGGGATGGCGAAAACTGCATCGTAGTACGGGCCGACAAAGTACAGGCCCGCCGCCGAAAACGTCGGCGCGGCAAGCCGGCGATCACGCGACGCGAGCACGCCGGCCAGCCATTCCATCGTGCGTGCACCCGCCCCAACGGCGACGAGACAGCCCATGATGTTGCGCACCATGTGGTGCAGGAACGCGCTCGCGTCGAAGTCGAAACGCCAGTAGGCGCCGCGCCGCCCGATATCGATGGCGCGCAACTGCTTCACCGGCGAGGTCGCCTGGCATTCGGCCGAACGAAAGGCACTGAAGTCGTGCTCGCCGATCAGAAGCTCGGCGGCGGCTTGCATCGCTGACGCATCGAGCGGGCGGAACACCCACCCGGCCAGACCCGTTTCGAGCGCCGGACGCACGGGCGATTCGAGAAGCACGTACGCATAACGGCGACCGAGCGCGCTGTAGCGCGCGTGAAAGTCGGGCTCGACCGCCTCGCACCACTGCACGGCGATGTCGTCGGGCAGGTAGCGGTTGGTTCCGCGCACCCATGAATTTCGTTCACGCGCGACCGGCGCGTCGAAATGCACCACCTGGTTCAGCCCGTGGACACCGGTGTCGGTGCGGCCGGCACACACGGTGCGAACCGGCGCGTCGGCGAACTGGCTCAGCGCCTGCTCGAGCTTGTCCTGGACGGTTTGACCGCCACGCTGACTCTGCCAGCCGAGATAGGCGTTGCCGCGATAAGCGACACCGAGAGCCAGTCTCACGACAGGCTCCGCGGTGTCAGCGCGTGGGCGCCACGGCTCGACCTCAACCCAGCCCGGCCAGCATCCCCTGCGCCTTGCTGCGCAGCGCGCCGTCAGCCTTGTCTGCGACCTCCTGGAGGAGATCGCGAGCGCCTTCCATGTCACCGATCTGGCGGAACTCCTCGGCCAGTTCGAGCTTGCGCGCGAGCGGATCGGAGCCGTCGTCATCCGGCGTGAGGTCGATGCTGTCGAGGTCGGGCATGCCGGGCGCGATCACCGGTGCGGGCGTGGCCGGGGGCTGATCGAGATCGAGCGAGATTTCCGACAGGTCGAAGTCCATCGCCGAGGAATCGACGGCCGGCGCCGGCGCGGGAGTCGGTGCGGCGGGCGTGAGCGGCGGGAGGTCGAGGGCGGTGCCGAGGTCGTCATCGGTCAGCGACACGGGCTCGAACGATAGCCCAGGCGCGGGCCGCGCTTGCGAGACAGCCGGCGCGGCCGGCGTATCGATGTCCAGATCAAGATCCAGGTCAACGTTCGAGGTATCGATCACCGGCTCCTCGATGGCTTCGGCAGCCTCGAAGCGCGACGGCGACGGAAGCACCGATTGCGGCATCGTGCTCGCACTCAGCGGCTCGACGGCAGAGGCGGCACCGGCAGGCGCGACGGGCGCACCACCCGGCTGGTACAGCGGATTCTCGGGGTCGATCTGGAAGCCCATCTCCTGGGCCTTGGCCCAGTCTTCGCCCTCGCCGCGCGTGAGCGAGAACAACTGCGTCGCCAGCAGTTCAAAGCCCTTGGTGTCACGCCGCTTGGCATAGACCTCGAGCAGTTTGGTGCGGATCGCCAGGCGATCCGGCGTGCTGCGCATCGCCTCCTTCAGGATCTCCTCGGCCTGCAGGTCACGACCGTAAGCGAGGTAGACGTCCGCTTCGGCCACCGGATCGACATCACCGATCGCATCGAGCTGGCTCAGCGAGTAGCTCATCGAAGACGAGGCGCCGCTGGCGTCGCGCGTGTCGATGCGCTGGCCGCCGCTCGCGCCGAAGAACGAATCGGGCTGCAGACGGCTTTCGAGGAAGGACGTTTCGCCGCTATCCTTCTTGGAGCGGCGGGTCAAGCGGTAGACGCCGAATCCGGCCAGGAGCGCCAGCAGGCCGCCGCCGACGGCGAGCGCCCACGGGTTGTCTTCGATCAGCGTGTCCAGCATGCCGGGTTCCGGCGCTGCGGCAGGCGCCGCAGCCACGGCCGGCGCAGAAGCGACGGGCGCGGGGGTGGGGGTGGGGGCAGGTGCAGCAGCGGCCGATGGGGCCTCGGCCTGCGCGACAGCAGCCGGAGCAGACGCAGGCGCGGCAGGCGCGGCAGCTGCGGTGGATGCCGATGCCGGCGCGGTAGCCACCGACGGCAGGTTGCCCGGCAGTGTCATGGCGGACGGCGCCGACGCCGCAGGCGCCGACCCGGTGCCCGACGTCGCCGCGGCGCCCGAGGCGGCACCTGACAGCCGCTTGAGTTCCTCCACGTTCTTGGACAACTCGGCCACGCGAGTGGCCGCGTCCTTCTTTTCCTGTTCCTTGGACAGTTGCGCTTCCGCGGCCTTCGCCGATGCGGCGCCCTTGCTCAAGGTGAGCTTGTCGGGCGTCGGCGCGGCGGCCTCCTTGCGGTCCTGCACCGTGGCCTCGACCTTGCCGGCGGCTTGGCGTGCAGGCGCTTCGACGGCTTCGGAACCGACAGCTCCCGCAAGGCGCTGACGGTAGGCGCTGAAGTCGGCGCTCTGCGCGCGGATGATCTGGCGCGCGTCCGAGTTGGAGACGCTCTGGCCCTCGTCAGTGGTCGGCAGGTTGAGCACGGCGCCGGCCTTGAGCCGATTCATGTTCTCGCCCATGAAGGCGTGGGCATTGCCGCGATACAGCGCCACCAGCATCTGGTCGAGGGAAACGCCCGGGCGCCGGGTGGCGGAGGCGATACGCGACAAGGTGTCGCCCCGGCGAACGAGGTATTCGTCGTCCTGGTCGGCGCTCGCCGTCGCGCTGTCGCGCGGAGCCGGCGTCGGTGTGGGCGCAGGCCGAGCGGGCTCGGCCGAACGGGTAGGTGTTTCGGGACGTGCCAGGGCGGCGGCCGGCGCGGCGGCACGCGGCGCG
>JAKFDI010000053.1:0-25022 GCA_036676235.1 Rhizobacter sp. | reverse complement strand
CGCGGAGGACATCCTCTCGTTCGCGCGGCGCAACCTTGCGCCCTACAAGCGCGTGCGCCGCATCGAGTTCGTGACCGAGCTGCCCAAGACCATCTCCGGAAAGATCCGCCGTGTGCAGCTGCGCGCGCAAGAAGTCGGCCGCCACGCCGCCGGCGAACGCGGGGAGGGCGAGTTCCGCGAAGAGGACTTCCCGAGCCTGCGCCAAGGTGAGGCCTGAGGTCTCGCGGGGAGAAGATCGAGATCAACAAGCGGCTCCACATGAACGAGACGACGCTTGCGATCCACGATGGATTCGCGCCGCGGAAGGGCACGCTGCGCGAGTTGGTCGAGGCCCTGGCCGGCTGGAACGGCGAGGGTTCGTCGCCGGCGGAGTAACGCTGCGCCCCTCGGGTCTTCCCGCGAAAGCGTTGTCCCACCCGGTGCGGCGCACTACCATGCCGCATGGATCGTGATCGCCGCGTCAGCAGCTTTCCGTACGGCCCCGTCATCGTGGCCGCCCTTGTCGTCACGGCGCTCGCAGTGGCGCTGTATCTGTGGTGGCGCTCGCAGCAGCCGGTCGATGCGCCGGTGCAGGCGCCGGTCGCCGTGCAGCCGGTACCGATACCCGCAGCACCTGCCGAGCCGGCCTCGGCGCCGGCCATCAAGCACCCGATCGAGCCTGCGTCGCCCGACGAGGCTGCCGCCACGGCCAGTGCCACCGAAGACAAGATCACACCCGCGCTGAATGAGTTGTTCGGTCGCAAGAACGTGCTGTCGTTCCTGCTGGCCGACACCTTCGTCAACCGCGTGGTCGCTACCGTCGACAACCTCGCGCGCCCGCATGCCGCGGTGCAGTTGTGGCCGGTGCTGCCGACGCCGGGGCGCTTCACCGTCGACTCGATGGGTGAACAGCCGACCATCGGCGCCGCCAATGCGCAGCGCTATGCACCACTGGTCGACTTCATCGAATCGGTGGACACGCGGCGTGCGGTGGCGTTCTACCGGCGCTTCTATCCGCTGTTCCAGCAGGCCTACGAAGAGCTGGGCTACCCCGGGCGCTATTTCAACGACCGGCTGGTCGAGGTCATCGACCATCTGCTCGCCACGCCCGAACCCGAGCAGCCGCTCGGCGTGGTGCTGACCGAGATCAAGGGGCCGATCCCGGCCACGCGGCCCTGGGTGCACTACGAATTCACCGACCCGGCCCTGGCCTCGCTGTCCTCGGGGCAGAAGATGATGCTGCGCACGGGCGTCGCGAACGAGCGGCGGCTGAAGGCGAAGCTCGCCGAGATCCGCCGCGAGATCGCGCGACAGGCCCGCTGACCCGCCGCGGTCAGGCCGCGGCTTCGATCGCCTGCTCGCCGTCCAGCGCTTCCAGCAGATCCGGAATCAGGCGACGCAACTCGCCGGTGGCAATCGCCGCATCGGTGTCGAAGCCTTCGTCCTTGCCGCTCGCGCCTTCGAGCACCACGTCGAGCAGCTTGATCTTCTTCAGCGCCATCGATTCGGTGAGCACGAAGGACACGCGGTTGTCCCAGGTCATCGCGAGTTGCGTGGGCAGCTTGCCCTGCTCGATGTGCAGGCCCACCTCGTCGATGTCCAGGCTGTGGCGGGCATAGCGCACGGTGGACTTCTCGGTGTCGGGCTGCTTGAGCTCGCACTCACGGTCGACGCTGAAGCCCGCCGGCGCTTCCTTCGTTTTCAGCCACTGTGACATCGCCGTGGCTGGCGAGGCGCGGGTCTGCAGCAAGGTCAGCGAGGCGCCTTCGCCCAGCGCTTCGAGCAGCAGGCTCAGGATGCGGTCGGCGCGCTTCAGGCTCGCCGTGTCGACCATCGCGAGCCCCGCCTTCGGATCGAGCCACACCAGGGTCGACGTGCGTTTGGAGAAGGCACGCGGCAGCAGCTCGTGAACGATCTGCTCCTTCAGCTCCTTGCTGCGCTTGCCCTTGGGCCGGCGGCCGGTCTCGGCCTCGATCTTGTCGAGTTCGCCTTCGAGCCGCTGCTTCACCGCCGAGCCCGGCACGGCCCGGGTCTCGATAGCGAGGCGCATCAGCCACTGGCCGCCGATGCTCTCCACCATCGCGCCGTGCTGCTCGCCGCGCGGCTCGACCCAGCCGGAGGATTCGGCCTGCGTGGCGCCGCACTCGACAAAGCGCGCGGCAGCCAGGCGCTCGTCGAGTTCAGGCAGTTCGGGTTGTGTCCATTGGGCGATGCGGTAGACGAGTGTGTTCTTGAACATGAATCGGGAATCGGAGGTTCAGTGTCTGGAAGGTGCGGACAGGCGCTCAGCGCCGCGGGCGCGATCGGTCCGGGCGCACGTCACTCCGCGGCGGGCCGCGCCGGCCGGGCGGAGGTTCGTTCGGCGGGCGCTGCGCGGCTTCTTCGCGCGCGATGGCGAGCAAGCCGTCAAGATCTTCAGGCGCAACGCCCTTCAACGCGCAGAAGTTCGCCGGCGTGAGCCGCGTAGTCTCGAAGTCGCGCAGCAAGGTGGCGCGGTTGCGCCGCTCCTGCTGTTCTTGCTGCTCCTGCTCGCGCCGCTGCGCATGCAGGGCGCGGCGGCGCGCGAGTTCGTCCACGGCGGCCTGGCGGTGTTCGTCGCTCAGTTCGCCGGCGGGCTGGCCATCGAGATCAAAGCGCTGCGGTGAGGTGCTCAGCGCGATCAGGTAAGGCGTGCTGCCCGTCAGGCGCCGCAGGAAGGCCGACAGCGCCTGCTTGGTGAAGACACCCGGCGCGCGCGCCTGGATGTCGGCCTGGATGCGCAGCTTCAGCGGCTTTGGCTTGCCGGCGAAGAGCGCGGGAAAGCGTTCAGCCAATTGCTGCGCGCAGGCGGCCGGGCTCAGGGGTGCGGGGGCTGGGGCTGTCGCCGGCGTGGATGTCGGCGTGGTTTCTGACGTCGATGCGGAGACCGACTCGGGTGTCGACTCCGGCGTCGGCGCAGGAGTCGGGTCGTGAGGCGGCTGCGGGGTCTCGGACATGTCGCGGTGCAAAGCGGTGAATCCTCGATTGTCGTCGTGCCCGCGATGCATTTCGATGCCGCAGCACAATCGCCCCATGGCAGAAACCCCCGAAACCGTGACACAGCCGGCAGCAGACGGCCAGGCATTGCAAACGTCCCCCCGCCCCAAGCCAGAACCGCAGAAGCTGCCGATCCCGGATCACGCACGCCGCATTCCGCCGCACATCGGCGCCGCGCAGTTGCAGCGCATCCGATCCGCGGCCTACAACCTGCCGCAGGTGGTCAAGCCGACCGACTTCGCCGATGCGAGCGCCGCCGAAATCGAGCAGCGGCTCGACGCGCAGGGCCTGATCCTGCTGCAGAAGGCGGCCGGCAATGCGCGCCCGAGCCGCTGGATCGCGCCGGCGCTGATGGACACGGCGCTGCAGCATCTGGAGACCGTGGGCAACGGCCCGCAGGTGCGCGCGCTGATGGCCGAGCGCACCGCCGTGCTCGACACACTGGGCGTGGCGCGCACGGTGCATGGCTGGGAGCGCGTGGTCACGCAGACGCTGCCGCTCACGCGCCGCGGCTGGCGGGTGCCCGTGGCCTACCGCGTGCCGATCGCCGACGTGCCGGTGTGGGCGTACTTCCGCACCGGCGACCTGGCGGCGCTCACGCAGGCGCTCGGCACGCCGCCGCCCTACGCTGATGCCGAAGCGCTGGTCGCGCATCTGGATTCGCTGGTCGAACGCAGCGCCTCGGGCTACCCCAAGCAGCTCGATGCGCTCTTGCCGCGCCTGCAGGCGCAGTGCGCCACGCCACAGCCGTTTGCCGAACTGCGCAACGCCTGCACGCGCACGCAAGACCGTTGGGAGCACCGCGCCGCCGAGCTGGAAACACTCGAAGGCCTGAACACGGAACTCGCCTTCCAGGGCTATCCCGACACCTTCGAGACCGCACGCCGGCTGCAGCGCACCGTCACGCTTTACGTCGGCCCGCCCAACAGCGGCAAGACCTACGCCGCTTTCGAGCGCCTCGCCAAGGCGAGCAAGGGGGCCTACCTCGCACCGCTGCGGCTGCTGGCGCTGGAAGGCCGCGATCGCCTGGTGGGCCGCGGTGTGCCGTGCTCGCTGCTCACCGGCGAAGAGAACGTGCCCGCGGTCGATGCCCACGTGGTGTCCAGCACCATCGAGATGGTCGACACGGTGCGGCCCGTCGACGTGGCGGTGATCGACGAAGCGCAGATGATCTTCGACCCCTACCGCGGCTGGGCCTGGACGCAGGCCATCGCCGGCGTGCCTGCCAACGAACTCATCATCATCTGCTCGGCCTATGCCGTGCCCGCGATCGAAAACCTGCTGCGGCTGTGCGGCGAGAACTGCCAGACGCTGCGCTTCGAGCGCAAGCAGCACGTGCAGTTGCTGCCCGCGCCGGTGCCCATCGCCGCGCTGCGCAAGGGCGATGCGGTGGTGGCCTTCAGCCGCCGCGACGTGCTGATGCTGCGCGACCAGATCGCCGACCACGGCCATCCGGTGTCGGTGATCTACGGCGCGCTGCCGCCTGAGGTACGCCGGCGCGAGGCGGAGCGTTTCGCCAATGGCTTCTCCGACGTGCTGGTGGCCACAGACGCCATCGGCATGGGCCTGAACCTGCCGATCCGGCGCGTGCTCTTCAGCACCATGAGCAAGTTCGACGGCCAGAGCGATCGGCCGCTCGATGAATCGGAAGTGCACCAGATCGCCGGGCGCGCCGGACGCTACGGCATGCACGACGAAGGCTTCGTCGGTGTGCTGCGCGAGGCCGAGCCCACTGCCGCACGGGCGCTGGCCGACCTGCTGCCGCAGGCGCCGCGCGCGCCGCGCGACTTCAAGGCACCGGTGGCCCCGAACTGGTGGCACATCAGCACCATCGCTTCGCGGCTCGGCCTGAACCGCCTGCGCGCGGTGCTCGATGTCTTCATCGACCAGCTCAAGCTCGACGACGCACACTTCCAGGTGGCCGAACTCGAACAGATGCTGGAGCTGGCCGAACACCTCGACCAGTCGGCCGGCGGGCTCAAGCTCAAGGAACGCTTCATCTATGCGCAGGCGCCGGTGGACACACGCACCGAGGCGCTGCTGCAGCACTTTCTCGACTGGACCAGCCAGCACGCCAAGACCGGCCGCGCCGGCACGCCCTGGTTCCTCGACGAGATCGACGAGCACAGCCGGCTCGACCGCATGGAGCAGGCGCTGCGTGCCTGCACGCTGTGGCTGTGGCTGGACCTGCGCTTTCCGGGCATCTACGGCATGGTCGACCTCGTCACCGATCTGCGCGGGCGCCTGAACGACGGCATCGAGCGCCACCTCAAGGGCAAGAAGCCGCTGTGGCAGCCGCGCGGACGGGTGCGCCGATGAGTTATCCCAAACCCAAGATCGGCATTGCTCTGGGCAGCGGCTCGGCACGCGGCTGGGCGCACATCGGCGTGCTGCGTGTGCTGCAGGAAGCCGGCATCACACCCGACATCGTCTGCGGCACCTCCATCGGCGCGCTGGTCGGTGCGGCCTATGCGTGCGACGAACTCGACCGGCTCGACGACTGGACACGCAAGCTGAAATGGCAGACGGTGCTCGGCCTGCTCGACCTCACCACCACCGGCGGGTTGATCAAGGGTTACGCCATCACCGAGTTCTTTCGCTCGCACTTCCAGGACCGCGAGATCGAGCAACTCGAGCGCCCTTTCGCCGCCGTGGCCGCGCACCTGAACACCGGGCGCGAGGTGTGGCTGCAGACGGGCTCGCTGGTCGACGCCGTGCGTGCTTCGATCGCCTTTCCGGGCCTGCTCACGCCGGTGGCGCACGAGGGGCACCTGCTGGTCGACGGCGGACTGGTCAATCCCGTGCCCGTGTCGCTGTGCCGCGCGCTCGGCGCCGACATCGTGATCGCAGTCGACCTCAACGCCGACCTGCTCGGACGCCATCTGCGCCGCCCGGCCGAACCCACCGCGCTGGTCGAGGCGGCCCCGGTCGAGCCGACGGCGGCGACCTCGATGCTGAGTTGGGTGCAGAACGGCCTGAACCGCTGGCGCAGCGGGCCGAAGTCGTCGACGCCGATGCCGTCCATCGTCGACGTGATCGCCGGCAGCATCAACATCATGCAGGTGCGCATCACCCGCAGCCGACTGGCCGGCGAGCCGGCCGACGTGCTCATCCAGCCGCGGCTCGGGCATGTGGCGCTGATGGACTTCCACCGCGCGTCTGTCGCGATCGAGGAAGGCCGGCGGGCGGCGAAGGACATGCTGCCGCAGTTGGGCGCGTACGGGCTGGGGTGAGCGGGTGGGCTGAACTTGTCGAAGGCCCGATCCACCACAGCGCGTTCGCCCTGAGGTATCGAAGCGTGCGTGCGTGCAGTGCAGTGCAGTGCAGAGCAGAGCAGAGCAAACGAGCGGGGCCTTCGATACCTCAGTCCGAACGGAAAGTTGTGGACCATCCCACGACCCTTCGACGGGGCTCAGGGCGAACGGGACGGGATGCAGCGGCGAGGCCCTTCCTTCGATACCTCAGGGCGGTCGGAACACAACCTCTGGGTGAACAGCGGGTTTGAAGAGCCGAAGCGCTCGACGCGCCCAGCCCTCACCAGCCTCAACATGCGCGAACCGCCGCTGCCGCCATGGCTTTGAGCCGCTGCTAAGCTGCCCCGCGTCTCAACGCTGAACACCACGGAACGCCCATGCCCGCCCTGCTGCCCGACGTCGACCCCGATGGACTGCTCGAATACTCGGTCGTCTACACCGACCGCGCGCTCAACCACATGTCGCAGAAGTTCCAGGGCGTCGTGCGCGACATCTCAGCCATCCTGAAAGAGGTCTACGCCGCGAAGTCGGCGATCGTCGTGCCCGGCAGCGGCACCTTCGGCATGGAAGCGGTGGCGCGGCAGTTCGCGACGAACAAGAAGACGCTGGTGATCCGCAACGGCTGGTTCAGCTACCGCTGGACGCAGATTTTCGAGATGGGAGGCATCCCTGCCTCCTCCACTGTGCTCAAGGCGCGCCGGATCGGCAGCGGCGCGCAGGCGCCGTTCGCGCCGGCGCCCATCGACGAGGTGGTCGCCACCATCGCGCGCGAGAAGCCCGACGTGGTGTTCGCGCCCCATGTGGAAACCGCCAGCGGCATGCTCCTGCCCGACGCCTACCTGCGCGCCGTGGCCGATGCGGTGCATGCGGTGGGCGGCCTGTTCGTGCTCGACTGCATCGCGTCCGGCACGATCTGGGTCGACATGCAGGCCTGCGGCGTCGACGTGCTGGTGAGCGCGCCGCAAAAGGGCTGGAGCGGCCCGCCCTGCGCTGCCTTCGTGATGCTGAGCGAAGCGGCGCGCGAGCGCATCGACGCGACCACCAGCACCAGCTTCGCCTGCGACCTGCGCAAGTGGCTGCAGATCATGGAGGCCTACGAAGGCGGCGGCCATGCTTATCACGCGACGATGCCGACCGACGCCCTCACCCGCGTGCGCGACGTGATGCGGGAGACGAAGGCCTACGGCTTCGCCAAGGTGCGCGCCGAGCAGCAGGAACTCGGCGACAAGGTGCGCGCGCTGCTCGTGCGCCACGGTTTTCCGAGCGTCGCGGCCGAGGGCTTCCAGGCGCCGGGCGTGGTGGTGAGCTACACGGGTGACGCCGGCGTGCAGTCGGGCAAGGCGTTCGCCGGCGCCGGGCTGCAGACGGCTGCGGGCGTGCCGCTGCAGTGCGACGAGGGCCCGGACTTCCAGACCTTCCGGCTCGGGCTGTTCGGGCTGGACAAGCTGCACCACGTGGATCGCACGGTGCGGCATCTCGAACGCGCGTTGAACGCCGTGCGAACCGCGGCCGCATAGAAGCACGCGGGGCCGGGAACGCCGCATCGCGGCGCCCGCCCTTCCCGCCAAGGTCGGCGTAGACACACGCTGACAGTGGTGACTTCTCCCCGCGGCTACCGTGCGCTTCCTGGCGCCCGACCGCCGGTGCGGGGCCTCACCCGGGAGAAGAAGACATGCGTTCACTCTTGCGCGTTTCCCTCGCGGCCTCGGTCGCCGCATTCCTCGCCACGGCCTGCGGCACCACGGCCGACGACAACCCGATGAGCTTCTTTGTCACCAGCCGGGGCATCGGCAACGGCGCCGACCTGGGCGGCCTCGCCGGCGCCGACCGGCACTGCCAGTCGCTCGCCGCGGCGGCCGGCGCCGGCAACCGCACCTGGCGCGCCTACCTCAGCGCCCAGCCCGAGGGCGGCACGCCGGCGGTGAACGCGCGCGAACGCATCGGCAGCGGCCCGTGGCGCAACGCCAAGGGCGTGGTGATCGCAAGCAGCGTGGAGATGCTCCACGGCAGCAACAACATCACCAAGGAAACCGCGCTCACCGAAGACGGCCACATGGTGCTCGGCCGCGGCGACACGCCGAACCAGCACGACATCCTCACCGGCTCCTCGCCCGAAGGCCGCGCCACCGACGCCACCTGCGGCAACTGGACCCAAAGCGGTGACGGCGCGGCGATGGTGGGCCACCACGACCGCCGCGGGCTGGACGAATCGCCGCCGGCCAAGTCGTGGAACTCCTCGCACCGTTCGCGCGGCTGCAGCCAGCAGGCGCTGCAGTCCTCGGGCGGGGCGGGCCTGCTCTACTGCTTCGCCACGCGCTGATTCCCCGGGCCGCGCGGGGTGGCGCGCGTGGTAGAAGGAGCCCCCACCACCCACCCGCCCCGCGCATGGCCGAGCAGCGACGCCGCGCACCGGTCTCCTTCGGCTCCGCACTCGCGGTGCGGAACGTGCCGCGGCATGTCTGGGTCACCGCCGGCCTCGCCGCGTTCGTGTGGGCGCTGGCGGCCGCCGCGGTGGCCTTGGCCGTGATGCACGAGCGTCACCTGGCCCTGCAGCGTGCCGCCCAGTCGGCCATGGCGCTGACGCTGGTGATGGACGCACACACCGCACGCACGCTGCAGTCGGTCGAGCTGGTTCTTGCGGGCGTGAGCGACGCCTACGCGCTCAATGCCCCAGCGACGAACGATCCGCAGTTCCGCAATGTGCTGCGCGCGCGGCTGCAGGATCTGCCGTATGTGCGGGCGATCTTCGTGATCGGGCCAGACGGCACCATCACGCACGACACCGACTATCCCGATACGCCGCACGTCTCGCTGGCGGACCGCAACTACTTCAAGCGCCATGTCGCCGACGCCGCCCTCGCGAGACACATCGGACCGCCGCTGCTGAGCCGCTCGGGACATGGCTGGTTCAACGCCGTGACCCAACGGCTGACGCACGACGGCACGTTCGCCGGCGTGGCGGTCGCCGCGGTGCAGCCGGAATACTTCGAGCAGCTCTACCAGCGCATGGCGCTCGGCGAGGGGCAGGTGATCGAGCTCTTCTACAAAGACCTGACGCGCGTGGCCCGCTTTCCCCGCGACGAAACACTGATCGGCCACAAGACCAGCCCCGAAGCACTGTATGGCGCGTCCGGCGCCAGCGCGGCGGGTACGCACACCGCCGACAACGGCCTGCTGGACGTGCGCATGACGAGCTGGCGCCGGCTCGAGGGGCAGCCCTTCATCGTGGCGCTGTCGCAGGGCGCGCCGGCGCTGCTGGCGGGCTGGCGCACCATGGCGATCACCGCGCTGGCCGGCATGGCGGCGGCGGCCTTGCTCATCGCCGTCGTCGTCATGCAACTGCTGCGCCGCCGCCAGTTGGCCGAACAGGCGCGCGAACGCTCGGCACAGGCCGAGAAGCTGGAAGCCGTGGGCCAGCTCACCAGCGGCGTTGCGCACGATTTCGCCAATCTGCTGGGCATAGTCGCCACCAACCTGTCGCTGGTGCAGCGGCTGGCGCCGAACGAGGCACCCGTGAACCGGGCGGTCGCGACGGCGCAGCGTGCCGTCGACACCGGCCGCCGGCTGATCGAGCAACTGCTCGGCTTTGCCCGGCAACAGCGGCTCGACGTGCGCGCGATCGATCTCGCCGGCACGATGCGCACGCACGCGCCGATGATCGAGCAGGCAGCCGGCAGCGGCGTTGCCGTCGCCTGGCAGCTCGCCGAGCCGCCCACGCATTGCCTGGCCGACGAGACGCAGCTCGTCGTCGCCCTCGTCAACCTGGTGGCGAACGCGCGCGACGCCATGGACGGCCAAGGCAGCATCACCCTGCGCGCCACCACCTGCGGCCCGGCGGAACTGGCCGCCTGGGGTTTGCCGAAGAACGCGCGCTTCGCCTGCATCACCGTGACCGACACCGGCCCCGGCATGAGCGACGCGGTGCGCCGCCGCGTGTTCGAGCCGTTCTTCACCACCAAGGGACCGGCGGGCACCGGCCTCGGGCTGGCACAGGTCTACGGTTTCGTGCGCCAGCTCGGCGGTGACGTGCGGGTGGAATCCCGCCTCGGCCACGGGACCGCCGTGACCCTGTGCCTGCCGCTCGTGCCGCCCGCCGACGGGGCGATGCCAGCACCTGCGGACGCGGCCGGCGGGCGTTGAACACCCTGCGCCGCAGCCGCGCTTCACTTCATCGTTTGCCGCGTCGAAGTCAGCCGGCGGCGACACCGCGGCGCGCGGGTGCGCGCACCACCGTGAGCGTGAACAGCGCCGCCGCCGCGGCCGCGATGAGCGCCAGCGTCAGCACGAGCGCGCTGCCGATGCCCGCGCCGGCGAAGGCGAGCGAGGCCGCGATCGGCCCGGCCGCCTTGGCCAGCAGCACGGGCGTCGCCATCGCCCCGTTCACTGCGCCGTAGTGCGCGGCGCCGTACAGCTCCACCGGAATGGCGCCGCGCACGATGGTGATCACGCCGTTGCCCGCGCCGTAGAGCAGCGCGAACAGACCCAGCACGACGTGGCCGTTGCCGAAGGCGAGCAGCCCGAGCGAGGTCGGCAGCAGCCACATCGCGAGGATGCCGACGCGCGAGGGGTTCGCCTTCGACAGAAAGGTGAATTCGAGAATTCGCCCCAGCACCTGCATCGGGCCGATCAGCGCGCCCACCCAGGCCGCATCGGCGGTGGACAGGCCCTTGCCTTCCAGCACGCCGATCAGGTGGATCGACATGGCCGAGAACACCAGCGAGTTGCCGGTGAAGGCCGCGCACAGCCAGTAGAACGACGGATCGCGCAGCACGGCGTGAAGCGCGCCACGGCTCACCGTCTTCGCCGCGCGCGGCGCCGGGTTCGACGCGCCGGCGGGCAGCGTCAGCGCGTGCAGCGGCACGCACACCAAGAGGTTGATGACGGCGAGCATCAGCACCGCGTCTTGCCAACCGAAGCGCGCGACCAGCGTCTGCGTGAGCGGCCAGAACACCGTGCTCGCAAAGCCGCCGAAAAGCGTGAGCATGGTGATCGCCTTGCGCTGGCGCTCACGAAACACCTGCGCGAGCACGGCGAAGGCCGGGTCGTAGAGCGTCGCCGCCATCGCCACGCCGAGGCCGGCCCACAGCAGGTAGAGCTCGGTCACGCTGTGCACGTACGGCAGGCGCATCAGCAGCAGCGCGCACAGGGCCGAGCCGAAGGTCATCACCGCGCGGCCGCCGTGGCGGTCGATCAGCGCACCCATCGGGGACGACAGCAACCCCGCCACCAGCAGCGCGACCGAGAAGGCGCCCACCACTGTGGCCGGTGTCGCGCTCACCGCGGCCGAGAGCGGATCGATCAGCAGGGCGATGGCGTAGTACAGCGTGCCCCACGAGACGATCTGCGTGATGCCGAGTGCGACGACGATGCGCCAGGGGGAAGCGGCGGCGCGGGCCTCTGTCATGGTCGGGCGATGTTAGGTCTGGCGGCGCCCCGCCTCGTACCAGTTCTGGGAGCGATTCACGACCGAAACGACCGCGAGCATCAGCGGCACCTCGATCAGCACGCCGACCACGGTGGCGAGTGCCGCGCCCGACTGAAAGCCGAACAGGCTGATCGCCGCCGCCACCGCCAACTCGAAGAAGTTGCTGGCGCCAATCAGCGCAGACGGCCCCGCCACGCAATGCGCGACACCGAGCTTGCGGTTCAGCCAGTAGGCGAGCCCTGAGTTCAGCACCACCTGGATGAAGATCGGCACTGCCAGCATCGCGATGATCAAGGGCTGTTCGACGATGCGCTCGCCCTGGAAAGCGAACAGCAGCACCAGCGTGAGCAGCAGCGCCGCGATGGAGAACGGCCCGAGGCGCGCAGCCACCGACTGGAAATGCGCGACACCGCGCCGCAGCAGCGCCCGGCGCCAGACCTGTGCGATGACGACCGGCACGACGATGTACAGCCCGACGGAGGTGAGCAGCGTGTCCCACGGCACCGTGATGGACGACAAGCCCAGCAGCAGCGCCACGATGGGCGCGAAGGCCACCACCATGATGGCGTCGTTGAGCGCCACCTGCGACAGCGTGAAGTACGGGTCGCCGCGGCAGAGCTGGCTCCACACGAACACCATGGCCGTGCAGGGCGCGGCGGCCAGCAGGATCAGGCCGGCAACGTAGCTGTCGAGCTGATCCGGCGGCAGCCATGGCGCGAACACGTGGCGGATGAAGATCCAGCCCAGCAGCGCCATCGAGAACGGCTTGACCGCCCAGTTGATGAACAGCGTGACGCCGATGCCGCGTGCGTGCGCCTTCACCTGGCCGAGGGCTGCGAAGTCGATCTTCAGCAGCATCGGAATGATCATCACCCAGATCAGAACACCCACCGGGATGTTGACCTTCGCCACCTCCAGCGCGCCGATGAGCTGGAAGAAGCCCGGCATCGCCTGGCCGAGCAGGATGCCGACGCCGATGCACAGCGCCACCCAGAGGCTGAGGTAGCGCTCGAAGAAGCCGATGGCGGGCACGGCGGCGCCAGCGGCAGCGAGTTGAGCGCCGCTCATGCCGATTGCGGACAAGTCTTGGGCAGCACGCGCACTCTCAGCAGCAGGGCGACGCGGGTTTCACCGCAATGCCGACCGGCTTGCCGCCCGGCGGTGTTGCGCAACAGGCCGAGACCTCGTCCGCAGCCGGTTGCTTCTGGCTGAAGACCGGAATGCTGTCGAGCGTGCGAAAGTGCTCCCACGCGATGCCTTGCGGATCGGTCAGCCAGTGCTTGTCGCTGCGGGCGTAGCAGCAGGTCGTCTCGCCCTCGTCGAGCAGTGTCAGGTCGGCGGCGTGGGCACGGGCTTTCAGTTCAGCCAGCTCCTCGTCGGTGTCGGTCTGGAAGCCGAGGTGGTCGACCCCCGGCTTGTCGCCGCGGGTCGAGATGGCGAAATTGATGCGCGGGTCGTCGAGCATCCACTTGGCGTAGTCGCTCTCGATGCGAGTGGGTTCGGCGGCGAACATGCGCGAATAGAACGCGATGCTGGCCTGCAGATCGGCGACATGGGCGTGGACATGGAAGCGTTTCATGGGGGCTCCTTGGGTGGCACGAGGGATTCAGCAGGCGCACGCGGCGTCGGGCGCCACGGCGCAATCGGCGCCCTGGCAGCAGTTCTCGGTGAGGTAGCCGATCAGCGCGGTCATGCGCTCGTAGGCGGCGCGGTAGACGATGTGGCGCCCCGCCCGCTCCTGCGTCACGAGGCCCGCGTTCGCCAGCTCCTTGAGATGGAACGACAGCGTGTTCGCGGGGATCTGCAGGCCTTCGGCCATGGTGCCGGGCACCATGCCGTTCTGCCCGGCGACGACGAGTGCGCGGAACACCTGCAGCCGCACCGGTTGAGCGAGGGCAGCGAGCGACTTGACGACGATTTCTTCATCCATGATTCCAGTATCTTGGAATAATCGAATCATTGCAAGCACGAAATCGCGTTGAACGCCACGTTCGCAGCATCGACGCCGGCGGCTCCAGCCGGCCGGCGAACGCAGCCGTCAGCCGGGCGTGCCGCCCTTCACGCGGCGGCGCAGGCCGTACCACAGGCTTGCCGCTATCGGCAGGCCGAGCCCGAGCCAGGACACGGCGTCGTACAGGCCGTCGCCCAGCAGCGCCGCCAGCAGCCCGATGGCGCTCAGCACCCCGAGCACGATGGGCGCGCCCCACAGGCGCCACGGGACCCGCTTGCGGTGCGTCATCGCGAATGCTCCCGTGCCATGTGCTCCCGTGCCATGGCCGGCAGCGGCGTACGCGGCACCGGTGCGTCGGCCGTCGCGCGTTTGCGCTTGGCGAGCCACAGGTACAGGCCGCTGCCCAGCACGACGATGGTGATGATGTCGAGCAACGCCCACAGGATCTGCATCGGCAGGCCGCCGTAGTCGCCGAAGTGCAGCGGCTGCGAAATCAACAACCCGGTCAGATACCACGGCAGTGCGGGCGCGGCGGTGACCTCGGCTGTTTTCGCATCCACCAGCACCGGCACCAGCAGCTTCGAGGTGATCGGCGTTTCGCCGCGCAGGAAGACGGTGTAGTGGTGGGGGCTGGAAAACGCCGTGCCGGGGAAGGCGATGAACGACAGCTTGTTGCCCGGCGCCTGCGCCAGCGCCGCATCGAGCGAGCGCTGCACCGAGGCGCGCTCGGCCGTGGGCACCAAGGGCTGGCCCTGGTAGGGCGCGAGCAGCGCACTGAGCTGGTCGTACTGCCAATACTTGATCAGCAGGTCGGCCCAGGTGTTGATCATGCCGGTGCCACCGACCACGAAGGCCCAGGTCAGCGTCACGATGCCCAGCAGGTTGTGCAGGTCCAGCCACTTGGTGCGCGTGGAGCGCTCGCGCCGCACCTCGCCGAAGGTGAGCTTGCGCATGAACGGCGCGTACAGCACCACGCCGGAGACGATGGCGATCAGCAGCAGCAGGCCCATGAAGCCGAGGAAGAGCTTGCCCGCCAAGCCCGCGAACAGGTCGACGTGCAGCTTGAGCATGATCCACATGAAGCCCTCGTCGAAGCGCGGCTCGGCCAGCACGTCGCCGGTGCGCGCATCGACCGCCACGGAGCGGAAGTCGTCCGTCGGCGCGGGCGTGGGCGTGAGGGTCGCGAACCAGATGTTGTCGTCGTCCTCGTCGGGCGAAGCAAACTGCACCACGCGGTCGGGGTGCTTCGACCTTGCGACGTCCAGCACCTGGTCGAGGCTCACGCGCGTGGTGACGCCCGGCCGCTCGGGCGCTTCGACCTCGGTGCCCAGCAGGTGCCCGATCTCGTGGTGAAAGATCAGCGGCAGGCCGGTCAGGCACAGCAGCAGCATGAAGATCGTGCTGACGAGGCTGGTCCACTTGTGGAGCCAGGTCCAGGTGCGGATGGCGCGGGTGCTGATCATGCTTGTGCTCCTCAGAAGTCGAGGCTGGCGCTCAGGGAGAAGGTGCGCGGGGCGCTGACGGTCAGGTAGCCGTTGCCCGGAAAGCCGCCCACCGAGGCCCAGTACCCGCGGTCGGTGACGTTGTCGACGCGCGCGCGCAGCGTGACCACGCGCCCGGCCACGTCGACGAAGTAGCGCGCGCCGAGATCGAGCCGCGTCCAGCCGTCGACCTTCAGCGTGTTGGCCGCGTCTGCGTAGCTGCTGCCGGTGTGCACGACCCGCGCGTCGAGCGCGAGGCCGCGCAGGGCGGGTACGTCCCATTCGGCGCCGAGGTTAGCCTGCACCTTCGGCACCCCGATGACCCGCTTGCCGTCGGTCGCAGCCACGCCCGTCGACCGTTGCTTCGCATCCAGCCAGGTCACGCCGCCCAGCAGACGCAGGCCGCGGGTGGCTTCGCCGAAGACGCTGAGTTCGATGCCGCGGTGGCGATCCTCGCCTTCGGCGACGAACACGTTGGCCGCGTTGACGATGCCGCGCGGCTTGGTGGTGGTGAAGAAGGCGACGCTTCCGCCCAGGCGGCCACTGTCGACCTTGAGGCCGATTTCCTTCTGCTTGGAGACGTAGGGCGGCAGCATCTCGCCGACGTTGACATTGGCGGAGCCCGCAGTCTCGCCCTGCGACAGGCCTTCGATGTAGTTGCCGTAGACCGACCACTGCTCGCCTGCCTTGTAGACCACGCCCAACACGGGGCTGGTGCGGCTCTTGTCGTAGGTGGTGGTTGCACCGCCCGGCGTCACGGTGCCGCCGAAGTCGACGCGAGGCGCGATGTTCTTGACCTCGAGCTTCTGGTGACGCGCGCCCAGAGTCACCAGCACTCGATCATCGAGGAGGGACAGCGTGTCCCCCACGGCCACGCTACTCAGGCGAGTGCGCGTGCTGAGTTGCGGCGCCGCCAGACTGTTTCCGATGTACGGACTGGCACCGAACGGCGGCAGCGGATGCAACGTGGGCGCGTACAGGTTCGTGTTCAGCAGGTTCGTGAAGTCCATCGCATAGCCATTCTTCGTGTCGAGCGCGAAGTGCGATGCCGAGACGACCCATTCATGCCCCACGGAACCGGTGCGCAACTTGCCGCGCAGGCCAAGCTCGCCGGTATTCACCTCGTCCTCTCGCGCGTTCTCGAAGCGATAGGTCGTGGCCGCTCCGGTCGCGGCATCGGTCAGGTCCAGGCCACCGAGCAGGTTGTATTCCTCCGAGCGCCGCATGCCATAGGCGGCCCATGCCGTGATGTCTTCGTTCAGGTCGAACTCGCCGCGCAGCGTGCCGAACAGATCCTTCTCGTTCGAGAACGTCCACGGTTGCGCGTAGTTCGATTCGTGGTCCGGCACCGCCGGCACGGCGGTGACCGTTGCCGCGAGATCGACGCTCGGGCGCGTGTGCTTCAACCGGTTGTCCTGCCAACCCAGGTCGCCCGACAGCCGCACATCGCGGCTGCGCCAATCCATGCCGACGGCGAGCAAGCCCAACCTCGAGTCTTCATCGTCGACCGCCGAGCCCCCGTCCCGCGCTGCGGCATTGATGCGGATGCCCGTGCTCTCGTCGGGGCCAAAGCGGCGTGCCACGTCGGCAGCCACATTGACGTGCGAGCCGCTGCCGATGCCGACCGTCACGCGCGTGAGCGGCTCGTTCGGCGCCCGCTTCGGCAGCAGATTGATGGTCCCGCCGATGCCGCCGCCGCTCGGGCTGGCGCCCATCAGAAAAGCCGACGCGCCGCGCAGCACCTCCACCCGCTCGAACAGTTCGGTCGCGATGTACTGCCGCGGCAGCAGGCTGTACAGGCCGTTGTAGGCCACATCGTCGGAGCCGACCACGAAGCCACGGATGAAATACGACTCCTGGAAATTGCCGAAACCGCGTGCCACGCGCACGCTGGGGTCGTTCTGCAGCACGTCGCCGACGCTCTTCGCCTGCCGGTCCTGGATCAGCTCGTTCGTGTAGCTGGTGATGCTGAACGGCGTTTCCATGTGGTCGCGCGTGCCGAGGATGCCGGCGCGTCCGCCGCGCGCCACTTGCCCGCCGGCATACGACGGGCTCAGCCCCTCCGCCGAGGCGTCGGCGCTGGCACGCACGACCACCTTCTCCAGCGTCTGGACTGGTGCCGAAGCGGCGCCAGCGGGTGCGGGCGCGGTCTGCGCCTGCAGCGCGCTGCCGAACAAGGCGAGCACGGCACAGGAAACGGCGGAACGGGGGATCGGACGCGGCATGAGACGGCAACCACTTGAATGAGAATGGTTTGCATTATCTCTACGAAAACCATTCGATTCAAAGCGCCACGCCGCAAGGCGGCTCGCATGCGTTCCGCGCGAGATCAGCGGTTCGAGGAGCCTTCCCAAGCAAACGCCGCGGATCCGGCTTTGCCGGTCCGCTGGTGTGCCCCTTGAGGGGCGCGCGAAGCGCGTAGGGGTGAGTCAATATCTCTCAATATCTCGTCATCGAGCAGCTGTGCGCCGGCTGCCCCGGCTCGACCCGGCGCACGGTGCGAAAGCCGTAGCCCGAGCCTTCGGTGTCGAAGCGTGTGCCGGGGGCGCCTGCCTTGTCCATCACGCTCACCACCAGCGGCTGAAGGAACTGGTGGTCGGCCGCCCGCATCGTGCCGCCGTGGAAGCCGCCGAGCGTGCGGCCGTCGTAGGTCATGCCTTCGAGCGCGCGCGCCACCGCCGTCGGGTCGTCGGTCTTGGCGCGTTCGATGGCGGCCACCAGCATCTCCACCATCACCTGCATGCGCGCATGCACGTAGTCGTCGCGCGGCTCGGGGAAACGTTCGCGAAAGCTGGCGTAGAACGCATCGGATGCCGCGCCGCCCACGTTCGGATGCCATTCGGCCACGGCCAGCACGCGGCCCACGCCCGCGTCGCCCACGGTGGCCGGCACGCCCAGCGCATTGCCGTAGAAGGTGTAGAACTTGGCGTTCACGCCGGCCTCGCCCGCGGCCTTCACCAGCAGCGTGAGGTCGTTGCCCCAGTTGCCCGTCAGCACCGCCTGCGCCCCGCTCGCGCGAATCTTCTGCGCGTAGGGCAGGAAGTCCTTCACACGCCCCACCGGGTGCAGTTCGTCACCCACGATCTCGATGTCGGGGCGTTTGGCCGAGATCATCTCGCGCGCCTTCTTTACCACGTGCTGGCCGAAGCTGTAGTCCTGGCCGATGAGGTAGATCTTCTTGATGCTCTTGTCGTCCTGCAGCACGTCGGTGAGCGCGTCCAGGCGCATGTCGGCATGCGCGTCGAAGCGGAAGTGCCAGAAGCTGCAGCGTTCGTTGGTGAGGCTGGGGTCGACGGCCGAGTAGTTGAGGAAGATCGCGCGGCGATCCGGCTCGCGCTGGTTGTGCTTGTCGAGCGCGTCGATGAGCGCAGCGGCCGTGGCCGAGCTGTTGCCCTGCAGCACGAAGCCGATGCGCCGGTCGAGCGCGCTGCGCAGCATCGCAAGCGCTTCTTCCGAGGTGCCCTTGCTGTCGTAGCGCACCAGTTCGAGCGGGCGCGCGCCGCCCGGCAGTTGCACGCCGCCGCGCTGGTTCACGCGCTCGACGGCCCAGACGAAGTTGCGGAACACCGCGTCGCCGGCGTTGGCGAAGCTGCCGGAGAAGGCTTCGACGAGGGCGATGCGCACCGGTTCGGGTGGCGCGGCGTGTGCGGGCAAGGCGATGGCCGCTGCCGTGAGCACGCCGGCGGTGAGCCGGGCGCAAGTGAAGATGAGGGATGCCGCGCGGCGGCGCCATCCGCTTTGAATTCGATGGGCTGAATGATTCATGGGGCGCGACTGTAGCGGCGTGAGCGCCGGCTTCGCCGGCGGCCCTCACCCCAACCCTCTCCCCAAGGGGAGAGGGAGCAACTCACCGCACAGCACCGTCTGCTCCCTCTCCCGCTGGCGGGAGAGGGCTGGGGTGAGGGTGTCCCGGCCTCGCCGACAATCCGCCGACACGCCCGATCCCATGCCCCTCCGCACCGTCACCGCCACCCGCTACGTCACGCCGCTGCGCGAGGGCGGCTCGCTGCCGGCCATCGTCGAAGGCGACGACGACGGGCTTTACGTGCTCAAGTTCCGCGGCGCCGGCCAGGGCCCGAAGGCCTTGATCGCCGAACTGATCTGCGGCGAGATCGCCCGCACGCTCGGCCTCGCCGTGCCCGAGATCGTGCTCATGCAGCTCGATCCTGAACTCGCCCGCACCGAGCCCGACCCCGAGATCCAGGACCTGATCCGCGCCAGCGCCGGCCTCAACCTCGCGCTCGACTACCTGCCCGGCTCGCTCGCCTTCGACCCCGTGGCGCACCGGCCGGATGCGGCGCTCGCCTCGGCCATCGTCTGGCTCGATGCACTGGTGTCCAACGTCGACCGCACCGCGCGCAACACCAACATGCTGATGTGGCACCGCCGGCTCTGGCTCATCGACCACGGCGCGGCGCTGTACTTCCACCATGCGTGGGACGGCGCGCTGGCACGCGCCCGCCAGCCCTTCGCGCTGATCGCCGACCACGTGCTGCTGCCCTGGGCCAGCGAGCTGGCCGCGGCCGACGCGCGGCTCACACCGCTGCTGCCGCCCGAACGCATCGAGGCCATCGTTGCCGCCGTACCCGACGACTGGCTGGCACCCGAGCCCGCGTTCGCCGATGCGCCGGCCCAGCGCGCCGCCTACGTCGACTGGTTCTCGCGGCGGCTCGCGCTGCCGCATGCCTTTGCCGAGGAGGCCGCCCGTGCCCACGCCGCCCACGTATGACTACGCCGTGCTGCGCGTGGTGCCTCGCGTGGAGCGGGGCGAGTTCGTCAATGCCGGCATCGTGCTGTGGTGCGCGGGTGCGCGCTTTCTCGGCGCGCGCATCGAGCTCGATGAAGCCGCGCTGACCGCGCTCGATCCGGCCGTCGATCTGGATCAAGTGCATGAAGCGCTGGCGGCCATCGAACGTGTGTGCGCAGGCGGCGACGCGGCCGGCGCGCTCGGCAAGCTGTCGGCGCGCGAACGCTTCCACTGGCTGGTTGCGCCGCGCAGCACGACCATCCAGACCTCGCCGGTTCACACCGGTCGCTGCACCGATCCGGCGCAGGCACTCGAGCACCTGATGACGGCGATGGTGCGGCGCCGGCCGGGCGCGCCACGCTGAAATCCCGCACCCGGGCAGCCCGCACATGTGGGCAGAATGGCTCGCCATGCGCGAACCCCAGCCGTCCGGTCGGCGAGGCGTCGCGCAGACGACAACTCTTCCATGACATCACCGTCCCGCCTTGCAGTCCTCGCGTCGACGGCCCTGTGCCTCACAGCCGCGCACCTGGGCACGCAGGCATCGCCCACGAACACGCTGCCGCAACTGCTGGCGCAGGCCGATGTGGCGGAACTTTCGATCGAGCAGCTCGGCAACATCCCGATCACCTCGGTCTCCAGGCGCGAGGAAACACTGGCCGGCGCGGCTGCCTCGGTGTTCGTCATCACCGCCGACGACATCCGCCGTTCGGGCGCGACCAGCCTCGCCGAGGTGCTGCGCATGGCGCCCAACCTCGACGTGGCGCGCGCCGACACCAACCAGTACGCCATCAGCGCGCGCGGCTCGAACCGCGTGCTCGCCAACAAGCTGCTCGTGCTCGTTGACGGGCGCACCGTGTACTCGCCGCTGTTCTCCGGCGTGTACTGGGAAGCACAGGAACTGCTGCTCGCCGACATCGAACGCATCGAGGTCATCAGCGGCCCCGGCGGCACGCTGTGGGGCACGAACGCGGTCAACGGCGTCATCAGCGTCACGCGGCGCAGCGCCCGCTACGGTGCCGAGCCGCTGGTCTCGGTGGGCACCGGCACGCACGACACGGAAATCGCGGCGCGCACCGGCGGCCGGCTCGGCGACTCGGGCGGCTGGCGCGTCTACGCGCGCAAGATCCACCGCGACGAGAGCCGGCTGGTCAGCGGCGCCTCGGGCGTCGATGCGCACCGCGGCGTGCAGGCCGGGTTTCGCGCCGACTGGTCCTGGGACGCCGACCGCCTGACCGTTCAGGGCGACGCCCGCGGCAGCGACATCGACCAGCCGCCCGAACCGCGCCGCGTCGCCGGCGGCAACCTGCTGGCACGCTGGACGCGGCAGCTCGACGACGGCGCCGAAGTGCGCCTGCAGGCCTACTACGACCGGTCCAACCTGCGCCAGGAGGTCGGCACGGCGGGCTTTCGCGACCGGCTCGACACCTACGATCTCGAGTTCCAGCACGCGCTGCAGTGGGCGCGGCACCGCATCGTGTGGGGCGCGGGCCATCGGCGCACACGCGACCGGGCGCAGAACTTCGGCCCGAACGCCTTCTTTCCCGAACACAAGACGCTGGCGTGGTCGAACGTCTTCGTGCAGGACGAGATCGAGTTGCGCCAGGACCTCGCCCTCACGCTCGGCCTGCGGCACGAGACCAACCGCTACGGCCCGGCGGACACCTCGCCGACGGCGCGCATCGCCTGGCGCGCCACGCCGGAGCACCTGCTGTGGGGCGCGCTGTCGCGCGCGGTGCGGGCGCCGTCGCGGCTCGACCGCGAGTACCACAGCCCGGCGATCAACCCGATTCTTCGCGGCGGCCCCGACTTCGTCTCGGAGACGTCCGACGTTCTCGAACTCGGCTATCGCGGCCGGCCGACCCGCGACACCTCGCTATCCGTCACCGTGTTCCGGCAGCAGCACAAGGGGCTCGCCAGCATCGAGGCCGCCGCCGGCGGCAGCTTCGTCTTCGCCAACGGCTTCGAGGGCCACACCGACGGCATCGAGGCCTGGTCGAGCACGCAGCTCACCGAGCGCTGGCGCCTGCATGCGGGCGCCACGCTGCTGCGCCAGCACCTGCGCCTGCGCCCCGGCTACGCCGCCGTCATCGGCGACCACCCGGACGACGGCGATCCGCGCCACTGGTGGTCGCTGCGTTCGAGCTTCGACGTGACGCCGCGCCACTCGATCGACGTGGCGCTGCGCCGCGTCGCCTCGCGCCACAGCCCGGCGGTGCCGGCCTACACCGCGCTCGACGCCCGCTTCGGCTGGCAGGCCACGCCACAACTCAACCTCATGCTCGCGCTCAGCAACCTGCTCGATCCGAAGCACCTCGAATGGCGCATCCCGTCGATGCCGGTCGAGCACACCCGCAGCGCCTTCCTGCGCCTGCGCTGGACGCCTTGAGCCGCCGCATGGCCACGCACGCCGCCCGGCTGGGCCCGCTGTGGCTGGCATGGGCGCTGCTGTCGACGCTGCTTGCGCCGTCCACGGCGACTGCCCAGCCAGCGGCCGACATCAACGTCGTCAAGGCCGCCTACCTCTATCGCTTCACCGGCTACGTGGAATGGCCGCCCGCCGCCTTCGAGACGCCTGCGAGCCCGCTGGTCATCGGCGTGGCCGGCAACGAAGCGGTCTACGCCGAACTCACCCGGCTGGTGGCCGGGCGCACGGGCCTTGCGCGCCCGATCCAGGTGCGCAAGCTGGCCTCGGGCGACGACCTGGAGGGCCTGCACGCGTTGTTCGCCGCCGGCAGCGGCAGCGCGCTCGGCGAGTGGGCGCAGAAGGCGCAGGGCCGGCACATCCTCGTGGTGGGCGATTCGTACGACGGGCTCGAGCAGGGCGTGGCGCTCAACTTCGTCGTCGCCGACCGGCGCCTGCGCTTCGAGGCGTCGCGCCGTGCGTTCGATCGCGCCGGCCTCAAGGCCAGCGCCCACCTCCTGGCGCTCGCCACGCGCGTGACGGAGTCGCGATGAGCACCGGCACCTCCCTGCGCCGCACGCTCACGACCGTGGTGCTCGCCACCACGCTGGTGGCGCTGCTGCTGAGCACGGCCGCGCTGCTGGCGCTGGAGTTCACCAACCAGCGTAAGGCGTGGATCACCGACCTGCAGGCGCATGCCGAGGTGCTGGCCGCATCCAGCGCGGCCGCGCTCGGCTTCGAGGACGTGGCCGCTGCGCGCGAGAGCCTGGCGGTGCTCGGCGTGCGCCCCGAGATCGATGCCGCCGCCGTGTACCAGGCCGACGGCGCATTGTTCGCGTCGCTGTCGGCCGGGGTCTCGCCACCCACGCTGCAGCCCGAGGAGCGCAAGCGCCATCACCGCGTGGACGGCAACGAGCTCGAGGTGTTCCAGCCGATCGAGCGCAACAGCGAGCTGCTGGGCACCTTCTACGTGCGCGCACGCTTCGACGCCTTCGAGCGCGTGGGCGAGCGCGCCGCGCTGCTGATCGGCATCGCGCTCGCAAGCCTGTTCTTCGCCGCTGCGGTGTTCGGGCGGCTGCAGCACACCATCACCGGGCCGATCCTCGGCGTGGCGCAGGCGGCGCGCGAGGTGGCGGCGCGCAAGGACTACGGGCTGCGAGTGCCGCCGAGCAACATTCTGGAAGTGGGCCTGCTGGTCGAGGCCTTCAACGGCATGCTGGACACGCTGCAGAAGGAGATGGCCGAGCGCCAGCGCGCCGAAGAGGCGCTGCGCGCGGGCGACCGGCAGAAGGACGAGTTCCTCGCCACGCTGGCGCACGAGCTGCGCAATCCGCTCGCGCCCATCCGCCAGGCGGCGATGCTCGCCAACGCGCCACGCGCCACCGAGGCGCAGCGGCAATGGAGCCAGGGCGTGATCGACCGGCAGGTGCGCCACATGGCGCTGCTGCTGGACGACCTGCTCGACATCTCGCGCATCACGCGCGGCACGCTGCAGATCCGCAAGGTGCCCGCCGAACTCGCGGCCATCGTCGCCTCGGCGGTCGAGACCGCGCAGCCGCTCATCGACGCCCGCAAGCACACCCTGGTGGTCGATGTGCCCGAGGCGCCGGTCACGCTCGAGGCCGACCCGCTGCGCGTGGCGCAGGTGCTGTCGAACCTGCTCGCCAACGCCGCCAAGTTCACGCCCGCCGGTGGGCGCATCGAGGTGATGGCCCGGCGCGAGGGGTCGCACGCCGTGGTGTCGGTGACGGACAGCGGCATCGGCATCGAGGCCGCCTCGCTGCCGAAAGTGTTCGACATGTTCACGCAGTTGCGCATCGAACAGGGCGGCGAGAACCAGGGCCTGGGCATTGGCCTCGCGCTGTCCAAGGGCCTGGTCGACCTGCACGGCGGCACGATCGAAGCCTTCAGCGCCGGCGCAGGCACCGGCTGCCGCTTCGAGGTGCGGCTGCCGCTGGGCGCGCTGCCGCACACGCCGGCGGCGGATGCGGCCGTGACCGCCGGGCAGGCACCGCAGCGCGCGCTGCGCATCCTGGTGGCCGACGACAACCGCGACGCCGCCGAAAGCCTTGCCGCCCTGCTCGGCATCGACGGTCACGAGGTGCGCGTGGTCTACGACGGCAAAGCCGCGCTGGCCGGCGCGATGTCCTGGCGCCCGCACGTTGCCCTGCTCGACATCGGCATGCCCGGCCTGACCGGTCATGAGGTGGCCGAGCAACTGCGCGCCAGCGACGGCGGAACGGACTGCACGCTGATCGCCATCAGCGGCTGGGGCCAGGCGCAGGACAAGGCGCGTGCGCTGGGTGCCGGCTTCGACCATCACTTCACCAAGCCGGTGGACCCCGAGCGCCTGAGCGCCCTGCTCGCGAGCCTGCAAGCCGCGCGAAGTTAGGGCCGGACAGTTCGGGCTGTGCCGAGCGAAGAGCCAGGCCGGCGCACCACTACAACCTGTTCGCCCTGAAGTATCGAAGGGCCCGTCACCCCAAGCCCGTTCGCCCTGAGCTTGTCGAAGGGGCCAGTCCGCACTTCAGCCCGTTCGGACTGGCCCTGCTCGTTGGCTCAGTCGAAGGACCGTGCCTTGATGTGAGTAGCCGGGTTCTCGCCCCGGCGGGCGAGTCACCTTTCTTGCTTGCCCAAGAAAGGTGACCCAAAGAAGGGCACCCCGACCTCGGCGGTCCGCTTGCAGCGGACTGCTCTGCGGTGCTCGGACTTTGGCGCTCGCGCAGAACTCGCTACGCGGCCCTGCGGTCCGCTGCGCTCGGACAG
>JAKFDI010000052.1:0-3937 GCA_036676235.1 Rhizobacter sp. | reverse complement strand
GGTCGCGCATGGCGCCGACCACGCGCGCGACCCCGGCCGCGGCCAGCGCCTGCGCGCACGGCCCGGTCTTGCCGGTATGGGCGCAGGGTTCCAGGGTGACGTAGGCGGTGGCGCCGCGGGCGCGCTCGCCCGCAGCCTGCAGCGCGAAGGTCTCGGCGTGGGGGCCGCCAGCGCGCTCGTGCCAGCCTTCGCCGACCACCTCGCCGTCGCGGACCAGCACGCAGCCGACCATCGGGTTGGGCTTGGTGGTGTAGGCGCCGCGCCCGGCCAGGCGCAGGGCGCGCGCCATCATCGCGTGGTCGAGGGCGGAGAAGCCGGAAGCGGGAATCGGGGGTGGGGAGTCGGGCACGTTCAGCGCTTCTTCTTGTCGGCATGGCGGTCGATGGGCACCACCTCGGCGCCCAGCAGCGGCAGCTGGCCCTCGCCGGGCAGCTCGCGCTCGAGCCGGTCCAGCTCCTCGCGGAAGTCGGCGACGTCCTCGAACGAGCGGTACACCGAGGCGAAGCGCACGTAGCCGACGTGGTCGAGCTTGCGCAGCTCCGCCATCACGAATTCGCCGACCCGGCGCGAGGCGATCTCGCGCTCGGTGGTCATGCGCAGCTGGTGCACCACCGCGCGCACCGCGGCCTCGATCTGTTCCTCGGCGACCGGGCGTTTCTGCAGCGCGCGGTCGAACCCCACGCGCAGCTTGCGCGCGTCGAAGTTCTCGCGGCGGCCGTCGGACTTGATGATCAGCGGCAGCTTCAGCTCCACCGTCTCCAGCGTCGAGAAGCGCTCGCCGCAGGCCTCGCACTCGCGCCGGCGGCGGATCGTGGCGCCGTCGTCGGACACGCGCGAGTCGATCACCCGGGTGTCGGCGTGCTGGCAGAAGGGGCAATGCATCAGGCGCGGAGTTTCTCAGCCATACACCGGGAACTGCGCGCATTGCCGGGTGACGTTGTCGCGCACCGCGGCGATGACGTTGTCGTCGCCGGGATGGTCGAGCACGTCGCAGATCCAGTTGGCCAGCGCCACGCAATCGGGCTCCTTGTAGCCGCGGGTGGTGACGGCGGGCGTGCCGATGCGCAGGCCGGAGGTGACGAAGGGCTTCTGCGGGTCGTTCGGCACCGCGTTCTTGTTGACGGTGATGTGCGCCTTGCCGAGCGCGGCCTCGGCGTCCTTGCCGGTGAGCGGCTTGCCGATCAAATCCACCAGCATCAGGTGATTTTGCGTGCCGCCGGAGACGATCTTGTAGCCGCGCGCGATCATGGCCGTGGCCATCGCCTGCGCGTTCTTCACCACCTGCTGCTGGTAGGCGGCGAACTCGGGCTCCAGCGCTTCCTTGAACGCCACCGCCTTGGCCGCGATCACGTGCATCAGCGGGCCGCCCTGGATGCCGGGGAAGACGATCGACTGCAGCTTCTTCTCGATCTCCTCGGCCTGCTCGCCCATCGCCGCACGGCTGGCGACGATCAGGCCGCCGCGCGGGCCGCGCAGGGTCTTGTGCGTGGTGGAGGTCACCACGTGCGCGTGCGGCAGAGGGCTGGGATAAACGCCGGCGGCGACCAGCCCGGCGACATGGGCCATGTCCACGAACAGGTACGCGCCGACCTGGTCGGCGATGGCGCGGAAGCGCGCCCAGTCGATCACCTGCGAATACGCGGAAAAGCCGGCGACCACCATCTTCGGCTTGTGCTCCAGGGCCAGGCGCTCGACCTCGTCGTAGTCGATCAGGCCCTGGTCGTTCACCCCGTACTGCACGGCGCGGAACAGCTTGCCGCTGATGTTGACCTTGGCGCCGTGGGTGAGATGGCCGCCGTGCGCCAGCGACATGCCCAGGATGGTGTCGCCGGGCTGCAGCAGCGCCAGGTACACGGCCTGGTTGGCCTGGCTGCCCGAATGCGGCTGCACGTTGGCGTACATATCCCCCTTGGAGCCGGCGCCGAACAGCTGCTTCACCCGCTCCAGGGCGAGGCGCTCGGCGACGTCGACGTACTCGCAGCCGCCGTAGTAGCGCTTGCCCGGATACCCTTCCGCGTACTTGTTGGTCAGCACGCTGCCCTGCGCCTCCAGCACCCGCGGGCTGGCGTAGTTCTCGCTGGCGATCAGCTCGACGTGGTCTTCCTGGCGCCGGCGCTCGTCGGCGATGGCCTGGGCGAGTTCGGGATCAAAGCCTTCGATACGGGCATCGCGGGGGTACATCGGGGAGCTCCGGGCGGGCGGTGGGGAAGACGCCAAAGTGTAGCCGCAGCGCAGGTTTACGGCCATTCCGGCGGCCGTTCAACTGGCGTGCGGGGGCCGCTTCCGGGATAATCGCGGGCATCCCGACCCCCTTTTCGTGGCGCTGCCCCGGTGCAGCCGCCACGGCCCGCCTGCGGAGCCAGCAATGTCGCAATACATCTACACCATGAACGGCGTGTCCAAGACGGTGCCGCCCAAGCGCCAGATCATCAAGGACATCTCGCTGTCGTTCTTCCCCGGCGCCAAGATCGGCCTGCTGGGCCTGAACGGCGCCGGCAAGTCCACGGTGCTGAAGATCATGGCCGGGGTGGACACCGACTTCGTCGGCGAGGCGCGGCCGCAGCCGGGGATCAAGGTCGGCTACCTGGCGCAGGAACCGCAGCTGGATCCGGACAAGACCGTGCGCGAGGCGGTCGAGGAAGGCGTGGGCGAGATCCTGCAGGCGCAGGCCGCGCTGGACAAGGTCTACGCCGCCTACGCCGAGGAAGGCGCCGACTTCGACAAGCTCGCCGCCGAGCAGCAGCGGCTGGAGGCGATCCTGGCCGCGGGCGACGCCCACACCCTGGAGAACCAGCTGGAAGTGGCCGCCGACGCGCTGCGCCTGCCGCCGTGGGAGGCGAAGATCGGCCATCTGTCCGGCGGCGAGAAGCGCCGCGTGGCGCTGTGCCGCCTGCTGCTGCAAAAGCCCGACATGCTGCTGCTGGACGAGCCCACCAACCACCTGGACGCCGAGTCGGTGGAATGGCTGGAGCAGTTCCTGCACCGCTATCCGGGCACCGTGGTCGCCGTCACCCACGACCGCTACTTCCTCGACAACGCCGCCGAGTGGATCCTGGAGCTCGACCGCGGCCGCGGCATCCCGTGGAAGGGCAACTACACCGAGTGGCTGGTGCAGAAGGAAGAGCGCCTCAAGCGCGAGGAATCCTCGGAGAAGGCGCGGCAGAAGGCGATCGCCAAGGAACTGGAGTGGGCGCGGCAGAACGCCAAGGGCGGCCGTTCCAAGGGCAAGGCGCGTCTGGCCCGGATCGAGGAACTGCAGTCGGTCGACTACCAGAAGCGCAACGAGACCAACGAGATCTTCATCCCGCCGGGCGAGCGCCTCGGGCAGAAGGTGATCGAGTTCAAGCACGTGTCCAAGCGCTTCGGCGACCGCCTGCTGATCGACGACCTTTCGTTCTCGGTGCCGCCGGGCGCGATCGTGGGCATCATCGGCCCCAACGGCGCCGGCAAGTCGACCCTGTTCAAGATGATCACCGGACAGGAGAAGCCGGACTCGGGCGAGATCGACATCGGCCCGACCGTCAAGCTGGCCTACGTCGACCAGAGCCGCGACAAGCTCGAAGGCAACCACAACGTCTTCCAGGAAGTCTCCGGCGGCCTCGACATCCTCAACATCAACGGCGTCGAGATCCAGTCGCGCGCCTACCTCGGCCGCTTCAACTTCAAGGGCCAGGACCAGCAGAAGCTGGTGGGCACGCTCTCGGGCGGCGAACGCGGCCGCCTGCACATGGCCAAGACCCTGCTGCAGGGCGGCAACGTGCTGCTGCTCGACGAGCCGTCCAACGACCTCGACATCGAGACCCTGCGCGCGCTGGAAGACGCGCTGCTGGAGTTCCCGGGCAACGCCTTCGTGATCTCGCACGACCGCTGGTTCCTGGACCGCATCGCCACCCACATCCTCGCCTTCGAGGGCGACTCGCACGTGGAGTTCTTCCAG
>JAKFDI010000051.1:0-2401 GCA_036676235.1 Rhizobacter sp. | reverse complement strand
CGCGCTGGTCGGCGCGCTGCTCGCGCAGCTGCTGCTGCAGGATCCCGGCCATGTGCTGATCCGCTACCACGGCTATCGCTACGAGAACACGCTGGCCGCTGCGCTGCTGCTCAC
Source organism: Rhizobacter sp. (assembly GCA_036676235.1). Taxonomy (GTDB): domain Bacteria; phylum Pseudomonadota; class Gammaproteobacteria; order Burkholderiales; family Burkholderiaceae_C; genus JAKFDI01. The sequence goes on along the minus strand of JAKFDI010000051.1, from coordinate 2,287 downwards.
TGCCGCCGTGCTGCTGGTGCTGTGGTTGCTGTGGTCGGTGCTGGCGTTGCCGTTCCGCGGCTGGCGCAGTTTCCGGCGCCGCCAGACGCAGGCGCGTTTGACCGACGGCCTGCTCGCATTGCAACAAGGCCAATGGGCGCGCGCGGAAAAATTGCTGACGCAAGCAGCCGAGGCCGGCGACGCCGAAGCACTGGCGCGCACTGCCGCCGCGCAGGCCGCGGACGCACGCGGCGATGCCGCCACCGCGCAGCGCCAACTCGACGCCCTCGGTGCCCGCCACCCAGGTGCGCATGCACTCGCGCAGGCCGAACGCGCCCTTGCCCAGGAGCGTCCCACCGATGCGCTGGTCGCACTCGACGCGCCCGCGGCTCAACCGTTGTCGCCGCGCGGCTTGCTGCTGCGTGCACAGGCGCTGGTCGCACTCGGTCGCAGCTACGACGCCTACGGCCTGCTCGGTGCATTGCGCCAGCAACAAGCACTGCCCGCGGCGCAGCTCGACGAATTGCAGGCGCGCTGGAGCGAGGCCGCACTGCGCGAGGCCGGCGATGCCAACGTCCTCGCCGAACGCTGGGACAGCCTGCCGAAAGCGCTGAAGAGCGAGCCGGCCGTAGTCGCCGCCTATGCCGACCGCGCCGCAGCGTTGCGTTGGGACGAAGCCGCCGCGAAAAGCCTGGAGCAGGCGCTGGACGCACGCTGGGACGAATCGCTCGCCGACCTCTACGGCCAACTGCCAATCGGCCGCCTGGAGGCCCGTCGCGCAACCGCCGAACGCTGGCTGCAAGCCCACCCCGCCAGTCCCGCCCTGCTGCTCGCCCTCGCCCGCCTCACCCGTGCGCAGAACCAATGGCCCCAAGCCGAAGGCTTCCTGCATCGCGCCCTCGCGCAAGGCGCCGGCAGCGATGCCTGGGAGGAACTCGGCCACGGTTATGCCGACGTCGGCGATGAAACCCGCGCGCGTCTCAGCTATGCGAACGCGCTGCGCGCCTCACGCGGCGAGGCCATCGTTCCGCTACCGGGACGCGACCTGCGACAGAAGATCTTCGATGAAGCGGTGACCGAAGAACGCGATGAGCATGGGGTGCCGCGGTTGCGGGGTGAGTAACACTCTTGCCTCGCTCATTGTCGCCTGAAGCAAACGGGCGAAAGGGACGGCAAAGCTAGAATGGACGCATGACCGACTTCGACCGCGTCCGCGATTACCTCACCGGCCTGCAGGACCGCACCTGCGCGGCGATCGAAACCGCCGATGGCGGTGCGCGCTTCATCGAGGATGCGTGGACGCGCGACCCCGTCGGCGCTGGCGCTGGCGGGAACGAGCACGTCGTCCGTGGCGGCGGGCGCACGCGGATCCTGCGCGACGGCGGCGTGTTCGAACAGGCGGGCGTCGGCTTCTCCGACGTGTCGGGCACGAAGTTGCCGCCCACGGCGACCGCCGCGCGGCCGGTACTGGCGGGCGCTTCCTGGCGCGCCGTCGGTGTGTCGCTGGTGCTGCACCCGAAGAATCCATACATCCCCACCACCCACGCCAACGTGCGTCATTTCCATGCGTTGAAGGACGGCGAGACAGTGGCGTGGTGGTTCGGCGGCGGTTTCGACCTGACCCCGTTCTATCCGTTCGACGAGGACGTGCTGCATTGGCACCGCACCGCGCGGGCGCTGTGCGAACCGTTCGGCGGCACGGCGCGTTATGCGGCGCACAAGCAATGGTGCGACGACTATTTCCTGCTCAAGCACCGCGGCGAGACCCGCGGCGTCGGCGGTTTGTTCTTCGACGACCTGCACGAGGACTTCGAACGCGACTTCGCTTACCAGCGCGCAGTCGGCGACGGTTTCCTCGACGCTTACCTGCCGATCGTCGAGCGCCGCCGCGACGTGCCGTTCGGCGAACGCGAACGCCAGTTCCAGCTGTACCGGCGCGGGCGCTATGTCGAGTTCAACCTGGTGTTCGACCGCGGCACGTTGTTCGGCCTGCAGTCGGGCGGACGCACAGAATCGATCCTGATGAGCCTGCCCCCGCTGGTGCGGTGGGAGTACGGCTACGTGCCGGAACCAGGTTCGGAGGAAGCACGGCTCGCGGACTACCTGCGGCCGCGCGATTGGCTCAGCGAGCTCGCATAGAACGCGCGCCTTCAGCGGTTAGCGGTGGTCACGACGCTTCGGTTTCCCGCCTTCGTGCTTGACGATGCTGATCTTGCCGTTCGTTTCCAGCAGCGCAAGGTGGATCTCGTCGACATTTGCGCAGTCCGCTTCGCGCATGGCCTCGTCGAAATCCGCCTGGCTGATGTTT
>JAKFDI010000050.1:0-29707 GCA_036676235.1 Rhizobacter sp. | reverse complement strand
CGGCGAGGCGGCGCTGGTCATGGCTGCCGTGCCGTTCGCGTTGATCGGCGGCTTCTGGCTCGTGTGGGCACTCGGCCACGCGGTATCGGTCGCAACGGCCGTCGGATTCATCGCGCTCGCGGGGGTCGCGGCCGAGTTCGGCGTCGTCATGCTGGTCTACCTGAAGAGCGCGCTCCAGCGTCGGCTCCTCGAGGGTGAGCCGATGAACAACGACACGCTGCTGGCGGCGATCCGCGAAGGCGCGGTGATGCGCGTGCGACCGAAGGCGATGACGGTTGCCGTCGTGTTGGCGGGCCTTCTTCCCGTCATGTGGGGCAGCGGAACCGGCAGCGAGGTGATGAGCCGCATTGCCGCTCCCATGGTCGGCGGGATGGTGACGGCCCCGCTGCTGTCAATGCTCGTCGTGCCGGCCGCGTGGCTGCTGATGAAGAGAGGTCCTCGCGGGGCGCGACCGGTGGATTCCGCCCCGCCGCGCACTGCCGTCGTCCCATAGGGAAACGATCCGAGACGAGGCAGCGCAGGGAACGCGGTTTGCCGGCGCCTCCAGTGTTGCCACTGCGTCCTGGCGCTCGACATGCAGGCGCCAGGGCGCCCTCCGCGGTGCACTGATCGTCGACCCGGCCGGGAAATTCAGTTCTGGAGATCGCCATGACAGCAAACAAGGTGTTGACCCCTCTCGCTCTCGCAGGCGTCCTTCTCATTTCCGGCTGCGCCATGTCTCGCGGCGACGGCATGAGGGCCGAACAGGGCGATAGGCACATGGACATGAGTCGGATGTGCGAAATGCACAGGCAGATGACAGCAGGCAAGTCCTCCGCCGAACAACGCGCTGCCGTCGAGTCACATATCAAGTCGATGCACGGCTCCGTCTCGCCGGACATGGTCGACCATCACATGAAGATGATGGCGATGCACTGTGGCGACGCGGCCTCTGCGCCTCGGAAGGCGAACCGCGCTTTGGGTTCATAGCGCCTGTTCGCCGGCGCTCGCGACGCACGGAAGCGCGAGATGGATGCCGGCCACGTGACGTGATTGCGGCAGTGTCCGCGTCCCGGGAGGCGTCGCTTGTTCTGACGAGCTGTCTCCCTCGCTACCGATCTGTATCATGGTCCAACCGATCGAGGACCCTTCCGTGCCCCCAGCCGCTTCCAGACGCTCGAGCCGCGCCAGCTCCGAAGGTGGAGAAAGCGCTCGCGACAAGGTGTTCGCCACCGCACGCGAACTGTTCTACCGAGACGGCTACCGCGCGGTCGGTGTCGACGCGGTGGTTGCGGCGTCGGGCGTGGCCAAGACGACGCTCTATCGCTGGTTCTCGACGAAGGACGACCTGGTGCTGGCCGTGCTCGCTTCGCGCAACGAGGAGTTCTGGGCGCAATGGGAAGCCACGGCCGAGCGGCACATGGGCCGTCCGCGTGAAGAACTCCTGGCGCAGGTGAAGTGGATCTCCCGCTACATCGGCAGCGAGAACTCGCGGGGCTGCACGTTCCTGAATGCGGCAGCGGAGTTTCCCGATCCTGCGCATGCCGTGCGGGAGGCGGTCGTGCGCAACAAGCAGACACTGCGCCGGCGCGTGCTCTCGTTGTGCATGGCCACCCGTGTCGACGACGCCGCCTTGTTGGCCGATCAGCTGGTGCTGATGATCGATGGCGCCTTCGCCGGCAGCGAGGCCCTTGGAAAGAGCGGGCCGGCCAAGGCGCTGCCGCGTGCCGCGCAGGCCGCCCTCGACGCGGCACTGGCGCGGACGTAGCGCTTTCAGGCAGCGGCCGCCTCGGCGATGAGCTCCGCTGTGTGCCGGGGCGCCGCCACCATCATGTCGTGGCCGCATGCGATTTCGCGGCAGCTCCAATCGTCGCTGGCGCGCATGGCTGCGGCCACGCGCGGATAACCCATCGCTGCGGTCGGCGGGTGGGTCGCCATCACATAGGTCTTGCGTATGCCGGCGTGGCCACCGTGAGGCAGCGCGATGGGATCCAGCCACGTTCGCAGCGGACGCGGGCGCAGGCGGCGCTGCAGCCATTGCACGTCGTCGGCATCGTTCACGCCCACCGCGGCTGGCGCAACGGGAAGCAGCCACGCCCCGTCGGGCGCCATCGATCTAAATACCGACTCGCGACGCGACACCTCCTGGGGCGAGATGCCCGGTACAAAGGACGCGAACGTCTGGCCATCCGACGGCACCGCGGCGTCGAGGTACACGAGGTGATGGACGCGGCCGCGCAGTTCGTCTGCCGCACCTGTGACGACCATGCCGCCGTAGGAATGGCCCACCAGGACCACTGTGTCCAGTTCCTCGGCCTCCACCAGCCCGACGATGTCGGCCACGTGCGTGTAGAGGCTCGGGACGGGGTCGCGCAAATGCTCGCGGTCGCCCAGGCCGGTCAGGCTGGGTGCGAACACGCGATGTCCGGCAGCCTCGAGGTGGGGCCTGACCTTCTCCCAGCACCAGCCACCGTGCCAGGCGCCATGAACGAGAACGATGGGCAGCTTCATCGGGGCCTCTCTGTTCGTGTTCATTCGGTCACGGCAGGCGGAACCAGAATCAGCTTGCCCATGGTTTGACGCTCGGCCACCCGTGTGTGGGCCAGCGCCACGTCGGCCAGGGGCAGCACACTGTCCACACGGGGCTTCAGGCGTCCTTCGCGTGCGAGCCGCGCGAGCGCGTCGAGAGCACTGCCGCTCGGCTCGACGAGGTACCAGCTGGCGCGCACGCTCAATGCCGCGGCGGCGTCCTGCAGGCCGGGAGCCCATGCGGCCTGGGCGCTGACGAGCAGCCCACCCGGCCGCAGCGTGCGCAACAGGGCCACGCAGGTGTCGCCGCCCACCAGTTCGATCACGACATCCATGCCCGATACCTGCTCGACCACCGGTGCGGCGGTGTAGTCCACGACGCGGTCCGCACCCAGCTGGTGCAGGAAGCCGTGCTTTTCGGGCCGGGCCGTGGCGGTCCTATGCCGATGATGGAGATGCAAGCGACCCACAAGCCGAGGGCGCAGGAGATGAAGGGAATCGTGAGCGCGCTGGCGGCGGCCAAGAGCGTTCAGAACGTCGACGCCGCCATGAACATCTATCACCCCGAGTGCGTGCTGGAAACGCCTCCGATGGGTACCCGCTACGAGGGAGAGCGCAGCATTCGTCGCGCGCTCGAGCGCTTCGTCGAGTTCGCGCCCGACTACGCCGTGTCGCTGGTCGGCCAGGCGGCTGACGGCGATACGCTGTGTAGCTGGGGCACCATCCAGTTCACTCCGCAGCACGGCTTCCACGGGGAGATTCCGAACGGCAAGTGCGTCAGCGTCCCCGTTTTCATCCTGTTCCGATTCAGAGACGAGCGCGTGATCTGGGAGTCGTTCAACTTCGATGTGGCCGCGGTGGCTCGTCAAACGGGCTTGGACGCAGGGGCCTACGTGATGTCGTGATCAGTCCGGTGCACCGGATCCAGTGTTCAGTTCTTGGCCCGGCACAAGTCGGGGTGATGTCACGCACCGAGCCCAAACCCACCCCTGTCGGTGCCCGGCCGCTGCCTCGGGCTTAGCGAATCACCCCCAGGCGCCTGGCGATCGCCACGGCCTGCGTGCGGCTTCGCGCGTCGAGCTTCATGTTGATGTTGCGCAGATGCGTGCGCACCGTGCTGTCGGAAACGAACAGCTTCTCGGTCATCGCGCTGTTCGAGTAGCCCTCGGCGAGCAATTGCAGGACCCGGATCTCCTTGCGGGTCAGCGGCTCGGCCAAGGGCGCGCCGGCGACATCGCTGCCGGCCAGCTCGTCGGCTTGCACCGTGGTGCCCAACAAGCCGAGCAGCCGCTGCAGGTACTCGGCGAGGATGGGGTCGTCGGGCTGGCGTGCGTCGTGCGACGCGCTGTGCACCAGCTGCAGCAACGCCGCCATCGCCGGGCCTTCGTCGAGGATGAGGCGCATGAAGCCTTCGCGGCTCGCATGCTGAAGTGCTGCGCCCATCGTCGCCGCGGCGCCGGCCGTGTCGCCGCTGCGCATTTGCGCCAGTGCGAGCAGCAGGCGCAGCTTCAGGCCGCGATGGTGACGCGCGCAGGCATCGGCTTCGGCCATGGCTTCATGAAGCTCCGGCAGCGCAGCCGCCGCAAGGCCGAAGTGGATCTGCCAGCGCAGGCGACCGATCAGCAGGTCGTCCACTTCGTGCGCGGGCAGGTGTTGGCGGCGCACGCGCGCCCACAAGGCCTCGTCGCCGGCACGCCGCAGTTCCTCGTGCGCGGCCGTGCCGTTGCCCTGCAGTACCAGCATGCGCGCGCGCTCGAGTTTCGCGCTCGCCGCGACGCGCGGCAGTTGCCGGTGGTGGCCGAGGTACTCGAGTTCGGTGATCAGCTGGAAGGCCGCGTCCACGTCGCCGCGCTGGAAGGCGATGCGCGCGCGCATGCGGTGGCTGGCGATCATGTGGTCGGGCAGGCCGACATCGCGCGCGAGCGGCAGGTACACGTTCAGCAGGTGCTCGGCCGATTCCAGTTCGTCGATCTCGTAGACCGAGCCGGCATACAGCACGCCGGCCCAGGCATTGCCGTTGGTGTGGGCGTAGGAAGCGGCATGCGGCGTCGCGCTCACCGCCATGCGAAAGCGCGCGGTGGCCTGCCGCAGCCGGCCTTCCTTGAGGTCGAGCACGCCCTCCATCGACTCGGTGTACATGCGGTTGAAGGTGCTGCCGTGCTGCGTGCGGCGCGCCGCATCGAGCAGCCGATGCGCCTCGTGCTGCTCGCCCATCACCGAGACGATGTGCGCCATCGCGTTCGACAGCACGCTGTCGGCGAAGGGCTGGCTGCTGGGCAGGCTCGCCAGGCTCTCGCGGCCGGCGGCATAGGCTTCTTCGTGCCGGTCCATCATCGCGAGCAACAGCGGGCGCAGCGCGTTCACGTGCGCCTGCACGGCGGCGTCGCGGCTGTTCATGCAGCCCGAAGCCTCGAGCTGGCGCATCGCCTCCCAGGGGCCGTGCGTGAAGCACTGGGCCCAGACGGCGGCGAGTTGCAGCAGCGGCTGTTCGCGCAGCCGTTCGGCCGGCAGCGCGGCGAACCAGCGGTCGAGCAGGCGCATGCGTCCTTGCTCCAGAAAGGCCACGGCATGCTGCGCAAGCAGATGCTGCGCATGCGGATGGTCGCCGCCCTCGATGGCATGGTCGATGGCGGGCACCGGCCGGCCCTGCGCTTCGTACCAGCCCGAGGCGGCCAGGTGCAGGCGCGCGACCTGATCGGGGTGCTCGCGCTCGAGCTGCGCGCGCATGAAATCCGCGAACAGGCTGTGGTAGCGGTAGCGGCCGTTCTCGCCGGCGATCGGCGTCAGGAAGAGGTGCGCGGCTTCGAGGTGCTGCAGGATGCGGGCGGTGTCGGCGCGCGGCAGCAGCGCGCGGCACACCGCCTCGTCGAGCTGGCGCAGGATGCTGGTGCGCAGCAGGAACTCGCGAATCTCGGCCGGCTGGTGCGCCAGCACGTCCTCGGCCAGGTAGTCGGCCACGGCACGGTTCGAGCCGGAGAAGCGGTCGACGAAATCGCTGACCGAGCCATGGCGCTCCAGCGCCATCGCGGCCAGCCACAGCGCGGTGATCCAGCCCTCGGTCTTGTCGTGCAGCCGCCCGAGCGTATCGACGGCCAGCGCCGTGCCGCCGCGCAGGCGAAAGAACTCGGCCGTCTCCGCCAGCGAAAAGCGCAATAGCTCGACATCGACCTCGAGCAGTTGGCCGCGGGCGCGCAGGCGGCCGAGCCCGAGGTCCGGCAGGCTGCGCGAGCCGATGACGAGCTGCCCGCGCCGCGGCAGCCGCTCGATCACCTCGCGCAGCAGCCCCTGCACCGCCGGCTCCTGGATCAGCTCGAGGTCGTCGAGGAACAGCGCGAACGGCGAGCCCTCGAGGGCCAGCGCCTCCAGCGCATCCGGCGCTGCGCCGCGCGCGGCGTGTTCCAGCCCGAGCTGTTCGACCGCCGCATTCAGGCAGCTCAGGAAGCGCGGCACGTCGTTGTCGGCGCGGTCCAGCGTGAGCCAGGCGGTGGCAACGCCCGCCGCGTCGAGCCGCTCGCGCGCCTGCTGCATCGCGGTGGTCTTGCCGAAGCCGGCCGGTGCGCGCACCAGCACCAGCTTCAGCGAGCCGCTCTCGACGATGCGCCGCGCGATCGCGTCGCGCGGCACGTGCGTCGGCCGTGCACCCGGCGGGCTGAGCTTCGACGCCAGTGCGGCGGGCCGGCGTGAAGCGGCGAGGATGGCGTGGGGAGGCGGGGTCGTCATGGCGGTCCTGCAAGGCGAGTCGATCGCCTGGCCGCACGTGTGGAGCACAAGCGCAGGGATTCTCGCCCTCGATGTCGGCGTGCCGCCAGCACCGGCGTCGACCAGAAGTTCGTCGCTTCCGACGAGGCGGGCGCCGCCGCCGCTTACTAGACTGCAGCGAACGGTCGACGACCGCCTGCAGGTGTGCCGGCCACGATTCATTGGTCCACAAGGAACTTTCCATGCAACTCGATTCCTCGATCTCGGCCGTCGTCACCGGCGGCGCTTCCGGTCTCGGCGCGGCCACCGCGCGCCGCCTCGCTGCACGCGGCGTGAAGGTCGCGCTGTTCGATCTCAATGCCGAAGCCGGTGAGGCGCTCGCGCGCGACATCGGCGGCGTGTTCTGCCGCGTGGACGTGACTTCCGACGAGCAGGTCGACGCGGCCTTCGCCAAGGCCCGCGCCGCGCACGGCCAGGAGCGGGTGCTGGTCAACTGCGCCGGCACCGGCAACGCGGTCAAGACCGCGAGCCGCGACAAGGCGACGGGTGAGATCAAGCACTTTCCGCTCGCCAACTTCGACCGCATCGTGCAGATCAACCTGGTCGGCACCTTCCGCTGCATCGCGAAGTCGGCGGCCGGCATGCTCACGCTGGAACCCCTGCCCGGTGGCGAGCGTGGCGCCATCGTCAATACCGCGTCGGTGGCGGCGCAGGACGGGCAGATGGGCCAGGCGGCCTACACGGCGTCCAAGGCGGGCATCGTCGGCATGACGCTGCCGATCGCACGCGACCTGATGGGCGAGGGCATCCGCATCAACACCATCCTGCCGGGCATCTTCAACACGCCGCTGATGAACGGCGCGCCCGAGAACGTGAAGGCGGCGCTCGCGGCGTCGGTGCCGTTCCCCAAGCGCCTGGGCGACCCCGACGAATACGCGCAGCTTGCCGAGGCGATGCTCACCAACGCCTACTTCAACGGCGAGAGCGTGCGGCTGGACGGTGCGATCCGCATGGCCCCGCGCTGAGCCGACCCCGCCCGAGAAAACCTGTTCGGGCTGAGGTATCGAAGCCCTTCGATACCTCAGGGCGAACGGGATGGTGACTCTTCCCAAAATCGTCGCTTCCGACGAGGCCTGCCAAGAGGTGGCTGCCAACAATCGCCACGAGTCTGACAACCGTCACGGAGTACCCCATGGCCGACGCCTTCATCGTTGCCGCCACCCGCACTGCCGCCGGCCGGCGCAACGGCCGCCTGTCGGGCTGGCACCCGACCGATCTGGCCGCGCAGGTGATCGACGCGCTGGTCGCACGCACCGGCATCGACCCGGCGCAGGTCGACGACGTCATCCTCGGCTGCGTGAGCCAGGTGGGCGAGCAGTCGACCAACGTGGCGCGCAACGCGGTGCTGGCGTCCACGCTGCCCGAATCGGTGCCCGGCACGTCGATCGACAGGCAGTGCGGCTCGTCGCAACAAGCGTTGCACTTCGCGGCGCAGGCGGTGATGTCGGGCACGATGGATTGCGTGATCGCCGCCGGCGTGGAGAGCATGTCGCGCGTGCCGATGTTCACGCCCAGCGAGCTGCCGCGAAAGAACGGCATGGGCGACTACATGGGGCCGCAGATCCGCGCGCGCTACCCCGACATCGACTTCAGCCAGTTCATGGGCGCCGAGATGATGGCGAAGAAGTACGGGCTCACGAAAGAACAGCTCGACCGCTTCGCGCTTGCGAGCCACCAGCGCGCCATCGCCGCGACGAAGGCCGGGCGCTTCGACGCCGAGATCCTGCCGGTGGCCGCGCGGCGTGCCGGCGGCGCGGCGGGTGATGAGCTGCACACGGTCGACGAAGGCATCCGCTTCGATGCCACGCTCGACGGCATCGCGGGCGTGAAGCTGCTGCACGAAGGTGGCTGCATCACCGCGGCAACGGCCAGCCAGATTTCCGACGGCGCCACCGGCGTGATGGTGGTCAGCGAGCGCGGGCTGAAGGCGCTGGGCGTGAAGCCGATGGCGCGCGTGCAGCACATCAGCGTGCTCGGCCACGACCCGGTGATCATGCTCGAGGCGCCGATCCCGGCGACCGCGCGCGCGCTGAAGAAGGCGGGCCTGTCGATCGACGACATCGACCTGTACGAGGTCAACGAGGCTTTCGCGCCGGTGCCGCTGGCCTGGCTGCAGGCGCTCGGCGCCGATCCGGCGAAGCTGAACGTCAACGGCGGCGCGATCGCGCTCGGGCATCCGCTGGGCGCCTCGGGCACCAAGCTGATGACGACGCTGCTGCATGCGCTGCAGCAGCGTGGCGGGCGCTACGGGCTGCAGACGATGTGCGAAGGCGGCGGCATGGCGAACGTGACCATCGTCGAACGCTTGTGACGAGCTTCGGGTTCAAGGGGGTGGGCTTCGGCGATGAACCCCCTGGCTGGCGACTACTTCCCGTTCACCCGGCTGCAGCTCGTGAAGTTCAACGGTCGAGAGTTCGAACCGATGGGCCAATCGATCGCGGTGAAGTAGAAATGCGGCATCGCCACGCACGCAGGAGACGCCCATGTTCGGATTGATGCAGGACCGGCCGCTGATGATCTCGTCGCTGATCGAGCATGCGGCGACCTTCCACCCCGAGACCGAGATCGTCTCGCGGCTGCCCGAGGGGCCGATCCACCGCACCCACTGGCGCGGCGTGCGCGACAACGCCAAGCAGGTGGCGAACGCGCTGGCCTCGCTCGGCGTGGTGCAAGGCGACCGTGTGGGCACGCTCGCCTGGAACAGCCACCGGCACCTCGCGCTCTACTACGGCGTGTCGGGCAGCGGGGCGGTGCTGCACACCGTCAACCCGCGGCTCTTTCCCGAGCAGATCGACTACATCGTCAACCACGCGGAAGACAAGGTGCTGTTCTTCGACATCACCTTCGCTCCGCTGGTCGCCAAGCTCGCGCCCAAGCTGAAGACGGTGCAGGCCTTCGTGGCGATGACGGACCGCGCCCACATGCCGGCGATCGACGTGCCCAACCTGCTGTGCTGGGACGAACTGATCGGCACGCAGAGCACGAACTACGACTGGCCCGAGTTCGATGAGCGCACCGCCTCGTCGCTCTGCTACACCTCGGGCACCACCGGCAACCCCAAGGGCGTGCTGTATTCGCACCGCTCGACCATGCTGCATGCGCTGATGGAACTGGCGCCCGACACCTTCGGCATCAGCTCGGCCGAGACGCTGCTGCTGGTGGTGCCGATGTTCCACGCCAACGCCTGGGGCGCGCCTTATGGCGCGGCGATGGTCGGCGCGCGGCTGGTGCTGCCCGGTCCGCACCTGGACGGCAAGAGCATGTACGAGCTGATGCGCGACGAGCGCGTCACCTTCTCGCAAGGCGTGCCCACGGTCTGGCTGATGCTGTTCCAGTTCCTCGACGCCAACCCCGGCATCGACCCGAAGGCGCTGGGCATCAAGCGCGTGGGCATCGGCGGCGCGGCAGTGGCGCGTTCGATGATGGAACGCTTCGAGCGCGATTTCGGCGCCGAGGTGGTGCAGGGCTGGGGCATGACCGAGACCAGCCCCATCGGCGTCATCAGCAAGCTGCTGCCCAAGCACGACAAGCTCGATGCCGAGGCGCTGCTCAACGTCAAGCTCAAGCAGGGCCGCGGCGTGTGGGGCGTGGACCTGAAGATCGTCGGCGACGACGGCCAGCCGTTGCCCTGGGACGGCAAGGCCTTCGGCAACCTGCTGGTGCGCGGCCCGTGGATCGCCAGCGGCTACTTCAAGAACGAGGGCGGCGCGGTGCTCGACGCCGACGGCTTCTTCCCGACCGGCGACGTCGCCACCATCGACCCCGACGGCTACCTGCAGCTTGTCGATCGCGCCAAGGACGTGATCAAGTCGGGCGGCGAATGGATTTCGTCCATCGACGTGGAGAACGTCGCCATCGGGCACCCCGCGGTGGCCGAGGCGGCCATCATCGGCGTGTCGCACCCGAAGTGGCAGGAGCGGCCGCTGCTCATCGTCGTCAAGCGCGAAGGGCAGGAGACGACGAAGGAATCCATCCTCGACTACCTCGCCACCCGCATCGCCAAGTGGTGGCTGCCCGACGACGTGGTGTTCGTCGACCAACTGCCCCATACGGCCACCGGCAAGTTGCTGAAGACGAAGCTGCGCGAGCAGTACCGCGACTACCAACTGCCCACGGCATGACTCCGGAGAGAAGACGATGACGGGACCGCTCGCGGGGCTGAAGGTGGTGGAGATGGCGGGGCTCGGGCCGGCGCCGTTCGGCGCGATGGTGCTGGCCGACCTCGGTGCCGAGGTGCTGCGCATCACGCGGCCGGGCGTGGCGGTGAACCCGAACGACGTGACCACGCGCAGCCGCCGCGCGGTGGCGCTCGACCTGCGCGATGCAGCGGGCACGCAGGCCGCGCTGTCGCTGGTGTCGCATGCCGACGTGCTGATCGAGGGCTTTCGTCCCGGGGTGATGGAGCGCCTCGGCCTCGGCCCGGACGTGTGCCTGGAGCGCAACCCACGCCTCGTCTACGGCCGCATGACCGGCTGGGGGCAGCACGGGCCGCTGTCGCATGCGGCGGGGCACGACATCAACTACATCGCCATCAGCGGCGCGCTGCACGCCATCGGCCGCTCGGGCGAGGCGCCGGTGCCGCCGCTGAACTACGTGGGCGACTTCGGCGGCGGCGGCATGCTGCTGGCAGTCGGCGTGCTCGCGGCCCTTCACGAGGTACGCGCCTCCGGCCGCGGGCAGGTGGTGGATGCCGCCATGACCGATGGTGCGGCGCTGCTGTCGGCCTTCATGTACGGCTTCAAGGCCGAGGGACGCTGGAGCAACCAGCGCGGCGAGAACATGCTCGACGGTGGCGCGCACTTCTACGACACCTACGCCTGCGCCGACGGCAAGTTCGTGGCAGTGGGCGCCATCGAGCCACAGTTCTATGCCGAGCTGCGCGAGCGCTGCGGCATCGCCGACCCGCTGTTCGACGGGCAGATGGATGCGGCGCGCTGGCCCCTGCTCAAGCTCAAGCTCGCCGACGTGTTCCGCACCCGCACACGCGACGAATGGTGCCGCCTGCTCGAAGGCACCGACGCCTGCTTCGCGCCGGTGCTCGATTGGGACGAGGCGCCGGAGCATGCGCACAACCGCGCGCGCGGCACCTTCGTGTCGCCGGGCGGCGTGATGCAGCCGGCGCCGGCGCCGCGGTTCTCGCGCACGCCGTCGGCGGAGCCGCAGGCGCCGCAGGCGGTGGGGGTGGAAGAGGTGTTGCGGGAGTGGGCGGGTACGGACCGTTCGTCCTGAGCTTGTCGAAGGGTCAGTGCGAACGGGTTTGTATGGCGCGTGATCAACGAGCAAGAACCGTTCAACAAGAACCGTTCGGGCTGAGCCTGTCGAAGCCCTGGCGAGTGCACAGCGGCACTTCGACAGGCTCAGTGCGAACGGATCTGTGTGGCGTGGCCGGCCCCGCCACGCCTACTCCAACGCACGAGGAGACCACGCCATGTATCTAACGCAATCCGTCCACAAAGGCCTGCGCGAGCGGCCGAACGAAGTGGCCGCGGTATGCGGCGCGCAACAGATCACGCGCGCCCAACTCGCCGACCGTGTGGCCCGCCTGGCTGGCGCCTTGCAGCGCCTTGGGCTCAAACCCGGCGACCGCGTCGGCATGCTGAGCCTGAACTCGATCGCCTACCTCGAATACTTCTACGGCACCTGGTGGGCCGGCGGCGTGATCAACCCGGTGAACATCCGCTGGAGCCCGAAGGAGGTGGCGTACTCGCTGGACGATTGCGACACCCGCATCCTCATCGTCGACGATGCCTTCGCCCCCATGGTGCCCGCGCTGCGCGGGCTGTCGAAATCGCTCGCGACGGTGATGCACTGCGGCAGCGGCCCGGTGCCCGACGGCATGCTGAGCTACGAGGCGCTGCTGGCCGAGGCCGCCCCGGTGGCCGACACCGAACGCGGCAACGACGAACTCGCGGCCGTGATGTACACCGGCGGCACCACGGGCGCACCCAAGGGCGTGATGCTCAGCCACGCCAACCTGTACGTGAACGCGCTGGACAACATCGCCGCGGTGCCGCGTGCGGCCGGCAGCATCGGGCTGCTGGTCTCGCCCATGTTCCACGTGGCCGGCTGCGGCCTCACGCTGATCCTGATGCAGCGGCTGTCGCTGCAGGTCATCGTGCCGATGTTCGACGAGCTGGCCATCCTGAACGCCATGCAGACGCACCGCGTCAACGAGGTCTTCCTCGTGCCGACCATGATCCAGCGGCTGCTGGCCCATCCGCGCTTCGGCGAGTTCGATCTGGCCAGCCTCAAGCTCATGCTCTACGGTGCCGCGCCCATCGACGCGACGCTGCTCGAACGCGCCATGGCCGCGCTGCCGAATGCCGATTTCGCCCAGGCCTACGGCATGACAGAACTCGCGCCGACCGTCGTCGTGCTCGGCGCCGAGGAGCATCGCCCCGGCCCGAACCGCGCCAAGTGGCTGCGCGCAGCCGGCCGGCCGGTGCCCATCGCCGAACTGCGCATCGGTGATCCCGAAGGCCGCGAGTGCCCGGTCGGCACGGTGGGCGAGATCGTGGCGCGCGGGCCGATGGTGATGCAGGGCTACTGGAACAAGCCCGAGCAGACCGCCGAGGCTTTGCGCGGCGGCTGGATGCACACCGGCGACGGCGGCCGCATGGACGAGGACGGCTACCTCTACGTGGTGGACCGCATCAAGGACATGATCGTGACCGGCGGCGAGAACGTGTATTCCGGCGAGGTCGAGAACGCCATCGCGCAACTGCCGCAGGTGGCGATGAGCGCCGTGATCGGCGTGCCCGACGAGCGCTGGGGCGAGCGTGTGCATGCGGTGATCGTGAAGCGCGAGGCCGCGGTGCTCGACGAGGCGGCCGTGATCCAGAACTGCAAGACACTGATCGCCGGCTACAAGTGCCCATGCAGCGTGGAGTTTCGAGACGCGCTGCCCGTCTCGGCCGCCGGCAAGCTGCAGAAGTTCCAGTTGCGCGAACCGTATTGGGCAGGCCGGGAGCGGCTCGTCAACTGACTTTCATCCGAGGACACCGAATGGCCCTGCAGTTCAAGCGCTCCTGGAGCGACGAAGAGATCGAATCCTTCCGCGACACCACCGCCCGCTTCCTCGACCAGGAAATGGTGCCCGCCGATGAGGCCGCTCGAAAGCGCGGCCACGTCGGCCACGAGATCTGGCGGCGTGCCGGCGAATTGGGCCTGCTGTGCGTTGACATCCCCGAGGCTTGGGGCGGTGCCGGCGGAGACTTCCGCCATGAGGCAGTCATTCACGAAGAGATGGCGTGCCGCGGCCTGACCGGCATGAGCACCGGCGTGCATTCCATCGTCGCGCACTACTTCATGAACCACGGCACCGAGGACCAGAAGCGCCGCTATCTGCCGCGGCTGGCGCGCGGCGAACTGGTGGGCGCCATCGCCATGACGGAACCCGGCGCCGGCTCCGACCTGCAGGGCGTGCGCACGCGAGCCGAGCGGCGCGGCGAGGGCTATGTGGTCAACGGCAGCAAGACCTTCATCACCAACGGCTTCTTGGCCGGCGTGGTGCTGGTGGTGTGCAAGACCGACCCGGCGCAGGGCGCACGCGGCACTTCCATCCTCATCGTCGAGACGAAGGACTGCGAAGGCTTTCGCGTCGGCCGCGTGCTCGACAAGATGGGGCTCAAGGCGCAGGACACCTCCGAGCTGTTCTTCGACGACGTGCAGGTGAGTGCCGAGAACCTGCTCGGCGGCAAGGAAGGCCAGGGCTTCTTCCAGCTCATGGGCGACCTGCCCTACGAGCGGCTCATCATCGGCGTGAGCGCGCTCGCCTGTATGGAAGGCGCGTACGAGGCGACCCTGCAATACGTGCGCGAACGCCAGGCCTTCGGCCAGCCCATCGCCAATTTCCAGAACACCCGGTTCAAGCTCGCCGAGGTGGCGACGCAGATCACGGTCGGCCGCGCCTTCGTCGACCGCTGTGTCGAGCAGCTCGTGGCCGGCACGCTGGACACCGCCACCGCCTCCATGGCCAAGCTCTGGGGCTCGGACATGCAGAACCGCGTGCTCGACGAACTGCTGCAGTTGTGGGGCGGCTACGGCTTCATGAACGAATACATGATTGCGCGCATGTATGCCGATGCCCGCGTGCAGCGCATCTACGGCGGCACGAACGAGATCATGAAAGAGGTGATTTCGCGGGCGTTGTGAACCGCATCCACTCCCTCTCCCTCTGGGCGAGGGCTGGCTGGGATGAGGCCCGCCGCCGTCAGCCGCCGCTCCGCACCCGCTCCACCCGCCGCAGGTGCCAGTTCACCGACCCGAACATCTGCTCGATCTGCGTCGCGCGCCGGAAGTAGTGGCCGAGCGCCAGCTCCTCGGTCATGCCCATGCCGCCGTGCAACTGCACCGCGCCATCGGCCCGCGCGCCGCGATCTCGCCCACGGTGCCGGCCGGAACCGGACGGCCGTCAGCGTCGACGAGGCGCATCTCGGCGATGGGCACGGGCCGGCCCGCGGAGCGAAGTCGCTGCGTGGGCTGGCCGGGCGCATGGCACCAGGCGGGCAGGGCGGTGATCACCGGCGACAGCTCGGTCATGCCGTAGAGCTGGCAGAAGCCGGCGCGCGGCAGCGCGGCCATCGCCTGCGCGAGCAGCGCCTCGTCGATGGGCGCGGCGCCGTAGAGCACGAGTTCGAGGCTCGAGGTGTCGAACTCGGCGACGCGCGGGTGCTCGATCAGGCGCTTGATCATGGTGGGCACGAGAAAGGTCTCGCTGCCGCGCTCGGCCTGGATGGCCTGCAGCGGCGCCGGCTCGTCGAACAACGGCATCACCACCTGCTTGCACAGGCGCATCATCAATTGCACCGCGAGGCCGACGCCGCCGACATGGAACATCGGCGCGGCGTTGATGCCCACCGCCTCGTCGGGCCGGCGTGCCGCCATGTTGGCGCTGAGCGAGCCGATCACGAGGTTGGCATGGCTGAGCATCACGCCCTTGGGCAGGCCGGTGGTGCCGCCGGTGTACATGACGGCGGCGAGCTGGTCGCCGTGGCGGCATGCGTCGTCCACCGGGGTTGCTGCGTCGATCAGCGCCTGGCCGGGCTGCATGCCGTCGGGCGCCGTGCCGTCGCCGATGTAGATGAGCGTGCACAGCGAGCGCGACAGCGTCGGCAGTCTGGCTGCGACGGGGGCGAACTGCTCATCGACGAGCAGCACCGTGGTGTCGCAGTCGTCCAGCGAATACGCGATCTCCCGCGGGCTCCAGCGGATGTTCACCGGGTTGATCACGCCGCCGGCCCACCAGGTGGCGCAGAGGAACTCGACATAGCGGTCGGAGTTCAGCGCCAGCATGCCGACGCGTTCGCCGTCGACGACGCCGAAGGAACGCAGCACCGCGGCCAGGCGCGACACGCGGTGAACGAACTCGGCGAAGCGCTGCCGGTGCTCGCCGCAGACGAGCCCGGTGGCGTCGGGTCGTTCCTGCAGCGCCTTGTGCAGGGGCCGGGTCAGTTGCATGGGAGTCGTCTCCGGTGTCGGCTGTCGAGCACCGCGATGCTTGCTGCTGCGCAACAGACTGAGTCGCGCGTCGGCGCGGCCATCGTAGGCACGGGCTTCCGACGCTTCAATCGTCGTTATCGACGATGTTGGAGGCCCCCCGTCGCGCCACCTCGACGGCGTGCCCACCATTTCAGCGTGCAGATCTCTTGTCGACGGGGGCGTCGATCGTGTGGCGCATTTGCGATACAGTGCCGCCATGAAGACCGCCACCATCCCGTCCGTCCGTGTCGATCCCGACTTCCGTGCCGAAGTGGAGGCCGTGCTGGCCGACGGGGAGACCTTGTCCGAATTCGTGGAAACCTCGGTTCGGGCCAGCGTGGAGCGTCGTCGTGCTCAGGCGGAGTTCATCGCGCGCGGACTGCGCTCACGCGACGAGGCGCGCCGTACGGGCGAGTACGTCGACGCAGACCTTGTCCTGGAAGGCCTGCAGCGCAAGCTCGATGCCGCGCGTGTGCGAATCGCAAAGACGCGCAAGTGAGTTTCAAGGTTCGGCTGACGCGGGACGCCGAGGCGGACCTCGATCGGCTGTTCGACTTCATCCTCGAACGCGGACTGGCACGCGATGGCGGTGACCTGACGCTGCCCGAACAGGCCTTGGTGTCGCTGCGGGCCGGCATCGCAACGCTCAAGACCTCTCCGTTCACCTGCCGCAAGGCCGGGCAGAGTCCCTTCCTGCGCGAGCTGATCGTCCCCTTCGGGCGATCAGGCTACGTCGCACTGTTCGAGATCGAAGACGCATCGAACGTCGTGGTTGTTGCCGTGCGCCACCAGCGCGAGGACGACTACCACTGAGGGGCGTTGGGGCGACGTGTCTCAGCGCGCCGCCGGGTGCCGCAGCCGCAGCAGGCTGAACCCGCTGGCGGCAAATGCGGCGGCTGCGGCAGCCATCAGAGCGAGCACCGGCGCGCGGCCGTGGTGCCCGCCGCTCAGCCCGAACAGCAGTGCCATCGCCACCGCCGCGATCGACTGGCCGGTGAGCCGCGCGGTACCCAGCATGCCGCTCGCGCCGCCCGAGCGGTGCGCCGGCGCGGAGGTGAGGATGGTGTGGTTGTTGGGCGACTGGAACAGGCCGAAGCCCGCGCCGCACAGCGCCATGCGCCACAGCATGTCGGCCATCGAGGGCTGCGCCGGCAGCAGTGCCAGCAGCGCGAGCCCGAGGCCCATGGTGGCGAGGCCGATGCCGCCGAGCAGCCCGTCGGCATGACGCCCGATGAGCCGCCCGGCCACCACGGCCATCACCACCGTCGCGATCGGCCAGGCCGTGAGCACGATGCCTGCCTCGGCGTGGCTGCGGCCAAGGCCTTCGAGCAGCAAAAAGGGCAAGGCGATCGAGGCCAGCATCTGCGCGGAGAAGGCGCCGATCGAGGTGCACATCGACAGCCGGAACACGGGAATGCGCAGCAGGTCGACCGGGAACAGCGGCAGCGCCTGCCGACGCTGACGGCGCAGGTAGACGACCGCCACGCCCACGCCGGCGAGCAGCAGCACGAGCGGCAGTCGCCATGAGGGTGCCGGCGCTTCGCTCATGCCGGCCACGAAGGCTTCGGCCGCGAGAAAGATCAGCACGAACATCGCGGCGTTGAGCACCACGTCGATTCGCGGCAGCCGTGCGCCTGCCGGTGGCGGCGTGCGGTTCGGCGGCAGGGCGCGATGGCCGAGCCACACGACGAAAGCGCCCAGCGGCAGGTTGACCGCGAACAGCCAGGGCCAGGACGCCACCGACAGGATGACCGCCGCGACCGACGGCCCGGCCACCGACGCGGTGGCCACGACCATCGAGTTGATCGCCACGCCGCGGCCGAGCAGGTGGTGCGGGTACACAAGGCGCACGAGCGCCGCGTTCACCGCCATCAGCCCGGCCGCGCCCATGCCCTGGACCGCGCGCGCGGCCACGAGCGCCGGCAGCGAATTCGCCATCGCGCAGCCGAGCGAGGCCACCGTGAACAGCGCCAGGCCGAGCAGGTAGATGCGCCGGTAGCCGATCAGGTCGCCGAGCATCGCCAGCGGCAGCAGCAGCGCGAGGATGGCGATCTGATAGGCGTTGACGACCCAGACCACCTCCGACGCACTGGCGTTCAGGTCGCGCGCCATGCCG
Source organism: Rhizobacter sp. (assembly GCA_036676235.1). Classification (GTDB taxonomy): domain Bacteria; phylum Pseudomonadota; class Gammaproteobacteria; order Burkholderiales; family Burkholderiaceae_C; genus JAKFDI01. Next base: position 11,844 of record JAKFDI010000050.1, on the reverse strand, counting down.
GGCAGCGCAAGGTTGACGAGGGTGCTGTCGAGCACGGACAGCGCGATGCCGAGGATGATGGTCGCCATCGCGTGGTAGCGCGCAGGCGTGGGCAGGCCGTCGGGCAGGGACATGGGATCGCGGTGGGAAAGCGGTGCGCGGCAAGCGGCGGGTGCTGCCGGTGCGGTGCGGGGCGGGCGATTGTCGAGCCGCGTCGCCGGGCGGGTGTGCCGCAAGGTTGCTCGGCGCAACCGTCACCGGACACGTCCCGTTCGCCTGAGGTATCGACTGGCGTACGCGAAGGGCTTCGATACCTCAGCCCGAACGGTTCTTGTGGGTCGCTCGACAGGACATCACAGCATGCGCCGGTCCGACTTCAGGTACCACTCGGCGATGCGCTCGCCGTTCCAGCGCAGGGTCACGTGCTCGGCCTGGCGCGCGGGCGGCACCGTGGCGCGCGGCGTGAACAGGGCGACGCATTGCCCGCCCGCGCGGCGCACGCTGTCGTAGTGGATGCCGGCGTCGCCGGCGGCCCGGCGCTCGCGGCCGAAGGCCTGCGATGCGGCCCACGAATCCGGATCGAGCAGCGCCTTCGCCCGCTCGCCGCGGCCGCGCACCTCGCACAGGCGCGCGGCCACCGTCACGCGGTAGCAGCGCAGGTCCACGTCGATGGCGGGCTCGGCCGTGCGTGCGAGAAAGCGCGCGCGGTGCCAGCTCACCTCGGCCACCGCGGTTTCCAGATCGTGCGCGGCGTAGTACACGCCGTAGCTGCCATCGCTGAAGCGCGAACCCTCGGGGTTGAGGTGGGTGAATGCGGCCATGATGGCGCTGGTGCCCGGGCCGCTGATGCGCTGGTCCGGGGGCACGAGGCTCAAGGCGCCGGCTTGCTCGCGCAGCCGCGGGTTGCCCAGCGCCTCGATGGCGTAGACCGTCGCGAGGTCGCCCGGATCGGCCACCGACTCGAACAGGTGGATGGGCGGAAAGCGGCTCGGCACCAGCCGGCAGGCGTCGTCCCAGTGCAGCGGTGCACGCCGCACCCGGCCTGCGATCGGACTCGTCACGCCCAGCCGCCGCGCTGTGCGTCCAGGTATTGCCGCACGACGAAGAGATCGGACACCTGGCCGCCCAGCATGCGCTGGAGCGCCGAGCCGCCGCCGAACAGCGGCGCCGTGTTGGGCTTCTTGATCCAGGTGTCGGCGCGTTCGGGAATGGGCAGCAGGATCTGCAGCGCCGCGTAGATGGCGAACACGTGAGACAGCCGCTCGAGCGTCGTGCGGTCCAGCGCTGCCTTCACGCGGCCGGCCTTCCAGTCGTAGAAGGTGCTGCGGCTGCAGCCGAGCAGCATCTGCTGCTGCTCGCCGCTCAACCCCCAGGCGTGGGCGATGTTGAAGAAGGTGCGCAGGCCGGCTGCAGCGGCAGCCGGTGACTGCAGGTCGGGAGCTTCCTGGAGGTCGGCGGCGAGGGCGGTCATGGTGTCGGTGCTCGGAGTGTGACGCCGTCAGTATGATCCATGAGCGGACGAAATACAAGAAATAGTCCGCCGGCGAACTATGGCATGCCTCACCCGGGCGAGGCATCGCTCACCGGGTTGGGTTGGCCTTCTCCAGCGGCGTCAGGAACCGGGCCCGGTAGCGGCCCGGCGACTCGCCGAACCAACGTTTGCAGGCGCGGAAGAAGTGGGCCGCCAGCGGCCACGCGAGTTCCTCTGCGTCGAGTAGTGCGCGGTTGGCCTGCTGGCCGAAGCGCAGCGGGCAGGCGAAGGCCTGCGCGTGTACCCGCAGGTCCGCCGGCTCCGGATAGACGAACTCGATCTGCCTCGGCTGCAGATCGCGCCCGGTGATCCAGCCGCAAAAGCTCAGCAGCGTGAGCATGCCGAACTCCACCCGCTGGCGTGGCACGGGGCGCTCGCCGCCGGCGTGGCCGAGCACGAACCAGTGGCCGCCGGGGGGCCTCGGTCACGGCGCAGGTGGCCGCGTTGCTGACGACGTTCATGTAGCGCGTGAGGCGCTGCAGGGCCGAGCGCAGGGTGGGGCAGACCAGCATCGCGTAGCCCACCACGCCCAGCTTGCCGTAGCGCGCGGCCAGTTCCTTCGACAGGCCCAGCGTTGCCTTGCCCGAACGGGCGACGGCCAGTTTCCACAGCGCGCTCACGTCGTCGATGGAGAAGCGGCCGCAGGGGTCGGCGAGCGCGTCGATGTTCAGGCCGGCGTCGCGGAACAGCGCGGCGCGGTCTATTCCTTCGGCCTCGAACATCTCGACCACACCCCTGACCCAGGCCGACGAACTGGTCCGCGCGATCACGTGTTCTCCTTCGTGCGCAGCGTTGGCGCTGCAACGCCATCAAATTGGCTGCACCGGGCCACTGCGCGAACGCTTGTCGATTTCTAGACGGCGCCGATCGTCGCCTCTACAGGCCCTTCACTCGCGAATGAGTAGAAGAGAGGCGACGCCAAAGGACAAGGAGACAAACCATGGCTTTCCACGAGCGCTCGGTTGCCGCGCGGATGCTGGCTGCGAGCATGTTGCTCGGCGGGTGTGGAGGCGGCGAAGACGACACGCCGCCGACCGTGCGCGACACGTCCTTGGGCCGCATCCAGGGCAGTGACGATTCCGCCGCGACCGGCACCTATGCATGGAAGGGTGTTCCCTTCGCCAGGCCGCCCGTGGGCGCGCTGCGCTGGAAGGCGCCGGTCGACCCGGACGCCTGGACCGGCACCCGCGCCGCCACCGAGTTCGGCAGTGCCTGCGTGCAGTACGGCCGCATCTACGGGCCGGGTGCGAACAACACCTACGACGAGACCATCGCCACCACGCTGAACCAGGCGGTCGGCAGCGAGGACTGCCTCTACCTCAACGTCTGGCGCCCGGCCAGCGGCGAGGCCAACCTGCCGGTCATCGTGTTCGGCAACTTCGGCCCATCGCTGTTCGCCAACGTGATGAGCAGCACCGCCAACCGCGCCGGCCGGCTCGACCTGTCGGACGCGATGATGCAAAGCATCGCGGCCTTCGCCTGCAATGGCGACCCGAACAACGCCGCACTCGGCGTCACCTGGCCGGCTTGGCCGAGCGAGCTGCTGTTCGACGCGACGGCGACCGAGAAGCGCATCTCGGTGAAGTGAGTCGATGCTGGCGGTGGCTTCAGGCCGCCGCCAGCCGCCCGCGGTGACGCACCCGATACAGCAAGGTCAGCACGACGGCCAGGTTCACCAGGTTCCAGCCGATGCCGTTGACGAAGGCAGCGTCGTAGGAGCCCGTGAGGTCGAACACCTTGCCCGACATCCAGCCGCCCAGCGCCATGCCGAAGAGCGTGAACATGAGGATGGTGCCCACGCGCGCACCGGCTTCCTTGGGCGGAAAGTACTCGCGCACGATGATGGCGTAGGCCGGCACGAGGCCGCCCTGGAACAGGCCGAACAGCGCCGAGATCACGAACAGCGAGCCGAGCCCGTCGAAGGGCAGGAACAGCAGCAGCGCCGTGCCCTGCAGCACCGAGCCGAGCAGCAGCGTGCGCAGGCCGCCGATGCGGTCGCAGATCAGTCCCGACACCAGCCGGCTGACGATGCCGCAGGCCAGCATGAGCGAGAGCATCTGCGCCCCGCGCGCCGCGCCGTAGCCGAGGTCGCCGCAGTAGGCCACGATGTGCACCTGCGGCATCGACATCGCCACGCAGCAGGCAAGGGCCGCCACGCACAGCAGGCCTTGCGCCGAGCCCATCGACAGCCCGAACGGCCGGGTCGAGGGCACGGCCGCGCGCGGGCTCGCCGGTGCGGCGGCCACGGCAGCGGGCGGGCGCGGGCGCAGCAGCAGGGCGAGCGGTGGCATCACCACGAGACAGAAGATGCCGACCCCGATGTAGGTGGCGCGCCAGCCCTGCGCTTCGACGAAGTGCTGCACGATGGGTGGCCAGATGGCGCCGGCGAGGTAGTTGCCGCTCGCGCAGATGGCGACCGCGATGCCGCGCCGGCGCACGAACCACAGCGAGGTGTCGGCCACCAGCGGCGCGAAGGTGGCCGAACTGCCCAGCAGCCCGATGAACACGCCGTGCGCCAATGCGAAGCCCCACAGGCTGCCCGAGAAGCCGGCAAGGATGAACCCGGCGCCGAGGCCTGCCGCACCGACGAGCGCCGGCACCATCACCCCGCGCCGGTCGGCCAGCCGCCCCATCCAGATGCCGCCGACGCCGAAGCCGATCATCAGCAGCGTGTAGGGCAGCGAGGCATCGGCCCGCGCCACGCCGAACTCGGCCTGCACCGCCGGCAGCACCACCGCCACGATGTACATGCAGCCGTTGCCGACGGTCATCAGGGCGAGCGTGGCGAGCAGGCGCGTCCAGGCGTAGCGTGAATCGGCGGTGTGCAGGGGCGGGTTCATCGGGTGGGGTGGCGACGGCTGTTCGGCAGGCGCCAACTCTAGGCCGTGGCGGCCGAATTCGCCGGTACACATCCGCATCCCTCGTGCCGATACTGTGCCGGTGGTTTGGCCCTTGCAGTCAATGCGCGGATTTCCCGCATCGCCCGAACGCCGCTCGCACTAGCATTCGCCGCGCGGTTCCTCCCTTCGGCAGTTCGCGATCGGCCGCCGCAATCGCGAGTTGTCTGCTGCGTGAACGACAGTAGTGAAGGACCGTACCGTGAACGAATGGTGGGCCAAGCTGATGCCGCGGCTGCGAAAGCGCCGCGTTTCGAGCCGATCGGCATCCGCCGTGGCGCAGGGTGAATGCGCGGTAGAGGAATCGTCGCTGCCTCCAGCGTCGCAGGCGGAACCGGGTGACATGTCCGCTGCATTGCTCGGCTGGCTGCTGAACCATCCCGCCGTGCCGGACGCAGGACTCGCCGGCGGCGAGGCGCAGGCCATCGCCGTGTTGGAGGCGCTCGTGCACCATCGCCACAACGCCGCCGAGCTGATGCCGCGCGCGCCGGCGGTGATTCCGCGGTTGCTCAGCATGCTGCGGCAGGATGACCGTTCGCTCTCGGCCCTGTCGCAGCGCGTGGCGGCCGACGTGATGCTGAGCGCCGAAGTCATCCGCCAGGCGCACAGCGCCGCCCATGCGCATCGCCACGAGCCGCACGGCCAGGCGATCGATCTGCCGCAGGCGCTGGCGCTGCTGGGTGCCGACGGGCTCAAGGCCGTGATTGCGCGCGTGGTGTTGCGCCCGCTGTTCGACGGCCAGGCCGGGCGCCTGTCCGCCGTGGCATCGGCCCGCGTGTGGCGCTTCGCGGAGAGCCAGGCGCAGCATGCCGCGGCGCTCGCTGCCAGCCAGGGCCTCGATCCGTTCGACGGCTACCTCGGCGGTCTGGTGCACAGCACCGGCTGGACGGTGGCGCTGCGCGCGCTGGATCGTCAGCCGCCGCCGCTGGCGCTGCCGCTCACCGAGGCCTTCGCGCAGCGGCTGGTGCCGCTCGCCGATGCGCTCTTCGGCAAGGTGGTGGCCGACTGGCGGCTCACGCCGACGCTCACGGCGCTGTGCCGCGAACTGCGGGGCGGCGCGCCGCTCGACGGCTTGCCGCTGGGGGCGGTGCTGCGGCAGGCGCAGCAGGCGGCGATGCTCGACTTGTTAGGCAACGACGACACGGCGGCGTGATGTCTGTGCCGCTCTCCCGTTCGCCCTGACCCTTCGACAGGCTCAGGACTAAAGGCAAGGCTTTGCCTTGTCGAAGGGCCGGGCTGAGCCTGTCGAAGCCCTGCGGCGCACCGTGGCACTTCGACAGGCTCAGTGCGAACGGTTCTTAGATGAACGACCGTGTATCAAGTCGCCGGGCGTGCCCTGCGCATCGGCCGGATCACCCCTGTCACCAGCCCGGTGCCCAGCACGATGACCGCGCAGCCCACGGCCATCGCCGGTGTGAGGGCTTCGTCCAGCAGCAGCCAGCCCCAGGCCACGGCGAACACGGGGATCAGAAAGGTGACGGTGATGGCGTTGGCCGGCCCGACGTGGGCAATCAGCCGGAAGTAGAGAACGTAGGCGGCGCCGGTGCACACCACCGCCAGCAGGCCCGCCGCCCACCATGCGCCGGCGCTGGGCGTCGCGGCCGGCCACCAGATCCACGCCGGCAGGGCGAGCACCAGCGCGGCCGACAACTGGCTGCCCGCGGCCACGGCCATCGGCGGCACGCCGGCCAGCATGCGCTTGGTGTAGTTCGCCGAGAAGCCGTAGAGCATCGTCGCCGCTACGCAGGCGACGACGGCCCAGCCCGAGCCGCCGGGCTTGAAGCTGGCCTTGTCCCACGCCAGCCAGACCACGCCGCCAAAGCCGATCGCGAGCCCGAGCATGCGCGCGGGCGTGAGCCGGTCTTTCAGCCACAGCGCGGCGATGACGGCGGCGAACAGTGGCGAGGCCGCATTGAAGATGGCCGACAAGCCAGCCGTGATCGACAGCGCCGCGTAGCTGTAGGCGAGAAAGGGCAGCGCCGAGTTGGTGATGCCGAGGATGAAGATCGGCCGCCAGTGCGCACGCAGCGCGCCGATCTGGCGCTGCATGGCGAGCAGGGGCAGCAACAGCAGGATGGCACCCGCGCCGCGCGTGGCGGCCAGCGCGACCGCACCGAACTCGCCCGCGCCCATGCGCATGAACAGGAAGGAAGCGCCCCACAGGGCGGCGAGCGCCAGCAGTTCGGCCAGGTCGCGGGCTCTCATGCGGCTGACGCCAGCAGTGGCTGCGCGCCCGCTTCCAGCGCCAGCAACCGCCGCTTGCGCTCCAGCCCGCCGGCATAGCCCGTGAGGCTGCCGGTGCTGCCGACGACACGGTGGCAGGGCACGATCAGCGTCAGCGGATTGCGCCCGATGGCTGCGCCCACCGCGCGCATCGCGCTCGGCGCGTCGATGCCGGCAGCCAGCGCGCCGTAGCTCATCGTGCGGCCCGCTGCGATGCGCTGCAGCGCCGCCCACACGCGGCACTGGAAGGGCGTGCCGCGCAGATCGAGCGGCAGGTCGAACGCTTCGTCGCTACCGTCGAAGTAGCGCTCGATGCGCTGCGCCGCATCGCGCAGCAGCGCATCGCCCGGCCGCTCGGGCACGTCGAAGGCGCCCGGATGGTGCTTCTGGTCGCCGAACCACGCGCCCAGCAGGCCGCGCTCGCTGCGCACCAGCCGCAGCGCGCCCAGTGGTGTCGGCACGTCGGCCTGCGCAGTGGCAGCGCTTCGGATGAGGGTGAAGATGATGCTCATGTCGTGATCTCCAGGCTGCTCCACAACCGCAGCACCGCGTAAGCGCGCCACGGCCGCCAGGCTTGGGAATGCGCATCGGCCTCGCGCGCGGTGGCGGTGCCGAAAAGTTGCTTCATCGCCTTCATCACGGCGATGTCGTTGGGCGGAAAGGCGTCGGGCCAGCTCAGCGCCCGCATCGCCACGTAGTGCGCCGTCCACGGCCCGATGCCGGGCAGGGCGCACAGCGCGGCAATCAGCGGCGCGGGCGGCTCGCCGGGGCGCAGCAGCGGCGCGAGCGCGGGCCATTGCCGCGCCATCGCCACGATGGCGGCGGCGCGGCTGCCGATGATGCCCAGTTGCGCGATGTCGCCCGGTTCGGCGGCGGCCAAGATGTCCGGCGAAGGAAACAGTCGATCGAGCTCAGGCCAAGGTGTCGCACACGGCGTGCCGAAACGATCGACGAGGCGCCGCGCCAGCGTGCGCGCCGCGGCCACCGTCACCTGCTGGCCGAGCACGGCGCGCACCATCAGCTCGAAGGCGTCGATGCCGCCGGGCAGGCGCTGGCCGGCCGCGCCCGGCAGGTCGGCGAGGCCGGCGTGGATGTTCTCGGGCGCGGCATCCAGGTCGAGCCAGCGGCGCACCGCGGCGACGATGCGCGCGCTGGATACGGCCAGTTCGGTCGGCAGCGTGAGGCGCACGAAAGGCTGCACAAGCGCATCGGACGGCAGCGCCACTTCCAGCCAGCCGGCAGCATCGGCCACCGTGCCGGGGCGCACGGTGCGGCGCACGCGCAGGCCGTCCACGCATTCGACGCCGGGAATGGCTCGCTGCGTGACGAAGCGCGCGAGCCGCTCGCTCTCATAAGGCGCGCGCAGGCCGAGCTTGAGCGTGATCGTCGCGGCAGCGGCCGGCGCATCGAGCGGCAGCGCGCGCCGCAGGCGGGTCGGGCTCATGCGATAGCTGTCGGCAAAGCAGGCGTTGAAGCGGCGCAGGCTGCGAAAGCCGCTGGCGAAGGCCACCTGCGCCATCGGCAACTGCGTATCCGTCAGCAACTGCTTGGCGGTGAGCAGGCGGCGCGTCTGCAGGTACTGCATGGGCGTGACGCCGTGCTCGGCCTGGAAGATGCGGCGCAGGTGCCGGTCGCTCACGCCGAGCTGGCGCGCGAGCGCGGCGACGCTCGGCTCGGCGCCGCCGGCCGCATGCGCATCCAGCCAGTCGGCGGCCTGCCGCGCGAGAGTGCGTGAAGCGTCCATCACGCTCCACGCCACGCCCGGCCCGGGCGCCACTTCCGGGCGGCACTTCAGGCAGGGCCGAAACGCGGCAGCCTCGGCCTGCGCCGGGGTGTCGAAGAAGCGGCAGTTCTCGCGCCGCGGCGTGCGCACGCGGCAGATGGGGCGGCAGTAGACGCCGGTGGAGGTGACGCCGACGAACAGCCGCCCGTCGAAGCGCGCATCGCGTGAGCGGATCGCGAGATAGGCGGCGTCGGCGTCGAGAACCATGCGGCCATTATGCGGAGCGGCAAGCCGCGGACTCGCCGTTTTCGGACATGTGCCTGTGCACCGACGCTGGTGCATCGACTCCCTCTCCCCAGCGGGGAGAGGAGCCGCGGTCTCCGATCGCTACGTGAGCGGCCGCGCTATCACCGACGCTGACCCCGGTGCCTCTTTCTGTGTGTCTATACGCTCTTCGTCAGGGCACTGACGCGCCGGACGCGCTCGGCGGCCGGACCCAGGGCTTCGCATTTCGCGCTTCGAGCAGTGAATCTGGCATGAGGTACGCATAGGCGACTACATCCTGCGTGTAGACCAGCTTCCTTCCCTTGTACTCGTCCAGGTACGCCGCCGTCACGTCACGTACGTCGGTACTCCAGGGAGCCTGCAGCCGGATCGTGGCCTGCATCAGCGGCGATCGGGGAAGCCCGACCGTCATCTCTTCCACCAGCGTCGAGGCAAGTTCTCGCGCAAGTTGCTCCACCTCCATCTGGAGTAGGTTTCCTTCGGTCCAGCTGCCAGATCCAGTCAACGGGCGGGCTTGCTCCGATAGGCCGGCGACGTTGAATTGCCAGCGGTCCACTTCGGACCCGCCTTCACGTACCGCGTGCAGCATCACATAGGGACGAAAGTCGGTATCGGACACCTTCATCAAGGCGATGCCAGGCCTGACGACGATGGCCTGTCCGTGGATTCGCTGCATGCGGTCAGTGCTGCCGAACTGCAGTGCCTGGCCTCCGTCGGCCTGCGCCGCATGGGACATTGCGTCATGCACGGTCTCGGCCAGATTGATCTGCAGCTTCCGAGTCGTATCGGATTCGACGGACGTTTGATTGGCCGCATCGGCGACCATCAAACCCAGCACGCCGAACAGGCCAGCCAGCCTCAAGCCCTTCTGCGAGCTGAGCACGTATACCTGCGATTCAGGAATGAAGGTCGCGCCGATTGGCTTCGTCATCGCGCTGTAGATGGGGTCGCGAGAGATGTCCACGGTCAGTTCACGAGACTGAGGCCTTGGCTGATCAACGTGAACCGCCGTCGCGAGGCATCCGGTCAACAAGGGAGCGGCCGCGATCACGGCAAGCAGGAGGTTACGCATGAATTCGATCGGTTCCGAGTTGAGTGCCCGGAAATGTAGCCGAGACATTCAGTGACGAAAACAAGAAGCAACCCGGTTCCGGGGCGCCCTCGCCGGCGCCGTCAAGGGAAACCCCGTGCATCCCAAGCCACCACGGCTCTCTGGCGGATGGTTCAATCCGGTGCATCCGTCGCGGCATCTTGCGTGTTGAGCCACGCTAGTCGCCCCCCTTTCGATTTCCACCTCTCTGCTGGAGCACCTGCGTATGCGATCACGCCTTTCGGGTCTGTTGAACATGCACCGGGCGCGGCGCGCCCTCGGCGGCGTGGCGCTGGCTGCGCTGCTCGGCGTTGCCGGCCAAGCGGTGGCGCGAGACCTCGTGGTGGCGCTCAAGACCGAGCCCACGTCGATGGACCCGCAGTACCACGCGCTCACGCCCAATATCCAGCTTTCGCAGACGCTGTTCGACCCGCTGGTGTGCGTTGACGCCGAACTCGACACCAAGCCATGCCTCGCCGAATCCTGGACCGCCGACGGCAACGTGTGGACCTTCAAGCTGCGGCCCAACGTGAAGTTCTCCGACGGCTCGCCGTTCACGGCGGAAGACGTGGTGTTCACCTTCGACCGCGCGCCCAAGGTGCCCAACAGCCCGTCGTCGTTCAAGATCTACCTGCAGCAGGTCACCAAGGTCGAGGCGGTGGATCCGCTCACGGTGCGCATCACCACGGCCAAGCCGTATCCGCTGGTGGCAACGAACATGGGCGGGCTGCCCATCATGTCGTCGAAGGCGGCGGCCGGCGCCGCGCCCGAGGGCAAGACAACGACCGAGCTCAACAGCGGCAACGGCCTCGTGGGTACCGGCCCGTACCGCTTCGTCTCGTGGAAGCGCGGCAGCGAAATCATCTTCGAGCGCAACCCGAACTACTGGGGCAAGGCGCCGGCCTGGGACCGCGTGATCTATCGCCCGATCAGCAACCCCGCGGCGCGCGTGGCGGCGCTGCTGGCTGGCGACGTCGATCTGGTTGAAGACCCGCCGACCGACGACCTCGCGCGGCTGCAGAAGGACCCGAAGCTCAACGTCGTCACCAAGGCGTCGAACCGCGTCATCTACGTCGCGCTCGACCAGCATGGCGAGCAGACGCCGGGCATCCAGGGCACCAACGGCAAGAACCCGCTGCTCGACAAGCGCGTGCGCGAGGCGCTGTCGCTGGCCGTCGACCGCCAGGCGCTGGTCGACCGCATCATGGGTGGCGTGGCGACGCCGGCCGCGCAACTGCTGCCGCCGCCGATGTTCGGCACCAGCAAGAAGCTGGTGAAAGCGGCCAAGGCCGATCCCGAGAAGGCGAAGGCGCTGCTGAAGGACGCCGGCTATCCGGACGGCTTCACCCTGGTGCTGGGCACGCCGAACGGCCGCTACATCAACGACAGCAAGGTGGCGCAGACGCTGGCGGCGATGTGGACGCGCATCGGCGTGAAGACCAGCCTCGACGCCAACGCGCCCTCGGTGTTCTTCAAGAACCGCGACGCCTATTCGTACAGCGCCTATCTGGCCGGCTGGGGCACCTCGACCGGCGAGATGTCGAACACGCTCAACGCGCTGCTCGTCACGCCCAACAAGGAGAAGGGCGTGGGCACAACCAATCGGAGCCGCTACTCGAACCCGGAGATGGACAAGCTGGTGGAGGAGTCGGCCACGGTGATGGATTCCGCCAAGCGCGCCGAGCTGCTGGCGCGCGCCAGCGAGATCGCGATGGCGGACTTCGCGATGCTGCCCATCCACTTCGAGCATTCGGTGTGGGCGATGAAGAAGGACATCGAGTTCGGCGGGCGCGCCGACCAGATGACGATGGTGCAGTACGCGGTGCCGGCGAAGTAGGTGAAGTCCAGGCCAAAAGAACCCCGGGGCCAGAAGAACCTCGGCGCAAAAAGAACCCGTTCGCCCTGAGCCTGTCGAAGGGTCGGGCTGAGCCTGTCGAAGCCCCGGTGTTCGCCGAGAGGCACTTCGACAAGCTCAGTGCGAACGGGAGTTGGTCACGGACCCGTTCGCCCTGAGAGGGTGTAGACAAATTAAGAATCAGGAGCCTTACGGACGTGTTTTAAGCACTCTCATGCTGCTTCAGGGCTGGCAACCTGATGGATCGACAACTTCAGCATG
>JAKFDI010000049.1:0-3696 GCA_036676235.1 Rhizobacter sp. | reverse complement strand
ACCGGCGACGACGTGTTCGCGGCGATGAGCGCAAAGCATCCGCTGGGCACCGACTACCTCGGGCGCGACATGCTCAGCCGGATCCTGCACGGCGCGCCGTACACCATCGGCGTGGCGCTGGCCGCGGTGCTGATCGCCTGCACCGGCGGCACCGCGCTGGCCATGTGCGCGGCCGCGACCGGCGGCTGGTTCGACGCCGTCGTCAGCCGCATCGTCGACACGATGATGAGCATCCCCCACAAACTGCTGGCGCTGATCATCGTGGCCGGCTTCGGCACCTCGGTCCCTTTGCTGATCCTGATTGCCGGCGTGGGCTACATGCCCGGCAACTACCGCATCGCACGCGCGCTGGCGGTCAATGTGCAGGCCATGGAATACGTGCAGGCGGCCAGGGTGCGCGGCGAGGGGCTGGCCTACATCACCCTGTTCGAGATGCTGCCGAATATGTTCCGTCCCGTGCTGGCCGACCTCGGCCTGCGTTTCCTGTTCATCGTGCTGCTGCTCAGTGGGCTGAGTTTCCTCGGGCTCGGCATCCAGCCGCCCGAGGCGGACTGGGGCTCGCTGGTGCGAGAGAACATCATCGGCCTGTCCGAAGGCGCGCCCGCGGTCATCATGCCGGCCATCGCCATCGCGACCCTGACGGTTGGCGTCAACATGGCCATCGACAGCCTGAGCGGGCGCAAGCGCCGCGGAAGCGAGGCCTGACATGAACGACATCGTCAAGGTATCCGGCCTGCGGGTCACGGCCCGCAACGACATGGGCGAGGATGTGCCTATCGTCCATGGCGCCGATTTTACGATTCAAAAAGGTGAAGTGCTCGCGCTGATCGGCGAGTCCGGTTCGGGCAAGACCACCATTGCCCTGTCCCTGATGGGCTATGCCCGCGCCGGCTGCCGTTTCGCCGGCGGCAGGGTAGAAGTCGCCGGCCACGAAGTGCTGTCGATGAACGAGGGCCAGCTGGCCAAGCTGCGCGGCCGCACGGTCGCCTACATCGCGCAAAGCGCCGCCGCCTCGTTCAATCCGTCCCTGCGGCTGATGGACCAGGTGATCGAGAGCGCGCTGATCCACAAGGTGATGACGCGCGCGGCCGCCGAGGCCAAGGCGGTCAAGCTGTTCCGTGCGCTGGCATTGCCGTCGCCGGAGACGATCGGCACGCGCTACCCGCACCAGGTGTCGGGTGGCCAGTTGCAGCGCCTGATGGCGGCCATGGCCCTGATCACCGATCCGGACCTGGTGATCATGGACGAGCCGACCACGGCCCTGGATGTGACCACGCAGATCGACGTGCTGCGCGCCTTCAAGAAGGTGGTCAAGGAGCTCGGCACTACCGCGGTGTATGTCACGCACGACCTGGCTGTGGTGGCACAGATGGCCGACCGCATCGTGGTGCTGCGCGACGGCGAGATCCGCGAAATCGGCGCGACCACGCAGATCCTGACCGCGCCCGCCCATCCCTACACCAAGAGCATGCTGGCCGCGATCGCGCCCAAGCCGCTGACCGCCGGCAGCGGCGCGCCCGCACTGGCGCAAGAGCATCCGCTGCTGGAAGTGCGCGGCTTGTACGCTTCCTACGGCACGGCCAAACGGGGCGTGCCGCCCAAGTGCGTGCTGGACGACATCAATCTGGTGATCCCGCGCGGCGCCACCATCGGCGTGATCGGCGAATCGGGCTCCGGCAAGACCACGCTGGCGCGCGTCATCGCCGGCATGGTCGCGCCCTCGGAAGGCGAGATCCTGCTGGACGGCAAGCGCCTTGCGCCCACGCTCGAGGGCCGCACGCGCGAGCAGTTCCGCCGCATCCAGTTCGTGTTCCAGAACGCCGATACCGCGCTCAATCCTCTGCACACCATTGAACGTATCCTCGCGCGTCCGCTCGAGTTCTACCACGGCATGAAGGGCGAGGTGCGCCGCAAGCGGGTAATGCAGCTGCTCGACCTGGTGCGCTTGCCGGCCACGGTCGCAGACCGCTTGCCGGGCGAACTGTCCGGCGGCCAGAAGCAGCGCATCAACCTGGCGCGTGCGCTGGCCGCGCAGCCGGACCTGATCCTGTGCGACGAAGTCACGTCCGCGCTCGATACGGTGGTCGGCGCCGCCATCCTCGAACTGATGGCCGACCTGCGCAAGGAACTGAACGTGTCCTATATGTTCATCAGTCACGACATCAATACCGTGCGCGCGATCTGCGACGACATCGTGGTGCTGTATGCAGGCCACAAGGTGGAATCGCGCAAGCGCGAGGCATTGTCGACACCGCCTTTCCATCCGTATTCGCACCTGCTGATTTCCTCCGTACCGGCGCTGCGCCGCGGCTGGCTGGAAGAGGTGGGCGAACGCAATCCGGCCGGCCTGCCGGCGCTGACATCGTCCGGCGAAATGCGCGGCATCTGCTCCTTCCTCGATCGCTGCTCGCTGCGTGTCGATGGGGTGTGCAACATCTTGCCGCCGCCGCGCCGGGTGCTCGACAACGGCGGCAGCATCCTGTGCCACCGCCAGGAAACGGAGTTGCGGCGTTTGCAAAGTCCGCTGGCCGTGGTCGAAGGGGAGGTTGCATGAATCCGCGCTTTGTCCGTTTGGCCGAAACGGCCCGCGCCCCGGTGCGTCTTGTCATTGACGGACGCCCGGTAGACGCCCTTGCCGGCGACACCCTGATGGTCGCCGTCCTCAACAACATCCGCCACCTGCGCGAATCCGAATTCGGCGACGGCAAGCGCGCGGGCTTTTGCCTGATGGGCGCCTGCCAGGATTGCTGGGTCTGGACCGCGGACGGCGCGCGCTTGCGCGCCTGCACCACCGTCGTAGGAGAAGGAATGCATATCGTGACAGCGCAACCGGAGGCGACATGGGCCAACCACGCGTAATCATCATCGGCGCCGGTCCGTCAGGCGTGCGCTGCGCGCAGACGCTGGTCGCCGCCGGCCTGCGCCCGACGCTGGTCGATGAAAACCGGCGCGACGGCGGCCAGATCTACCGCCGCCAGCCGGAGGGCTTCACGCGGCCCTACGCCAAGTTGTATGGCAGCGTGGCCGGCTCCGCGCAGGCGCTGCACGAGAGTTTCGACGCGCTGCGCGACAAGATCGATTACTGGCCCGAGACCCTGGCATGGAACATCGCCGACCAGAAGCTGCATGTGGTCAAGAACGAGCGCGCGTCGGCCTTGCCCTACGATGCGCTGGTGATTTGCTCCGGCGCGACCGACCGCCTGATGCCGGTCAAGGGCTGGCAGCATGCCGGCACCTACAGCCTGGGCGCGTCGCAGATTGCCTTGAAGGCGCAGGCCTGCGCGATCGGCCGCCAGGTCGTGTTCATGGGCACCGGGCCGCTGCTGTACCTGGTTGCCTCGCAATACGTCAAGGCCGGCGCGAACGTCGCCGCCGTGCTCGATACCTCGCCGCTGAAGCGCCGTGTCGCCGCGCTGCCGAAACTGCTGGCGCGGCCGGCGGTACTGCTCGACGGCCTGAAACTGGTGGCCGGCCTCAAGCGGGCCGGGGTGCCGGTGCTGACCGGGGTCACGCCGCTCGAGATCAGCGGTTGCGCAGAGAACGGCGTGCAGGCCGTGATGGTGCGCGACGGCAGCGGCAAGGTGCGCAGCTTCGACTGCGACGCCGTCGCCATGGGCTACCACCTGCGCCCCGAAACCCAGCTCGCCGACCTGGCGCGCTGCGCGTTCCGCTTCGACCACGAGACGCGCCAGTGGC
>JAKFDI010000048.1:0-37048 GCA_036676235.1 Rhizobacter sp. | reverse complement strand
ATTCGGCGTGGTAGCGCGTGATCTCGGCCGCGTAGAGCGCCTCGTTGGTGGCGTCTTCCAGGCTCTTGCCGGATTCGAGCGCCAGCGCCTGGCCGATCGCCTCCTGGCGTGCCAGCAGGGCGTCGGCCAGGCGCTGCAAATGCCGGCCGCGTTCCATGCTCGTGAGCTTGCGCCAGGTGCGCTGCGCCGCCGCGGCGGCGTCGCAGGCGGCCAGGGCTTGCGCCGTGCTGGCGGCGCTGACCTGGCCGACGATGGCTTCGGTGGCCGGGTTGCTGACCGCGATGAGGGCGCCGCTGTCCGAGGCCAGCCACTGGTTGTTGACGAAGTTGAGGTAGTTTTTCATTTCAGTAATAGCCGAGTGGATGTTGCGCCATGTCCAGATGCAGGCGTTGGCTGTCGTAGGGGTGGGCCAGTGCCACGGCTTCGTTCAATTCAACGCCCAGGCCGGGCTCCTTGCTGGGGATCACGTAGCCGCCTTCCCATTGCAGGGGCTTCTTGAGCAGCTCGGCGTGGAAGCCGCCAAATTGCTGGATGCTTTCCAGGATCAGGAAGTTGGGGATGCAGGCCGCGAGCTGGATGTTGGCTGCCGCGACGATCGGGCCGCAGTACAGGTGCGGCGCGATCTGCGTGAGCGGCTGCGCCTTGATCTTCGCGGCCTGGCCCGTGCAGCCGAACTGCTCGTAGCGCTGCTTGCAGATGGCCTTGGCGGCCTCGCGCGCGGGCTTCAAATATTCGCGCGGATCGAACTTGCTCGGGTTCTCGGCGAAGAACTTGCGGATCGCCGCCGTCATCGCCAGGCGGATGTCGGTGTCGATGTTGATCTTGCGCACGCCGTGCTTGATGGCTTCCTGGATCTCTTCGACCGGCACGCCGTAGGTCTCCTTCATGTCGCCGCCGTACTTGCGGATCTCGGCCAGCAGGTCCTGCGGCACGCTCGACGAGCCGTGCATCACCAAGTGCGTGTTCGGGATGCGGCGGTGGATTTCCTTGATACGGCTGATGGCGAGGATGTCGCCGGTGGGCTTGCGGGTGAACTTGTAGGCGCCGTGGCTGGTGCCGATCGCAATCGCCAGCGCGTCGAGCTGGGTCTTGTTGACGAAGTCGGCAGCCTGCTCCGGGTCGGTGAGCAGTTGCTCCATCGTCATCGTGGCGTCGGTGCCGTGGCCGTCTTCCTTGTCGCCCTTCATGGTCTCGAGCGAGCCGAGGCAGCCGAGTTCGCCCTCGACGGTGACGCCCAGCTTGTGCGCCATGTCGACCACGCGGCGGGTCACGTCGACGTTGTAGTCGTAGCTCGCGATCGTCTTGCCGTCGGCCTGCAGCGAGCCGTCCATCATCACCGAGCTGAAGCCGAGGTCGATGGCGCCTTGGCACACGTCCGGGTTCTGGCCGTGGTCCTGGTGCATGACCAGCGGGATGTGCGGATAGGTCTCGATCGCCGCGGCGATCAGGTGCTTGACGAAGGCCTCACCGGCGTACTTGCGGGCGCCGGCGCTGGCCTGCAGGATGACCGGCGCGCCCACCTCGTCGGCGGCCGACATCACGGCCTGCACCTGTTCGAGGTTGTTGACGTTGAACGCCGGGATGCCGTAGCCGTTTTCGGCGGCATGGTCCAGCAACTGGCGCATGGAAACGATGGGCATGACGAACTTCCTGGAAGTGAACGAAGGAGTGTCGGCGCCGGTGCGGCGCGGGGCGTAACCAGCCCGTAACTGCGCGGAATTCTAGCGGCGGGCCCTTCTCGCACCGGCGTGCGCGGGCACTGCCGAATAGCGCCGGCTCGCAGCGAATTGCCGGGCAAAACCCCTGTTGTTCCGGCTTGGCGCCGGCCTTTGCGGCACGACACTGGCGCTCATGCCTCGCGTCGACATCAACGCCCTGACCCTCTGGATCACCGCCGCGGCGGTGCAGCATCCGCACGATCTGGCCGCGCACGTGGCGCAGCGCCTTTGCGTCACGCGGCCCACCGCCACGCGCGCGCTCAAGCGGCTGGCAGCATTGAACTGGCTCGCCTTTGAAGGCACGCCGCGGCGCCCGACCTGGCGGTCGGGTTTGCTTCGACAAGTGGTGCAGCGTTATTCGCTCGCGGGCCTCGACGAAGACCTGCCCTGGGCGCGCGACTTCGCGCCCTTCTTCACCCTGCCCGCGCATGTGCGGCGCATGGCGCAGCACGCCTTCACCGAACTGCTCAACAACGCCATCGACCACAGCGGCGGCAGCGGGGTCACTGTGTCGCTGCGGCAGACGCCCAGCCACGTGCAGTTGCTGGTCTCGGACGACGGGCGCGGCCTGTTCGACAAGCTGCACGAAGCCTTCGACCTGGCGGATCCGGCGCTTGCGATGCTGGAACTCAGCAAGGGCAAGCTCACCTCGCAGCCCGAGCGGCACACCGGTCGCGGCCTGTTCTTCACCTCCAAGCTGGCCGACGTGTTCGACCTGCACGCCAACGCGCAGGCCTTTCAGCAGCGCCACTGGCAGCCGCATGCGTGGACGGCCGGCACGGCGCTCGCGCACCGCGGCACCTCGGTCTACGTTGCCATCGCGCTGGACACGCCGCGCACCTTGGATGCGGTGCTCAACGCCTACAGCCTGGATGGCGCGACGCTCGGCTTCGAGCGCACGGTCGTGCCGCTGCGGCTCATCACCTCGGAAGCCGCCGGTCTGGAATCGCGCGCGCAGGCACGCCGGGTCGCCATGCGGCTGCAGTCGTTCCGCCGCGCCGAGGTCGATTTCGCCGGCGTGCCGCACATCGGCCACGGCTTTGCCGACGAGTTGTTCCGCGTGCAGGCCGGCGCGCTGCCGGCACTCGATCTGGTGCCGCTGAACATGGCACCGGCGGTGGCGGCAATGATCGGCAGCGTGCGCGCCGCAGCCTGAACGCAGCCGATCAGTCGACCCGCTCGGCGCGGTAGCCCTTCGCGCGCATCCCGCCAAGAATTTCCTCGACGTGCGCCGTGCCGCGCGTCTGCACCACGGCTTCGATCTGCACCCGCTCGACCGAGAGCGACGAGAACGCACGCTGGTGCTGCACCTGCTCGATGTTGGCGCCCAGCGCGCCGAGCAGCGCCGTCACTTCCGACAAGGCGCCCGGCACGTCGCGCACGTCGAAGCGCAGGCGCGCGAGCCGGCCCGATTTCGCCATGCCGCGCTGGATGATGTCGGCCAGCGTCAGCGGCTCGATGTTGCCGCCGCACAGCACGAGACCCACCTTGCGTCCGGCGAAGCGCTGTGGATGGCGCAGCAACGCGGCCAGTCCGACCGCACCCGCGCCTTCCACCACCGTCTTCTCGATCTCCAGCAACATCAGGATGGCCTGCTCGATCTCGTCCTCGGCCACCAGCAGCACCTCGCTCACGTGCTGGGCGATCAGCGGCAGGGTCAGCGCGCCCGGCGTCTTCACGCCGATGCCGTCGGCAATGGTCGGCTGGCCGCCTTCACGCGGCTGCGCATGCGTGGCGTTCCACACGCCGGCGAAACGTTCGGACTGCACACCGATGATCTCGATCTGCGGCTGCAGCGCCTTGGCCGCGATCGAGATGCCGCCGATCAATCCACCGCCGCCGATGGCAATCACCAGCGTGTCGAGCTGCGGCTGCTGCGCCAGCATCTCCAGGCCGATGGTGCCCTGGCCGGTGATCACCGCGGCGTCGTCGAAGGGGTGCAGCACGGTCAGGCCGCGCTCCTGCGCGATCTGCAGGCCGCGCGCACGCGCATCGTCGAAGGTGTCGCCTTCGAGCAGCACGGTCGCGCCGAAGCGGCGCGTGTTCTCCACCTTCACCGAGGCCGCAAAACGCGGCATCACGATGGTGGCCGGAATGCCCAGCCGCTGTGCGTGATACGCCACGCCCTGCGCATGGTTGCCGGCCGAGACGGCGAGCACGCCGCATTCGCGCTCGGCTTCGGTGAGCTGCAGCAGCTTGTTGAGCGCCCCGCGCTCCTTGAACGAGGCGGTGAACTGCAGGTTCTCGAACTTGAGGAACACCTCGCAGCCGGCGATCTGCGACAGCGTGCGCGAGGGCACGAAGGGCGTCTCCATCACCTGGCCGCAGATGCGCTGCGCGGCGGCGCGGATGTCGTCGATGTCGGGACTCATGATCATGTCAGCGCTCCACCGCCCCTTTAGCGCCACCGGCGACGCGTGAACCGGACATCAAGCGAACGCCGCGGATCCGGCTCTGCCGGTCCGCTGGCGTTGCCCCCTTGAGGGGGCGCGCGTAAGCGCGTAGGGGGTGGTTCATCCCACCCGGCAAACTTTCAGCATGTTGGTGCCGCCGGGATAGCCCATCGGCTCGCCGCAGGTGATGGCGTAGGTGTCGCCGGGGCGCAGCACGCCGCGCTCGACCAGCAGCGCCTCGGCCTGCGCGAGCGCGGTATCGCGATCGGCGAAGGTGGGCATCAGCAGCGGCCGCACGTTGCGGTACAGCGCCATCTTGCGCTGCGACAGCACCTGCGAGGTGAGGCCGTAGATCGGCACCTTGATGTTGTGCCGGCTCATCCACAGCGCGGTCGAGCCCGATTCGGTGAGCGCCACGATGGCCTTGCAGCCGAGGTGATGCGCCGTGAACAGCGCACCCATCGCGATCGACTGGTCGATGCGGCCGAAGCGCTTGTTGGTGAAGTCGGTCTCGATCGACACGTCGTCGGCCACTTCGGCTTCCAGCGCGATGGCGGCCATCTGCTCGATGGTCTCCACCGGGTAGCGGCCCGCAGCCGTCTCGGCGCTGAGCATCACGGCGTCGGTGCCGTCGAGCACGGCGTTCGCCACGTCGCTCACCTCGGCGCGCGTGGGCACCGGGTTGACGATCATCGACTCCATCATCTGGGTGGCGGTGATCACCACCTTGTCCATCTCGCGCGCCATGCGGATCATGCGTTTCTGCAGCGCGGGCACGGCGGCGTTGCCCACCTCCACCGCGAGATCGCCGCGCGCGACCATGATGCCGTCGCTCGCCTTGAGGATGGCTTCGAGCTGCGGAATCGCCTCGCTGCGCTCGATCTTGGCGATCAGCCCCGGCTTGTGACGCCACGGCTCGCCGGCCACGTTGGCGAGCTGGCGCGCCATCTCCATGTCTGTTGCGCTCTTGGGAAAACTCACCGCCACGTACTCGCACTGGAAGCTCATCGCGGTGCGGATGTCTTCCATGTCCTTGGCGGTGAGCGCCGGCGCCGTGAGGCCACCGCCGGCCTTGTTGATGCCCTTGTTGTTGGACAGCTCGCCGCCGATGACCACCGTGGTGTGCACCGCCTCGCCCCGCACCGCGTCGACGGTGAGCTTGAGCAGGCCGTCGTTGAGCAGCAGCGTGTCGCCGGGCTTCACGTCGCGCGGCAGCTCCTTGTAGTCCAGGCCCACGCGCTCATTCGTGCCCAGCTCCACCGAGGTGGCATCGAGCACGAACTTCTGGCCCGGCTCCAGCAGCGTGCGGCCGTCGAGAAACTTGCCGACGCGGATCTTCGGGCCCTGCAGGTCGGCCATGATGGCGACCTCCTTGCCCACCTGCTGGGCGATCTCGCGCACCAGCTTCGCGCGGTCGATGTGGTCTTGCGCGCTGCCGTGCGAGAAGTTGAGCCGCACCACGTCGACGCCGGCGCCGATCACCCGCGCCAGCACCTCGGGTGAACTGGACGCAGGGCCGAGGGTGGCGACGATCTTGGTGGCACGGGTCATGGATTCGATCTCTGAAAGAAGGATGGCGCTCAGCCCGCGGCGCGCTTTTGCAGGATCTCGAAGGCGGGCAGTGTCTTGCCTTCCAGCACTTCGAGGAACGCTCCACCGCCGGTGGAGATGTAGCTCACGTCTTTTTCGATACCGTACTTGGCAATCGCCGCCAGCGTGTCGCCGCCGCCGGCGATGCTGAACGCATCCGAGGCTGCGATGGCTCGTGCGATGGTCTCGGTGCCATGCGCGAAGGCGTCGAACTCGAACACGCCGACCGGGCCGTTCCAGACGATGGTGCCGGCCGACTTCAGTTGTTCAGCAAGCTGCGTCGCCGTCTTCGGGCCGATGTCGAGGATCAGGTCGTCGTCGGCTACGTCCTTGGCATCCTTCACGGTCGCCGGCGCATCGGCGGCGAAGGTCTTGGCCGTCACCACGTCGACCGGAATCGGCACGGCCGCGCCGCGCGCCTTCATCGCCTCGATGACGGCCTTGGCTTCGTTCACGAGGTCGGCTTCGGCCAGCGATTTGCCAATCGGCAGACCCGCGGCCAGCAAGAAGGTGTTGGCGATGCCGCCGCCAACGATCAGCTGGTCGACATTCGCCGCGAGCGACTTCAGGATGGTCAGCTTGGTACTCACCTTCGAGCCCGCGACGATGGCCACCAAGGGGCGCTTCGGGTTCGCCAGTGCCTTGGTGACGGCGTCGATCTCGGCGGCCAGCAGCGGGCCGGCGCAAGCAATCTTCGCGAACTGCGCGATGCCGTAGGTCGATGCCTCGGCGCGGTGCGCGGTGCCGAAGGCGTCGTGCACGAAGATGTCGCACAGCGCGGCCAGCTTCTTCGCGAGCGTCGGGTCGTTCTTCTTCTCGCCCTTGTTGAGGCGGCAGTTCTCGAGCAGCACCACCTGGCCCGGCTCGACCTTGACGCCGTCCACCCAGTTCGCGACCAGCGGCACCTCGCGACCCAGCAGGTCGGCCAGGCGGTTGGCCACCGGCGCGAGCGAATCTTCAGGCTTGAACTGGCCCTCGGTCGGGCGGCCGAGGTGCGAGGTGACAATCACCGCCGCGCCGGCCGCAAGCGCCATCTCGATGCACGGCACGGAGGCGCGCACACGCGTGTCTTCGGTGATGCGGCCGGCGTCGTCCAGCGGCACGTTGAGGTCGGCGCGGATGAACACGCGCTGGCCCTGCACCTTGCCTGCGGCGGCGAGATCCTGGAATCGAAGAACGTTCATGGCGGACTGCGTGTGAAAAGCGCGGCTGAAAAGATGAACCCGCGATTCTAGGCAGCGCCGCCCTTCGCTCCCGCGCCCTACCAGCCGAGTCCGAGGTGCAGCGCCAGCAGCACGACCATACCGACGACGATGGTGCCGAGGATGCCGCGGCGCCAGAAGAACCAGGCGCTGGCAGCGGCGGCGGCGAAGAGCTGCGGATCGCGCCAGGTATCGATCAGCCGGCCGTCGGTGAACAGCACCTCGGGCGCCACCACGGCCGCCAGCGCCGCCAACGGGGCGTAGCGCAGGCCGCGCTGCACCCACTCGGGCATCGAGAGCTCGCGCTCAGGCATGAGGAAGAAGGCGCGCGTGATCACGGTGATCGCCGCGAGCCCCGCGATGGTGATGAAGGCTTCCCAACCGGTCATGCCGAGACCTTGCGGCGTGTTGCGGCGCCGTCCATCAGCAGACCAAAGCACACCGCGGCGGCAATCGCCACCACGATGTTCAGCTTGAGCGGCATGGCGTAGGCCGCGACTGCTGCCGCCCCGGCCAACACCGCGGCCAGCGAGGTGGCCTTGTCCGACAGCATCGAATACGTGAGCCCGAGCAGAGCCAGCACCCCCGCGAAGCCGAGGCCCCAGTGCGTGGGCACCACGTCGGCCAGCACGATGCCCAGCACCGACGGCACCTGCCACGCCAGCCAGTTCAGCGAATTGCTGCCAACGAAGTACGCCATCTGGTCATCGCCCGGCCGCGGCTCGCGAAAACGCTTCATGAACATCACATAAGTGAGGTCGACGCCGAAGTATCCGAGCGTCATGCGCTGCCAGCGCGGCAGATGGATGAAGTAGGGCCGCCACAGCGCGCTGAAGACGATGAAGCGCAGGTTGACGCAGAAGGCCGTGGCCCAGATCACCCACAGCGGCGCGCCGGCCACCATCAGCGGCAGCACGGCAAGCTGCGCGCTGCCTGCGAAGACGGTGAAGGTCATGAGCAGCGCCATCGGCACCGACAGGCCGGCGTTGATCATCGCCACGCCGGTCACCAGGCCCCAGGCGGCCAGGCCGAGCGAGACGCCCGACATGTCGCGCACGCCGGCCTTGAATTCTGAATGCCGCGCGAGCGTGCGAAGGGACTGCATGAGGGCTGCGATTGTGTCGCGCGCCAGATGCGACCGGCGGCGCAGGGGTTTCGCAGCGGCGCGGCTCAGGAACCCTGCACGCGGCCCGCGGCGCGGTTGCCGCCGGGCGCGGCGCCGGAGGCGGGCTGCGCAGGCGCCGCGGCCTCGTCGGCAGCGCCGGTGGCGGCCACGCGCGCGCCTTGCTGAGACAGCTGCGGTGCCACGGCCTCGATCTTGTTCTCGCGCATGTAGTCGTTCATCTCGCGCCAACCGGCAAAGACGGCCGCCTTCTCGGCACGGCCGTTGAGCGTGTAGCAGTCTTCGAGGGCACGCCCGGCATGGCGGCAGGCGGCGCCGACGGCGCGGCCGTCGGCTTCGCGCGCCGCCACGAGGCGCTCGAGTTCCTGCGTGCCGAACAGGTCACAGCCGCCGAGCAGGGCGGCGGCGACAAGGGTGGCGGTGAGGGCGAGCGGCTTCATGGCATACGCGGACAGGTATTGCCGGCATATCGGCCGCCCGCCGCCAGACTTGAGCGCGCAGACCGCGCCGCGTCAGCTCGGGCGCATCGCCATCAGCCGCGCGACGCGCTCTTCCATGCTGGGGTGCGTCGAGAAGAGGCCGCGCAGGCCGCCGCCGGACAGCGGGTTGATGATCATCATCTGCGCCGTCTCCGGGTGGCGCTCGGCGGCTTCCATCGGAATACCGCGCGAATAGTTGTGGATCTTCTGCAGTGCCGAGGCCAGCGCCTGCGGGTCGCCCGAGATCTCGGCGCCACCGCGGTCGGCCTCGAACTCGCGTGCGCGGCTGATCGCCATCTGGATCAGGCTTGCCGCCAGCGGCGCGAGCAGCATCACCAGCAGGCCGACTATGGGATTGGTGGAGCGGCCCTCGCTGTCGCGCCCGCCGAAGAACATCGCGAAGTTGGCGAGCATCGAGATCGCGCCGGCCATGGTCGCGCTGATGGTGCTGATGAGGATGTCGCGGTGCTTCACGTGCGCCAGCTCGTGCGCCATCACGCCGCGCAGTTCGCGCTCGCTGAGCACGCGCATGATGCCGGTGGTGGCCGCGACCGCCGCATGCTCCGGGTTGCGGCCGGTGGCGAAGGCGTTCGGCGCGTCTTCCTCGATCAGGTAGACCTTGGGCATCGGCAGGTTCGCGCGCCCCGCGAGTTCCTGCACCATGCGATAGAACTGCGGCGCCGAGGAGGCGTCGACCTCCTGCGCGCGGTACATCTTCAGCACCAGCTTGTCGGAGAACCAGTAGCTGAAGAAGTTCATCGCGATGGCCACCGCCAGCGCCAGCATCATCCCCGTCTGGCCGCCGAGCAGGCGCCCGATCGCCATGAACAGCGCGGTGATCGCCGCCATCAGCACGGCAGTCTTGAGCAGATTGAACATCTCGGTGGCCTTTCGAGCAGGGGTCGTCGAATCGCGCGCGGCGGCGCCGCGCACATGCCTCAGATGCGGGTGGGGCGATTCAGTTCAAGCGCCGAGCATGGCGCCGGGCGCTACGGGCCGCGCCTGCAGGAACTGGGCGGCGCCGACGCGCTTGCCGCCGGGGCGCTGCAGTTCGGTCAGCCGCAGCGCGCCTTGACCACAGGCGACGGTAATGCCGTCGACCCCGGCCGCGAGCACCGTGCCGGCCACGCCGGCCGTGCCCGGGAGCACCTGCGCGCGCCACAGCTTCACCGTCTCGCCGCCGATCACGCTGCTGGCTCCGGGAAACGGATCGAAGGCGCGAATTCGCCGCTCGATCACCTCGGCCGGCAGCCGCCAGTCGACGGCCGCTTCGGATTTTTCGATCTTGTGCGCGTAGGTCACGCCCTCGGCCGGCTGCGGCGTGGGCGTCAATCCTCCGCGGGCCGCCATCTCCAGCGCCTCGACCACCAGGCGCGCGCCCAGTTCGGCCAGCCGGTCGTGCAGCCGCGCGGTGGTGTCGTCCGCCGCGATGGCGATCGACTCGACCAGCAGCATGGCGCCGGTATCGAGCCCTGCATCCATCTGCATGATGGTGATGCCCGTGCGTGCGTCGCCCGCCTCTATGGCGCGGTGGATGGGCGCCGCGCCGCGCCAGCGCGGCAGCAGCGAGGCGTGGATGTTCAGGCAGCCGAGCCGAGGCAGCGACAGCACCCACTGCGGCAGGATCAGTCCGAAGGCTGCGACGACCAGCACGTCGAGTCGCGCCGCATCGAGCGCCTCGCGCGCCTGCGCCGCGTCTTCGGGAAACTTGCCGTCTAGGCGCAGACTGCGCGGCTGAGCTATCGGCAGGCCGTGCTGCAGCGCAAATGCCTTCACCGGCGAGGGCTGGAGCTGCAAGCCGCGCCCGGCGGGGCGGTCGGGCTGCGTCAGAACCAGCGGAATCTCGAACCCGGCCGTGTGCAGCCGCTCGAGCGCCGCCCGGGCAAAGTCCGGCGTTCCGGCAAACGCGACGCGCATGGCGTCGTCAGGCCTTCTGCTCTTCGCGCGCCTTCTTGAGCATCTTGGTCTTGATGCGTTCGCGCTTGAGCGGGCTGAGGTACTCCACGAACACCTTGCCCAGCAGATGGTCCATCTCGTGCTGAACGCACACCGCGAGCAGGCCCTCGGCCTCGAACTCGCGGCTCTCGCCGCTGCGGTCGAGCGCGCGCACCCGCACGCGCGCGTGGCGCGGCACCTTGTCGTAGATGGTCGGCACCGACAGGCATCCTTCGTCGCCGAAGATCATTTCCTCGCTGGTCTCGACCAGCTCGGGATTGATCAGCACGCGCGGGCGATCGCGTGTGTCGGAGGTGTCCATCACCAGCACGCGCTCATGCACGTCGACCTGCGTGGCAGCGAGGCCGACGCCGTCGGCCTCGTACATGGTTTCCAGCATGTCGTCGACCAGCTGGCGAATGCGCGCATCGACGGTTTCGACCGGCTTGGCCACCGTGTGCAGGCGCGGATCGGGATAGCGGAGGATGTTCAAACGTGCCATTGGTAAGCGGAGGTTTCGCCGCGTCGGCCGCGCGCAACCACTGTGGAATGCGAGCAACGGACCGTGGTGTGACAGGTCTCACACACTGGCGCGTGCGCGCCCACTTTCATTGCGATATCAAGGGTTTAACGGCAGAATCTGTGAAACTGATTGAGCATTTTCGCCGAATTGCGGCGCCGTCCGGCGCAGCCGGCAACAACAACCCCACCGCGCGAGGACAGCCGCGCGACCGGAGACTCAAGTTGATGACGCGTCGCACTCCTTCCGCTCTTTCCCACGCCGTCGTCAGCGGTCTCGGCTCTCTTGGTGTGGTGCTTGCCGCGCTGGTTCCGGCCACCGCGTCGGCCGTCGACTATCCCATCACCACGCAGCAGCGGAGCACTGCGCAGAAGGTAGCGCAAGCCGGTGTGCCGTTGTCTGAACTTGCGGCCGATGCACCCGATTCCCATACCGTCAAGCGCGGCGACACGCTGTGGGACATCTCCAAGCTCTTCCTGAAGAGCCCGTGGCGCTGGCCCGAGCTGTGGGGCATGAATCTCGACCAGATCCGCAATCCGCACCTGATCTATCCGGGGCAGGTTCTGTACCTCGAGAAGTCGGGCGGGTTCGCGCGCCTGCGCATGGGACGTGGTGTCGGCCAGCCCACCAACACCGTCAAGCTGTCGCCGCGCGTGCGTGCCGAGAAACTCGGTGACGGTGCGATTGCCTCGATCCCGTTCCACCTCATCGAGCCCTTCCTCAACGAAGCAGTCATCTTCGACGAGAAAGCGCTGCTGACTGCGCCGCGAATCGTCGCCGCCCAGGAAGGCCGGGTAAACCTCGCCCGCGGCGACACCGCCTATGTGCGCGGCGAGCGGGCGGGCGACACGGCCTTCCGCATCTTCCGCGAGCCACGCGCGCTGAAAGACCCGGCCACGGGCGAGGTGCTCGGCTACGAGGCCGCCTACGTCGGCGCCGCCGACTTCGTGCGCCAGGCGCCCGACGCGACCGGCCCTGATGGCAAGCCGCAGATCGTGCCCGCCACCTTCGTGATCACGAGTGCACGCCAGGAGGCGAACGTCGGCGACCGGCTGTCGCCCGTGCCGCCGCGCGAGTTCACCAACTACGCGCCGCACGCGCCGACGCAGCCGATCGACGGACGGATCGTGTCCATCTACGGCGACGCGCTGACCGCCGGACAGAACCAGATCGTGGCGCTGAACAAGGGCGCGCAAGACGGCATCGAGCGCGGCCACGTGCTCGCCCTCTGGCGCGACGGCCAGGTGGTTCGCGATCGCACCGATCCGGACCGGGCCGTGATGAAGCTGCCCAACGAACGCCACGGCATGCTGTTCGTCTTCCGCGTGTTCGATCGCATGTCGTATGCGCTGATCCTCTCGGTGCAAACCCCGGTCAACCCGGGCGACCGCTTCACCCAACCCTGAGCGCGGCGCTGCCCACGCGCGCCGTGATCGAGCGCGACGAACTGGCCGCCTGGCTGCGGCTGCTCGAGACACCCGGCGTCGGGCGTGAAACGGCGCGGCGCCTGCTGGCCGCCTTCGGCTCGCCCGAGCGTGTGTTCGACGCGCCGGCCTCCGCGTTGCGCGAGATCGTGAACGCGCCGATCGCAAGCGCGTTGAGCAAACCCGATCCCGGACTCGATGCCCTGCTAGCCGCCACGCTCGCGTGGCTTTCGCAGCCGCAAGACGCCGACGGCGAGCACTCGATTCTTTCGATCGGCGACGCGGCGTATCCCCGACTGCTGCTCGAAATGGCCGACCCGCCGCTGCTGCTCTACTGCCGCGGCCGCAGCGACTGGCTGCGCACGCCGGCGGTCGCCATCGTCGGCAGCCGCAACCCGACGCGCCAGGGCTCCGACCACGCACGCGCCTTCGCGGCGCACCTGAGCGGTGCCGGACTGACGGTCGTTTCCGGACTGGCGCTCGGCGTCGACGGCGCGGCGCACGACGGGGCGCTGGAAGGCGCGGGCCGCACGGTGGCCGTGGTCGGCACCGGGCTCGACCGCGTCTATCCGGTGCGCCACACCGCCTTGGCACAGCGCATCGCGGCCGACGGCCTGCTGGTGAGCGAATTCGCGATCGGCACGCCGCCGCTCGCCCAGAATTTTCCGCAGCGCAACCGCATCATCGCGGGGCTGGCGCGCGGCACGTTGGTCGTCGAGGCCACGCTGCGCTCGGGTTCGCTGATCACCGCCCGCCTCGCCAGCGAAGCGGGCCGCGACGTCTTCGCGATTCCCGGCTCGATCCACTCGCCGCAATCGCGCGGCTGCCATGCGCTCATCAAGCAAGGCGCGAAGCTCGTCGAGTGCGCCGAGGACGTGCTCGAGGAACTGCAGTTCGCCGCGCCGCCGGGACGCGCGCCCACCGCAGCGGAGCCTGCAGCCGAAAGCACCGGCGACCCGCTGCTCGATGCGCTCGGCTTCGATCCTGTCTCGCTCGACGCACTCGTTGCCCGCACCGGCGAGTCGCCCGCCACGCTGGGCGCGCGGCTGCTAGAGCTGGAACTGTCGGGCGACGTGGCCCGCTTGCCGGGCCAGCTGTTTCAGCGCATCGGCCGCGCGTGAGCCGCTCGCCGGTAGCGGTAAGACGCCCCGCGAGACGGTGTCTTTCGCATGGGGCGCAGCAGGCTGCTGGGGTATAGTGATTTCATGTTCGATGTGCTCGTGTACCTGTACGAAAACTACTGGCGACCCGACGCCTGCCCCGATCACGCGCAGCTGACCCGCAAGCTGTCGTCCGTGGGTTTTGAATCGGACGAGATCCAGGAAGCCCTGTCGTGGCTCGAGGGTCTGGCCGGTGCGGCCGAGTCCTATGTTGGCGCACAGGGCGACGACAGCATGCGCGTGTACTCTGCCGCGGAACACGAGCACCTGGGCGAAGCCTCGATCGGCTTCATCAGTTTCCTCGCCTCCGCCGGGGTGTTGCCGCCGCCCATGCTCGAAATGGTCATCGACCGGGCGCTCGCCATCCCGGGCGGCCCCATCGACCTCGAAGACCTGAAGATCATCGTGCTGATGGTCTTCTGGAGCCTGGGCGAAGAGCCCGATGCGCTGATCCTCGACGAACTCTTCGTCGATGAGGAAGATCGCCTGATCCACTGAGCGATTCGGGCCTCACCATGCAAAAGGCCGCCTGACAGGCGGCCCTTTTCGTTGTGCGGCGAGAGTGTTCAGTTCAGCAACCGGCTCGGGTCGACATCGAGCTTCGCCAGCGCACTGCGCGTGGCGCGCACGGTGAGCGATTCGTCCTGCGCCGGCACCAGAAGGCCGGCCTGGAGGAAGGCCGCGAGCCGATGCTGCTGGAACAGGATGCCGCGACCCTGCGGCGAGACAAACAGGGTCAGCTGCCGGCGCAGGCCTTGCCAGGCGAGTTGAACCGCCTCGTTGCGGCCGCGGTAGTCGAGCATGTACCAGCTACCGACGTGCAGTTCGCGCGCCCACGACAGCATCGCCGGCGTCGGCATCGAGCCGCCTTCTCCGACGACCTCAAGTTCAGAGCTTTCGTGGCCAGACAGATCGAGAACCAGCGACTCGTCGATCTCGACGTCCTGCGCGTCGGGCAGCAGCTCTTCCAACGTTTCGAGCCGCGCCATGAGTTCTTCGAGACGATCGGTCGGAATCGCCGCCGCCTTGGCGGTGAATGCCGCGGCCAGCGAGTTGTTCAGGCGCTGCACGTGCTCGTCCTGCTTGGCCGCCGGCACGCCGGCGTTCTGCATGCCGTCGCGCAGCAGCTTGAGCAGCGGCGGCAGGCGGCGGATCACGTCGGCGCGTTCTTCGCGCGAGACCTTGGCGCTCGCCGACCAGATGAGGTCGGCCGCCGCCTTCTTCATGGTGCGCGTCTCTTCGCTGTTTCGCCCGGCCTTCACCGCCGTCATCGCCAGCACGTCGGCCCAGACCTGGAACAGGAACTCGCGCACGCCTTCCTGCACCGGCA
This sequence comes from Rhizobacter sp., assembly GCA_036676235.1. Lineage (GTDB taxonomy): Bacteria > Pseudomonadota > Gammaproteobacteria > Burkholderiales > Burkholderiaceae_C > JAKFDI01. The sequence continues at coordinate 22,174 of JAKFDI010000048.1, read as the reverse complement.
CTTCGTTGAGCATCTTGCGCAGCTCGATCGTGTACTGGATCGCCAGCGTCTCGCGCTGCTCGACCTGCTGCGCGAGCGACACGCCCTTGCGCGAAGCCTCGTTCTCGTTGCGGAAGTAGTTCTCGAGAAACTTCTCGAACTCCGTCAGCACGGTCTGGAACACGCGCCGGCCGGTGTCCGGGTACGCCTCGACCACCTGCACCACGCGCTTGATCTCCTTTTCGAGCAGTTCGCCGGCGTGCGCGGCGACATCGAAACCCATGACGCAGGCGCCCATGCGGTCGATCAGGCGACGCGCCGGATGATCGGTGGTGGCAAAGAAATCCGGTTCGCCGATCGCCACCCGCAGCACCGGCATCTGCAGCCGCGCGAACCACACCCGCACCGCGGCCGGAATGCGCTCTTCCGTGAGGAGGCTCTGGAACAGCAGCGCGACGATCTCGATGGTGGCGCGCTCGACCGGTGTCTCGGCCGCCTGCTTGAGCGCCTGCTTGCGCTGGTGCAGTTCCTCGAGCAGTGCCGGCGTGCTCAACACCGCGTCGGCAGCGCCTGCGGCGCGGCCCGCGGGCGGCGGCACGAGGCGCTTGGCAATGCCGGTCTGCGCGTCGGCGATGGCGGCCGACAACGATGCCGACGCCGGTCGTGACTGCATCGTGTTGGCGAACTGCGGCAGCTGCCGCCCGATCAGGCGGTTCAGGCGGCCGAGCACGGCATCCGCATGGTCGGCCCCGCGCACCAGCGTGTCGGTGCGGGTCATCAGCCGGGTCTCGTCGTGCACCTCGCCCGGCGGCCCCGATGATCCCGATGCCGCGGCCGAGCCCGAATGCACGAAGCCGCCCGCACCCGACGCCTGCGGCGCGCTCGCGCTCCAGGCTGCATTGCGGCTGCGGCGGATGAAGGGCCGCAGGTCGATCTCCGGGGCGACGCGACGTTGGATCAACCAGCGGTTCGTCTCGTGATAGGCCTCTTCGGTGAACAGCGAGATCTCGTCGTGCAGCACCGGCTGCAAGGTCTTCCAGGCGTCGTGGCTCAGGCCGGCACTGCGCCATGCGCTGGTGAGCACGCGAGCGAAGACATGCGGCCGGAGCACGTCGTTCGGGTCGAGTTCCTCGCGCCCCTCGAGCACGGTCATGCGCGAGCGCAGATCGGTGAACTCCCAGGAAGCTCGGTCCATCATCGACAGCGCCAGCCGCGAACTCAGGATCTCGGTCTCGATGGTGTCGTTGTCGACAAGCGTGAGACCGGCCCCGCGGCTCGACGGACCGGGCAGATCGCCGGGGCGCACGGCCGACACCATGCCGCTGTGCAGTGCCTGCCGAAGCAGATCGGTGGCGGCGCGAAGCCAGGAGGGCGTTGCGTTGGGAAGGTCCTGCACCAGGTCACGGCGACGCGCCATGACCGCAGGTTCGGCCACCTGCGAAACCAGGATCCGGGCGCCCTGGTTGGCGGCCTCGACCACACTGGGCAGACCGTTGATCAGCCCCTCGACATAGGACCGCCGCGCCTGCGCGGCCAGTGCCATCGAGTTGGCGTCGGTCGGCATGGGTGTGTGAGTACTCGCGGGAGTGAATCCGCGGGAACTCTACACCACGGCCCCTGCGTTGGGATCGTCCGGATCGATTTCCTTGGAGCCCGGCTTGGCGAGGTCTTCGCGCTTCACGCCGAGCCACTTGGCGATGGCGGCGGCGACGAAAACGGACGAGTAGATGCCGAAGCAGATGCCGATCGTGAGCGCGATGGCGAAGTAGTGCAGGGTCGGGCCGCCGAAGAACAGCATCGACAGCACCATGATCTGTGTACTGCCGTGGGTGATGATGGTTCGGCTGATCGTGCTGGTGATCGCATGGTCGATCACCTGCTCGGTATTGAGCTTGCGATAACGCCGGAAGGCCTCGCGGATCCGGTCGAAGATCACGACCGATTCGTTGACCGAGTAGCCGAGCACCGCCAGCACCGCCGCCAGCACCGAGAGCGAAAACTCCCACTGGAAGAAGGCGAAGAAGCCGAGGATGATGATCACGTCGTGCAGGTTGGCGATGATCGCGGCCACCGAGAACTTCCACTCGAAGCGGAAGGCGAGGTAGATCATGATGCCCAGCACGACGAAAGCGAGCGCCTTGGCGCCGTCTTCGGCGAGTTCGCGCCCGACCTGCGGCCCGACGAATTCGGTGCGCTGCAGCGTCAGCGGTTCGGCGCCGCCGGGCACTTCGCACACGGGCTTGCTGATGGCCTCGCCCTTGTCGGTCAGCATCTGCTTGGTGGACGCGGTGCCGCCTTCGACGCGGCACAGTTCGCCGAAGACGCGGCTGACCACCTCGTCCTGCTTCACGCCCTCGCCGGTCTGCAGGCGGATCAGCACATCGCGCGAGCTGCCGAAGTTCTGCACCTGCACTTCACTGAAGTTCAGCGTCTCGACGGTGGCTCGCACCTTCTCGATGTCGGCCGGCTGCGAATAGGCCGTCTCGATCACCGTGCCACCAGTGAACTCGATCGACAGATGCAGGCCGCGTGTGACGAGAAAGAACACGGCCAGCGCAAAGGTGACGAACGAGATGACGTTGAACACCAGCGCATGCCGCATGAACGGGATGTCGCGGTGGATCCGGAAGAACTCCATGTCTGCCCCTGTGTTGCTGCGTGGTGCCGGCGTTTCAGCCCTTGACCGGCTGGCCGGCCTGCGGCTTCCAGACCGTGCCGATGGACACCGTCTTCAGCTTCTTCTTGCGCCCGTACCACAGGTTCACGAGGCCACGCGAGAACATGACCGCCGAGAACATCGACGTGAGAATCCCGATCGTGTGCACCACGGCGAAGCCGCGCACCGGCCCCGAGCCGAAGGCGAGCAACGCCAGCGCTGCGATCAGCGTGGTGATGTTGGAGTCGAGAATCGTGGCCCAGGCGCGCTCGTAGCCGAGATTGATGGCCGCCTGCGGCGACGCGCCCGCGCGCAGCTCCTCGCGCACGCGCTCATTGATCAGCACGTTGGCGTCGATGGCCATGCCGAGCGTCAGCGCGATGGCGGCAATGCCCGGCAGCGTGAGCGTGGCCTGCAGCAGCGACAGCACCGCCACCAGCAGCAGCAGGTTGAACGACAGTGCCAGCGTCGAGAACACGCCGAACAGTGCGTAGTACGCGCACATGAACAGCGCGATGGCGATGAAGCCGTAGAGCACGCTGTTGAAGCCCTTGGCGATGTTCTCGGCACCGAGCGTCGGGCCGACGGTGCGCTCCTCGATGATTTCCATCGGCGCGGCGAGCGAGCCCGAACGCAGCAGCAGTGCCACGTCATTGGCTTCCTCGGTCGTCATCTGGCCGGAGATCTGCACGCGCCCGCCGCCGATCTCGGTGCGGATCACCGGCGCGGTCACGACCTCGCCCTTGCCCTTCTCGAACAGCAGGATCGCCATGCGCTTGCCGATGTTCTCGCGCGTGATGTCGCGGAAGATGCGCGAACCCTTGGCGTCCAGCGTCAGGTGCACCGCAGCCTCCTGCGTCTGGCTGTCGAAGCCGGGCTGCGCGTCGGTGAGGTTTTCGCCGGTCAGGATGACCTGGCGCTTGACGATGATCGGCTGCCCCCCGCGCTCGAGATAGCGCTCGGTGCCGAAGGGCACGGGGCCGGTGCCGGCCGCCGCCGCATAGGCCTCGGTGCTCTCGTCGACGAGGCGCACCTCCAGCGTGGCGGTGCGCCCGATGATGTCCTTGGCCTTGGCCGTGTCCTGCACGCCCGGCAACTGCACCACCACGCGGTCGGCGCCCTGCTGCTGGATCACCGGCTCGGCCACGCCCAGCTCGTTCACACGGTTGTGCAGCGTGGTGATGTTCTGCTTGATCGCCGAGTCCTGCACGCGCCGCGCCGCTTCGGGCTTGAGCACGCCGGCGAGGCGGAACTCGCTGCCGTCGGGCGAGGCGGTCCACTGCAGGTCGGGCAGCTGGTCTTCCAGCACGTTCTGTGCGGCGTTCAGCGTCTGGCTGTCGCGAAAGCGCACCTCCACGTTGTTGCCGTCGCGCGTGATGCCGGCGTGGCGCAGGTCCTTGTCGCGCAGCAGCGTGCGGATGTCGCCCGTGAGCGATTCCGCGCGCTTGGTGAGCGCCGCCTTCATGTCGACCTGCATCAGGAAGTGCACGCCGCCGCGCAGGTCGAGCCCGAGATACATCGGCTTGGGCTCGGCGCCGAGCAGTCGCAGGTGCGACAGCCACACCGGCGAGCGCGACAGCAGGTTCATCGCGACGATGTACTGCGGATCTTCCGGGTTCGGATTGAGCGCCTTGTCCAGCGCTTCCTTGGCTTGCCGCTGCGTGTCGAGATCGGCAAAGCGCGCCTTCACCGAGTTGCCGTCGAACTGCACGAAATCGGCCTGCACATTGGCCGCAGCCAGGATCTGCTCGACGCGTTCGGCCGTGCCGGCATCGAGCTTGAGCGTGGCCCTGGCGCTGCTCACCTGCACCGCCGGTGCTTCACCGAAGAAGTTGGGCAGCGTGTAGATGAGCCCGGCCAACAATGCGAACACAAGGATCGCGTACTTCCACAGTGGATAGCGGTTCATGCTGCCTTTCCTGCCGGCGGGACCCGCCATGTCACGGCAGCCGACGCGCCGCTGGGCGTGTCGGCGCGCGGCGGGCCGGGATGTTTACTTGAAGGTGCCCTTGGGCAGCACCTGGACCACCGAGGCGCGCTGCACCTGGAGTTCGACGCCCTTGGCCACTTCGACGTGGATGTAGCTGTCGCTGAGCCTGGCCACGCGGCCGAGCACGCCGCCGCCGATCACCACCTCGTCGCCCTTGGCGATGGCGTCGATCATGGCCTTGTGTTCCTTCTGGCGCTTCATCTGCGGGCGAATCATCACGAAGTACAGCACCACGAACATCAGCACGATGGGCAGCATGCCGCCCAGGCTTCCGAAGATGGACGGGGAGCCGGCTGCGGCGTCGGCGCTTTGGGCGAAGGCTTCGGAAATGAACACGTGGATTCCTCTGTAGACAGGCCCTGCGCAAGCGGCAGGGGCAAAACCGGCGGATTGTACGGCGCGCCTCCGTGGTGCCGACGCCCGGCGGGAGTGGCGGCCGACGGCGTCTTCGGCGTGAACTAATGCCGTAGGACAACGCGGCGCTCCAGAAGTTTCCGGCTCGTTACGCGACCCGGAAGTCGCTCACGCCTTCGATTCGCATACTGCGCCCGCACAAGCGGCTGCCGGCCGCACAAACCAAGACGGGGGATTCGACATGAGCACGCCCATGAATGGCGGGGCGCCGCCGCACGGCACCTTCGCGCGCCTCGCTCGCGCGGCAGCGGCCGCACTTCTGATCACTTGGCTCGCCGCCTGCGGTGGCGGCGGCGCGAGCGGCCCGAGCGGCACCTCGCTGGCGACAGTCAGCGGCGCGGGCGGCGAGCAGCCCGACGCACCGGCGGCCGCCGACCGTCCGAGCAGCGAAGACGTGGCCCGCTTTCTCACGCAGGCCACCTTCGGTATCAAGTCGGTGGACGAGATCGAAACCCTGCGCGTTGACGGCTACGAGCGCTGGCTGTGGCGGCAGTTCAACGCGCCGACCATGCTGCACACCAGCTACCTCGACTGGCAGCGCCAGCGCGACGAGAAGCAGCGCGCCAAGGACGAGATGAGCTACGAGGCCATCTGGCAGCAGTGGCTCACCGGCGAAGACCAACTGCGCGGGCGCGTGTCGTTCGCGCTGTCGCAGATCTTCGTCATCTCCAACATCGCGCCCGATCTGCGGCCCTACGCCATGTCGTCGTACATGGACCTGCTCAACCGCAACGCCTTCGGCAACTACCGCACGCTGCTGGAAGAGGTGACGTTGCACCCGGCGATGGGCTACTACCTCAACGTGATCGAAAGCGAGAAGGACGACGACAAGCGCGGCATCCACCCGAACGAGAACTACGCGCGCGAGGTGCTGCAGCTGTTCTCGATCGGTCTGGTGCAGCTCAACGTGGACGGCAGCATCCGCAACGGCCGCGACGGCAAGCCGCTGGCCACCTACGGCGAAGCGCAGGTCAAGGGCTTCGCGCGCGCCTTCTCGGGCTGGACCTTCGCTTCGCAGGACCCGGCCAACGACCACAGCTTCCACAAGGCCGACGAGAACCTCGACTCGAACTGGACCACACCGATGCGCGCCTTCCCGACGCGCCATTCGCCCGAGGAGAAGACGCTGCTTGGCGGCACCGTGTTGCCCGCGGGCCAGAGCCCCGAGAAGGACCTGGCCGACGCGCTGGACAACATCTTCAACCACCCGAACGTCGGCCCCTTCATCGGCCGCCAGCTCATCCAGCGGCTGGTGACCAGCAACCCGAGCCCGGCCTACATCGCCCGCGTGGCGCGCCGCTTCAACGACAACGGCGCCGGCGTGCGCGGCGACCTGCGCGCCGTGGTGCGCGCCGTGCTGCTCGACCCCGAAGCGCGCGATGTGGCGCTCGCGCGCAGCGGCAACTTCGGCAAGCAGCGCGAACCGGTGATCCGCTTCGCCAATTTCCTGCGCGGGCTGAACGCCAAGAGCGCGAGCGGCATCAACGCCATCCACTACCTCGACAGCTCGGACGACGGCCTCGGCCAGAGCCCGCTGCTCGCGCCTTCAGTCTTCAACTTCTACTCGCCCAACTACCGGCAAGCCGGCGCCATCGCCCGCGCCGGGCTGTACGCGCCCGAGTTCCAGATCACCACCGAAACCACGGTGGTGGGCTCACTCAACTTCTTCGCCAGCCGCTTCAAGAATGGCGGCTACGGCTGGGGCGACCACCGGCTCGCCTTCGACTACGCGCCGCTCGAAGCGCTGGCAAACGACCCGGCGGCGCTCACCGAGCATCTGAACCGGCTGTTCTTCGCCTCGCAGATGAGCGCCGCCACCCGCGCGCGAATGGAGAAGATGCTCGCCGCCCTGCCGGCACGCGATGCCAAGCGGCGGGTGCGTGCGGCACTGACCCTCACCTCCATTTCGCCCGACTTCGTCATCCAGAAGTGAGCCCAGACATGAGCCGGAGCAAGACGATGAACACCCCTCGACTCGACCGCCGCCGCTTCCTGAAGATGGCCAGCGCCGCAGGCGCCACCGGCCTCGGCCTGACGACGCTTGCCCACCTGCAGGCCGCCGCGCAAAGTGCCGGCGACTACAAGGCACTCGTGTGCCTGTTCATGTACGGCGGCAACGACAGCAACAACCTGATCGTGCCGTTGGACGCCGCGCAGTTCGATCTGTACCGGCGCGGGCGCACCAATCTCGCGCTCAGCCGCGAAGCTCTGCTGCCCGTGACGCCGACGAACACCGGCGGGCGCCAGTTCGGCCTGCACCCCGCCATGTCCGGCCTGCAGGCGCTCTTCGGCCAGGGCAAGGCGACGGTGGTGGCCAACGTCGGCCCACTGGCCGTGCCCACCACCAAGGCGCAGTGGAACGCGCGCTCGGTGCCGATTCCCGACAACCTGCAGTCGCACGCCGACCAGCAGGCGCAGTGGCAGACGGCCATCGTCGACGAGGCGCCACGCAGCGGCTGGGGCGGGCGCATGATCGAGCGCCTGCTCGCCGCCGAGCAGCCCAACCGCGGCTACGGCGTGCTCTCTGTCTCCGGCGGCAACCAGTGGCAAAACAGCGACCGCACGCTCGCGGCCTACAAGGTGTCGGCGTCGGGCAACTTCGGCTTCGACTTCTACGAACCCGGTGCCACCGATCCGGTCTCGCTCGCGGTGGCCGAGACGCTGGCCGAATCGCGCAGCCACTTGCTGGAACAGGCGTGGACGGATGTGGTGGGCCGCTCGATCGAGACCCAGCGGGTGCTGACGCAGGCGCTCGAAGGCAACGAGCTGGCGACCGCCTTCCCCGACACCGGCCTTGGCCGCCAGTTGCGCATGATCGCCCGCCTCATCGCCGCGCGATCCAGCCTCGGGTTGTCGCGCCAGGTGTTCTTCGCCTCGATCGGCGGCTTCGACACCCACGGCGACGATCAACTGCAGCGCCAGAACGAACTGCTCGGCGAGATCAGTGCGGCGGTCAGCGCCTTCTACGATTCGACGGTGGCGCAGGGCGTGCAGAACAACGTGACGCTGTTCACCGCGAGCGACTTCAACCGCACCTTCGAGAGCAACGGCCAGGGGTCCGACCATGCCTGGGGCAGCCACCAGTTCGTCGTCGGCGGCGCGGTGCGCGGCGGGCAGATCGTCGGCCGCTTCCCCGACCTCACGGTGGGCGGCCCCGACGACACCGGCAACGGCGGCGGCGTGTGGCTGCCCAGCACCGCGGTCGATCAGATGGGCGCCACGCTCGCCACCTGGTTCGGCGCGGGTTCGTCGCTGGCCGAGGTGTTTCCGCGCATCGGCTACTTCGACGCAGATCTTGGCTTCATGGCCTGATCGAACGCGGCCGCGCTCGGTCAGGCTTTCAAGCGGATCACTCCAGCGACTTCAGCAGCGCGGCCAGCTCCGGGTCCATCTCGTCATCGCCGCCGGCGCTGTCGTCGGCATCGGCGTCCGCCTCCGCCTCGCTCTCCGCGCTGTCGTCGCCCAGGCTGGCCAGCAGATCGTCGAGATCGCTGTCGCCGCTGCTGTCGTCGCCCGACGAATCGGCGTCGAGATCAAGATCGGTGTCCGCGTCCGCCTCTTCGTCGTCCGCCGGCATGCCCTTCACCGGCTTGGCCTTCGCCGACGGCTTGCTCACCGCCTGGGCGCTCGTCGCCACGCTGATGCGCGAGGCCTGCGAACGCACCACCTGCAGCGCAAGCGCTGAGCCGTCCACGGCGTCCAGGCCCGCCAACTGCAGTTCGGGCTGGCCCTTGTGCGCCATCAGCGCGGTGATGCCGAAACCGCGAAGCCGCGCCGCGATGTCGGTGGGAATCAGCCGCTCGGTGCACGGCAGCGCGATCTGGTCGCCGTCGGCATCGGTGAAATAGTGGAAGGGAATGTCGCCGATCGACAGCGTCTTGCCCGTGGGGGCGGCGAGGATGCTGGCCGCGATCAGCGCCGGATGGCCCCACAGCATGCCGCGCAGGCCGTCGGCTGCGGTGAACTCCTCGAAGGTGAAGCTGCTGATCGGATCGCTGCGCTTGCCGTAGGGGTGGCGCAGCATGAAGCGCGGCGACAGCAGCGCCAGTGCGCCGGCCTCGGGCAGGCCGCGCAGCGCGTTCACGGCCTGCAGCACCAGCGGATGCGGCGCGCGCTTCTTGTCCATGAAGGCGACGCTCGCAATCGCCGTGACGAAAGGCCCACCGGCCGCCGCGGCGATCTTGGCCATGCGTCCCAGCAGTTCGGCATGTGGCGGCGTGGCCTCGAAGTTGAACAGGCCGCAGATCAGCGAGTAGCCGCCGTTCTTCTCCTGCGAGGGCTTGTCGACCAGCAGCGAATGCAGGCCGGCCTCCGACAGGTCGCTCACGCTGCTGAGATCGGCCGCGAACTCTTCGGCCGAGATGTCGATCAGGTGCACCTGCAGCGACGGGCCGGTCTCGATGCGGCGCAGCAGCATGTCCAGGCCGCGCCACAGCGATTCGAGGTTCTGGAACTCGCTCTGGTGCAGCACCGAACGCATCACGTCCGACAAGGCCTTGTCGACGGTGGCGACCAGCGCATCGCGCTTGGGATCGGGCGCCTTCTCGACGAAGGGGCCGACCACCTGGCGTAGCAGCGCGTCGACGGAGCCGCCGACACGCAACTCGGCCACCGCGGCGCTGCCACCCACCAGCCGCGCGAAATCGCTCAGCTTCGCGTCGGCCGCGGGTGCGCCGCCCTTGGAGCGCTTGGGCTTCGCGCGCGAGCGGCGCTTGCCGCCGGCCCACGACTGCACTTCGGCCGCGGCCTTGGCAAAGGTGGCGGTGTTGCCCAGCTTCTTGCGCAGATCGGCGAGCGCCTTGAACACCGGCAACTCGCGGTAGAGCGTGTCGGGATGGAAGGCGTCGAGTTCGCCGAACTCGAGTTCCACGCCTTCGCCGTCGCTGCCCAGCGGCAGCGTGAGCTTGGGCTCGAGCCGTGCGAGCGTGTCCTCGAGGTTGTCGAACTCGACGGGGATCGCCTTGCGGGCGGCGAGATCGCTGCCAATTTCGAGCCGGCCGGCGGCGGCGCCGGCGCTGAAGTCGCCGAGCACCGCAATGCGCACCGGCCGCTTGGGCGCCCACGCGGGCGGCGTGCCGCCGAGTTCGCCGAAATCGGCCGTCCAGTCCTTGTCCATGAAGCCTCCTGTTGTTTGGTTGTTGGGTCGTGGCCTGCCGCGCAGCGCCTATGGCACTTCGACAGACGAGAAATGCACCGCGCCGTATTCGTCGGCGCACGACGGCGCTGCCGCCGCGCACACCGCGCGCCCCGCGTAAGGCGATCCGGGACCGCTGTGTCGGCGCAGCACCTCCAGGCCCGCATCTTTCGGGAACTCGCCGAAGCCGAAGCCGCTTTCGCGCGTCATGCCCGTGGCGCTGAAATCGCGTGGCGTGGCCGAGACGATGGCGACGAAGTGGTCGGTGCCCGGCGGGCCGGCGGTCTCCAGCGCCCAGTGCGCTTCGGGCAGCAGCACGACCTGGCCGGCGCGCACGCGGTTGTTCTTCGACTTGTCATTCGGGTAGAGCTGCATGAACAGGCCGTCGGTGCCCGACAGCAGCACATACAGATAGCCGTCGCGCGAGGAGGTGACGGTGAGGCCGAGGTTGTCGTGCCCGATTCGGAACTGCGGGTGGGTGGTGGCGCCTTCGACGGTGAAGCCGGGCGTCTGCGCCTGCACGATGCGCTGCATTTCGCGCACCGGGTCGAAGCTCGTCGGCACCGGTGCGGCGGCCGTAGCTGGCGGCGGCGCGGCCGGCACCTCGGTGACCGCAGGCGCTGCGACGGCCGGCGCTTCGGCAACCACAGGCGCGACGGGCGGGTCGGACGACAGCAGTGCATAGCCGCCGGCACCCAAGGCAGCCAGCACGACCACGGCCACGCCGGCGATCAGCGGCGTCTTGCTGCGTGCCGGGGAGCCCGCGGCGCGCGATGGCGCCGCAGTGGCGCGTGCAGGCGCCGGAGCCGCGGCCCGCTCCGCCACGAAGCTGTCGAGCCCGAGCGCCACGCGCAGGTCGCCGATCGACTGCGTGCGCTCTTCCGGCTTCACCTTCAGCGCGTCGTCGATGGCGGCGAGAAAACGTTCGCTGTAGCGCCCCGCAGCGGCCTGCGAGAGCGGCACGAAGTTGTCGCTCATCAGCCGGCCGACGGAGGTGGGCGGCGTCTTGCCGACGATGGCGTAGTACACGACGGCCGCCAGCGCATACACGTCGGTCCACGGCCCCTGCTTCATGCCCGGCACTTCGGCGTACTGCTCGACCGGCGCGTAGCCGGGTTTGAGGATCACGGTAAGCGCCTGCGTCATGTCGCCGATCACACGCCGCGCGGCGCCGAAGTCGAGCAGCAGCGGGCGGTTGCTGCCCTTGAGCAGGATCACGTTGTCGGGCGCGATGTCGCGGTGGTAGCACTGCTCCTGGTGGATCACCTCCAGCGCCTCGGTGAGCGGTGCCAGCAGCTCCATCAGCCAGGCTTCGTCGGGCGGCTCGCCCAGGTCCTTCAACTGCTGCTTGAGCGTCACGCCCTCGTAGAAGGGCATCACCATGTAGGCCGTGCCGTTGGCCTCCCAGAAGCGGTACACCTTAACCAGCGAGGCATGGTCGAACTGCGCCAGCAGCCGGGCCTCGTTGACGAAGCTCTTCAGGCCCGCCTCGAAGGTCTCGCGGTGGCGCTCCGACTTCACCGACACCTGCGTGCCACCGGTGCGCGCGGCCAGCGCCGAGGGCATGTACTCCTTCAGCGCGACGAGCCGCTGCAGCGAGTGATCGCGCGCGAGATAGACGATGCCGAAGCCACCCTCTCCCAGCACCTGGGTCAGCTCGAACTCGCCGAGGTAGGTGCCGACCGGCAGGTTGTTTTCGGAGCCCGCGGCAGCGGGCGCAGGCGCCGAGGGCGGCATCGCGAGCGTGGCCTCGCCGCGCGGGCGGATGACGGTGGCATCGCCGTCGGCCGGCTCGGGAGGCGGCGCCGCGGCCACCGTCTTCGGCGCGATGACGGTGCGCGCCGGGTCGTCTTCTTCAGGGCTCATGGCAATCGGGTCAGAACACGGTTTCGGCTTCGGCCTGCCCGGTGCCGCCAAGCATCTGCACGAACTGGTCGACGGCCGGCAGCCCGTGGCTCACGAGCAGGCGCGCATCGTCGGGGCTGTCGGCGAGCCAGAAGGCGCGGCCGGCGGCGCGCGGCGGCCCCACGGGATCGGACGCGCCGCGCAAGGCGCCCGCGAACAGGCTGGCGAGTTGCGTGCGGCTGCGGATGCCGGCGATGGGCACAAAGCCCGGCTCGCCGCCGAGCGCCATCTGCAGCGCCGCGCGCGCCGCGGCCAGGGCTTCGTCGTCAATGCGTTCGGCCTCGACCACCGGCGGCAGCTGTGCCAGCGCCGCTTCGAGCTGCTCGATCGACCAGTCGCCCTGCAGCGCGTCCACCGCCAGGTCTTCGAGGCAGTGCAGCCAGCCGAGCAACTGCTCCACCTCTAGCGTGCTGCGCGGCAACTGCTGCAGCGGCATGGCGAGCGTGAGCGGAAAGTAGCGCCCGACACGATCGACCGACGGCATCAGCACGCCGGCAATCGGCGCGGCCTGCGTCGCCGACAGCACGCCCGGCAGCAGCACGAAGCGCCACACCGGGCTGCGCAGATAGGCATCGAGCCAGGCCTCACCCTGCTGCGCCCGCTGCGCGGCCAGGCCTTCGCCCAGCCACACGTCCCACGGCTCGATGAATTCGGCATCCAGCCGCCGCGAGGCGAAATCACCCAGCGTGGGCAGCTTGCCGTACCAACCGGGAATAGCCTTCACCGGCGTCGTGCCTCGATCAAGCAAACACCGCAGATCCGGCTCTGCCGGTCTGCTGGTGTTGCCCCCTTGGGGGGGCGCGCGAAGCGCGTAGGGGGGGTCATAGACTGCCCGGGCAGCGGAATTGTTGAATTTCGCGCAGACGGAACGGGTTGAAGACGCTGCTCGCCGTCACCTCGAAGCGCGCGCGCTTGCCGTTCAAGTTCATGACCACCGTGAACTTCTCCGGCTGCGCCGAGGGCTGAACGTCGAAGCGGTCGAACATGCGGAACAGCGCCCACGGCCCCTCGAACAGCACGGGCGAGCCCCCCGGCTCGGCCTGCACCTTGATCTGCGAGGCCACGCGCGGGCTGGGCCACTGCACAGTGATGGGCGCCGTGTTGCCGGGCACGAACTTGAACACCTGGCCGTCAATGTCGATGGTCACCGCCTGCAGGCCGTCCTGCAGCTCAATGGCGCGCAGGTCGACCTTGAACGACGGGTTCTTGCCGCCGCCGCGGAAGAACACTTCCTTGATGCGCGCCGCACGCTGGAAGTCGGCCAGCGCCGCCACGTTCACCGGCCGGCTGTTGTCGCCCGTCGGCTTGAAGCGCCATGGGTTCGAGCCGGTGTCGACCAGCGGCGCGAGCTTGGTCTGGAAGAACTCGTCGAACATGCCGCCGACGCCGAAGAGCTGCGAGAAGTCCTCGGGCAACACATCCGCGCGCGAACTGGCCGTGAACGGATAGCGCCCGTTGATGGCGCGGCGGCACACGTCGGCCACCGGCTTGAGCTCGCTCGTGAGCGATTGGCGCTCGACGGTGCGGCCCTGCGATGCGGCGGCGCCCGAAAGTTTTTCGAGCATCGAGCGGATGGGCTCGGGCTGCTGGCCGGCTTCGGCGCGAATGCGCTCCGCGCCGCCGGATGGCGGCGCCGACTTCGTCTTCTGCGCCTGGTCGACGGCCGAGAGCTGTACGTACACGTCGTTGAACAGGCGCAGCACCGCATCCATCGGCGGCGGCGTGCCGGCCATCAGGCGGTGGATGTGGGCGAAGTGATCGTCGACCATCTGCTCCAGCGGACGGCCGTCGTTCACACCGCCGGATTTCACGCCCGGCACACCGCCCGACAGCGCGGCCAGTTCGTCCTTGGCCTCGTCGAGCCGGTACTTGATGCTGCCGGCCACGGTGTTCATGTCGACCTCGGTGCGCTTTTGCACCAGCGTGGTCTCGCGCGTCACGCCGCGCATGAAGGCGGCCAGCGGCGAATCGACACCCGACAGCGCGCGCGCGACCTGCAGACTCTGGTCGAGGCCGCTCATCTTCACGATGCGCACATCGGCGATGTAGCGGTCCCAGGTCTTGATGTACTCCTCGAAGTACAGCCGGCGCACGCGGTCGGTGAGTTCGGGATCGGCGCGCACCGTGGACAAAGCACCCGCAGGCCGCTTCACGCCCAGCACCCACTCCTCTTCGCCGGCGAGCTGGCGCGTGGCGCGCTCCACCGATTTCTCGAAGGCCTGGCGATAACCGTCGCGGGTGAAGAGGCCGGGAATGCCTTGGGTCAGCGGCTCGCCGCTCACACGCTCGAACACTGTCAACGCCGAGGGACCGGCGGCACCGGCGACCGAGAACGCCGGAATGTCGGCGCCGACCCGCATGCGCTTCAGGCGGCTAAAGATGCGGAACTCGAGCGGGTAGGCGACCAGCATGTCGCGCACGCCGGCGACGAGTTGCTTGTCCATGGGCGCGGCCGGCGGCGGCGCGCCGTGCTGCAGCATCGCGTCGAGGTGCGCGGCGAGCGCCTCGCGATCTTCGGGGCTCAGGCTGCGCTCGAAAGTCACGTCCCAGTCGATCGCCACCCAGGCCTTGAACGACTCGGGGTCGAAGTGCTCGGGCGTGTAGAGCATGAGGTAGTTCTTCAGGCCCTCGTAGGCGAACTCGAGGTTGTCGCGGCTCGCGCCACGCAGGCGCTCCTCGAGGCGACGCACCACGCGCGGCATCAGCGCCTTGTCGAGCAGGCGGTTGTAGCCAAGCTCAGCGCCGGCATCGAGCTTCTCGCCCTGGTACAGGCCGAAGGCCATGGAAAGCGGCGGATCCTGCACGTCGAAAGCCGGCGTGCGCGCCGTGCCGCGCACGAGGCCCAGCACCGGCGGCAGCGGCGTCACGTCGCCGCTCGTGGCCGGCGGCACGGTGTCGACCGCGCGCGCCACCTCGGGCAGCTTGGCCTCGATCTCGGCCACGTAGGCCCGGTTCTTCATGAAACTCACCGACCAGCCGGCAATCAGCACCACGCTCGCGAGCGCGGTGAAGGCGAAGCCCGCGGCGCGCCAGCGGCGGCGGCGCACTTCGACGCGGCGGTTCTCGCCGACGAGCCCCTGCTCCTTGAACACCACGTCCTTCAGCAGGCGATGCAGGAAGAAGCTCTTGCCCCGTGCTCCCGCCACCTGCGGCAGGCGGCGCTCGACGCCGAAGGTGCGTGCGAGCGTGCCCATCACACGGTCGATCGGCGTGCCTTCCTGCGTGCCGCTGGTGAAGTACACGCCGCGCAGCAGCGGGCGCTCTTCGAGCGAGCCGCCACCGCCGAACACCTGTTCGAGAAAGCCGCCCAGCAGCCCGCGGATGCCGCTGAACTGCTGCGGGAAGTTGAAGATGGCCGCACGCTTGAGCACCTCGTGCTCGGCGTTCATGCGGTCCATCACGCGGTCGCGCACACGCTTCTCAAGCGCGGCGAACTCCGAGCCGAACTGCGTCAGCGGATCGTCGTTGCTGCCCGGCGCATGCGGAAAGCTGAAGCCCCAGACCTGGTTGCGCTCCTCCTTGCCCAGGTCCTCGAACATCTCGTTGAAGCCGGCGATCAGGTCGGCCTTGGTCACGAGCACATAGACCGGCGCGCGAACGCCCAGCTTCTCGGCCAGTTCCTGCATGCGCGCACGCAGCTTGGCAGCGTGCTCCTTGCGCTCGGGTGGCGTCTGCTGCAGCAGGTCTTGAATGTTGATCGTGAGCAGCACGCCGTTGATCGGGCGGCGCGGGCGCGACTTCTTCAAGAGCGCGAGAAAACCGTCCCATGCCGAGGCATCGACCTGCGCATCCGACTCCTGCATGGTGTAGCGCCCGGCGGTGTCGATCAACACCGCCTCGTCGGTGAACCACCAGTCGCAGTTTCGCGTGCCGCCGACGCCGCGCACGCTGGCGTTGCCGAGTTTCTCGGCCAGCGGGAAGGTGAGGCCGGCGTTGAGCAACGCCGTGGTCTTGCCCGAGCCCGGCGCGCCGATGAAGATGTACCAGGGCAGCTCGTACAGGAACTGGCCACGCTTCATGAACGAGCCACCGCCGCCCGCCGTCTTGAGCACGTCGATGGCCTGGGTGAAGCGCTCGTTGAGCGTGTTCAGTTCGCGGTCAGCAGTCTTCGGGCCCTTGGCGATGCCGTCGACGAGCGCGGCGTTGGTCTTCTTGCGCCGCCACGCGCCGAGCACGAGCTTGAGCACCAGGATGAGGAACAGCGCGCCGATCAGGATCGCGCGGCTCCAGATACCGTCCAGCGGGCGCCATTCGCCGATGGCAATGAGCGGACCCACCCACCAGATCAGAGCGGACAGCGCCGCGATGCCGATCACGGCCCACAGCACGGGATGAAGAACGACGTGCAGCAGCTTTTTCATAACAGTCAGGCGCCCAGCGGGACGAACAGCGTGATCTCGACGCGGCGGTTCTGCGCGCGGCCGTCCGCGGTGGCGTTGTCGCCCACGGGTTCGGATTCGGCGCGGCCTTCGGCGCGCAGCCGGTCGGCCTTGATGTTGGCGCCGAGCATCATCTTCACCGAGTCGGCGCGCGCCTGCGAGAGGTGCCAGTTCGACGGAAAACGCAGCGAGCGGATCGGCTGGCTGTCGGTGTGGCCGGTGATGAGGATGCGCCCCGGCACCTTCATCAGCGCCGCCTGGATGCGCGCGAGCGTGGGCATCACGTCGTCGGAGAGCACCGAGCCGCCCGAC
The DNA here is from genome assembly GCA_036676235.1 of Rhizobacter sp. Classification (GTDB taxonomy): domain Bacteria; phylum Pseudomonadota; class Gammaproteobacteria; order Burkholderiales; family Burkholderiaceae_C; genus JAKFDI01. The sequence goes on along the minus strand of JAKFDI010000048.1, from coordinate 5,405 downwards.
TGGAACATGCCGTCGCCCTTGATGATGACGATGGAGCGGTCGCCCAGGTCCTGCACCTGCACGCGGCCGGCGTCGATGTCGGGCTTGAGCAGGCCGGCCAGGCGCGGCGCAACGGGCGGCGGTGGCGGCGGCGGCGCGGCACTCACCGGCGGCGGCTTGACGTTCAGTGCCTGCAGCGTGGCGAACACGGGGTCGGAGTAGGTGTTGATGGCGAGGCGCATGCCGAAGTAGATGAGCGCCAGCACGAGCGCTGCGAGCGACATCACGATCCACATCGGCACGCCGGCGCGCAACTTGCCGTCTGCGGCCACGCCTTCCCAGCGCGGCGAGAGTGCGGGCTCGGCGCGTTCCTTCGTGCCCTTGAGCATCTGCGCCAGGCGCGTGCGCACGCTGTCGAGCTGCGCGCGGCCGTCGTTGGCAACGCGGTAGCGGCCCTCGAAGCCGAAGGCCAGCACCACGTACATCAACTCCAGCAGGTTGCGGTTGGCGGGCACGTTCTCGGCCAGCTTGGACATCAGCTGGAAGACCTTCTCGCCGCCCCAGGTCTCGTTGTGGAACTGCACCAGCAGGCTCTGGTTGGACCACACGCCCGAGCTGCCCCAGGGCGTGCTCGCGGCCGATTCGTCCAGCAGCGTGCACACGATGTAGCGCGCAGCGATCACCTGCTCGTTGGGCAGGCCTTCGGCGCGCGCCTGCTGCTCGAACTTGCGCACGCCATCGGCCAGCGCGTCCTTCAGGCCAGCCGCATTCGGATGCGTGGCCATCGCGCGGATACGCGGCGCGGCACTGAGCAACGGCGCGGCGGCCGCCACCAGCGGGTTGAGATTGGCCGTCATCAGCGCGTCCAGCGCCATCGGCGCCTCGCGGCCGGCTGGCTCGGCGCGTGGGGCCGCAGCGGCTGCAGCGCCCGTCGCGGTGCGCGGCGCGCCACGGCCGGCGCCCGGCTTGATCACCGTGCGCTCCGACTCGAAGGCGGCAAAGGGATCGTTCTCGCGTCCGGTGTCACTCATGCTTGTGTCTCACTCGTCGGCCCTGACTGCGCGGCCGCAACGCGCCTTACGCGCGGATCGCCCAGAACTCGAGTTCGAGGCCGGGGAACTCGCCCGCGATGTGCATCGCGAGGCCGCCCGAACTCTCGAGCTGCTTCCACAGCTCGTTGTTGCGGGTCTCGAGCTCGAAGTAGTTGAAGCCCGCGTGATAAGGGATCTGCCGCGGCGCCACCGGCAGCGGGCGCAGCGCCACGCCGGGCAGCTGCAGGTTGACAAGGTCGCGGATGCGCTCGACCGGACCGATCTTGACCTGCGTGGGAAAGCGCGCACGCAGCGCCTCGCCGGGCATCTGCGAGGCCACGGCCAGCACGAAGTTGGCGCTGCGCTGCAGTTCGGTGTCGGCAATGATGGCCACGCGGATGCCGTACTTGCGGTCCTGCAGCTCGATCGGAATGGCGGTCTGCTCCATCACCATCGACAGCGACTGGCGCAGGTCGTCGATCACGAAGCGGAAGCAGCGCGCCGGGTCGTCGTGCTCGTACTCCAGGAAGGCGGGCGGGCGGCGCTTGTCGCGGAAGGTGGAGAGGTCGCCAGCGAGACCGAGGCACGCCGCGTACAGCGTTTGCGGATGCAGCACCGAGCGCTGGTGCAGATGGGTGAACAGCGGCTCGTTGCGGTTCACCGTCTCGAGCAGCAGGAAGTCGGCGATCTCGGCCACGCCGCCGCGGCCCGGTTGGGCCATGCGCGAGGCGAGCGCTTCGCCGCGCTGGTGCAGCAGGCCGCAGATCTCGCGCAGATAGCCGTCGAGGATGGCGTGGCCCTGCGCGTGCAGCATGGGCGGGATGTGCTGCGCATCGAGCACCACCTTGTTGTCGGCGCGGCGCTCGACCACACGGGCCACGCCGAGCGTGGCGTAGCCTTCGCCGGCATCGCGCTCGAGCATCAGGCGCAGGTTGAGCCGGCCGATCTGCAGCGAGGCATCACGGTCGACGGTGGTGTTGCTGTCGCGCACGTCGACCTCGGCCACCGAGTAGCGCGGCCCCATCGAGCCGGCGGTCTGCTCGGCATCGGTCTCGACGATGCCCGGACGCGCCAGCACCAGCGCCAGCACCACGCGCTCGTTGCGAGCGTCGGCCGGAATGTCGAGCGCGGCGGGCGCTGCATCGTTGCCCGGAATCGAGAACGCCGTGCCGTCGGGCAGCACGCCCTGGGCGGTGTTCAGCGCGAGCTTGCCGAGCGCGAGCGCCGCGTCGTCGAGCACCAGCGAGACGAAGCCCCAGCCATAGCCGGCAGTAGCCGCGAGGCGTGACCGGAGCTGGTGGTCGAGGTGGCGGTCGTGCTGCTGGAAATGCTGCGGCTGGAGAAACATTCCCTCCGTCCACACCACCTTGTTGTGCCAGGTCATAGCGTTCTCAGCCGTGGGGTTCCGCGCTTGTCACGGCATCCGGGCGGGCCGGTGCGTGATTCGTTCGTGTTTGTTGAAGGGCCCGCGCACGCATCGCCGAGAAGGGATGGCGCAGGGCGTGGCTCACTTTACTGCAGCAGGTGCGGCGCGGGCACGCATTCGCGCCTAGGTGTGACCGGGTTCGCGAACCTCGACACGCACCCGGCGCCCGCGCGGATCGGTGTGTCGAAAATCGGGGTGAAGTGACTATGATCCCGGCTCTCGCGGACAGCATCGATCGCCGTGCGGCGCTGTTGTCGACCTGGGGCTCACGTGCGAGCAGTGCCCCTCCAATTCGTGTCACAGAGGAGCGCATATGAAGCATGCACCCACCCTGCGCAGCGGGCTCGCCCTGCTGGCAATCGCCGCGGCGCTTTGCGCGCCGGCCGCCGCCCAGACGTCCGACGCGGTGGACATTGGCAACTCGGTGCCCGACGCCAAGGTCATCAAGGAAGGCCTGTTCCCCGAAGACGCCTGCAAGGAACTCGAGCGAAGCGGCTTCAAGTGCATGGGCTTCAAGCCGGCGGTGAAGTACTCGCTGCCCGCGGCCTCGTTCGCGCTCGGCTCGGCCGAGATCCCCGAGACGCTGCGCCGCCAGCTCGACGTGTTCGCCGAGGTGCTCAAGGGCAAGAGCGGTTCCGGCCGGCAGATCAAGGTGGTGGGCCATGCCGACGCCTCCGGCGAGCCCGAAGCCAACCTCGTGCTGTCGCTCAAGCGCGCCAACGCGGTGAAGACCTACCTGGTGCAAAAGGGTGCCGACGCCGACATGCTGGTGGCCGTCGGCCAAGGCGCCAAGGCGCCGAAGAACGCCAAGGACCCGTACGCCGCCGAGAACCGCCGCGTCGAGATCGGCCGCGAGTTGCACCAGTAGCCGCCGACGCGCGGGGGCTGCGCCCTCGCCGCTTGAAGTGGAAACAATGCCCGGTTCGCCCGGGCATTTTTCATGCAGCCTGCGCACGCGCAATCCGCTACGGAATCATCTCGGTCACCTGGCCCGGCACCACCACCTCGATGATGCCGCCCCAGGTGCACATCAACTTCGATGTGTTGTTGAGCGCCGGGAAGTTGGCCAGCAGCACGGTCGGCGCGCCCGGCGCCCAGGGCGCCGCGGTCACCGGCACGCAAGGCATCGGCGTGAGCACGCCGAGCGCGGCCGCCGTGGCCGCCGCCACCGCCGGATTGGCCGGGCAGTTGCACATGCCGAAGGGCATGATGTTGACCATCGGCTTGTGGTCCATGATGTTGGCCGCCGGCACGTTGGACGTCATCACACGGTTGACCGGCAGCACCATCAGCGAACTCGGCGCCACGCCGAAGCTGCACTTCAGCGTGGCACCCATGCAGACGTGTTGAGGCATGACGGGCTCCTTGGTCAGGGCGCGGGGTCGCTGACCCATACGGTCAAAGCGCTGAAGTTGTCGTGGCTCGGCTTGTGCGCGGCGTTGCGCAGCACGGCTTCTTCGAGCGCCTGCATCCACGCATGCGGACTGCTTGCCGCGGCGAGTGCAGCTTCGAGTTCGTCGTCTTCGACGTACTCCCACAGGCCGTCGGTGCACAGCAGGAACACGTCGCCCGCCTGCACGGCCCAGGGTTCGGCCGAGACGTTGACGAGGAGTTCGTCGTCGCCGGTACCCAGCGCCGACAGCAATTCGCTGCGCTGCGGATGCGTGCGCACCTTCTCGCGCGCGAGCAGGCCGCTGTCCACCAGCGACTGCACCAGGCTGTGGTCGCGCGTCATCGCGGCGATGCGTCCGCCGCGAAAGGCGTAGAGCCGCGAGTCGCCGCAGTGGCCCCAGCTCGCCGCCTGCGCATCGAGGTCGATGAACAGCGACACCACCGTGGTGTGCATGTTCTCCTGCACGGTGCCGCCGATGCGGTTGTCCAGGATGGCGTTGTTGGTGCGGCGGATCAGCGCTTCGATGGCCGCCGGCGACGCATCGGTGTCGCCGGCGTAGGCCGAGATGAGCTGCTGCACCGCGAGCTTGGAGGCGCGGTCGCCGCCGCCGTGGCCGCCGGCGCCGTCGGCCACCACGCAGCACAAATGGCTGTCGGAATGCCAGTGGCCGCAGGCGTCTTCGTTGTATGAGCGGCCGCCGCGCCGCGAAAGGATGGCGAGTTCGAGCTGCACCGTCAGTGTTCCTCCGCTGCCGCACCTGCCATCGTCATGACGGGTCTTTCTTGAGTTGTTCGATGTGCGCCTCGTAGGCCCGCAGGAACTCCTTGCCGAAGAGTTCATGGAAGTCGTCGGCGGCTTCTTCGGAGATCTGCTGGTAGAGCTCCTGGAACACGTCCCACATGCGTGCCTTGCGCGTGGCGGGCAGCAGGCCGCCGAGCATCGACTTCTTCTGCGTCAGCTTGCCTTCCAGCTGCGCCGGGTCGAAGCGCAGCAGCACGCCTTCGAGCGCCGCGCGCATGCCGGCGAGAAAACCGAACTGGTGCGCGCGCAGGTCGTCGTAGGCGTCGCGCATTGCCCGGTCGGCCGGCATGAAGCCGCGCACCGGCGGGCTCAGCAGGTGGTTGAGCGCGACTTCGGCCGAGGGCGAGAACTTGAGCGGGTTGTTCTCACGCGCGACGATCATCGTCACCTCGGCGCGCACCTCGCGCTTGAGCGCGGCGCGTGCGACCAGCAGCTCGACCGTGCCGCGTGTCGCGTCGTTGAGCAACTGGCCGACCAGGCGCATGAACTCGGGCGTGAGCGTGTCGATGGGCAGCGCCGGCACGCCGAGGCCCTGGCGCAGCGCGTCAATCAAGGCCTGCGTGTCGGGTGTCGCGCCGGGTCGCGCGGTGGGTGCCGCGGGAGCGGGCCATGCCGCGGCCGGCGCGACGGGCGCAGACGGCGGCGGCACCGGCGCGGGCGCTGCACTCGCGCCGCCCGCCTTGCGGATGATGGTGCGCGATTCGGCCGACGGCTCGTCCCACGACAGCACCGCGCCCTTGGGCGCGCTCGGCGTGGCGACCGGCGCCGCCGCCGC
>JAKFDI010000047.1:0-36971 GCA_036676235.1 Rhizobacter sp. | reverse complement strand
CTTCGCTCCACGCTTCCTCCCCACACTCGGTCGCCCTCATGCAGTTGCGCTTCGCTTCGTTCGCTGTGATCAACTTACGGCGGGACTTGCACCCACAGGAGTGCGCCCGTGCCGGGCGCACCACGGAAAAGGCCGCCCGAAGGCGGCCTTGGAAGCGAGTCGCGCGAGCCGGTCGGCTGCGCGGAGCCGGGCTTACTTGCTGTAGGCCGTCTCGCCGTGGGAGCTGATGTCCAGGCCTTCGCGCTCGTTCTCTTCGCTCGGGCGCAGGCCGATGAGGATGTCGACGAGCTTGTAGGCGATGAAGGCCACCACCGCCGACCACACGATGGTGACCAGCACGCTCTTGACCTGCACGTAGACCTGGGCCGCGATCGAGAAGTCGGCACCTTGCGTGCCGCCGAGCGCAGGCGCTGCGAACACGCCCGTCAGGATGGCGCCGACGATGCCGCCCACGCCGTGCACGCCGAACACGTCGAAGGCGTCATCCGCACCCAGCATGCGCTTGAGGCCGTTCACGCCCCACAGGCACACCACACCGGCGATCAGGCCGAGCACGATGGAGCCCATCGGGCCGACGAAGCCGGCCGCCGGCGTCACCGCCACCAGGCCCGCCACGGCACCGGACGCCGCACCCAGCATCGAGGCCTTGCCGCGGCTGAGCGCTTCGCCGCCGATCCACGACAGCGTGGCCGCGCCGGTGGCGAGGATGGTGTTGATGAAGGCCAGGCCCGCGACGCCGTTGGCGGCACCCGCCGAGCCGGCGTTGAACCCGAACCATCCCACCCACAGCAGCGAAGCACCAACCATCGTGAGCGTGAGCGAGTGCGGCGTCAGCGCTTCCTTGCCGAAGCCCACGCGCTTGCCGATCACGTAGGCGCCCACGAGACCCGCGATGCCGGCGTTGATGTGCACCACCGTGCCGCCCGCGAAGTCGAGCGCACCGTCTTTCGCCAGCAGGCCGCCGCCCCACACCATGTGGGCCATCGGGATGTAGCTGAAGGTGAACCACAGCACGGCGAACAGCAGCACGGCCGCGAACTTGATGCGCTCGGCGAAGGAGCCCACGATCAGCGCCACGGTGATGGCCGCGAAGGTCGACTGGAAGGCGACGAACACGAACTCGGGAATCGTCGGCAGCGCCCCCGACATCGTGTCGGCCGCGATGCCCTTGAGGAACAGCTTGTCGAGCGAGCCGAAGAAGGTGCCCTCGCCGCCGAAGGTGAGCGAGTAGCCGTAGACGGCCCACAGCAGGGTGACGAGCGCAAAGATCACGAACACCTGCATCAGCACAGACAGCATGTTCTTGGAGCGCGCCAGGCCGCCGTAGAACAGCGCGAGGCCGGGGATGGTCATCAGGATGACGAGCATGGTGGAGGTCAGCATCCACGCGGTGTCGCCGCTGTCGAGTTTGGGCGCTTCCGCTGCTGCCGCCACGGGTGCGGCGGGCGCTGCTTCGGCCACGGCAGCAGCGGCCGGTGCGGCGTCTTGCGCCAGCGCGAGATCGGCGAAGCCGAACGCGGCCACGCTGAGCGCGAAGATGGCAAATAGCTTGTTCATGGTCGGTCTCTCTTGATCGTGCGGCGGGGGCTCAGAGGGCGTCTCGGCCTGTCTCGCCGGTGCGGATGCGGATCACCTGCTCGAGTGCGGAGACGAAGATCTTTCCGTCACCGATCTTTCCCGTGCGTGCGGCGGCTTCCACGGCTTCGATGACGCGGTCGACGACGGCGTCGTCCACGGCCGCTTCGATCTTCACCTTGGGCAGGAAGTCGACCACGTACTCCGCGCCGCGGTACAGCTCGGTGTGGCCCTTCTGGCGGCCAAAGCCCTTCACTTCGGTCACCGTCACCCCCTGCACGCCGATGGCGCTGAGGGCTTCACGTACTTCGTCGAGCTTGAAAGGCTTGACGATGGCAGTCACCATCTTCATGGTCGTCTCCTTGGGATGAGCGGGTTTCAGAAGGTCTTGCCGACGCTCAGCACCAGCGTGTCGCCGCTGATGTTGCGGCCGGCCACGCTGCCTGCGAGGTCGCGGTTGGTGCCGATCAGCGCGGCGCCGAGCACGAAGCCCGACACGTCGCGTGTCACGCCCAGGCGGTAGTCGACGATGCTGTCGCGCAGGCCCGCGCCGCCGATCTCGGTGACGCGGGCGCCGCCCTTGAGCTTCTGGTAGCCGACGTGCGCGCCGAGCACGAAGCCGCTGATCTCGTGGCTGGCGCTGAGGTCGAGGTAGTAGGAATTCTTCGAGTCGGGCGCATTGAAGAAGTCCGACACCGCGTGCGAGTACTTGAGCGTGACCGGCCCGAAGCTGGCCGCGGCGTAGAGCTCGGTGTTGTCGATCTTTCCCGCGCCGCTGTTGCCGCTGCCCGGGTAGTAGTAGTACAGCGCCCCGACGTCGTAGCCGATGCCGCCCGCCGTGCCCTTGTAGCCGCCGTAGAAGTCCATCTCGAGGTTGCTGCCGGTGTACAGGTCGCTGTCGATGTTGGAGTTCCAGTTGCCGGCGTAGAAGCCGCCGGCAGCGAAGTCGAAGCCGCCTTGCAGCGTGGGCTTCTTGTTCGTCTGCGAGATGCCGCGGAAGCGGTAGTCGCTGGCGAGCGTGAGGTTGCCGGTGAGCGTGTAGTCGGCGGCGGCCTGCTGCGCGAAGGCGGGCGCGGAGCTCAGCACCGCAAATGCGGCGACGGCGAGAAGGGCGTGGTTCATCGAGAAAGACTCCGTGGGGTTTGGCTGTGTGTGGGGCGCGCGAATCCATTTCTGCACGATGTGTGCCAGAGCGTTTCAAGCGGTCAGCGCTGCGCATCGCGGCGAGTACTTCGCGGATGCACCGGCTCGATGCACCAGTGCGGTTCGGATCACGCCCTCTCGCACGGCACCCGCACCAAATCAATGCGCCGGCGACGCACCGAAGCGGACCACGCACCGCCGGCACAATCGCGCCTCACGAGATGCGCGCCGATGCAGCGCGCGTCCGTCCCATACACAGGGAAAACAGGGAGGAATGGCAATGTCACTTGCCGTGGTTCACAGCCGTGCCCTTGATGGCCTCGTCGCGCCCGAGGTCACGGTCGAGGTGCACCTGTCCAACGGGTTGCCGGCCTTCACGCTGGTCGGGCTCGCCGACACCGAGGTCAAGGAAGCGCGCGAGCGCGTGCGCGCCGCGCTCATCACCTGCGGCCTGGGCTTTCCGCACAACAAGCGCATCACGGTCAACCTGGCGCCGGCGGACCTGCCCAAGGAATCGGGCCGCTTCGATCTGCCGATTGCACTCGGCATCCTCGCCGCCAGCGGGCAGATCGATGCACAACGCATGGATGCCTTCGAGTTCGCCGGCGAGTTGTCGCTGGCCGGCGATCTGCGACCGGTGCGCGGCGCGTTGGCGACGGCGCTGGCGGTGAAGCGCAGCGGCGCCTCGCGCGCGCTGGTGCTGCCCGCGGCGAGCGCCACCGAGGCGGCACTCGTCGACGGCCTTGCCATCCATTCGGCCGGCCACCTGCTCGACGTGGTGAAGGCCTTGCTGCCCGGCGACGAAGCACAGGCGGAGCCGCTGCCCCGCGCCGCGCCATCGACCGCCGCGGCCGTCACGCGCCATGCGGATCTGCGCGACGTGAAAGGACAGACCACCGCCAAGCGCGCGCTCGAATTCGCCGCGGCCGGTGGTCACAGTCTCCTGATGGTCGGCCCGCCCGGCACCGGCAAGTCGATGCTCGCGCAGCGCTTTGCCGGTCTGTTGCCGGCGCTTGACGACGAGCAGGCCATCGAATCGGCCGCCGTGCTGAGCCTGGCCGGCGCCTTCGACCCCAGCCGTTGGCGCCAGCGTGTGCTGCGCTCGCCGCACCACACCGCCTCGCCGGTCGCGCTGGTGGGTGGCGGATCGCCGCCGCGGCCGGGCGAGATCTCGCTGGCGCACGAGGGCGTCTTGTTTCTGGACGAACTTCCGGAGTTTCCGAGAGCCGCGCTGGAGGCGCTGCGCGAACCCCTGGAGTCCGGCCGCATCCACATCTCGCGTGCGGCGCGGCAGGCCGAATTTCCCGCGCGATTCCAGCTTGTGGCTGCCATGAACCCCTGCCCCTGCGGCCACCACGCCAGCACCTTGCGCGTCTGCCGCTGCAGCCCGGACATCATCGCCCGCTACCAGGCGCGCATCAGCGGCCCGCTGCTCGACCGCATCGATCTGCAGGTGGAAGTTCCCGCCGTGGCGCCGGCCACGCTCGCGGCGCTGGCGGACGGCGAATCGAGCGCCCAGGTGGCTGAGCGGGTGCTCGCCGCGCGCGAGCGGCAAGCGGCGCGCCAGGGCTGCCTGAACGCCGCACTGGCCGGCGATGCGATCGATGCGCATTGCACGCCCGACGAAGCCGGCGCGGCCTTTCTGCAGAAGGCGGCGGCGCGCCTCGGCTGGTCGGCGCGCAGCTTCCACCGCGTGCTGCGCATCGCCCGCACGGCGGCCGATCTGGCCGGCGCCGCGCACATCGGCACGGCGCACATCGCCGAGGCGGTGCAGTACCGGCGGGCGCTCGCACCGCCGACCTGAACCGCCGCGCGAACGCTCAGCGCGCGCCGGGTTCGGCGATGTGGCGGCGCAGCGTGGCGTCCTCGACGACGACGATGTCGCCCGGCCGCAGCGCCGGCCGCGTTCGCGACTCGAAGCTTCGCGGCTTGCCGCTCCCGAGCGTGACCGTCGTGACCCACACGGTGTGGCGGCGCGGGTTCAGATCGACCGGCGGCGCCGCATCGTCGCCCGACTCCTGGCCAAAGCGGTGCCCGAAGGTCCCGCGGAGCGCTGCCGGTTCGCCGTGCCGCGCCACACGGCGAACCTGCTGGACGACCGCGCAGCGCTCGCACAATGTCACGCGCTCTGGCTCGCCCGCAGCCCGCACCGATGCGGCGCCGGCGGCGAGCCACACGGCAGCGACGACTGTAGCGAGTCCGCTGCGCATCACATCAAGCCATGAACCCGAGGTTGCGCTGCGAGGCGTCGAAGTTCTTGAGGTTCGGGAACACATCGAGCAGTTGCCCGTCGCTCAAGCCGAACCAGCGCCCGAGCGTTGCACCCAGCTGGTCGACCGAGGTGCCGGGCAGCAACGCGCCGTTGCCGAGCTGGTTGGGGCTGCTGTCGAAGTTGTTGTTGTTGGCGTTCTTGGCGCCAAGCACCGGGAAGGCACCGTAGAGATCACCGCCCTTGACCGCGCCGCCCATGACGAAATGGTGTGCGCCCCATCCGTGGTCCGTGCCGTCGCCGTTGCTGGTGAAGGTGCGGCCGAAGTCGGAAGCAGTGAAGGTGACGACCGAGTTGCGCGCGCCCATGCGGCCCAGCGTGCCGTCGAAATAGCGCAGCGCGTGCGACAGCCTCGCCATCAGCTCGGCGTGGCTGCGGTTCTGGTTGTCGTGGGTGTCGAAGCCGCCCATGCTGACCATGAACACCTGCCGCTTGGCGCCGATGCCCGAGGCGCCGCTCGCGTCGATCATGCGGGCCACCACCTGCAGCTGCTGCGCGAGGCTGTTGAACGCGGTGCCGCCGTCGGGGTCGGCATAGCGCAGCAGCGGGTCATTGCTCGCGTTGTAGCTGCCCGATCCGGGTGCGGTGCCGAAGAGCATGTCGCTGGCCGGCTTGAGCGCGCTGCGCAGCGTCGTCTCGGCATCGAGCGAGCGCTTGGAGACGGCCGCGAGATCGGCTTCGAGCACATGGCCGCCGCGCGTGCCGGAGACGATGCGCTGCATTGCTTCGCCCACACCGGTGGCGCCGAAGATGCGCCCGCTGCCGTCGGTGCCCATGCGGATCGCGCCGTTGCTGCCCACCTGGTACTGACGCGCCGATTCGCCGGCCAGCCACACCGCATTGCCCGAGGTCGAGATCGAACTGAACACCGGTTGGCCGTTCATCGACATCAGCAGGTCGACCATGCGCCCGCCCCAGCCCTGCGTCGCGCCCTCGGGGCGGAACGACTGCCAGGTGTTCTGCTGGTCGTTGTGGGAGAACAGGTTCTGCGGCTTGGGGTGCGAGCGCTGGCCGTACTGCGCCTTGGTGGTGGGCATCACCAGCGGGCCGACGCTCGGCAGGATGGCGAGCCGCCGGTCGGTGTTGAACAGCGCTTGCGCGCCCGTCATCGTGGGATGCAGCGCGAAGCTGCGGCCTTGTGCGTTCGCCGGGTTGAGCGCCAGCACGCCGCCGAGCTGATCGGGCCGTGTGCCGTTGCCCCCGCTCTTCGCCGTACCCGGCGCCAGCAGCGCGATGGAATCGGGCGACTGCCGGCGCACGTTGGTGTAGTTCGTCCACGAGTCGGTATCTGTGGGCAGCACCATGTTGATGGAGTCGTTGCCGCCGTACAGGAAGATGCAGACGATGGCCTTGTAGTCGCCGGCGGTCTGGGCCGCGGCCGAGCCCATCGCCGCGAGGTTGAGCGCCAGCGGCCCGCCGGCCATGCCCAGCGACGACAGCGCGCCGGCACGGCGCAGGAAGAGGCGGCGGGAAGCGTCGAGGTGTTTCATTGGGGTGTGCTCCGCTTCACTTCTGGACCTGGTATTCGGGCGACACGAGCGCGAGGAACACGGCGGCGTTGACGCGGTTGCGCCGCGCGTTGTCGATCGACGACTGGTTGCTGCCCGACTTGTTGAGCGCGGGAATCGCGATCGACTCGACGGCATCCTCGATCTCGCCTTTCAGCGCCTGCGGCATGGCGCCCGCCATCAGCTTGTCGTTCACCCGCTCGACGAGCGCCTCGGGTTCGTCGACCAGCGCCAGCTCGGCCGTGAAGGCGGCCTGCAGGTCGCGGCGGTAGACGCTTCGACCGTCGACCGTCACGTTGGCGCCGTGGCCGACGCCGGACTGCAGGCTGTCGCGCATGAAGTTCACGTAGCCGGCGGTGGTGGTCTCGTGCGTGATCTGCATCTCGGGCGCGGCCAGCCCGCGGGCTGCGGCGCCCGTGCCCGGCGGCACGTAGCCGGGCCGGTAGAAGTTGAAGACCGAGGGCGAGCGCAGCACGCTCTGGCCGAGGGCCGAGCCGGCGTTGTCGGTGTTGCCGAGGCGGTACCAGCCGCTGTCGGAGCGGAAGTCGAAGGCGCGCAGCAGGGCCGACAGGCGCAGCACCGGCTCGCGCAGCTTGCCCGAGGTCTCGGACACCACGCGCGCTTCGGGATGCGTGAGCACCGCCTTGACCACGGCGCGCAGGTCGCCGCGCACACCGCTGCCGTTGTCGTTGAACACCTGCGCCACCGCCGCCACGTAGGCCGGGCTCGGGTTGCTGGTGACCAGGCGCTGGATCAACTGCTTGCCGATGAAGGGGCCGACGTTGGGGTGGTTGGCGAGCGTGTCGAGCGCCGTTCGCAGGCTGGCGCGCGGATCGGCCGCGCCCTGCGGCACAATCGTCACGCCGAGAAAGCTCTTTTCCTCGCGGCTGTGGTACTGGCCGTAGCCCGTCATGAGCCGCCAGGTGCGGTCGTCATAGCCGTTGGCGCTGCCGCCGACGTTGCCGTAGAAGAAGCAGTTGTTGTCGGGCGCGTCGGGGCAGTCCCAGCTCCAGCCGGTGAACACGCGCGCCAGGCCGGCGATGTCTGCACTGCCGTAGGTCTCGGCCGGTGCGCCGTCGGCCATCTTGGGCGTGCCGTCGAGGTTGAGCTCGACCACGCCGATCGAGAACAGCTGCATCACCTCGCGCGCGAAGTTCTCGTCGGGCACGCGCCCGGTCTTGGGGTCGGCCTTCTGGTTGCGCAGGTGCGTGAGGTACACGCCCATCATCGGATGCAGCGCCACCGCTTCGAGCAGCTCGCGGTAGGTGCCCAGGCCCTTGTCGGCCAGCATGTCGAGCCAGGCGGCCGCGGCCTTGGGGTTGTCGCCGACCGTGCCGTCCATCATCGAGATCACGAAGATCTGCGACAGCGCATAGGCCACGCGCTGTCGCAGCTGGTCGTCGCCTCCGACGGCGGTCTTCCAGAACGAGTGGAAGACGCCGTCCTGCCCCGCGTTGGCGTCGGCGTCGTCGGCCTTCAGCGCGTTGTCGTAGGCGATCCAGTGGGCGAGGTGCGAACTCGCCGGCCGCGCGAACTGCTCGTCGATCCAGGCGCCGTAGCCCAGCGCCATCACGCGCTCCACGTCGGCGTCGACGGGGCCGAAGGTGGCCTGCGTGAGAAAGCGCTGCGCTTCGGCGCGCGAGGCGGGCACCGCCGCCTGGCCTTCGCGCAGGGCGCCGTTGCCGGCGCTCTCGCCGCCACCACCGCCGCCGCAAGCGACGAGCGCCGCAGCGGCAAGCGCCACCACGGCGCGACGCATGCCGCGCGTCAGGCCCTTGCGGCCTGCTTCGATTCGAGTTGTTGTCACGCTGCCCCCGTGTGTCCTTGTTCGACACGGGCAAACGCAGGCGGCATGCCAGCGGCGGAGCGCCGTTTCAGGTCGGAATCAGGGCTCGCGCCCCCGGTTCACGGGGGTGATGGCAGGGCCGTACACCCGCGCGGCGCGACACGCCCTGCGCTTCTTGCGACCAAACGTATGCCGGCGTGAACAGCCGCAACGCGGACGGAAACGCCGCAGTTACAGCATCGACGAGAGCGAGCGCTTGATGCGGTCGATGTCAAGTCCCGTGCGGCGCGCCCAGTCGGCCATCTGGTCTTCGCCGACCTTGCCGACGTTGAAGTAGGTCGACTCGGGATGCGCCATGTAGAAGCCGCTCACGCTGGCGGCCGGCGCCATCGCAAGGCTCTCGGTCAGCGACATGCCGATCTCCTCGCAGCCGAGCACGCGGAACATCTCTTTCTTCACTGTGTGGTCGGGGCAGGCCGGGTAGCCGGGTGCCGGGCGGATGCCCTGGTACTGCTCGGCGATGAGCGCGTTGCCGTCGAGCGCTTCATCCGGCGCGTAGCCCCACAGCTCGGTGCGCACGCGCTGGTGCATGCGCTCGGCAAAGGCTTCGGCCAGTCGGTCGGCCAGTGCCTTGAACATGATGGCGCTGTAGTCGTCGAGGTCGTCGATGAACTGCTTTTCCTTCTTCTCCGCGCCGATGCCCGAGGTCACGGCGAAGAGGCCGATGTGGTCGGCACGGCCCGAATCCTTGGGGGCGATGAAGTCGGCGAGGCAGCGGTTCGCCCGCTTCACCCCATCGACCACCGGCCGCACGCTCTGCACGCGCAGGCCGTGCCAGGTCATCAGCACTTCGGTGCGCGACTCGTCGGTGTAGAGCTCGATGTCATCGTCATTCACCGTGTTGGCCGGGAACAGGCCAATCGCGCCGTTGGCCGTGAGCCAGCGGCCGTCGATGATGCGCTTGAGCATGCGCTGGCCATCGCTCAGCACGCGACGCGCCGATTCGCCGACGATCTCGTCGTTGAGGATGGCCGGGTACGGGCCGGCCAGATCCCAGGTCTGGAAGAACGGGCCCCAGTCCATGCACTGCGCCAGTTCGCCGAGGTCGTAGTTCTTGAAGAGGCGCCGGCCGATGAACTTGGGTGCCGGCGGCAGCGTCGCCGCCCAGTCGATCGGCGTCTTGTTGGCGCGCGCCTCGGCCAGGCTCACCAGCGGCACGGCCTTCTTGTTGGCGTGCTGATGGCGCACCCGTTCGTAGTCGGCCTTGATGTCGGCGATGAAGGCCGCAGCCTTGTCGTCCGACAGCAGCTCGCTGCAGGTGTTCACGCTGCGGCTGGCGTCGGGCACGTAGACCACCGGCCCGTCGTAGTGCGGCGAGACCTTCACCGCCGTGTGCACGCGGCTGGTGGTGGCGCCGCCGATGAGCAGCGGAATCTTCTTCATGCGGAAGTAGTCGTCGCGCTGCATTTCGGAGGCGACGTACTGCATCTCTTCCAGGCTCGGCGTGATCAGGCCGGACAGGCCCACGATGTCGGCGCCCTCGACCTTGGCGCGCGCGAGGATGTCCTGGCACGGCACCATCACGCCCATGTTCACGACCTCGAAGTTGTTGCACTGAAGCACGACGGTGACGATGTTCTTGCCGATGTCGTGCACGTCGCCCTTCACGGTGGCGATGACGATCTTGCCCTTGGCCTTCGCTTCGCCGCCAGCATCGACCATGGCTTTCTTCTCGGCCTCGATGAAGGGCAGCAGGTGGGCCACCGCCTGCTTCATCACCCGCGCGCTCTTCACCACCTGCGGCAGGAACATCTTGCCCTGGCCGAACAGGTCGCCGACCACGTTCATGCCGGCCATCAGCGGGCCTTCGATCACTGCCAGCGTGCGACCGCCGCTTGCCGCGATCTCGCGGCGCACCTCCTCGGTGTCTTCGACGATGAAGTCGGTCAGGCCATGCACCAGCGCGTGCGAGAGCCGCTCGTGCACCGGCTTGGCACGCCACGCGAACTTGGCGCTGTCGTCCTTGGCCGCGCCCTTGGCGGTTTCGGCCACTTCGATCAGGCGCTCGCCCGCGTCGGGGCGGCGGTTGAGCACCACGTCTTCCACCCGTTCGCGCAGCACCGGATCGAGGTCGTCGTACACGCCCACCATGCCGGCATTGACGATGCCCATGTCCATGCCCGCCTGGATGGCGTGATACAGGAACACGGTGTGGATGGCCTCGCGCACCGGGTCGTTGCCGCGGAAGCTGAAGCTCACGTTCGAGACGCCGCCGCTCACCTTCGCGCCCGGCAGGTTCTGCTTGATCCAGCGCGTGGCGTTGATGAAGTCGACGGCGTAGTTGTCGTGTTCCTCGATGCCTGTGGCGATGGCGAAGATGTTGGGGTCGAAGATGATGTCTTCGGGCGGAAAGCCGATCTCGTCGACCAGCAGGCGGTAGGCGCGTTCGCAGATCTGCGTCTTGCGCTCGAAGGTGTCGGCCTGCCCTTGTTCGTCGAAGGCCATCACCACGGCGGCGGCGCCGTAGCGGCGCACGAGCTTGGCCTGGTGGCGAAAGGCTTCTTCGCCTTCCTTCATCGAGATCGAGTTGACGATGCCCTTGCCCTGGATGCACTTGAGGCCCGCCTCGATCACCTCCCACTTCGAGCTGTCGATCATGATCGGCACGCGCGCAATCTCGGGCTCGCTGGCGATGAGGTGCAGGAAGCGCACCATCGCCGCCTTGCTGTCGAGCATGCCCTCGTCCATGTTGACGTCGATGACCTGCGCGCCGTTCTCCACCTGCTGGCGCGCCACCGCCAGCGCCTCCTCGAACTGGCCGTTGAGGATGAGCCGCGCAAAGGCCTTGGAGCCGGTGATGTTGGTGCGCTCGCCGATGTTGACGAACAGCGAACCTTCGCCGATGAGCACCGGCTCCAGGCCGGACAGGCGCATCGGCTCGACGCGCGAGGGCGTGGAAGAAACGGGGTCGGTGGCTTCGGGCATGGCGCGTTCACTCTTGGAGTTCAAACGACCGTGCACCACAAGGAATTTGCGGCCCACCCGCAAACCGGAACACGGTCTTGGGTGAGCGCCGTTGCAGGCCCGCGGCACGGGGCCATCGGGCTTCCCGAGCCTGGCGCGAAGCGGGGTTTGCTTCGGCGTTGCAACGCTCCTCGGGAGGCCGGCATTGTAGTCATCGGCCCTGCGCACAAGCGCCACCACCGGGCCGCGGCCGGGGAGATGCGCGGGTGATTTACCCTGCGTCCTTCGCCCACTGACGCAACTGCCCATGCGCCAACGTCTTCATCTGTGTCTTTTCATGCTCGCGCTGCTGGCCGGCTGCGCGGGCGGCCCGATTTCCCTGCCCGGCATGGGCGACGTCACCGCGGTGCCGGAAGGCCCGGTCGGCATCGAAAGCGAACAGCGGCGGCTGGCGCGCTACTTCGACGGCACGCCAGTGGTGTTCGAGATGGAAGGCGAAGGCCGCATGCGCGTGGAAGTGCCGCTGCGCTATTCGTTCGAGCCGGGTCGCTGGGCGGTAAAGCCGCCGCTGGGCGCGGTGCTGGACAAACTGGCGCAGAGCCAGCGACTGCAGAGCACGCGGTTCGTGATCACCGCGCCAGCCGACAAACCGAGCGGCCGCCGGCTCGCCGAGGACCGCGCGGCGAGCACGCGCGACTACCTCATCGCACAGGGCATTGCCGCGATTCGATTCACTTCGGTAGCCGGCGACACGGGCGCCGACGCGGTGGAGATCCGCGTCAGCGAACGCTGAGATGTCGGCCCCCGCTTGCGGGGTACCCCGCAAGCACCCCCCGCGGGGGTGCCCGGCCGCCTTGAAGCGGCCCGGCGGCGGCTGGGCGGTCAAGCGGCGAGCAAGCCGCTGAACAGCGGATCGTGCCGGCTGCGCGGCCGGTAGCTGCCCACCCGCTGCGCAATCGCCGCGATGTGCTCCGGCGTCGTGCCGCAGCAGCCGCCCGCGATGTTGAGGAAGCCGCTTTTCGCGAACTCTTCCAGCAGGCTGCTCGTGACCTCGGGCGTTTCGTCGAAGCCGGTCTCGGCCATCGGGTTGGGCAGGCCGGCGTTGGGATAGCAACTGATGAAGGTGTCGCCCGCCACCTTAGACAGCTCTTCGATGTAGGGCCGCATCAGCGCCGCGCCCAGCGCGCAGTTCAGGCCCACGGCGATCGGGCGCGCATGGCGCACGCTGTGCCAGAAGGCGCTCACGGTCTGGCCCGAGAGGATGCGCCCCGAGGCATCGGTGACAGTGCCGGAGATGATGACGGGCAGGCGCTCGCCGGTGTCTTCCATCAGCTCGTCGAGCGCGAAGATCGCGGCCTTCGCGTTGAGCGTGTCGAAGATGGTCTCGACGAGGAACAGGTCCGCGCCGCCTTCGAGCAGGCCGCTTGCCTGTTCCAGGTAGGCAGCTTTCAGTTCATCGAAGCTGACGTTGCGCGCCGCCGGATCGTTGACGTCGGGGCTGATGCTCGCCGTGCGCGGCGTCGGGCCCAAGGCACCGGCGACGTAGCGCGGCTTGTCGGCGCTGGAAAAGCGCGCACAGGCCTCGCGCGCCAGCTTCGCGCCCGCCACGTTCATCTCGCGGGCGAACTCGCCGAGTGCGTAGTCTTCCTGCGCGACGGACGTCGCGCCGAAGGTATTGGTCTCGATGATGTCGGCGCCGGCCGCGAGGTACTGGTCGTGGATCTCGGCAATCACGTCGGGGCGCGTCAACTGCAGCAGGTCGCCGTTGCCCTTCAGGTCCTTCTTGTGGTCCTTGAAGCGCTCGCCGCGGTAGTCGGCCTCGGTCAGCTTGTAGCGCTGGATCATCGTGCCCATCGCGCCGTCGAGGATGGCGATGCGTTGGCGGAGGATCTCGGGCAGCGCTTGGGCGCGGGTGTAGGCGATGGGCTTCATGCGGCAGATCGTAGCAACTGGCTCAAGGCCCTATGGCGCGCGGCGCGCCCTCACCCCAACCCTCTCCCGCCAGCGGGAGAGGGAGCCGTTCAGTCAGTGGAGAAAGCCGATGCCTCGCTGCTGCCGCACCTCGGGCTTCACCCGGTGCTCGGCTTCGAGTTGCGACAGGAACTCATCCGGCTCGAAGACTTCGCCCAGCACGTCGGTCTGGCGCTTCACCGACGCGAAGTCCCCCGGCGTCAGCGCGTCCAGCCGCGCCAAGCGTGCGCAGCGCTCGTCGCTCAGCTGCGCGTCATCGCCTTGCAAGGCTTCGGCCACGAACATGCGTTCGCGCTGCAGCACGGTCAGCGGCTTGAAGCGGATCTTGAAGGTGAATCGCCGCAGCGCCGCTTCGTCGAGTTCGTCGAACAGGTTGGTGGTGCAGATGAAGATGCCGGCAAAGCGCTCCATGCCCTGCAGCATCTCGTTGACTTCGCTCACTTCGTAGTTGCGCTCGGCCATGCGGCGGCTGCGCAGAAAACTGTCGGCCTCGTCGAGCAGCAGCACGGCCTGCTCGCTCTCGGCTTCGCTGAACATCGCCGCCATGTTCTGCTCGGTCTCGCCGACGTACTTGCTCATGATGTCGGAGGCTTGCCGCACCATCAGCGGCCGCTCGATCTGCTGCGCCAGGTGCTCGGCCAGCGCCGTCTTGCCGGTGCCGGGCGGGCCGTGGAAGCACAGCGTGCCCAAGCCCTTGCGGCGCAGCGCCTCGATGATCTTGGGCACCTCGAAGCGGCTCTCGGTGTTGACGAGGCCGAGGTCGTAGCGCGTCACCACATGCCGCGCGCCGCGCTCGCCGCCCTGCTGGCCGAGCGCCTTGTCGGCATTGCCGATCTGCCGCTCGATCAGCGATTCGGCGCTGGCCGAACCACCCGCCAGCCGCGCGAACTTGACCGCCGTGCGTACCTGCGCCGGCGTCAGCCCGCGGCGCTCGGCCAGGCGTGCGGCAAAGGTCTCCGACACCTCCACGCCGGCCAGTGCCCGCGTCACCAAGGCTTGGCGCGCGCCGGGCGGCGGGCTCTTGAGTTCGAGGTGGTACTGGAAGCGGCGGCGAAACGCTGGGTCGATCTGCTCGATGCGGTTGGTGACCCAGATCACCGGCACCGGGTTGGTCTCGAGGATCTGGTTGACCCAGGCCTTGCCGCTCACGCTGTTCGACGTGCCGCCGTCGCCCGTGTCCAGCCGCGCCATCAACTGCGCGGCGTCGTTGGAGATGGGCGGAAACACGTCCTCCACCTCGTCGAACAGCAGCGCCACGCTCTGGCTGCCTTTCAGGAACACCTGGCTGATCTGCAGCGAGCGGTAGCGGTCGCGCCCGCTGAGCGAATTGCCTTCCCGGTCGGCGTATTCCACTTCGTAGAGCTCCAGCCCCGCGGCCTGCGCCGCCACCTTGGCAAGCTCGGTCTTGCCGGTGCCGGGCGGGCCGTAGAGCAGCACGTTCACGCCCGGCTCCTTCTGCGCGACGGCATTGCGCAGCAAGGCAGTGAGCACCTGCTGGTCCTCGCCGACAAACTCGAAATCGGTGGGAAGCAGTTCGCTGCGCGCGGCCGGCCGCGTGAAGACGGCCATCAGGTCTGACGGCCCTTCGTACTTGCGCATCAGCACCGGTGGCAACTGCTCGCTCACCTTCATCAGGTCGGCCAGGTCGGTGATGTTGTGTTCGGAGATGAGGTTCTCGACCATGCCGATGCGCTCGAGCCGCGAGCCGGCGCGCAGTGCTTCGGCCACATCATTGGCGTTGACGCCGGCCACCGCGGCGATGGCGGCATAGGCCTCCTGCGCATTCGAGACCTTGAACTCGACCAGCAGCCCGCGCAGGTCCCGCTGATAACGCGCGAGCGTGCCGTACAGCAGCAGTGCGCGCTCGGCGGAGTTCAGTTGCAGCAGGCCGGCGAGCGCGTCGATGTTCTTCTCGACCAGCGTGGACTCGCGCTTCAGGCTGCGGTCCAGCCAGTCCGCGGTGGCGCCGAGCACGGCGAGCAGGTCTTTCGGCGCGTCCTTGATGTATTCGTCAACGTAGAAGAACAGCGTGGCCTCTTCATACGGCCCGCGCCAGCCGCCGTGGCGCTCCATGAAGGCCTCGTGCGACAGGGCCTCGTGGCCGCGCCAATGCTCGTTGCCGCGGCAGCGGGTGTTGAGGAAGGCGCGCAGCCGCGCCAGCACCGTGACGGGCCACACCAGGTGGCGGCCGGTGAGCGAGAGCAGGCTGTTCCAGTCGCGCCGCAGGTTGAAGCGCGCCGCGTGCCGCATCGTCAGCGTGAGCACGAACTGGGAGCACATGCGGTCGAGGACCGGGGCATCGTTCAGCCCCGGCGACAGCAGCACGCGCGCATCGCCTTCACTCTTCACCCGGGCACCTCCTCGAAGCCAAGCAGGCTCGTTGATCTTGGCGCAGCATGCGTCAAGCCACAAGTCCCTGCGGGCAATACCGCTTCAGGTGCCGCGAATGGTCATCCGCGGGTGGGCCGCAGTCAGTGCAGGATGAGCGGCTGGTGCATCAGCGAGGCGAAGCGCTCGAGGTACTCGTCGATCTCTTCTTCGGAGGGCTCGGTCTCGATCAGCGCCTCGACTCCTTCCTTGAAGCTTTCCGCCAGCGCGCCTTCGATGAAGATCTCCTTGCGCGCGAACTTGTCGACGATCTCGTAGCCGCCGCGCGTGAGCGCCTCGTCGCTTCCCGCCGACACGCCATGCGTGGTGGGCACGTCGAATTGCACCACCGCGTAGCTGTCCGAGTTGTAGAGCATTTGCATGAAGACTCCTTGGCGAGAAGGTTGAGCCTTGCAACGCAAATTTCAAGCCCGTCGCGCTTTTTCAGCACACGCTTGGCACGGTCTCGGCGAAGTCGGGGCGCCGTCCTACACGCGTGTGGCGTTTCAGGGCAGATGCAGCTCGCGAAGGCGCAACTCGAGCGCGTCGCCCCCATCGCCGTCGCCCAGGCGGGCGATGATGGGCAGGCTGTGGCGTGCAGGATCCAGCCACACCTCGACCGCGCTGTCGTCAGGCTTACGCGGCAGACGGGTAAATTTGGCCGCCTGCACCGACCCGGCCGACGTGCGCACGGCTTCGGTGCCGGCAGAAGCGAATTCCCACACCTCGCCATCCCCCCGCGCCCCGACGACGAACATCGCCGCCCGCCCCTTCGGCGAACGCAGACCGGAATCAGCGGCCACCAGCGCCGCCAGCTGGATCATCCAGCTCAGGCGGTCCTGCATGCCGGCGACGATGGGATAGGTCTCAGGCGATGACGAGAACGAGACGCGGTTCTTGGCCCGCTCGAAATTGGCCACCTTGGCCGCGCGGCGCACACGCTGGTCGGTGAACCGGTCGGGCACGAGGCCGGACGCATCGACATGCCCGACGCTGCGCTGGGTCAGCACCGAGAAGCCGGCTACGTCGCCGGTGAGCTTGAGGTCGTAGGCGTCGCCCGTGCGACGCCATTGCATCTCGCCGCTGCCGGAGAAGAAGCCGCGGCGCAGCGCGTAGTGCAAGGTGGCATCCGGCGGCGGCACGGCGCGTGCGGGCGCCGCGTGTGCGGGCCACAGCACCGCACTGGCCACGCCCGCGAGCCACGTGCGGCGGCTCAAGCAACCAAGGGGGCGGGGCGGGGAGAGCATCGACAATGGCGCGTTCGGCAACACCCGGGGCGCACGGCTCACCTCAATGAAACTGGCAAGCTACAAGGATGGTTCGCGCGACGGTCAACTCGTCGTTGTCTCGCGCGATCTGGCGACGGCGCATTATGCGACCGGCATCGCCACGCGCATGCAGCAGTTGCTCGACGACTGGAACTTCCTCTCGCCGCAACTCCAGGACCTGTACCAGGCGCTGAACCAGGGCCGCACGCGGCATGGGTTCGCCTTCGATCCGAAGCAGTGCATGGCGCCCTTGCCGCGCGCCTTTCAGTGGGCAGACGGTTCGGCCTTCATCAACCATGTGGAACTCGTGCGCAAGGCCCGCAGCGCCGAAGTGCCCGAGAGCTTCTACGTCGACCCGCTGATGTACCAGGGCGGCAGCGACGACTTCCTCGGGCCCTGCGACGACATCGTGGCGCCGAACGAGGCGATGGGCATCGACTTCGAGGCTGAGGTGGCCGTGGTCACCGCCGACATTGCGATGGGCGCGAGTGCCGACGATGCGCTCGAAGGCATCCGACTCGTGATGCTCGCCAACGACGTGAGCCTGCGTCACGTCATTCCCGCCGAGTTGGCCAAGGGCTTCGGCTTCTTCCAGGGCAAGCCGGCCACTGCCTTCAGCCCGGTGGCGGCGACGCCGGACGAACTCGGCGGCGCGTGGCGCGGCGGGCGCGTGCACCTCAATCTGGAAAGCGTGTGGAACGGCAAGCGCGTTGGCCTGTGCGACGCCGGCCCGGAGATGACCTTCCACTTCGGCCAGCTCATCGCACACCTGTGCAAGACGCGCAACGCACGCGCCGGCAGCATCATCGGCAGCGGCACGGTGAGCAACAAGGACTGGTCGCGCGGCTATTCGTGCATCGCCGAGAAGCGCGCCATCGAGACCATCGAAGGCGGCGAGCCGAAGACCGAGTTCATGGGCGACGGCGACACCATCCGCATCGAGATGAAGGGCAGCGACGGCAAGAGCGTGTTCGGCGCGATCGACCAAGCGGTGCGCGTCGCTACGTGAGACATTCCGTGTTAATCCGTCTGCTCCGGGCCGCCGCGCCGGGCCGCCCCAAGCAAGGCCCGATCCCCTCGGGGGATCGTGCGATGTACTCATCGCGCGAGGGGCTGTCATGACCAGCGGCTTGCGCGTTGCCATCGTCTGGCTGCTGATCGGCACGGCGGTGTTTCTCGGCGTGCAGTGGTGGATGCACCGCGAGGCGCAGACGCGCTTCTCCGTCACAGGCGGCACGATCGAGCTGCAACGCGGCAGCGATGGCCACTATCACTGGCCGGGCACGATCAACGGCCGCGCAGTCGACTTCCTCGTCGACACCGGCGCCACCGGCACGGCCATCTCGACGGCGCTGGCGCGCGAACTGGGCCTCGAATCGATCGGCCGCGTGCGGTCGAGCACGGCCGGCGGCATCGTCACCGGCGAGGTGATGCTGGCCGACATCGAACTGCGCGGCGGCATTCGCGTGGAGCGCCTGCGCGTCACCGCCCTGCCCGCGCTCGGCGACCGGCCGCTGCTCGGCATGAACGTGCTCGGGCGCCTCGGCTGGCAACAGCGCGACGGCGTACTGATCATCGACGCCGGCGATCGGCACTGACGCTTCCGCACGCGCATCGCGGCCTTGCGCGGCGTGCACAATGGTTTTGCACACCACCCCGCAGGAGACACCGCATGACCGATGCACAGAATTTCGCCAAGCTGGTTCCGGGCTTCGATTTCCTGCAGGGACTCGTGAAGAACGCCGGCACCGCGCTGCCCGGCATGGGCCAGTGGGTGGCGCCCACGCTGGACCCGGCTGAACTCGACAAGCGCATCGGCGAACTGCGCACGGTGCAGTTCTGGCTCGAGCAGAACGCACGCATGCTGGGTGCGACCATCCAGGCACTGGAGGTGCAGCGCATGACGCTGTCCACTCTGTCGACGATGAACGTGCAGATGGAAGATCTGCGCGACGCGCTGATGATCCGCACGCCAGGTGCGGGTGCAAAAGCGGACGAACCTGCGAAAGCTGAGAAGAAGGCAGCGCCCAAGGCCGCCAAGGGGGACGGCGCTGCGGCCCCCTCGCCCGCCGCGGCCGTCGACCCGATGCAGTGGTGGGGCGCCCTCACGCAGCAGTTCACCGAACTCGCATCGAACGCGATGAAGGACGGCTCCGCCGGCGCGGCGCAGCAGATGGCCGAGTCCATGACGAAGCAAGGCCTGGACGCGGTGCAGAAGACGATGCAGGCGGCCGCGCCCAGTGCCGCGCCGGCCAAGCCCGACAAGCGCAAGAAAGCCGGCGCCACCAAGCGCGCCGCCAAACGCTGAGCGGCACCACCGCCCGCCCGCCATGAGCCTCTTCCTGCACGGCCACGCCACGCACCCCGACTGGCGCATGGCGCTCGCGCTCGCGGCGGCGCAGGTCGACGCACAGCGCGCGGCCGCGGGCGGCGCCGCGCCAACGCTCGGCTGGCTCTACTTCACCGAGCCTTATGCCGCCGAGGCGGCGCTGCTGCTGGCCGACGCGCAGGCACGCTGGCCGGGTGTGACCTGGGTCGGCGCCAGCGGCATCGGCGTGTGCGCGAGCGGCGTGGAGTACTTCGACGAGCCCGGGCTCGTGGTGATGCTCGGCGCGCTGCCGCCGGAAGACTTTCGCGTGTTCTCGGGCGCGCGGCCGCTGGGACGTTTTGCGGCCGCCACTGCGCAGGTGCATGCCGATGGCGCCACCGCCGATCTCGACGAGCTGATCAGCGAAATGGCCGCGCGCACCGCGACCGGCTATTTGTTCGGCGGCCTCGCCTCGGCGCGCAATCGCAGCCGCCACCTCGCCGACGGCGTGTTCGAGGGCGGCTTGTCGGGCGTGGCGTTCAGCGAGCGGGTGGCGCTGGTGTCGCGCGTGACGCAGGGCTGCCAGCCGGTCGGCCCGGTGCGCACCGTGACGCAGGCTGAGCGCAACCTCGCGCTCACGCTCGACGGCGAGGCCGCGCTCGACTGCCTGCTGGGCGACCTCGACATCGCCGCCCTCGGCCCGCGCGAGGCTCTGCCGCGCCTGCGCGACACGCTGGTGGGCCTCAGCGACGCACGCGCCGATGCGCTGTCGCGGCCCGGCCAGTTCGGCACCGACACGCTGGTGCGCCACATCGTCGGCTTCGATCCCAACCGGCGAGGCCTCGCCATCGCGGCGCCCGTGGCCGACGGCATGCAGCTCGCGTTCTGCAGCCGCAACACCGAAGCGGCGCGGCGCGACCTGGTGCGCATCTGCGCCGAGATCCGTGAGGAGCTGGAGCCCGAGACCATGCCGCTCGCCACGGCGCTGGCGGTGCGCGGCAGCGAGACCGAGCGCACGCCACATCCGGCGCGCGGCATCGCAGGCGCGGTGTACGTGAGTTGCTCGGGGCGCGGCGGGCCGCATTTCGGCGGGCCGTCGGCGGAGCTGGCGATCATTCGCCACGCATTGGGCGACGTGCCGCTGGCCGGCTTCTTTGCCGCGGGCGAGATCGCCCGCGACCACCTCTACGGCTATACCGGCGTGCTCACGGTGTTTGCCGCGCGCTGAGCGCGACGGGCGCCGGCACCGCCCGGCGGTGGCGCAGCAGGCCGAGTAGCACAATCAGCGGCAGACCGAACTCCAGCGTCTCTTCCAGCGCGATGAAGAGGGCTGTGGTCGAGGTGCCGATGGCAACGCCGAAGTCCTCGAGCAGCACCATGCGCGAACGGTCGATGACCTTGGCGGCCACCATCGCGGCGGCGAACACGGCCACGGTGATGGCGGCCGGATGCCCCTGCCGCAGCCCGCGCCACACGGTGCGGCCGTGGCGCACGAGCAGGTGCAGCAGCGCCGCCAGCACGGCCAGCACCACCGCCGCCGCCATCAGCTTGTGCGCAAGCGGCGCATCGCCCAGATAGAAGCTGACCTTGAGCACGCTCGTCTCGGTGAACGCCTTGTGCAAATCGAGTTCGCGCGCGCCGAAGCCGCAGAGCACGATGCACAAGGGCAGCGGCAGCGAGGGCTCGGCCTGCGGCACGCCGGCCACGAGCACGTAGGCCGCCACCAGGAAGTAGAGCATCGCCGTGGTCTCTTCGATCGGCCCGGATTCGTCCATCAGCCGCATCACCGCCTCGGGCGCCAGCAGCCACCAGGCGAGCACGGCCACTGCCGCGCACGCGGCGACCAGGCCAATGGCCTCGAAGCGGCCCGGAAGATGGGGAGCAGTCGGGAATCGGTGCATCACGAAGCGATCAGGCCCGCAGCGGGCGCCCGAAGTTCAGGAACGGAAGGCCGATATTTTGACGAGATGATGAAAAGCACGCCGCCGCGGCCGGGCTGTCGCACCGAATCGTTGCGCAAAAGTCGCCACTGTCCAACCCGGGCGGTTGTCAATGGGCAGGTCGGGCGGCCCCACTGCGGCGCTAAAGTCCGTGGGTTGCGTCTGCCTCTCCGAGCCCGCGAATCCATGGCCGCTCTTCTTCCCACTTCCGCTGCCGACGATCGTGCGACACGCCAGGCAGAGGTGGTCGAAGCGCTGGCCGCGGTGCTGCCCCGCCATGCGCTGCTGTGGCAGCGCGAGGACGTGGTGCCCTACGAATGCGACGGCCTCACCGCGTACCGCGAGCACCCGCTGGTCGTCGCCCTGCCCGAGGACGAAGCGCAGGTCGCCGCCGTGCTGCGCACCTGCCGGCGCCTCATGGTGCCGTGCGTCGCGCGCGGTGCCGGCACGGGCCTCTCGGGCGGCGCGATGCCGCACCGCATGGGCGTGACGCTCAGCCTCGCCAAGTTCAACCGTGTGCTCAAGGTCGACGCGTACGCCCGCACGGCGCTCGTGCAGTGCGGCGTGCGCAACCTCGCCATCAGCGAAGCGGCCGCGCCGCACGGGCTGTACTACGCGCCCGACCCGAGCAGCCAGATCGCCTGCACCATCGGCGGCAACGTGGCCGAGAACTCCGGCGGCGTGCACTGCCTGAAGTACGGCCTCACCGTGCACAACGTGCTCAAGGTGCGCGGCTTCACCATCGAGGGCGAAGCGGTGGAGTTCGGCGGCGACGCGCTCGACGCGCCGGGCCTCGACCTGCTCTCGGCCGTGATCGGCAGCGAAGGCATGCTCGCCGTCATCACCGAAGTGACAGTGCGGCTCATCCCCAAGCCGCAGCTCGCGCGCTGCATCATGGCGAGCTTCGACGACATCCGCAAAGCCGGCGACGCGGTGGCCAACATCATCGCGGCCGGCATCATCCCGGCGGGCCTGGAGATGATGGACCGGCCGATGATCGCGGCGGTGGAAGACTTCGTGCACGCCGGCTACGACCTGGATGCCGAAGCCATCCTGCTGTGCGAGAGCGACGGCACGCCCGAAGAGGTGGCCGAAGAGATCCAGCGCATGCTGGACGTGCTGACGGGCAGCGGCGCCACGCGCATGGAGGTGAGCCGCGACGAGACCCAGCGCCTGAAGTTCTGGAGCGGGCGCAAGAACGCCTTCCCGGCGAGCGGGCGCATCAGCCCCGACTACATGTGCATGGATTCGACCATTCCGCGCAAGCGCCTGGCCGACATCCTGCTCGCCATCCAGCAGATGGAGAAGACCTACGACCTGCGCTGCGTCAACGTGTTCCACGCCGGCGACGGCAACCTGCATCCTCTGATCCTGTTCGACGCCAACGACCCCGACCAGCTGCGCCGCTGCGAGCTGTTCGGTGCCGACATCCTGGAAACCAGCGTGCGCCTGGGCGGCACCATCACCGGCGAGCACGGCGTGGGCGTGGAAAAGCTCGGCTCGATGTGCGTGCAGTTCTCGCCCGAGGAGCATGCGCAGATGGCTGCGCTCAAACGCGCCTTCGATCCGCTGGAGCTGCTCAATCCGGGCAAGCTCATCCCCACGCTCTCGCGCTGTGCCGAGGGCGGCAAGATGCACGTGCGGCGCGGGCTGCTTCCGTTCGCCGACATTCCGCGTTTCTGATCGCGAGTACCGACACGCCACCGATGACGAACCCCCTGGACGCCGCACTCGCCCCGCTGGTCGAGCGCGTGCTGGCCGCGCAGCGCAGCGGCGTGCGCCTCGAGATCCGCGGCGGCGGCACCAAGCGCTTCTATGGCGAAACACCCGCCGGCGAGCCGCTCGACGTGACCGGCCTGTCGGGCATTTCCAGCTACGAGCCAAGTGAGCTCGTCGTCACCGCGCGCTGCGGCACGCCGCTGGCCGAGCTGGAAGCCGTGCTCGCCGAACGCGGCCAGTGCCTGCCCTTCGAGCCGCCGCACTTCGGCGCCGGCGCCACGGTGGGCGGCATGGTGGCAGCGGGGCTGGCCGGGCCGTCGCGCGCCTGCGTGGGCGGCCTGCGCGACTACATGCTCGGCGTCACCGTACTCAACGGCCGCGGCGAGGTGCTGAGCTTCGGCGGCCAGGTGATGAAGAACGTGGCCGGCTACGACGTCTCGCGCCTGATGGCCGGCTCCCTGGGCACGCTGGGCGTGATCTGCGAGGCCTCGCTCAAGGTGCTGCCCATCGCGCCGGCCACCGCCACCCTGCGCTTCGAGATGGGCGAAGGCGGCGCCATCGAGCAGCTCAACCGCTGGGGCGGCCAGCCGCTGCCGCTGAACGCCAGCGCCTGGTGGGACGGCGCCTTGCTGCTGCGCCTGCGGGGCGCGATGGCCGCGGTGCAGGGCGCCGTGCGCTCGCTCGGCGGCGAGCTGATCGACGGTGCGCACGCCAGCACCTTCTGGGCCGGCCTGCGCGAGCACAGCGACGACTACTTCATCGGCGCGCGCCGCGCGGTGGAGTCGGGCAGCGGCGCGCGCCTGTGGCGGCTGTCGCTGCCGCCCACCGCGCCGCCGCTGGCACTCAACGGCGAGCAGCTCATCGAATGGGGCGGCGGCCAGCGCTGGCTGTGCACCGCGCTGCCCGCCGCGCAGGTGCGCGAGGCGACGGCGCGCTTCGGCGGCCACGCCACCATCTTCAACGCGCAGGATCGGTCGCCCGGCGTCTTCGCGCCGCTGCGCACGCCGCTGGACCGCATCCACCGCCAGATGAAGAAGGCCTTCGATCCCGACGGCGTGTTCAATCCCGGGCGCATGTTCCCCGGCGTGTAGGGCACACACAGCATGCAAACCGACCTGTCGCCCGAGTTCAAGGGCACACCCGAAGGCGACGAAGCCGAGGCCGTGCTGCGCCGCTGCGTGCACTGCGGCTTCTGCACCGCCACCTGCCCCACCTATCAACTGCTGGGCGACGAACTCGACGGTCCGCGCGGACGCATCTACCTCATCAAGCAGGTGCTCGAAGGCCATGAGCCGACGCGCGCCACGCAGATCCACCTCGACCGCTGCCTCACCTGCCGCAACTGCGAGAGCACCTGCCCATCGGGCGTCGAGTACGGCAAGCTGGTGGAGATCGGCCGCGAGGTCGTCGAACGGAAGGTCAAGCGCCCCGCCGGCGAGCGTGCCCAGCGCTGGCTGCTCAAGGAAGGCCTCACGTCGGCGGCATTCGCGCCGGCGATGAAGCTCGGCCAGCTCGCCCGCCCGCTGCTGCCTGCCGCGCTGAAGAACAAGGTGCCGCCCCGCGCCGCGCCCGGCGCGCACCGCTGGCCCACGCGCACCCACGCGCGCAAGGTGCTGATGCTCGCCGGCTGCGTGCAGCCCGCGATGGCGCCCAACATCAACAGCGCCACCGCCCGCGTGCTCGATGCGGCGGGCGTCCAGACTTTGGTGGCCGACAAGGCCGGCTGCTGCGGCGCCATCCGCCTGCACCTGAACGACCACGCGGGCGGCCTCACCGACATCCGCCGCAACATCGATGCGTGGTGGCCGTACGTGGAAAGCGGCGAGGTCGAAGCCATCGTCATGAACGCGTCCGGCTGCGGCGTGACGGTGAAGGATTACGGCCACGCGCTGCGGCTCGATCCGGTGTACGCCGAAAAGGCCAAGCGCATCGGCGAACTCACGCGCGACCTGAGCGAGCTGCTGCCGGCGCTGGTGCCGGCGCTGAAACCCAAGGTGCGCCGGCGCGCCGTGACGCGGCTCGCCTACCACCCGCCGTGCACCCTGCAGCACGGCCAGCAGTTGCGCGGCGGCGTGGAGCAATCGCTGGTGGAGCTCGGCTTCGAGGTGGCATTGCCGGCCGAAAGCCACCTGTGCTGCGGCTCGGCCGGCACCTACTCGGTGCTCATGCCCGAGTACGCCTACCCGCTGCGCGACCGCAAGCTCGGGCACCTGGCCGAGTTGCAGCCCCAGGCCATCGTCTCGGCCAACATCGGCTGCATCCAGCATCTGCAAAGCGGCACCGAGACGCCGGTACGGCACTGGATCGAGGTCATCGACGACGCGCTGGTGCCCTGAGCCTTCCCGTTCGGGCTGAGGTATCGAAGCCCCCGTGCACCACGCCACAAGCCCGTCGATATCTCAGGGCGAACGGGTCGTGGAGAGCCGGCGAATCAAGACGCTCTCGCGTTTTCAGGCCGGATGCGCCTCGGCGGCCAGCGGTTCAGGCCGCACGCGCAAGGCCCACACCACACCGGCCACCAGCAGCGCAACGCCGGCAAAAGTGAGGCGATCGGGCCACTGGCCGCGCAGCATGAAGGCATAGGCCAGCGCCGACAGCGTCTCGAACACGATCAACTGACCGACCAGCGTGGTCGGCAGGCGCTGGCTGGCCTCGTTCCAGCACAGCGTGCCGAGCCACGACGACAGCAGCCCGACGGTGAACATCAGCAGCAGGAAGCGGCCGGCAGTCGGTCCGAAGGGCATCGCGAAATCGGTTCCGGTGAGCGCCGACCAGGCCCAGAACCCGGCAAAGCCCACCGCCGCCAGCGGCAGCGTCGCCACACCCTGCGCCGTGGCCCAGGTGCGCGGCGAGCGGTCGCCATGGGCGCGCAACCAGTCGGCGTTGCGGATCGGGTACCAGGTCCAGCAGGCCACGGCGCCCAGCGCCAGCAGCGCGCCGACCGCGTAGCGCGCCAGGTCGGGCGCCGCCTCGGCGCGCAGCCGGGCGATCTCCACCTGGTTCACGAGCGCGATGCCCAGCGCGATCAGCGCCAGCGACGGCCACAGCCGCCGCCACGGCAGGCGGCCGTCGCGCCGCGCATCGCGCAGGTTGGACACCACCGCGATCACCACAGGCAAGGTGCCGATGATCATGGTCGGCAACGGCCCGCCCGCGCGCTGGATGGCGGCCGCCAGGCACAGGTAGTACAGCAGGTTGCCGATGAGCGAGAGCTTGAGCGCCTCCCGCCAATCGGCGCGCGTGAGCTGCGCGAGCCGCGTGCGGTCGGCCAGCGCCAGCGGCAGCGCAATCAGACCGAAAGCAAGGTAGCGCCCGACCGACAGCAGCGCTGCCGGGTACTGCGGCAGCAGCAGCGGCGCGACGAACACCAGCCCCCACACCAGGCCGGCGGCCAGCGCGAATGAAATACCGATCCACATGAAACCACCCGCAGTGTGCAAGGTGCGGGCCGACGAAGCGAGACCGAGAGTGTCCGTGCTTCGGCGATGCGCGAGCGTGGGCACCGCAACATGACATTTCCGTGAAAGGCCGACGACGCGGTGCAGCTCATGTTGCTTCTTCGCAGCGACACGCCGTTGTCATAAAGGCGTCGCCGGGTGTCGCTTGAATAGGCGCAGTGCCGATTGACACAACTACCTCATATCCACGGAGTCTTTGCATGAATCTCAAGAAACTCGCCCTGGCCGCCGCAGTCGCGTCGCTGGCCGCGCCCGCCATGGCCCAGGTCACCATCTACGGCCGCGTCGACCTCTCGCTCGCGCAACAGGGCGATGCCGCGGACAACAAGGAAATGCGCAACGGCTCGGGCAGCCGGCTCGGCTTCCGCGGCGTGGAAGACCTCGGTGGCGGCCTGAAGGCCTTCTTCCAGATGGAGCACCGCTTCAACGCCAACGACGGCGACATCAGCAGCGCCGCCTTCTGGCACGGCAAGTCCCTCGTCGGCCTGCAAGGCGGCTTCGGCCGTGTCTGGCTGGGCCGTGACGAAACCCCCGCCTACCTGCTGGGCCAGACCGTGGCCGACCCCTGGGGCACCGACACGGTGGCCGGCAACGCCGACATCGTGCGCGGCGGCATCGGCAAGCAGCGCTACAGCAGCTCCATCAACTACGCCTACTCGATGTCGGGCATCAGCTTCGGTGCGCAATTTGCCGAAGCCGACAAGAACGCGAGCGGCGACTCCGCAGACCGTCCCTACAGCTTTGGCCTCGGCTACAAGGCCGGCGCCCTGCAACTGGGCTTGGGCTACGAGAACCCTTCCGACAAGGATGACAACTGGCTGACCCTCTACGCCGGCTACAACTTCGGTGTTGCCGAGGTGGGCGCCTTCTTCGGCACCGGCAACGACACCAACGACAACAAGCGCCAGGCCTGGCTGCTGTCGGCCGCCGCCCCGCTGGCCGGCGGCGAGTTCCGCGCGAGCTACGGCCAACTGAAGAACAAGGACGCCGCCGCCAACGGCATCCTCAGGAAGCAATTCGGCGTGGGCTACCACTATCCGCTGTCCAAGCGCACCACGGTCTACGTCGACCTGGTGAACAAGAAGCGCGACAACCAGAACCCTGCCAACGAGAAGACCGGCTACGACCTGGGCATCAAGCACAACTTCTGATTGCGACAGACCCGATGCCCGCGCGGGTGAGCCGCGGGAGCGAGTGAACGAGAGAGAACGAGAAGAGCGAAAGCTTCAGGGCCACCTGCGTGTGGCCCTTTTTTGTGGTCGATGCGCGGCGGCGGGCGGTTGGATAGGGGCTCGACGCCGCGAATCCGACTGCCTATTTGGCCGGGCGCGGCTTTGCCTTCGCGGCAGATGCATTGAGGGCGACCGCCGCGCGGATCAGGGTGGTGTCGAGGCATGGCTTCGCGCCCGGCGCAAGCGCCTTGGAAAGGCTCTCTCGCCCCAGGCCGGCGTCCTTGGCGACCGACGCCATTCCTTTGGCCCCGCCCCAACAAGAAGGCCGCGATGCAGGCGCAACCCGCATCGCGGCCGATGAAGACGCCACCGCGCATCACGCGGCGTGAGTCTTCCCTGCAGGCATCAGCCGGGCATCAGCGCACCCGTCCGTCCTTCCAGGCCCCGAGCAGCTTCTCGTAGTCGATGGTCTCGCCCTTGGGCTTTTCGTTGGCAAGCTTCGCCCACGGGGCGCCCTTGGCCGACAGCCACTTCTTCGGATCGCTCTTCTTGTTGAGCTTGGGCGCGCAATGGGCCATGCCGGCGCGCTCCAGCCGCGCCATCACCTGGTCCATCTCTTCGGCGAGGTTGTCCATCGCCTGCTGCGGCGTCTTCTCGCCGGTCACGGCCACGGCCACGTTCTTCCACCACAGCTGCGCGAGCTTCGGGTAGTCGGGCACGTTGGTGCCGGTCGGTGACCACGCGACGCGCGCAGGGCTGCGATAGAACTCGACCAGGCCGCCGAGCTTGGGCGCCATGTCGGTCATGGCCTTGCTCTGGATGTCACTCTCGCGGATCGGCGTCAGGCCCACGATCGTCTTCTTCAGCGACGTGGTCTTGGCCGTCACGAACTGCGCGTACAGCCAGGCGGCTGCCGTGCGGTTGGCGTCGTGCGCGGCGAAGAAGGTCCACGAGCCCACGTCTTGGTAGCCGTTCTGCATGCCCTGCTTCCAGTACGGACCGTTCGGGCCGGGGGCCATGCGCCACTTGGGCGTGCCGTCGGCATTGACCACCGGCAGGCCCGGCTTGGTCATGTCGGCGGTGAAGGCGGTGTACCAGAAGATCTGCTGCGCAATCTGGCCCTGTGCAGGCACGGGGCCAGCTTCGCCGAAGGTCATGCCGGTGGCTTCCTTGGGGGCGTACTTCTTCATCCAGTCAACGTACTTGGTGAGCGCGTAGACGGCCGCCGGCGAGTTGGTCGCGCCGCCGCGGGAGACGGAAGCCCCGACCGGTGTGCACTTGTCGTCGGCCACGCGGATGCCCCATTCGTCGACCGGCAGGCCGTTGGGCGTGCCGATGTCGGCCGAGCCGGCCATCGAGAGCCACGCATCGGTGAAGCGCCAGCCGAGAGACGGGTCCTTCTTGCCGTAGTCCATATGGCCGTAGATGGGCTTGCCGTCGATCTGCTTCACGTCGTTGGTGAAGAACTCGGCGATGTCCTCGTACGCGCTCCAGTTCAGCGGCACGCCGAGGTCGTAGCCGTACTTGGCCTTGAACTTCTGCTTCAGGTCGTCGCGCGCAAACAGGTCGGCGCGGAACCAGTACAGGTTGGCGAACTGCTGGTCGGGCAGCTGGTAGAGCTTGCCGTCGGGCGCGGTCGTGAACTTGGTGCCGATGAAGTCCTTGAGATCCAGGCCCGGGTTGGTCCACTCCTTGCCCTTGCCCGACATGTAGTCGGTCAGGTTCATCACCTTGCCGTAGCGGTAGTGGGTGCCGATCAGGTCGGAGTCGCTGATCCAGCCGTCGTAGATGCTGCGGCCCGACTGCATCGAGGTCTGCAGCTTCTCGACCACGTCGCCTTCCTGGATGAGGTCGTGCTTCACCTTGATGCCGGTGATTTCCTCGAAGGCTTTCGCGAGCGTCTTGGACTCGTACTCGTGCGTGGTGATGGTCTCCGACACCACCGAAATCTCGTTCACGCCCTTGGCCTTCAACTTGGCCGCGGCGTCGATGAACCACTTCATCTCCGCCATCTGCTGATCCTTGCTCAGCGTGGACGGTTGGAATTCACTGTCGATCCACTTCTTGGCCTCGGCCTCACCGGCCCACGCGCTCTGGCCCAGGGCCAAGGCGGTGGCCGTGATCGCGGCGGCGCGAGCCACTGCGTTCAAGCGCAATTTCATGTCTGTCTCCTCTGATGCTTCCCTGTGCTTACAACGACCGCGCGGCTGGGAAGTAAAGGCCGCGTGCCTTGGAATTGCGTCGACGGAAACCAGCGCGTTCAGCCCTTGCGCATGACCCCTGCGAGCACGGCCATCGAGATCACGAGCCCGATCCACACCGAGGGCTCTTCTTCGAGACTGAACCACGCCATCATCTGTTCGCTCATCGCCACGAAGGCGAGGTTGACGTAGGCCGCGCTCAGGAGACCGATGAACAGGCGGTCGCCGCGCGTGGTGGAAATTGGGAGGAAGCCCTTGCGCTCAACGGTCGGCGACTTGATCTCCCAGATCGTCATGGCGATCAGCATGAGCACGATGCAGGTGAAGAACACCGCCACCGGCAGCGTCCAGGCCATCCAGTGGAAAGGTCCGAACTTGCTCATCACACCCTCCCCATCGCGAAGCCCTTGGCGATGTAGTGCCGCACGAACCAGATGACGATGGCGCCCGGCACGATGGTCAGCACGCCGGCGGCCGCGAGCAGGCCCCAGTCCATGCCCGAGGCCGAGACGGTGCGCGTCATCGTCGCGACGATGGGCTTGGCGTCGACGCTCGTGAGCGTGCGCGCCATCAGCAGCTCGACCCAGCTGAACATGAAGCAGAAGAATGCCGCCACGCCGACGCCGGCCTTGATGAGCGGAATGAAGATGGTGAGGAAGAAGCGCGGGAACGAGTAGCCGTCGATGTAGGCCGTCTCGTCGATCTCGCGCGGCACGCCGCTCATGAAGCCTTCGAGGATCCACACCGCCAGCGGCACGTTGAACACCAGGTGCGCGAGCGCCACCGCGATGTGCGTGTCCATCAGCCCGACGGTGGTGTAGAGCTGGAAGAAGGGCAGCAGGAACACCGCCGGCGGCGTCATGCGGTTGGTCAGCAGCCAGAAGAACACATGCTTGTCGCCGAGGAAGCTGTAGCGGCTGAAGGCATAGGCCGCCGGCAGCGCCACCAGCAGCGACATCACCGTGTTCATCGCCACGTAGATCAGCGAGTTGATGTAGCCCGAGTACCACGACGCATCGGTGAAGATGATGGCGAAGTTGTCGAGCGTCAGGTTCCTCGGCCACAGCGAGAAGGTGCCGAGGATCTCGACATTCGTCTTGAGCGACATGTTGACCATCCAGTACACCGGCAGGATGGCAAACAGCAGATAGACGACGAGGAAGAGGCTCCTCTTGCGAAAGCGGCGTTCATCCATGACGACCCCCTACGCGCTGCGCGCGGTCCCCCCGAGGGGGAGCGCCTGTCTTGAGGCGGCTCGGCGACAGGCTATCCATGGGAGGCCTCCGCCGGTTGCTGGGTGCCCACGCGCAGCATCCAGTTGTAGAGGATGAAGCACAGCAGCAGGATGATGAGGAAGTAGATCAGCGAGAACGCCGCCGCCGGCCCGAGGTCGAACTGCCCCACGGCCTTCTGCGTGAGGTACTGGCTGAGGAAGGTGGTGGCATTGCCCGGCCCGCCGCCCGTGAGCACGAAGGGCTCGGTGTAGATCATGAAGCTGTCCATGAAGCGCAGCAGCACGGCAATCATCAGCACGCCGCGCAGCTTGGGCAGCTGGATGTAGCGGAACACCGCGAACTTGCTCGCGCCGTCGATGCGCGCGGCCTGGTAGTAGGCGTCGGGGATGGCGCGCAGGCCGGCGTAGCACAGCAGGGCCACCAGCGGCGTCCAGTGCCACACGTCCATCACCAGCACGGTGACCCAGGCGTGGGTGGCGTTGCCGGTGTAGTTGTAGTCGATGCCCAGCTGCGCGAGCGTGTAGCCGAGCAGGCCGATGTCGGCCCGCCCGTAGATCTGCCAGATGGTGCCGACCACGTTCCACGGGATCAGCAGCGAGATGGCGATGAGCACCAGCACGGCGGAGGATTGCCAGCCTTTGGACGGCATCGACAGCGCGAGTGCGATCCCGAGCGGAATCTCGACCGCCAGCACGGCGAGCGAGAAGGTGATCTGCCGCAGCAGCGCACCGTGCAGCTCTTCGTCGCGCATCACCAGCTTGAACCACTCGGTGCCGACGAACACGCGACGCTCGGGGGAGATGATGTCCTGAACCGAGTAGTTCACCACCGTCATCAGCGGCAGGATGGCGGAGAAGGACACGCACAGGATGACGGGCAGGATGAGCAGCCAGGCTTTCTGGTTCACCGGTTTCATGGGGCTTTGCTCCTGGTCAGCGCGCTCGGGCAAGGCCGCGCCCTCACCCCAGCCCTCTCCCAGAGGGAGAGGGGGCAATACCTGAATTCCTCCCTCTCCCTCTGGGAGAGGGCTGGGGTGAGGGCCGCGGCCCAGCCATACAAGCCGAAGCCACTCATGCCACCAACTCCTCATTCACATAGAAGCAGCTGTGCGGCCCGACGATCGAAAGCCACGCCGTCTCTCCCGCCCGCGGCACGGCCTCGTCGGCGCCGAAGCGGGCGCGGATCACCACCGGTTCCCTGCCCGACCCCACACGCGCGTTCACCAGCCAGTAGGTGCCGATGTCCTGCACCTGCGTCACCGTGGCGAGCACGGCGCCGGGCGACTCGGTGCTCGCAAGCGCCACGTACTCCGGCCGCACGCCGAGCTTGAAGTCGCCGGCGGGCACGTTCACGCCCGTCGGCCGCGCGACGCTCTGCCCCGCCACCTCGATGCGCTCGCCCACCGCACGCGCCGGCAGGAAGTTCATGCCCGGCGAGCCGATGAAGTGGCCGACGAAGGTGTGCTGCGGCCGCTCGAACAACTGCGTGGCGCTGCCCACCTGCACCGCCTTGCCGCGCGACATCACCACCACTTCGTCGGCAAAGGTCAGCGCCTCCACCTGGTCGTGCGTCACGTAGATGAGCGTGAGCTTCAACTCATGGTGGATCTGCTTGAGCTTGCGCCGCAACTGCCACTTGAGATGCGGGTCGATCACGGTGAGCGGCTCGTCGAAGAGCACCGCACTCACGTCCTCGCGCACGAGGCCGCGTCCGAGCGAGATCTTCTGCTTGGCATCGGCCGCAAGGCCCGCGGCGCGCATGTTGAGCTGGCCGCTCATCTCCAGCATCTCGGCGATCTGGCCGACCCGCTGCTTGATGTGTTCGGGCGCGGCGCCGCGGTTGCGCAGCGGAAACGCGAGGTTCTCGGCCACCGTCATCGTGTCGTAGATGACGGGGAACTGGAATACCTGCGCGATGTTGCGCTGCTGCGGCGTGAGGCCGGTCGCCTCGCGCCCGTCGAAGGTCACCGTGCCGTGCGAAGGCTTCACCAGGCCCGAGATGACGTTGAGCATCGTCGTCTTGCCGCAACCCGAAGGCCCGAGCAGCGCATACGCGCCGCCGTCGGCGAAGGTCATCTTCAGCGGCAGCAGCGCGTAGTCCTCGTCGCGCTGCGGGTTGGGGTGATAGGAATGCGCGAGGTCGAGATCGATGCGGGCCATGTCAGGTCTCCCGCCGGGCCGCCCCAAGGGAGGCCTGCGCCCCCTTGGGGGGCAGCGAACGCAGTGAGCGTGGGGGCTGTCGCATCTCAGACTCCCTTGCTGGATGGCGCGACGAGTAGGTCGCCCGCGGCATCGAACACGTACACATGCGCCGGGCTCAGATGCAGCGTCAGCGCCTGACCGAGGGTGAACTGATGCACGCCGGTGAGCTGCGCCACGAGTTCGCCGACCTTGGTGCTCACGTGCACGAAGGTGTCGGAGCCCGAGATTTCCGCCAGTTCCACCGTGCCGGGCAAGGCCACGTCGCCGTCACGTTCACGCACGCGCAGCGCATTGGCGCGAATGCCGATGGTGAGCGTGGCGAGCTTGCCGGCATGCACCGGCGGCAGCAGCACGGCGAGTTCCTTGCCGGAAGCCAGCGCCACGCCCGAGGTCGCCGGCGTGCAGGGCAGCAGGTTCATCGGCGGGTCGCTGAAAGCGCGGGCCACGCGGATGGACCTGGGCTGATGGAACACCTCGGCGGTCGGCCCGTACTGGAGCAGTTCGCCCGCATCCATCACTGCCGTGTAGCCGCCGAGCAGCAGCGCCTCGGTGGGTTCAGTCGTGGCGTAGACCACGGTCGATTCGCCGGCGGCGAAAAGCTGCGTCAGCTCGTCGCGCAACTCTTCGCGCAGCTTGTAGTCGAGGTTCACCAGCGGCTCGTCGAGCAGCATCAGCGGCGCCTGCTTGGCCAGCGCGCGCGCCAGCGCCACGCGCTGCTGCTGGCCGCCGGACAACTCGGCTGGCAGGCGCTTGAGGAAGGGCTCGATGTGCAGCTTGGCGGCGAGTTCCTGCACGCGCGCGGCAATGCCCTGCTCGCCGCGCAGCTTGAGGGGCGAGGCGATGTTGTCGGCCACCGTCATCGACGGGTAGTTGATGAACTGCTGGTAGACCATCGAGACGTTGCGCTCGCGCACCGGCCGGCCGGTCACGTCCTGGCCGTCGGCGATGACGCGGCCGCTGGCCGGCGCGTCCAGCCCCGCCATCAGTCGCATCAGCGTGGTCTTGCCGGCCTGCGTGGCGCCCAGCAGCACGGTCACCGCGCGCGGCACCAGGTTCAGGTCGAGCGGGTACAGCCAGGTCTGCGCACCGACCCGATGCTCGATGCGCTCGAGCTTCAGTTCCATGCGGCCTCCTGCGTGGGGGCAGCGGTGGATGCGTCCGGCTGCGCATCGGCCCAGTGCGCGTTGCACCACGCGGCCACTGCGTCGCGCTCGGCCGGCGCCATCTGCAGCCCGAGCTTGCTGCGGCGCCACAGCACGTCGTCGGCGCTGCGCGCCCATTCGAGCGCATGCAGGTAGTGCAGTTCGGATTCGTACAGCCCGGGCGCCACCGGCGCGCCAAGCCCGTCGTTGGCCGCGCCGGGGGCGAACACCAGCTCCGCCCGGGCACCGTAGGCACGGGCGAGGCGATGGCACAGCGCGGGCGCGAGCGTCGGGTGCCTGGCCGCGAAGGCCTTCTCGAAAGCGGCGAAGTCGGCGTCGGGGCGCTGCGCCGGGCCGATCCAGCCGCTGAGGTCGCCGCCCGGCAGCGCGGCGCCGGCCGTCCAGGCCGCACCCTGGATGCCCAGCGGCGCGGCCACGAGATCCGCCGCCTCTTCGGCGAGCTTGCGGAAGGTGGTGAGCTTGCCGCCCCACACGGTAAGCAGCGGCGCGCCCTGCGTGTCGAGTTCGAGCTGGTAGTCGCGCGTGACGGCCGAGGGGTCGCCCGATTCGTCGTCGAGCAGCGGCCGCACGCCGGAGTACGTCCACACCACGTCGGCCGGCGTCACGGGCTTGGCGAGGTAGCGGCTCGCCTGCTCGCACAGGTAGTCGATCTCGGCCGGCTCGATGTGCGCCTGCCCGATGGGACCGGTGTGCTCGATGTCGGTCGTGCCGATGAGCGTGAAGTCGCGCTCGTAGGGAATCATGAAAATGATGCGCTTGTCGGGGTTCTGCAGGATGTAGGCGTGGTCGTGCTCGAACAGCCGCGGCACGACGATGTGGCTGCCCTTGACGAGGCGCAGCGTCTTGACTTGCGACACGTGCGCGTGCTCGGCGAGAAACTGCCCGGCCCACGGCCCAGCGGCGTTGACGAGGGCGCGGGCGTGCACGCGGCGCTCGTCGCCAGCCTGGCTTTGCAGGCGCACCGCCCAGCCGTCGGCGCTGCGCTTGGCGTCCACGCAGCGCCAGCGGGTCAGCACTTCGGCGCCGCGCTCGCGAGCATCGATCGCGCCCAGCACCACCAGCCGCGCGTCGTCCACCCAGCCGTCGGAGTAGACGAAGCCGCGCGTGAACAGCGGCTTGAGCGGTGCACCGAGCGGGCCGCCACGCAGGTCGACGGTGCGCGAGCCGGCCAGCACCTCGCGGCGGGCGAGGTGGTCGTAGAGAAACAGGCCGAGGCGGATCATCCACACCGGGCGCATGCCGGGGTCGTGCGGCATCACGAAGCGCAGCGGCCACATGATGTGCGGCGCGCTTTTCAACAGCACCTCGCGCTCGGCCAGCGCTTTGCGAACGAGCTGGAACTCGTAGTACTCGAGGTAGCGCAGCCCGCCGTGGATCAGCTTGGTCGACGACGAGGAGGTGTGCGCCGCCAAGTCGTCCTTCTCGCACAGCAGCACCCGCGCGCCGCGGCCGGCGAGGTCGCGCGCGATGCCCACGCCATTGATTCCGCCGCCCACGACCAGCACGTCGACCGGCGCGTCGGCAGCAGGTGCGGCGGCGTCTCCTGCGGTCGGATGGGCGCTGACGAACGACGTGATGCCGTTGCGTCCGGCTGTGGGCTGCGGGTGGTTCAACCTGTCTCCTCGGCGACAAATGCAACAAAACGAACGGCCGCTTGTCTTTCGTTTTGGTTCGTTTTGTGTTCTTCTTTTTTCTTTTTATGCGAACGCGAACATCCGCGCAAGGGCGAAATCCATCATGGCCGAACGAGCCGCATTGGCTAGGCTGGGTTTTTGAATTCGAGCTTTCGCGACATTTCGATGACCCCCAATCCCAGGCAGGCCATGCTTCTCGACGAGGCGCGCACGCGCGGCGCCGTGACGGTGGAAGCGCTGGCCGAGCAGTTCGGCGTGACGCTGCAAACCGTGCGGCGCGACGTGAAGCTGCTGTCGGACGCCGGCCTGCTGGCACGCTTTCACGGCGGCGTGCGCATGCCGAGTTCGACGGTCGAGAACATCGCCTACCGCCAGCGGCAGGAACTCAACGAAAGCGCCAAGCAGCGCATCGCGCGCGCGGTGGCGAAGGCAGTGCCCAACGGCTGCTCGCTGATCCTCAACATCGGCACCACCACCGAGGCCATCGCGCGCGAGCTGCTGCGTCACAAGGGCCTGCGCGTCATCACCAACAACCTGAACGTGGCCGCCATCCTGGCCGACAACGCCGAGTGCGAGGTCATCGTCGCCGGCGGCGTGGTGCGCTCGCGCGACCGCGGCATCGTGGGCGAGGTGACGGTCGACTTCATCAAGCAGTTCAAGGTCGACATTGGCCTCATCGGCATCTCGGGCATCGAGGCCGACGGCACCTTGCGCGACTTCGACTACCGCGAGGTGACGGTGGCGCGGGCGATCATCGAACACTCGCGCGAGGTGTGGCTCGCCAGCGATCACAGCAAGTTCAACCGCCCGGCGATGGTGGAGCTCGCCCGCCTGCACCAGATCGACACGCTGTTCACCGACGCGACGCCGCCGGCGCCTTTTCCCGCCTTGCTGGCCGAAGCCGGTGTTCAATGCGTGATTGCTGACCGTTGAGAACCCTCATGAGACACACTTTGTCAGTCTGTCGGCGGGCCGAGCGCCGGGCCGCTCCCAAGCCGGCCCGCGTCCCCTCGGGGGCTGAGCCCGGACGTGAACAGTCCAGTGGACTGTTCGCGCCTGGCGAAGGGCTGGGCCTCCTGGCCCAGCGCG
>JAKFDI010000046.1:0-4272 GCA_036676235.1 Rhizobacter sp. | reverse complement strand
CGTCGGTCTTGCGCCCGAACAGGGCGCGTACTTCGCCATTGGCGTCTTCGCTGACGACCACGTGCTCGCCGAACACCGGCACGCCGCGGAAGGTCTGCTGGTAACGGGTGTTGCGCACGCCGTAGTCGGCGTTGCGGGCCTTCAGGACGAGGCGCGATTCCGGATCCAGGCGCAGCAACTGCGCATGGCGCTCGTGCGCCATGGTGGCGGCGCCGGCATTGGCGGCCTGGTATTGCGCATTGAGCCGATGGATGTCCTGGCGATGCAGGTCGATGCGATCGGCCGCGTTGGCCGCGACTGCGCCCAGTCCCAGGGCCGTGGCGACGACAAGAGCATGCATCCGTGACGAATGTTGGCGGTTCACAGGTTGGTACCCCCGAAAAGAGTGTCTGCGTGGCCGCGTTGCGGCCTCCTTGACTGCGGTCCTGCA
This sequence comes from Rhizobacter sp., assembly GCA_036676235.1. Lineage (GTDB taxonomy): Bacteria > Pseudomonadota > Gammaproteobacteria > Burkholderiales > Burkholderiaceae_C > JAKFDI01. The sequence continues at coordinate 3,842 of JAKFDI010000046.1, read as the reverse complement.
TCCGCCCCTGCACCTGCAAGTGCCGCCCCGCGTCGACGCGCGAAGTGCGGTGGAGCAGGTTCTTCGGATATCGCGCGCGGCTGGGAAAAGCCGTGGCGATCGATGACGCTGGGCGGCGCCTGCGGCCACGTCATTGCGCGCGAAACCCAATTGTTCCGGTTTCGTGAAACCGCAAAGGCCACCGCAGCAGGCTCAGTCAGGGCAAACGCCGTCCCCGCGCGATAGCGGACGCGACGACATACGGAAGCGGCGCTGACACGCGCCCAGCCCCGGCCAGCGCGTGCTGCGTTGCAGCAGGCCGATGGCGACTGTTCGCGTAGCCGTCGTGCTTACTGCGCGTGGTCGAGGGCCGCGCGCTTGGTGGCGCGGCGCGCGGCGCGCGGCTGGTCCCAGGCGTTGTTGAACATCGCCGGTTCCCACGAGCCGTAGCTCGGATTCGGCAACATCCACCAGCGCTCGCCGAACCAGTCCGCGTACTCGGACTGCAGCGCCCCGCGGCCGTCGGGGGTATTGGCGACGATCTGCACGAAATCGCCGAGCTGGTCGCCGAACTGCATCAGCACCCGGTACTGCTGGCCCGCCAGCTTGCGCCGGCAGTTCTTCTCGCTGCCGTGCTGCTCGCAATCCTCGACGAAGGTGCCGAGGCCGAGGAACACGCTGTCGTCCTTGACTGGCAGGCCGGCCGCCCTGAGGTTGGCGAGTGTCGCCGCCTGTAGGTGTTCGGCGCGGTTGGACAGGTACAGGATGGTCACGCCCTTCGCGCTGGCGGCCTTGGCGAAATCGACCACGCCCGCAACGGGCTTCGCCTTCTTCTCGGCGACCCATGCATCCCAGCTGAGGTCCGCGAACTCCTTGCCGTCGCGCACCAGCCGGGCCTGGTAGGGCGAGTTGTCGAGCACGGTCTCGTCGACATCCATGATCACCGCCGGCGGCAACCCGGTGGCCGCGTTGCCGCGTTCGCCCGGCACCAGCGCATCCCAGTTCTTTTCCCGCAGGGCGACGTCGAGCTTGTCGGCGGCGGCGCGATAGATGGTCTGGGTGACGGCGCGGTATTCCGCCGAGCGCTGCATCCACAACACGGCGTTGAGGTTGTCGTCGGCGGCGACTTCGGGCACCACGGGCTGCGCGTCAGTCGCGGCGGGCGCCTTGGCGGCAGCGACCGGCGTGTCGGTGCGTTTGCAGGCCGTGGAGGACAAGGCGACGGCGAGGACGGCAACGGCAAGGACGGTGGTGCGCATGGTCGATCCGGAGTCGGGCGAAGGCCGGCGAGTGTAGCCGAGCCGGAATGCCGCCCAGTGTCACGCGCGCGTCCGTCCCTCCCCCGATCAGGGCATTTGACGGGCCCGGAAAAGCGCCGAGGCTTGCGCAGCACCTGCCGCACGCCGCGTCGCAGGCACGTCACCACAGGCACATCACCGCAGACACCTCTCCGAAGGAACTCGACCATGACACTCCACATCGGCGACACCGCGCCCGACTTCGAGGCCGAGACCACCGAAGGCCGCATCTCCTTCCACCAGTGGGCCGGCGACAGCTGGTGCGTGCTGTTCTCGCATCCCAAGGACTTCACCCCGGTCTGCACCACCGAGCTGGGCTACATGGCCCGGATCAAACCCGAGTTCGACAAGCGCAACGTCAAGATCCTCGGCCTGAGCGTCGACCCGGTCGCCGAGCACATGCGCTGGGCGCGCGACATCCAGGACAGCCAGGGCGCCGCGCCCAACTATCCGGTGATCGGCGACGCGGACCTGCGGGTGTCGAAGCTGTACGACATGCTTCCGGCCGACACCCCGGGCACGTCGGCGGGCCGCACGCCAGCGGACAACCAGACCGTGCGCAACGTCTTCGTCATCGGCCCGGACAAGAAGATCAAGCTGGTGCTGATCTATCCGATGACCACCGGCCGCAACTTCGATGAAGTGCTGCGGGTGATCGATTCGATGCAGCTGACCGCCAGGTACAAGGTCGCCACGCCGGTCAACTGGCAGCCGGGCGACGACGTGATCATCGCGGCCTCGGTGCCCGATGAAGAGGCCAGGCAGCTGTTCCCGGAGGGCTGGAAAGCGCCGGAACCCTACATCCGCGTGGTGCCGCAACCGCGGGCCTAGCGCCCTGCGGGTGCGCGGCGCTCAGGCGTCGAGCAGGGCGCGGATCGCCGCGAATCCCGCGCTCGCGCGCTCCTGCTTGTGCATCGCGTCGGCGACCGGATCGGCGCCATCGCGCTGCAGCTCGGCGATCGGCAGTTCGTCGAGGAAGCGGCTCGGCAGGTTGCGCTGGCGTTCGCCCCAGCGCTGCGCCTCGCGCGGGTACGACAGCCACAGCTGTTCCTTCGCCCGGGTGATGCCCACGTAGAGCAGGCGGCGCTCTTCGTCGAGGCGGCCTTCCTCGATGCTGGCTTCGTGCGGCAGGTTGCCGTCGGTGACGCCGACGATGAACACGTAGCGGAACTCCAGGCCTTTCGCGCCATGCAGGCTCATCAGCCGCACCTGGTTGCCGGCGTCGCCCTTGTCGGCGTGCGAGAGCAGCGCGAGCGCGGCGGCGAGTTCGCCGGGACCGCTGTTCCGGCCACCGTCGAACCAGTCGGCAAGCTCATCGAGGTTGCGGCGCCGGGCCTGGAACGTGGCTTCGTCCTTGCACTGCGCGCGGATCATCTGCAGCAGGCCACTGCGTTCGTTGAGCTTGCGCACGAGTTCCGCCGGCGGCAGTCGCGTCGCATCGCCGCGCAGGCCGCGCACGATGTCGGCGAAACCGCCGAGCGCATTCGCCGCGCGCGCCGGCAGCTGTTTCAACAAGCCGATCGACTCCGCCGCGCGCGACAACGGCAGGTGCGCGTGCTGCGCCAGTTCGGCGAGCTTCGCCAGCGTGGTGCCGCCGACTTCGCGCTTCGGCGAGGTCACCGCGCGCAGGAACGCGGCGTCGTCTTCGGGATTGGCGATGAGCCGCAGCCACGCCATCGCGTCCTTCACCTCGCCACGATCGAGGAAGGCGGTGCCGCCGGTCAGGTGGTAGGGCACGCGCAGCAACTGCAGTGCTTTTTCGAGCGCGCGCGACTGGTGGTTGCCGCGGAACAGGATGCAGAAATCGCTCCACGGCGCCTGCCGCGACTGGTTGAGGAAATGGATCTGGTCGGCGACCTTCTCCGCCTCGTGCGCGGCGTCCTTGCACTCCCAGATGCGCAGGCGTTCGCCGTCGGCCTGCTCGCTCCACAACGTCTTCGGGTGCTCGTGCGGGTTGTTCGCGATCAGCGCGTTCGCGGCGCGCAGCACGCGGTTGCTGCAGCGGTAGTTCTGCTCGAGCTTGACGATCTGCAGCGTCGGGTAATCGGTGGCGAGCTGCAGCAGGTTGTCCGGATTGGCGCCGCGCCACGCGTAGATCGACTGGTCGTCGTCGCCGACGCAGGTGAACAGTCCTTTCGGGCCGGCCAGCGCCTTCAGCAGGCGGTACTGCGCGTCGTTGGTGTCCTGGCATTCGTCCACCAGCAGGTAGCCGATGCGTTCGCGCCAGCCGGCGACGGCGTCCTCATCGGTTTCCAGCAATTGCACCGGCAACCGGATCAGGTCGTCGAAGTCGACCGCGTTGAAGGTCGACAAGCGTTGCTGGTAGCGCGCGTACAACGCGGCCGCTTCGCGCTCGCGCACCGATTGCGCGGCGTCGGCGGCCTGCTGCGGCGACAGGCCGGCGTTCTTGGCGCGCGAGATGAGATTCCTTGCCGCGTCGACCACGTCGGGCTTGCTGCCCGGCGGCAGCAGGTCCTTCAGCTGCGCGCTGCTGTCCTCGCTGTCGAAGATCGAGAAGCCGCGCTTCAGGCCGAGCTTGGCGTGCTCGACCTGCAGGATCTTCAG
>JAKFDI010000045.1:0-4015 GCA_036676235.1 Rhizobacter sp. | reverse complement strand
ATGCTCGAGCAGATCCGCCACGGCGTGCGCGGGCTCGACGCGCAGGCCGGCAAGCCGTTCGACGAGGCCAGCGAGCGGCTCGCACGCCACCTGCTCGCCGCCAGCAAGGACGGCCGCGACCTGTACCCCGACCGCGGCGGCGCGCCGCTGGACGCGGTCGCGCTGCGGCGCGTTGATCACGTCGTGGTCGGCACCGACGGGCGCTTCGCGTTCGCGGTCGAAGGGCGGCTCGACGACCCGGCCCACCGCCGCGCCGGCGTGCTGCTGGCCGATGCGCTGAAGACGCCGTTGGAACGCGCAGACGCGCGCCTCGACGAGGCCAACCGCGCGCTGGCGCAGGAACTCGGGCGCGCCCCCACGCAGGCGCAGGTGGAGGAGCGCATGCGCGAGCCGGTGCACGCGGCGCCGGTGCGGTAGGTCGTCCAGCGTCGGCCCTTGAGACGCATCCCTTGTCCCTGGAGCGATGGGTGCGGAACCTCTACGGTCTATGCGAGTGACAGCGCCCGGCGATGAGCATGAGGATGAAGAGGGCGTATCAGTGAGCGGGACCGCGACGACGGCAATCTCCAATCAGTGGCGCCAAGCGAGGCACAGCGCAATGGGCGTGAACAGTCGGATGATGGGATGGATCTGGTGTGTGTTGGCGGCGACGGGCTGCACGATGTTGCCTGTGGACTCGAAGGGTGATTCAGCCACCGGCGTCCCGGACGCGCGGGCGGACACGGCCGAGCGCCAGCTATCGGACGTAGCCGGCTTCGTGCCGGCTGGGCACAGGTTGGTGATGCGACGGGACGGCGATCTGGACGGCAATAGAACGCTGGATTCACTCATCGTCATTGCATCGGCAAGCGGAGAGCATCAGGCCCTTGCCCCACGCGGTTTGCTGGTCCTGCGACGCGACGGGGACGGATCGCTGCACCGGGCTGCCGTGGCGCCACACGCGATCCCCTGCGAGCGCTGCGGCGGCATGCTCGGAGACCCGCTGCGCGAGATCGTCCCGCGCACAGGAGGCTTCTCGATCCAGCTGGAAGGTGGATCGCGGGAGCTGTGGTCGCAGGAGTTCACGTTTCGCCATGCGCCCGGTGAGGGCACATGGCGCCTTGTGCAGGTGGCCAGTGCCGTCCTCGATCGAATGGAAGGAGCGTCGAAGCGGCAAACCCTCAAGGCCGCAGCAATTGGCCACATCACGCTCGAGCACTTTGATCCCGCGGAGTTTCCCGCTCAATAAGAGCAAGCCGACAAAGGACGTCGAATGCCCACCGAGAATGAACTCGCGATCCTCAAAGCCGCCCGCGCCGACGGTGTGACGTCGCGCAACGAGTTGTCGAACCTGATGGCGCAGCTGGGCCATGAATCGGGCGGGTTCGTCCGGCTGGAGGAGGGCTTTCGCTACTCCTCGGGGAATCACCAGATCCCAGTGAAATGGGCCCGGCGCGAGGGTGCGGACGCCCTCGATGCGGCCCGCGTCGCCGCGCTGGAGGGGCGCCCTCAGGAACTTGCGCGCCTGATGTACGGCAACCGGATGGGCAACGATGACGCAGGCGATGGATACCGCTACCGGGGACGCGGCTTCATCCAGCTCACCGGTGAAGACAACTATCGGGCGGCGGGTAGGGCGCTTGGCCTGGATCTTCTTGGTCAGCCAGAACTTGCGGCCGAGCGTGACAACGCGGCGCGCATCGCGCTGTGGTACTGGCGCGAGCGGGTGCCGGCCGCGGACCGCGACGATGTATCGGCGGCAACAAGGCGCATCAACGGTGGCGAAACGGGTCTGGCTGATCGGCATGACCGGTTCGACGCGTGGCATCGGCTCCTGACGCCGACGTACCTGGCCGACCTGGAGGCGGGCCGCATCCAGCCCGGTACAGGGGTTGGCCCGAGGGCGGGACGGAACGCAATTGACGATGGCGCGCTCAGGCGGTTTGAAACGGGGAGCGAAGTTGGACGGCTGCAGGGGGACTTGACGCGGCTTGGGGTGACCGATGACCGCGGGCGTGCGATCGTCGAGACGAGCCGGATTGACGCAGCCACGGAGCAGGCGGTCCGGCGCTTTCAGGAGCGCGCGCAGCTCGATGTTACGGGGCGAGCGGATCCGGAGACGCTGCAGGCGCTGCAGCACGCGGTGAACAAACGGAAACCGGAGAACGACTTGCCTGCCGCTCACGGTCGTCAGGAAATCGGAGACGGGCAAAAACCCAGCGAGCCCGAAGCAAGGCCAGCCTCCGGAGCTTCGAGCCGCCTCAGCCCAAGCGACCGTGATCTTCTCTCCAGCATTCGCGATTGTGTCGGCCGCTTGGACGCAGCTCACGGACGCGACTTTGACGACTCCAGTGAGCGGACCTGCTGGGCGCTGCTGCCGCTTGCCAAGTCTGTTGGGATGACACGCGCCGAACATGCGGTCGTCAGCGTGCGAGGCTCCGGCATGGAGGAAGGCCAGAACATCTTTGTGGTGCAAGGCCGGCTCGATGATCCGGCGCATGTCCGTGTATGCGCCCGCGCCAGCGACGCGATCCGATGCACCGTCGAAGAATCGGCGGCACATCTCGACATCGTCAACCGGCAGATCGCCGACCAGGCGCTGCAACACGGCCGGTGCATGTCGCATGACGAGTTGGAGCGGGTGCCAGCCGTGCAGCGACTGGTCTGAGCGCCACGTCGTGGACGGTGCTCCAACGAACAGAAGGCCCCGGAAACGGGGCCTTCTGTTTGGATCCGATGCGTGTCGCGCGCGTCAGCGGCCCGAACGCTCGCGTTCGATCGCGCGCCAGCCGATGTCGTGGCGGTGGAACTCGCCGTGCCACGAGATGCCGGCGACTTCCGCGTATGCCTTGCGCTGCGCGTCCTCGACGGTGTCGCCGAGCGCGCACACGCACAGCACGCGGCCGCCGCTGGTGACGACCTGGCCGTCGACCAGCGCGGTGCCGGCGTGGAACACCTTGGTGTCGGCCACGTCGGGCACGTCCCACTCGCTGATCGCATCGCCGAGCCGCGGCGTGCCCGGGTAGTTCTCGGCGGCCATCACCACGCCGAGGCTCGGGCGCGGGTCCCACTGCGCCTGCACGCTGTCGAGCCGGCCGTCGATCGCGGCCTCGACCAGGTCGAGCAGGTCGGACTGCAGCCGCAGCATCACCGGCTGGGTCTCGGGGTCGCCGAAGCGCACGTTGTACTCGATGACCTTCGGCGCGCCGGCCTTGTCGATCATCAGGCCCGCGTAGAGGAAGCCGGTGAACGGCACGCCGTCGGCGGTCATGCCGCGCACCGTCGGCTCGACGACCTCGCGCATGACCCGCGCGTGCACCTCGGGCGTGACCACCGGCGCCGGCGAGTACGCGCCCATGCCGCCGGTGTTCGGGCCGGTGTCGCCGTCGCCGACGCGCTTGTGGTCCTGGCTGGTCGCCATCGGCAGCGCGGTGGTGCCGTCGACCATCGAGATGAAGCTGGCCTCCTCGCCGTCGAGGAACTCCTCGATCACCACGCGCGCGCCGGCCGCGCCGAACGCGTAGCCGCCGAGCATGTCGGTGACCGCGGCTTCGGCCTCGGCCAGCGTCATCGCGACGATCACGCCCTTGCCGGCGGCCAGGCCGTCGGCCTTGATCACGATCGGCGCGCCCTTGAGCTTGATGTACTCCAGCGCCTCGTCGACGTGGGTGTGCACGGCGTAGTGCGCGGTCGGGATGCCGTGGCGGGCGAGGAAGTCCTTCGCGTAGGCCTTGCTGCCCTCGAGCTGCGCCGCGGCCGCGGTCGGCCCGAACACGCGCAGGCCGGCGGCGCGGAAGCGGTCGACGACGCCGGCGACCAGCGGCACCTCGGGCCCGACCACGGTCACCGCGACACCTTCGCGCTGTGCGAGTGCGAGCAGGCCGTCGAGGTCGTCGGCCTTGACCGCGACGTTGCGGCACTTGGCCTCGGTCGCGGTGCCGGCGTTGCCCGGCGCGACCAGCACGTCGGTCACGCGCGGCGACTGCGCGAGCTTCCAGGCCAGCGCGTGTTCGCGACCGCCGGAACCGATGACGAG
>JAKFDI010000044.1:0-2436 GCA_036676235.1 Rhizobacter sp. | reverse complement strand
TGTTCCGGCAACTGTTCCAGCAACAGGCGACAGAGCGTGGTCTTGCCGGTGCCGACCTCGCCGGTGAGCTGCACGAAACCGCCGCCACCGCCCTTGTCGATGCCGAACAGCAGATGCGCGAGCGCGTCCCGGTGGCGTTCGCTGAGGAACACGAAGCGCGGGTCGGGCGTGATCGAGAACGGCGGCTCCTTGAGGCCGTAGTGCTCGAGGTACATGGCATCCCGGTGGGTGGCGTGGCCGCTAGCCTGCCACGATTGGGTGCGGACCGGGAGCCGGGTGGTGGCTCCGCTGGATGCTATTCAGCCGCGCCCTTGGCCTCGGAAGTCCCCAGCACTTCCGGGTGTGCCAGCCGCTGCGGCTTGCCCAGCAGCGGATGCACGAACACCGCCGCGAGGATGATCGCGACGCCGAGGTAGAACTGCGGGGTCAGTTCGCGCTGTTCGTTCAGCAGCACGATCGCGAGCACGATCGCGTACACCGGCTCGAGGTTGACCGCGAGCTGCTGCGCGAACGCGCTCATGTGCCGCAAGGCCGCCAGCGACAGGGCGAATGGCAGCAAGGTGCATGCGAGCGACAGCGCCAGCAGCAGGGCGGCGTCGCGGGCACCGGGCAGCACCATCAGGTCGCCGGCGAACGCGGGGAACAACACCGGCATCACCGGCGCCAGCAGGGTCAGGGCGAGCATGCCCGCGCCGAGTTCCAGTGCGGTGACCGTGAGCGGATCGCCGTGTTCGACCAGGCGCTTGTTGAGCGATCCGAAGATCGCGACCAGCAGCGCCGACACCGCGCCGACCGCGATCCCGAGGCGCATTTCCGCCGGGACGCCGCCGACCACCAGCGCGACGCCCGGCAGCACCGCGATGCCCAGCACGAGCTCACGCCGCGAGAAGCGCGTGCGCGCGAGCCAGGGCTCGACCAGTGCGGTGAAGACCGTGGCCAGTGCGATGCAGGTCGCGCCGACCGATGCGTTCGACAACTTGATCGAGCCGTAGAACGTCAGCCAGTGCAGCGATACCAGCACGCCGATGCCGGCATAGGACAGCACCAGTCGCGGCGGCATCGCCCGCAGCCCGCGCCACACCCGCGGCACCAGCGCCAGCACCGCGGCGACGATCAGCATCCGCCACCACACCAGCGGCAGTGCCGGCAGCGAGATGAGTTTTCCGAAGATGGCGGTGAAGCCCCAGAGCAGCACGCAGAAATGGATCTGCAGGAAGGCCTTGTTGCGATCGGTCATCGGCATGGCGGCATTGTAGAGTGCGTCCAACGCGTGCGAGGTCGCCATGGCTGACGCTTTCATCGAGCACCTGCACGACCTGTTCGCCGCGCTGGGGTCGATCAGCACGCGTGCGATGTTCGGCGGCCATGGCGTGTACTTCGATGGCCTGATCATCGGCATCGTGATCGACGATGCGCTGTACCTGAAGGCGGACGAGCAGTCCCGCGCGCGCTTCGAGGCTGCCGGTTGCGCGCCGTTCGTCTACCGGTTCGATCCGGGCCGCAGCCAGCAGCCACCGATCACGATGAGTTACTGGTCGCTGCCGGACGACGCGATGGAGTCGGCGCAGGCGATGCTGCCGTGGGCGCAACTCGCGTTGGACGCGGCGCTGCGCAAGCCGCGGTCGTCGAAGAAGTCGCGCACGCCGTCGAAGTGATCGCTGCCGGTCAATCCCTCGCCACCGCCAGCAACCAGTCGACGAACTCGCGCGCGGCCGGGCGCAACCGCCGGTGTGCGGGATAGATCACGTGGTAGCTCCAGCGTCCGGGCAGGACCGGCCCGGGCAATCGCACCAGGCGGCCGCTCTCCAGCCACGGTGCCGCGATCCGTTCGCGTGCCAGTGCTGCACCGAGCCCAGCCGCGGCAGCCTCCATCGCATCGGTGGAGTCGGAGAAGGACCAGCGCTCGTCGAGCTGGGCGCCGTGCACGCCGGCCGCGCGGAACCAGTCGTGCCAACCCTGTCGCGACAGGTCGGAGATCAGGGGCAGGCGCGCGACATCGGCGGCGATGTCGATGCCCTGCAGGCCCGGGTATGTCGGCGCCGCCACCGGGAACAGGGTCTCGTCCATCAGCGGAAGCGCGGTCAGGCCGGGCCAGTGGCCGGGGCCGTGGCGGATGCCGAGATCGGGCCCGCCGTCGTCGAAGCGGCTCAGCGCGACTTCGGTGTCGATGGTGACCCGCACCCGTGGATGCAGCGCGGCGAAGGCCGGCAGGCGCGGCATCAACCAGGTGTTGGTGAGCGAGTGCAGGGTGGTGACGCGTACGCGCATGTCGTCGCCGCTGGCGGACTTCAGCCCGCGTACGACGCCCTCCATGTCGGCGAGCGCGTTGCCCGCGGCATCCGCCAGCTGCCGGCCCTCCGCGGTCAACGTGACCCCGCGCGCATGGCGCTGGAACAGGACCACGCCGAGGCGGGCCTCGAGCTTGCGCACGTGGTG
>JAKFDI010000043.1:0-42359 GCA_036676235.1 Rhizobacter sp. | reverse complement strand
GGTCTCGCCCCGGCGGGCGAGTCACCTTTCTTGCTTGCCCAAGAAAGTTGACCCAAAGAAGGGCACCCCGACCTCGGCGGTCCGCTTGCAGCGGACTGCTCTGCGGTGCTCGGACTTTGGCGCGAGACGGCAAAGACCGAGCATCGCAGCGCACCCCTCGCGCAGCGAGGGGCGACGCCTCCGGGTCGCCTTTTCTTGGTTCCTTCTTTTGGCGAAGCAAAAGAAGGGACTCGCCCGCCGGGGCGAGACCCGGCTGCTCACATCAAGAAGCGCTGCTTCCACAAAACAATCAGCACGGCACGCACGCTTCGATACCTCAGCGCGAACGGTTCTTCCCGCGCGAGCCTTCGATACCTCAGGCCGAACGGGGTGTAGCGATCCGCCGAGTTGGCCCTTCGACAGGCTCAGGGCGAACGGATTGGGAGTGGGCCGCCGGCCCACAAATGCGCCATCCGCGCCACCACACGAATCAAGCCTCACATGCTTCGTCTTGAACTGATAGCCATCAGCAAGCAGTACCCCGCGGTCAAGGCCAACGACCGGGTCGACCTGCGCGTGAAGCCGGGCGAGATCCATGCCGTGCTGGGCGAGAACGGCGCCGGCAAGTCGACGCTGATGAAGATGATCTACGGCGCCGTGCGGCCCGACGAAGGCGAGATCCGCTGGAACGGCGAGCCGGTCGTGATCCGCAATCCGCATGAGGCGCGGCAGCTGGGCATCAGCATGGTGTACCAGCACTTCAGCCTGTTCGACACGCTCACCGTGGCCGAGAACGTGTGGCTCGGGCTCGATCGGTCGCACACGCTCGCGCAGGTGAAGCAGCGCGTCACGCAGGTGGCGCACATCTACGGGCTCGATGTCGATCCGCTGCGCCCGGTGCACACGCTGTCGGTGGGCGAGCGCCAGCGGGTGGAGATCGTGCGCGCGCTGCTCACGAACCCGAAGCTGCTGATCCTCGACGAGCCCACCTCGGTGCTCACGCCGCAGGCCGTCGACAAGCTCTTCGTCACCTTGCGCCAGCTCGCCGCCGAGGGCTGCAGCATCCTCTACATCAGCCACAAGCTCGACGAGATCCGCGCGCTGTGCCACCAATGCACCGTGCTGCGCGGCGGGCGTGTCACCGGCGAGGTCGATCCGACGCAGGAGACGAACGCGAGCCTCTCCCGGCTGATGATTGGCGCCGAGCCGCCGCAGCTGCAGCATCGCGCCGCGGCGCCCGGCGAGGTGGTGCTGGGCGTCACCGCGCTGTCGCTGCCCAGGCAGGATCAGTTCGGCATCGCGCTCGACGGCATTTCGTTCGAGGTGCGCGCCGGCGAAATCGTCGGTATCGCCGGCGTTTCCGGCAACGGCCAGCAGGAACTGATGGCCGCACTGTCGGGCGAAGACCCGCGCGCGAAGCCGCAGGCGATCACGCTGTTCGGCCGGGCCATCGGCCGGCATTCGCCGCGCCAGCGGCGCGGCGCGGGCCTGCACTTCGTGCCGGAAGAGCGCCTGGGCCGCGGTGCGGTGCCGACGCTCTCGCTCGCGCAGAACACGCTGCTCACGCGCACCGAAGCCGTGGGCGCCGCAGGCTGGGTGCGCACGGGCCAGGTGGCGGCGCTCGCGCAGTCGCTGATCGCGCGCTTCAACGTCAAGGCGGGCGGGCCGCAGGCGGTGGCGCGCAGCCTCTCGGGTGGCAACCTGCAGAAATACATCATCGGGCGCGAGATCGACGCCAACCCGAAGCTCTTGATCGTGTCGCAGCCCACCTGGGGCGTGGACGTGGGCGCGGCGGCGCAGATCCGCGGCGAGTTGCTGAAGCTGCGCGATGCGGGCTGCGCAGTACTGGTGGTGAGCGAAGAACTCGACGAGCTGTTCGAGATCTGCGACCGCCTGCTGGTGATGGCGCGCGGGCGTGTCTCGCCGAGCGTGGCTGCGCGGGATGCGACGGTCGAGATGATCGGCGGCTGGATGTCGGGGCTGTGGGATGGCGCGAAACCCTCACCCCAACCCTCTCCCCCAAGGGGAGAGGGAGCCGCGCCCGAACTACTCCCTCTCCCCGCGGGGGAGAGGGTCGGGGTGAGAGTCTCGCCCCGCGATCCGCACGCCCCCGGAGCGCACCGATGATCCGCTTCGAGACCCGCCCCGAGCCCAGCCGCGCAATGTCGCTGCTCTCGCCGCTGCTGGCGCTCGCCATCACGGTGCTCATCGGTGTGCTGCTCTTCGCCGCGCTCGGCAAGGACCCGGTGCGCGGCCTGCAGGTGTTCTTCGTCGAGCCGCTCGGCAGCGCCTATGCCTTGTCCGAACTCGCGATCAAGGCCGTGCCGCTGCTGCTGATCGCGCTGGGCCTGGCGGTGTGCTTTCGCTCCAACGTGTGGAACATCGGCGCCGAGGGGCAATACATCATCGGCGCCGTGTGCGCGAGCGGCGTGGCCATGCTCGCCGACAAGGAGACGAGCCGCTGGATCGTCGTTGCCATCCTCGCCGCGGCCGTGCTGGGCGGCATGGCCTGGGCGGCGATCGTCGCCTTCCTGCGCGACCGGGCCAACGCCAACGAGATTCTTGTCAGCCTGATGCTCGTGTACGTGGCCGTGCAGGTGCTCGGCTACCTCGTCTACGGGCCGTGGAAGGACCCAGCCGGCTACAACTTCCCGCAGACCATCACCTTCGCCGACCCGACGAAGATTCCGCGCCTGATGCCCGGCCTGCGCGTGAACGTGGGCGCGATCGTCGCGCTGCTCGCAGTGGCGGCGTTCTGGCTCTTCATGTTCCGCCTGTACGCCGGCTTTCAGCAGGAAGTGGGCGGGCTTGCGCCGGCGGCGGCGCGCTATGCGGGCTTCTCGTCACGGCGCGCGTTGTGGACGGCGCTGCTCGTCTCGGGCGGCATGGCGGGCTTCGCCGGCGGGCTCGAACTCGCCGGGCCGCTCGGCCAGCTCACGCCGCACCTGCCGGCCGGCTACGGCTTCGCGGCCATCATCGTCGCCTTCGTCGGGCGGCTGCATCCGGTGGGCATCGTGTTCTCGGCCGTATTGATGAGCATGTTCTACATCGGCGGCGAACTCGCGCAGACGCGGCTCGGCCTGCCGAAATCGCTCACCGGCGTGTTCCAGGGGCTGCTGCTGTTCGCGCTGCTGGCTTGCGACACGCTCATCCACTACCGCGTGCGCTGGCGCGGTGCACGCATCGCGGCAAGGGGCTGAACGATGGACGCCGTCGCACTCCTCATCGCCGCCACGCTCAGCGCGGGCACCGTGCTCGCCTTCGCCTCGCTCGGCCTGCTCATCAACGAGCGCTCGGGCATCGTCAACCTCGGGGCCGAGGGCCTGATGCTGGTCGCCGCCATCGCGGGCTATGCCACCGCCGTGCACACCGGCAGCGACTGGCTGGCCTTCGGTGCCGGCGCGCTGGCGGGCGCGCTGCTCGCGGCGGTGTTCGGCCTGCTGGTGATCTGGCTCAACACCAACCAGTACGCCGCGGGTCTGGCGCTCGCGCTGTTCGGGGCCGGGTTCTCTGCGTTCGTCGGTATCAGCTACACGCAGCGGGCGCTGTCGCCGCGCGCGCACTTCGAGATTCCGGTGTTGGCGGACATTCCCTTCGTCGGCCCGGCGCTGTTCCGGCAGCATCCGATGGTCTATCTCGCCATTGCGCTGGCGCTCGCGCTGGCGTGGTTTCTCTACCGCTCGCGCGCCGGCCTGGTGCTGCGCGCCGTGGGCGAATCGCCCGAATCGGCGCATGCGCTCGGCTACCCGGTGCGGCGCATCCGCCTCGCCGCGGTGATGGTGGGTGGCGCGCTGTGCGGCATCTCGGGCGCCTACGTGTCGGTGGTCTACACGCCGTTGTGGGTCGAAGGAATGATCGCCGGCAAGGGCTGGATCGCGCTCGCGCTCACCACCTTCGCCACCTGGCGGCCGGGGCGGGTGCTGCTGGGTGCCTACCTGTTCGGCGGCGTGACGATGCTGCAGTTTCATCTGCAGGGCAAGGGGGTGCAGATCTCCTCGCACTTGCTCACCGCCATGCCGTATCTCGCCACCATCGTCGTGCTGGTGCTGATCTCGCGCAACGCCACGTGGATCCGCGTGAACATGCCGGCGTCGCTCGGCAAGCCGTTCTTCCCCGGCCAGTGACGTTCGATAATCGCCGCGCCCGATGCGCCACGCGCGACCCAGACAACCAGTTTTTTCAACCGGAGTAGCCATGACCCTCATCACCAAGCGTTCGCTGCTGAAGACCGCAGCCTGGAGCGCGCTTGCCGCCACGGCGGCGCTCGTCGGCTGCAGCAAGCAGGACGAAGCTGCGGCGCCCGCCCCGGCGCCGGCCGCCGAGCCCGCGGCCCAGGCGCCCGCGCCGAAGACCGAGCCGCTGAAGATCGCCTTCGCCTACATCGGCCCGGTGGGCGACGGCGGCTGGACCTTCGCCCACGACAACGCCCGCAAGGCCGTCGAGGCCGAGTTCGGTGACAAGGTCGCCACCACCTTCGTCGAAAGCGTGCCCGAGTCGGCCGACGCCGAGCGCGTGTTCCGCGACCTGGTGAGCCAGGGCAACACGCTGATCTTCGGCACCACCTTCGGCTACATGGAGCCGATGCTCAAGGTCGCGGCCGACCACAAGGACGTGAAATTCGAGCACGCCACCGGCTACAAGCAGGCCGAGAACCTGCGCACCTACGACAGCCGCACCTACGAGGGCGCCTACATGGCCGGCGTCATCGCCGGCGGCATGACCAAGACCAACACGCTGGGCGTGGTCGGTTCGGTGCCGATTCCCGAAGTCATCCGCAACATCAACAGCTTCACGCTGGGCGCGCAATCGGTGAACCCGAAGATCAAGACGCGCGTGGTGTGGATCAACAGCTGGTTCGATCCCCCGAAGGAAACCGAGGCCGCGCAGTCGCTGCTCAACGGCGGCGCCGACGTGCTGTTCCAGAACACCGATTCGTCGGCCGTGCTGCAGACCGCCGGCAAGGCAGGCAAATACGCCTTCGGCTGGGACAGCGACATGACCGCCTACTCGCCAGAAGCGCATCTGGCCTCGGCCATCATCAACTGGGCGCCGTACTACATCAAGGCCACGGGCGATGTGCTGAACGGCACCTGGAAGGGCAACACCGGTACGTGGTGGGGCGTCAAGGAGGGCGCGATCGACATCGTGTCCATCTCCGACAAGGTGCCGGCCGAACTGAAGCAGAAGGTCGAGACCGTCAAGGCAGGCCTGAAGGACGGCAGCTTCTCGATCTGGAAGGGCCCCATCGCCGACAACACCGGCAAGGAAGTGCTGAAAGCCGACGAAGTGGCCGACGACAACTTCCTCGGCGGCATCAAGTTCTTCGTCAAGGGCGTGGAAGGCACGGTGCCGGGGAGCAAGTGATGCCGGCGCTGCGCTTGCGCGCATGATGCGAGGCCGCCTTCGGGCGGCCTTTGTTTTGTTTGTCTTTCTCCTTCTCCCACCAGTGGGAGAGGGAGTGACGCCCGGAGCGTTTCATGCCTGCCATCGATTTCGACCGCATCCCCCGCGACCGCCTGCCCGCCCTGCTGCACCGAATGCCCAAGGCCGAGCTGCACATCCACATCGAAGGCTCGCTCGAACCCGAGCTGATCTTTGCGCTCGCGCAGCGCAACGGTGTGCAGCTTGCGTACCCGAGCGTGGAAGCCCTGCGCGCGGCCTATGCCTTCACCGACCTGCAGAGCTTTCTGGACATCTACTACGCCGGCGCCAGCGTGCTGCTCACCGAGCAGGATTTCTTCGACATGGCCTTCGCCTACTTCGAGCGCGCCGCGGCCGACCGCGTGGTGCATGCCGAGCTCTTCTTCGATCCGCAGACGCACACCGCGCGAGGCGTGCCGTTCGAGACGGTGATCAAGGGGCTGGACCGTGCCTGCCGCCACGCGCAGACGGAGCTGGGCATCAGCGCGCGCCTCATCCTGTGCTTCCTGCGGCACCTGAGTGAAGACGAGGCCATGGCGACACTCGATGAGGCGCTGCCGTGGCGCGAACACTTCATCGGCGTTGGCCTCGACAGCAGCGAGCGCGGCCACCCGCCTGAGAAGTTCGCCCGTGTGTTCGCGCGTTGCCGCGAACTCGGCCTGCGCCTCGTCGCTCATGCGGGCGAGGAGGGGCCGCCCGAATACATCCGTACAGCGCTCGACGTGCTCAATGTCGAGCGCATCGACCACGGCGTGCGCTGCGTCGAAGACCCGGCGCTGGTGCAGCGCCTGGCCGCCGAGCGCGTGCCGCTCACGGTGTGCCCGCTGTCGAACGTGAAGCTGCGCGTGTTCGACCGCCTGGCCGATCACAACCTGCCGGCACTGCTCGACGCGGGCCTCTGCGCCACCGTCAACTCCGACGACCCGGCGTACTTCGGCGGCTACATCAACCAGAACTTCAGCGAACTCTTCGAGGCACTGCCGCAACTCACCGCGCGCCATGCCCACCGGCTCGCCGCCAACAGTTTCGAGGCGAGCTTTGCCGATGCGGCGCAGAAGGCCGCCTGGCAGCGGCAGCTCGACGCCGTCTTTACGACCGGCTGAGCCCACGCGCTGCCCGTCAACCCATGGGCATGCGGCTTGCCGCACGGCCGATGCGAGTCAGTGCTCGCACGCAGTGGCCGCCGGTTCTTTCTTGTGCCATGCGTTCATCGGGCGAGGCGCGCACGTCGGCGCGCCACATGGAGACGGCATGGACAGGGGAAGTCGGGAGTTCACGGCCGCCGCGCTGTGGCAAGGGCGCGCGCGGTGCATGCCGCTTGATCGACTCGCACATTTTTCTCACCGTTTCGCCGATGCATGCGTGGTGCTGGCGGTCGCCCCATGAGCATGCCGGTGGCGGACGCACCCGAGCTGTGGGCCGGCCCCGCGAGCAGCATCGTTCGCATCGGTGAGCGCACGATGGACCAGATCGAGCGCATCGGTTTCGCCGCACGCCTCGAAGCTGATCTGGAGCGTCTCGCGGGCCTTGGCATCGCACGCATCCGCCTGCCGCTGGCGTGGGAGCGCATCGCGCCGGACGTCGCCGACGAGCGCGATTGGCGCGAGGCCGATCGCTGCATGCAGTGCCTTCGCAGCCTCGGCATCAAACCCATCGTGGGGCTCGTGCATCACGGCAGCGGGCCGCGCTACACCGATCTGCTCGATCCCGCGTTTGCCACCGGCCTCGCTGCGCATGCGCGCGTGGTCGCCGAAAGATTTCCGGACATCACGGCCTGGGCCCCCGTGCATGCACCCGTCACCACCGCGCGCCTGAGCGCGCTGCAGGGTGTCTGGTATCCGCAGCACCAGAGCGACGCGAGCTTCGTGCGCGCCGTGCTCGTGCAGATGCGCGCCATCGTGCTCGCGATGCGTGCGGTGCGTGTCGTCAACCCGCAGGCCACGCTGCTGCAGGCCGAGGACATCGGCCTCACGCAGAGCGCGCTGCGCCTGCGCTACCACGCGGAGTTCCTGAACCTGCGGCGCTGGCTCGCGTTCGATCTGCTGTGCGGGCGCGTGGACCGCAGCCACCGCATGTGGCGCTATCTGCGCAAGCACGGCGCGAGCGAAGCGGAACTGATGGACTTCGTCGAGGCGCCATGTCCGCCCGACATGCTGGGCATCGACGTGCACGTGGGCAGCGACCGCTTCCTCGACGAACGGCTCACGCTCTATCCGCGCGAGCAATGGAGCGGCAACGGCCGCCACCGCTTCATCGACAACGAGGCCGTGCGCGTGCAGGGCGAGCCCATCGGCGGCTTCGAGGCCCGGCTGCGCGAAGCCTGGCAGCGCTACCGCCTGCCGCTCGCCGTGAGCGCGGCGCCGCTGAACGGCCCGCGCGAAGAACAGATGCGCTGGCTGCACGCCGCATGGCAGGCGGCGCACACGCAGCGCGGGCAGGGCGCCGACGTGCGCGCGGTCGTTGCATCGGCCGCCTTCGGTATGGACGACCTCGGCGAGCCGCCCGTGCCGGAACGCGCGCGCTACGTGCCGGGCCTGTGGGACGTGCGTGCGCCCGAGCCGCGCCCCACCGCGCTGGCGACGATGGCGCGCGCGCTGGCGCAAGACGGCCGATACGTGCATCCGGTGCTCGATGGCCCCGGATGGTGGCAGCGCGAGCAGCGCTTCACGCGGGCGCCGCACGGCCGCGTGCGTGCGCTGGCCGTGGCGGGGCGGCCGCTGCTGATCGCGGGAGGTTCGGGACCGCTCGGTCGCGCGTTCGCGCGCGTGTGCGAGCTGCGCGGGCTGGCGTGTCACCTGCCCGAAGCCGGCGAGTTCGACATCGCCACGGCCGAATCCATCGCCGCCGCTTTTGAACGCTGGCGGCCGTGGGCGGTGATCGACGCGGCCGGCGTCTTGCGCATCGACGCATCGGATGACGACGAGCGCGCGCGGCAAGCCGAGGCGCGAGATCCCGCGGTGCTGGCCGGCGCGTGCGCCGCTGCCGGCGTCCGCCTGGTCGGCTTCTCGAGCGCGCAGGTGTTCGACGGCGCCAAGGCGTTGCCGTACGTGGAGAGCGACCCGCCGCATCCGCTCGGCCCCTCCGGCCAGGCCGCGCTCGACGCCGAACGCCGCCTGCTTGCCGCCGATCCGGCGGCGCTGGTGATTCGCACCGGCCCGCTGTTCGATGCCGACGATGCCGATGGCGCCGTTGCCCGCATGACGGCGACCTTGCGCCAGCGCAGGCGCTTCGCGGCAGCGACGGACCGCACGCTCTCGCCCACCTACGCGCCGCAACTGGCGCATGCGGCGCTCGACCTGCTGCTCGACGGCACGGCCGGCGTCGTGCATCTGGCGAACCGGGGCGCCGCCACCTGGGCCGAATTCATGCGCCTGGCGGCGAACGCAGCGGGGCTCGACGGCGCGCTGATCGATGCGACACCCGGCGACCCTTCGCAACCCCCCGTGCAGGCCGCGCTCGCCAGCGAACGCCTGTGGGTGATGCCGACACTTGCCGACGCCGTGACTGCGTTCGCGCGCGACCTCGGCCATCTCGAACGTTTGCCCGAGACGCCGGCGGCCGATGCGCCGCCGCGCACGCGCCGCCGCGCGCTCGCCACCGAAGCCGTCGGCGGTCACCGCTAAGATTCGCGCCTTCGATCGCAGCCGGCGCGCCACAGCCGGGTTCACTGCCTCTTGTGGCCATGTCGAGGACAACCATGTCGAAAAACCTCACGCACGGGCGCCTGCCCGTGACTCGCCGCCGTGCGGCCGTGTTCATCGCCGCCGGCCTGCTGCACGCGCTGCCATCGATCGCCGAGCCCGCCGCGCCGCCGCTGAAGATCGGCTTCGTCTACGTGAGCCCCATCGGCGATGCCGGCTGGACCTACCAGCACGAACTCGGCCGCCTGGCGCTGCAGCAGGCGCTGGGCGACAAGGTGCGCACCACGGCCGTGGAGTCGGTGGCCGAAGGGTCGGATTCGGAGCGCGTGATGCGCGACCTCGCAGCGCAGGGCCACACGCTCATCTTCGCCACCAGCTTCGGCTATCTCGAACCCGCGCTGCGCGTGGCGCGCGACTTCCCGCAGGTGAAGTTCGAGCACACGGGCGGCTACAAGACGGCGCCGAATCTCAACACCTACAACGCGCGCGATTACGAGGGCCGCTATCTCGCCGGCATGGTCGCGGGCGCTGCGAGTCAAAGCGGCGTGGTGGGCTATGTGGCCGGCTTCCCGCTGCCGGAGGTGATCCAGGGCATCAATGGGTTCACGCTGGGCATGCGCACGGTCAACCCGCGCGCGCAGGTCAAGGTGCTGTGGCTCAACACCTGGTTCGACCCGTCGCGCGAGCGCGAAGCGGCGACGACGCTCGTCAATCAGGGCGCCGACGTGCTGACCAACCACAGCGCCTCGCCGGCCGTTGCGCAGACGGCCGAGGCGCTGGGCGTGAAGATGATCGGCCACCAGAGTGACATGCGCCGCTATGCGCCGAACGCGCAGCTCACGGCCGTCGTGCACCAGTGGGGCGGCTACTACACGGCGGTGGCGCGCGCGGTGATCGCGGGCAACTGGCGGCCGCAGCCGGTGTGGGGTGGACTGAAGGAAGGCTTCATCACGCTGGCACCGTTCGGGGCGTCGGTGTCGAAAGCCACCGCGGCCGACGTCGATGCCAGGCGGCGCGCCATCGTGGCGGGGCGCTTCGCGCCGTTCTCGGGCCGGCTGGTCGACAACGAAGGCCGCGTGCGGCTCGAAGGCGGGGCGTTGGACGACGCGGCGATCCAGCGCATGGATTGGTTGGTCGAAGGGGTGGTGGGGAGCCTGCCGCGGCGGTGATCGGCCAAGGTCGTACGAGCGCGGCCGGTGCTCAAGAAGTCCACGAGCCGCTTCGGCGAACGGATAAATCGCGCGGCGCGTCGGCGATTCGCCGCTTGACATGCAGGTAATTGCCTGCATATCATCTCCTCACGCACACAAGCACGACGGATGGACGCTGACAAGGTTTTCAAGGCGCTGGGCGACCCGACACGCAGAAGGCTGCTCGACCTGCTGTGCGAGCAGAACGGGCAGACGCTGGGCCAGCTCTGCGAGCACCTGGACATGGCACGGCAATCGGTCACCCAGCACATCGGGCTTCTCGAGGCGGCCAATCTGGTCAGTACGGTGTGGCGTGGCCGGGAGAAGCTGCATTTCATCAACCCGGTGCCGCTGCACGAGGTCTACGAGCGGTGGGTGCGCAAATTCGAACGCCAGCGGCTCAGCCTGCTGCACGACCTGAAGAACGAACTCGAAGGAGAGTGACGATGAGCAAAGAGAAAACCAGCTTCGTCTACGTGACCTACATCCGCTCGACGCCGGACAAGGTGTTCGAGGCCATCACGAAGCCGGAGATCGCGCGGCGCTACTGGGGCCACGAGAACGTCTCCGACTGGAAGCCCGGATCGATCTGGGAGCATGTGCGCGCCAACGGGCAGCGCACGGTCGAGCTGGTCGGCAAGGTGGTCGAGGTCTCGCCGCCGACGCGGCTGGTCATCACCTGGGCGAACGCCTCGCAGGCCGCCGATCCGGCCAGTTACAGCCGCGTGAGCTTCGACGTCGCGGCGTACGAGGAGATGGTGCGGCTGACCGTCACCCACGACGAACTCGAGGCCGGCAGCGGGATGGCCAAGGGCATCCAGCAGGGCTGGCCGATCGTTCTTTCCAGCCTGAAGTCGCTGCTGGAAACAGGGCAGGGCATCGATGTCTTCGCCAAGCCGAAGGTGGCTTCGAGCGGGAGTGGTGCATGACCCGGCACTACACCGGCGGATGCGCGTGCGGCGCGGTCCGCTATGAAACCGGGCACGCGCCCGTTTTCCAGAATCACTGCCAGTGCAGCGATTGCCGGCGGCGAAGCGGCACCGGGCACGGCTCCTGGCTGACCTTTCCCGCGTGCGCCGAGATGAAGATCACCGGCGAGGCGACGCACTGGGAGGTCGCGGGCGACAGCGGCAACGCGAAGATCCACGCCTTCTGCCCGGTCTGCGGAACGCCGGTCTACCTGCGCTTTGCCGCGGCGCCGGACATGATCGCGGTCGCGGCAGGCAGCCTGGACGAACCGGACCGCTTCGCACCGCAGGTGCTCACCTACAGCGTCCGCGGGCTGGCGTGGGACGCCATTGATCCCTCGTTGCAGGCGTTCGAGCGCATGCCGACCGCCTAGAGATTCACGCCGCTGCGAGTGCTTGCTGAAGCGCGCGCGCCTGCGCCCCGAACGCATACGCATCCATCCCCAGCAAGCCGTAGGTCACGCTGTCGTGCAGGCGCACCGGCACGGGCGCTCGGCCACCCGCGCCGGCTGCCACGTACCAGGGCAGCAGGTGCTCGTCGGTCGGATGCATCTCGGCCGCGTGCGGCGCCTGCTGGCGGTAGTCGAGCAGCGCAGGCCAATCCACTGCGGCGCTGCGATCCGCGAACCACGCGCGGAAGGCGGCGCTGTCGGGCGCTTCGGGCTGTTCTGCCGCACCGCGCATGCCACCGGCGAACACCCGCCGCAGGTTGTGCGTGATGCTGCCGCTGCCGAGCACCAGCACACCTTCTTCCCGCAGCGGCGCGAGCGCCTCGCCGAGCGCGAACTGCTGCGCCGGCGTCTGCATCGGCACGAAGGCGAGCGGCAGCACCGGGATGTCGGCGTCGGGGTAGATGTAGCGCAGCGCCGTCCAGGCGCCGTGGTCCAGTCCGCCTTGGTCCAGCGTCTGCACGGCGATGCCCGCGTCGCCCAGCAGTCCGGCCGCGCGCGCGGCGAGTTCGGGCGCGCCCGGCGCGTCGTAGCGCAGCGTGAAGAGCTTCGCGTCGAAGTTGCCGAAGTCGTGGATGGCTTCGTGGCGCGCGCCGGCCAGCAGCAGGGGTGCACGCGCCGCGGTGTGGGCCGAGACGCTCACGATGGCCTTCGGCCGGCCGAAGGCGGCGTCGATGGCCGGGCCGAGACGCTGCATGAAGGCGCCGGCCGCGCCGGGTTCGAGCGCGATCATGGGCGAGCCGTGGGAGACGAAGATCGAAGGCAGCGTGTTCATGCCGTCATTTCAGCACCTGCGGGGCCGCTGGGCATTCGCCCCGATTGCATGTCGGCGACAGCGGCATTGAACGGCCTGCGCACCCCGCGCATCGGGAAGGCCCGCGGGCTGCGCGCAGGGGGCGTTCGGTATCCTTGACCTTCGAGCGGGTGGGCAACCACGAAGCAAGGCCGGCACTCACGATCGGTCGACAAGAGAACCTCAATGACCGTTGCATCCCCACGCG
Source organism: Rhizobacter sp. (assembly GCA_036676235.1). GTDB lineage: Bacteria > Pseudomonadota > Gammaproteobacteria > Burkholderiales > Burkholderiaceae_C > JAKFDI01. The sequence continues at coordinate 29,710 of JAKFDI010000043.1, read as the reverse complement.
ACAAGCGCGAGCTTGGCGCCGTCATGGGCAGCATTGCCCTGCTCCTGCTCATCCTCGTTGTCGATCTCGCCACGCCGCTCGGTTATGCCGAATGGGCGCTGTACCTGTTGCCGGTGGGGCTGGCGCTGTTCCAGCGCGACCCGCGGCTGCCTTTCCTGCTGGCGGGCACGGCCACGGTGATGACGGCGCTGGGCTACTACGCCTCGCCCGAAGGCATGGAGACGGACATCTCGGCCGTCAACCGCTCGGTGGGCATGGGTGCCGCCTGGTTTCTTGCCTTCGCGGTCTGGCAGGTGATCGAGAACCGCAAGCGGCTGAATGCGCTGCTGCGGCTCGAGCAGGGCGAAAGCCGCGTCGCCCAGAGCCTGGTGGGCGAACTGACGCCCGAGCAACTGGCGGGCAACGCCACCGCCGCGCTGTGCGACCTGCTGGGCGCGCAGACGGCCGTGATGTACGGGCTCAACGGGGACTCGCTGCTGCGCGCGGGCGGCCACGCGTTCGATCCGGCAAGCGTTCCCGAACGCATCACGGTGCCCGATGGTCTCGCGGGCCAGGTGGCACGCGACGGAAAGCTGCGCATGCTCGAGTCGGTGCCGGCCGCGCATCTGCCCGTCGTCACGGCGCTGGGCCGCAGCGAGCCGGCGCGCCTGCTGCTCGCGCCCATCACCGCCGACGGCACGGTCTCGGGCGTCATCGAACTCGGCTTCATGCAGCCGCCCGCCGAGCCCGAACTGGCGCCGCGCCTGCTTGAGCCCCTGGGCGAAGTCATCGGCGTGGCGATGCGCTCGGCGCTGTATCGCCAGCGCTTGCGCGAGCTGCTGGAAGAAACACAGCGCCAGAGCGAAGTCCTGCAGACGCAGCAGGAAGAGCTGCGCGTCAGCAACGAAGAGCTGGAGGAGCAGAGCCGCGTGCTGCGCGAATCGCAGGCACGGCTGGAGACGCAGCAGGTGGAGCTCGAGCAGACCAACGTGCAGCTCGAGGAGCAGACGCAGGCGCTGGAGCGCCAGAAGCGAGATTTGCTGATCGCGCAGCATGACCTGGAACGCAACGCCGCGCAGCTCGAGGCCGCGAGCCGCTACAAGTCGGAGTTTCTCGCCAACATGTCGCACGAGCTGCGCACGCCGCTGAACAGCTCGCTCATCCTCGCCAAGCTGCTGGCCGACAACCGCGAAGAGACGCTCACGCCCGAGCAGGTGAAGTACGCGCAGGCCATCCGCGCGTCGAACAACGACCTGCTCACGCTCATCAACGACATCCTCGACCTGTCCAAGATCGAGGCCGGCCACGTGGAGCTGGAGCCGCGGGCGGTCGCGCTGCCCGACTTCGTTGGTCGGTTGCGCGATGTCTTCGAGCCGCTCGCGCAGCAGAAGCAGCTCGGCTTTCATGTCGATGCCGCGCGCGCCCCCGCCGGGATGTTCACCGACGGCCAGCGGCTGCAGCAGATCCTGACCAACCTGCTCGCCAATGCCTTCAAGTTCACCGAGCGCGGCGAGGTGCGCCTGGTCATCGCCGCCGGCGCACCGGGGCGCGTGTGCTTCGAGGTCGCAGACACCGGCGTGGGCATACCGCGCGAGCAGCAGGCCGTCATCTTCGAGGCCTTTCGCCAGGCCGACGGCAGCACCAGCCGCAAGTTCGGCGGCACGGGGCTCGGGCTGTCGATCTCGCGCGAGCTGGCCGGCCGGCTTGGCGGCGACATCAGCGTCGACAGCGAACCCGGATGCGGCAGCCGCTTCGTGCTCGACCTGCCGATCGCGCTGTCGGCCGATGCGGTGGAGGCGTCGAAGCACGAGGCCGGGCCGGCGTCCGCGCCGGCGCCTCTCTCCGCGCCTCTGTCGGCGCCCGCCGAAGCGCCGCCGCCTGCAGCGGCCGCTCCCGGCAGCGAACTGCCCGACGACCGCGACGCACTGCGCCACCCCGGCCGGCTGATCCTCGCGGTGGAAGACGACGTGCGCTTCGCGGGTGTGCTGGTGGACCTGGCGCACGACCTCGGCTTCGACTGCGTGGTGGCGGGAAGCGGCGCCGAGGCGCTGCGCCTCGCGCGCGAGCTGCGGCCGAGCGGCATCCTGCTCGACGTCGGCCTGCCCGATCAATCGGGCCTGAGCGTGCTCGAGCGCCTCAAGCGCGATCCGGCCATCCGCCACATTCCGGTGCACATGATCTCGGTGCACGACCGCGCGCAGACGGCGCTGGAACTCGGTGCGGTGGGCTACATGCTCAAGCCCGCGGCGCGGGAGGAACTGGCCGCGGCCATCGAGCGGCTGCAGCAGCGGCTGCAGCAGACCGTGCGCCGCGTGCTGCTGGTCGAGGACGACGAGCCGCTGCGCCGCAGCCTCACGCTGCTGCTGGGTTCGGCGAGCATCGACATCGTCGGCGTGGGCAGCGTGGCCGGCGCGCTGGAACACCTCGCGGCCAGCACCTTCGACTGCATGGTGATGGACCTCTCGCTGCCCGACGGCTCGGGCTACGACCTGCTCGAACACATGACGGCGGGCGAGAAGTATTCGTTCCCGCCGGTCATCGTGTACACCGGCCGTGTGCTCAGCCGCGACGAGGAGCAGCGCCTGCGCCGCTATTCCAAGACCATCATCATCAAGGGCGCGCGCTCGCCCGAGCGGCTGCTGGACGAGGTGACGCTGTTCCTGCACAGCGTGGAGGCGAGCCTGCCGAGCGAGCAGCAGCGCCTGCTGCGCCAGGCGCGCAGCCGCGACGCGGTGCTCGACGGGCGGCGCATCCTGCTGGTGGAAGACGACGTGCGCAACATCTTCGCGCTCACCAGCGTGTTCGAGCCGCTGGGCGTGAAGCTCGACATCGCGCGCAACGGGCGAGAGGCGCTGGAGCGGCTCGACGCACAGCCCGACATCGACCTCGTGCTGATGGACATCATGATGCCGGAGATGGACGGCATCACCGCCATGACGCTGATCCGCGAGAAGCCGCAGTGGACGGCCCTGCCCATCATCGCCCTCACCGCCAAGGCGATGAGCGATGACCGCGAGCGCTGCCTTGCGGCAGGCGCCAACGACTACGTGGCCAAGCCGATCGATGTCGACAAGCTGGTGTCTCTCTGCCGCGTCTGGATGCCGAAATGAAATGACCCACCCCTACGCGCTTCGCGCGCCCCTCAAGGGGCAGCACCAGCGGACCGGCAGAGCCGGATCCGCGGCGTTTGCTTGGGAATACCGCGGGTCCTGCGTTTGCTCCACTAGCGGCTGAGATGGACGAAGAGACGGCGCTCTACGACATCGAGATCCGGCTGATGCTGGAGGCGGTGTACCTGCGCTGGCACCACGACTTTCGCGACTACGCGGTCACGTCGCTGCGCCGGCGCATGCGCTCGGCGATGCGGCATTTCGGCTGCGAGCGGTTGTCGCAGCTGCAGGACCGCGTGCTGCACGAGCCCGAGGTGTTCGCGCAGATGCTGCAGTTCTTCACCGTGCAGATGAGCGACCTGTTCCGCGACCCGCCGTACTTCCGCGCGCTGCGCGAGGAGGTGGTGCCGCACCTGGCCACCTGGCCGTCGGTCAAGCTGTGGGTGGCCGGCTGCAGCAGCGGCGAGGAGGTCTGGTCGCTTGCCATCCTGCTGCACGAGGAAGGGCTTCTCGATCGCAGCATCATCTACGCGACCGACATCAACCCCGAGGCGCTGCACCGGGCGGAGGAGGGCGTGTACGCGCTCGAGCGCATGGCGCAGTTCAGCCGCAACTACCTTGCCGCGGGCGGGCGCGGTTCGCTGTCCGACCACTACACCAGCGCCTATGGCGGCGCAAAGTTCGACCAGGCGCTGCGCCGGCAGGTCGTCTTTGCCGATCACAGCCTCGCCACCGACAGCGTGTTCTCGGAGGTGCATCTCGTGTCCTGCCGCAACGTGCTCATCTACTTCAACACCACGCTGCAGGACCGCGCAGTGGGTCTGTTCAAGGACTCGCTGGTGCACCGCGGCTTTCTGGGTCTGGGCAGCAAGGAGACGCTGCAGTTCGGCGCGCACGCGGTCGACTTCGAAGCGGTGAACGCGGGCGCGCGCATCTACCGCCGCCTGTGAGCCTTGCCGCCATGCCCCGCAACTTCGATGCCCTCGTGATCGGCGCCTCGGCGGGCGGTGTCGAGGCCCTGCAGGCCATCGCGCGCAGCCTGCCTGCCGACCTGCGCGCCGCCGTGATGGTGGTGCTGCACCTGCCGCCCGACCGCCCGAGCGGCCTCGCCGAACTGCTGGCGCCGCAATGTGCGCTGCCGGTGGCCGAGGCGCTGGACAAGCAGCCCGCGCCGCGCGGCGCCGTGGTCATCGCGCCGCCCGACTACCACCTGCTGGTCGAACCCGATGGATCACTCGCGTTGTCGGTCGACGAGCCGGTGCGTTACTCTCGACCGGCGATCGATCCGCTGTTCGAGTCGGCCGCCGTCGCCTACGGACCGCGCCTGCTCGCGCTGCTGCTCACCGGAGGCAGCGACGACGGCAGTGCCGGCGTGGCGGCGGTGCGGCGCGGCGGCGGCACCGTCTGGATACAAGACCCGCGCACGGCCGTGGCATCGACCATGCCGGCCGCGGCGATTGCCGAAGCCGGCGCCGACGAAGTGCTCACCGTGCCCGAGATGTGCCGGCGCCTGGCTGCCGACGAATTGACGAGACAAGCTCCCGACCGATAACCATGCCCGAATCCATTCCCGTCACCGTGCTCGTCGTCGACGACATGCCGCAGAACCTGCTGGCGATGCAGGGCTTGCTGGCGGCGCACCACGTGCGCATCGCCACCGCGGGCTCCGGTGCCGAGGCGCTGGAACTGCTGCTGCACGAGGACGTGGCGCTTGCGCTGGTGGACGTGCAGATGCCCGAGATGGACGGCTTCGCGCTGGCCGAGCTGATGCGCGGCGCCGAGCGCACACGCAGCATTCCGATCATCTTCGCCACCGCCGCGAGCGAGGACCGCCAGCGCACGTTCCGCGGCTACGACGCCGGCGCGGTGGATTTTCTGTACAAGCCGGTCGATCCGCAGATCCTCAAGAGCAAGGTGGCAGTGTTTGTCGACCTGTACCGCCAGCGTCTCGCACTCCACCGGCGCAACGAGGAACTCGAGCGCCTGCTCAAGCTGAACGAGATGATGACGGCGGTGCTCTCGCACGACCTGCGCACGCCGCTGTCGGCCATCGCGCTCAGCGCCGAGATCGTGCAGCGCATGGGCCAGCCCGAGTCGGTGCAGCGCGCCGGCACGCGCATCAAGACCAGCACGCTGCGCATGACGCAGATGATCGACCAGTTGCTCGACTTCTCGCGCATCCGCTCGGGCACGCTTGAGCTCGCGCCGCGGGCCGCGCGGCTCGACACGGTGTGCGAGGCCGTCATCCACGAGCAGCGCGCGGCCGCTCCCGGCGCCACCATCGAATGCCGGATGCAGGGCGACATGGCCGGCCGCTTCGACCCCGACCGGTTGATGCAGGTCTTCGCCAACCTGCTCGGCAATGCGCTGCAGCACGGCACGCCCGGCCAGCCGGTGCGCGTGCGTCTGGACGGCAATGACCCCCGGCACCTGTCGGCCGAGATCGTCAACGCCGGCGAGGTGCCGCGCGAGGTGCAGGACAAGCTGTTCACGCCGTTTCGCAGCGCCACCAACAGCGAGTCCGGCGGGCTGGGTCTTGGGCTCTACATCGTGCAGCAGTTCGTCGCGGCGCACGGCGGCACGGTGCAGGGGCGTTCGCAGGCGGGCGAGGGCACGACCTTTGCCTTCACCATTCCGCGCGAGGCGCAGGCCGCGGCCTCGTAGCGCGCGGCTTCATGCACGATTAATCCCTTGCGGGAAGGATTGCAGTTGACCTCCCGTACCGGTTCCCCATGAACGTTGTCTCTGCCACCCCGGCCCCGAAAGCCTCTCTGTGGCACCTGGCGTGGCGCCAGATGCTGCGCGACTTCCGCGCCGGCGAACTGCGCCTGCTCATCGTCGCGGTGACGCTGGCCGTCGCCGCGCTCACGGCGGTGGGCTTCTTCGCCGATCGCCTCAACAGCGGCCTCGCACGCGACGCGGGGCAGTTGCTGGGGGGCGACGCCATCGTCGCAAGCGACCAGCCGGCGCCGGGCGAATTCGCGGCCAAGGCGCGCGAACTCGGCCTGGCGACGGCCACCACCACCACCTTCCCGAGCATGGGCCGCGCACCGGACGAGAAGGGCGGCGCCTCGCGCCTCGTGGGCGTGAAGGCGGTGACGGCGAACTACCCGCTGCGCGGCGAACTGCGCGTGAGCGACGGCCCCGGCAGCGCCGGCACCGCGGCCGCGCGCGCGCCCGAGCCAGGCACGGTGTGGGTGGACCGGGCGCTGCTGGATGCACTCGCATTGAAGGTCGGCGACGAATTGCTGCTCGGCGACGCGAGCCTGCGCATCGCGCACATGATCGTCTTCGAGCCCGACCGCGGCACCGGCTTCACGAGCTTCGCCCCGCGCGTGCTGCTCAATGCCGCCGACCTGCCGGCCACCGCGCTCATTCAGCCCGCCAGCCGCGTGCGCTACCGGCTGGCGGTGGCGGCGCCCGAAGTGGGCGATGGCGCGGTGGGCCGCTTCGTTGCCTGGGCCGAGTCGCACATCGCCGCCGAGAACCTGCGCGGCATGCGCATCGAGTCGCTCGAATCGGGCCGACCCGAGATGCGCCAGACGCTGGATCGCGCCGAAAAATTCCTCAACCTCGTGGCGCTGCTGGCCGCGCTGCTGGCGGCGGTGGCGGTGGGCATCGCCTCGCGCGATTTCGCCGAGCGCCATCTCGACGACTGCGCGCTGCTGCGCGTGCTCGGCCAGTCGCAGCGCAGCATCGCCACGCAGTACCTGATCGAGTTCGCCTGGCTCGGGGCCATTGCCAGCATCGCCGGCGTGGCGCTCGGCTACGCGGTGCACTACGTGTTCGTGTGGCTGCTGTCCGACCTGGTGGGCGCGGTGCTGCCTGCGGCGTCGCTGTGGCCGGCGCTTTTTGGCGTCGGCGTGAGCCTCACGCTGCTGATGGGCTTCGGCCTGCCGCCGGTGCTGCAGCTTGCGCGCGTGCCGCCGCTGCGCGTGATCCGGCGCGACGTGGGCGCGCTCGCGCCGGCATCGCTGGCGGTGCTGGCCGCCGGTGCGCTGGGTTTTGCGGCGCTGCTGGTGGCGGTGGCCTCCGACCTCACGCTCGGGCTGATCGCGGTGGGCGGCTTCGCCCTGGCCGTCGCGCTGTTCGCGCTGCTGAGCTGGATCGCGGTGCAGGTGCTGCGCCGCGCCGTGCCTGAATCGCGCGCGCCGCGCTGGCTGGTGCTCGCCACGCGGCAGATTGCCGCGCGCCCAGCCTTCGCGGTGCTGCAGGTCTCGGCCCTGAGCGTGGGTCTGCTGGCACTGGTGCTGCTGGTGCTGCTGCGCACCGACCTCATCAGCAGTTGGCGCCAGGCCACGCCGCCGGACGCGCCCAACCGCTTCGTCATCAACGTGCAGCCCGACCAGGCCGATCCGTTCCGCCAGCGCCTGCACGACGCCGGCGTGTCGCGCTACGACTGGTACCCGATGATCCGCGGCCGGCTGGTGGCGATCAACGGCCAGCCGGTCGAGGCCGAGGACTACGTGGACGACCGCGCGCAGCGCCTCGTCGAGCGCGAGTTCAACCTGAGCCATGCGGCCGAGATGCCCTCGCACAACGTCATCACCGCCGGTCGCTGGGTGGGCGGTGAGCCGGGAGGCTTGAGCGTGGAAGAAGGCCTGGCCCAGACGCTGGGCCTTGCGCTCGGCGACACGCTGCGCTTCGACATGGGCGGGCAGGTGAGCGAAGGGCGCATCACCAGCCTGCGCGAGGTCGACTGGAGTTCGATGCGCGTCAACTTCTTCGTCATGTTCACGACGGCGCAGATGGAAGCCAACGTGCCGGTGAGCTACATCGCGGCGTTTCGCGCGCCGCCGGCCGTGGCCGGCGAGCCGAGCTTCGACAGCATCCTGAGCCGCGAGTTTCCGAACATCACCAACATCGACGTGTCCGCCTCCATCGGACAGATCCAGCAGGTGCTGGACCAGGTGATCCGCGCGGTGGAGTTCCTGTTCGGCTTCACGCTCGCGACGGGTCTCGTGGTGCTGTTCGCCGCGGTGAGCGCCACGCGCGAATCGCGCGCCCGTGAGTTTGCGGTGATGCGCGCCATGGGCGCGAGTGCGCGGCTGCTGGCGCAGGTGCAGCGGGCGGAACTGCTGGGCGTGGGCGCGCTGGCCGGGCTGCTCGCGTCGTTCGCGGCGATTGCCGTCGGCTGGGGACTGGCGCGCTACGCCTTCGCCTTCAGCTGGAACCCGTCTCCCTGGGTGCCGCTGGCCGGCGCCGGGGCAGGCGCGCTGCTCGCGCTCGCCGCGGGCTGGTGGAGCCTGCGCGAGGTGCTGCGCCGGCCGGTGGTGGACACCTTGCGGCAGGCGGCGCAGTAGGGCGCGTCGACGAGGCCGGCAGTCCGTTTACGCGTCACCTGTCCGTTCGCGCTGAGCCTGTCGAAGCGCCGGTGCGGCACGGAACGAGGTTGACGGGACGGCGAGCTGGTTGCTGCTCGTCGCGGCGCGGGCACTGGCCGTGCGGCATCAGGGCTGGAGCCTGGGGCTCGTCAGCTACAGCGGTCACACCCGCGTGGGTGCGGGCCTTGTCTTCGCGCTGCTCGCGATGCGCGGCCAGGCCGATCGCAGCCGGAGGGCTTGAAGGCGGTCTCTCTCGAAGTGGGGCGTCTGGATCAGTGGGCAGCCGCGGCCGCCAACCCGGCCGGCGCCCGCGTGGCGGTGGATGACCTGGCTGCCGCCGGGTTCGGCGCGGCGGGCGGCGGTGCCGTGGCCGCTGCAGCCACCGTCTCGGCACGTGCGTTCGGATCGGCCACCACACCCGCCGCCTCCGCGCGCGTGATCATCTCGCGGGTCTCTTGCGACGACAGCTTGAACACCGACACCGCCTGCATCAGCCGCGTCACCTGACCGGTCACGCTCTGCGCCGCGGCGGCGCTCTGCTCCACCATCGCGGCGTTCTGCTGCGTCATCTGGTCGAGCTGGGCGACGGCCTGGTTCACCTGCGCGATGCCGGTCGACTGCTCGCCCGTCGCGCCGGCGATGTGCGAGGCGAGTTCCGTCACGCGGCGGATCTGCGAGACGATGTCGTTCATCGAACGGCCCGCCTCCTGCACGAGCTTGGCGCCGGTCTCGACCGTGTCCGCGCTCACGCCGATCAGGCCCTTGATCTCCTTGGCCGATTGCGCGCTGCGCTGCGCGAGGCTGCGCACTTCGGCCGCCACGACGGCGAAGCCGCGGCCTTGTTCGCCGGCGCGCGCGGCTTCCACCGCGGCATTGAGCGCGAGGATGTTGGTCTGGAAGGCGATGGCGTCGATCACGCCCACGATGTCGGCGATCTTCTGGCTCGCGCGGGTGATGTCGTCCATCGTGGACACCACCTTGGCGACGACCTGGCCGCCTTGCTCGGCGGCGGCGCTCGTACCGCGCGCGAGTTCGTGCGCCTCGCGCGCCGAATCGGCGCTCTGGCGCACGGTGCTCGCCAGTTCCTCGATCGAGGCGGCGGTCTGCTGCAGGTTGCTGGCCTGCGTCTCGGTGCGGGCCGACAGGTCACTGTTGCCGGCGGCGATGTCGCGCGTGGAGGCGCGCACCGTGCCCACGCCGTCGCGCACGTCGATCACCGTCGCGCGCATGTTCATGTTCATCTGCGCCACCGCGCGCAGCAGCGAACCGAACTCGTCTTCGCGCGGCGCCACGGCGTTCAGGCGCAGGTCGCCCGCGGCGACGCGGTTGGCGAACTGGGTGGCCTGGCGCAGCGGCACGACGATGGAGCGCACGAGCCACAGGCCGAGCAGGGCGCTGGCGCCCGCGGCCGCGGCAACGATGGCCCATGGCGCCAGCGTCCACGGGTCGGAGGCCGAGCTGAACACCGCGGCCGCGGCCCCCAGGTTCAGCAGGCTGAGCGCGGTGGCGATGCGTCCGCGGATGCCGGGATGCATCAGGTCGCGCAGGCGGCCGCGCAGGCCGGAGGGCAGCACCTGCCCGTTGCGCAGGCGCAGATGCCTGGCCTGCTTGTCGCGAAAGAGCTTATAGGCCGGCTCGACCACCGCCACATCCTCGGGCGAGCACTTGCTGTGCACCAGCAGGCCGCCGGCGTAGACGCCGTCGTGACGCAGCGCGGTGATGTTCAGGCGCACCCAGTAGAAGTCGCCGTTCTTGCGCTGGTTCTTGATGATGCCGGTCCACGGCGAGCCGCCGCCGAGCGTGGCGGCCATGTCTTGCGACAGCGCCGGCGGCACGTCGCCGTGCATCATCTTCGAGGCATTGGTGCCAGCCAGCTCTTCCCACGTGTAGCCGCTCGCGGCCAGGTACGCGGGGTTGGCATAGACGAAGCGCCCGACCTTGTCGAGAACGATGACGAGCAGTTCGTCATCGCCGATCCGGTGTTCGCAGGCGGTGCTGGATGCAGTGCTCACGGCAGATCCTTCTCTATTGCAGCCGCCGACCCGGGATCAAGCGACACCGCGGATCCGGCTCCGCCGGTCCGCTGGTGTGCCCCCTGGGGGCGCGCGAAGCGCGTAGGGGGGGTCGTTAGACCAATCCCATATCGGCGCTGGACATGAGGGCTTCGATGTCCATGAGGATGAGCATGCGGTCCTGGATCGAGCCGATGCCGGTGATGAAAGAGGTGTCGACGGTGGAGTTCATCTCCGGGGCGGCCTTGATGGTGCCGGCGGCAAGCTCGAGCACGTCGGAGACCGAGTCGACGACGGCGCCGACGACGCGGCCCTTGACGTTGAGCACGATGACGACGGTGAAGTCGTTGTATTCGGCGGTTTCGCAGGCGAGCTTCAGGCGCAGGTCGACGATGGGCACGATGACGCCGCGCAGGTTGACGACGCCCTTGACGAAGGCGGGTGCATTGGCGATGCGCGTGGGCTGCTCGTAGGAGCGGATCTCCTGGACCTTCAGGATGTCGATGCCGTATTCCTCGGCGCCGAGGCGGAAGGTGAGGAACTCACCGCCGGCCTGGGCATGTGCCTGTGCGGCGGCGTGCGCCTGTTCGCGCGCGGTTTCGTGGCGCGCCACCTGGGTGCCTTCGTGAATCATGTCCATGGTCTTTCCTCTCGATCGTTCGGTTGCGTACGTCAGTTGCGGTGGGCGCTCAGAACGTTTCCCAGTCGTCGTCCGCGGCCGGGGCTGCGGCCGTCGCACGAGGGGCAGGTGCCGGCGCGGGAGCCGCTGCCTTGGGGGCGGGCGCGGCTGCAACCGGGGCGGGCTTGGCCGTGACGGGCTTGGCCGTGACGGGCTTGGGCGCGGCAGGCTTCGCGGCGACCGGTGCCGGTGCAGCGACGGGCGCCGCGGCCACGGGGCGCGCCGGTGCGGGCGATGCGGCCTGCACGCTGTGGGAATCGATCTTGAAGCCGCTCACCACGCGCGCGAGACGCATGGCCTGATCTTTCAGGCTCTCGGCCGCGGCGGCGGATTCTTCGACGAGCGCGGCGTTCTGCTGCGTCATCTGGTCGAGCTGCACCACGGCGGTATTCACCTGCCCGATGCCGTCGCTCTGCTCCGAAGCCGCGGCGGTGATCTCGCCGATGATGTCGGTCACGCGCTGCACGCTGCCAACGATCTCGGTCATCGTCTTGCCGGCGTCGGCCACCAGCTTGGCGCCGCCTTCGACCTTGTCGACGCTCGCGCCGATCAGGCCCTTGATCTCCTTGGCCGCCTGCGCTGAGCGCTGCGCCAGGCTGCGCACTTCGGAGGCCACCACTGCGAAGCCGCGGCCCTGTTCGCCGGCACGGGCGGCTTCCACCGCGGCGTTCAAGGCGAGGATGTTGGTCTGGAAGGCGATGCCGTCGATCACGCCGATGATGTCGGCGATCTTCTTGGAGCTGGCGTTGATGTCGTCCATGGTGGCAACCACCTGCGAGACCACCTCGCCGCCGCGTGCGGCCACGGCCGCGGCGCTCGAAGCCAGCTGGTTCGCCTGGCGGGCCGAATCGGCGCTGTTCTTCACCGTGGCCGAGAGTTCTTCCATCGACGAAGCCGTCTGCTGCAGGTTGCTCGCCTGATGCTCGGTGCGCGACGAGAGGTCTTGCGTGCCGCTTGCGATCTGCGTGCTGGCGGTGCCGATGCTGTCGGTCGAACTGCGCACCTGGCCCACCATCTGGCGCAGCGAGGCCTGCATCGTCTGCAGCGAGCGCACCAGTTGGCCGGCTTCGTCGTTGCCGCGCGCGTCGATCTTTTGTTCGGTCAGGTCGCCTCCGGCGATGGCCTTGGCCAGCGATTCGGCTTCGCTGATCGGGCGGCAGATCGACAGCATGTTGAGCACGGTGGACGGCGCGATGAGGATCAGCGCCAGGCCCACGGAGCCGGCCAGCAGCGACATCACGAGCATGCCCACGGCTTTCAGCCGCTCACCGGCGTCGCCGGCGCTCTTCTCGAGGTCCATGGCGAGCATCTCGATGGACTCGTGCGCGCCGTTGTATTCGCCCTGCACGCGCGTCATGAAGATCGACGCGCCGGTGGGCGAATCGAAGCCCTGGGCAATCATGGTCTTGGCCACGCTCTCGAAGCGCGTGCGGTAGCGCTCCAGGCGCGACATCGCTTCCTTCACGCGCTCCTTCTGCTCGGCGACAGGCAGCGCATCGGCGAGCTTGTTGGCCGCTGCCAGCACCTCGTCGAAGGTGGAGCCCCAGGACTTGACGGCCTGCTCCACGGCGTCGGGCTTGCCGTACTGGATGATCATGTCCTTCTCGAACATGCGCAGCCTGGCCATCGCCATGCGCAGTTCCATGATCTGCTTCATCGACGCGAATTCGCCCTCGATGACCGCCTCGCTGGTCTGCTGCGCATACATCTGCCCGGCCAGGCCCACGCCGCCGACGGCCAGCAAGGCCGCGGTGACGATCGCCACGGCCGCCAGCATGCGGGTCCGGATGGTGAATCGGCGGAGTAGAAGAATGAAGTTCATGGTTGTGCTCGGAGGATTCGTTAGATCGGCAGACACGTCGGACGCTCAGCGCCGCCAACTCGCACGACGGGCAACGATGGCGACCGTCTTCAGGCATATCGGTTGTTGCGGCGAAAGATGTAGCCGCCGTTACGAACGATTCTGCGAACTTGGGGCGGGCGGCTTGCGGCGAGAAGAGGGACTGCGCGGGGGCAGTTCGCGCCTTTGGTGCGCGGCTTGGCAGCGCGGGGGCTTCGACAAGCTCAGCCGGCCCTTCGACAGGCTCAGGGCGAACGGGTGGGGTGGTCGCGTGCCCGTCAAGCAACTGCGGCGGGTCCGGCTCCGCCGGCCCGCCAACGGGTTGGGTGGTCGCGTTCCATCAAGCAACTGCCGCGGATCCGGCTCCGCCGGTCCGCTGACAGTGCCCCCCTCGGGGGGCGCGCGAAGCGCGTAGGGGGGGTCAAATCATTTCGGCGCTGGACATGAGGGCCTCGATGTCCATGAGGATGAGCATGCGGTCTTGAATCGAGCCGATGCCGGTGATGAAGGAGGTGTCGACGGCGGAGTTCATCTCCGGCGCTGGCTTGATGGTGCCGGCGGCAAGCTCAAGCACGTCGGAGACCGAGTCGACGACGGCGCCGACCACGCGTCCCTTGACGTTGAGCACGATGACGACGGTGAAGTCGTTGTACTCGGCGCTCTCGCAGGCCAGCTTCAGGCGCAGGTCGACGATGGGCACGATGACGCCGCGCAGGTTGACCACGCCCTTGACGAAGGCGGGGGCGTTGGCGATGCGCGTGGGCTGCTCGTAGGAGCGGATCTCCTGGACCTTCAGGATGTCGATGCCGTATTCCTCGGCGCCGAGGCGGAAGGTGAGGAACTCGCCGCCGGTGCCCTGGGTTTCGGCCGGCGCACCCGCACGGGCGGCCTTGCTGCGTTGGGCTTCATGCTGTGCCACCTGGGTGGCTTCCTGGATCATTTCCATGTTCCGGCTCTCGATCTTGAAATGGGCTTCACGCCCTTCTGACGGGGATATCGGTCGGTCTCGGGCGAACTGAAGCGGCGGGTCAGGTTGCCGCCACGCGGAAGCGCCCGACCACCTCGGCCAGCCGCGAGGCCTGGTCCTTGAGGCTCTCGGCTGCGGCAGCCGATTCTTCGACGAGCGCGGCGTTCTGCTGTGTCATCTGGTCGAGCTGCACCACGGCGGTGTTCACCTGGCCGATGCCGTCGCTCTGCTCACCGGCCGCGGCGGTGATTTCGCTGATGATGTCGGAGACGCGCTGCACCGAGCTCACGATCTCGGTCATGGTCTGGCCCGCGTCGGCCACGAGGCGAGCGCCGCCTTCGACCTTGTCGACCGAGGCGCCGATCAGGCCCTTGATCTCTTTCGCCGCCTGGGCCGAGCGCTGCGCCAGGCTGCGCACTTCGCTTGCCACCACCGCGAAGCCGCGGCCCTGCTCGCCGGCACGCGCCGCTTCAACGGCGGCGTTGAGCGCGAGGATGTTGGTCTGGAAGGCGATGCCGTCGATGACGCCGATGATGTCGGCAATCTTCTTGGAGCTGGCGTTGATGTCGTCCATGGTGGCAACCACCTGCGACACCACTTCGCCGCCGCGCGCGGCCACCGAGGCGGCGTTCGATGCGAGCTGGTTGGCCTGGCGGGCCGAGTCGGCGCTGTTCTTCACCGTGGCCGAGAGTTCTTCCATCGACGAAGCCGTCTGCTGCAGGTTGCTCGCCTGATGCTCGGTGCGCGACGAGAGGTCTTGCGTGCCGCTCGCGATCTGCGTGCTGGCCGTGCCGATGCTGTCGGTCGAGCTGCGCACATTGCCCACCAGTGCGGCAAGCGACTCGTTCATGTGCCCGAGCGACCGGATCAGCGTGCCGAACTCGTCGCGCCGCTCGGTGTGGATGCGCTGGGTCAGGTCGCCGTTGGCGATGGCCCCGGCCAGCGCCACCGACTGCTGCAGCGGCGCGCGAATTGTGCGCACCAGCGTCGCGGCGATTGCCATGCCGAGCGCCAGCACCACCGCGCCGGCGATGCCTGCGAACAGCAGGGTCTGCGACTGGGCGGCGTCGGCGGCAGCTTGTGCGCGGCTGTTCTTCTCCAGTTGCAGCTTGGCGAACTGGTCGATGCTGTCGAGGTAGGCCTTGGTGGCGGCGCTGTACTCGTTCTTCACCACCGCGGCGATGCCCGAATAGTCGCCGGCCGCACGGCGCTCGCCGGCCAGCTTGGCGGCCGCGAGCACGCCCTTGCCGAGTGCCTGCGTCTGCTTGAGCTGCGCTTGGTCTTCGGGCGTGGTGGCGAGATTGGCGACTTCCGCGTGCAGCTTGCCGATGTCCTTGCTGTCGTTGGCGAGGTTGTCCTTGAACAGGTCTGCCACCGTCGGATCGCTGCTGATGATGGCGGCCATGCTGCGCACGACGGCCGCCTCCGTCAGGCCCTTCCAGCGGGTGGACATCACCATCAGCTTGGCCGTGTTGACGAGTTCCGCCTCGGCTCGCTTCTGCACGAGGCCGCCCTGGTAGAGCGTGATGCTGCCGATCGCGAGCATCGCGACCAGCAGCAGGATGAATGCACCCCATAACTTGTGGGAGATGCTCAGGTTCTTCGGGTTCACGGGATATCTGCTGTCGAAGTGGATGAATAAGGGAGAGGCGAGGCCTCAAAGATTGAAAGCTTTTTCGCGGGCAGCACCCCACCCCGTTCGGGCTGAGGTTGTATTCCGACCGTCCTGAGCCTGTCGAAGGAAGCCCCGTGCCGCACGCTGCAGGCCCTTCGATACCTCAGGGCGAACGGTCTTGGGAACTCCAGGGGGCGAAAACTCTCACGTTCTCACGCCTGCTTGAGGCGGAAGTTGCTCACCACGCTCGCGAGCCGCGAAGCCTGGTCTTTCAGGCTCTCCGCCGCGGCGGCGGATTCCTCGACCAACGCGGCGTTCTGCTGCGTCATCTGGTCGAGCTGCACCACGGCGGTGTTGACCTGGCCGATGCCGTCGCTCTGCTCGCTGGCCGCGGCGGTGATCTCGCCGATGATGTCGGTCACGCGCTGCACGCTGGAGACGATCTCGGTCATCGTCTTGCCGGCGTCGGCCACCAGCTTGGCGCCGCCCTCGACCTTGTCGACGCTCGCGCCGATCAGGCCCTTGATCTCTTTCGCCGCCTGCGCCGAGCGCTGGGCCAGGCTGCGCACTTCGCTTGCCACCACCGCAAAGCCGCGGCCCTGCTCGCCGGCACGCGCCGCTTCAACGGCGGCGTTGAGCGCGAGGATGTTGGTCTGGAAAGCGATGCCGTCGATGACGCCGATGATGTCGGCGATCTTCTTGGAGCTGGCGTTGATGTCGTCCATGGTGGCAACCACCTGCGACACCACCTCGCCGCCGCGCGCAGCCACGGCCGCGGCGCTCGATGCGAGCTGGTTGGCCTGGCGGGCCGAGTCGGCGCTGTTCTTGACGGTGGCCGAGAGTTCTTCCATCGACGAAGCCGTCTGCTGCAGATTGCTCGCCTGATGCTCGGTGCGCGACGACAAGTCCTGCGTGCCGCTTGCGATCTGCGTGCTGGCGGTGCCGATGTTGTCGGTCGAGGTGCGCAGTTCGCCCACCATGCGCCGCAGCGACACCTGCATCGCCTGGATGCTCGCCATCAGGCTGTTTGCCGCGGCCGCGTCGATGTGCAGATCCTGGCGCAGGTCGCCGTCGGCCACGCGCTGCAGGGCCTCGCGCGCCTGTGCCGGCTCGCCGCCGAGTTCGCGGCGCAGCGTGCGGTGGATCACCCAGCTCAGGCCACCGCAGGCGGCCAGTGCCAGCCCGGCCAGCACGGCGGCCAGCAGCATGGCGGCGGCGGCATCAGTCTCGGCCTGCTGCAAGCCTTGCGCCGAGCGGTCGCCGGCCGTCTTCATCTGCGCCAGCAGTTCGGTGCGCGTCGCGTTCCACGATGGCGTTTCATCGTTGACGATGGTGAGGATCACCTCGCCCGGGCTGTCGCGCAGCAGGATGACGATCTTGTCGTGGATGGCCGCATGCGCCTTGAGCAGCCCGGTGATGCGCTGCATCGGCTCCTCGAAGGCGGTGCCGGCGGCCAGCGTGGCGCCTTGCGCGAGCGCTGCGCTCAGGTTCTGGTGCGAGGTCGCGAGCGCCTCGCGGTGTTCCTTGCTCGACGGATCGAGCGCCAGGTCACGCACCGCCTGGTTGGCGCGCAGCGCCTGGGCCTGGATGTCCTGCAGTTGCGTGGCGATGGCCTGCTCCTGCGCGGCCAGTTGACGGAAGTCGCGCTGCGTGCTCCACAGGCCCCAGCCGGTCGCTGCGAGTGCCGCGATGAACAGCAGGGCCGGCAAGGCGAAGCACAGCAGTACTTGCCTGGAGAACGAGATCTTCTTGTTCATGGAGATTCCCTACGCGATTCGGGTTCGGGCGACGTCAGGCGCGCGCGGCGGTTTCGAGGTTGAAGCTGCTGACCAGGCCAGCCAGCTTGCCCGCCTGGTCTTTCAGGCTCATGGCGGCGGCGGCGCTCTGCTCGACCAGCGCCGCGTTCTGCTGCGTCATCTCGTCGAGCTGCACCACGGCGCTGTTGACCTGGCCGATGCCGTCGCTCTGCTCGTCGGCGGCAGCGGTGATCTCGCCAATGATGTCGGTCACGCGCTGCACGGAGTTCACGATTTCGGTCATGGTGCGGCCGGCGTCGGCCACGAGCTTGGAGCCGCCTTCGACCTTGTCCACGCTCGCACCGATCAGCGCCTTGATCTCGCGGGCGGCATCGGCCGAGCGCTGCGCGAGACTGCGCACTTCCGAGGCCACGACCGCGAAGCCGCGGCCCTGCTCGCCGGCGCGGGCGGCCTCAACGGCGGCGTTCAACGCGAGGATGTTGGTCTGGAAGGCGATGCCGTCGATGACGCCGATGATGTCGGCGATCTTCTTGGAACTCGCGTTGATGTCGTCCATTGTGGCAACCACTTGCGAGACCACCTCGCCGCCGCGCGCGGCCACCGAGGCGGCATTGGATGCGAGCTGATTCGCCTGCCGCGCCGAGTCGGCACTCTGCTTGACGGTGCCGGTCAGCTGCTCCATCGAGGCCGCGGCCTGCTGAAGGTTCGAGGCGGTGTGCTCGGTGCGCGCCGAAAGATCCTGGTTGCCGCTGGCGATCTCGCCGCTGGCACTGTTGATGCCCTCGGTGGTGGCGCGCACCTGGCCCACCATCTGCCGCAGCGATTGCTGCATCGTGCCCAGGGCGCGCAGCAGGTTGCCGAGTTCATCGCGGCGGTCGCTGGTGACGCTGTGCGACAGGTCGTTGCGCGCAATCACCTCGGCCACGCGCACGGCTTCCTGCACCGGCCGCGTCACCGAGCGGGTGATCAGCCAGGCCATCGCGCCGCCGATCGCCAGGCTCGCAGCCAGCAGCACGACCAGCACGAGCTGGGCCCGCTGCAGCGAGGCGCGGGCTTCGTCCATGCGGGTCTTGGCCTGGGCTTCTACATGCTCGCGCAGGCCGTTCATGGCGGTGATGTAGGACTGCGACAGCGGCAGCAGCTTCTCGACCAGCAGCGCGTCGACGGCGGGCTGGTCGTACATCTTCATCAGCTCGGCCATGCGGGCGAGCGTCTCGTCGTACTGCGTGCGCTGTGCCGCCACCGCGGCGATCAGGGCGCGGCCGGCGTCGTCGGTGATCGATGCTTCCAGCGCCGTCTGCAGCTCGGCGATGTGGGCGCTCGTCTCCTTCATCTGCGGCTCGAAGTGCGTCGCCACCATCGGCATGCCGGCCGCCTTGGCAACGGCGATGGTGCGGGTGATGTTGAGCCCGGTCTGCTGCGCCCAGCGCTCGCCGAGCATGGCGCGCTCGTGCGATGCGGCGGTGTCGTCGAAGGCCACGCGGGCCTGCGAGAAACGGAAGATGGACACGGCCACGATGCACAGCATGAGCAGCAGCACCGCGCCGAAGCCTGCGCCGAGGCGAACGCCGATCTTGAGGTTGTTCAGTTGCATGGGTCTGGTTCGATGAGAGAACGGGTGGGCTCAGGCCGCTTCGGTGATATCGGCGTTCTGTCCGCGCAGCTTGAAGGTGCGCACGACCTCGGCGAGACGCGTCGCCTGGTCCTTCAGGCTCTCGGCCGCGGCGGCGCTTTCTTCCACCAGCGCGGCGTTCTGCTGCGTCATCTGGTCGAGCTGCACAACGGCGGTGTTGACCTGCCCGATGCCGTCGCTCTGCTCGCTGGCCGCGGCGGTGATCTCGCCAATGATGTCGGTCACGCGCTGCACGCTGGAGACGATCTCGGTCATGGTCCTGCCCGCGTCGGCCACCAGCTTGGCGCCGCCTTCGACCTTCTCGACCGAGGCGCCGATCAAACTCTTGATCTCTTTCGCGGCCTGCGCCGAGCGCTGCGCCAGACTGCGCACTTCGGAAGCCACCACCGCGAAGCCGCGGCCCTGTTCGCCGGCACGCGCCGCTTCCACGGCTGCGTTCAAGGCGAGGATGTTGGTCTGGAAGGCGATGCCGTCGATGACGCCGATGATGTCGGCGATCTTCTTGGAGCTGGCGTTGATGTCGTCCATGGTGGCAACCACCTGCGAGACCACCTCGCCGCCGCGCGCGGCCACCGAAGCGGCATTCGACGCGAGCTGGTTGGCCTGGCGCGCCGAGTCGGCGCTGTGCTTGACCGTGCCGGTGAGCTGCTCCATCGAGCTGGCCGTCTGCTGCAGGCTGGAGGCGGTCTGTTCGGTGCGCTGGCTGAGGTCGCCGTTGCCCTGGGCGACTTCGCCGCTCGCCGTCTCGATGTTGCCGGCCGACTGGTGGATGGCGGTGAACGCCTCGTGCAGCCGGTCCTGCATCTGCCCGAGGCGGCGCAACAACGAGCCGATCTCGTCGGCGCGGGTGCCGTCGACGGCCTGCGACAGGTCGCCGTTGGCGATGTTCTGCGCCACGGCCACCGCTTCGCGCATCGGCGCGGTGATCGAGCGCGTCATGCGCCACGCGAGCGCCGCGCCCGTCGCCAACGCCACGACGCAGGACAGGGCAAGAAACAGCAGCGCCTCGTCGACCACCGCGGCGCGCTCTCGGTTGTCTGCAGCGGTGAGCTGCGCCATGGCGTCGCCGAGGTCGTCCAGCGCTGTCAGCATGGCCTGGGCCAGCGGCACCAGCTCGGCCTCGATGCGTCGGGGCTCCTCGCCCATCTGGATGTCGTCGCGCACCTGGGCGCGCACGGCGACGAAGCGCTTGCGGTGCTCGTTGATGCGCGCCACCAGCGCGTTGATCTCGGTGCGCTCGGTCGCGGCGTTGAACTGGTCCTGGATCTGCGCGGTGGCCGTGGCCGTGGCCGCCATGTCTTCGGCGAGCCGTCCGTTCACGGGGCGCAAGCGGGCGCGCACGGTGTCGTCGTCGCCGGCGGCGGCATCGAGCCGGGTGGCCGTGAGTGCGCGCTCGAGGTTGGTGCGCACCAGCGCCGACCAGTCGCCCACCAGGGTGGCACGCGCGTTGTGTTCCGCAATCGCCCGGTTGTGCGATTCGACGCGCCACAGCTGCCAGCTCGCGGCGGCGGCGCTCAGCATCATGAGCGCCAGCATCAGCGCGAAGCCCGCGCCGAGCCGCGTGCCGATGCGCTTGAATCCGATGCGTGCGCTCATGTGTGCCCCTCGTCCGATGAGTACATCGGCCGGCGCTCGGCCCGCCAACGGGTTGACGACAGGGTGTCTCATGCCGCTGCTGCGGCGCCTTGGCCGTGCAGCTTGAAGGTGCGCACCACGTCGGCCAGGCGCGCGGCCTGGTCCTTCAGGCTTTCGGCGGCAGCAGCCGACTCTTCGACAAGGGCCGCGTTCTGCTGCGTCATCTGGTCGAGCTGCACCACGGCGGTGTTGACCTGGCCGATGCCGTCGCTCTGCTCGGTGGCCGCGGCGGTGATCTCGCCGATGATGTCGGTCACGCGCTGCACCGAGCCCACGATCTCCTGCATCGTGCGGCCGGCATCGGCCACCAGCCGGGAGCCGGCTTCGACGCGGTCGACGCTGGCGCCGATGAGCGTCTTGATCTCCTTGGCAGCTTCCGCGCTGCGCTGCGCCAGGCTGCGCACCTCGGTGGCCACCACGGCGAAGCCGCGGCCTTGTTCGCCGGCGCGCGCAGCTTCCACCGCAGCATTGAGCGCGAGGATGTTGGTCTGGAAGGCGATGCCGTCGATCACGCCGATGATGTCGGCGATCTTCTTCGACGAGCCGGTGATCTCGTCCATCGTGGCCACCACCTGAGAAACCACCGAGCCGCCACGCGCCGCCACCTCGGCGGCGCTGGAGGCGAGCTGGTTGGCCTGACGTGCCGAGTCGGCGCTGTTCTTGACGGTCGCCGACAGCTCTTCCATCGACGAGGCGGTCTGCTGCAGGTTGCTTGCCTGGTGTTCGGTGCGCGACGACAGGTCTTGCGTGCCGCTGGCGATCTGGCTGCTGGCGGTGCCGATGTTGTCGGTCGACGAGCGCACCTGCGTGACCATCTGGGCCAGGCTCTCGGTCATCGTCTTGAGCGAGCGCATCAAGGTGCCGAACTCGTCGCGACGGGTGACGACCATCTGTGTCGTCAGGTCGCCCTGCGCGATGCGTCCGGCGACCTCGATCGCTTCGGCGAGCGACTGGCGGATCGAGCGGATCAGGCCGTAGGCGCCAAAGAAGGCGCCCAGCACGATGGTGCCCGCAAGCACCAGGAGGAGCATCGTCGCTGTCTTGCGCTCCGCTGCCACGGCAAGCGACAGTTCTTTCTTGGCGGCGTCCTGCAGCGCAATGAAGTCGAGTTGCGTCTGCGCGTAGGCGGCCGCCGCGGGCTCGTAGTGCTGCTCGATGGATTGCAGTGCCGCCTCGGCCATCTTGCGTTGCTCGCTGATTCGGTGTGCCTCGGCCTGCGCGACGGCTGCTGCCGCTGCCTCCGCCGCCGCCTCTTGGGCCGCCTTCGCGGCCGCCGCTGCGGCGCCCTTGCCCGTCGCGACCGGCGCGCTCAGTGGCGCACTCACTGGCGCACTCACCGGTGCTGCGGCCGGCGGCTGCGTGGCCGCAGCCTGGTTCGCGGCCTTCAGCGCCTGCACCTTCTTGCGCCCGTCCAGCATGCCCTGGCGGGCGGTGGCGATCCTCTCGAGGGCGTTCTTTTCGCTGTCGTCGAGCGGAAGGGCGTTGAGTTCCTTCTGCAAGGTGGTGATCTTGGCCGAGGTGGCGCTCATCGCCGGCTTCAGCTCGGCTGCGATGGCCGCCTCGGTGCTGATCAGCGTCGCATGGGTTCGTGTCCGGTTGTTCTCCGTCAGGGCGGCCCACTGGATGGCAATCCGCAGCTTCGTGTCGATCAGTGCCGTCGCCGCCTCGGTGCGTGCTTGCGAACTGGCCGCGCGCAGGCTGGTGAAGCCGACCACGGCGACGAGTGCGGCCATCAGCAGACCGACGGCGAGCCAGAGGCGGGTGCCGATCTGCAGGTTGTTGAAGTTCATGAGATGGCCTTGCGCGGAGTGAGGGAGGGAGAACGTGCGGCCGTGCGGCCGTGCAGAAGATCAGGACGCTTGCGAGATGTCGGCGTGGCGCCCGCTCAGCTTGAAAGTGCGCACCACGTCGGCCAGACGCGTGGCCTGGTCCTGCAGGCTCATCGCTGCGGCCGCGCTCTGCTCGACCAGCGCGGCGTTCTGCTGCGTCATCTGGTCGAGCTGAACCACGGCGGTGCTGACCTGGCCGATGCCGTCGGTCTGCTCGCCGGCGGCGGCGGTGATCTCGCCGATGATGTCGGTCACGCGCTGCACGCTGGACACGATCTCGGTCATGGTGGCACCCGCGTCGGCCACCAGCCGCGAGCCGCCTTCGACGCGCTCCACGCTGTCGCCGATCAGGCCCTTGATCTCTTTTGCCGCCTGCGCCGAACGCTGTGCGAGGCTGCGCACTTCGGAGGCCACCACCGCGAAGCCGCGGCCCTGCTCACCGGCGCGGGCAGCTTCCACCGCCGCATTGAGCGCGAGGATGTTGGTCTGGAAGGCAATGCCGTCGATGACGCCGATGATGTCGGCCATCTTCTTGGAGCTGGCGTTGATCTCGTTCATGGTGGCGACCACCTGCGAGACCACCTGGCCACCGCGCGCGGCCACTTCGGCGGCGCTGGAGGCGAGCTGGTTGGCCTGGCGCGCCGAATCGCCGCTTTGCCGCACGGTGGCCGACAGCTCTTCCATCGACGCCGCGGTTTCCTGCAGGTTGCTCGCCTGGCGCTCGGTGCGCTGCGACAGCTCGGCGCCGCCGGTTGCGATCTGCGAGGAGCCGGCGGCCACGCCTTCGCTGCCGCTGCGCACTTCGCCGACCACCTTCACCAGGCTGTCGTTCATGCCCTTCAGCGCGGTGAGCAACTGGCCGAGTTCGTCTCGGCTCTTCACCTCGATGCGGGTGGTCAGGTCGCCGGCCGCCACCGCTTGTGCGATGCGCACGGCCTCGCCCACGGGGCGGGTGATGCTGCGGGTCAACGCCCAACCGAGCAGGCTGCCGATGGCGAGGGCCGCGGCGCCGAGCGCGATGCTCAGGGTCAGCGCCCGTCGGTAGCCGTCGCTTGCCTCGGCAACCCGTGCGTTCGCCTGCTGAGCGTTGTACTCGCTGAAGGCTTCGAGCTGCTGGCTCAGCTTGGTGAGCATCGGCATGTCCTCGGTGGTCATCACCTGCATCGCATCGGCCGGTCGCCGCTCGGACACGTGCGTCACCACCTTGGCGCTGATTGCTGCGGCGGCACGCTCCATCTCGAGAGTCGCCGCGAGCATGGCCTTCGCCTCGGCCGTGGTGCCGGTGTCCTTCTTCATCAGGTCGTCGAGTTGCGCCAGGCTGTCGTCGACGATGAGCTGCGCCCGCATGATGCGGTTGCGCTCGACCTGCTGTGCGGCCGCGTCGAACAGCAGCGCCATGCTGCGTACGCCGACGGCCCGCATGCCCACCGCGTCGTGCGTGGCGGCGATGAGCGCCGTGGCCGTGCGGTCGACGCCGGCAATGCGCATGAGGTGCGCGTTCTGTACGCTCATCTGGCGCACCGTCAGCGCAAGCGTGCCCAACATCAACACGAGCAGCAGGCCGAAGCCGAGGCCGAGGCGGCGGCCGATTCGCAGGTTGGACAAGGCGCTCATGGAAATTCCTTCGGGGATCGGGATCGGGATCGGGAATCGGGGAGCGACCCGCCGGGCCGCGCCTGGGGGAAAGAATCGGTCGGCGTCAGCGCTTGCAGCGGCGCACCAGGCTGCCGACATCGAGGATCAGCGCCACGCGGCCGTCGCCCATGATGGTGGCGCCCGACACGTCGTTCACGCGGCGGTAGTTGGATTCGAGGTTCTTCACGACGACCTGCTGCTGGCCGAGCAATTCGTCCACCAGCAGCGCCACGCGCCCGCCCTCGGCCTCGACCACGACCATGATTCCGGCCACGTGCTCGAAGTCGAAGCGCGGCACCTGGAACACGTCTTCGAGACCGATCACCGGCATGTACTCGTCGCGCACCTCCACCACGCGGCCGGAGCCGCCGATGGTCTTGATCGTCTGGTCCTGCACCTGGAAGGACTCGACCACGGAAGACAGCGGCAGGATGTAGACCTCGTCGCCCACGCCCACGCTCATGCCGTCCATGATGGCCAGCGTCAGCGGCAGGCGCACCTTCACGCTCATGCCGTAGCCCTCGGCCGAGTCGATGTCGACCGTGCCGCCGAGCGAGGTGATGTTCTTCTTCACCACGTCCATGCCGACACCGCGGCCGGACACGTCGGTCACCACGTCGGCGGTGGAGAAGCCGGGCGCGAAGATCAGGTTCCAGACCTCCGAGTCGGTCATCGAATCGGGCGCATCGATGCCGCGCTCGCGTGCCTTCTTGATCAGCTTCTCGCGCGACAGGCCGCGCCCGTCGTCGCGCACCTCGATGACGATGGAGCCGCCCTGGTGCGAGGCGCTGAGCGTGATCGTGCCGTGCTCGGGCTTGCCCTTGGCGAGGCGATCGGCCGGCATCTCGATGCCGTGGTCGCAGGAATTGCGCACCAGGTGGGTGAGCGGGTCGGTGATCTTCTCGACCAGGCCCTTGTCGAGTTCGGTGGCTTCGCCCTGCGTCACGAAGTCGACCTTCTTGCCCAGCTTGCTTGCCAGGTCGCGCAGCATGCGCGGGAAGCGGCTGAACACCATCGACATCGGGATCATGCGGATCGACATCACCGATTCCTGCAGATCGCGCGTGTTGCGGTCCAGGTCGGCGAGGCCCGCGACGAGCTGCTGGTAGATGGCGCTGTCGATGTCCTTGCTGTTCTGCGCCAGCATGGCCTGCGTGATGACGAGTTCACCCACCAGGTTGATGAGCTGGTCGACCTTCTCGACCGAGACGCGCAAGGTCGAGGCCTCCAGCGCGGCAGCGGCCGGCTTGGCTTCTTGCTTTGCAGCTGGGCGCGCGGCTGCGGCGGGGCGGGCGTCCTTGGCCTGCGCAGCCGCGGTCTCGTGCTCGCCGGCCTTGGGTGCGCCGGGGGCTTCGTCGAAGAAGCCGTAGCCCGCGTCGGGCTCTTCCTTGGGCGGCGCGCCCGGCGCACCGTCGTGGAAGCCGTAGCCTGGGCCGAAGGGCAGCAGCACCACGTGCTCGCGTGCCACATGGAAGGTGAACAGGTCCAGCAGGTCGTTGTCGGAACTGGTGGTGACGATGCGAAAGCGCCGGAAGCCGTCGCTCGCGATGCCGCCGTCGATCGGCTCGATGGTGCCGAGGTCGGTGATTTCCTTGAACAGGTCGACCAGGTTGTCGGCCTGCTCCGCATAGGGCATGGGGCCGACGCGCAGTTCGAGGGCGCGGGCGTTCTGCGGCAGCGCCGCGGCCGGCGCGGGTGCCGGCATCGGTGCCGCAGGAGCGGGCACGGCGGCGGCAGGAGCCGCGGGGGCGGCCGCCGGCATGGCGATCGGCGCCTCGCCGTCGGACATGGCGCGGATGTTGAACAGCAACTCGGTGGTGTCGATCGCTTCGCCGCCGGCGCCCTGGTGGCGCGCGAGCTGGGCGCGCAGCGCATCGCCCGCCTGCAGCAGCACGTCGACCATGGCCGAGGTGGGCGCGAGTTCATGGCGGCGCAGCTTGTCGAGCAGCGTCTCCATCTGGTGCGTGAGTTCGGCCACGTCGGCAAAGCCGAAGGTGGCCGCGCCGCCCTTGACCGAATGCGCACAGCGGAAGATCGAGTTCAGCTCCTCGTCGTCGGCGCGCTCGAGGTCGATCTCGAGCAACTGCTGCTCCATGCGCGCCAGGTTCTCGCCGGCCTCCTCGAAAAAGACCTGATAGAACTGGCTCAGATCGATGCCGGCGCCGAGGTTCGCGCCTTCGGAAGTCATCTCGCCCATCGCGGGTGTGCTCCTGGATTCCTGTACTGCGTGGGAGTGGCCGCGATCAGCGGACGACCTTCTTGATCACTTCGAGCAGCTTGGCCGGATCGAAGGGCTTGACCAGCCAGCCGGTCGCGCCGGCGCTGCGCCCGGCCTGCTTCATCTGGTCGCTCGACTCGGTGGTGAGGATCAGGATCGGCGTGCTCTTGAATTTGGGGTTGTCGCGCAGCTTCTTGGTCAGGCTGATGCCGTCCATGCGCGGCATGTTCTGGTCGGTGAGCACGAGGTCGAAATCGCGGCTGCCGGCCTTTTCCCAGGCGTCCTGCCCGTCGACGGCCTCGACCACGGTGTAGCCGGCGCTCTTGAGCGTGAAGCTCACCATCTGGCGCATCGAAGCCGAATCGTCCACGGCGAGGATTGATTGCATGTCGTTCTCCGAAAGATCTGGGTATGGATGTCGGTCGATGCTCAGAACAGCTCGATGGAGCCGGCGTCCATCTCTGATTGCGTGACGGGGTTGGGCCGCAGCGGCGGCTCTTCGACGATGGCGATGCCGTCCTCGTCGTCGCCCATCGACACCCGCGCGATCTGGTCGGCGCAGGTGCGCAGGCGGCGGTGCGTGTGGTGGATGAGCTGCGAGGCCATGTCCTGGAACTGAAGTGCCGTGACGGCGGCGCCGAGTTGCTGCATCAGGCCGTCGTAGACCTCGCAGTCGGCCGTGTCCACGGCGTGTTCGTCGAGCAGCGCGCGCACTTGTTCGGTGGCGCCGGAGAAGCGCAGCATCAGCGTCTCGCAGGCGTCGGTCAGCAGCGTCTGCAGGCGGTCGAGATCGTTGGAGGCCGTCATCAGATGGTCCTGCAGGTCCGCCGCAGCCGCGAGCGGCAGCGCTGAACTCGCATCGGTCTGCGCGGTGGCGTCATTCATCGGCGTCGTACTCCACGTAGGGCTCGGTTGGCTGGTTGCATCGCTGTCGTCCTGCCGAATGGGCCGGGGCGCGACAGCGCGTTGCCAGGCTGTCGAAACAGGTCGATCCGCGGCGCGCACGGCGCAGGCACAGGCGTGTTTCGACAACGTGACAAACCATTTTCGGCACGCCGGTTACAGACCTAAGCGAAATCACGTGGGGAAAGTGCCCGCTATTCGTGCCTGGGAAGTGCGGGCGTGTGCACAAGTCGACACGCGGCGGGCAGCACCCTTACTTCAACCCCCTCCCGCAAGCGGGAGATGGAGCCGATCCGGTGTGCATTGCGGCCTCTCCCGCTTGCGGGAGAGGGCTGGAGTGAGGGTCGCCATCCGTGACGCATAAACCCGCGATCAAGCAAACGCCGCGGATCCGGCTCGGCCGGTCCGCTGGTGTTGCCCCTTGAGGGGCGCGCGAAGCGCGTAGGGGTGGTCCCTTCTAACTCCACAGATCCAGCGGCGGATCGGCCACCACCGCGCGCAGGATGTCCGAGCGCGACACGAAGCCGATCACCGTGCCGGCTTCGTCGACCACCGGCAGCCCGGGCAAACCGGTTTGCAGCAGTGCACTCGCCACCCGGCGCAAATCTTCCTCGGCCTGAACGCTGGGCACCGGTGTCCACATCGCCTCGGCCACCCGGCGTGCGCCGAAGGCCTGCCACGCCGCCGGCGAGGCGTCGGGCGTGGGCATGAGTCCCGGGTGCATCAGCTCAGCGCGCGACAGCAGCCCCACCAGCACGCCCTGCGCATCGACCACCGGCGCCTGGCCGATGCCGTGCTCGGCCAGCTTCCGCCAGGCTTGGACCAGCGTGGCGTCCTGCGGCAGCGTCCACACCTGCCGGCTCATCACCTGCGCGACGCGGCTGAGCGGCTGCCGGCCCGTGTCGCCGCGCTGCATGGCGGCGTAGGCCGCCGCGCCCGGCGTTGCGCCCGGGCGGGCTTCACCCGACTCATCGTCGCCATCGCGCGCCACGGCGTGGGCGCGGGCGGTGGCCGGGCTCGCGCGCACGGCCGTCACGCGGCGCAGCTGATCGGGTGTGGCGCTGTACAGGCGGCCGGTGACTCCATACACGGCAAACATGGTGGGCTCCTCGGCTGACGGCGTTGCGGCGAACGCCCGGTCGACAGGCGTCGGATCATGGCACGCGATCTGCCCTGTGATGGGTGTCTCGCCGTGCGATGCGCGGCGACCTCATCACGAAAGGATGCGCCATGAGCGAACTCAGGAATGTGCTGGTGCTCGTCAACGACAGCCCGCGTTCGCGCGCCGTCGCCACGCTGGGGGCGCGGCTGGCGGCCGACCACCAGGCCGAGGTGGCCGTGCTCTACGCGGCCACGGCGGCGACCATTGGCGCCTACGTCACGCCCGAGGCGGCCAGTCTCGGGCTGCAGATGCAGGCCGAGGCCGATAGCGTGCGGCGCGAGCAGGTGACGGCGCGCGTCGCCGAGGCGGCGCAGGCCGCCGGCACGCCGCTGCAACTGCGCTTTCCGGCGGGCGAGCCGATGCCGACGGTGCTGCAGCAATCGCGTTGCGCCGATCTGATCGTGCTCGGCCAGCGCGACCCCGCCGCCGGCGACGGCACACCCGCCGGCTTCGCCGGGCAGTTGCTGACCAGCGCGGCCTGCCCGCTGCTGTTCGTGCCCTACGTCAACGCCGACGGCGCACCGGCCGACGAACCGCCGCGCTGCGGCTCGCGCGTGCTGGTGGCGTGGTCCGACACGCGCGAAAGCGCACGCGCCCTGCGCGATGCGCTGCCGCTGCTGCGCCGCGCGCAGAAGGTGGAGCTGGTGCGCTTCGCGGGCGAGGACGATGAGACCGGTCGCAGCCTGGAGGCCGTGGCGGCGCACCTACAGCGCCACGGCGTGCAGGCGGAATGCACCGTGCTGCGCACGCGCGCCGACACGGTGTCCGAGCGCATGACGCCGAGCTGGACCCCCGATGCGCCGGTGGCGCAGGCCGTGCTGTCGCATGCCTCCGACATCGACGCCGATCTCATCGTGATGGGCGGCTACGGGCACCCGCGGTTGTGGGAACTGGTGCTGGGCGGGGTGACGCGCACGCTGTTGCAGTCGATGACGGTGCCGGTGTTGATGTCGCATTGAGGGCGAGCCGGGGGTGAAGAGCGAGGGCACGGTTGTGCCTTGTTGAAGCTTCGCTCACGATTCCGTTCGACCTGAGGTATCGAAGCGCACGTCTTCCCGAGCCCGTTCGCCCTGAGCCTGTCGAAGGGCCAGGCCGGCGCGCCCCGAATCCCGTTCGCCCTGAGGTATCGAAGGGCCGACTCGGCGCACCACCACATCCGTTCGCCCTGAGCCTGTCGAAGGGCCCCGCCCGCACCACAAGCCGTTCGGACTGAGCTTGTCGAAGGCCTTGCTCGTTTGCTCTGCCGAAGCACCGTGCCCTGCTGTGAGTAGCCGGGTCTCGCCCCGGCGGGCGAGTCCCCTTTCTTGCTTGCCCAAGAAAGGGAACCCAAAGAAGGGCACCCCGACCTCGGCGGTCCGCTTGCAGCGGACTGCTCTGCGGTGCTCGGACTTTGGCGCTCGCGCAGAACTCGC